>NZ_KB907978.1 GCF_000382265.1 Yoonia vestfoldensis DSM 16212
GATCTGGCGCGTGAAACGCAGGTTCAACAATCCCCTCCCGCAAATACTTCTTGATCGTGTTGCGAGACACGCCCGTCCGCCGCGCGATCTCGCGAATGGGCATCTTGTCACGCAGCGCCCATTTCCGGATAACTTTTAAAAATCCCATGTCTATCACTCCAAGTGCTCCCAGCTGATTCAAGCCGGGGTAAGGTTGCACATGGGTCAATTCTCGATGACAATTTCTGCTGCTGCCGGGTCAGTTCTCAGTGACAATCAACACCGCCAAGATCTAGAACCATGGGAACGACAGTTTGGCCGTCGTCCGCGCATCAATGGCTGCACGGTCGTCGGACGGTGCCATACGCGCCTCGATCAGAGCGATCGCGCAGTCCGCTATGCCCTTGAAACCGATGCGGATCGGGAAGGCGAATAGCGCGCTCATTGCTTGCCCGCCAGACACAGCGCCTGTTCCACTCCAGCTCGATCCTCGGCATAAACGCGGGATAGCGGGCCAGCAGTTGGTGCGGCGTGACAGAGAACGATGCCCGAACAATGGACAGCAAATGCACAAGAACTCAGTTGCTTCGAACTACGACGATGAATGGCGAACTTCGGATTGTGGACATCAAGACGGTGTGGCACGGTCCGAACGAACAGATCGCCCGCGCGCGTCAGAGCGAAACCTAGCGGGCAAGGCAAGGGCCTGCCACTCGGGTTATCGACAGTAAAACTGTCCCGCATTGCCTGTCGATACCGGTGCGTTTGTTAACGATCCATCGAGAGCAAAACAGGCAGCAAATCTGACACCGCGACCCACTGTATCGACCGGAATTGATGCCCCCGGACGAACTGTTTCCAAGTTATTGTAGTAGGAGGCGTTAGTACTGCAGCTGGCAGCTTCACACCATCGCACTGTGACCGATCGGGTACAACGGTTCGTAATTCGGCCCTTAAAAAAGGCGGTCGAGTTGGGGTTTATCGAAGACGATATACAATTGTTTGCACTCGGACTGGTTGTTGCCGGAGTGCTTGCAGGCAACGGGCTCGCGACAGATCTCGGCGGTGAATATGGTATCGGAGCCGGGGCACGATAGGCCGTCGTGTTTACTGGAGCCACGCGAGCTCCGCCGCTTCCCGCTGGCATGCATACAACTCCATTCCATTGACGCCCTTGGGAAGCACATAATCCCGGCATCGCGGCAGTCAGTGCGTTGTTTACGCCTTGTAGGTCGGCGGCATCACATGAAACCAGTAAAGAGCTAACCAACAGCGCAAAGGCTGAACGAAAATACATGACCTGCAAGCCCAGCCTTTGATAACGGACGGTTGAGACCTCTCGTCGAGACCAACTTCAGGGATTGATACTGACAATAGACCAGCATCATATAATTTACCCCTACTCCGCCACGGTAAATGTCGAAATGATGTACCGAACAGTTGGCCGATTCGCTTTTTCGCTCAAGATTCTTTTTGATCACGAAGGCCCATACGGTGATCACAGGGCCACTATGTGGTAAATCCTGCAGTTGCGTCGACATAACTTCGAAACCGGCCAATACCCAGCGTGCTAAAGATTGTGGCGACAATCCCGCACATTTTTCCATCAGCGGTAAGGCTGCAGTGGTCCGGGAGAACACTGCGTCACCTCTGCACCGCCGTGATCGCACCCAGTCCCGAGATACAACAGCCCGCGGATCACGTTGGCCTGCTCCCTGAAAATTGGATAGTCATGGAAGGAACAATCTGACATCTGCTAGTCTCCAATAGCGAGGAGATCAGCATTTGAAGAAAAGCATGAACCATGACGCAGAGTTCAAAGCCCGCGTAGCGTCGGAAGCCGTGAATGGCGAGCTCACAATAGCGGAACTGGCTACCTTGAAGGATCTGAACGGAGAAACACGAAGAACCGCCTTGACACGATGGGCAGCAAAAAGTGCAGATTTGCGCAGTCTTGTGCCTCAGTCACAGCCGAAAGCCGGAATGGCGATCCCACGAGGACTCGAACCCCGAACCTGCTGATTAGAAGTCAGCTGCTCTATCCAGTTGAGCTATGAGATCGTCAGGACGCGGTATCGCGCGACAAAGGGGCTTTTGGCAAGCCGGAAACGGCGCTAGTGGGTCCAGGCGCCGCGTCGGTTGGTGGCGAAATTCTCGCCATAGCCGCCGGGGCGGATGTTGGGTTTGCGCGATTTAGGTTCCTGCACGATGGCATCGATTGCGTGTTCGCGGGCGTAATCCAGCGCTGCTTCCTTGCTGTCGAAATATAGCTTCACCTGCGCCTGCGTGTCGGCCGACGAGGTCCAGCCCATCAGCGGGTCGATGCTCCGCGCGGCTTCGGCCACATGTTCCAACACCCAGGACCGCGTTTTCGCGGTGCCCGAGGACATGGCGGTTCTGGCTGGCTTGTAGATTCGTGCGCGCATCTTTGGCCCTTTCGTCGTTGCATGTCATATGCGCAAAAGGCGGAGATTTCGCAAGCCCCGCCAGTGTCGCATCACGCCCATTCGCCTTTGCGCATGACGGGGATCACCTCGCCTGTCTTGGTGATCCCGTCGATATCCACCGCATCCGACCCCATCATCCAGTCGACATGGATCAGGCTTTGGTTGCCGCCTTTTTGCTGGAGCTCCTCGGGCGAATATTCCGACCCGCCGGTGATCGTATCCGCATAGCATTGGCCAAGTGCGATATGGCAGGACGCGTTTTCATCGAAGAGCGTGTTGTAGAACAGCGTGCCGGACTGGCTGATCGGGCTGGAATGGGGGACCAACGCCACCTCGCCAATACGGCAGGCGCCGTCGTCAGTGTTTAGCAGCGCCTTCAGTACGGCCTCGCCTTTGGTCGCTGTCGCCTCGACGATGCGGCCCGCCTCGAAGCGGACCTTGATGTTCTCGATGACATTGCCCTGATGCGCGAGAGGCTTGGTGGCGGAGACCACGCCGTCGACCTTGTAGGCATGGGGACAGGTGAACACCTCTTCGGTGGGGATATTGGGCTGGCAGACGACGCCGTTCAGTGCGGGTGAGGCACCACCTTTCCAGATATGCCCGTCCGCCAGACCCAGCATCAGGTCGGTGCCGGGGCCAGTGTATTTCAGCGCGGCGAAATCGTGGTCGTTCAACCACTGCACACGCTTCTTTAGTTCTTTGGTGTGCGCGGCCCAATTCGCCACCGGATCGTCGCCATCCAGACGGGACGCCTTGTAGATCGCATCCATCAGCTTGCCCTGCGCTTCCTCGACTGGCAGATCGGGGAACACACGCGCGGCCCAGCCGGCACCGGGGAAGGCGACGATGTTCCAGTTCACCTCGAACCCGACGATGGGTGCCATCGCAGGTTTGGCGGCGATAGATGTGGCCTTGGACAGGCGCGCGACCTTCGCGGGGTCCTGATCGGCCAGCAGCATCGGGTCGTCGCCCGTGATCGCCATGCGCGCGGCACCGCCTTTGTAGGCGGCGGCGAGACCTTCGTAAAACCACGCAGGCGCGCGGTCGAAACTGGAGTCGTCGGCATTTTCATACCGCGCGAGCGTGATCGCCTCGTCGGTGAAGAACGGCATCACGATCCCTGCCCCGGCCTTGTAGGCATGCACGGTGATCGCGCGGACCAGTTCGATCGCCGACAGGGGGGCGGTGATCACCAGATCCTGCCCTTTTTGCAGGTTCACGCCGGTGCGCACGGCGACTTCGGCCAAGCGGTCGAGTTTCACGGGATCAATCATGGTCATACCTCTTTCGTTTGGCCGGACCTTAGGCCAGCGGTGGCCCTTGATCCAGTGACCAAAGACAACAACTATAGGTCAACCAAAGGAATCCCCGCCATGGCCTATGCCCAGACCGACAAAACGCCGCCCGTCTATCTGGCGAACCCTGCGCCGGACGTGAAAACCCGCGAAAAGATGGAAGGCGGCAAGCGCTTTGTGCTGCAGACAGATTTCGAACCCGCAGGCGACCAGCCGACCGCGATTGCCGAACTCAGCGCCGGGATTCTGGCAGGCGAACGCGATCAGGTGCTGCTGGGCGCGACGGGGACCGGCAAGACATTCACCATGGCCAAGATGATCGAACAGACCCAGCGGCCTGCGATCATCCTTGCACCCAACAAGACGCTGGCGGCGCAATTATACGGCGAATTCAAAGGGTTCTTCCCCGACAATGCCGTCGAGTACTTTGTAAGCTATTATGATTACTATCAGCCCGAAGCCTACGTCGCGCGGTCGGATACCTATATCGAGAAAGAATCCCAGATCAACGAGCAGATCGACCGGATGCGCCATTCGGCGACGCGCGCGCTCTTGGAACGCGACGACGTGATTATCGTGGCGTCTGTGTCCTGCATCTATGGCATCGGGTCGGTGGAAACCTATGGCGCGATGACGCAGGATATCCATGCCGGCCAATCCTATGACCAGAGGCAGATCATCGCCGATCTGATCGCACAGCAATACCGGCGCAACGATCAGGCGTTCCAGCGCGGCACCTTCCGCGTGCGTGGCGACAGTCTGGAAATTTGGCCGGCCCACCTTGACGACCGCGCATGGAAACTGTCGTTCTTCGGAGAGGAGCTGGAGGCGATCACCGAATTCGACCCTCTGACCGGCACCAAGACAGGCACATTCGACAAGGTCCGCGTCTATGCCAATTCGCATTACGTGACGCCCAAACCCACGATGCAGCAGGCGATCATCGGCATCAAGAAAGAGCTGCGAATGCGGCTGAACCAACTGGTCAATGACGGCAAACTCCTGGAAGCCCAGCGGCTGGAACAACGCACCAATTTCGATCTCGAAATGCTGGAGGCGACCGGCGTCTGCAACGGGATCGAAAACTATTCACGCTATCTGACTGGCCGCGCGCCGGGGGAGCCACCGCCGACCCTGTTCGAATTCATCCCGGACAACGCCATCGTTTTTGCCGACGAGTCCCACGTTTCCGTGCCCCAGATCGGCGGCATGTACAAAGGCGACTATCGACGCAAATTCACGCTGGCAGAACACGGGTTCCGCCTGCCCTCCTGCATGGACAACCGCCCGTTGAAGTTCGAGGAATGGGACGCGATGCGCCCGCAATCGGTCTTCGTGTCCGCCACCCCCGCCGCGTGGGAGCTGGAACAGACGGGCGGCGTCTTCACCGAACAGATCATCCGCCCGACCGGCCTGATCGACCCGCAAATCGAGATCCGGCCCGTGGAAACGCAAGTCGACGACCTGCTCGACGAGGTGCGCAAGGTGGCCGCCGCCGGTTACCGCACCTTGGTCACGACCCTGACCAAGCGCATGTCCGAGGACTTGACCGAATACATGCACGAACAGGGCATCCGCGTCCGCTACATGCACTCCGACATCGACACGATCGAGCGGATCGAGATTCTGCGCGACCTGCGGCTTGGTGCGTTTGACGTGCTGATCGGGATCAACCTGCTGCGCGAGGGTCTCGACATTCCCGAATGTGGGCTGGTCGCCATTCTGGACGCGGACAAGGAAGGCTTCCTGCGCTCTGAAACCTCGCTCGTGCAGACCATCGGGCGGGCCGCGCGCAACGCCGAAGGCCGTGTCATCATGTATGCCGACCGGATCACCGGCAGCATGGAACGTGCAATGAACGAAACCGAACGCCGCCGGACCAAGCAGTTGGCCTATAACGAAGAACACGGCATCACGCCGACGACCGTGAAAAAGAACGTCGAGGATATTCTGGCGGGCCTCTACAAAGGCGATGTGGACATGAACCGCGTGACCGCCAAGATCGACAAAGACCGCGCGGGTGGCAATATCCAGACCGTCATCGAAGGCATCCGCACCGATATGCGCAAGGCCGCCGAAAACCTCGAATTCGAGGAAGCGGCGCGGTTGCGGGATGAACTCAAACGTCTGGAAGCCGTGGAACTGGCCATCGCCGACGACCCGCTGGCGCGCCAACAGGCGGTGGACAAGGCCGTCGACGACGCCTCGCGCGCGTCAGGCCGTAGCACGGGCGGCCGTGGCGGCATGCGGGGCGGGAAAAGCAGATATGGCGGGCGGAAATAAGGGGGGCGCTGCCCCCCTTCCCCGCATCAGAAATCGAACAGGTCTTCCAGAAACCCGCCGCGCTTTTTCTTGCGGGGGCGGTCGTATTGGTCGCGGCTGTCGCCATAGCCACGGTCGTCGGCATACCCGCGATCATCGCGGCCGGATGGTGGCGGCGGCGGTGGCGGCGGCGTGTAGGCAGCGCTGCGTTCGATGATCTTGTCCAACTCTCCCCGGTCTAGCCAGACACCCCGGCATTGCGGGCAATAGTCGATCTCGACGCCGGAGCGGTCAGAAATCACAAGTTGGGTTCCATCGATCGGGCATTGCATGGCAGGTCTCCTTTGTTGTCAAAGGCCGAGATGGGAAACCGGGGCCCACAGTGCAAGGCATGGCGCGGAATGTCGCATCGCCGGACGCTCTTGTTTTTGCATGAAAGCTGCTATCTTCGACAGATGCGCCTGACGTTCGCCTTTATCCTTCTCGCCGCGCCTGCTGGCGCATGGGACTTTTCGCCGTCCCCTATATGCACGCTGACGGACGCAGACGGCACGGTGACCGTGACCTATGACGCACGCCTGCCGGAATACAGCGTCACGATCACCCTGCCGGATGGCACGTGGTCGGACGATCCGGCCTTCGCGATGAATTTCGTGGGCGACCGTCCGATCTTTATCCAGACCGACCGTCACCAGATCAGCCCCGATGGCCGCAGCCTGACGGTGACGGACAGCGGGTTCGGGAATGTGCTGGACGGGTTGGCTTTCAACCAGCGCGCCTATGCGATTTCTGGCGACACCACCGTGGGCGTGTCGCTGGAAGGGATTGGCCCCGCGATGGAAGCCTTCCGCGCCTGTCCCGAGGCGAACCTTGCTTGACCCGACGCGAGCCGATCAACCCCACCGATGATGCCGCCCGCGCGCTGGTGCGCGACTTGCTGGCGGATGTCCGCTTTGGCGCGTTGGCTGTGCTGCATCCCGAAACCGGCGCGCCCTATGTCGCCCGCGTCGGGATGATCTGGGATGACACCGCCGCGCTGACGCTGGTGTCGACCCTGTCCACACATACGCGGGCGCTGCTGGTCCAACCCGCCTGCGCCGTGCTGGTGGGCGAGGTTGGCGACAAGGGCGACCCCTTGACCCATCCGCGCCTGACGCTGACCGCGCAGGCCGCGCAGGTCGACAAGCAAGCGCACAAGGACAGATGGCTGGCCGCTGTGCCCAAGGCCAGGCTTTACTATGATTTTACCGACTTCCTGATGTTCCGGCTGACCCCCGTCGGCATCGACCTGAACGGCGGTTTCGGCAAGGCCTACCGCCTAACCCCGGACGAGCTCTAGCGGCTTGCGCCAGACCACCGCGCCATCCTGAAAGGTGCCGCGCAGTACCGCGCCCTTGCGGTCCAGATGCGGGAAATGCACGCGCCAGTCGCGATACTGGTCGTTGCTGACCACCCGCAGCCCGTGATCGGCAGCAAAGGCAAGGATCGCCTGATCCGCGACGACACCCTTGTCGACCACGCAGATATGGGCCGCAGGAATGTCGATCGCATGGGACAGCTTGTTCTCGTTCAGATAGCGGTCGGACAGCTTGTAACCCACGCTCGCATCAAAAAAGACGATGGGCGTATAACCCTTGATCTCCAGCTCTCGCAACACGCGGCACAGCACCTTGGCCGACGGGTCGCCGCCCCAATGCATGACGTTGGACCCGTCCACGACGATGGCGTTGCGAGGGACCTCGGCACTGGCTTCGGGTGTCGGACGCAGCGGCCTGCGGCGCAGCGCGACCAGCACGGCAAAGCCGATCAACGCCGGCAGCAACAAGAGCAGGTCGGAAAGCATCATCCCGCGATCATATGCCCAGCGCCCGCCCATACAAGCCAGCAGACAACCCGCCGACATCTGGCTATATCTATGCACCCCATCTGGTCATATCACCCAAGGCAAAACTCGGGTCAGACTGGACAGCGACACGGGTAATGCGCGTCTTGGATTCGCAGGCCCTGCAACCAATCCTTTGCAACGGAGCTACCGGACATGGATACCCTCAACTTTGCCAACGACCCCGGCCATGTGATCGAGGCCGACCGCGCCCATGTCTGGCACCATATCAGCCAGCACAAGGTCTATGAAAACATTGACCCGCGCATCATCGTCGAAGGACGCGGGCTGCGGGTCTGGGACATCAAGGGCAAGGAACATATCGATGCTGTGTCGGGTGGTGTCTGGACCGTCAACATCGGCTATGGCCGCGAACGGATGGGCCGCGCGATTTCGGACGCCGTGACCAAGATGTGTTTCTTCGGCGGGGCGCTCGGGACCATTCCGGGCGCACAATTCGCCGAAATGCTGATCGCAAAGATGCCGGGGCTGGACCGCGTCTATTATGCGAACTCGGGGTCCGAGGCGAATGAAAAGGCGTTCAAGATGGTCCGCCAGATCAGCCACAAGCATTACGGCGGCAAGAAATCCAAGATCCTCTACCGCGAGCGCGATTATCATGGCACCACCATCGCCAACCTTTCGGCAGGCGGGCAGGACGAACGCAACGCGCAATACGGCCCCTTTGTGCCGGGCTTCGTGCGCGTGCCGCATTGCCTTGAATACCGTTCTCAGGACGGGACCCTGGGCGAGGAATACGCCGCCAACGCGGCCCGCGCGATCGAGGATGTGATCCTTGCCGAAGGGGCCGACACGATCGGCGCGCTCTGTCTTGAACCGATCACTGCAGGCGGCGGGATCATCGTGCCGCCCAAGGGGTATTGGGAACGCGTGCAGGAACTTTGCCGCAAATACGATATCCTGCTGCATATCGACGAGGTCGTCTGCGGACTGGGCCGCACCGGCGCTTGGTTCGGCTATCAGCAATTCGGCGTCCAGCCCGATATCGTGACGATGGCCAAGGGCGTGGCATCCGGCTATGCCGCGATTTCGTGCTGTGTGACCACCAATACCGTATTCGAAATGTTCAAGGACGACACCGACAAGCTGTCCTATTTCCGCGATATTTCCACCTTTGGCGGATGCACGGCAGGGCCAGCGGCAGCCATCGAAAACATGCGGATCATCGAGGAAGAGGACCTTCTGGGTAATTCGACCGCCATGGGTGCGCATCTGTCGGGCAACCTGCATGCGCTGATGGACAAGCACAAATGGATCGGCGACGTGCGCGGCATGGGCCTGTTCCAAGGTGCCGAACTGGTCGTGGACCGCGACACCAAGGAACCGCTGGACGAAAAGAAGGTGCAGGCCATCGTCGCCGATTGCATGGCGCAAGGCATCATCATCGGGGCCACGAACAGGTCGCTTCCGGGGTTCAACAACACGCTGCTCTTCGCGCCTTCGCTGATCGCGACCAAGGATGATCTCAACCAGATCACAGACGCCGTCGATCAGGCGATCACCCGCGTTCTGGGCTAGAACACCCGCTTGCCTTGGCTCTGGGATAAGTCCAGTCTGGACACATCCTAGGGCCAGCGCATGTCGATTTCCGTTGAGACCTTTTTTCTTGATCCGGGTGCCGAAGGCACGCTGCAGGCGCGAATCCAGCAGATGGTCGCGCAAGGCATCCTTGCAGGCCGGTTCCGCCCCGGTGAACGATTGCCATCGTCGCGGATGATGGCGCAGCATCTGGGCGTCAGCCGGATCACCGTGACGCTGGCCTATACCGAACTGGTGGCGGATGATTACCTGACCTCGCGTGGGCGGTCGGGGTATTATGTGTCTGACAACGCACCCGAACCGCCCGCCTTTACGGCGCAGACGGTCCAGTCAGGCACGGTGGACTGGGCGCGCGCCATCGGCCAGCGCTTTACGCCGGGGCTGAGCAACGACAAACCCGCCGATTGGGCGAATTACCGTTATCCGTTCATCTATGGGCAGGCCGACCGGACGCTGTTCGATGCCGCCAACTGGCGGCTCTGCGCCCTGCGCGCGCTGGGGATGCGCGATTTCGGGGCGCTGACGGCAGATTATTATGACGGCGACGACCCGCAACTGGTGGATTTCATCAGCCGTCAGACCCTGCCAAGGCGCGGCATTCTGGCGAACCCTGATGAAATCCTGATCACGATGGGCGCGCAGAACGCTTTGTGGCTATCGGCGCAGGTGCTGCTGAACAGCCGCAGGCGGGCCGCGATCGAGGACCCCTGCTATCCGGCGTTGCGCAATATCCTGACGCAATCGCGCTGCCATCTGAGCATTGTGCCGGTGGACCGCGACGGGCTCCCGCCCGAGGCCCTGCCCCGCGGGATCGACGTGGTTTTCACCACCCCCAGCCACCAAAGCCCGACCGCCGCGACCATGCCGCTGGACCGGCGCAAGGCGCTGATCGCGCGGGCCGAGGCCGAGGATTTCATCATCGTCGAGGATGATTACGAATTCGAGATGTCGTTCCTGAAAGCACCCTCGCCGTCGCTCAAATCGCTGGACCCGCATGGGCGGGTGATCCATGTCGGCTCCTTCTCCAAATCGCTGTTTCCGGGGCTACGGCTGGGCTATCTGGTCGGCCCCGCGCCATTCATCCGCGAAGCACGCGCCTTGCGCGCCAGCGTGCTGCGCCATCCGCCGGGGCATATCCAGCGCACGGTCAGCTATTATCTGTCGCTGGGCCATTACGACGCGCTGATCCGCCGGATGAGCCGCGCCTATCACGAGCGGCGTCAGGTGCTGGACGCGGCCTTGCAGGATTGCGGGCTGGTGGTGGCGGGGCAAGGGCTGTCGGGCGGATCGTCGGTCTGGGTGAAAACACCTGACGGCACAGATACCGCAGCACTGGCGCTGGCGCTGCGGGCGGATGGCGTGCTGATCGAGCCGGGCGCACGTTTCTTTGCAGGCGACGCGCCACCCACGGAATTCATGCGCCTTGCCTATTCCTCGATCCCCGCGGCCCGGATCGGTGAAGGCATGCGTCTGATCGCGGCGGCCTTGGCGCGGGGGGCGGCGTGATCATGCCTTTCGATCTGGACAGCGGCACGGCCGCCTTGCTGGCCCTTGCCCTGCTGGGGGCGGCCTTTGTGCGCGGGTATTCGGGGTTCGGGTTTTCCGCGATCTTCATTGCCTTTGCGGCACTGCTGACGAACCCCCTGCCCCTGATCCCCGTCGTTTTCGCCTGCGAGATCCTGATGACCGCCTTTCAGGCACGCGGGATCCGGGCGCATGTCGACTGGCCCCGTGTGGGCTGGCTGATCCTCGGGGCGGCTGTCGCGCTGCCGTTTTCCGTGTCGGTCATGCTGTCGGTGGGCGAGGATACAGCCCGCATCGTCATTTCCACCGTGATCCTGCTCATGGCGTTGCTGCTGCTGTCAGGCTGGACCTTGCAGCGGCGGATCGGCGGGCCGGGGCATGGCAGTGTGGGTATCCTGTCGGGCATGTGCAACAGCGCAGGGATCGGCGGCCTGCCGGTCGCGGCCTTTCTGTCGGCCCAACCGATGCAGGCGGCCACGTTCCGCGCAACGATGATTGTTTATCTGACCTTGCTGGACCTAATCACCCTGCCGCTGTTGTGGATGGGTGGGCTGGTCACATGGGACACCGCCATCGCCGCGCTGATGGCCTTTCCGATACTGGGCTTGGGCGTCTGGCTGGGCGGGCGACGCTTTCTGGCGGCCTCGCCCGCGGCTTTCCGGCAATCAGCGGTTTTGCTCTTGCTCCTTTTGTCCGCACTCGGTCTGATCCGGGCGATGCTGACCTGAGAGGCAACGACGATGCACGACGACTACCCGTTCCTGTCGCAGACACATGCGCGATGCCCGCAAAGCCTGCTGGACAGGGCCCGTCATCTACCCATACCCCGGGTCGCCTTGGTCAATGCAGGCGGCGCAAACCCGCTGCAAGGCCTGCGCGAGGCCTGCGATCTGGGTCTGGCGACGCCCGTCCTGATCGGTGATACGGCGCGTATTCTGGCCACCGCCGATGCGATCGGCTGGGACATCACCGGTCTGCCGCTGATCCATGCCCCCGGACCGCAAGCCGCACAAAAGGCGGCCGAGCTTGCCCGCGACGAGCGTGTCGATGCGATCATGAAAGGACAGGTGCATACGTCGGTCTTTCTGCAAGGGCTGCTGCCCTCCAGCGCAGGCTTGCGTGACAAGGGCAGCCTTTGCGGCCATGTGTTCCACCTGACCATGCCCGGATCAGACCGGCCGCTGTTCCTGACCGATGCCGCGCTGAACGTCGCACCCGATGTCGCCACGCGGCAGGCCTGCCTGACGCACGCGGTCCGGCTGGCGCAGACCTTGGGCATCACCCGCCCGCGCGCCGGATTGCTGGCCGCGACCGAGGATGTGGTCCCCACGATCCCCTCGACGGGAGAAGCGGCGCTAATCGCCGCATGGGCCAAGACCGCGCTGCCCGAGGCTATCGTCGAAGGGCCGATGGCGCTCGACCTGATCTTTTCGCGCGCGGCGGCGGCAGCGAAGAACTTTACCTCCGAGGTTGCAGGCCAGCCCGATATCATGCTGGTGCCCGACATCACGACCGGCAACGCGCTGTTTAAGCTGATGTCGCTGGGCATGGGCTGTTGTGCTGCGGGGGTCGTGCTGGGGGCGAAAGTGCCGATCATGCTGACCAGCCGGTCGCAGACCGCACAGGACCGGATCGCCTCGGCAGCACTTGGCGCGATCGCTGCGGGGATGCGGGCATGATCCTCGTCGTCAACACGGGATCGTCGTCGGTCAAGGTGGCGCTGTTCGATGGGGGCCTTGCAAGGCTGGCCTCGGGCGAAGTGACGGAAATCGGCGGCGCGGGCCTGCTCAAGTCCGGCGGGGACCACACACCGATCCGCGCGGCAGACCATGCCAGCGCCCTTGCCGCCTTGTTGGACGCGCTCGATACCGCAGGCCAGCGCCTGACCGCCGCCGCACACCGGATCGTGCATGGCGGGGCAGACCTGACGGCCCCCACCCGTGTGACGCCCGATGTCATCGCACAGATCAGCGCCTGCAACGTGCTGGCCCCATTGCACAATCCGCACAACATCGCGGGGATCGCCGCCATTGCCGACGCGCTGCCCGACTTGCCGCAATACGTCAGTTTCGATACGGCGTTCCATGCCACGAACCCCGCCATCGCCACGACCTATGCCCTGCCGCCGGAGGAGACGGCCAAAGGCATCCGACGCTACGGCTTTCACGGGCTGAGCTACCAAAGTCTTGTGCAGTCCTTTGCCGACACGCTGCCTGACCATCTGCTGGCCTTCCACCTTGGCAACGGCGCCTCGCTTTGCGCGATCAAGGATGGTAAATCGGTCGCCTCCTCAATGGGCTATTCCCCGCTCGACGGTCTGGTCATGGGCACCCGCACCGGCAGCATCGACGGCATGGCCGTGCTGCGACTTGCGAAAGATCACGGCATCGCGGCGGCAGGCGACATCCTGAACCGGCAGAGCGGGTTGCGCGCCTTGGGCGGCACGAGCGACATGGCAGCGCTGCTGCAATCAAACAGCGACAGCGCACGCTTCGCCGTGGAACATTTCTGCTATTGGGCGGCACGGCACGCAGGCTCTGCAATCGTCGCAATGGGCGGGCTTGACGCCGTGGCCTTCACCGGCGGGATCGGTGAAAATGCACCGGAAATCCGTGAGCAGATCATGGACCATCTGGCGTTTCTTGGTAAGGTGCCGGTGCATGTGATCGCCGCCGACGAGGAAAAGCAGATCGCGCGCGACGCGCTGACCCTCTTGGCGCAAGACCAGCTACGCGAAGGAGCCAGCCATGTCCCTTGACCAGCCCCAGCTTGACACATCCCCGCACGTGTCCGACGAGGTGCGCAAGACGACCTGCTACATGTGCGCCTGCCGCTGCGGGATCAACGTGCATATGAAGGACGGCAAGGTCGCCTATATCGAAGGCAACCGCGATCACCCCGTGAATCAGGGCGTGCTTTGCGCCAAGGGCTCGGCGGGCATCATGCAGCACAATGCGCCCTCGCGTCTGCGCGCGCCTTTGCGGCGGGTAGGTGAACGCGGGTCGGGCAAGTTCGAGGAAATCAGCTGGGAAGAGGCGTTGCAGACCGCGACCGGCTGGCTGGCCCCACTGCGCGCAAAGCACCCCGAAAAACTGGCGTTCTTCACCGGCCGCGACCAGTCGCAATCCTTCACCAGCTTCTGGGCGCAGGGGTTCGGCACACCCAATTACGCGGCCCACGGGGGCTTCTGTTCGGTCAACATGGCCGCCGCCGGCATCTACACGATGGGCGGGGCCTTTTGGGAATTCGGCCAGCCCGACTGGGACCATACCAAGCTCTTCATGCTGTTCGGCGTGGCCGAAGACCACGACAGCAACCCGATCAAGATGGGGATCGGCAAGATCAAGGCCCGTGGCGCGCGCATCATCGGCGTGAACCCGATCCGCACCGGATATAATGCCGTGGCCGATGATTGGGTCGGCATCACGCCCGGCACCGACGGGCTGTTCATCCTCGCGCTGGTGCATTGCCTGATGCAGGCGGGCAAGGTCGATCTCGACTATCTGGCGCGGTTCACCAATGCCTCGGTCCTTGTAAACGAAGACCCCAAGTCCGACCAGTTCGGCCTGTTCCTGCGCGATGCCGCAGGCCAGCCACAGGTGATCGACCGGCGCACAGGCCAGCTTGCGCCATGGAACGGCCACGGGGTCGAGCCCGATCTTGCCGCCACCCACCGTGCCGCAGGCATCACGCATCGCCCCGTCTTTCACCTGATGGCCGATCGCTATCTTGACCCGTCTTACGCGCCCGAGGCTGTCGCCGACCGCTGCGGTATCTCGGCCCAGCGCATCCGCGCGCTGGCGGCTGATCTGGCGCGGGTGGCCTTTGACGAGGCGATCACACTCGACCACGCATGGACCGATTTCCGCGGCAAAAAGCATGCGAAAATGATCGGCCGCCCCGTCAGTTTCCACGCGATGCGGGGAATTTCAGCCCATTCCAACGGTTTCCAGACCTGCCGCGCGCTGCATATGCTGCAGATCCTCCTTGGCGCCGTGGAAACCCCCGGCGGCATGCGGTTCAAACCACCCTACCCCAAACCCGCCACAGCCCACCCCAAACCGCATGGCAAGGTGACAGCGGGTGCCGCCCTCGACGGCCCGCATCTGGGCTATGTGCAGGGTCCCGAAGACCTCCTGCTGCATGACGACGGCAGCCCCATCCGCATCGACAAGGCGTTCTCGTGGGACAACCCGATGTCGGCGCACGGGCTGATGCATATGGTGATCAGCAACGCCCATGCGGGCGATCCCTACAAGATCGACACGCTCTTCATGTATATGGCGAACATGTCGTGGAATTCGTCGATGAACGTGGGCGGCGTCCACAAGATGCTGACCGACAAGGATGAAAACGGCGATTACCTCATCCCCCGCATCATCTATTCCGATGCCTATTCATCCGAAATGGTGGCCTATGCCGATCTGATCCTGCCCGACACGACCTATCTGGAACGGCACGATTGCATCAGCCTGCTCGACCGCCCGATCTGCGAGGCGGACGGCGTCGCCGACGCAATCCGCTGGCCCGTGGTGGAACCCGACCGCGATGTGCGCGGGTTCCAGTCGGTGCTCTGCGATCTGGGCGCGCGGCTGGGACTGCCGGGGTTCGTGAACGATGATGGCAGTGCGAAATACAAAGACTACGCCGATTACATCACAAATCACATCCGCCGCCCCGGGATCGGGCCACTGGCGGGGTTTCGGGATGCAGACGGCACCGCCGAAGGGCGCGGCGCGGCCAACCCCGACCAGTTGCAGGCCTATATCGACAACGGCGGTTTCTGGATCGCCCATGTCCCAGAAAACTGCGCCTATTACAAACCCTTCAGCGCCGAGTATCAGGACTGGGCGGTAAAGATGGGCTTTTACGATGTCATGCAGCCCTACATTTTTCAGCTTTATGTAGAACCCTTGCGCAAGTTTCAGGCCGCCGCCGAAGGGCGCGGCCACCGCCAACCGCCCGACCATTTGCGCGGGCAGATCAAGGTGACGATGGACCCGCTGCCGATCTGGTATCCGCCGTTTGAGGATGGCCATGTCGACCCTGCCGAATACCCGATCCATGCCCTGACCCAACGGCCGATGGCGATGTATCATTCCTGGGGCACGCAAAACGCCTGGCTGCGGCAAATCCATGGCCATAACCCGCTCTATGTGCCGACGAAAATCTGGGAGGCGCATGGGTTCAAGGACGGCGACTGGGCACGCGTCACCTCGGCGCATGGATCGATTACCGTGCCTGTGGCGCATCAGGCCGCGCTCAACGAAAACACGGTCTGGACATGGAACGCCATCGGCAAACGCAAGGGCGCCTGGGCGCTCGACGAAAAAGCACCCGAGGCGACCAAAGGCTTCCTGCTCAACCACCTGATCCACGAACTGCTGCCGCCGCGCGGCGACGGGCTGCGCTGGGCGAATTCCGATCCGATCACAGGGCAGGCCGCATGGTTCGATCTGCGCGTGAAAATCGAAAAATCGGGCATTCCGAACGAGGCGCAGCCCGTCATGCCCGCCATCACATCCCCCGTCCCGCAAGGGCCCAAAGACATCGCATGGACATCCCGCAAATGACCAAAGGCCAAATCCTTCTGCTGATCGCCCTCTTCGTCGCCCTGACGCTGGGCAGTTTCATCTGGTATATCGCCACATGGGATGCCGCTGCGCGCGCCCCGATCGGATAAAGCGCCATGTCCCCGCATCTTCCGAGCCCAAATATCCCCGCCGGAGGCCGCGTATTTCGCCAGAAATGCGCGACCCCGCAGCAGAGGCCAATCGCATGACGCAACTTCCCGCCAGCACCGCCAAAAAACTTGGCCTCGTCATAGACCTCGACACCTGTGTGGGCTGCCATGCCTGCGTGATTTCCTGCAAAGGCTGGAACACCGAAAACTACGGCGCGCCCCTGTCGGATCAGGACGCTTATGGCGCGAACCCTTCGGGCACCTTCCTCAACCGCGTGCATTCCTATGAAGTCCAGCCAGAGGCCGGCACCGCCCAACTGATCCATTTCCCCAAATCCTGCCTGCATTGCGAAGACGCGCCCTGCGTCACTGTCTGCCCGACAGGAGCGAGCTATAAACGGGTCGAAGACGGGATCGTGCTGGTCAATGAAAAGGACTGCATCGGCTGCGGGTTGTGCGCTTGGGCTTGTCCTTATGGTGCGCGCGAGCTTGATGCCAAGGAAGGCGTGATGAAGAAATGCACGCTCTGCGTCGACCGCATCTATAACGAAAACCTGCCCGAAGAAGACCGCGTTCCCGCCTGCGTGCGCACCTGCCCGGCGGGGGCGCGGCATTTCGGCGATCTGGGGGACGCGGAGTCAGAGGTATCACAACTGGTCGCAGCGCGCGGCGGGTTCGACCTGATGCCCGAACAAGGCACCAAGCCTGTCAACAAATACCTGCCCCCGCGCCCCAAAGACGTGGTGCCCGAATTCGACGTGCTGGCCCCGTTTCTTGACCCCGTAGCGACAGATGGCAAAGGCTTTGCGCATTGGCTCGACAAGGCGCTGTCAGCCCTGCCCGGAGGGGCGAAGTAATGCATCCCGCCAAATCCGTCATCATCTTCACCACGTTTTCGGGCCTTGGGTTCGGGCTCTTGTTCTGGCTCGGCATCGGGGCGATCACACCCACGGGTTTGTCAGCCTTCATCTGGTTCACCATCGCCTATCTGGCCGCCGTGGGTGGTCTGCTGGCTTCCACCTTTCACCTCGGGCGGCCCGAACGCGCGATCAAGGCGTTCAGCCAGTGGCAGACAAGCTGGCTGTCACGCGAGGGAATCTGCGCGGTTGCGACATTGCTGGCGATGGCGGTCTACGGCGCGGGGCTGGTGTTCTTCGACAGGGTGCTGGCACCCTTGGGCTGGATCGGGGCGCTGGGGGCGGTCGCGACAGTGTTCACGACATCGATGATCTATGCGCAGCTGAAAACCGTGCCGCGCTGGCGGCATTGGACGACACCTGCGCTGTTCCTGACCTTGTCGGTGGGCGGCGGCGCGCTGCTCGGCGGACAGGTGACAGAGGCGCTGGTGCTGCTGGCGCTTGCGGCAATCTTGCAGGTGTACACATGGGTGACGGGTGACACACGACTTGCCCAGTCCGGCACCGATATGGCGACGGCCACGGGACTTGGCCATATCGGCACAATCCGCGCCTTTGAACCACCCCATACCGGCACCAATTACCTGATGCGCGAATTCATCCATGTGGTGGGGCGCAAACATGCGCAGCGCCTGCGGGTGATCGCAGCGGTGCTGGCCTTTGTGCTGCCGGTCGTGTGCCTGCTGCTGCCTTTCAGCCATATCTGGGGCGCGCTGGCGCTGGTCAGCCATATCGCAGGCGTGCTGGTGTTGCGCTGGCTTTTCTTTGCACAGGCCGAACATGTGGTCGGGCTCTATTACGGCAAGCGCTGAGGGGGCGCTGCCCCCGCCCCGGACAGGGTCCTGGGCCCCCCGGGATATCTCTACTCGGAAGATGAGGTTAAAGGTCCTGCGCCGTGCGCACCGACAGGCCCGCGTCCCGCAAGAGGCCGGTGATGTCATCAACATGGCGTTGGTCACGGGCCTCGATCACGATTTCAAGTTCAGCTTTTTTCAGTGACACGCTCTGCATCATCCGCTGATGGATGACTTCGATCACATTCGCCCCCGCCTCGCCGATGATACGCGAGATCATGGCAAGCTGTCCGGGCTTGTCGTCGATTTCAAACACCAGCCGGGTGATCCGCCCGTCGCGCATCAGTCCGCGCAGGATCAGCGTGGACAGAAGGCGCGAATCGATGTTGCCGCCACAGATCACGAGGCCGACCTTCTGGTCCTTGAACTGCGCGAGGTTGTTCTTGATGACGGCCAGCCCCGCCCCTGCCGCCCCTTCGGCGACAAGCTTTTCGTGGCTCAGCAGGTCGAACACCGCGCTTTCGATCTCGCTTTCGCTGGCGCTGTCGATGCGGGAGACATGGTCGCGGATGATGGCGATATTGGCGGCGGCGGGTTGCTTGACAGCGATGCCTTCGGCCAAGGTGGCACCCGCGAAATGCGGGGCGACCCCGTCGAGTTGCGCCTTGGCGGCGTCGAAGATATGCGCCTGCGCGCCGATGATCCTAACGTCTGGCCGGACCGATTTCGCCGCGACGGCCATGCCCGCGATCAACCCGCCGCCGCCCACCGGCACGACGATGCAATCGAGGTCCGGCACCTGTTCGAGCATTTCCAGCGCGACCGTGCCTTGACCCGCTGCCACAACCGGATCATCGAAAGGATGGATGAAGGTCAGCCCCTTTTGCGCGGCCAGATCGAGCGTGAACTGCACGCTGCCGTCAAAACCTGCGCCATGGATCACGACCTCGGCCCCCAGATCGGCCGTGCGCTGGATTTTGTTGAAGGGCGTGCCTTCCGGCATCACGATGGTGGACGGAATGCCCAACCGTGTGGCGTGATAGGCCACACCCTGCGCATGGTTGCCTGCGCTGCAGGCGATGACACCCGCCTTGCGCGCGGCCGTATCCAGCGTCAGCAGTTTCGCCAGCGCCCCGCGCGCCTTGAACGCATTGGTGTGCTGGAGGTTTTCCAGTTTGAGATAGAGGTCGATCCCCAGCATATGCGACAGGCGCGTCGCGCGGATCGTGGGGGTGCGGATGGTCGCGGGGGCAATCGCCGCATAGGTCTGTTCGATCAGGGCGGCGGTCAGTTCCACGGGTCTTCTCCTGCAAACCGGACCCCTCGTTCATCCGTTGCGGATGCGGACCTCGGTTTGCGCATCAAACAGGTAAAGGCGGGATTTGTCGATGGTGACACCCACGCGCGCGCCCTCGACCGATCGGTCGTCGCCGCGTTCCTCGATCACGATACGTTCGCCCGTGTCGGAGGTGAGGTAGACGAAGGATACCCCACCAAGGCTTTCGGTCAGATCGACGGTATGGGTGTCGCCTGCGGCATCGACGGCCAGATGTTCGGCACGCATGCCCACGGTGACGGCCCCGTCATAGGAGGCGGGGATCACACCTGCGAAATCGGCCTTCATCCCCGGCACGGTGACTTTGCCGTCCTTGGCCGTCCCGCCCAGAAAGTTCATCGCGGGTGAGCCGATGAAACCTGCCACGAATTTGTTATCAGGGTCGCGGTACAATTCCATCGGAGCGCCGACCTGTTCGATCCGGCCCGCACGCAGCACAACGATCTTGTCGGCCAGGGTCATCGCCTCGACCTGATCGTGGGTGACGTAGATCATCGTCGCCCCGATCTCGCGGTGCAGGCGGGCGATTTCGACGCGCATTTCCACCCGCAATTCGGCGTCAAGGTTGGACAAAGGTTCGTCAAACAGGAAGACTTCCGGCCCGCGCACGATGGCGCGCCCGATGGACACGCGCTGGCGCTGGCCACCGGACAGGGCGGCGGGTTTTCGGTCGAGATAGGGTTCGAGTTTCAGAATCCGCGTCGCCTCGGCCACCTTTTCGGCGATAACCTTCTTGGGGTAGCCGTTCATCTTGAGCCCGAAGCCCATGTTGTCGCGTACAGTCATGTGCGGGTAAAGCGCGTAGGTCTGAAACACCATCGCCACGCCGCGCTGTGACGGGTCAAGCCGCGTCACGTCGCGCTCGCCGATGACAACGGCACCGTCGGTGGTTTCCTCCAACCCCGCGACCATCCGCAGCAAGGTGGACTTGCCGCAGCCCGAGGGGCCGACGAACACGCAGAATTCCCCGTCGCCGATGGTAAGGTCGATCCCATGGATCACCTGCACATCGCCATAGCGTTTGACCACATTCTTCAGCGTGACACCGGACATCGCCTACCTCCCCGTTTGTTCTTTTGCGTCGTAATCGGGAAAGCTCCAGCTTTGGGCGTCCCGTGCGATTTTGCTGGCCGTGTCCTGCAGGATCGGCACATAGGATTCGAGCCCGGCCAGATTGGTCCGGCTGGTCGTGCTGGTCACCGACAACGCCCCCAGCACGCGCCCCGCATCAGACACGATCGGCATGGCGACACAGATGATGCCGGGTTCATGTTCCTCGCGGTCGAAACCGTAACCGTTGGCCCGGATAGCGGACAGCTCTGCGCGCAGTGCGGCAGGCGTGGTCAACGTCGCGGCGGTAAAGCGATGAAAACTTTGCTGTTCGATCACCGCCTCGATGATCGCGGGGTCAGAAAATGCCAGCATCACCTTGCCGACGCCTGTGCAATAGGCAGGGCCGACCTTGCCGGCCTGGCTGAACATCTGCACGGGATTATTGGCGTTGCGTTTGTCGATATAAAGCACCTGCGCGTGGTCAAGCTGCGCCAGATGCACGGTTTCGCCGACGGCCGCGCTGAGCGCGTCGATATGGGGCCGCGCGATCGGGGCAAGGGTGGATTGTTCCCATGCCGCATGGGCGAGCCGTACAAGACGCACGCCGGGCGAATAGGTCTGCCGGTCGGGATCATAGGCCAGCATGCGCTGGTTCGTAAGGGTCTGCAAAAAGCGGTAAAGCGTCGGCTTGGGAAAGGGTGACGCTGCCAGCACTTCGCTGAAACGCACGGGCCGACCGTAAGCCGCCACCTGATCCAGCACCTCAAGGGCCTTGCCGACTGTCCCGTCGCTTGTCATCTGCTCTCCCTCGCTCCCGCCATGCGTGCCGCGGATTGTTGCAGGCGCGTCATGGCTGTTGACAAGGCTAGCGGCTTTGCGATTAAGTATCAATATGCAAAACCTAGTTTCATATAATGAAACCAAGGTGGACCATGGAAGCACCTAGGGAGGATATAATGCGTTCCATTCTGAAAACGTCGTTCGCGGCGTTCGTTGCAGCAGGCATCGCGGCATCTGCCATGCAGGCCAATGCACAAACGCTGTCAGGCGATCTGGTCATTTTCTCGGACATGTCCAACCCTGCGCCCCGCGCGGTGATGGAAGGCATGGTCGAACGTTTCGGCGAAATGCACCCGGACCTGAACATCGAGCTGACCGTCATCGACCGTGAAGCCTACAAGACCCAGATCCGCAACTTCCTGACCGCCAACGCGCCGGACGTCGCCAACTGGTATGCCGCCAACCGCATGCTGCCTTACGTCGAAGCCGGTCTGTTCGAAGACGTGTCCGACATCTGGGAAGGCGCAATGAGCGAAGAGCTTGCCTCCACCAAGGGTGCGCTGACAGTGGGCGACGCGCAATATGGCGTGCCTTATACCTATTACCAGTGGGGCGTCTATTACCGCAAAGACCTGTTCGACCAGTTCGGCCTGACGGAACCCACCACCTGGGAAGAAGAGCTGGCCAACTGCCAGACCCTGCTCGACAACGGGATCAAGTGCTACACCATCGGGACCAAGTTCCTGTGGACCGCTGGCGGCTGGTTCGACTATCTGAACATGCGCACCAATGGCTATGACTTCCATGCGCGTCTGACCAATGGCGAAGAAAGCTGGACCAGCGACGAAGTGCGCGCGACCTTTGCCAACTGGCGTCAGCTGATCGATATGGGTGCGTTCATCGACGACCACCAGAACTATAGCTGGCAAGAAGCCCTGCCCTTCATGGTCAACGGCGAAGCCGCAAGCTATCTGATGGGCAACTTCGCCGTGGCACCATTGCGCGAGGCGGGTCTGACCGACGAACAGATCGATTTCTACCAGTTCGTCGAAATCACCCCCGGCATTCCAAAGGGTGAGGACGCGCCAACCGACACGTTCCACATCCCGTCAGGTGCTCAGAACAAGGAAGCCGCACGCGAATTCCTGCGCTTCGTGGTCTCTGCGGAAAACCAGACCCTGATCAACAATGGCGCGAACCTAGGCCAGCTGCCCGTGAACGCGCTGTCATCGGTCGATGACGACAAGTTCCTGCAGCAAGGCTTCGAGATGCTGTCAAGCGGCGCACCCGGTGGGATCGCGCAGTTCTTTGACCGCGACGCACCCGCCGAGATGGCGGCGGCAGGCATGGAAGGGTTCCAGGAATTCATGGTGTTCCCCGACAACCTCGACGACATCCTGGAGCGGCTGGAAGCCACGCGTCAGGACGTCTATTGATCCTCCCCATGGGGTGCGCTGTGATGCGCACCCCGTTCGTGCCGGGCGTGGCCTCATCCGCGCCCTGCACGCCCCATTCACCAACAGACAGGGCGGCGCATGACCATTTCCGCTGACAGCTACAGCCAGACCCCGCGCGGCTGGTACAAGCGCAACGAGATCGCGATCACGCCCTGGCTGTTCCTTGCCCCCGGCGTCCTGTTCTTTGTTGTCTATGTCATAGCCCCGATCTGGCAAAGTTTCGGCATGTCGCTCTATGACTGGAACGGGCTGGGCGACATCGACACCAACGGCACCTATGTCGGGCTGGAGAATTACAACAAGCTGTTCGGCCTGAACGGCGAACGCGCCGACCGGAATTTCCAGATCTCGCTTTGGAACAACCTCAAATGGCTGGTGCTTTATCTGCTGGCGATCCCGTTGGGCCTGTTCATCGCGCTGTTCCTGAACCAGAGCGTGCGCGGCATCCGCCTTTACAAATCGCTGTTCTTTTTCCCCTTCGTCATTTCCCAAGTCGTCGTCGGTCTTGTGTTTTCGTGGTTCTATCTGCCCAACAACGGGCTGTTCACGATCATGACCGGCTGGTTCGGCTTCGAGATCAGCGGCGGTGTGCTGGGCAATCCCAACACCGCGACCTATGGCATCATCGCCGCAGGGCTTTGGCCGCAGACGGCCTATTGCATGATCCTGTATCTGACCGGGCTGAACGCCGTTGACCCCGAACAGGTCGAGGCCGCCCGTCTGGACGGTGCCAAGGGCCGCAAGATGCTGTGGTACGTGATTCTGCCACAACTCAAGCCGGCGACCTTCATCGCCTTTGTCGTCACGATCATCGGCGCGCTGCGCAGTTTCGATCTTGTGTCGATCATGACAGGGGGCGGGCCGTTCGGGTCTACCCGCGTGTTGTCGTACTACGTGTTCGAAAAATCGCTGTCCGAACGCGGGCTGCAATATGGCTATGCCGCCGCCGTCGCGGTCGTGCTTTTCATGATCATGCTGGTGTTTATCTCCTACTTTCTTTGGTCGATGTACAAAGACGAAAGAGGGGCACGCTCGTGACTGCCATGCCGAACCCCGTCCCGGGCCTGCCCCTGGACCTCCCCTTCACCCCGATCAACAGGTCCCGGATCATGTCCGGGACGGCGGAGGGCTGACATGTTCCCGACACCCGTCCAGAAATCATCCCCCGCTGTCCGCGTCGGCTATCAGGCGTTCCTGCCGCTTGCGCTGTTTCTCTGGCTCTTGCCGCTGATCGCGGTGATGATCTTTTCGATCAAACCGGACGTTGATTTCACCACAGGCAATTACTGGGGCTGGCCGTCTTCGTTCGAGGGTTTCACCAATTACGGGCTGGTGTTCTTCGAAAGCGCGATGCCGCGCTACCTGCTCAATTCCGTGCTGATCACGGTGCCCACAGTCATCGGGACCGTCGCCTTGGCCTGCATGACGGGGTTCGCGCTGGGGGTCTACAAGTTCAAGGGGAACCTCTTGATCTTCTTCATGTTCATCGCAGGCAATTTCGTGCCTTTCCAGATCCTCATGGTGCCGGTGCGCGACCTGACCGTCGACATGGGGCTGTATAATACCAAGACAGGCCTCGTGCTGTTCCACATCGCGTTTCAGACGGGGTTCGCCACGCTTTTCATGCGCAATTTCATCCGCGCCCTGCCCTTTCCCCTGATCGAGGCCGCGCGCGTCGAGGGCGTCGCCGAATGGCGCATCTTCGTCTACGTCGTCCTGCCGCTGATGAAGCCTGCCATCGCCGCGATGGCCGTGCTGATCTTCACCTTCATCTGGAACGATTATTTCTGGGCGGTCGTGCTGACCCAAGGCCCCGAAAGCCAGCCCGTCACTGCCGGCATCACCAGTTTCAACGCGCAATACCGCGCCGCCTATCACCTGATGAGCGCAGGTTCCATCGTGGCCGCCCTGCCACCGGTCCTGATGTTTTTCCTGATGCAGAAGCACTTTATCGCGGGCCTCACGCTTGGGGCTGTAAAGTAAGAAGTCCATGAACAATACCTACCGGATCGACGATGGACGCCAGACGCTTGTTCTGGCGGCCACAAATGCCCGCCTGCCAGAGGTCGTCTATTGGGGCGCGCGCCTGCCCGCTGACGAAGACCTCGGCACCCTGCACGCAGCCCACGCCATCGACGTCACAGGCGGGATGCTGGATGAAAACCCCGATCTGTCGCTCTGCCCAGAGGCGAGCCGCAGTTTCCCCGGCCAGCCCGGCCTGATCCTGCGCGACAGCGACGGCACACCGCTTTTGCCGAAGTTCTGCCTTGTCGATGCAGAGCAGACCGATACCGACCTGCGCCTGATCTTTCGTGACGCGGATAACCGGCTGGACCTGACCTGCACGTTTCAATCCGACACCGGCACCCATGTCATCACCTGCCAGACCACGCTGGACGCGGACCGTCCGGTGCATCTGCACTGGCTGGCCGCCCCGGTCCTGCCTGGCCCGCAGCAGAGCGACGAGATGATCGACGTCTCTGGCCGCTGGTGCGGAGAGTTCCAACTCGCGCGCACACCGTGGTCACCGGGGATGCGCTACCGCGAAAACCGCACGGGACGCACGGGGCACGAACATTTCCCCGGCCTGATCGTGCCATGCCGGGGCGCGACGAATACCCAAGGCGAGGCCTATGCCTTTCACTACGGCTGGTCCGGCGGTCACCGCATGATCGCCGAGGAACTGCCCGACGGGCGACGGCAGATCCAATGGGGCCACGCCGCACGGATGGAAACCGAAGCCGCCACGCATTTCAGCACCGCGCCACTGTACATCGCCTATTCCGACAGCGGCTTGAACGGCTGCGCGGTCGCGTTCCAGCGCCATCTGCGCGACCGGATCGTGACTTGGCCAAAGCCGAAAGCCCCACGCCCCGTGCATTACAATTGCTGGGAAGCGGTCTATTTCGACCATAAACTCCCTGTGCTGAAAGACATCGCCGCGCGTGCCGCAGCCCTTGGCGCGGAACGCTTTGTTCTGGATGACGGCTGGTTCGGGCAGCGCGACGACGACACGCGCAGCCTGTCGGACTGGACGGTGGACGCCCGCAAATATCCCGACGGGCTGCACCCGCTGATCGACCATGTGCACGGGCTGGGCATGACCTTTGGCATCTGGTTCGAACCCGAGATGATCAACGAGGACAGCGACATTCACCGCGCCCATCCCGACTGGGTGCTGGGCAGCGAGGATCAGACGCTGGGCCGCCAGCAAAAAGCGCTCAACATGGCGCTGCCCGCGGTGCGCGATTACCTTTATGACCGGATGTCGGCGATCCTGCACGACCACCCGATCGACTATATCAAATGGGACCACAACCGCGTGTTGCCGATGCCGGATGCATCGCAGACGCGGGGGTCATATGCCCTGCTCGACCGGCTGCGCGCGGAATTTCCCGATGTCGAGATCGAAAGCTGCGCCTCGGGCGGCGGGCGGATCGATTTCGGCATCATGCAGCGCACGCAGCGCGTCTGGCTGTCCGACAGCAACGATGCGCTGGAACGGCTGCGCATCCAGCATGACGCCGCTCTGTTCCTGCCGATGGCCGTGACCGGCAGCCATGTCGGCCCGCGCGTGTGCCATACCTCGGGGCGGACGCTGGATATCTCCTTTCGTGCATGGGTCGCCGCCCAGCGCCACATGGGGTTCGAGATGGACCCCCGCGAATTGACCGCGCACGAAGCAAGCGTGCTGGCCGAGGTGACAAGCTGGTGGAAACATCACCGCCACTGGCTGCAAACGGCGGACATCCTCCGGCTCGACAGCCCCGATCCCGCCGTGATCGCCGAACAGCAACTGGCGCGCTACAAGGACCGGTTCGTGGTTTTCGCAGGCAAGGCCGCGACCAGCACGCAGATCGTGCCGCGCCCCTTGCGGCTGACCGGACTGGACCCACAGGCGCGCTATCGCGTCAGCCTGATCAACCGCGACAGCGCCCCGCGCCTGTCGCGTGGCGCGCCCCTGCTCAAGTCCGAGGCACTGGTTGTGACGGGCACCTATCTGATGCATCACGGCG
This sequence comes from Yoonia vestfoldensis DSM 16212, assembly GCF_000382265.1. Taxonomy (GTDB): domain Bacteria; phylum Pseudomonadota; class Alphaproteobacteria; order Rhodobacterales; family Rhodobacteraceae; genus Yoonia; species Yoonia vestfoldensis. The sequence goes on from NZ_KB907978.1 coordinate 26,989, forward strand.
TGACACTTCCGTGGTCGTTTCCGGAACGGATGTGGGTGCTGGAAGGAGAACGCCTGTGACCGCCACCTTTCACGATCTTGCAGATGCGTCGGTGTTCATTACCGGCGGCGGCAATGGCATCGGTGCCGCACTGACCGACGGGTTTCTGGCCCAAGGCGCCAAGGTCGCTTTTGTCGGTCGGTCCGACGCCAGCGCCTTCGTGGACGAGATGGATGCCAAACACCGCAACCGACCGCTGTTCATCCAGTGCGACATCACCGATACGGACGCCCTGCAAGATGCCATCGCGCAAGCGGCCGCCACACACGGCCAACTGAACGCGCTTGTCAACAACGCCGCCAACGACGCCCGCCACGAGGCGGCAACCATCACCCCCGCTTATTGGGACGACATGCAGGCCGTGAACCTCAAGGCCTATTTCTTTGCCTGCCAAAAGGCCGCCAGCGTCATGGCCCCACAGGGGGCAATCATCAACTTTTCCTCAATCAGCTATATGTTCGGGGCGGCGGATATGATCGCCTATACCACCGCGAATGCGGGGATCACGGGCATGACACGGTCGCTCGCCCGCGAATGGGGGACGCGCGGGATCAGGGTCAATGCCATTGCCCCCGGCTGGGTCTTTACCGAAAAGCAGGAAACCCTGTGGGCCACGCCCGAAAGCAAGGCCGCCTTTCTTGAACGGCAATGCATCCCAGAACCGATCATGCCCGCCAATATGGTCGGGCCGGTGCTGTTTCTGGCCTCCGACGCATCGCGGATGATGACGGGCCAGACCATGGTCGTCGATGCCGGCGTGGTGACGACAGGATGACCGCGCCGATCAATCCCGCATGGATCGCCGTCGATTGGGGCACATCCAACGTGCGCGCGTGGGCGATGTCGGCCAGCGGCACCGTGCTGGCGCAGGCCGGATCGGACAAGGGCATGGGCGGGCTGGACCGCGCGGGGTTTGAGCCCGCGCTGCTGGCACTAGTCGGCGACTGGCTGCACGGCCCGACGCCTCTCATCGCCTGCGGCATGGTCGGCTCGCGCCAAGGCTGGGTCGAGGCGCCCTATGCCGCCGTGCCTTGCCCGCCTTTGGGCGCTGCCATGGCAATAGCACCTGCCTGCGACGCTCGTTTGCAGGTCCATGTCATCCCCGGCGTCAAGCAGATGCATCCCGCCGATGTCATGCGTGGCGAAGAAACCCAGATCGCGGGCTATCTGGCCCAGAACAAGGGGTGGGACGGTGTCATCTGCCTGCCCGGCACCCATACCAAATGGGTCCATGTCAGCGCGGGCGAGATCGTCAGCTTCCAGACCTTTATGACAGGCGAGCTGTTCGCGACACTGGCCACGCAAACCGTGCTGCGCCATTCCATCGCCGCTGATGGCTGGGACGAAGCCGCTTTCGAAAGCGGCCTTGCCGATGCCTATGCGCGGCCTGAAAAACTGGCCGGACGGCTGTTTTCGCTGCGCGCCGAAGGGTTGCTGCACGACCTGTCAGGGGCGGCTGCCCGCGCAAGGCTGTCAGGGCTGCTGATCGGGGCGGAGCTTGCCTCGGCGAAACCCTATTGGCTGGGCCAGCAAATCGCGGTGATCGGCGCGGGCGCGCTGGCACGGCTTTACGTCGCAGCGCTGGCACAGCATGGTGCGCCTGCCACACAGGTCAATGCCGAAGCTGCCACGCTGGCGGGCCTGACCGCCGCCTACCGCCAGTTGAAAGGATAAAGATGCACCGCCCCCTGATCGCCATCCTGCGCGGCATCACGCCGGACGAAGCCGAAGCCGTGACCGCCGCACTGATCGCCGCAGGCATCACCAAGATCGAGGTGCCGCTGAACTCCCCCGACCCGTTCGACAGTATCGGCCGCATGGCGCGCGCCTTTGGCGATGACGCGCTGATCGGGGCGGGCACCGTGCTGTCCACCGATGATGTCGGGCGCGTCGCAAAGGTCGGCGGGCGGCTGATCGTGTCGCCCAACTGCGATCCCCGCGTGATCGTAGCGACCAAGGCCGCAGGCCTGCAAAGCTGGCCGGGGGTGATGACACCGACCGAATGTTTCGCCGCATTGAAAGCGGGGGCGGACGGGCTGAAGATATTCCCCGCCAGCCTGATCGGGCCTGACGGGATCAAGGCGATCCGCGCGGTGCTGCCCCAAGGCACGCAGGTCTATGCCGTGGGCGGCGCGGGGGCCAGCAATTTCGTAACATGGATGGCGGCAAGCGCGGATGGTTTCGGCATCGGAACTGCACTTTATCAACCAGGCCTGAGCGTGGCCGAGGTTTCTGCCCGCGCGCGCGACATCGTGGCCGCCTATGACGAGGCCGCAGGATGATCTTTGACGCCACCCAATGCGCCCTTGGCGAAGGCGCGCTTTGGCATCCGCTCCGTGGCGAATTGTTCTGGTTCGACATTCTGGGCAAACGCCTGCACAGCAAGGCGCGCCACTGGCAGTTTGACGAATATGTCTCGGCCGCAGGTTGGGTCGATGCAGACACGCTGATCGTCGCGACGCAAACCGCGCTGATCCGCTTTGATCTGCGCGACGGCAGCCAGACCCCGCTTTGCCCGCTCGAGGCGGATAACCCCGTCACCCGCTGCAACGATGGGCGCGCGGACCCGCAGGGCGGGTTCTGGATCGGGACCATGGGGATCAATGCCGAACAGGGCGCGGGTGCGATCTATCGCTATCACAAAGGCGCGCTGCGCCAGATTTTCGCGCCGATCACGATCAGCAATGCGATATGCTTCGCCCCCGACGGCAAGACCGCCTATTTCACCGACACGCCGACGCAAAAGATCAGGTGTGTGGCGCTGGATGCGGACGGCTGGCCGCAAGGCGACCCTGCGGTCCATATCGACCTGAGCGCGACCGATTTCCGCCCCGATGGCGCGGTCGTCGATGCGCAAGGCAACCTGTGGAACGCACAATGGGGCGCGCACCGTGTGGCGGGTTATGCGCCCGATGGCACCTTCCTCGAAAGCTATAGCTTTGCAGCGGCGCAAACCTCCTGCCCGGCCTTTGGTGGCGATGACCTGTCGATCCTGTTTTGCACATCGGCCGCCACAGGGCTGGACGGGCCGGACGAAGGCAAGACATACGCTGTCCCCACACCCTACAAGGGCCAGGCAGAACATCAGGTGATCCTTTAACCCTGCCTCCCTTACCTCGCATTTCAAAAGGCTGACACATGCACCGCACGCTTGGCATCTGCTATTACCCCGAACACTGGCCCGAGGCCCAATGGCCCGAAGACGCCGCCCGCATGGTGGACGCTGGCCTGTCCTGGGTGCGGATCGGCGAATTTGCCTGGGCGCGGATGGAGGCCGTGCCGGGCACCCTGACGTGGGACTGGCTTGACCGTGCGATCGACGTGCTGGGTGCGGCGGGACTGAAGGTCGTGCTTGGCACACCGACCGCCACGCCGCCGCGCTGGATGCTGGACAAATACCCCGACATGCTGGCCGTCGACGCGCAGGGGCGCGCGCGCAAGTTCGGATCGCGCCGGCATTACGATTTCAGCCATCTGGGTTACCGCGACGAATGCCGCCGTAACGCGCGCCTGATGGGCGAGCGTTACGGCAAGAACCCCCATGTCGCCGCATGGCAGATCGACAATGAATACGACTGCCATGATACGACCCTGTCCTATTCGGACGCTGCAAGGCGCGGGTTTCAGGACTGGCTGGCGCAGCGCTATCAATCCACCGATGCGTTGAACCGCGCCTGGGGCAATGTGTTCTGGTCGATGGATTATGACACGTTCGACCAGATCGACCTGCCCAACCTGACCGTGACCGAACCCAACCCCGCGCATGTGCTGGCCTTCCGGCGTTACAGCTCGGATCAGGTGGTGGCGTTCAACAAGGTGCAGGCGGACGAGTTGCGCCGCCATACCGCCGCGCCGCTCATTCACAATTACATGGGCCGGATCACGACCTTCGACCATTGGAAGGTCGGTGCCGATCTCGATATCGCGTCTTGGGACAGTTACCCGATCGGCTTTCTGTCCGACCGGCTGGAAGGCACGGCCAAGGAAAAGGCTACCTTCCTGCGCCAAGGCCATCCCGACATGCAGGCGTTCCATCACGATCTTTACCGTGCTGTCGGTAAAGGGCGGCTCTGGGTCATGGAACAGCAACCTGGCCCTGTGAACTGGGCGCCTTACAACCCAGCCCCCCTGCCCGGCATGGCGCGTCTTTGGGCATGGGAGGCTTTTGCCCACGGCGCTGAAACCGTCTGCTATTTCCGCTGGCGGCAGGCGCCATTTGCGCAGGAACAGAACCATGCGGGGCTTTTGCGCCCCGACAGCGCGCCTGCCCCCGCCCTAGCCGAATGCCGTCAGGTCGCGGATGAGATTGCAACGCTGCCGGATGTCGGCACGGCCAAGGCGCAGGCGGCGCTGGTATTCGATTACGACAGCGCCTGGGCATGGGACACCCAACCGCAGGGCGCGGATTTCGAGGGGTTCCGTCTGGCCTTTGCCGCTTACCGCGCGCTGCGGCGGGCGGGGCTGAACATCGACATCCTGCCGCCCGATTGCGCCGATCTGTCGGGTTACAAACTGGTGCTGGCCCCCGGCCTGATGAAAATCAGCGACCCGTTGCGCCGCGCACTTGCCCGCTTTGACGGCATCGCCCTGATCGGGCCGCGCAGCGACACCAAGACGGATGAATTGAGCATCCCCACACCGCTTGGCCCCGACCTGCCCGATACCGATCTGGCGGTCGTGCTAACCGAAAGCATTCCGCCCGACGCCAAGATCAAGCTGCAAGGCGGCGGCCGTTTCCGGCACTGGTTCGAACATCTGGAAGGCACGGCACCGGTGCATCTGTCCACCAAATCGGGCCAGCCCGCGATCATGGGCGGCGACCATTTGCGCTATCTGGCGGGCTGGCCGGATGATGCGACCTTCGATGCGATCATCGGCGGGCTGTGCGATCCGCTGGACCTGCCCAGCTATACCCTGCCCGAAGGCTTGCGGATCAGGGACACCACCACACATCGGTTCGTGTTCAACTATGCACCCAAGGCGCAGGCTTGGGGCGATGTGATCGTGCCAGCGGCGGGCGTGCATTGGGAAACGCTGTGATGCAGGTTTTCGGCACCACCAAGGACGGCAAGACCGCGCATATCATCACGCTGCGCGCGGGCGACCTGACCGTCACGCTGCTGACATACGGCGCGCGGGTGCAGGACCTGCGGCTGGCGGGTGTGGATCACGGGCTGACGGTGGGGTCGGACGATCTGGCCGATTACGAAGGCGCGATGCGCTATCACGGGGCCATCGTCGGGCCTGTCGCCAACCGGATCAGCACAGCCCGCGTCCGGCTGGACGGGATGATGTATGAACTGGAACGCAACGATGGTCCCGCGCACCTGCATTCGGGGTCCGAAGGCAGCCACGCGCAGGTCTGGGATGTGGTCGCGACGACCGAGGATTCTGCCATCCTCGCGCTTGACATGCCCGATGGCTTTGCGGGGTTGCCCGGACAGCGGCGTGTGACAGCGGAATTCACCCTGACCGCCCCTGCGACGCTGACACTGACAATCAGCGCGACCAGCGATGGCACGACCTTGATGAATGTCGCCAATCACAGTTACTGGAACCTTGACGGATCGGCCACATGGCATGGCCATCGCCTCAAGATCGCGGCGGATCATTTCCTGCCCGTTGATGAAATGGTCTGCCCGACGGGCGATGTGGCGGATGTGACCGGCACCGGCATGGATTTCCGCGACGGCCCTGTGCTGCGCGCGCAGACGCCGCCGCTCGATCACAATTTCTGCCTGTCGGATCAGGTGAAACCGCTGCGCGATGTGCTCTGGCTGACAGGGCAAGGCGGGGTCGGCATGGCGATGGCCACGACCGCACCGGGACTGCAGGTCTTCGACGGCAGGCCGCGCTATGACGCGCTGGCCATCGAGGCGCAGCATTGGCCCGATGCCCCCAACAACACGCATTTCCCGCAAATCAAGCTGGCACCGGGTGCCATATATCGTCAGACGACACGCTGGACCTTCGCATGCTAGAGCATGGCGGCGACGCTTGGCCCTTTTGTCCGCGCAACGGCCGCGCTAGACAGCGCAATGCCTATCGCTTTCGCAACGCTTGACGAACTGCTGAACCATGGTTGCGACACCGTGATCGACGTGCGGTCGCCTGCCGAATTCGCGCTGGATCATATTCCGGGCGCAATCAACCTGCCCGCCCTGTCCAACGCCGAACGCGCAAGGGTCGGGACGATGTACAAACAGGTCAGCCCGTTCGAGGCGCGCAAACTGGGCGCATCACTGGTCGCGCGCAATGTCGCGGACCACATCGCGCAGGCGATGGCGGACAAGGATGGCAGCTGGCGGCCTTTGGTCTATTGCTGGCGTGGCGGGCAACGGTCGGGGTCGTTCGCCTCCATCCTGAGCCAGATCGGCTGGCGCACCGACACGGTGCAGGGCGGCTATCAGAGTTTTCGGCGGCTGGTGCACGAGGCGGTTTACGACACGCCCCTGCCGCACCGGATCATCCTGCTTGACGGCAATACCGGCACGGCGAAAACGGAACTGCTGGCACGGCTTGCCGCGAAGGACGTGCAGGTCATTGACCTTGAAGCCATGGCCAACCATCGCGGGTCGTTGTTGGGCGGCAGCGATCAGGGCCAGCCATCGCAGCGCGCGTTCGAGACACGACTGGCGCTGGCGCTGCACCGGCTCGACCCTGCCCGCCCCGTCCTGATCGAGGCGGAAAGCAGCAAGATCGGCCGTCTGATCATCCCGCCGGTCCTGTGGGCCGCGATGTGTGCCGCAAGGCGGATCACAGTGGGCGCGCCGCTTGCCGCGCGGGCCGCCTATCTGGCGCAGGCCTATGCCGATATCGCCGCCGACCCCGAGGATATGGCGCGCAGGCTGACGCCGCTCCGCTATGTCCGTGGGCATGACGTGGTGGATGGCTGGTTGGCCTTGCTGCGCGCGGGCGATCTGATCGGGTTCGCCAGTGCACTGATGGACCAGCATTACGACCCCGCCTATGCAAAATCGCGCAAAATCTCGGCAGATGACGTGCTGGCCGATCTGCACAGCGACACGCTGGACGATGCAGGGCAGGACCGGCTGGTGGAGGCGATACTGCCGCTGGTCAGCGCAGGTTGATCTCTCGCCCTTCGGTGATTTGCCCGATGATGGCGGCGGTATAGCCCGCCTCGGTCAGATCGCGCAGCAGATCATCGGCGCTGTCGGCAGCGACCGCCGCCAGCAAGCCACCTGCCGTCTGCGGGTCATAGGCCAGATCAGGCACCGCGCCGCCGACCATACCGGTCCCCGTCTGATTATCCGCAAAAAGTGTCGAACGCACGCCTTTCGCCGACAGCGCCGCCGCCCCCACCATCACCGGCACCTGCGCCCAATCCAGTACTGCCCCCGTGCCGGATGCATCACAGATCCCCCGCAGATGTCCCAAAAGCCCAAAACCCGTCACATCGGTCATCGCATGCGCATCCCGCAGGATCGCGGCGGCAGCGGCCTGCGATTGCACCATCAGGTCCAGACAGGCGATCACATCCGCCCCGCGCGCCTGCCCCGCCATGTCACCGGCCATGATCGTGCCGCTGCCGATGGGTTTGGTCACGATCAGCGCATCGCCCGGCCGCGCGCCCGCCAGCGTGATGGGCCTGTCCACCAGCCCCGTGATCGTAAAGCCGATGGTCAACTCATCCCCCAGTGAGCTATGCCCGCCGACGATCCGCGCGCCTGCCTCGGTCATGGTCGCGGTGGCAGTCGCCATGATCTCGGCCATCGTGCGTTGCTGCAATTCCGCGCTCATCCGTGGCAGGATGATCTGCGCGGTCGCGGCCTGCGGGATGGCCCCCATCGCCCAGACATCGCCCAGCGCGTGAATGGCGGCGATCCGCGTCATCAGCACCGGATCGGCCACCAGCGCGCGCAGGTGGTCGGTCGTGATGACCTGCCCCGCCTGCACCATGCCCGCGTCATCGCTAAAGGCATCGCCCAGCACCTGCAGTAAGGCCGCACGCCCCACCTTGGCCCCGCAGCCGCCACACATCGGCTTGTCGCCCAAGGCCTCGCGCAGGCCAAGGGCCGCGGTTTTCGGCACCTCCGGTCCCTGCATCACCGGCAGATCGTCAAGCTGGTTCATGAACTTGCGGTCGATCCGGTCCTTGAGCCGCCACAAGAGCGGCCCCTGCCAAACCGTCCCGAACTTTTCCGCCAGCGCGGATTTCTGCCCCAGCGAGATCAGCTTGAGATAATCGCGCTGCGGCGTGTAATCGCGCAACGGCCCGCCGGACAGAACCGCGCTCAGGTTGTCGAACAGCACGGGGGCCTGCCGCACGGCATAGACCCCCGCCTTGGGGCGGGGGGTGGCGACCATATGCGCGCAATCGCCCACGGCAAAGACGGCCACGTCGCTGGCCTGCAACTGCGCGTTTACGGTGATGAACCCGTCTCGCAGGTCCAGCCCCGTGCCCGCGATCCAGTCATGCGGCTTGGCCCCTGCCGCACCGGTGGTAAAATCACTGTGGATCAGGCGGCCGTCTTTCAGCAACACGCCTTCGGGAAACACCTGCGTGACTTCGGCGTTTTCGATGATCTCCACGCCGTAGCCCGCCAGCGCCGCCAGCATCCTTTGCCGCGCCTTGTCGCCAAGGGCGGCCAAGGCGCGGCTGCGGTCGATCAGATGCAGTTTCGGCGATCTGTCACGCAACGCATGCGCCATGGCAAGCGCCAGTTCCGCCCCCGCGACACCGCCCCCGATCACGGCAATCTTCGGGGCTTTCGCGCGGGCGCGATAATCGTCCCAGGCCTGCGCAAAGGCGCCCAGGGGTTTGGCCGGAATGCCATGCGCGGCGAAGCCTTCCAATACCGGCATTTCCGACGTGATGCCCACGTCGATCGCCAGCACGTCATAGGCGATAGGTGGCCGCCCCGGCAGAGTGACAGTGCGCGCTGCGCGGTCGATGCCCGTCACCGCCCCGTTGATGATCCGCGCCCCTGCGAAACGCGCCAGTTTGACCAGATCGATATCCAGATCATCGCGGCTGTAATGCCCCGCCACGAACCCCGGCAGCATGCCCGAATAGGCCGCTGTCGGACCGGGGTTGATCACCGTCACCCGCACACCGGCCAGCGGGTCCATCCCCCATTTGCGCAACACCAGCGCGTGGGTATGCCCGCCGCCGATCAGCACGAGGTCACGCGTGAAGGGGTATCTATCCATAAAACGCCTTTAGCGCGCACTCTGTCACGGCGATAGCCATTGGCCCGCCCAATCATCGCTTCGTGAATAGGCCGCGCGGCGGTGCTGGTCGCCCAGATGCACTAGGTCAATCTGCATGACACGGCAGGACAAAACGGCAAAGGTCGCGGGGTCAGGGTGTTTGGCATATTCCAGCGCTGCCCCGATGGGCGCACCGGGCGGCGGGGTCACGCCATAGCTTTGCTGCGCGTGATCTGGGATCTTGTCCCAAAGGTCGCGGACTTCCGCACCGCTTTGTACCGTCACCTCGGCCTGCAACCTGATCTGCAAGGCTTGCGGCCGCAGCCAGACATGCAGCGCCACACGCGGATTGGCCTGCAGGCTGGCCAGTTTAGTCGATTGCAGATCGGTGTGCAGCGTCACCAGCCCTGTGCCCTGATCGGCGGACCGCAGCACCATCGTGCGCGCCTCTGGCCAGCCATCGGGGCTGACGGTGCAAACGGTCGGCAAACGGCAAGGATGGCGCGCATCGGCCACGCCTCGTGCCAGCATCCCCCAGGCTCGCATGCGCAAGCCGTCCAGCGTGGTGAACCAGTCAGTCATAGCCTGTCATCTCCAGATAGCCGCGCCCTTGGTGGGTGCCCTGAAACGTCACCGGCCCTTCCCAATAGGGGACGCTGGTCGCCATCCATGCGTCATCGTTCAGCGCCTCGACCGTCACATCGACACCGCGCGCAGGCAAGGTCAAGCGCCAATGGACCGGCACGCCAGCCGCATTGGTCATCAGCGGTTCCACCTGCAAGGCCCCATCCGCGTAAGGCGTGGTTTCCCCCTCCGCCGTGATCCATGTGGCAGAGGTGTAATTCATCCCGTCCGTCTGTTGCAGCCGGAAGCCCATCAGCTTGTTGCCATCATCGAACAACAGTGAAAACCAGTCCCAGCCGGTCTGGTTATCCGCCAAAGGCTGCGACGACCATTCGCGGTCCAGCCACGCATTGCCCGTGACCTCCACATCGCCTGTCGGCAGGTGCAGCGTGCCCGCGATCTCGAAAAACGGCTGTGAATAGTAGTAGGACGCCTGCCCCGCCGCCGATTTCACCGAATAGCCGCCCTCGCCGTGGAACACCAAGGGCCCGGCCGCGGACAGCGTCATATCATAGCCGAAGTCCGCACCCGTCGCGCGCATCTGCAAGGTCTGCCAGTCGCCTTCCAGCGCCCAGTCGTCGATCCACGCGCTGAACGGATCGGCCACGACACCTGCCTGCCCGATCCCGCCACGCGCGAGGCGTTCGGCGACGAAATGCTCGGTTTCGGTCGTCACCGCCGCATGACCCATCCAGAGTTGCGGGCTGTCCCAGCCCTCGGCCTCGTAGGGCGCAAGGGCGGACCGGAACAGCGTCCATTGCAGTCCGTAGGGCGTGCCGTCGGCATCCTCCAGATTGGCGGTCAGATACCACCATTCGATCCGGTAATCAGGATGCGGGCCGTGATCGGCGGGAAAGTCGAACACGGGGTCAGGGGCGGGGGTGGAAAAACCTTCAACCTCGGTCCCGAGACCCGCGAAGCCTTGGGCGGATGCGGTGACAGGCAGCAGGCAGAGGATCAGCGCTTTAGCGTTCATTGGCAAAAACCTTCAGCAGATCACCGGGCGGCGTGCGGGCCAGCCGCCATGCGGGCCAGCCAGCAGCAAGAACAGCGGCGAGCAAGGCGAACCCGCCCAGACGCGCGTAATCCAGCGGGAACAGATACATCGGCAACTGCCAGCCGAAAGCCGCGACATTCACGACCGCCAGCAGCACCCACGCCAGCGCAAGGCCCAGCGGCAAGGCCAGCGCCGCAGTCAGCACCGCCAGCATCACCGCGCGCAGCAGTTCCAGCCGCCCCAAGGCGCTGCGCGTCATGCCCATCGCCCAGGCGGGGGCCAGTTGCGGGACCCGCATCGCAGCCAAGGTCAGCAGGCTCATCAGGATGGCGAAACCGGCGACAGCCAGCGTCAGGATGTTCAACGCGGTGGTGACGGTAAAGGTCCGCTCGAAGATCGCCAGCGAGACGGCCTTGATCCCTGCCTGGTCGATGGTCTGGCCCGCCCCGATGCCTGTCGCGGCCGTCAGATCGGTGACGACTGCGGCGACTTCACCCGGCACGCGCAGGCCGAACTGGCGCGCCTCGACATTCGGGAATTGCGCGGCAAAGGGGTCCTCGGCCAGCACGACCTGCCCGATAGGGTTGCCGTAATCGCCATAGATGCCCGCGACCGGCAGGGTCAGGCTGCCGATGGTCACCATATCGCCAAGGCCCAGCGCCCCCCGCCGCGCCAGTTGTTCGTTGATCACCACCGCCTGCCCAGCAAAGGTCGCGTCCCATGCGTCGGGCGTGCTTTGCAGGAACCGCCAGTTGTCGCGATAGGTGGCATGGTCGCGGGTGCCGAACACCTCGGCCGGTTGGCCCGCGATCTGCACGTCGGCGGACTGGATCGGCAGGACGACGACGCCCCGCGATTCGGCAAAGGCGATCAATGCGGCGGTCTGTTCGGCGCTGTCGGTGCTGACATAAAGCTCGGACGCAAGCCGCTGGTCCAGAAAGCCGGTGAAGGTCAGCCGGAAGCTCGACACCATCGTGGACACACCGATATTGGCCGCAATCGCCAGCATCAGCGCCATCAGCGCCAGCGACAGTCCCGGCAATTGCTGGCGCGTGTCAGCCCAGAACCATTGCGCGGTCACACCCCGCGCCCGCCCGCTGGCAAAGGCCAAAACCGCGTTCAGCACAGGCGGCAAGGCAAGGGCCGCGCCGATCAGCAAGGTCCCGAGCAAGGCAAAGCCTGTGACAAGCCCGTCCGCGTTGAAGGCCAGCACAAAGGCCACGGCCAGCAGCACAAGCGCCGCCCCCATCTGCCACCGCGCCCGCCGCCCCGCCGCCATCGCCAGCGCGCGCGGTTGCGCCGCCGCGAGCAGCGGCATCCGCGCGATCCCCCACAGCGCCGATCCGCCAGCCAGCAAGGTGCCAGCAAAGGCGATCCCCAGCCCTGACGCCCACCAGCTAGGCCGCAGTTGCAGGGTGCCTGATACATCCGCGCCGTAAAGGCCGCGCAAGGTGGCGGCGACATCGGGCAACAAAAGTGCCGCGATCACATAGCCCAAGGCGACCCCGATCACGCCCGCGACAAGCGCGAAGACCAAGAGTTCCGCCAGCATCAGCCCGATCAGCCGCCGCAAGGGCAGGCCGAGCGCGCGCAAGGTGCGCACCATGCCGCGCCGCTGCTCGAAGGCGAGGCCAATCGCGCCATGCACGATGAAAATGCCCACCGCAAAGGACAAGAGGCCAAAGGCGGTCAGGTTCAGATGGAAACTGTCGGTCAGCCCCGCAATATCGGTGCCGCCTTGCGCAGGTTGGAGCGTGAGGTCGGGTGCGATCTGGGCCAACGGCGGCAGGTCACGTGGCTGGTCAGGCAGCACCAGCAGGCTGTCGATCCGGCCTGCGCGGTCAAGCAGCCGTTGCGCCATGCCGATATCGGCAACGGCGGTGTGATCGGCAAGGTCAGGCGAGATCAGCACATCGACCCCGTCCAGCCGTGATGCCGTCAGAGCATTGGCAAAGACCTGATTGCCCCCCGTCAGAAAGGCCGCAAGGTTCACATCCCCGCCCAAAGTGACCGGCCCCATGCCCGCAGGTGCTGTCAGCGCGTCGATCCCGATCAGCCGCACGCCATCCAGATCGCCCGATAGCATCGGGCTGACCAGCCAGCCCGCGCGGCGCAGGGTGACGAAAACATCCTGCCCAAAGGCCGCGCCATCGCGGGCAACGAGCCTGTCATAGCGCCCTTCGTCCAGCGTGCTCGCGGCGGCGTCATAGCTTGCGCGCGCCTCGGCGTTGATCGCCTGCACGCCGGACCAGAGGCCCGTCGCCAGCGCCAGCCCCGCCAGCAGCGTGAACAACTGCACCGGGTTGCGTCCCCAATGCGACAACAGCGCCGCGAATGCCACCCGCGTCATGCCACCTGACCCGCGCGCAGATGCAGGCGGCGTTGCAGGCGCCCGGCCAATGCCTGCGAATGGGTGACCATCAGCAGGCCCGCGCCGGTTTCGGCCACGAGGCCCAGCATGAGGTCCATGACCGTCGCGGCCGTGGTTTCGTCCAGATTGCCCGTTGGTTCATCCGCCAGCACGAGTTTCGGGCGCGGGGCCAGCGTACGGGCAATGGCGACGCGCTGTTGTTGCCCGCCGGAGAGCTGTTCGGGATATTTGCGCAGATGATCCGTCAGCCCCATCCGGTCAGCAAGCGTCGCGCACCACGCTGCGTCATGCCGCCCCGCCAGCCGCGCCTGAAAGGCGATGTTGTCGGCGATCTTCAGGCTGGGGATCAGGTTGAACTGCTGGAACACAACGCCGACCGTGCCGCGCCGCAAGGCCGCACGGCCCGCATCATCAAGGCTGGCGATATCTTGTCCGTCCAGCACGATCCGGCCCGCATCCGCGCGGTCCAGCCCCCCGATCAAGTGCAAAAGCGTGCTTTTGCCACTGCCCGATTCGCCGGTCAGCGCAAGGCTTTCGCCTGCGGCCAGCGTCAGGCTGACCCCGCGCAGGACCGGAAACGGACCATCGGCAGTGGCAAAGGTCTTGGTCAGGTTTTCAACGGTCAGCAGGGTCATGGCCTTGAATTAACACATGGCGGGCAGAAGGAAACGCTCGGGCCTGGTGAAACTGCCGTGCCGCGACGTTCTGGCTTTTGCCACGGCGCTGTTGCGGTAAGCTGCAACCAAACAAACGGGGGAGGATACCATGACCGACATCGTCATTCTGGGCGGCGCACGCACCGCCATCGGCACTTTTGGTGGCGCTTTGGCGGGGACCACGCCCATCGAACTCGGGACCGTGGTGGCAACAGCCGCGCTTGAAAGGTCGGGCGTCGCGGGCGACCGGATCGGCCATGTGGCCTTTGGCCATGTCATCAATACCGAACCCAAGGACATGTATGTCAGCCGTGTCGCCGCGATGCAGGCAGGCATCCCCGACAGCGTGCCGGCGATGAACGTCAACCGGCTGTGCGGGTCGGGGGTGCAGGCGATCATTTCCGTCGCGCAATCGCTGATGCTGGGCGATGCCGATTTCGGCCTTGCCGGCGGGTCCGAGAATATGAGCCGGTCGCCCTTCATCATCTCCGACCAGCGCTGGGGCGCCAAGATGGGCGATATCCGCACGCGCGACATGATGCTGGGCGCACTCAACTGCCCCTTTGGCACCGGCCATATGGGGGTGACGGCAGAAAATGTGGCGGGCGAACATGGGATCAGCCGCGCCGATCAGGACGCCTTTGCCCTGCAAAGCCAGCAGCGCGCGGCGGCGGCCATCGCGGCGGGCTATTTCGACAGCCAGATCACGCCTGTCCCGATCCGCAGCAAGCGCGAGACGGTCGATTTCATCCGTGACGAACACCCCAAGGCCACGACGTCCGAGGCGCTCACCGCCCTGCGCCCCGTATTCCAGAAAGACGGGTCCGTGACGGCGGGCAATGCCTCCGGCCTCAACGACGGGGCGGCGGCCATCGTGCTGGCGCGTGCCGATGCGGCCGCGGCGGCGGGCCTGACCCCACGTTTCCGCATTCTGGGCTATGCCCATGCCGGTGTGCGGCCAGAGGTGATGGGCATCGGCCCCGTCCCTGCCGTGCGGGCGCTCTTGGAAAAGACAGGACTGACGGCAGGCGATTTCGACGTCATCGAATCGAACGAAGCCTTTGCCGCGCAGGCGCTGGCGGTCAGCAAGGAACTGGGTTTCGACCCCGCCCGCGTGAACCCCAACGGCGGCGCGATTGCGCTCGGCCATCCGGTGGGGGCCACAGGGGCGATCATCACCGTCAAGGCGATGTATGAACTGGAGCGGACAGGCGGCAAACGCGCACTGATCACGATGTGTATCGGCGGCGGGCAGGGTATCGCGCTGGCGATCGAGAGGGCTTAGAGGCCACCAGACGCTGGAGTGGAAACCGCCAGACTCAGGCCCTTGGAACACGGCTACCCTACGGCAGGTTTCACTTGTCTGTCTTGCGCATGCGTGACAGTCGCAGCGCGCGGATTTCGTCGGGCTTAGAGACCAGTCTGTCATGCTGCCGGACCCGCGATGCCGCGGTCTTTGCAATGTGATCTTCCCACGTCAGGACAGCAGTCGCGAAGTACCAGCTTGACGCCCAAGTCATGATCAATGTGCCCCGCAAGGCGGTCCAGGGCGCGAGATCGGTCTGGAACGGCAGGCTTTCGCCATTGACCAAGGCGAGGATCGTCGCAATCACCAGACCGGAAGCCATCACGACCTCTCCAAAGAAAGAGAACATATGTCCGCTGAACATCCAGACGGCCATCACGATGCTCAGCCCGATAACCCCACGCCCAAATCCGGTAAATGCCTTGTAGTCCCACCCCTCGCGACCAGATGAAGCCGCTGCCGCCGTCAAAGGAACAGCAAACGCCGCGCTGGTAATGGCCACAGGGGCAAGAAAGGCGACAAGAAACCCGCTCCAATAAGGCGAAGCGCCCAAAAGTCCCGCGAACAAGCCGAAAGGTTCAATCTGTATCCCCGCAGCTGTCACAGCCCACAAAAAACCCGCCCTCATCAGTCGTACGCCATACCCAACACACAGGAAGATGATGCTGAAAAAGAAGCAGGCGGTTAGAACTGTGCCCCAACTCATGGGTTGCGCCCTACCTCGCGCAGCAAGCGCGCAACGTAGTCCGACGATCATCAGCCAAACGCTGATCATCCCTGGCACCAGCAAACCAACGACCGGAATGATACTGAACAGGGAGAAGAAGACCATGCCGATACCCAGAAAGGGAAGCAAGATCAGGTAGCGCCAGAACGTGCCCAGCGAAAGTGGCAGAGCCTTGACGAGAATGAACATATGCTGCCCCCCAGACGTCCAACGATGATAACGCGACCATCCTGCACAACTTCCGCGGTTTCATGAAGACTGAGCGGATCAAGCAACCTACGTACCAGCCTACCAAAGTCGGTCAAGATAAAAGGGACTCGCACCATACAAAGCGTTACTGCATACACACGCAGGGGTAGTAACGCTTCAGGAATGGGCGGGTCAACTTACACCGGATAATCCCGCACGAACACCCACGTATCCCCCTCGGACAACTCGGCGTCATACGCATACCCGCCGCTGGTGAAGTGCTTGATCCCCTCCGCCTTTGTCACACGGTTCTCCACGATGAACCGCGCCATGGCCCCCCTCGCGCGTTTGGCGAAAAAGCTGACGATACGGGGTTTGTCGTCTTTGACTTCCATGAAACTGGGGGTGATGACGCGCAGTTTCAGCGCCTTGCGGTCGACGGCGCCGAAATATTCCTGACTGGCGCAGTTGATCAGCGTATCGGTCCCGACCTGCGCCGCTCGCGCGTTCAGCGCCTTGGCGATGGTGTCGCCCCAATACTCATAAAGCGACCCGCCGCGCCACGTTTTCAGCTTGCTGCCCATTTCCAGACGGTAGGGCTGGATCGCATCAAGCGGGCGCAGCAACCCGTAAAGCCCCGACAGGATACCCAGATGGTCCTGCGCCCATGCCAGATCATCCTCGGACAGGGTTTTCGCCTCCAAACCCTGATAGGTGTCCCCGTTAAAGGCAAGGGCCGCAGGTTTCACCGCATCAGCCGCAGGCTCGGCTGCGAAGGCACGGAAACGGTCGCGGTTCAGGCGGGCAAGGTCATCGGAAATCGACATCAGGCGTTTCAGATCGCCCAAACCCAGCCCGCGCGCGGTTTTCGCGAGACGGACGGCATCATCCTGAAAGGCGGGCGCGGTGGCGTCCACCTTGACGGGGTCCATATCAAGGGACTTGGCGGGAGAGATCACAACAAGCATCGGCACATCCTACTGTCTTTGCGAAGCGATGTAACATGGTGGCGGGCGATGACCAGCCCAGCCATGCGATGCGGTGTCAGTTCAACTGAACCTGCAACGGGTAATGCCCATCCTCGAACGGGCCGAACATTTCATCCAGATCGGGATGATCGACAGGTTCGCCCGAATGATCCGCGACAAGGTTCTGTTCGGACACGTAGGCCACATAAAAACTTTGCTCGTTCTCGGCCAGCAGGTGGTAATAGGGCTGATCCTTGATCGGGCGGCTGTCTTCGGGAATGGCGTTGTACCATTCGTCTGTGTTGGCGAACATCGCGTCCACATCGAAAATCACCCCGCGAAACGGATGTTTGCGGTGGCGGACAACCTGTCCCAAATGATACTTCGCGTGCTTTTTCAGCATGATTTGCGCCCTTCCAGACCCGTATATGGGTTTTTCGGTGCCAGAGTCCACGCCTGACGAGACGGTATCAATCACCGCACTCCGGTGGGTTTCCGCCCATTTCCACTGAAAATGTGATGTTGAAGGCCCGCCTTAGGCATTTCCAGATCGGTCCGGGCACGCTATGGTGTAAAAAAACAAAACATGGCGACGGGCGAATGAGCAGATATCTCCGGGCGCTGGCACTTTTGGTGTTCCTTGGCAGCTGTGGCAGCAGTTCGGGGAACTTCTCGGCGCCGCGCAATCTTGACGACGCATGCAGCATCGCGAGCGAGCGACCGCATTATTTCCGGGCCTTCCAGGCGGCAGAGCGCAAGCATGGCGTACCGGTGCCGACGATGATGGCGATGATGTATCAGGAAAGCAAATTCATCGGCGATATCCGCCCGCCGCATACCTATGCGCTGGGGGTCATCCCGATCGGGCGGCAGTCGTCCGCGCTGGGCTATAGTCAGGCGTTGGACGGCACCTGGGAAGAGTACCAGCAAGAAGTCGGCGGATCGCGCGCTCGACGCGACGATATCGGCGATGCCACCGATTTCATGGGCTGGTACATGACCAAGACGGTCGCCGAAACCGGGGTGCCTCTGAACGATACGCGCAACCAGTATCTGGCCTATCATGACGGGCGGCAGGGCTTTCTGCGCGGCACGTGGCGATCAAAGGCCTGGTTGATCCGCATCGCGGGCGAGGTGGATTCGCGGGCGGTCATGTACGACGCGCAATTGCGCAGTTGCCGTCGGCGGTGACATCGGGCACACGCACCTTGCGGGCATGGCCCGGCTGTTTCGCAGCGGCGCTGTTGGCAATGTCGGTGGCAGGCCCCGCGGTCGCGGCCACCGTCAGTTGCCACACCACTATCGACGGGCAACCATACCAGATATTCTACAACGACGCAGAGCCCTATTATTCGTCGTTCCGCGAGCGGATCTTCAGTCGCGACAACTGTCCCGGCGCCGTCGTCATCGCCTTTCTGACCCCGGAACTGACGCCGGAAGAAAGGGAAGTCTTCTGCGCCAACTATGACCCGCGCACCAAAAGCCACTCCTTGCCCGCCCAAGGGCCGCGTGATGCCTATGGTCGCTGCGTCGCGCCGTCACGCACCTGTCGCGTCGTGAACGCAACCAAGGACCAGGCGCTCGAAATCGTGGGGCTGGGTGAGGACGCGCAAAGCGGCACGCTGACCGACAGGATGTCGTCGACCATGTCGGCCGTCACGCACAGTTCTGGCGCGCTGATCCTGTCGGGAAATGCGGGGACGATCGCAGGCCTTCTGCCCTCTGCGGGGAACGCTGTCGGCACGGCGTTGGCCACCCCATCGTTGCTGGCGGGGGCTGCCGCGAGTATCGTCGTGATCGGTGGTGCAGTCTATCTTTGCGGTGACTGACGCTGTCGCGGACCGCTTTGGCCGACCGAACCGCGCGACGCAGACCTATCGGCGTCGCGACGGATGCACAGAGCGCGCGAACCAAAGGCCGCCCCCTGCCCGTCCGCCGTTTATTCCAGACCGCGCCTGCGCATTTCCGCGTTGATATTGAACATGATATCAGCGATCTGTCCGCCGGTTTGCAGATCGTTCAGGATCAGCGTTGTCTGATTGCCAACATCATCGGTGATGATCCACTGCCGAAGTTCGACCGGGTTTGCCGTGAAAACCATCTGGATATTGCCATATTGCGGATTGTCCGGGTCCTGTGCCGTGATCGTCGTGGTTGTGCCATCCGACGTCGTGCCAGTCACCATCCGCGCTGCACTCAGATTGACATTGCGTTGCAGGATGATGTTCAGCGGGGTCTGGTTCAGCGGATACCTGTCAGGCCCCGTGTTTGACCTTGGATCGAAAATCCCCAATTGTCCGCCACTGGCCAGAACCAGCGATTCCTCTGGGGGGTTGTATTCAAACCGGATGCGGCCGGGGCGTTTGATGTAAATCTGCCCAGTAGACAGGGTGCCGTCAGCATTGATCTGGGTGAACCCGCCTTGCGCGGTCTGCAACTGGTTCAGATAATCCGAAATCTGTGGCAGCGTCAGCTGCTGCGCCGAGACGGCGACCGCATAGACCGACAGGACGAAGGTCAGAAAAAGGGTGATGATGCGCGTTTTCATGTGCTGTACCTATGTAGCTTCGGCCGCTTTTGCAGCCTCTGGATGCCGACCACAACAGCAGGTATGCCCGCGCTAGGCGATATCATGCCGGATGTTTGCGGATAGCGGCCTGATCTGCAAGGACGTGTCCAACACAAACAGGTCATTGGCGAAACGCCCGTCGACCCGTCCCAGATGCGGTTTGGCCAAGAGCGCCGCCGGTGCGGTGATCGCCATATGCAACGCCTCTTCCAAGGGCAGGCCCACGTGTGCCACCAGCCTTTGTACGCCTGACAGCATGGTGGCATGGGCGCCCGCGAGGTTGCCTTCGGGATTGACGAGGCGGCCATCGCGCAGATGGATCCTTTGGCCATAGAGGTCGAAATGATCCGGCCCGCCCACGGTCGGCATGGCATCCGACACCAGCACCATCCGCCCGCAGACAGGGCGCGCCCGACAGGCCAGCGCTACCATCTCATCGGCGACATGGACCCCGTCGCAGATGATCCCGACATAGGCGTCGCTGTTGATTGCGGCGCCGACCAGCCCCGGTGCGCGCCCCTCCATCTGGGACATGGCATTATAGAGATGCGTGACCGACCGCGCGCCTGCTGCGAAAGCGGCCCCAACCTGACCTGCATCGGCATCCGAATGGCCCAAAGACACGATCACACCCAGCGCCACGAGTGCTGCGATCCGGTCGGGGGGCACCACCTCTGGCGCGAGTGTCATCATCACGGTCACATCGGCCGCTCGCAGGCCCTGTACAATCTGCATGGTAACATCGTCGAAGGGGCGCAGATGCGCGGCGGCATGGGTCCCCCTGCGGGCATGTGCGATATGCGGACCTTCGATATGCAATCCGGCGGCACCGCACAGGGTGCGCAAGGCGACCACGGCTTGTGCGGCTTGCGCCAGAACCTCGGGCGCATCAGTGATGATGGTCGGCATCAACGCGACCGTGCCAAAGCGACGATGAGCGGCAGCGATCGTCATCAGCCCCGGCAAGGACGGCGATTGGTTGAACAGCATGCCACCGCCGCCATTGACCTGCAGATCGACGAAGCCGGGGGTCAGGACCCCCTGCACGGCGCGCTGCGGCTGGTCAGGCGGGACGTCGGCCAGACCACAAACTGCCGTTACTTGCCCGCCAGCGATGCAGACCGCCTTGCCATCGAGCAATTGGCCGCCATCGAAAATCTGGGTCGGGATGATCCATCCGTCAGTCATTTGCCACCCGCCATGCTGCATGGGCCGCGCCGCGCGCGCCGCTTGTCGCCCCACCCTCGGCGCGCAGGATGACGGGGCTGCCAAAGCCCGCGAACTGCGCCCGGGCCAACGCCACCGTCAAATCCATCGACACCTCCGGAATGTCCGACATGCCACCACCCAGCACGATGCAGTCGGGATCGACCGTCAGCGTCAGCGTCTGGATCAAATCGGCGGTCAGGGCGCACCAGACATGCCAGACCGCTTGCAGCGCAGGATCGGACGCACGCGCGGCGACGATCTGTGGGGCCGTCAGGTCGAGTCCGGCCATCGCCTTGGCCAGGCGAGCCAAGCCAGCGCCGCTGATCAAGGTCTCGATGCAGCCGCGCCGCCCGCAAGGGCAATCGATGATCGGCAGGCCAAGGCCCTGCACCAGATGCGCGGCGGCGGATATATGGCCGACTTCGCCAGCCGTGCCCGACGGACCTGTCTGCAAATGCCCGTCGCGGACGTGACCGCCACCGACACCCGTGCCCAGCACCAGCGCGAATACCGACGAAAACGGGCGACCTGCGCCAAAGACCGCCTCGGACAAGGCCAGCGCGCGGCTGTCGTTGAGATAGGTCACAGGACGGGCCAGCGCATTTGACAGATGCGTTGGGAGCGGCTGGCCGTGCGCCGCGAGATTGGCCGCGAGCACACATTCGTCGCGTGGATTGACCGCGCCGGCCGCACCGATGCCGACGGCGACCGGAACACCCGCCCGCAAATCGGCCCATGCCACCAGGTCTAGAAGGGTTTGCAGCAATGCAGGATAGGTCGCAGGCGTATCGACCCGGCTGCGATCAAGCAGCCGCCAGTCCTCAGCAAAAAGCTGTGCCTCGATCTTGGTGCCGCCCAGATCGACGCCAAGCGCCATCATCGGGGCAACCCCGCGCCAGAGGAATGGAAACAAGCGTTCATGCCGATTACTGATGACGCAAAGCAGATGCGGCGGCAAGCGCGGGCCGTATCCCGATCGGGCATTGGTGCAGATGCATCGCTATTTGACCCAGACTTCGATCCGGCTGTGCGCCGGTCCTGCGACATGCCCTTCATAGCAGGTCGTACGCGAAACACCGCCGAACCCGGTCGATGTCACGGTCAGACCATTGGCCGCAAGGACCGTGGGCGCGAAGGCGCTGAAAGCGGCAGCCATCGCTGCGGCAGCCCCCGCCGATCGGTCAACCGCATCCAGCGCGCCCGCCTCGCTGTCCCCGAAACCCGCAAAAATGACCTGCCGTCCCGCATATTCGGGCTGCGCCAGCACCGTGGCGAGGTTGTGCATCATCGCCCTGTTCCACGCACCCTCGGCACCGCTTGCCGGACCGCCGGACATTGTCGGTGTCAGCCGTTCCGCCTCGGACAAGGTCTGGAACATCCGGGCGGCGACGGGGCGCTCCTCCGGTGCGGGGTTGGCAGTCAGAAGGGCGGTCAGCCGGATATTGCGATCAACGGGGGCCTGGACACGTGCCGCGTGAACGATGAAACTATCGCGCGCGAGAAGATCCTGTACAGCCTTTGACGTCGCGAAATCGAAAACCTCCGCGGGCAGCGATGTGGCCGCAGGCATGTCAAAGCGGGCGACGACGGGCCCGACCAGTGGATAATCCCCTGAAACGATGTTGAAATCCGTGGGCGCCACCGCGATACCACACGGGCCCGCAACAGGCAGAACCCGCGCCGACCCCGCATTGCCCACGTTCACGACGCTGATGCTGCCTGCGAACCCGCTGATCGCAGCGGCGATGCTGGCTTCGTCGGCCATCGTCAGGACATTGTCGGCGATGGCTTTCCCCGCGGGGGCCATGACGACCGCAATAAATTCGTCGCGCACTTCGGAGGTCATCGGCAGTTGCAACGGCAGCACGGTCAGGTCCGCTCCGCCGATCTGCGCCCAATTCGTGATTTCGCCCGCGTAAATCCCGGCCAGGTCGTCCATCGTGATCGCGTCGACGCCGACATCAGTCGCCGTGACGACCGCGAAGGCGCGCAGCCCGATCATCTGCTGGCGCGGCGCAGCCGCCAAGGCCCAGCCGGATGGTCCGACATATTCCTGTTCTGCACTGCCCGCCAGCGATGTCGTGACCAGTGCGATATCGCCATCCTGATCGGGTGCCGCGATCGAAAGGGTCGCCTGTGCATCGCCTGCCGCATCTGCGAGGGTCAGGGTCCCGGCCCCGTCGATCTCGACGGATGTATCGGTCTTTCCAGCCACGGCAAAGGCCCCCGAGAGACTGCGATAGGCCGCTTCGTAGGATGGCACGCCAAAGCTGATCGACAGGATGTCCGCAGCAGCCGCGGAATCTGCCTGCGTTTCGTCGACAACTCCGGCAAAGTCATCCGCCGTCAGACCGAATGTATTGGTCGCCAAAGTCTCGGTGCAGCCCGCGCCGTAGCACACCACACCCGATGCCGGCACACTGACGGGCCCGACGGTCGACTGGATCGTGACCATGGTCCCGTTGAATCCGATGATCTCGCCCTCGACGCTGATGAAATTGTCGGACGACCGCAATTCGACGACCTGCGCGGTCAGAACGGTCGGCGCAACGCTACAAATCAAGGCGGTCGTGAGGCTTTTCAACAATGTCATCGGTCGCTCCTGTCGGTGGTCGCCGCGCAAAGTGCGGCGGTCTTTCTCCGCCTCAGACCAGAGCAAGCAATTTTGGCAAAATTTGGATGATCTGCACGAAAAGGCCAAATTGTCGGCCCAGCCGCAACAATGTCGGCGGCGTGGCCCGTCTAGCCGGATTGGTCCGCCGACGGGGTGCCCAACGCAAGCCCCGCGAAGTCGAACAACTTGGGATCCAAAAGATGGGACGGGCGTGCGTTCATCAAAGACCGGAACATCACCTGTCTGCGCCCGGGGCTGTTGCGTTCCCAGCCATCGAGGATCTGCTTGACCTGCTGGCGCTGCAAGCCGTCCTGTGATCCGCACAGATCACAGGGGATGATGGGATATTTCATCGCCTGCGCGAATTTTTCGCAATCCACCTCGGGCACATGGGCCAGCGGGCGATAGAGAAACAGATCACCTTCCTCGTTGACCAGCTTCGGCGGCATCGTGGCCAGACGCCCGCCATGGAACAGGTTCATGAAGAAGGTTTCCAGAATATCGTCGCGGTGGTGGCCCAGCACGACGGCGGAACAGCCTTCTTCGCGCGCGACGCGGTACAGGTTGCCGCGCCGCAGCCGCGAGCACAACGCGCAGAACGTCCGACCCGCCGGCACCTTGTCCATCACGATGGAATAGGTGTCCTGATATTCGATCCGGTGCGGCACGCCCATCCGGGCCAGGAATTCGGGCAGAACAGTGGCAGGAAAACCGGGCTGGCCCTGATCGAGATTGCAGGCCAGCAGATCGACCGGCAGCAGCCCGCGCCATTTCAGCTCATAGAGCACGGCCAGCAAGGTATAGCTGTCCTTGCCACCCGACAGGCAGACCAGCCATTTTGGCGTGGTCCCGTCCGTGCGGCGTTCGATCATTCCATATTGTTCGATCGCTTCGCGCGTTTGGCGCACGATTCGTTTGCGGAGTTTCCTGAACTCCGTCGTGGTCGGCGCGCCTTCGAACAGCGGGTGTATTTCAGTTTCATCCAGCATGGCTGCGATATGCCAGATCGCAACCACGCTGCCTAGAGGCATCCGAACCGGCCCGCCGGACGTATCAAGACAAAACCGGAGTTTGTCATGCGCCTGATCATTATCGCCGCCGCCGCCTTGCTCGCTGCCTGCACGGGAAAGCCCTCTTTCGACGACCCCGCGCTGAGCGACAGGCAGTTGAATCTCGAGGAATTCTTTGACGGCGAACTGGTCGCCTATGGTCAGTTTCAGGATATCCTCGGCACCGTCCGGCGCAGTTTCGTCGTGAATATTGCAGGCGACTGGGATGGCGAACGCCTGCGGCTGGTCGAGGATTTCGTCTATGAGGACGGGTCGACCGAACAGCGCATCTGGACGCTTGTCAAAACCGGGCCAGATAGCTGGGAAGGCACTGCGCCCGGCGTCATCGGTACGGCGACGGGGTTGGAACAGGGCGACAGGTTCAACTGGAAATATGAAATCGACCTGCCGGTACCGTCGGCGGATGGCACATCGGAAACCCTGCGGGTGAATTTCGATGACTGGATGTGGCTGCTCGCCGATGACCGCCTGTTGAACCTGGCCTATGTCAAGCGCTTTGGGTTCGACATCGGCACGGTCACCATTTCATTCGAGAGGTTGTGACAAGAAATTTTGCCAAAATTTCTTGGAGGTGCGAAGATTTTTTGACAAAAAATCTTCACTCCGGAACGTTGTCGATACCGCTGCGACCCCATGGGTGGCAACGCAGGATGCGGCGGAACGCCAGCCAGCCGCCCTTGATGGCGCCGTGTTTTTCCAGTGCTTCCAGCGCATAGGCCGAACAGGTCGGATGATACCGGCAATTATGGCCGACCCATGGTGAAAAGATCAACCGATAGGCCCGCACGGGCAATGACAGGACATAGGCCAAGGGGGTCATGGATGGACCTTTCGCAGCGCGCGCCGCAGATCGGCCACCAGCGCATCGAACGGCAACGATGCAGTCAGGTCATGTCGCCCGACGAGAACGTAATCCCAGCCGCTCCGGCCATGGTCGGGCAACACCAGCCGCGCCACTTCTCGCAAACGTCGCTTGGCGCGGTTGCGGGCCACGGCGTTGCCGACCTTCTTGGAACAGGTGAACCCGACGCGAATGCCCGCAGCCTCGCCTGCCGCACGTTTGCGGGCCTGCAGGTGGATACCGGGCGTTCCCTGCCGCAACGCATGAGAGGCGCGCACGAAGTCGGCGCGTTTGGTCAGCACCTCCAGACAAACGGAAACCGCCGGAGCGCCTCTGTCAGGCTCAACCGGCGGTTTCAAAACGCTCAAGTCGCGAAAAGCGCTTACGCGCTCAGCTTTGCACGGCCTTTTGCGCGGCGTGCATTCAGGATCTTGCGGCCTGCTTTGGTCGCCATACGTGCGCGAAAGCCGTGGCGGTTCTTGCGAACCCTGTTCGATGGTTGGAACGTACGCTTCATCGCGTGTCCTCCGGTTGGTGGCCAAATCCCGACGGGATTCGAAGCCGTACTACATTTCAGACCTGCTCCTTAGAGGGGGTGTGCGATGCTGTCAACGCGCTTGACCGGCCAAGTCAGCCAGATCCTCGACATTTCTGGACGGCGTGGCTGAAACATCCGCCCACTTTGCATCAATGCCCCGTGAGGTGGCTTTCGCAGCCCGCCCTAAACGGCCATCTAGGGCCATGAAACAGCATTTCCGAAAGCGGCACATGACCGAGACAACGCAAAACCCTCTTCTGCGCAAGCTGCCGCTGATCGTCATTCTGGTCGTTGCCTGTGCGGGGGCGGTCCTGCTACGCGACTATTTGTCGTTTCAGGCGCTGTCCGACAATCGCGAAGCGCTGCTGACGTTTCGCGACGCCAACTATCTTGCGACGGTGCTGACGTTCATTGCGGCCTATGTCGTGATCGTGGCGTTTTCATTGCCCGGCGCGACGATCGCCACGCTGACGGGCGGTTTTCTGTTCGCGACATTCCCGGGCGCATTGTTCAACGTTCTCGGCGCGACACTGGGCGCGATCATCATTTTTCAGGCCGCTCGCTGGGGCCTTGGCGACAAGCTTGCCGCAAAGATGGAAACCTCAGAAGGCACGGTCAAGCGCATCAAGGACGGGATCGATGCGAACCAGTGGGAAATGCTGTTCCTGATCCGGCTGGTGCCTGCCGTGCCGTTCTTTGTCGCCAATCTCGTGCCCGCGCTGGTCGGCGTGCCGCTGTCGCGTTTTGCGATCACGACCTTTCTGGGGATCATTCCGGGGACGGTCGTGTTCACCTCTGTAGGGGCCGGATTGGGCGAGGTCTTTGCCCGTGGCGAGACCCCGAACCTCGGGATCATCTTCGAGCCGGCCATCCTGTTCCCGATTCTCGGGCTATGCGCCTTGGCCGCGCTCCCCATTCTGATCAAGGCCCTGCGCGGCAAGAAAGGTCTTTAACCCATGAACCGCATCACAACGGATATCTGCATCATCGGCGCTGGATCGGGCGGCTTGTCGGTCGCGGCGGGGGCGGTGCAGATGGGTGCCAAGGTCGTGCTGATCGAAGGGCACAAGATGGGCGGCGATTGCCTCAACTACGGCTGCGTGCCGTCCAAGGCGCTGATCGCTTCGGCCAAGCAGGCCTATGCGATGGGGCATGGCGCAAAATACGGGATCGGCGCGGTTGACCCGTCGGTCGATTACGCGGCCGCCAAGGACCATGTGGCCGACGTGATCGCCACCATCGCGCCCGTCGACAGCGTCGAGCGGTTCGAGGGCTTGGGCGTGCATGTCATTCAGGACTACGGGCGCTTCATCTCGCAAACCGAGGTGCAGGCAGGCGACACCATCATCACCGCGCGGCGTTTCGTCGTGGCGACGGGGTCCGGCCCCCTCGTGCCGCCGATTCCCGGATTGGAGGACGTGCCCTATCACACCAACGAGACCATCTTCGATCTGCGCGAAAGGCCCGGTCACCTGATCATCATCGGCGGCGGTCCCATCGGCATGGAACTGGCACAGGCGCACCGGCGGCTTGGCTGTGACGTGACTGTGGTCGAGGGGGCGAAGGCGCTTGGCAAGGACGATCCTGAAACTGCGGCCATCGTGCTGGATACGCTGCGCGACGAAGGTGTGGTCATCATGGAGGACGCGCAGGCCGAAAAGATCAGCCAGTCAGACGGCAAGATCACCGTGCATACGCCCAAAGGCGATGTCACAGGATCGCATCTGCTGATCGCGGTGGGGCGCAAGGTCAACACCGACAGGCTGGATCTGGAAAAAGGCGGCGTTGCCTATGACCGCAAGGGCCTCAAGGTCGGTCCCGACCTGCGGTCCGTGACCAATCGGCGGGTTTATGCCGCCGGAGACGTGGCGGGTGGGCTGCAGTTCACCCATGTCGCGGGCTATCACGCCAGCGTGCTGATCCGGTCGCTGCTGTTCGCGCTGCCATCCAGGCAGCGGACTGACCATATACCTTGGGCGACCTATACCGATCCCGAACTGGCACAGGTCGGCCTGACCGAAGCGCAAGCCCGAAAGAAACATGGCCCCAAGCTCGAAGTGGTGCGGTTCGAATTCCACCACAACGACCGCCTGATCGCCGAACGCAAAACCAAGGGGCTGATCAAGGTGATGGTTGTCAGGGGGCGCCCTGTGGGCGTGTCCATGGCTGGCCATATGGCGGGCGAGTTGATTGGCATGTGGGCCATGGCGATCGCCAACGGCATGAAAATGTCCGCCATCGCACAGACCGTCCTGCCCTATCCCACGGTGAGCGAGGTTAACAAACGCGCTGCAGGTGCTTATTTTAGCCCAAGACTTTTTGAAAACCCCACTGTAAAGCGGGTTGTCGGTCTTGTGCAGCGTTGGTTGCCCTGACCTCAGCGAGGGACGATGGTCAATTCTCTTTCAGGGCGATTTCTGATCCTGACAATCATCTTCGTGATGATCGCGGAAATCTTTATTTTCGTGCCTTCTGTCGCGCGGTTCCGCGAGGATTATCTGCTTGCCCGCCTCGAGCGGGCACAGATCGCGTCCCTTGCAGCCGAAGTCGATGCGATGATCAGCCCCGAACTGGAAGCAGAGCTGCTGGAGAACGCCGAAGTCTACAACGTCGTGTTGCGGCGTGATGAAATCCGCCAGCTGGCACTGTCGTCCAAACTGCCTGCGCCCATTGCCACCACCTATGACATGCGCGACCCATCGGGGCTTATGCTGGTGGCGGATGCCCTGCGCACGCTGCTGCAGACCGAAGACCGGATCATCCGCGTGATCGGCAACCCCGTGCGCGACGGCGGCCTGCTGATCGAGATCACGATGGAAGAACGCCCCTTGCAGGCGGCGATGCGCGATTATGGGCGCAACATCCTGATCCTGTCGGCCTTCATCTCGGTCGCGACCGCCAGCCTTTTGTTCTTTTCGGTCCAGATCCTGTTGGTCCGCCCCATCAAGGGTGTCGTGAACCACATGCAGAATTACGCCAAGGCCCCCGAGGACGCGCGCCAGATCATCACCCCCAGCGCCCGCGTGCGCGAATTGCGCGACGCCGAAGTGGCGCTGCAAATGATGCAGACGCAGCTGACCGGCGCGTTGCGGCAGAAAGAACGGCTGGCGCAGCTTGGCGGGGCTGTCGCCAAGGTCAGCCACGATCTGCGCAACATCATGACTTCGGCGCAACTCTTCACCGACCGGATCGGCGGATCGGACGACCCGCTGGTCAAACGAATGGCCCCCAAGCTGGTCAATTCCATCACCCGCGCCGTAAACCTGTGCGAAACCACGCTCGCCTTTGGGCGCGTCGATGAACCGGCCCCGGCGCTGGCCCGCGTGAACCTGTCGCGCATCGTCGAGGATGTGGTTGACAGTGAACGGCTGGCCGCAGGCGATTACCCGCTGTCCTTTGCCGAGGACATCCCCGCCACGATGACGCTGCGCGCGGATGGCGAACAATTGTACCGCGTGATCTTCAACCTCGTGCGCAACGCCCGTCAGGCGATCATGGCCACCGGCACCCCTGGTGAGATCGGATTGCACGCGGACGAGGACGAACTGGTCTGGCGCCTGACGGTCAGCGACACCGGGCCGGGGATGCCCAAGAAAGCGCAGGAACACCTGTTCCAGCCGTTCCAAGGCGGCGTGCGCAAGGGTGGCGCGGGTCTGGGCCTGGTCATTGCCGCTGATCTGATCCGCGGCCACGGCGGGCGGCTTGAACTGCTGGAAACCAGCGAAAAAGGCACGACCTTCGTCATCCAACTGCCCAAAGCCGACCTTGCGCTGGCCGACGCCGCGCAATGACAAGAATTCCGTTTTGCCCCTTGCATCATGCCGCCCACGAGTCTAAACGCACCGTCACGCGGATTGGTAGCTCAGTTGGATAGAGTACTTGACTACGAATCAAGGGGTCGGGGGTTCGAATCCTCCCCAGTCCGCCATTAGACAAATATCTTTATCAGCATGCTGACTGCTTAGCGCTTAGGTCTTGATATTGGCGCTTTAACCGGTCTGAAAGATGGTGCGGCGGCGCTGGGCACAGCTTCGACGACCCGTTCGCGCAGCCCCGCAGTGATCGGCCCTTCAAGCCGGCGCTGTCGTGTCTGGAAAACGCCGACAACAGCCCGACGTTGCCCTGACGTTTCTGACAATTCCGACAGACCAAACAGGCCCGTCACACCCCGGCCAGATGGGGGTGGCAACGGCGCGTGTGACGTATCACGCTTGGCTCGATCTCGAACAAGAGGCTCTGCCTGAGGGATGTCCGCATCGGGAACCCGACGCTTCGATCCAATCAAGAAAGGCGGTCGCGTTGCTGGTGGTGCTTTGGCCCGGCGGGGCAAAAGCAACCATGTGTCCTGCGCTTATTCGGCGGCCTTTGAACGGCTCAGTCAGTAGGCTGCGTTCAATTAGATCGGCAATCGTGAACACCGGAGCCACAAGGGCGCCCTCGCCCGAAACAGCCGCCTCAAGCGCGATGTAAAAATGAGGAAATCTGCGCCGCCTTCTTTGCAATGGCGCGATTGTGTCGGACAGGTCGAGCCATCGGTCAAGTTCTCCGGGGCGACTGTCGGATTCAAGAAACATCACCCGCGACAGGTCCACTGACCCGGCGCGTCGGGAGCGGAGCAATGCAGGTGACATCACAAGTCCCAAAGCGTCCGTAAGTACGGGCCGCGGCCGCGCATCCGGCGGACAGGCCGCTGATTGACGGATCGCAACATCGTAGTCGATCGATGTCAGGTCGTCGCTTGCATGTGTCTGGATCACGTCCACCGCCACCGCGGGGTAGCGTGACGAAAAAGTCCATAACCTCGGGATCAGCCAACGCATGGCAAAGGTTGCCGGTGCGGCAACACGAAGGACGCCCCGCGCCGGTGCAGGTCGGATGGTGGAGACAGCCTCCAGCAGCAGCGCCTTTGCTGCATCGATGGATTTGGCAAGCTGCAGCGCCTCCGGCCGGGGCAGGACCGCGCCGCCATGCCTGTCGAACAAGGTCATGCCGAGGAAGGATTCGATCTGCGCGATCTGCTTGCTGACTGCGCTTGGTGTGACGTGAAGTTCGTGTGACGCGGTTGTGAAGCTTTGATGACGAACGACCGCCGAGACTACTGTCAAGCTTTTGAAAGAAGGCATTTTTTCAAGTTGGTGTTCCATCTGTTCCTCGCGCCGGGAGTTTTTGTCGTTTTGAGTTTACTTCGCCGTGGCAGATCAAACGCTCAGTTCTGAAACGCAGCGTCAGCGGAAAAGGTAGCTCTTCAATGCAACAGGGACGTGATCCGATCTCCTCAGTTTTGGTCGAGAGACATGTTCGGGGGACGATTCATGCCACGGTCAACGGGCGGGACTACGCGCTCGAGCCACAGCCGGTCGTCGTCATTTGTGCCGATGGATGCAGCCCCGAATACATTGACGCTGTGGTCGATGCCGACCGCGCACCGGCTCTGGCCCGGATGCGGAAAAGAGGGCACGACGGGCAGGCGCTGGCGGCGATGCCAACCTTCACGAACCCCAATAACCTCTCGATTGTCACCGGTGCGCCTCCTTCTGTGCATGGGATCTCGGGCAACTACACCCTTGACCGTGCAAACCGTCGCGCGGTGATGATGCTGGACGACAGCGGGATGATTGGCGACACGATTCCCGGTGCACTGTCGCAAGCCGGTGCGCGGGTTGCCGTGATCACCGCGAAGGACAAACTCCGCAAGGCGTTGTCACGCGGACTCGACGGGATTTCGGGTTCTGCCGAGCATGCCGAGCACCTCAGGCAACTGGTTGGCCCTACATTCAAGGCCGCAGCGCCGGACAAGTATTCCGCCGATCTGTCCCTGTTCGTGCTGGATGCAGGCGTCAGCCTTTTGCGACAGGGCCGGGTCGATCTGATGTACCTGTCGCTTTCGGACTACGTGCAGCATGCCCATGCCCCGGACGCGCCGGAGGCACTCGATTTCATGGCATCGCTCGACCGGCGGATTGCGTCGATCCTTGATCTGGACGCTGTGCTGGGCGTTGTTGCCGACCACGGGATGACTGACATGGCGCTGCCCGATGGCACGCCGAACGTGGTGTGGCTGGGGGACATCCTTGACGCAAGGTTCGGTGCGGGTGCCACGCGCGTGATTTGCCCGATCACCGATCCGTTTGGACGACATCACGCCTCTTTGGGGGGGTTCGTGCGCGTCTATCTTTTCGATCCGGCGATAGATGCAGAGGCTGCCCGCAGTTTGTTGTCACATACGCCAGGTGTCGATCTGGTACTCACCGGAGCCCAGGCAGCAGCGCGTTTTGATCTGCCACCCGAGGCCGAGGGCGATCTTGTTGTGATCGGCGGGCATGGCTTCGCATTGGGGGCCTGCCGGGCAGATCACGACCTTTCACAATTGGCGGGAACCCGGCTTCGGTCGCATGGCGGGTTGGCCGAGCAAAAGGTGCCTTTCCTGCTCTCTCATCCGCTGGCCCCGGACATGGCCGCGCGCCTGTCCTCTCAGGCCCGCGTCTGGGACATTTTCGATGCCGCCATTAACGGGGTGACAGCATGACACGCCGCCGCGCAATCCTGTTTGTCGCTGACGGGCACAGAGACGATTTCCTCCGGCCCGAGCTGTGCCCAAACCTGTCCGGTTTCGCCGCCACCGGCCGCCGGTTCCACAATCACACCGGCAACTTCCCTTCGGCTACAAGGGCAAGCGCAGCGTCAATCGCAACCGGCTGCTGGCCCGGCAGTCATGGGCTTCATGGCAACACCATGGGCCTACCCACTGATGAAGGCACGGTGGTCCATGATGTCGGCGATCCAGCCTTTGTATCATCGCTTCGGGCGACATTCGGACGGACTTTGAAGGTGCCGACATTGGCTGAACGGCTGGCGCCGCACGGCGGAGTGTTGATCGCGTCAAACGTGTCGCCGGGCGCGGCCTATTTCCAGGACCCAGACGGATACGGCCACGTCGTGCACCGGGCCGGTTCGTTTGGCCCCGATCGCCGCCCGCTGGGCGAAGAAGAAGCACCGGTGGTCACCCATGATGCGGCCGGGGACATGGCGCTGAGCGCATGGTTCTGCGATCGCATGACCCGTGACGCAGCCCCGACACTTGGGGTTTTATGGTTGTGCGATCCCGATCTTTCGATGCATGCGGATGCCTTGGGGTCGGCACGGCACCTTGCAGGCATTGCCGCGGCAGACGCCTGTTTCGGCAAACTGCGTGCTGCGGTGGACGCGATGCGCGCATCGGGTGACGAGGTGCTGCTGATCGCATGTTCCGATCACGGGCAGGAAACGGTGATCGGACATGTGGCCATCGGCGACGAACTCGTGGCGGCCGGGCTAAAGGACAGCCCGACGTCATGCGAAGTCGCCGTCGCCCCGCAAGGCGGGAGCGGGTTGATCTACCTCGCAGGTGAAGGTCAGGCGCGGCGTGATGCCATTGCTGCCTTTCTTGTCGCCCATCCGCATGTCGGTGAAGTGTTCATAGGACGTGCAATGCACACTGTCGGACAGGCAGAAGGCGACGGGCTGGCGATTGCCTTTTCCATGGCACATGACGCGCACCAGAACGAAAACGGCGTGCCGGGACGGATCTGGGTCTGCACGTCGGACAGCAAGCCCGGCAAACCCGTGGGACAGGGCAGTCATGGCGGCCTTGGCCGCTGGGAACGACACCCGTTCCTGATTGCCCAAGGCGGTGGTTTTGTCCCCGGCACGCACGAATTTGGGCGGACACGCCTGATCGATATCGCCCCGACAATCCTACGCCACCTCGGCCTGCCACGCGATGGCATGGACGGGCTGGCGCTGCCCCGCAACTGATCTTCAACCCCAGACAAGGAGCCTCTTTCATGCAACGACGCGAATTTCTGACAACTCTGGCTGCCGGCACTGCCATGGCCACCATCCTGAACGGTGGCGGAGCAATCGCCCAATCGACCCCATCCCATGGGGGCACCATGCGCCTGTCGTGGGGCACGCTTGATACCGCTGATTTTCACCGGCATACCGGATCAATCAACCTGACCCACCCTTTCGTCGAGACACTGACATCGATCTCGGCGGACGGGCAGCCGCGCGGTATGCTTGCCGAAAGCTGGGAGATTTCGGAAGACGGTAAGACCTATACTTTCGCCATCCGCCAAGGCGTGACGTTCCACGACGGTCGCACGATGACCGCAGGCGATGTCCTTGCCAACTTCGAGCGGATCAAACGCGAAGTGCAAGGCGGTTGGCTAACCTCTGCCTTGGCCGATGTCGAAGAGATGTCGGCACCTGACGATGCCACATTCGTCGTGCGGCTTTTGACGCCCTTCGCGCCGTTTCTGAATGTGATCGCAGAAGCCTGGATCTTGTCGCCTGACTCGCCCGGTTGGAACGGCCAGATCACCAAGGCGATAGGCACCGGGCCATTCACATTCGACACATGGACTCCGCAGCTTGAACTGCGGGGCAAGCGCTTTGACGGCTACTGGATGGCGGAAAAACCCTATCTGGACGAGATTATCTTCGATGTGCGCGAGGTGGCCGACACGTCGCTCGCGTTGCGTGCTGGCGATTTCCACGCAAGCTCGATCCCGCTGTCGCAGGTGTCGGAATTCGAAGCAAATCCGGATGTCGAAGTGATGTTCCGGACGGATACAAGCTGGAGCTTCGTGTCGTTCAACAATCGTGTCGCCCGCCCGCCCTTCGACAATGTGCGCGTGCGCGAGGCGGTTGCGCATGCACTCGATATCCCGACACTGCGCACGATCGTGGCCGGCCAGTATGCGGTTGCCAGCAATCAGATGGTGGTGCCGGGCAATTTCTATTTCGACGAGGCGATGTCGGAAGCCGACCCGCACAAAGCACCGGACATGGACCGCGCAAAAGCGATCCTGGCAGAAGAAGGCATCAATCCGGGCGACTTCATGCTGGAGATGGTTTCGACACAAAACGACAGGCTTGCCGGGCCGGTCTCTCAAACCCTGCAGCAGCTGGGGTTCCGCGTGAACAACCGCGCCTATGATGATCTGGGGTATCAGCGGCGTTTGTCGGAATACGACTGGGATGTGTTTCCAGGCAGTTCGGGCCCCCGCAATGACGTGTTCCTGCGTTTTGTGCGATTCATGTCCGACGGACCCAATCCGGGCCTTTGGGGCGGTCCGCAGGACCCAGAACTGGATCGGATGATCAATGCGGCGGTTGCCTCGGTCGATGCGGACGAGCGGCGCCAGCATTACCTTGATGCATGGCAGCGGATATCCGACCGCTACTACACCATCGTCATCGGTCACAGCCCTGCCGCCTACGGGATCCGGTCAGAGGTGAGGGATTTCACCGTGGCCTTCAACACGTCCACCCACCGTGTCGACGGTGGACTGGCCGAAACATGGATGATCACCGGAGCCTGAAGGGAGGAAAAGCGATGACTGTGTCAGTTGCTTACGTTGTTGCTGTGCGGCGCAGTCGCATATCGCCCCTAACGGCGACTGGCATAGCTATCGTCGGGACGATGATCGGAGTGGCCCTTCTTGGGCCACTCCTCAGCCCACACGATCCCTATCAATTCAGCGTCCGCATGAACGAAGGCCCAAGTATCGATCATTGGCTCGGCACCGATGACCAAGGCCATGATGTGCTGTCCCGGTTGATCGCAGGAACCCGCCTCAGCCTGATGTTCGGGGCGGGTGCTGCGCTGATCGCGCTCGGGATCGGGGCGGCGCTGTCGTTGATGGCCTTGTCATTGGGCCGGATCGTCGAGACCGGCGTGTTTTCGATGTTCGATCTGATCCGGGCGTTGCCCGGTATCCTGTTTGCCCTTGCGTTCGTGGCCGCCTTCGAACCGGGAGCGTTCTCGGTCATGCTGGCACTTGGCGTTTCCTTTTCGCCGATGTTCGCGATGATCACCCGTGCGACATGGCGACAGCAGATGGCGCGCCCCTATGTGGCGGCGGCGCAGGTCTTGGGCGCATCACGTCTTCGGATTACCATCGTTCATGTCTTGCCCAACATCATTGGGGCATTGATCACACAATTCGCCATCATCTTGCCGCGCTGCATCGTCCTTGAGTCCGTGATGAGCTTTCTGGGTCTCGGCGTATCGCCTGAAACGCCGACTTGGGGGCGGATGATCGCCAATGCCACTCAATACACCGAAGCCGCTCCGCATGCCGTTCTTGCCCCCATCATCGCGCTGAGTGTGGCGACCTTTGGGATGGCTTTGATCGGTGACGCGCTGCGCCGTGGGTTCGACCCCGATAGAAGGAGGATTGCACTATGAATGATCGGCTGATCCAGACTCTTCTGCCCATAGGCGCTGATATTCTCAGATCACTGATGATCGCAGCGGGCATCGTTGTCTTCAGCTTTTTTCTGATCCGTATGATCCCCGGTGACATTGTCGACGTGATGGGTATTCAGGGCACGCTGACATACGGCCAGCAGGATGCGATGCGCGAAAGCTTGAGATTGAACGAGGGCTGGTGGTCCCAGTTCACGGCATGGCTGGGGATGGTTGCCGGGGGCGATTTCGGTGTCTCCCTTCGGTATGGCACGCCGATCCTCGATCTGTTGCGGGTCGCGCTGGCACCGACACTGATCCTCGGTGCATCAGCGCTGGGGATCGGGCTGACGCTGGGTGTCGGATTGCCGGTGTTGGCTTGCGTGT
Source organism: Yoonia vestfoldensis DSM 16212 (assembly GCF_000382265.1). Lineage (GTDB taxonomy): Bacteria > Pseudomonadota > Alphaproteobacteria > Rhodobacterales > Rhodobacteraceae > Yoonia > Yoonia vestfoldensis. The sequence goes on from NZ_KB907978.1 coordinate 63,502, forward strand.
TTCCTAAATCAATATTCGTGGCTCTGGTGCAGTTCATCACACTCTGGTCGATTGTCGTGCCGACCTTTTCGATCGGTATTCTTTGCGTGATCGTGTTTGCGGTCTGGTTGGGCTGGATACCAGCCATCGGAAACATGGTCGTACCCGCTGTCATTCTTGGCATGGATACGGCCGGCACGCTGGCCAAGATGCTGCACGAAGACATGGTGGACACTGAACGGGCGGCCTTTGTGCGGACAGCACGAGCCAAAGGTCTGTCCCGCTGGCAAATCGTGCTGCGCCATATTCTGCCCAACGCATTGACGGTTGTTGTCGCCCTGTTCGGCATCCTGCTTGCAGGGGCACTGACCGGGGCAATTACGATGGAGGTCGTTTTCGGCCTGCCAGGCCTCGGGACACTGACGTTGCAGGCGATCCAGGGACGCGACTATCCGGTGGTCCAGGCTGTGGTGATCTGGCTGGGACTGACAGTCGTGCTCGCCAATCTGATAAGCGATCTCGTGCAACGCAGCCTTGACCCGAGGATTGGACGATGACGTTACCTGCCTTGCTTCAGCTTCGCGACCTGACGGTCACAATCCGCACATCCAATGGCACGATACCGGTGGTCCGCGGAGTTTCGTTCGACCTCTTCGCCGGACGCACGCTTGCCATTGTAGGAGAGTCGGGGTCAGGCAAAACGATGACGGCGATGTCGGTTCTGGGCCTCGGCCCGCCGGGGACGCCAATGACCCTTGGCGGCGAGGCCCGGTTCGACGGGCTGGATGTGATGAGAATGTCCGAAAATGAAATGCGGGCGCTGCGCGGCAGCAGGATCGGGGCAGTATTTCAAGACCCCGCAGGATCGCTGAACCCTCTGATGCCCGTTGGTGAACAGATCCGCGAGGCAGCACGTGCAGCGGGGTCCGACCGTTCCGTGGCACGCACCAAGGTATCCGCCCTGCTGGACGAAGTCGGACTGGCACACCTGCCGGGCATCGCGGGGCGCTATCCGCATGAATTATCCGGAGGGCAACAGCAACGGTGCATGATCGCGCTCGCACTTGCAGGGGATCCTGACCTTCTGGTGGCTGATGAACCCACCACCGCGTTGGATAGCGACGTCGCTGATCAGATTATCGCGCTTCTCGCCACGCTGCAGACGCGCCGTCGGATGGCGCTTTTGTTTATTTCGCATGATCTGGGCGTTGTGTCGCGTTTGGCCCAAGACATAATTGTGATGCGGGACGGGCAAGTGATCGAGGCAGGCAGCACACGCCAGATCCTCGTCAACCCGCAGGAGGATTACACCAAAGCCCTGATCGCTTGCACGCCGGGTACGGGCGGGCGGCCAAGGGCGCGACTGATGACGCTGGACATGATCCGCAGCGGCGCGGTCCCCGGGCCGAAGCGGCCCGTCGTGCCCGGACCTGTCGTTGCTTCGGTGCGCGACCTGACTGTGCGCTATCCCGGTCGAGGGTTGTTCCGCCCCGGACATCCGGCATTGCAGGGCGTGTCACTGGACTTGCATGCGGGAACCAGCCTTGGCCTCGTCGGGGCCAGCGGCAGCGGCAAGAGCACACTGGGTCGGGCGCTTGTCGGCCTTGTGGCGACGCAGTCAGGCGAGATCCGGGTCAATGACCAGTTACTACACAGAAATGGACACCGACTGGCGTCTGACAGGCGCCAGGTGCAATACGTGTTTCAGGATGCATCGGGCGCGCTGAACCCGCGACGGACAATCGGCCAATCGCTGCTGGAACCGCAACGCATCCACAGAGTGCCCCTCGGCACGACCGATCAGATGTTGGCCGAGGTCGGGCTCCCTGCCGACATCGCGGAAAGGTTTCCGGCAGAGCTGTCGGGTGGGCAGCTCCAGCGTGTCACGATCGCACGCGCGCTGGCGTTAAGGCCCGCTTGTCTGATCTGCGATGAAATCACCTCCGCGTTGGATGTCTCTTCGCAGGCGCTGGTCCTCAATGTCCTGTCGGACCTGCAAGAGCGACTGAAACTTGCCATCCTGTTCATCAGCCACGACCGGGCACTGGTTGAACACTTCTGTGACAAGGTGCTGATCATGACGGACGGTCGGCTTGCGGACGTAGACCTGCGCCGGCCTGTGGCGGACGTTTCTTCGTCGGCTCCAATTGTCGCAGAACCGGCGTAAGGTCGTGGGCATTGACCTGCTCAAATCTTCATCTCCGGTCCCGCAGCCGACCACGTCTGCGGCAAAGCCCCTCACGCCGGCATGCCGCAAAAGTATCCCAAGCCTGTGTTGCGGCGCATTGTGCCGACCGTCGCGCAATACCCATGACCGTCCGACGCAACGGGGCTATTCGACAAGCGCCTGACCCGTGCTATCTGCGCACATCCGGGCCGGCACGTCGCCGGCTTCTCGCTAAGGACCCGTTTCAGATGCCGCAGACATCAATCGCCTTTGCTGTTCCGGGTGACATCACGACGTTGACCGGCGGCTACATCTACGACCGCCACCTTTTCGAAGAATTGCAGCGTGCCGGACATGACGTGGCGTTGATCACCCTGCCAGGCAGTTTTCCCTTTGCGCCCGCTGAGGATATGGCGCGCGCTTGCGCACAGTTGCAGGCTGTGCCCGCCAGTATGACCGTCATTATCGACGGACTGGCTTTTGGTGCTTTGCCGACGCCGGACGTCGCAAGGATCAGCGCGCGGATCATCGCCCTCGTGCACCATCCGCTTGCGTTCGAAAGTGCGCTTCCCGAGGATCAGAAGGCGCATCTGTTCCAGACCGAAAGGGACAATCTGCGTCACGCCGCGCAGATCATCGTGCCAAGCCCGCATACCAAGGCCACATTGGTCAACCATTATGAGGTCAACGAAAACCGCATCCATGTCGCGCTGCCGGGCATCGCGCCTCTGCCGGTCGAAACAGAAGCGGTAGAGCGGCCGGTCCGGCCGCTGATCCTGTCGGTCGGCATCCTGCATCCACGCAAGGGGCATGACATCCTGATTGATGCACTCGGGCAGATCACACCGCTTGCTTGGGATGCCTGTATCGTGGGAAGCCCGTGGGAAGACGGATATCAACCCATGCTGCAATCGCGGATCGACGGGCTTGGGCTGACCGGACGGGTCCGGCTTGCAGGCCGCGTTTCGGCGGCCGAATTGGCCACACTTTATGCGCAAGCCAGCATCTTTGCACTGGCGACCCGGTACGAAGGCTATGGCATGGTCTTTAACGAAGCACTGCTTCACGGCCTGCCGATCGTGTCCTGCGCCACCGGCGCGGTGCCCGATACAGTGCCCGCAACCGCCGGGCTCTTGACCGCCTGCGACGATCCGGGGGCCTTCGCCGCGGCTTTGGCAAGGCTTCTGGGTGACCCTGTGCTTGCAGGTCAGATGCGCGAGGCAGCACTGGATGCAGGCGCGGCGCTTGGCACCTGGGAAGATACGGCGCGCATTGCGATGCATGCGATCGCGCTGGCACGGCCATGACGGTCCCCGGACAGACATCTGCCGATCTGGAACTGGCGGTCACGGCGGCAAAGGCGGCCGGTGATATCCTCACCACCTATTGGCATGACAGGAAAGCCCTCACGATCGACACCAAACGCGCGGGCGATTTCGTATCGCAGGCCGATCTTGAAGCCGAACTTTGCCTGCGGGACATCCTGCTTGCGGCAAACCCGGACGATGGCTGGCTGGGCGAAGAAACCGGCGGCAGGCAGGGCAGCGGGCGGCGCTGGCTTGTCGATCCGCTGGATGGCACGACCAACTTTCTGCGCGGCATCCCGCATTGGGCGGTGTCCATCGCGCTCGAAGTTGATGGCATCCGGTGCCTTGGGGTAATCCACGACCCGTTGAAACAGGAAACCTTTACCGCCGTTCTTGGCCGGGGCGCGTTCCTGAACGGGTCAGCGATTGCGGTATCGGACACAACGGACATGACGCAGGCCCTGTTCGGCACGGGGATCCCGTTTGGCGATATGGCACATATCGACGATCACGCGGCTGATATCGCCGCCTTGATGCCACGATGCGCCGGTGTCCGGCGGATGGGCGCGGCGGCGCTTGATCTGGCCTATGTTGCGGCGGGGCGCCTGGACGGGTTCTGGGAACGGCGGCTCCAGCAATGGGACATCGCCGCAGGCCTTGTCATCATGCACGAAGCAGGTGCAGTGATCGCGGCCCTTGACCCCGCCGACCGGCCCGAGCGATCGGGCACCGTCGTCGCTGCACCAAGGGCGCTATTCGATACCTTTGCGGCAACCCTGCGCCGTCAGGCGGCATCAGGCAATCGCGCGTAAAGATCACCGGATTTGTCGTGCGCCGCCAGACCGGCAAGCCAGGTCTTGACGGCGTCTGGTTCGGCCCATTGATCCCAGAGGAAATCGCCCTCCTCGCCGCGGACAGGGTTGAACCGGTAGGGGCCCAGTTCCATCAACCTGTCGATGACCGCAATCGTGAGGTCCGGCAGCCCCGGCAGATATTCGACAGAGATGATGTCGACCGGCCGGCTGAGACCAGCAAGAACATCGAGTTCGAACCCCTCCACATCAATCTTGATGTAGCGCGGCACCCCCTCCTCGGCGATCAGCACGTCAAGTGTCGTGACGGCGACGTCCTGAACCCTGTCCCATTTGACCATTTCAAAACCATGCGACGCCCCTGCCGCCTCGACGAACCCGGTCTTGAGCGATGACACCGTGGGATGGCGCGACGACACCGCCATTTGACCAGTCGACACTTCGCGCCCCGCCGCTGCCGCGATCAAACGGATATCCCGCGGGAGCGTCCATTTCAGATAGGTCGAAAACGGGGCTTGCGGTTCAAGCGCCACGACGCGCGCACCAGCCGCGCGCATCGCCCGCGCACGCGTGCCGACATGGGCCCCCACATCGAACGCAAGATCACCTTTTTTCAGAAGATCGCGGTAAAGCCGCCGGATCGGTGCCGCATTGACGGGATTGTGATAAATCACCATCGACCGCAGAAAACCCAACCAAGTCCCAATATTCAATTCGTCGTTCCTATCAAATCCGCTTGTCAGACAAGCAAAAGCTGCAGCCATGCCATACCTAGGGCACTTTCATGGCCGCTCCACCTCATTCGGCGACAGACAGCAGATATTGTCGCAATTGTGTCATGCTGCTTGTCTACGGATATTACGTGCTATTTTGTCACGGGACACTGCCCCGGGACCGCTATGAATATCATCAAGCCTGCCCCTTCTCGCCCACTTGTTTCGTCATCCGCCATCGCACCACGCCGCATCGAGCGTGTGATGCGCGCCAGAGGCGACGTCCGCCTTGGCGTGCCGATCATCATCGCGGACAATGACATGTCTGTTCTGATGATCGCGGCCGAGACGCTGACCCTTGACCGTTTTGCAGCCTTGGCGGGCAATGATCAGCAAGCTCATTTGCTGATGACACGCCACCGTGCCGAGGCGTTGGACGTCGGCACCGGACGGCATGACGGCGCGTCGCATGAGGTGGTTTCGGTTTTTCTTCCGCAAGGGGTGGGGCTGGATTGGGTAATGTCGCTGGCGGATCCGGCTTTTGCGCGGCCTCTGAGGCCGACCCCCGTGTTCACACCGGCCAGCAGTGCGATCCATCAGGCCGCGATTGCGCTGGCCAAATCGGCCCAGCTTCTTCCTGCTGCGCTGGTTGTGCCGCTTTCCGACGCGCAACGCTTTGCCGCCGCAAATGCATTGTGCATCATTGGTGCGGATGACGTGCTGGCCGAACTCTCGGCGGCGCGTTGCCAGACACCTGTTTCCTCAGCCATCCTGCCGACGGCCGCGCACGAGGCTGGCCGCGTCCATGTGTTCCGCCCCAATGACGGCGGCGTCGAACATTACGCCATCGAAGTCGGAACACCCGACCTGTCAAAGCCCGTCCTGACACGGCTGCATTCGGCATGCTTTACAGGTGATGTGCTTGGCAGCCTGAAATGCGATTGTGGCGCCCAATTGTCCGCCGCCTGCGCAACCATGGCTGCATCCGAGGGCGGCGTGCTGCTGTATCTCAATCAGGAAGGCCGCGGAATCGGCATGGCCAACAAGATGCGCGCCTATGCGCTGCAGGATCAGGGATTTGATACGGTCGAGGCCAACAACCACCTTGGATTCGACGACGACGAACGTGATTTCCGCAATGGCGCAGCAATCCTGAAGCAATTGGGTGTTCCGAAAGTCCGGCTGTTGACCAACAATCCGGCCAAGCTCGCGATCTTGCAGGCGCAAGGCATCCTTGTCACCGAACGGGTGCCGCTGCAGGTCGGCAAGACTGTCCAGAACACCGCTTATCTTGCGACCAAGGCCGAGAAATCGGGGCATCTTCTGTCATGACCGCTGCCGCTTTATGGTGCATCGCACCTGATCAGGCTGCAATCCGTCCCGCGCAAACGGGAACCGGCGTGCCTATCAGGACGCTGTTTTCCGGCATCAGCCGCGGCACCGAACGGCTGGTGTCCGGGGGGCATGTGCCCGCGTCCGAATATGCATCCATGCGCGGTCCCGGCATGGAGGGCGATTTTCCCTTTCCCGTGAAATACGGCTATTGCAATGTCGGCGAGGTGGAGGACGGCCCGTTGGCCGGGCGGCACGTGTTCAGCCTGTTTCCCCACCAGACGCATTTTTGCCTGCCCGCGCAAAACCTGACCGTGCTTCCGGCTGCCCTGCCCGTGCCGCGGGCGGTATTGGCGGCGAATATGGAAACCGCCTTGAACATTCTATGGGACAGTGGCGCGGGCGCGGGCGACCGCGTTGCCGTGATCGGTGCCGGTGTCGTTGGGGCGCTTGTCGGGTTTCTGGCGGCACAATTGCCCGGTGCAACGGTGCAACTGGTCGATATCAACCCGGCGCGCGCGGCACTGGCCAGCGCGCTTGGCGTCGGCTTCGCGCCGCCCGATGACGTGGCGCATGATTGCGACGTCGTCGTCCATACCAGCGCGACCCCGGCCGGATTGTCGTTGGGCCTGTCGGTCGCGGGCCAGAACGCCACGATCGTCGAGGCAAGCTGGTACGGTGACAAGACCGTCCCGCTTTCCTTGGGTGGCCGGTTTCACAGCCGCCGGTTGCGGATCGTTGCATCACAGGTCGGCCATTTGCCGCCCGCACGCCTGCCGCGCTGGACTTATGCAAGACGGATGGCCAAGGCGCTTGATCTGCTGTGCGATGACCGGCTTGATGCGCTGATCTCGGGCGAGACCGCTTTTGCTGACCTGCCCGATCGCTATGCCGCGATCCTGTCGGCCCCCGATACCTTGTGCCACCGCATCACATACTGACACCTGTTTTCAACACCCCAGAGGAATACCCAAAATGTACGCTGTCGAAGTCCGTGACCATATCATGATTGCCCATTCTTTCCCGTCGCCGCTGTTCGGACCGGCGCAGGGTGTGCATGGGGCGACATTCACGGTGGATGCCGCGTTCTTCGCGGATGATATCGACGAACACGGGCTGGTCGTCGATATCGGTCTGGCGATCGACGCGCTGGCGCAGGTCCTTGAACCACTGCGCTACAAGAATCTTGACGACGAAAGCCAGTTCAAGGGCATCTTCACGACAACGGAATTTCTGTCCGGCCATATCTTTCGCGCACTTGCCGACAAGGTGCGCAATGGTGACCTGAAAGACGCAAACCGCGTCCGGCGCTTGCGGATCACACTGCACGAAAGCCATCTGGCGCGCGGCTGGTTCGAGGCCGAGATCTGACCGATGGGCTTTTCTGCTGCATGGCTTGCGCTGCGGGAACCGGCCGATCACGCCGCGCGCGATGACCGGCTTCTGGTTGCAGCGGCAAAGGCTGCCGGCCCAGCGCCGGTGATTGTTGATCTTGGGTCGGGGACAGGATCGACGGTGCGGGCCTTTGCCCCGGTGATGCCTGTCAAAGCCGTGTGGCGCCTTGTCGACAGCGACCCCGCGTTGTTGGCACAGAACGCGGGGGCGGGCACGACGACGCACAAAGTCGACATGCGCAACCTGGACGACCTGCCGCTGGCGGATGCGCGGCTCGTCACTGCCTCTGCGTTGCTGGATCTGTGTTCGCATGATTGGGTCACGCGACTGGCCTTGTCTCTGAAAGACCGCAACATCGCCTTTTATGCCGCGTTGAACTACGACGGGATCATGACCTGGACACCGGCGGATGAAGACGACGCCGTGGTGACAGCGGCCTTCAACCGCCACCAGCGCGGGGATAAAGGGTTTGGCCCCGCGCTTGGCCCTGATTGTGCGAGCGCGGCTGCAGATATCTTCAGCAAGGCCGGATTTAGCGTGACCGAAGCCCCGAGTCCGTGGCGTCTGGGGCCTGCGCAGGCCGAACTCCAGCGGCAATTATGCGATGGGATCGCAGCGGCGGCGGCGGAAATGGACGCGGCGACCGCAGGCGCTTGGGCCGCCCGGCGCGCGGGTCTTGTCTTGGACGGACACTGTCATATCGGACATCGCGATTTGCTGGCCTTGCCGCCCGGTTTCCAATGAAGGCTATTGCAGGAGAAGCGTCATGCAGAATGTAGAAGTCACCCCGCGCGTCTGGGACCACCTGCTTGCCATTCGTGCGGGCACGGCCTGTGCGTGCTGCGGTGGTCCATGGTCTGCGGGGGAACGCGGCGCTTTGGATCTTTACGGGCCATTGGCGCGTCGCGATCTGGGTCCGGTGGTTGTCGCGCAGATCGGCCAATCGCTTGACGGACGCATCGCGACGGTCTCCGGCGATGCAGCCGATGTGTCAGGGCCGGACGGCCTTGCCCATCTCCACCGGATCCGCGCGCTGATGAGCGGGGTCGTGATCGGCGTCGGTACGGCACTGCACGATAACCCGCGGCTGACGGTCCGGCTTTGCGACGGGCCCAACCCCGCGCGTATCGTGATTGACCCCAAGGCGCGCCTGTCTGATGATGCGCCCGTCCTGCACGACGACGGTACCCGCTGCATCGTCGTCCAAGGCGTCGATCATCCGCGCCCGTCGCATGTCGAGGTGCTCAAGCTGCCCCTCGTCGACGACAAGTTCCAGCCAGAGGCAATCTTGCAAGGTCTGCGGGGCATCGGATTGCAACATTTGCTGATCGAAGGCGGCGGAATCACGATTGCAGGTTTTCTTGATGCCGGACATTTGTGCCGTCTGCAGGTCGCCATCGCACCTTTGGTGATCGGAAACGGACCGGCCGCCCTGACAAGCACGATCCAGCAAACCCGGCTCGCCGATTGCCTGCGCCCTGAAACACGTGTGTTCGGGCTTGGCTCGGACGTGGTTTTCGATTGCGGACTGACGTCTGCGGCGCGCGATGCAACGGTTCCGAAGCACGGCGTGCCAGTGACGGCGTCGTAAACTCTTGATGCAAATAGATGTCGCGGCCCGCTTCGGTTTTTGCATGTCGGCAACAGCTGTGCTGCGTATCGTCTGGCTCTGAAGATGATGCGCCGGTCACCCTTTGTCTGGCGCAAGACGGGGCTTTGATTTGCCGCGTCGCATGCAAATAGGATTGCGACTCAAGATTTATATATGCATGATGCATACATATAAAAGGAGTACCCATGGACAGATTGGCAAACCTGCTGAATGCGGCCGCGACCGCCATCACCGACGCACAGGCGGCGTCAATAGCGATCGAGGCGGGTCTGAACCATTCGACAACGGCGACGATTCTGACACTGGGTCAGCATCCAGGGCTCAGCCTGTCGCAGCTTTCGGGAATAGTGGGCCTGAGCCATTCCGCTGCGGTCAGGCTTGTGGATGGCCTGACAGCAAAGGGGCTGGCCATGCGCGGGGATGGACAAGACCGGCGCGAAGTCGCGGTTTCGCTGACCGTGGCGGGGCGCGCGCTGTATACGCGGCTGCGCCAAGTGCAGGGCAACACCTTGATGCCGCTCCTCGAACAGATCGCGCCAGCCGACCGGGCCTCACTCGAGCGCGCACTTTCACGTATTCTTGGCGCACTGACGCAGGGACGCGAAAGCGCGGACCACATCTGCCGCTACTGCGACGAGAATGCCTGCGCGCAAAAGGATTGCCCTGTCGAACTGCGGGCCATCGCGCTGTCGGCCGGATGATGCACGCCGTTGTGCGCCCTGCCCTGTCGCGCCCGATCGCCGTCGCTGCGATGCTGGGCTCTGCTGCTTGTTGAGGTGGGGCGACCGTCATGACAAAAGGGGCGCTTGCCGCGTTCGATCCCTTTGTGCTGCTGGTCATCCAGCTCGTCGCCAGCGTCTGCGCACTTTGGAGCGCCGTCCTGCTGTCCTCGATCCGATTGCTGCCATGGTCCCAAATGGCCAAAGCAGGTTCCACGGGTCTGTTCGAACCCGGCCTGGCCTATGCCGTCGGCGTGCCCGGCCTCGCCCTGACCACCGCGGGCAAAGCTTCGGTTATCGCGGCGTTGGAGCCGGTGTTCATCTTTCTCGGGGCCTGGATTCTGTTCCGGACCCGGCCCAGCGCCAGCGCCATGATCGCCATCGCGACCGCAGTGGTCGGGGTGATCCTGGTGTCGTTGAGCGGGCCCGACGATCTGCGCGGCGGCTCGGTTGTGGGCGATGGGCTGGTTCTTGTCGGGACCGCATTCGCCGCCGTCTATGTGCTGGCGTCAAGCAGGCTCGCGCTGACGATGCCCGCGCTTCTTTTAACGGCCATTCAGCAATCGGCAGGTCTTGGGCTGGTGCTTGGGCTGACTGCGGCGGCGCTTGCTGGGGGCTGGCAATCGCTTCCGGTGTCCGTGACCCTTCCCATGCTGACGCTGGCCATCCTGTCTGGCCTGATCCAGTACGCATTGGCATTCTGGCTATACATCGTCGGCCTCAAGGGCATCCCGCCCGGACTGGCGGGGATGTTCCTGACCACGACGCCGGTTTTCGGCGTCCTGGGCGGCATGGTTTTTCTCGGAGAGAGCCTTGTTTCGAGCCAGATCCTTGGCATGGTGCTGGTGCTGCTGGCGTTGTTTGCCTTGCTGCGATCACGCAGCAACTGAAACGCTTTGGGCGATCTTGTGCTGACAGGTCCAATCGGTAGGATGACGGCGCGCGCAGGACTTTTCTGACGTCACTGCGATCACGCCTGCTGATCGCGACCAAAAGGCTGTCCGACTGAAAACCGCGCCCACGACATGTGCGTTTATCGCGATGAGGCGTCGCAGATCTTCGGTACCAGTTTATGCGACAGACGGTCGTCGCGACGTTATGTCATTGAAATTGTTTGGAGGCGAGTACCGGAATCGAACCGGTCTACACGGATTTGCAATCCGCTGCATAACCTACCTGCCCACTCGCCTCATGGCCTGTTTCCCTAAGGATGACGGGACTTGCCGTCAAGCGGATAACTGGGGCGGCACACGCAAACTTGCAGCCATGCGTCAGTCGCCGCGGGCGGGACATATCCCGACCAATGCCGGTTCCCTTTCCGCCTCCGCAAAGGTAATCTGCCACGCAAGGCCAGTTTCGGCTGCCGACCTCTCTTGCCACGGAACCCTCATGTCCCGCTATATTCTTTTCGTGACAGGCACCCGTGCCGATTTCGGCAAGCTGGAACCGCTGGCCGTGGCCGCGCGTGATGCCGGGTTCAATGTGTCGTTTTTCGTCACCGGCATGCATATGCTCCAAGGCTACGGGCTGACCAAGCTCGAGGTGCACCGGATGGCGGGTGTCACCGTGCATGAATTCCTAAACCAGCGCCCCGGTGATCCGCAGGATATGATCCTCGCCAAGACGGTCATCGGGTTTTCCGATTTCGTGCAGGAACACCGCCCCGATCTGGTGGTCATCCACGGTGACCGGGTCGAGGCACTGGCGACCGCGCTGGTCTGTGCCACCAATTACATCCGCTGCGCCCATGTCGAAGGCGGCGAGGTCAGCGGCACCATCGACGAGATCTACCGCCACTGCAATTCCAAGCTGGCGAGCCATCATTTCGTATCCTCGGACGATGCCGCACGCCGGGTGATGTCGCTGGGCGAACAGGCCAGCCACATCCACGCCATCGGCTCGCCCGAGCTGGATTTCCACGCAGGTCCATCGGGCGTGACAATCGCACAGGTCAAGGACCGCTATGCCCTGCCCTTCGCCGATTACGGCATCTGCGTGTTCCACCCTGTTACCTCCGAGGCCGCAAGCATGGGCACGCAGGCCCGCGCATTGTTCACGGCGCTGGTGGCCTCGGGCCACGATTTCGTGGTGATCGCCCCCAACAACGACCCCGGATCGGCGGCGATCTTTGCCGAGATCGACGCTCTCCCCAAGGATCGGTTCCGCGTGCTGCCGTCGATGCGGTTCGCCCATTTCAGCGAATTGATGAAGAACGCGGCCGTGATGGTCGGCAATTCTTCGGCTGGCGTGCGCGAGGCGCCGTTTCTGGGGCTGCCATCGCTCGACATCGGGACACGGCAGACGAACCGCGCGAAATCGCCCTCGGTATTTTTCGCCGATGCGGGCGATTCTGCAGCGATTGCCCAATTCCTGACCGCGCAATGGGGCAAATCCTATCCACGCCACGATGCATTCGGTGGCGGATCGGCCGCAGGCCGGTTTGCGGCGGTGCTCGCCGATCCCGGTTTCTGGACCGGATCGCTGCAAAAGACATTCCATGACCGCGATGCCTAGGGCCGGTTTGGCCCTGCGCGCCTATCTTGCGGCCAGCTACCTTATCCCGCTTGCGGCAGGCCCCGTGCTGGCCCGCAGGCGCAAGCGTGGCAAGGAACACGCCACCCGCTGGATCGAAAAGCAAGGGCGTGGACTGGCCCCACGTCCGACGGGCAGGCTGGTCTGGATCAACGCGGTCGGGCTGGGCGAGATATTGTCGCTCCGCGGTCTGATCGCGCGGATGGCGGCGGCGGCCCCCGATCTGCATTTCCTTGTCACCTCGACCACCGCCGCCTCGGCGCGGGTGTTCGCCGGACAGATGCCGCCCCGCACGATCCACCAGTTCCTGCCGCTGGATGCGCCTGCCTATCGGCGGCGGTTTCTGGACCATTTCCGGCCTGATCTGTGCATCTGGGCCGAGCAGGACCTGTGGCCAGGGTTGGTCCATGACGCAGGCCAGCGGGGTATCCCGCAGGCGATGGTGGCAGCACGGATGAATGCGGCGTCGCTCGCGCGGCATGGCAAGGCGGCGGGGCTGTACCGCGATCTTTATATGCGGATGGCGCTGGTGACGGCGCAGGATGACGACAGTGCCAAGCATCTGTCAGCTCTGGGTACCGCAGCCCGCGTCAGCGGATCGTTGAAACCCGCCGCCCCCGCGCTGGACTGCGACCCTGTCGCCTTGCGCGATCTGCAGGCCGTCACAGGGTCCCGCTTCGTCTGGGCTGTCGCACCATCGCATCCGGCGGACGAGGCCGCAGCGCTGGCCGCGCACAAGGCGCTGCGGATGCAAATGCCGGATGCGCTGCTGATCATCGCACCCCGTCATCCCGACAGGCGCGACGCGATCAGCGCCGCCTGCCCCATGCCACCGCCGCTGAAATCGCAAGGGGCCTTGCCCAGTGCGGCTGATCCGAGCTGGCTCTGCGATACTTTTGGCGATCTGGGGCTGGTCTACCGTGTCGCCCGCGCCGTGCTGATCGGTGGCACGTTCGATACGACCCAGGGGCATAACCCGTGGGAAGCAGCCCAACTGGACTGTGCGGTGCTACATGGCCCCGAGGTCGCCAATTTCGTCGCCGACTTTGCGGCCCTTGATGCGGCAGGCGGGGCCATCGCGGTGCTGGATGTCGCCGCAATCGCCAGTGCGCTGCGTGGCGATCTGGCGGCGGTGGCAGCCAAGGCTAAGGCCGGGGCACAGGACGCAGGGCGCGCGACCGATCACTTGGCCCGCGACCTGCTGGCATTGCTAAAGGTGCGCCATGACTGACCGCTTTCCTCCGTTGCGCCTGCGGATGGCGCTGCTGGCTTATGGTCTGGCATGGGTGGTCCTGCTGCCTGCCGTGATCGTCTATCTGCGCCTGCGCGCCCGCAAGGACCCCGCCTATGGCGCGCATCTTGCCGAACGCTTTGGCCTTCTGCGCCCACAGGTGCGCAACCCTGTCTGGGTCCATGCCGTATCCTTGGGCGAAATGCGCTCGGCCACGCCGTTGATCCGCGCGCTGCTGGCGCAGGGCGAATGCGTGCTGACCACCCATTTCACCCCCGCCGGACGGCGGGAGGCCGCGCGCGAATTCAGCGCCGAGATTGCCGCAGGCCGTGTGCAGGTCGCGTGGGTGCCGTTCGACATGGGGATCGCCTATGCGGCGTTCCTGCGCCGCTTTGCGCCGAAATACGGCCTGGTGATGGAGATCGAGATCTGGCCGCGCATGATCATGGCCTGTAGGGCACGCGGCGTGCCGCTTTTCATGTGCAACGCGCAATATCCGCAGAAGAGTTTCGACAAGGACATGGCGGGCTGGGGGTTGCGGGCGGCGCTGACAGGCGGATTTGCGGGTGGGTTCGTGAAATCGGCCTTGCAGGCAGAGCGGTTCGCCGCCGCAGGCCTGCGCAACATCCATGTCACTGGCGAGATGCGTTTCGACCAGCCCATCCCGCAAGCGCAGTTGCAGGCCGCAGACCGCCTGCGAGAGAGGCTTTTGGCGGGTCGCCCCGCCTTCACCCTCACCAGCGTCGTCGCGGGCGAGGATGCGGTCTATGTCGACATGATCCGGCAAGTGCCGGGGGCGTTCTTTGTCTACGTGCCGCGCGCGCCGGAACGCTTTGACGAGGTTGCGGGGATGCTGCGCGACGCCGGACTGCGCTTTGCCCGGCGGTCGGAGGTGCTGGACGCGACCCTTGGGGCGACCGATCTGCCGCAGATCGATGTCTTGCTGGGCGACAGTATGGGCGAAATGTATTTCTACCTTGCGCTCTGCGACCGTGCCATAGTCGGTGGCGGGTTTGTGACCAAAGGCGCGCATAACATCATCGAACCGCTGGCCCTGCGCAAACCTGTCATCGTCGGCCCGCATATCTGGACCATCGAATACCCTGCGCAAGAGGCGATTGCGGCGGGCGTCTGCCACCATGTGCTGACCGAGGCCGACCTGCTGGATGCGGTCCAAGCGCCCATGACCGTGAGCGACGACCAGATCGCGGGCTTTTATGCGGACCATGCGGGTGCGGTTGCGCGCACGTTGACTGCTCTGCCGCTGGCGTTGGCGGGTCTGCCTGCGCCTGCTGGCGCAGTTGAGGCCTCCGGCGGGGATATTTAGGCTCGGAAGAAGCGGGGTTTGAGTTGGGCCACGCCGGAACGGACCGCGTCGTGGATTGCGCCATGGCGCGGGGTGTCGCGCAGCGTGGTCATCCAATGGTCTTGCGGCCGCAGCCGTTTGGGCGCGCCGTCCCAGCGCAGCGCGCGCAGCACGCCTGTGGCGTGGTCGGGCAGGCGGTCAGGGATCGCGTGATCGTTGAGCACCGCCCAGACCCCTGTCCAGAGCCGCCCCACCGACCACGGGTTATAGCCACCCCCGCCCAGCACAAGATAACGCGGGGCGATGTCGCGCAAGGCCGCCACGACCGCCCAATGCGCGTTGTTCGACAGGCATAGGCGGGATTGCGGGTCTTCCGTCACCGCATCCGCCCCGCATTGCAGCACGACGGCATCGGGCTGAAACCCCGTGACGGCGGGCAGGATCAGCTCTTGCAGGATCAGCGCCATATCGTCGTCATGCAGCCCCGCAGGCACCGGCAGGTTGAACACCTGCCCCGCCCCCTGATCCGTGATCGCCCCGGTGCGCGGCCAGCGGTTCGCCTCGTGCGTGGAGATCAAGAGCGTGTCGGGGTCCTGCGCAAAGGCATGTTCGACCCCGTCGGGGTGATGTGCGTCAATGTCCACATAGGCCACGCGCTGCGCCCCGTTGCGCCGCAGCGACTGGATCGCCAGCACCGGATCGTTGAGATAGCAAAAGCCGTTGGCGCGGTCGGGCAGGCCGTGATGCGTGCCGCCTGCGGGCGAATAGATGACACCGCCGTTCTTCAGCAACTCGCCCGCCAGCAACGAGGCGCCCGCCGCCGTCGCCGGACGACGGAACATTTCCGAAAAGACCGGATTGGACGGCGTGCCAAGGCCGTGGCGTTGTCGCACATCTTCGGTCACGGCCTGTGCCGCCTCTGCCGCTTGCAGGGCGGCCAGATAGGCGGGGGTGTGAAAGCCCGTCAGGGCCGCGACCTTGGCGCGCGGACTGGTGATGAATTGCGCAGGCGGCAACCAGCCCAGCGCGCGGCTGAGGTCCATCACCGTCGACACGCGCGGCACCCGCAACGGATGCCAGGTGCCATAGGTCGAGCCGCGATAGATTTCCGCGCCGATAAATTGCGGCGGGGGGGTTGTCGGTGGTGTCTGCGCCGTCATAACGTCCTTCATGCCCCGGATGTAACCCGGATTCAGATCGGAACCATGGCCAACTTACCCGCGCAACAAATTCCGCTGAAATTCGCGACCGGGCGCAAGACCGATGTGCGCGCGCAGTTTGCTGCGCTGTGCTGGCGGATCAAGAACGACCATGTGCAGATCTGTCTGGTGACCAGCCGCACGCGGGGTCGCTGGATCCTGCCCAAGGGCTGGCCGATGCATAAACAGACCCCTGCCGCCGCCGCCGCGATGGAAGCTTACGAAGAGGCCGGGCTGCGCGGTGACGCACTGGATGTCTGCCTTGGGATCTACAGCTATATCAAGCCCTTGGGCAATGTGAACGCGCCCATCGTTGCGATGGTCTATCCGGTCCATGTCCAGCATGTCCTGAGCGATTGGCCCGAAAAGCACCAGCGCAAGCGCAAATGGTTCAGCCCCGAAAAGGCGGCGAAGAAATTGCAAGAACCGGCGCTGAAAAAGATCGTCGCAACCTTCGATCCGGCCAGACTGCGCTGACTTGCACCGACAATCAAAAAGCCTAACTGTGTGGAAACCTCACATGACTGGCCAATATGATCCGCTTCCACCTCAAATGTGACCAGAACCACCAGTTCGAAAGCTGGTTCCAGTCGGGTGCCGCCTTTGACAAGCTTGTGGCGGCCAAGATGGTGTCCTGCACGACCTGTGGGTCAACCGTGGTGACCAAATCTGTGATGGCACCTGCAATTGCATCGGCGCCGTCACCCGAACCCGCCGAGAACCCGATTGCGGCCCTGCGCAAAAAGATCGAAAGCAGCGCCGATTACGTCGGCGCATCTTTTGCCAACGAAGCCCGCGCCATGCATGACGGTCTTGCCCCCGAACGCCCGATCTATGGCGAGGCGAACCTTGCCGAGGCGCGCAAGCTGGCCGAAGACGGGATTCCCGTACTGCCGCTGCCGTTCATTCCCGCCAAGAAAGCAAATTGATGCAGGTTTTGATTACAGGTGCCAGCCGTGGCATCGGCAAGGGTTTGGCCGACGGGTATCGCGCCGCAGGTGCGGGCGTGATCGGCACGGGACGGGATGCAAGCGCCGGGCTGCACCCGCTTGACGTGACCGATCCGGCGGCGATCATGGCGCTGGCCGCGACCGTGGGCGATCAGGCGATCGACCTGCTGGTCTGCAATGCGGGCGTCTATGCCGACAAGGGCCAGTCGCTGGATCAGGGCTATCCGGCAGATATGTGGGCGGACGGGTTCGCCACCAATGTCACCGGCGTTTTCCTGACCGTGCAGGCCTTTCTGCCGCATCTGCGCCGTGCGAAGGCGGGCAAGATCGCGATCATTTCCTCGCAGATGGCGTCACATACGCGGGCACCGGGCGGCAGTTATATCTACCGCGCGAGCAAGGCCGCAGCGTTGAACCTTGGGCGCAATCTGGCGACCGATCTGGCGCGCGACGGGATCAGCGTCGGCATCTACCATCCGGGCTGGGTGCGCACCGATATGGGCGGGTCTGCGGCCGATATCAGTGTGGAGGACAGCGCCGCTGGTCTGATAGCGCGCTTTGCCGCCCTTGGCCCTGCGACATCGGGCTGTTTCGAGACATGGGATGGGCGCGCGCACCCCTACTAAGCATTTGCGCTTTGCCTGCCGCCCCAGTAAACGGGCGCGGATCAACGCCTCTTGTTTTCAAGGATGACCCATGCCGACGCTTGTGATGAAATTTGGGGGCACGTCTGTTGCCAATCTCGACCGGATCGCACGCGCCGCCAAGCGTGTCGCCGTCGAGGTCGCCAATGGCTATGACGTGATCGTCATCGTCTCGGCCATGTCGGGCAAGACCAATGAACTCGTGGGTTGGGTGACCGAGACATCGCCGCTGTACGATGCGCGCGAATATGATGCGATCGTGTCCTCGGGCGAGAATGTGACGGCGGGGCTGATGGCGCTGCGGTTGCAGGAAATGGATATTCCCGCGCGCAGCTGGCAGGGCTGGCAGGTCCCCGTTCTGACAACCGACGCCCATGCCAGCGCGCGGATCGAGGATATCCCGACCAGCAATATCGCCGCCAAATTCGGCGAAGGCATGAAGGTTGCGGTCGTGGCAGGCTTTCAGGGCGTCAGCAAGACGGG
The DNA here is from genome assembly GCF_000382265.1 of Yoonia vestfoldensis DSM 16212. Lineage (GTDB taxonomy): Bacteria > Pseudomonadota > Alphaproteobacteria > Rhodobacterales > Rhodobacteraceae > Yoonia > Yoonia vestfoldensis. The sequence continues at coordinate 81,883 of NZ_KB907978.1, forward strand.
CCGGATCACGACGCTGGGGCGTGGCGGGTCGGATACCACGGCTGTGGCCTTTGCCGCCGCATTCGGTGCGGAACGCTGTGATATCTATACCGACGTGGACGGGGTCTATACCACTGACCCCCGGATCACGTCCAAGGCGCGCAAGCTGGATAAAATCGCCTTCGAGGAAATGCTGGAACTGGCGTCACTGGGGGCCAAGGTCCTGCAGACCCGTTCGGTCGAACTGGCGATGCGCTACAAGGTGCGCCTGCGGGTGCTGTCATCATTCGAGGAACCATCGGACAGCGCCGGAACGCTGGTCTGCGATGAGGAGGAAATCATGGAATCCAATGTTGTGGCCGGTGTCGCCTATTCCCGCGACGAGGCGAAAATGACCCTGATCTCGGTCGCCGACCGCCCCGGCATCGCGGCGGCGATCTTTGGCCCCTTGTCGGATGCGGGTGTGAACGTCGATATGATCGTGCAGAACATTTCCGAGGAAGGCCGCACTGACATGACCTTTTCCTGCCCCAAGGATCAGGTGCTGCGCGCCGAAAAGGCGATGCAGGATGCCAAGGCATCCGGTGCCATCAACTTTCACGATCTGGTCGCAGATGAAGGGGTCGCCAAAGTCAGCGTCGTTGGCATCGGGATGCGCAGCCACACAGGGGTTGCCGCCAAGATGTTCAAGGTTCTCTCGGCAGAGGGGATCAACATCAAGGTCATTACAACCTCCGAGATCAAGATTTCTGTGCTGATCGACAGGAAATACATGGAACTTGCCGTGCAGGCCCTGCATGATGCGTTCGAATTGGACAAGGCGGGCTGATCCTCTGGGATCGGTCCGCTGACATCGGGGGACCAATGCCGGAACGGTTGGAAAGCGAAAGCCGCAAGCTTCTGGGTCGCCTGCGCGAGGCCCTCGCCAGTGACAGCGAAGGGCAGGCACGGCTGAACCGTGTCGTGGACCTGATCGCGTCGTCGATGCAGGCCGAGGTGTGTTCGATCTACCTGTTCCGCGATTCCGAGACGCTTGAACTCTGCGCGACGCAAGGGCTTGAACAGGAATCTGTTCACCAGACCCGGATGCGCCTTGGCGAAGGTCTGGTCGGGCGCGCAGCCAAGACCGGCAACATCGTCAACACCGCCAATGCGCCCGCCGAAAAAGGGTTCCGCTACATGCCTGAAACGGGCGAAGAACGCTATTCGTCGTTCTGTGGCGTGCCGATCCAGCGATTGGGCGACGTGCTGGGCGTGCTGGTGGTACAAACCAAGACCGAACGGGTGATGACCCCCGACGAGGTTTACGCCCTTGAAATCGTGGCCATGGTCATCGCCGAGATGACCGAGCTTGGCGCGTTCGTCGGCGAAGGGGCGGCCTTGTCCGCCCTGCACCAAAAACCCGTGCTGTTGCGCGGGTCCATCGCGCAGGAAGGCACCAGCGCAGGTCGCGTCTATCTTCATGAACCCCGCGTGGTCGTGACCAACCCTATTTCGGACGATCCCGAAAAGGAAAAGAGCCGCCTGAACGAGGCGGTCGAAACGCTGCGCAAATCGGTCGACAACATGATGATCGGGGCGCGCTCGGTCGACCCCGAACAGTTGCAGGTGCTGGAAGCGTACCGCATGTTCGCAAATTCCAGCAGCTGGATGCGCCGGATGCAGGACGACGTGCAAAGCGGGCTGTCCGCCGAGGCCGCCGTCGAAAAGGAACAATCGCTCGCGCGCGCGCGGTTGTCCCGCTCGCCCGATCCATACCTGCGCGAACGGCTGCACGATCTTGATGACCTGTCCAACCGCCTCCTGCGCATCCTGACGGGCCAGGGCGAGGACCGCAGCGACATGCCCGACGATCCGATCCTTGTCGCGCGCAATATCGGGCCCGGCGAATTGCTGGAATACGGCAAGAAACTGCGCGGCATCGTGCTCGAAGAAGGCAGCGTCGGCAGCCACGCGACCATCGTCGCCCGCGCCTGGGCGATCCCCCTGGTGATCAACGCCAAGGGTGTCACGCGCGAGGCGCTGAACGGCGACACCATTCTGGTCGATGGCGATCAGGGCATTGCGCATCTGCGGCCCGACGAGACCGTGCAGGCCGCATTCCGCGACAAGATCGAGATGCAGGCGCGCGCGCAGGAACGCTATGCCTCGATCCGCGACCTGCCGGCGCAAGCCCGTTGCGGATCGGTGATCTCATTGCAGATGAACGCGGGGCTGATCGCGGACCTGCCGTCGCTGGCGGGGTCCGGTGCCGAAGGTGTGGGCCTTTTCCGCACCGAATTGCAATTCCTGATCCGCAACCAGATGCCCCAACGGGGCGAATTGTCCGCGCTTTATGACCGTGTGCTGAATGCGGCAGGCGGGCGGCGGGTGGCGTTCCGCACGCTTGATATCGGGTCGGACAAGGTTCTTCCCTACATGAAGGCCAACGACGAACCCAACCCCGCGATGGGCTGGCGTGCGATCCGCGTCGGCCTCGACAAACCGGGCGTGCTGCGGATGCAGTTGCAGGCGCTGCTGCGCGGGGCGGCGGGGCGGCCTTTGACGGTGATGTTCCCCTTCATCACGCAACTGGCCGAATTCCGCGCCGCCAAGGCCGAGATGGACAAGGCGCTCGACCGCGAGGTCCGGTTGGGCCATCCGATCCCGTCCGAGATCGAGGTGGGCGCGATGCTGGAAACGCCGTCGCTGGCCTTTGCGCCCGATGTATTCTTTGAAGAGGCCGATTTCATCAGCATCGGCGGCAACGATCTGAAACAGTTTTTCTTTGCCGCGGACCGCGAGAATGAACTGGTCCGGCGGCGCTACGACACGCTCGACGTCAGTTTCCTGTCGTTCCTCGAACATGTCATCAAACGCTGCGATGCGGCGGGCACGCCTTTGTCGTTCTGCGGCGAGGATGCGGGCCGTCCGGTCGAAGCCTTGTGTTTCGCCGCCCTCGGCCTGCGCACGCTGTCGATGCGCCCGGCCTCGGTCGGTCCGGTCAAGCACCTGCTGCGCCGCGTCGATCTGAACGAGGTCAAGGCCGTGATGGATGCCGCGATCGCGAACGGCGATCAATCCGTGCGCCGTGCCGTGTCCGACTGGCTGGTCTATCAGGTCTGAGGCAGGCGCTGCGCGGCAAGCTGGCGGTGGAATTCATCCAGCACCGCCACATCGCCATGGTCGCGCACCAGTTGCCGCAGCCCGAAATGCACATGCGCAAGGGCGACATAGTAATCGACAAAAGCGTAATTAGTCCCCGCCCCCGCCACGGCCCCCAGCACAGGCACGGTCTGGGATGCCAGTTTCTGCGACAGCACAGCCGCGAATTTCGGCGCGACACGGCTGATCAGCGTGTTGACGGCAGCCCCCGACAAGCTGAGCCGCGCGCCGATAAAGGCCGTGTCGACACCATCATCGGCACTGCCCGGCCCGCCTGACCCGAACACGGCCAGACATTCCATGCGCGTTTCATCCGATGTCGGGTCCTCACCATATTCGGCGGCGACATGCAGCACCGCGCGAAAGATCAGCGTGGTGGCGACGGGCAGTTCCGCCAGCGCGGTGGGCAGCCCGCCAAAGCCGCCGATGGCACCCGACACCGTGCCGATGATCCGGTGGCTCTGGTCCGACCCAAAGCGCCGGCCCATGCCACCACGGGACCGCGCGGCAATATCATAGCTGCGACGCAGGGCGTTGCGGGTCACCTCGTTCAACTGGTCACGCAGCGGCTTGGGAAGTATTTTCAAACCATCCTCGACCTGACCACCGACGAAATTGATCGCCTTCATCAACACGCCATTCGCCTTGCGCTGACGCAAAGCCAAGGCGGTGATGCGCGCACGCGCATCATCATCAAGCGGTGCAGGCACCGGCACGGGGATAGCATCACGGGCGACGGTTTTGTATGTCATTGCCCTAAAATGGGGTCATCGCGGCGAAATGCAATCGTCCGCCTTGCGCACGATGCCGCTGACGCCAGCCCATGCGTCATGCAGCAGCGATAGCCCCAGCACCCGTTCGGGGTTCGTCGGCGGCGGCATCACGACATCCGGCAAATGGCGAAACCCGAAGCGGCTGTAATACGGCAGATCGCCCACCAAGAGGATGCGCGACCAGCCCGACTTGCGGGCCACCTGCGTCACACGGTAGATCAACAGCCCGGCGATCCCTTCGCCCTGCCGCGTCGGGTGGACGGCGACCGGGCCAAGCAGGACAACAGGCAGATCGTCCACATAACAAGGCCAGCAGCGGATCACGCCTGCCAGCACATTGTCGGGATCGCGCGCCGTCCAGCACAGGTCCGCGACGGGCCGCACGTCCTCACGCAGACGGTAGGACGACAGCGCCGTGCGGCCCGGCGAAAAGCAAAGATCGTAAAGCGCTTCGACCTCCCAGTAATCGGCGGCAGTCTCGATGGCCAGAGTGATGGAGGGTATTTGCATGCGTCTTTCATCTGGCCAAGGCTGTTCGGTCACGCTACCCCTTGGCTGATCGCAGGAAAAGGTCTTGAGCAATGTTTTACGCCCCAAAAGACGGCCATAATCTGCCGCATAACCCGTTCAACGCGATCGTCAGCCCGCGCCCCATCGGCTGGATCGCCACGCGCGGGTCGGACGGTCAGGACAACCTTGCCCCCTATTCGTTTTTCAACGCCGTCGCCTACGAGCCGCCACAGGTGATGTTCGCCTCGACTAGCGCCAAACCCGACCGTGACGGCACCAAGGACAGCGTCGCCAACATCCGCGAAACGGGGGTGTTCGCCGTCAATATCGTGGAATACGCGATGCGCGACGCGATGAATCAGACCTCCGGCCCGTGGGACCGCGCAACGGATGAATTCGCGCTGGCAGGCATCACAAAAGCGGAATGCGAAACGATTCCCTGCGCGCGCGTGGCGGGTGCGCCCGCGACGCTGGAATGCAAGCTGACGCAGATCGTCACCCTGCCCGGTGCCGCCAATTTCGCCGTGTTCGGCGAGGTCATTGGCGTACATATCCGCGACAATTGCCTTGTAAACGGGATTTTCGATGTGACGACCTTTCATCCGCTGTCACGCCTTGGATACCGCGATTATACTGCGGTGCGCGAGGTGTTCAGCCTGACCCGTCCGGGAGAGAAGACATGACAGAAACGTATCTGGGTATCATCGGCGGGTCCGGTATCTATGACATGGACGGATTGCAGGACGCCGCATGGATCACCATCGACAGCCCTTGGGGCGCGCCGTCGGACGCAGTGCTGACAGGGCGGCTGGGCGGCGTCAGGATGGCCTTCCTGCCCCGTCACGGACGCGGCCATGTGCATTCGCCCACCACCGTGCCCTACCGCGCCAATATCGACGCGCTGAAACGGCTGGGCGTGACCGACATCATCAGCGTCAGCGCCTGCGGATCGTTCCGCGAAGAGATGGCACCGGGCGATTTCGTGATCGTGGACCAGTTCATCGACCGGACCTTCGCGCGCGAAAAATCCTTCTTCGGCACGGGTTGCGTGGCCCATGTGAGCCTTGCCCACCCGACCTGCCCGCGCCTGTCGGAGGCTTGTGCTGTGGCGGCCGAGGCTGCGGGCATCACAGTGCATCGCGGCGGCACGTATCTGGCGATGGAAGGCCCGCAATTCTCGTCGGTCGCGGAAAGCAGGCTTTACCGCAGCTGGGGCTGCGACGTGATCGGCATGACCAACATGCCCGAGGCGAAACTCGCCCGCGAGGCGGAGATCTGCTATGCCTCCGTCGCGATGATCACCGATTACGACAGCTGGCATCCCGACCACGGCGCGGTTGACATCACCGCGATCATCGCGACCCTGCAAGGCAACGGCACCAAAGCGCGCGACCTGATCGCGCGCCTGCCCGCCCTGCTCGGGTCCGATCGCGTGCCCTGCCCGGATGGCTGCGACCGCGCGCTGGAACATGCGATCATGACCGCGCCCCACAAACGTGACCCTGTGCTGATGGCGCGGCTCGATGCGATCACCGCCCGTGTCTTTGCGAAAGAAACCAGATGAAAACCGTCCGCGACTATATCCGCACCATCGCCGATTTCCCGCATGAAGGGATCATGTTCCGCGATGTCACGACCCTGTTCAGCGATGCGCGCGGCTTTCGCATGGCGATCGACCAGCTGTTGCACCCCTATGCTGGCATGCCCATCGACAAGGTCGTAGGCCTGGAGGCGCGCGGTTTCATCCTTGGTGGCGCCATCGCGCATCAGCTGTCGGTCGGCTTCGTGCCGATCCGCAAGAAAGGCAAATTGCCCGGCAAGACGATCGAACAGGCCTATCAACTCGAATATGGGGAGGCGGTGATGGAGTTGCACGACGACGCGCTGCAACCGGGCGACAAGGTCCTGCTGGTCGATGACCTGCTGGCGACAGGCGGCACCGCCGAGGCGGGCATCCGTCTGGTCGAACGGCTGGGCGCGCAGGTCATCGGCTGCGCCTTTGTCATCGACCTACCCGCTTTGGGTGGCGCGGCGAGGCTCGAAAAACTGGGGATGCAGGTGCATAGTCTTTGCGCATTCGAAGGACTTTGATGCGCTCCGCGCGGGGAGTATTTGGGGAAATAAGAAGTTGTTAAGGAAGATCCGGTAGACCGCTTTCACGGTACAGGCTGGAGAGCCGATGACCGTGAAATGAGAAGTCGCCCGATCCCGGACCCCAGAACGGTCAGCCTGTAGCGGGCGGCGGGGTCGGGCGCACGTCTTGCGACTTCTTTTTTCCAAAAATACTCCCGCCGGAGGCGCGGCCCCACCGGCCCTAACCCGCTGGCAGGATCACGCCGGGGTTCATGATGCCTTGGGGGTCCAGCGCATCCTTGATCGCACGCAGCATCGCAAGCTTCGCCGGATCGCCATAGCGTTGCAGATCACCGACCTTGGCCCGCCCGATTCCGTGTTCGGCGCTGACCGATCCTTCCAGTGCCACGATCAGGTCATGGACCGTCCTTTGCACGGCGGGGCGCAGCGTATCATAGTCGCGGCGCGTCCGCCCCTTGGCGGGAAAGATGTTGTAATGCAGGTTGCCATCGCCCAGATGGCCAAAGCAGTTGATGCGCATATCCCCCAAGGCCCGCAGCGCGACCTCGGCTTTTGCGATGAACTCCGGCACGGCGCTCAGCGGCAAGGCGATGTCATGTGACGCGATCGACCCGATCCGGCGGTTCGCCTCGGGGATGTTTTCGCGGATGTCCCACAGCGCCTGCCGCTGCGCCGCCGATTGCGCGATCACCCCGTCAAGGGCGAGCCCTGCGTCAAACGCATCTGCAAACAGCTGTTCGAGCGCGGCATCCGGATCACCGCTGGCGGGCAGGCCAAGGTCGATCAGCACGCTCCATTCGGGAAGCTCGGCGAACGTTTGGCGCACATCGGGTCCGACTTCGGCCAGAAAGTCGCACCCTTGGCGGTGCATCAGCTCGAACGCCGACAGGCCGTCGCCGATCTGCGCGCCTGCAAGTGCCAGCAGGTCCAGTGCGGCCTGCGGCGATGGCACCGCCAACAGGGCCGCGCCCATATGCACAGGGCGCGGCACCAGCCGCAGGGCGGCGGCGGTGATGATCCCCAGCGTGCCTTCCGCCCCGATCATCAGGTTGCGCAGATCATAGCCCGTGTTGTCCTTGCGCAGCCGTGTCAGGCCATGCCAGATCGTCCCGTCCGGGCGCACAACCTCCAGCCCCAGACAGAGCGCGCGCGCATTGCCGTAGCGCAGCACATTGACGCCACCTGCATTGGTCGCCAGCAACCCGCCGATCCGCGCCGATCCTTCTGAGGCGAGAGAGAGCGGGAACAAGCGATCCACATCCTCGGCGGCTTGTTGCACATGAGCGAGGATCACGCCCGCCTCGCAGACCAGCACGTTTTCGGACGGATAGACCGCACGGATCTTGTTGAGCCGCTCCAGCGACAGAACGACCGGGGCCGGACCATCCGCCATGACCTGCCCGCCGACAAGTCCGGTGCCGCCGCTATAGGGCACGATTCCCACGCGCGCCTCGGCGCAGGCGGCCACCACAGCCGCAACGGCGGCAGTATCGGCAGGCGCCACGACCAGCCCCTGCCCCTGCCAGCGCCCGCGCGGTTCGGTGAAATAGGGGGCAGTGTCAGCCTTGAAGGCCGCCGCGTCCAACAGGCCGCGCAGCTGTTCTTCAAAAGCGGGTGTCACCGCATTCAGCATCTAGCCCACATCCGTCTTGCCGCGCCGGTCATGGCGCAGGTTGGCGTACAGCACATGGTTGCGCCAGCGCCCGTTGATCTGCAAATAGCTTTGCGCGACACCTTCGTATTTGTAGCCGCATTGTTCCAACAACCGCCGTGACGGGGTGTTTTCCGGCAGGCACCCTGCCTCGATCCGGCTCAGGTCCAGCGCGGTGAAGGCGTGATGCACGACGGCCTGCACGGCCTCGCGCATGTACCCTTGCCGCGCGAAAGGCGCGCCGATCCAATAGCCGGTGATCCCCGATTGCGCAGGGCCACGTTTGATATGGTCCAACGTAATTGCCCCTAAAAGCGCATCATCGGACCGGCGGATCAGGAACAGGGGCAAGGCCGAGCCTTGGGCAATCGACCGTTGCGCCCAATAGACACGGTTGGTGAAACCCTTGCGCGACAGATGGTCAGCGGCCCAGCTGGGTTCCCACGGCACCAGAAATTCGGCGCTGGCTTGCCGCAGCGCCGCCCATGGGCGAAAATCCGTGTGCATGGGCGCGCGCAGGGTCAGCCGTTCGGTTTCGATCCGGACCTTGCGCTTGATGCCCAGCATTATGCGGCAAGCCGTGCTTTCAGCGCCGCCAGCGTCGGGGCCTGATCGGCCGGACCGTAAAGCGCCATGGCCGACCCCGCCTGTCCCGCCATCTGCGCGGCAAAGGCTTTGACATCGCCTGTGGTCACATCGTCGATATGGGCGATGGTTTCCTCGATCCCCGGAATCCGGTCCCAGATCGACAACAGCCGCGCCAGACGTTCGGCGCGGTTGGACGGGCTTTCCAGCCCCATCAGCAGACCGGCCTTCATCTGCGCGCGGGCGCGGGCGACCTCGGCCGCGGACATGTCGTCGGCGGCGCGTTTCATCTCGTCGATTGTCAGATGCGCAAGTTCGGCGATCTGTTCGGCGCTGGTGCCGGCATAGATCGTCGTCATGCCGGTGTCCTCATAGGCCCCCGCCTGCGCAAAGATCGTATAGCAGAGCCCGCGATTTTCGCGGATTTCCTGAAACAGACGCGAGGACATGCCGCCGCCCAAGGCGGTCGCATAGATCTGGGCGGTATAAATCGCGGGGTCGCGGTAGGTCGGCCCTTCGAGGGCCAACGCGAAATGCACCTGTTCCAGCGCCTTGGTCGCGCGCCGTTCGCCGCCGATGAATTTTGCGGGCTGCAACAGGCCCGGCGCACGCTCGACCCGTGGCAGATGGCCGAAAAGCGCCTCGGCCTGCCGGACGATGGCGTCGTGATCGACGGCACCGGCAGCGGCGAGGATCATCTGGTTCGGTCCGTAATGTTCACCGACAAACCGGTCCAGATCGCCTTTGGCAAAGGTGCTGACGCGCGCGGCCTCGCCCAGAATGGACCGGCCAAGGGGTTGGTCAGGGTATGCTTCTTCCTGCAACCAGTCGAAGATGATGTCATCGGGCGTGTCCAAAGTCTGACCGATTTCTTGCAGGATCACGCCGCGTTCGACCTCGATCTCGGCTTCCTCGAACAGCGGATTCAGCAGGATATCGGCGATGATATCAAGGCCAAGGGCCACGTCGTCTTCCAGCACGCGGGCGTAATAGGCTGTCATCTCGCGGCTGGTATAGGCGTTGATATAGCCGCCCACATCCTCGATCTGTTCGGCGATTTGCAGCGCGGTGCGCGTCTTCGTGCCTTTGAAGGCCATATGTTCCAGAAAATGCGCGATGCCGTTCTGTTCGATCCGTTCGTGCCGCCCGCCCGCCAGCACCCAGATGCCGATGCTGGTGGATTTGAGGCCGGGCATCTGTTCGGTGACGATGCGCAATCCGTTGGACAGGGTGTGTTGCTGGATGGTCAAGATATGATTCGTTCCTTGATGACGGCTTGCAGCGCCGACAGGTCGGCTGCAACAGGTGTGACCCGTTCGGGGCGGTCGTACAAGTCCGCCATGCGCGCGGGCAGCGGAGCGGAGATGCCAGAGGCCGCCTTGACCGCGTCGGGGAATTTGGCGGGGTGGGCGGTGGCGAGCGTCACCATCGGCACGCTGCCCAGATGCGCCTGCGCCACATGTGCGCCGACGGCCGTGTGCGGGCAAAGCAGCTCGCCGTGCTGCGCGAGGTAGGTCTTGATCGTGGCGCTGGTCTCTTCCTCTGACGCGCGGCCCGATTTGAGGGTCGCGGTCAGCATGTCATAGGCGCCCTGCGAAATGGTAAATCCGCCGGATTTGAGGTCTTCCATCTGGCTGGCCACCGCGGCCCCATCCTGCCCGTAGGCATAGAACAGCGCGCGTTCGAAGTTTGAGCTGACCTGAATATCCATCGACGGGCTGATCGTGGGCGTCACACCTTCCTTGGTATAGGCCCCCGTCTGCAACGTCCGGTGCAGGATGTCGTTGCGGTTGGTGGCCACCACCAGATCGGCGATTGGCAGGCCCATCTGTTTGGCGATGAAACCTGCAAAAATATCGCCGAAATTGCCTGTCGGCACGGTGAAACTGATCAGGCGGTGCGGCGCGCCAAGGCTGACGGCGGCGGTGAAGTAATAGACCACCTGCGCCAACACGCGGCCCCAGTTGATCGAATTGACCCCCGCCAGCCGCACGTCATCGCGGAAGGCAAAGTCGTTGAACATATCCTTCACCAGCGCCTGACAATCGTCGAAATCGCCAGCCACGGCCAGCGCATGCACATTCGCCTCGACCGGCGTGGTCATCTGGCGGCGCTGCACTTCGGACACGCGGCCGTGCGGGTAGAGGATGAACACATCGACCGCCTTCAGCCCGCGGAACGCCTCGATCGCCGCCGATCCGGTATCGCCGGATGTGGCACCCACGATCGTCACACGCTCGCCCGAACGGGACAGGGCGGCCTGAAACATCTGGCCGATCAACTGCATGGCGAAATCCTTGAACGCCAGCGTCGGCCCGTGGAACAGCTCCAGCAGGTAATGATTGCTGTCCACCTGCACGAGCGGCGCACGGGCGGCATGGCCGAAACCCGCATAGGCGCGCGCGATCAGGTCGCGGAACTGCGCATCGGTGAAGGTGTCGCCGATGAAGGGGCGCATCACGTCGAAGGCCACCTCCTCATAGGATTTGCCCGCCATCGCCGCGATCTGGGCATGGGTCAGCGTCGGGATATCCTCGGGCAGATAAAGGCCTCCGTCACGCGCAAGCCCCGTCAGCATCGCCTGTTCGAATGTCAGCACGGGGGCCGTGCCACGTGTCGAGATATAGCGCATTGGTCAGGCGTCCTTTGGCCGAAGAGTGCGGAGGATCAGGAACAGGGACATAACGGCCCAGACGATGGCCAGCAAGAACCATGTGACCGCATATTCAAAGTGGTCGTTCTTGATATCGGCGGTCGTGATCGGCAGCGGCGTCAGGCGCGGGTCGGCAGGGGTCGTCGCGGTGGCCACGACCATGAAGGGCCGCGTATCCAGTGCCTCGGCCATTGTGACAACGTTGCGGGCGAACCAGATGTTTTCAGACAAATCGGGATCGGGCGTGCTGCTGTTCTGGTCATCGGGCCAAAGCACCGTACCGATGACCTGCATCGGCGCGACCAACGGCTCTGCCGCTTTGCCATCCAGCGGCAGGAGACCCTGATCCAGCAGGATCGCGGACCCGTCTTCGGTCTCGAACCGCGAGATCACGCGGTAGCCGGTGCCAGCAGCGGTGCCGGACACAAGCACTTGCAATTCCTGTCCGGTCGGGGCGCCGGACAGCGTCACGCGGGTGTATTCATCATCTGCTTCGGTCACATCATCGGCAAAAGGCTGCGGATCAGCGGCCAGCCGCGCGTTGATATTGGCAAGGATATCCTCTTTCCATGCAAGCCTGTCGATCTGCCACAACCCCAGCCAGATCAGAACACCGCAACCGGCGATACCCAAAAGCACGGGAAAAATGATCTGACGCAGCATGATATGCCCTTGATGGAAAAAACGCGCGGGGGTGCCGCGCGCTTATGGGTTTGGTGTGGGTCGGGATGAACCCCGCCTTACGCGCCCCAGATGTAGATCGCGGCGAAAAGGAACAGCCAGACCACATCGACAAAGTGCCAGTACCAGATCGCGGCCTCGAACCCGACATGCTTTTCCGGTGTGAAATGGCCGCGTTCGACGCGGATCAGGCAGACCAGCAGGAAGATCGCACCGATCACGACATGCGCGCCGTGGAAACCTGTCGCCATGAAGAAGTTGGCGTAATGGATTTCTCCACCGAAAGTATAGCCGTCCTGCGTGACAAGGATCCAGTATTCATAGGCCTGAAAGCCGGTAAAGATCACCCCGAACACAATGGCGAGGATCAGGCCCAGCTTGAGGTCCTTGCGGTTGTTTTCATGCACCAGCGCGTGGTGCGCCCATGTGGCCGCACAGCCCGAGATCAGCAGCAGCAATGTGTTGATGAGCGGCAGACCGAACGGGTCGATCGCATAGATTTCCGGCTTGACGTATTGTGTCCCAAAATAGGTTTCCATCGGGTACATCTGGTGTTTGAAGAACGACCAGAACCAAGCGGCGAAGAACATGACTTCGGACATGATGAACATGATGAAGCCATAGCGCAGGCCGATGCGGACGACCGGTGTGTGATCGCCGGCGCGGCTTTCGGCCACCACATCGGCCCACCATGCATACATCACGTACAGCACGGCGATCAGACCCATCAGGAAAACCCATGGGCCCGACCCGTGCATCCAGAGCACGGATCCGAACAGCATCACAAAGGCCCCGACCCCCGCGATGAAGGGCCAGATGGAGGGTGGCAGAATATGGTAATCGTGGTCTTTCGTATGCGCCATCTGGTGCGTTCCCTATCGGCTGTCTTCAGTAAGTCTCTATGGCGTTTTGCGGCGCCGGTGTCAAAGCTGTCGCACCGGCAGAGGCCTGCACGTAATCGGTCGGGACGTCGATCTCGAAGAAGGTATAGCTCAGCGTGATCGTATGGACGTACTGCCCTTCGCGGTCATCGACGATATCGGGGTGGACGAAGAACGACACCGGCATCAGCACCGTCTCTCCGGGGGCCAGAACCTGCTCGGTAAAGCAGAAACATTCGATCTTGTCGAAGAACCCGCCCGCTTCATAAGGGGTCACGTTATAGGACGCCTGTCCCGCGATCGGGACATCAAGAGGATTGTGCGCCTCATAGAACACGAGCGCGGTTTCCCCGATGCGCACCTCGACCTCGCGCTGAACGGGCTTGAAGGTCCATGGCATGTCACGTTCGAGCGATCCGTCGAAACGCACCTTGATCGTCTGGTCCAGGATCACGTCGTTATCGCCTTCGGCGACATTGGTCGCTCCGCCAAATCCGGTGACCCGACAGAACCAATCGTAAAACGGCACTGACGCCCAGGCCAGCGCCCCCATGACGACCACCAGCGCGGTCGCCTGCGCCGCACTGCGATAGATACCTGTCAGATTCGGAAACAGCTTCATTCCACGACCTCCGTCTGCGGGATCAGTTGCGGACGCGGCGCGTGGTCAAAGGTTTCGAATTGCCGGATATCGCCCAGCTGCATCACCTTGACGACCGTCAGTCCGAAAACAATGGCGATAAAGCCGGCCAACAGCAGCCCAACGCCTGCATTCCGGCCCTTGCGACGTTCATGCAATTCGTGTTCGACGCGGATCACCATGACCAGCCTCCCAATCCATAAAGGCGCAAGGCGGCCTCTGCCAGCAAAGCGCCGAAATGCGCGAAAAGATAGTACAGCGACACCTTGAACACGTTGATTTCGACACGGTGCCTGTCGGCCTCGCAGGCGGCATCGTCACGACGCCAGATATCGACGGCGCCTTTCAAAAACCACGCGTTCATGACGACAGCGACCGCCATGTAGACCGGCCCACCGATTGATGTCAGCCCGAGCCCAAGCGCCACAGGCACCAGCAGCAGCGTATAGACCAGCACATGGCGCCGTGTCGCATCGCGGCCATGCGTTTCGGTCAGCATCGGCACACCGGCGCGGCCGTAATCCGATTTGACGAACAGCGCGAGCGCCCAGAAATGCGGCGGTGTCCACATGAAGATCAGCGCGAACATCAGAAGCGATTCTATGCTGACGCCACCCGTCGCAACCGCCCAACCGATCATCGGCGGAAAGGCCCCCGCCGCACCACCGATGACGATGTTCTGCGGTGTCGCCCGTTTCAGCCACATCGAATAGACGACAAGATAGAAAAAGATCGTGAAAGCCAGCAAGGCAGCTGCAAGGAAATTGGTCGCCAGACCCAAAAGCAGGATGGAAAAACCTGACAGCGCGACGCCGATCCCCAGCGCCTCGCCGGGGGCGACACGCCCGGATGGGATAGGGCGACCGGCGGTGCGTTTCATCACCGCATCGATATCGGCATCCCACCACATGTTCAGCGCGCCCGATGCTCCGGCACCCACCGCGATACACAGGATGGCGACGAAGCCAAGAAACGGATGCACCGGCACAGGCGCCACTAACAGCCCTACCAAGGCCGTGAAAACAACCAGCGACATCACCCGGGGCTTGAGCAGGGCGAAGTAATCGCCCATTTCTGCCTCGGTGGTGGCGTGGTTGTTGGCGCTGAAATCGGTCATGGGCAACCTGTCCTTGCAAAATGCAGTGCAGTCATGCTGACGCGTGGTCCGTCAACACAATGGTGATCCGCCCGGCGATCAGGACAGTCCCTGTTCGTCGGCCAGCCACGCATCATAGGTTTCCTGGCTGACCACCTTGACGGTAATGGGCATATAAGCATGCGCCTGACCGCAAAGTTCCGAACACTGGCCGAAATAGATTCCTTCACGCTCGGCTGCGAACCACAATTGCGCGAGGCGGCCGGGGATGGCGTCCTGCTTCACGCCGAATGCGGGGATCGTCCAGGAGTGAATCACGTCAGCGGCCGTGACCTGCATCACGACTGTCGCGCCGACCGGCACGACAACGGCCGTGTCGGTGGCCAGCAGATATTGATCCTGCGTATAGCCGAATTGCTCGAGCTCGTCGCGGGTCAGCATGAAACTGTCAAAGCTGACGCCCTCGTCCACATATTCATAGCCCCAATACCACTGGTAACCCGTTACCTTGATGGTGATATCCGCTTCTGGAATTTCCTGCTGCTTGAACAGGATCGGCAGCGAAAACGCACCGATGAACACCAGAATGACGATCGGCACCACCGTCCACGCGATTTCGAGCGGTGAATTGTGGGTAAACCCGGCAGGGGTCGGGTTGCGGCGCGCGTTGTAGCGGATGATCACATAGACGAGCAGGCCCGTAACGAACAGCGTGATCGCCGTGATGATGATCAGCAGCATTGAATCGAGCCAGACGACATCGCGCGACAATTCCGTTGCGGAAGGTTGGAATCCCATGCCGCCCGGAACAGGCTGGCCCACGATCTCGAGGTCCTGACCGATGTTCTGTTGTGCCATGGCCGTGCCGCCCGCGAGAACCAGACCAAGCGTGGTCCAAACAGAGGTTGCAAAGGTGTTCAGTCGCATATTGTACCCTAACTTCATGAGGCCTTTCAGCCTCTTTCCCCGGTCTCTCCGCTCGGGCTACGGGCGGAATCCCATTGTATTGCTGCGCCCATGTCCCATATCCTGACGGACAACTCAAGAACTGCTGTTGCGGCAAACAGACGCTTTTTGCCCCCAAAACCGCCGCCAAAGGATATTGTGATGACCGCCACCCCATTTCGCCCGTTCGAGACCCATCTGGATCAGCCGCAGGCACTTGACCTGCTACGCGAGGCGACAGCAGGCGCGGATGACGGCGAATTGTTCATCGAACGGCGGAAATCGGAAATGCTGTCGCTGGATGACGGACGCATCAAGACCGCCAGTTTCGATGCCTCCGAAGGGTTCGGGCTGCGCGCCGTGCGCGGTGAAACCGCAGGTTATGCCCATGCGACGACCATCGACGAACACGCGCTGCGCCGTGCCGTGTCGACCGCACGGCTGGCCGTGGGCGACGGCGGCGGGGTAATGGCGGATGCCCCTGCTGGCACGAACCGCAAGCTTTACAGCGACGACGATCCGATGCTGCAGGCGACATTCCCCGCCAAGATCGACGTCCTGCGCGAAATCGACGCCTTCGCCCGCGCGCTTGATCCGCGGGTGGTTCAGGTGTCCGCCAGCATCGGTGCGTCGCATCAGGAGGTGGTGATCCTGCGCCCCGAAGGCACGCTGGTCACCGATACACGCCCGATGTCGCGCATCAATATCAGCGTGATCGTCGAACAGAACGGCAAACGTGAAAGCGGCGGCATGGGCGGCGGCGGGCGTTTGGGCCTGATCGGGCTGATCGGGCGCGACCATTGGGAACCCATCGTGCGCGAGGCGTTGCGCATCGCGCTTGTGAACCTTGACGCCGAACCCGCCCCCGCAGGCGTCATGGATGTCGTGCTTGGCCCCGGCTGGCCCGGTATCCTGCTGCACGAGGCGATCGGCCACGGCCTTGAGGGCGATTTCAACCGCAAGGGATCAAGCGCCTTTGCCGGGCTGATGGGCCAGCAGATCGCGGCCAAGGGTGTGACCGTGCTGGATGACGGCACAATCCCCGACCGGCGCGGGTCGATCACCGTGGATGACGAAGGCACGCCCAGCGCAAAAAACGTACTGATCGAGGATGGCGTGCTGGTCGGCTACATGCAGGACCGCCAGAACGCCCGCCTGATGGGGGTCGCCCCCACCGGCAACGGGCGGCGCGAAAGTTTCGCCCACACGCCGATGCCGCGCATGACCAACACCTATATGCTGGCAGGCGACGCCAGCCCTGAAAGCCTTGTTTCTGAATTGAAAGACGGGATCTATGCGGTGGGTTTCGGCGGCGGGCAGGTCGATATCACCAACGGCAAATTCGTGTTTTCCTGCACCGAGGCCTACCGCGTCAAGAATGGCGTCATCGGCGCCCCCGTGAAAGGCGCCACGCTGATCGGTGACGGGGCGACCGCGTTGCAACGCATCAGGGGCATCGGCAATGATCTGGCACTTGACCCCGGTATCGGCAATTGCGGCAAGGCGGGGCAATGGGTGCCGGTCGGCGTGGGCCAGCCCAGCCTGCTGATCGGTGGGCTGACGGTCGGTGGTGCGGCCGCCTGACAATGTGATTCGCCGTGCATCCTGTGGTGCGCTGCGCGGGCTTTCGGATGAATAGGGCGTCTTATCAGTCTCTTAGACTTAGACAGGTTGGGCGCCCTTGTGTGATTCATGGCTTGTTAACGCTGTCGGCGTAACCCTTGTGAGGCAATAGGCGGAGCAAGGGATGACCCAACCGACACGATCTTCCACCACCCCCCAACTCCCCCCCACCACGGAAGAGGATGCGATCACCCATCTTCGCCTATTGCGATCACGCCGTGTCGGGCCGGCGACCTATCGGCGGTTGCTGGCGGAATATGGCACGGCCACAGAGGCGCTGCGCGCATTGCCCGACGTGGCCCGCGCTGCCGGTGTCGACGACTATGCAATCTGCCCCATCGGCGTGATCCGTGCCGAATTGCAGGCGGGCAAGGCTGCGGGTGCGCGGCTGTTGTCGGACCGTGACCCTCTTTATCCCGACGCGCTGCGGACCATCGCCGATGCGCCGCCGCTTTTGTGGTGTCTGGGCCGAATGGACTTGCTGTCGCGCCCGATGGTGGCGCTGGTCGGCGCGCGCAACGCGTCATCCTTGGGCAGCCGCATGGCCCGCAAACTCGCGAATGATCTGGCCGATGCAGGCTATGTCGTGGTGTCCGGCCTTGCGCGCGGGATCGACACGGCGGCGCATCTGGGTGCCTTGGCGAGCGGCACTGTCGCGGTGCAGGCGGGCGGTGTCGACGTGATCTATCCGGTCGACAACACCCAGCTTGCCCATGACATCGCAAAACAGGGGCTGCGCCTGTCGGAAATGCCGATGGGGCTGCAACCGCAGGCCCGCCATTTTCCGGCGCGCAACAGGATTATTTCGGGGCTTGCGCAGGCCGTGGTCGTGGTCGAGGCAGCGGCAAGATCTGGCAGCCTGATCACCGCGCGCAACGCGCTTGATCAGGCGCGCGACGTGCTGGCGGTGCCCGGTCATCCCTTCGATGCGCGCGCGGCAGGCTGCAACATGCTGCTGCGCGACGGTGCGACGCTGGTGCGATCCGCCGAAGACGTGATCGACGCGCTCGCGCCCAAGGCCGTCGTCGCCCCGTTGATCCCGGCTGCTGTGGCACAGACGCGCCCGGCGCTGCGCAATATCGCCGCCCTGCACGCGATGATCCTGCAGCGCCTTGGCCCGGCACCCGTCGCCGAGGACCAGCTTTTGCGCGATCTCGCGGTACCTGCCACCGAAGTCGCCCCTGCACTTGTCGATCTCGAACTCGACGGCAAGATCACGCGGCAGGCCGGTGGCTTGCTGGCGCGAGCGGTGTAGCGGACGGACTTTCTGACCACAGGCGGGCTTATTTCCACTCCCAACGAGGGGCGGAAATTTCGCATCATTGACATTCGCGCCATCGTCGCCACATCTTGCGCCACTTGAACAAAGCCGCGCAGATAAAGGATTCCCATGCCAGTCGTCGTTGTCGAATCCCCCGCAAAAGCCAAGAAAATCAACGAATATCTTGGGCGCGGCTATACGGTTCTGGCGTCCTACGGCCATGTCCGCGACCTGCCACCCAAGGATGGTTCTGTCCTGCCGGATGACGATTTCGACATGAAATGGGAAATCGCCACGGACAGCAAAAAGCATATCAAGGCCATCGTGGATGCGCTGAAAAGCGACAATGAACTGATCCTCGCCACCGACCCCGACCGCGAGGGCGAGGCGATTTCGTGGCATCTGACCGAGGCCCTGACCGAGAAGAAGGCGATCCGCAAGGACACGCCCGTCAGCCGTGTGGTGTTCAACGCGATTACGAAAACCGCGATCCTCGAGGCGATGAAAAACCCCCGTCAGGTCGATGCGCCTCTGGTCGAGGCGTATCTCGCGCGCCGCGCTTTGGATTATCTGGTGGGCTTCAACCTGTCGCCGGTGCTCTGGCGCAAACTGCCCGGTGCCAAATCGGCGGGCCGCGTGCAATCGGTCTGTCTGCGCCTCATCGTTGAGCGCGAGATGGAGATCGAGGCGTTCCGCAATCAGGAATACTGGACCGTCAAGGCGCAACTGCAATCCCCCCGCGGCCAGATGTTCGAGGCACGGCTGACCACGCTCGCGGGCAAGAAGCTTGATAAATTCGATCTGGGCAATGCCACGCAGGCCGAAATGGCCGTACAGGCGGTCACGTCGCGCGACCTGAAGATCACAAGCGTCGAAGCGAAACCCGCCACCCGCAACCCCAGCCCACCCTTCATGACATCGACCTTGCAGCAAGAGGCGAGCCGTAAATACGGCATGGGCGCCAAGCAGACGATGAGCGTGGCGCAGCGTTTGTACGAATCGGGTCTCATTACCTATATGCGGACTGACGGGATCGACATGGCGCCCGAGGCCGTGACCGGCGCGCGCGACGCGATCACCGCGAAATTCGGCGCGAAATACCTGCCCGACCAGCCGCGCATCTATAAAAACAAGGCCAAGAACGCGCAGGAAGCCCATGAATGTATCCGCCCGACCGATATGATGGTCAGTGCCGATCAGGCCGATATCAAGGATGCGGACCAGCGCAAGCTTTATGACTTGATCTACAAGCGCACGCTGGCCAGCCAGATGGCGGCCGCACAACTCGAACGCACGGTCGTCGATGTGGCCAGCGCCGACGGTCAGGTGATCCTGCGCGCCAACGGGCAGGTCATGATCTTTGACGGCTTCATCGCGATCTACGAGGAAGGCCGCGACGATACCGCGGATGAGGACGACAAGCGCCTGCCACAACTCGCGCAGGGCGAAAAGGTCGTCAAGCAATCGGTCGATCCCGAACAGCATTTCACCCAGCCGCCGCCGCGCTATACCGAGGCAACGCTGGTCAAGCGGATGGAAGAACTGGGCATCGGGCGGCCATCGACCTATGCGTCGATCGTCACGACGATTCAGGATCGCGGCTATGTCGAAAAGGACAAGAACCGCCTGATCCCGCAGGACAAGGGCCGTTTGGTCACCGCATTCCTGATGAATTATTTCCAGAAATACATCGGCTATGACTTCACCGCCGATCTGGAAAACCAGCTGGACGAGGTCAGCGCGGGCGACGCCGATTATAAAAAGGTGCTGCACCGTTTCTGGCGAGATTTTTCCGCCGCCATCGCGGAAACCGCCGATCTGCGCATCGGCGAAGTCCTCGACAAGATCAACGAGGTGCTGGAACCTCATCTGTTCCCGCCGACCGCCGATGGCACTGACCCGCGCCTTTGCCCCAATTGCGGCGCAGGGCGTTTGTCGATGCGCACGGCGCGGTCGGGTGGTGCGTTCATCGGCTGTTCGAATTATCCCGAATGCCGCTATACTCGCCCCTTTGGTCCGCCCGACCCGGAGGCCGAAAAATCCGCGATCCCCCCCGATGGCAAATTGCTGGGCCATGACGCGGGCGATGAAATCCGCATCTTCAAGGGCCGGTTCGGGCCTTATGTCCAGCGTGGCGCCACGTCCGAGGCAAATCCCAAGCCCGACCGTACCGGCGTGCCCGAAGGCTGGGCACCCGAGGAGGTCGATCTGGAACAAGCGTTGCGCCTGCTGCAACTGCCCCGCCAGATCGGGCCGCATCCCGAAGATGGCGTCATGGTCTGGGCCAATATCGGGCGGTATGGCCCCTATCTGAAACACGCGGCCAGCACGTCCGACAAGGGCGGCACCAATGCCAATCTGGACGGGATCGACGAGGTCTGGACCGTGGGCATGAACCGCGCCGTGCAATTGCTGGCCGAAAAGATCGCGTCCCGCGGCGGGCGCGGCAAGGCCGCGACGCCGATCCGCGAACTGGGCGAACACCCGCAGGCGGGCGGTGCTGTCGCGATTTATGACGGCAAATACGGGCCTTACGTGAAATGGGACAAGATCAACGCGACGATCCCCGAAACGATCACGCCCGACGATCTGACGCTGGCGCAGGCCATCGACCTGATCGACGAACGTGCGGCCAAGGCAGGGAAAAAGAAACCGTCGGCCAAAAAGCCCGCGGCGAAAAAGCCTGCCACGAAAAAACCGGCCGCCAAAAAAGCCGCGCCGAAGAAAGCGGCGACCAAATAACGGTGCTGCACTGCGGCGATTGACTTTGGCAGGGCTGCACGACAATTTTGCGCAAATCGACAAGGGGAGCGGCATGAAAAAGGTATACGGCTCGGCGCAGGAGGCTCTGGATGGGCTTTTGTTCGACGGCATGTTCATCGCGGCGGGGGGCTTTGGCCTTTGCGGGATTCCCGAATTGCTGCTGGCGGCGATCAAGGATGCGGGCACGAAGGATCTGACCTTTGCGTCCAACAACGCGGGTGTGGATGATTTCGGCATCGGCATCCTGTTGCAGACGCGGCAGGTGAAAAAGATGATCTCGTCCTATGTGGGCGAAAATGCCGAATTCATGCGCCAGTACCTGAGCGGAGAGTTGGAGCTGGAATTCAACCCCCAAGGGACGCTGGCCGAACGGATGCGCGCCGGTGGCTGCGGTATCCCCGGTTTCTATACCAAAACCGGCGTCGGCACCGTGATCGCGGACGGCAAGGAACACAAGGATTTCAACGGCCAGACCTATATTCTGGAACATGGCATCTTTGCGGACCTGTCCATCGTCAAGGCCTGGAAAGCGGACGAGACCGGCAACCTCGTGTTCCGCAAGACCGCGCGCAATTTCAACCCGCCTGCCGCGATGTGCGGCAAGGTCTGCGTCGTCGAGGTCGAGGAAATCGTCCCCACAGGCAGCCTGGACCCCGACACGATCCACCTGCCCGGCATCTATGTGCACCGGATCATTCAGGGGCAGCATGAAAAACGCATCGAACAGCGCACGACGCGCAAGCGGGAGACAGTATAATGCCTTGGGATCGCAACCAGATGGCCGCACGCGCCGCTGAAGAACTGCAAGATGGCTGGTATGTGAACCTCGGCATCGGCATCCCGACGCTGGTTGCCAATTACGTGGGCGACAAGGACATCACCCTGCAATCGGAAAACGGGATGCTGGGCATGGGCCCCTTCCCGTTTGAAGGTGACGAAGACCCCGATCTGATCAATGCGGGCAAGCAGACGATCACCGAACTCAAGCGCACCGCCTATTTCGACAGTGCGACTTCCTTTGGCATGATCCGGGGTGGCAAGATCGCAGCCGCGATCCTTGGCGCGATGGAAGTGGCCGAAAACGGCGATCTGGCGAACTGGATGATTCCCGGCAAGCTGGTCAAGGGCATGGGTGGTGCCATGGATCTGGTCGCCGGTGTGGGCCGCGTGATCGTGGTGATGGACCACACCAACAAGCATGGCGAATCCAAAGTGCTGAAATCCTGCACCCTGCCGCTGACCGGCAAAGGTGTCGTGGACCGGATCATCACCAACCTTGGTGTGCTGGATGTCGTCGAAGGCGGGTTGCGGATCGTCGAATGCGCCGAAGGCGTGACCGAGGCTGAACTGCGCGCCGCAACCGAAGCGACGATCGTCTAGGCAAAACCACTGACTACGCCCTCGATGCGGGCGCGGTCAGATTCCGTTCACGTTGAACACGCAGGCGTCGGTGATCAATTCGGGCGGCGTCTGGCACAGACCCTTGGCGACCTGCCACGCCGCCAGCACCTTGGGCACATAATCCATCGTCTCGGCAAAAGGCGGCACGCCTTCGTACCGCTGCACGTTACCTTCGCCCGCGTTATAGCCCGCCAGCACCAGCACCGGATCATTGCCAAACCGGTCAAGCAACCAAGCTAGATAAGCCACCCCGCCCTTGATGTTCTGACCTGCATTCATGCTGTCCGTCACGCCGAATCTGTCAGCGGTCGCCGGCATCAACTGCATCAGCCCTTGCGCGCCCGCGCTGCTGACCGCGTCGATCCGTCCCGAACTTTCGACCGAGATGATCGCAAGCACAAGTGCGGGCGAGACATTCGTGCCCACGGTTTCGCGCAGGATGTGCAGACCATGTGACGCTGCGATATTCTGCAAGGACTGCAAGCGGGGTGCCGGAATACCCTGGCCTGCCGGGGGGTTGTTGATCCGGTTGATTGCAAGCTCCAGCCGCGCCGGGCTCGCATCCGCCAGCGACGATGGGACCGTTTCCCAGAACCAGCCAAAGCCTGATCTTGCACGCGGGGGCGCAACCGGGGCCGATGCAGGCGCGGCGCGCGGTTCGCTGTAAACCGGCCCGCGACGGGGTGCATTGGGGTCGATCTGCACCGTGACGCGACCTGTGGTCTGGCCCGGCGGCGGAACACCGATCCGTTTGAACGTGAAATCCGGTTGCAGCCGCTCGACCTGCGCAAAAGCGGTGGTACCGCATAGAAGCGCCACCGCGGCCGCGGAACCTACGTTAAATCGACTCATGGTCTGTCCTGCTCGACATTTCTTGTTCATGCAAAGATGGCAGAAACTGGCCAGAAGGCCACATTTTCGGGAACAATACTGAAATTTTTCAATGGATTGCGGGCTTTTCGGCAACGGATCGCCGCGAAAATGAATATCTGTTCATAATTTCTTTCATTACAATTCAACAACTTGCGCCATTTTTTGCGCCAAACAGCGGCAAGATCGAAAAAAACCGGATGCTGCCAAACTCCCGCCCCAATCTTCCAGCTATATGAGCCCATCCAAGACGGAACACGGCAGCCTCGGGTTGTCTCTGACCCCGGCGAGGAACGGCTTGAACATCAACGATACCCTAGGAGAGATACAAATGCTTAACTTCATCAAGAACTTCCGCAACGACGAAGACGGTGCCGTCACCGTTGACTTCGTGGTTCTGACCGCAGCCATCGTTCTGCTGGGTCTGGCAGTCGGCGCAGCGATCCAGTCGGGCGCACGTGGCCTGGCCAACAACATCGAAACCGAACTGAAAAACGTCAAAGTCACCCCATAAGGGTCGGCTGACGCTTATCGCATATTCTTGACTGCGCCGCCTTTGCGGCGCAGTCGACGTACCGGGGCATGTGTGCTTCTCACTTTGTTTTTGCTGTCATTGATCGGAAAGTACGTCAGATGATGTCATTCGCACACCTGCTTGTCCGCACAGTTACCCGGTTTCAGACTGACGAAAACGGGGCCATCACGGTTGATTTCGTCGTTTTGACATCCGCGATCACGCTGTTGGGCGTGGCGATCGTTGGCACCTTCAGCGGCGAGACTGTCCGCATCGCGAACGACACATCGAACTTCGTCGCCAATCAGCAGATCAGACCGTAATTTGCACCAGCGCCGGCGCGTCCGTCTGCTGACGTGACAGCCGAACAGCTGCATTTTCAATCACATTTCGATGATCTTTCGCGTAATTCGGTCCGACCACTTTGTGTTGCGCCGGATAGATGTTAGCGTTTGGTTGGGCGCGGCATGCGCAGAGGGATGATCCGATAACGGATGCACCAAAGATATTGCACAGGTTGTGACGCGCGCGCATCAGGCATCGCGTCATACGTGACACTCAGGCAGAGGTTGCGATTGTGTTTGGTAACATCCTTGATCTATGCAAGGCCGGTAATCAGATGGACCAAACGAGGAAAAGATAAATGCGTGCAGTTTTTGGTCTGGTACTTCTTGTCGGCATGGGCTTGGCGGGCTTTGCCGTTTACATGGTGAACCAATACATGGCCTCCCAGACCGCGCAGCTGGACCGGGCGCGTCAATTGGCAGCGACCGCGCTTGCCACGGTAGAAGTCTATGCAGCAGCGCGGCCCGTGACATACGGTGAACAACTGACCGCGGATGATGTGCGGATCATCTCATATGCGCGCGATTTCCTGCCGGAAGGCACATATGCAACCGAAGAGGAGCTGTTCCCGCTTGGAACGCAATCACCTCGCGTGGTCGTGCTGCCCATGCTCGAGAACGAAGTCATCATGTCCAACAAGGTGTCCGAACCAGGCGCAAGCCGCGGCCTGACCGCATTGGTCGAACCGGGATTGCGTGCTTTCCCGGTGCAAGGGCGTGTCGCGACCGGTTTCGGTATCCTGCGCCCCAATGACCGGATCGACGTTTATTGGACCGGCAGCCTGCGGGACGGACGCGAGGTGACGAACCTGATCAAGTCCGGCTTGCAGATCATCGCCGTGACGGGTGACCCCGAAAACACAGGCGGGCCCCAAAGCGTGGTCGTGCAGGTCACGCCAGAAGAAGTGGCCTTGCTGACGCAGGCACAGAACAGCGGGCAGTTGACGCTGTCGCTTGTCGGTGCGGGCGACGTGGCCGTCACTGGCCCCGTGACAGTCGACAATTCCGCCCTGACCGGCGAGCAGGATATCGTCGTGGAAGCCGCGCCCGTCGTCGAACAAGAACGCCAATGCTTCGTGACTCAGCGCAGCGGGACCACAAGCGTCCAGGTCGAGATCGAATGCTCTGACTGATCCCCTACAGGCGACCCCGACACGAAATCCATGAAATCAATGCCGACGAAAAGGGTTATTTTCGTCGGCATTTTGTTTTCCGACCGATCCGCCATATTGACGAAATCGGCCGAAATCAGCCGTTCGTATGCCATATATAGACATAAACGCCAGATTAATAGACCAACGCAAAGCTGAGGTGAAATCGCAAGTGTTGCGCGATGTCCACATTCGGTTTGGCCTCCAACGTATTGATTATTGCAATAAATGCGAGGCTGGCGCATGGTCCGGTCATCAAGGGCATTAAGACCCGTTTAAATGAGGCGTGATCGGAGAGGCAGGTCACTTATGAATTATGACAGATTTCTAAAAGCCGTACTGACGGGCTTGACGTTGTCGTTGACAACGGTCGTGCCGGCCATTGCGCAGGATAGTGCATTGCGCGTGCTGCGCGGTGCCGCGTCAAGCGCGCTGGACGTTCCCATGAACCGGGCCGTTGTCGTCGAAAGCGACGTCCCCTTTACCGAGCTGTCGATCGCCAATCCTGGCATCGCCGATATCTCATCCCTGTCCGACCGCACGATCTATGTGTTGGGCAAGGAACCGGGCCGCACCACGCTGACCCTTTTCGGGGCTGATGGACGGCTTATCACCAACGTAGAGGTTCATGTCTCTCCTGACATGGCCGAATTCAAGGAACGCCTGACCCAGATCCTGCCTGGCGAGAATATCGAAGTTCGCACCGCGAATGACGGTATTGTCCTGTCCGGCACGGTCAGTTCGGCTGCGCGGCTTGATCGTGCGCTCGACCTGGCGCAGCGGTATGCACCGGACCGGGTGTCGAACCTGATGTCGGTTGGTGGCACGCAACAGGTGATGTTGAAGGTTCGCTTCGCAGAAATGCAGCGGTCGGTCAGCAAGGCGCTATCGTCGTCTTTGGCGTTCAACGGACCTTCGCTGCAAAACAACCGTACCGTCATCGGCGGGACCAACACGGCTGTTGGTCAAGGCGGTATCAATGGTGTGCTGAACAATTCGGTCCCGACAGCGAATGCCAATAATGGCGCATTTGTCTTCGGGTTCGACGCCGGTGGTGTCGAAGTCGGGCTTCTTCTTGAGGCACTCGAATCGCGCGGTGTCGTACGGTCCTTAGCGGAACCCAACTTGACTGCGTTGAGCGGTCAGCAGGCGACGTTCCTTGCTGGTGGTGAATATCCCGTACCGGTCGCGAATGAAGAGGGTGTGATCACCATTCTCTTCAAGCCGTTCGGCGTAGAGCTTAACTTCACGCCGCGGGTCATAGATGGCGACATCATCAACCTGGAACTGCTGGCTGCTGTGTCGGCAATCGATCCGGCGAACAGCTTCTCGGCAAACGGTTTCCAGATCAGCGCCTTCAGCCGCCGTGAAACATCAACGACGGTGGAGATGCGCGACGGCGAAAGCTTTGCCATCGCAGGCCTGCTGTCTGACGACTTTACCGATCTGAGCGGTCAGGTGCCATGGATCGGGGATGTGCCGGTTCTGGGCGCCCTGTTCCGCAGCGCGGAATATGCCCGCCGTCAGACCGAACTGGTCATCATCGTCACACCGCATCTGGTGTCGCCGACACGCGGTGCCGCGCTTGCGCTGCCGACAGATCGTGTACGGCCGCCGACCGAGCAGGATCTGTTCCTGTTCGGACGGGTTGCAGCAAGCAGCGCACCAACACGCGGTGGCGCGGGCGAAGTAGCGCGGCAGGACTTCAGCGGGTCCTACGGCTATGTCATGGATGAATGATTGGAGCGCGAGACAATGAAACTCTATATGACGACTGCGCTTGTCGCAGCTACACTGTCCGCCTGCGGTCCATCCGACCCTACTTTCTCGTCCTTCTTCTCTGAAGCGGGCGCGGAGATTGATCAGGGCGATTTCGGCAACGCCACCATGAACAACGCCTTGGTGCAATCGGGCCAGCAGGGTTATACGATCAACTTGGCGCGTCGCTTTAATGCGGACGTCGATGCGATGGTGAACTTCGAATTCGATTCGGCCGTGCTGGACGCTGACGCACAAGCAACGCTGCGCCAGCAGGCCGATTGGATCCGCCAGTTCCCCGAAGTCCGCTTCAAGGTCTTCGGTCATACCGATCTTGTTGGCTCTGCCGCGTATAACCGCAACCTTGGTTTACGCCGTGCGCAGGCTGTCGTCGCGTATCTGACGACCCAAGGCATCAGCCGCGACCGTCTGGAAGCTGTTGTTTCGTTTGGACAAACCCAGCCACTGATCCAGACACCAGAACCCGAACGCCGCAACCGGCGCACGGTGACCGAAGTGTCAGGCTTCGTGGAAACGAGCCCGATGCTGTTGAACGGCAAGTATGCCGCGGTTGTGTTCCGCGAATATGTTGTCAGCGCCGCCCCCATAACGACAGTACAACAGGGTGCTATCGCGACAGGAACCGGGGGCTAAGCCCGACCGAATTTGTTTACGCCGGCATCGTCCGGCGTAAACACTCCGTGATATTTGACAAGATCGTCGCAAAATTCCGCACAATGACGATGTTTTGGTCCAAATCTCGACACGATTCCCCCCCACATTTAGGAACAACCACTATACTGTCGCCTGCATGGCCATTGTGTGGCAGGTTGCAGCGGTCGGTCCTTCTATGCCGTGGGAAATCTGCAAGAAATAACCGAGGACGAACACTATGAGCACGAGCCCGGTCGTTCAACACGACCCACCGCCGATCGTTGCCTGCACCATCAGCCGTGATGTGCAGATTTTCGATCTTTTGATCGAAGACATGGAATCGGCTCTCGGTGATTCGTGGGGCGATCTGAGCTTTGAGGATGCGGCGGCCTTTCTGGCCCAACCCGAGGCGCGTGCGCTCCAATTCGTCACTATCGCCATGGATTCGCAGGACGAGGATAACCTTGACCGTGTGTCCGAAATCATCGCCGCAGCCAAAGCCGCGCGGATCAAGGTTATCCTGATTGCCGAAGACCTCAGCCCTGGTGCCCTGCACAAGTTGCTGCGCGAAGGCGGCGATGAATTCGTGCCCTACCCTCTCCCTGAAAACGAGCTGGCCCGCGCGATCGAACGGGTCCTGACCATCGACGACTCTGTCCAGTCATCGGGCGGCAATGCGAAGTTCAAGGCCACAGGCGACAAATCCGGTGTGGTCATTCCTGTTCACGGGTTGGCCGGGGGCACGGGTGCCACGATGCTTGCCGTCAACCTGGCGTGGGAATTGGCGAACATCGATCCGAAAGACCCGCCCAAGGTCTGCCTGATCGACTTGGATTTCCAATTTGGCACGGCCTCGACCTATCTGGATCTGCCGCGCCGCGAATCGGTTCTGGAAATGCTGACTGATACCGCGGCGATGGATGCCGAAAGTTTCATGCAGGCCTTGTTGACCTATGGCGACAAGCTGCATGTGCTGACCTCGCCGACAGACATGATCCCGCTCGACATGATTTCGCCCGCCGACATTACCCGCGTGATCGAAATGGCCCGGGTCAATTTCGACTATGTCGTGATCGACATGCCATCCACGATGGTCGAATGGTCGCAGACCGTGTTGGAAGCCGCCCATGTCTATTTCGCGATGATCGAACTGGAAATGCGGTCCGCCCAGAACACCCTGCGCCTGAAACGCGCGCTCCAGTCCGAAGATCTGCCGTTCGAAAAGATCCGTTTCATCCTGAACCGCGCGCCGGGCTTTACGGACCTGAACGGCAAGAGCAGGGTGAAGCGTCTGGCGGAAAGCCTTGGGATCTCGATCGAAGTGCTGATGCCGGATGGCGGCAAAGTCGTCATGCAAAGCGCCGACCACGGCACGCCGCTGGCCGAAGGCAATGCAAAGAACCCGTTGCGCAAAGAAATCATGAAACTTGCGAAGTCGGTGCACGAGGTCAATATGGCCGCTGCCGCCGACGCCAAAGCATAAGAGGCGAACCATGTTTTCAAAGTACAAAAAACCAAGCGTTCCTCTGCCCGGTGCCGCAGGTTCGGCACAGGCAGGCGGCCCGAGGCCCGTTGCCGTCGCGCCCAAAGCCGAGGACGCGCGCCAGTCCCTGATGAAAACCATGCCCGCGCGTCGCCCCGCCGAGCCAGGCCCAGGTGACAAAGACAAGCGCCGCAAGGACCGTTTGCAGGAACTCAAGCTCGACCTGCACAAGGCGCTTTTGGAAAATCTCAACCTTGCAGCGCTCGAAACCGCGACAGAACAGGAATTGCGGACAGAAATCAACGCGATCGCCAACGAAACGCTCGAAGAAATGGGCGTCGTCCTGAACCGGGACGAACGCCAGACGCTCAGCCAGGATCTCTTTTTCGAGGTGACGGGCCTTGGCCCGTTGGAAACCCTGCTCAAAGACGACACGGTCAACGATATTCTGGTCAACGGCCCGCAGCAGATTTTTGTGGAACGCAACGGCAAGCTTGAACTGACCGATGTCACGTTCAAGGACGAACGCCACCTGTTGCGCATCATCGACAAGATCGTGTCGGCCGTGGGTCGTCGCGTTGACGAAAGCAACCCCTATGTCGACGCCCGTCTTGCAGACGGGTCGCGTTTCAACGCCATGGTCCCGCCGATCGCGGTGGATGGATCGCTGGTGTCGATCCGGAAATTCAAAAAGGACAAGCTCGGGATCGAGGATCTGGTCCGCTTTGGTGCCTTCACTGAGGAAATGGCCGCCTATCTGCAGGCCGCTGTGTCAACCCGTCTGAACATCATCGTGTCAGGCGGTACGGGTTCTGGTAAAACAACGACGCTGAACGCGCTGTCGGGCTTCATCGACGATGCCGAACGCATCCTGACAATCGAAGACACCGCCGAACTTCAACTGCAACAGACCCATGTGGGCCGGATGGAAAGCCGCCCGCCCAACGTCGAAGGCAAGGGCGGCGTGTCGCAGCGCGACTGTCTGAAAAACGCCCTGCGGATGCGCCCTGACCGGATCATCGTGGGGGAAACCCGCGGCGAGGAAGTGATCGACATGTTGCAGGCCATGAACACGGGCCACGACGGGTCGATGACAACGATCCACGCCAACTCTGCCCGCGACGGTGTCAGCCGTCTGGAAAACATGATCGCAATGGCCGGTATCGAGATGCCGATCAAGGCGATGCGCAGCCAGATCGCCTCGGCTGTGAACCTGATCGTGCAGGCGTCGCGCCTGCAGGACGGGTCGCGCCGCATGACGTCGATCACGGAAATCACCGGGATGGAAGGCGACGTGATCTCGATGCAGGAAATTTTCCGCTATCAGCGTGTCGGCCTGACCCCCGACAACAAGATCATCGGCCATTTCACGGCGACTGGCGTGCGCAGCCACTTTTCCGAACGCTTCAAGCTGTGGGGCTACGATCTGCCGCCGGCGATCTTTGAACCCATGGTCGCGGAGTAGACAACATGATTTCCATTGAACCAGTCATCTATGTTCTGATCTTCGTTGCCGTGCTGGCGCTCGTGCAAGGCGCCTATCTTGTAATTTTCGGCAAGTCGATCAGCATGGACGGCAAGGTCAATCGCCGCCTTGAAATGCTCGACAAGGGCGGCAACCGCGAACAGGTTCTTGATCAACTCCGCAAGGAGATGACGCAGCATATGAAGTCGCAAAGCATTCCGATCTATTCGTTGCTTGCGAACAAGGCCCAGAAAGCGAATATCGCGTTCACGCCGGTCCAGATCATCATGGTGATGGTAGCTGTCAGCGTTGCGGCCTTTCTTATGCTGACGGTCTTTACGGCCGTTGCACCGCCGGTCCGCATTCTTGTCAGCCTGCTGATGGGCGTCGGCGGGGTCTATGTCTGGATCAATCGCAAGGCCACGCAGCGGATGAACCTGATCGCAGAACAGCTACCGGATGCGGTCGAACTGATGGTGCGGTCGTTGCGCGTGGGCCATCCATTTTCGAGCGCGATCAACATCGTCGCCAAGGAAGTCCCCGACCCGCTTGGTACCGAGATGGGCATCATCGCTGACGAAACCGCCTATGGGCGTGACATGGGTGAGACGCTCAAGGCGATGGCCGAACGGCTCGACAATCAGGATTTGCGGTTTCTTGCCGTGGCTGTGACCATCCAGCAATCGTCGGGCGGGAACCTTGCCGAAATTCTGGACGGTCTGGCCAAGGTGATCCGGGCCCGGTTCCGCCTGTTCCGGCGGGTCAATGCCATCACCGCCGAGGCGAAATGGTCGGGAAAACTGTTGTCGGGGTTTCCAATCCTCGCGCTGATCGGCATCAACGTCGTGCGGCCCGATTATTTCGACGAGGTCATGCAAAGCCCGCTGTTCATTCCCGCGTGTTTTGTCGTTGCGACCTTTCTGGTGTTGAACCTGATCGTGATGCGCGCGCTGACCGATATCAAAGTCTGAGGGACAATCAATGGAAGCGATCCAAACCGCCATCATCAACGTCCTTGGTCCGTTCGGCCCCCTGATGGTCGTCGGCCTTCTGGGGCTGCTCATGGTGCTGCTGACCTTGCCGGTCTTTCTCAGGCGCGAAGAGGACCCGCTTGACCGGCTGAAAGCCGCGAGCCGACCGACCGGCAAGAAGGACAAGACCGAAAAGCTGCGCGCGGCATCCAGCAAGGACAAACTCGAAAAGTATTCGACGTTTCTGGAACCGCAAAACGCCGAAGAATATTCCGCGATCAAGCTCAAGCTTTTACAGGCCGGCTATCGCGGCAAGAATGCCGTGCGGATCTACCACTTTCTGCAATTCGCCCTTGGGATCGCCGGATTGGTTGGTGGCGGTATCTATGCGATGATCCAGATGTCGCAGCGGACAGTGGAAACGCAAGGTCTGATCATGATGATCCTGATACCGGGGGGCATCGGCTATCTGTTCCCGAAATACTGGGTGACGCGGCGTGTCGAGACACGCAAACAGGCCATCGTCAACGCATTTCCCGATTCGCTGGACCTCATGCTGGTTTGCGTCGAGGCCGGACAATCGCTTGATCAGTCCATCGTGCGTGTGTCGAATGAATTGCGCACGGGCTTTCCAGAGCTTGCCGAAGAATTCGAGATCGTCAGCCAGGAATCGAAGGCCGGCAAGGACAAGACAACCGTTCTCAAGGATATGGCGGAACGCTGCGGCGTGCCTGACATTTCCAGTTTCGTGACCGTGATGGTGCAATCGGCACAATTCGGCACGTCGATCTCGGATGCGCTGCGGGTCTATGCATCCGAGATGCGTGACAAGCGCGTCATGCGCGCCGAAGAAGCCGCCAACAAGCTGCCAACCAAAATGACCCTTGCCACGATGATGCTGACGGTGCCGCCCCTGATGGCGATCCTGATCGGGCCGTCGATCTATTCGATCGCAGTCAACCTCGGGGGCTGAAGGCGCAATGCGAATGACACCGGGCATCGCTGCCCTTGCGTTGGTCATCATGGCCGCCTGCGGGTCAGGCGGTCTTAACCGTTCCAGTGATGGCACTTTCGCACCGGGCGTCGCCGGGATGAGCGATATCGACGGACTGATCGTCGGTCATCGGCTGATGGCGGCTGGCGAATATGATCTTGCGCTGAAGGCTTACAATCGCGCCGCCGTGCAGCAGGGTCTGAACGTGGACACGATGTCGGCCATCGGATCGGCCAATCTCAATCTGGGACGCTTGGGGCAGGCGGAACGCTGGCTACGCCGCGCCGTCGAAGAGGACGCGACATTTCCTCCTGCATGGAACAATCTGGGCGTCGTTTTGATGGAACGTGGCCAGGTCGGCGAAGCGAGCGAGGCATTCCGTCGCGCCTTTGCCGCAGATAATGGCAATTCGGACGAAATTCGCGACAACTTGCGCTTATCTCTCGCAAATCTCGACGATTCCGGCGATAATGTGGTAGAGGAAGTGCAGAACTTTAATCTGATCCGGCGCGGTGCGGGCGATTTCGTGTTGATGTCGGATCTGTAGGCAGAGCAGCAAAAGGACGCAGAAACATGCGCCACCCTATTTTTCTGACGCTTTGTGCGGCGGCCGTCGTGCTGTCCGCATGTGATAGATCAGGCGACGCCCAAGTCGAGCAGGCGCTGAAAGACCTCAACGTCGTTGACGAAACCAACCTGAACGATGTGATGTTGACCGTCGGAGATCCTGACGAGGCCGTGAATTATTTCGCGAATGCCAGCAACAATGATCCCGGCAGGATCGACCTGCAACGCGGGTTGGCGACGTCGCTTGTGCGGGCCCGTCGCACCACCGAAGCGGTCGCCGCCTGGCAAACCGTCATCTCGCATCCTGAATCAAACAACGAGGATCGCGTTGAGCTGGCCGATGCATACATCCGGGGTAACTTGTGGGACGATGCCGCAGCAACGCTGAACACGATCCCGCCGACCTTTGAAACCTTTGAACGGTATCGCCTCGAAGCGATGGTCGCCGATAGCCGCCAGCAATGGGACAAGGCCGACAGTTTCTATGAAACAGCCGTCGGCCTGACGACCCGTCCGGCGCCAGTCTACAACAACTGGGGCTTTTCAAAACTGACGCGCGGCGACTACCCGGCAGCGGAACGGCTGTTTGCAGACGCCTTGCGGTTCAATCCGGGGATGTTCACAGCCAAGAACAACCTTGTTCTGGCGCGCGGGGCGCAGCGCAATTATGCGATCCCCGTCGTGACCATGACGCAGGTCGAACGCGCGCAATTGCTGCACACGATGGCCCTGACCGCGATCAAGCAGAACGATGTCACCATCGGCAAATCGCTGTTGAACGATGCGATCAACACCCATCCACAATATTTCGAGGCCGCAGTGCGCGCCTTGGAGGCGCTCGAAAACAACGTTGTGAACTGATCTGATGGGACTGACCGCCTACGCTGCATACTGGTTCCTGCCGGCGGTCGTACCGATCGCCGTCTATGTCGCGTGGAGCGATATGCAGCGGATGAAAATCCCCAATATCGCGGTCTATGCGCTGGTGATCAGCTTTGCCGTGCTTGGGCTGATCGCCCTGCCCTTCACGCAATACCTGTGGCACTGGACCCATCTGGTCGTCGTGCTGGTGGCAGGTTTTCTGCTGAACGTGCTGCGCCTGCTTGGCGCGGGGGATGCGAAATTCATGGCGGGTGCCGCACCCTTCATGGCCACGGATGATCTGCCATTGATTCTGCCCTTGTTCGCGGCCTGCCTGATGGCAGGGCTTGTGACCCATCGGATCGCGCGGATCAGCCCGATACGCCGGATGGTGCCGCATTGGGAGAGTTGGACGACAGGCAGACGGTTTCCGATGGGCTTTCCGCTGTCGATGACTTTGGTGTTTTATCTGGCACTGATCGCAATCTATCGCTGAAGCTTTGCGCGATGCCTTGGACTGGCACATCTTTGTTCACGATTTCGCCATAATACACTGTAGACTGAGAATTGAGGCCGGATAAGCTACGGCTCAGGATTCCATCGGATAGGCAGAACAAATGAACGTGCAAGCTTCGAGTGTCATGGCACCACCCGCACCGCGTAGCCTTGGTGCGATGCTGCTGCCGATGGCCATGATGCGGGACATCCTGATCAAGACGATGTTCCGCATGAACCTTGATCAGGTATCGCTGATCAGCCGCGCGGTCTGTTTGCCTGTATCGGTGACGCAGGAACTGGTCGATATGGCGCGCGGCCAATTGCTGCTCGAGGCGACAGGCACGCTGAACGCCAACAACGGCAATGAAATGGGTTATCGGCTGACCGACACCGGCCGCGCCCGCGCGCTGGATGCGCTGCACCAGTCCGAATATTACGGCCCGATGCCGGTGCCGCTGTCGGTCTATGCCGAACAGATCAAGCGCCAGTCGATCCGCAACATCCAGATCACCCGCGAACAGTTGACCACCGCGATGGGCCATCTGGTCCTTCCCGAGGATCTGCTGTCAAACCTCGGCCCTGCCGTCAGCGCGGGGCGGTCGATCCTGATGTATGGCCCGCCCGGCAACGGGAAATCCTCGATCTCGAACGGGATCAGGGATGCGCTGGGGGACAAGATCTATGTGCCGCGCGCGATCGAATATTCCGGTCAGGTCATCACCGTTTATGACCCGATCGTGCATTCCGCCGCCGAAGACGATGTCGACGATCCCAACAGCCTGCGCCGCACATCAGGCAGGTTCGACACGCGCTATGTGCGCTGCGAACGGCCAACGGTGATCACGGGCGGTGAATTGTCGTTGTCGATGCTCGACCTTGTCTACAACCCGACCGCGCGGACCTATCAGGCGCCATTGCAGCTGAAATCCACCGGCGGCATCTTCATCGTGGACGACCTTGGCCGCCAAGCGGAACCACCGCAGACGCTGGTCAACCGCTGGATCGTGCCACTGGAAGAGAACAAGGATATTCTGGCGCTGCAATCGGGCGAGAAATTCGAAGTGCCGTTCGACACGCTGGTCGTGTTCTCGACCAACTTCCACCCCAATGCGATCTTCGACAAGGCGGCGTTGCGCCGGATTTTCTACAAGATCAAGATCGACGGCCCCAATCAGGAAGACTACCTCAAGATTTTCGCCATGGTCGCGCGCAAGCGCAAGATGCCGCTGGACGAAGACACGCTGGTCCATCTGCTGAACGTGCGCTACCCCGAAATCGACAACGTCTATGCGAACTACCAGCCGGTGTTCCTGATCGACCAGATGATCTCGATCTGCGAATTCGAAGGCATCCCCTATCAGATGTCGCCCGAACTGGTCGACCGGGCCTGGGCGAACATGTTCGTCAAGGAAGAAGACATCGTGCGCTAGGCCGCCACCGCTCTTTGCATTCCAAAGGCTTCCCCCTACCTAAGAGGAAGCCTTTTTCATTGGGATTGCCATGCCGGCCGCCACGCGCCACCTGCCAGCGATATTTCACGACTGGTTCGCCGCGCGCGGCTGGTCGGTGCATCCGCATCAGCAGGCGATGCTGGACCGTGCGGGCGACCCCGCCCTGTTGCTGATCGCGCCGACAGGCGGGGGCAAGACGCTGGCAGGGTTCCTGCCCAGCCTTGCGGAACTGGCGGATGGCACGCATCAGGGACTGCACACGCTCTATGTCTCGCCGCTCAAGGCGCTGGCGGCGGATATCAAACGCAACCTGCGCACCCCGGTAGATGACATGGCCTTGCCGATCAGGATCGAGGATCGCACCGGCGACACATCCTATACCCAGAAACGCCGCCAGCGCGCTGACCCGCCGCATATCCTGCTGACAACGCCCGAATCGCTGGCGCTGCTGGTCAGCTACGAGGACGCACCACGCATGTTTGCGGGGCTGCAACGGGTGATCGTCGATGAAATCCACGCGCTTGCCGAAAGTAAACGGGGCGACCAGTTGATGCTGGCGCTCAGCCGCTTGCAGACGCTGGCCCCCGGCCTGCGCCGCGTCGGCCTGTCCGCCACGGTCGAGGATCCGCCCGCCATCGCGCGCATGCTGGCACGCCACCCCGACCCCTGCCCGATCCTGCTGGCCGATCCCGGCCCTGCCCCCGATATCGCGATGCTGCAGACCGATGCACCGCCGCCTTGGGCAGGTGGCGGTGCCACCTATGCCATCCCCGCCGTGCTGGAGGCAGTGAAACAGCACAAGACCACGCTGATCTTTCACAACACCCGCGCGCAGGCCGAGATTTTCTTTCACAACCTGTGGCTCGCCAATACCGACGACCTGCCCATCGGCATCCACCACGGCAGTCTTGCCCGCGAACAGCGCGAACGTGTGGAATCCGCGATGGTTGCAGGCCAACTGCGCGCCATCGTCTGCACCGGCAGTCTGGATTTGGGCATCGACTGGGGTGATGTCGATCTGGTCATTCAGGTCGGCGCACCCAAGAACGTGAAACGTCTGGTGCAGCGGATCGGGCGCGCCAACCACCGCTATAACGCGCCGTCCAAGGCGCTGCTGGTGCCTGCCAACCGGTTCGAAGTGGTCGAATGTGTCGCCGCATTGGAGGCCGTGCAAGCCCACGACCTTGACGGCGACCCCAAAGGTGCTGGCCCACGCGACGTGCTCTGCCAGCATATCCTGATCACGGCGTGCGCGGGGCCGTTCCACGCCGATGATCTGTTCGCAGAGGTCCGCAGCGTGGGGGCCTATGCAGGGCTGACGCGCGCTGATTTCGACGCCTGCCTCGATTTCTGCGCCACGGGCGGCTATGCCCTGCGCGCCTATGACCGGTGGAAGCGCCTGCTCCAGACCACCGATAGCAAATGGCGATTGCGCGACCCGCGCGCGGCGCTGCGCATCCGCATGAATATCGGCACGATCCAGGACACCGACACGCTGAAGGTCCGCATGAAAGGCAACTTCAAACCGTTGGGCGAGGTCGAGGAATCCTTTGCCGCGACGCTGACCCAAGGCGACACGTTCCTGATCGGTGGCCAGATCGTCCGCTATGAGGGCCTGCGCGAAATGACCGTCGAAGTATCGCGTGACGCCACCAAGACCCCTAAGATCGCGACTTTCATGGGCACGAAGTTCGCCAATTCCACCCAATTGTCGCAACGTATCCTGCGCATGTTCGCGCAGGACGACTGGCCCGGCCTGCCGGCCCACACTGCCGAATGGCTGGGGTTGCAACGCCGCTATTCCAAACTGCCCGAGGCTGACCGGATTCTGGTCGAAAGCTTTCCCCATGAAGGCCGCCAGCATATCTGCGTCTACGGGTTCGCCGGGCGCAACGCGATGCAGACGCTGGGCATGCTGCTGACCCAACGTATGGAAGAGTTGGGCCTGCACCCTTTGGGTTTCGTCGCCACCGACTACGCGACGCTGATCTGGGGGCTGGAGGCTGTGACCGACCCTGCCCCGCTGTTTCGTGCGCCCGATCTGCGTGCGGGATTTGAAACCTGGCTGTCCGGCAATGCCGTGATGAAGCGCACCTTCCGAGGTGCCGCCACCATCGCTGGACTGATCGAACGCAACCTGCCCCACGCGCGCAAATCGGGGAGGCAGGCGACGTTCTCGTCCGACATCCTCTATGACACCTTGGCGAAATACGACCCCGACCACCTGATGCTGCAAATCACGCGCGAAGAGGCGCTGCGCGGTCTGGTGGATTTCGGCAGGATCGAGGAAATGTTGCAGCGCACCGCAGGACGCGTCGACCATGTCGTGCTCGACAGGGTGACGCCGCTCGCCCTGCCGCTTTTCCTCGAACAGGGGCGTATCGCACTGGCCGGTGCCGGGCGCGAGCGGCTGATGGAGGATGAAGCCGCGGCGCTTATGGCCAAGATCGGAATGCCCGCGGATTGAACCTTGCGAAGGCGCGGCAAATCGGCAAAGAACATTGCATGAACAGCCATTCCTTCTCCTTTTGCGGCACGCGATGCCAAGCGCTGCCTTCCGGCGCTCTATGGCTACCCGATGATGCAATGCTCTGCGTGTCCGACCTGCATCTGGGTAAATCCGACCGGATCGCGCGCCGCAGCGGCGTGATGCTGCCGCCCTACGAGGTGCAGGAAACGCTGGACAGACTCGCCTCCGACATTGCCGCGACGGACCCGCGGCAGGTGATCTGCCTTGGCGACAGTTTCGACGATCTGGCCGCAGCCGACAGCCTCGGCGATGACATGCGCCTCCGGCTGACCAGCCTGCAGGCAGGCCGCAAATGGGTCTGGATCGAAGGCAACCACGACCCCGGCCCCGTCGATCTGGGCGGCACCCATCTGGCACAGCTGCAGGTGGGCGCGCTGACCTTCCGCCATATCGCGACCAGCGCCACCGCCGAGGTGTCAGGCCATTACCACCCCAAGCACCGGCTGGCTGGCCGCAGCCGCCCCGCCTTCGTCGTCGATGCCACACGCATCATCATGCCCGCCTATGGCGCCTATACCGGCGGACTTGATTGCATGTCGCCCGTGATCCGCCAGCTGGTCGGCCCGCGCGCCTTGGCGATCCTGACAGGGCACAAGGCGCTGGCCGTACCATTGGCGTGACCTTCATCATCTTCCGAGCGCGTCAATTCGCGCAAGCGCGATTTGACGTGATCCCCGCCAGAGGCTCCGTCTGCGCAGCAGGCGGATCAGACGGTCAGCCCCTCGGGCTCCGCCAGCCCATTGGCGCGACAACAGGCGGTCACGGTAGTGGCCAGCAGGCAGGCAATCGTCATCGGCCCGACCCCGCCCGGCACCGGCGTGATCGCGCCTGCCACGGCAGCGCAGCTGTCATAATCCACATCCCCCACCAACCGCGTGCCGCCATCATCGGTGGCGATCCGGTTGATGCCCACGTCGATCACCGTCGCCCCTGGCTTGATCCAATCGCCCTGCACCAAGCGCGCGCGGCCAACGGCGGCCACGACGATATCCGCCTGCCGGACCATCGCGGGCAGGTCAGCCGTGCGGCTATGCGCGATGGTGACGGTGCAGCTGTCGCCCAGCAACAACTGCGCCATTGGCTTGCCCACGATATTGGACCGCCCGATCACCACCGCATGTTTGCCCGCCAAAGACCCGTGATGATCGCGGAGCAGCATCAGGCAACCCAAAGGCGTGCACGGCACCATCGCTTTCTGCCCCGTCCCCAAAAGCCCCACGTTCGAGATATGGAACCCGTCCACATCCTTGGCCGGATCGATGCTGTTGATCACCAGATCGCTGTTCAGATGCCCGGGCAGCGGCAGCTGCACAAGGATGCCATGCACCGCCGGATCGGCGTTCAGTTCCGCAATCAGCGCCAGCAGATCGGCCTCTGACGTAGTGTCAGGCAGGCGATGCTCGAAACTGTGCATCCCCACCTCGACCGTCATCTTGCCCTTGTTGCGGACATAGACCTGACTAGCAGGATCCTCGCCCACCAGCACAACGGCTAACCCCGGCACAATGCCGTGATCCTTTTTCAAACCCGCCACGTGACCCGCGATGGTCACCCGCAGCTTGGCCGCAAAGGCCTTGCCGTCCAGAACTTGAGCCGTCATCGGATATCTTTCCTGTCGCTGTCCGGCCCAAGCCGGGTTTCCTCGCGCGCGATCGACCAGTCGATCAACTGCCGCCAAAGCGCCTCGACCAGATCAGGCGACAGGCCCTGTGCCTTTGCATGACCGCGCACATTCGCCACCACCTCTTCCACGCGGGGGGTGATGCGGGCGGGCAGACCTGCCACAGCCTTGATCGCCGCCGCGCGGTCGATATAGGCAGCGCGTTCGGCCAGTGTCCGCACGAGCTCGGCGTCGATCCGGTCGATCTCGTGCCGGATGTCGGCCATATCGTTGCAATCCTGCGGTGTCTTCACGTCCGGTCCTCTTTGCCTCGGCCCGCTTGCCGGATACGCCGTGGACGACCCGATGACAACAGGACAAGCCGCCTCAGAACAACCCTTCGATCTGGCCATCGTCATTGAGCATGATCGATTCAGCTGCAGGCACGCTGGGCAAGCCCGGCATCGTCATGATCTCGCCGCAGATGGCGACGATGAAACCGGCCCCCGCACTTAGCCGGACCTCGCGCACGGGAATGGTGAACCCCGTAGGCGCGCCGCGCCTTTCGGGATCGGTGGTAAAGCTGTATTGCGTCTTGGCCATGCAGACGGGCAGATGGCCGTATCCCTGATCTTCCCATTGCCGCAGCTGGTCACGGATCCTGTCATCAGCCACAACGCCATCCGCGCGATAGATCTTTTGCGCGATGGTCTGCATCTTGTCGAACAGCGGCAGGTCATCGGGATAGGTCGGCGCGAAACTGGCCCCGCCCGCATCCGCGATCTCGGCCACGCGGGTGGCAAGGTCGATGATCCCCGCCGACCCCTGCGCCCAGTGTTTACACAGGATCGCCTCCGCCCCTTGGGACGCGACATAGGCTTTCACAGCCTCAACCTCGGCCTCTGTATCGGTGACGAAATGGTTGATCGCAACGACCACCGGCACACCAAAGGATGTCACATTGGCGATATGGCGGCCAAGGTTGGCGCAGCCCGCCTGCACTGCGGCGACATTCTCGGCCCCCAGATCGGCCTTGGGGACACCGCCGTTCATCTTCATCGCGCGCACTGTGGCCACGACGACAACGCAGGATGGCGCGATGCCCGCCTTGCGGCATTTGATGTTCATGAATTTCTCAGCACCCAGGTCGGCCCCGAACCCCGCCTCGGTCACGACGTAATCCGCAAGCTTCAGCGCGGTCGTCGTCGCCGTCACCGAATTGCAGCCATGCGCGATATTGGCGAATGGCCCGCCATGCACAAAGGCGGGGTTGTTTTCCAGCGTCTGCACCAGGTTGGGCTGTAGCGCATCCTTGAGCAGCACCGTCATCGCGCCATCCGCCTTGAGGTCACGGCAGGTCACAGGCGTCTTGTCGCGACGGTAGGCCACGATGATATCGCCCAGCCGCTGTTGCAGATCGGCCAGGTTGCGGGCCAGACAGAGGATCGCCATCACCTCGGACGCGACTGTGATGTCGAACCCCGTCTCGCGCGGGAAACCGTTGCGCACGCCGCCCAGCGATACGGTTATCTGGCGCAGGGCGCGGTCGTTCATATCCATGACACGCCGCCAGACGACACGGCGGATGTCGATATCAAGACTGTTGCCCCAATAGACATGGTTGTCGATCATCGCGGCCAGCAGGTTATGCG
The DNA here is from genome assembly GCF_000382265.1 of Yoonia vestfoldensis DSM 16212. Lineage (GTDB taxonomy): Bacteria > Pseudomonadota > Alphaproteobacteria > Rhodobacterales > Rhodobacteraceae > Yoonia > Yoonia vestfoldensis. Next base: position 123,926 of record NZ_KB907978.1, read on the forward strand.
CGGATGTGATGGCGTGGAAATCGCCGGTGAAATGCAGGTTCATATCCTCCATCGGGATCACCTGCGCATAGCCACCGCCTGCCGCCCCACCCTTCATGCCAAAGCATGGGCCGAGCGACGCCTCGCGGATACAGACCACCGCCTTTTTGCCGATCGCATTCAGCCCGTCACCCAGACCCACGGTCGTCGTCGTCTTGCCTTCGCCTGCGAGCGTGGGGTTGATCGCGGTGACAAGGATCAGCTTGCCATCAGGGCGGTCCTGCACGGCGTCGATCAGGCGCTGGCTGACCTTGGCCTTGTCATGGCCGTAAGGCACCAGATCGGCGCTTTCGATCCCCAGCTTTGCGCCGATTTCCTGAATGGGGCGCTTGGTCGCGGCGCGGGCGATCTCGATGTCGGATGTGACGGCCATGTGATCTTTCCTGTGCTGACCCTGTCGATGGTCCAAAGCGATAACTTCAGGGATTCCAGCCGCGCTGGCCGGGCACATGCAACGTCACGGTGTCCCCCACCCGCACATGGCCTTCGCGTTCGACCCATGCGGTCACGCCGCGCCTGTCCTTGGCCGCCGCCTTGAACCGGTCGCCCGCCCCCGGATGGTCGGCGTTGATCGCCTTGGCAGGCAGATGGCAAGGCTGGTTTTCCATGTCGACGACAATCACCGATCCGTCCGGAAACTGCAGGCGCGACGACGGCGGCAGATGCGTGAAATCGGGAATGCCGCGCACCACCAGCGACGCACCCGCATAGGCCGGATCAAGATCGCCCAGCCCGCAAGCGGCGGCGATCTGCGCCAATTCTTCTGCGGACATGACGCAGAGCTGGCGCACGTTGCGGATTTCGGTGCCGCGTGGATGCTGGCTGATCACGCGCGAACAGGACGGGCGGGTCAGGCCACCATGCGCCTCGCCGGGGATACCCGCATAGGTCAGTTCCGCCTCCCGCACAGCAACGGATGTCAGGGCGACATCACGGTCCGGCACAAGACCCAGCCAGACAACTTCGCCGATGATCTCTGTCTTCTTCAACGCGGGCATGGCCGATCTCCTGATGCTGCGCAACATTGGCCGCGCGCGGCGCAAAAAGACAACCCATCTTCCGAGAAAAAATATCCCCGCCGGAGGCATCCGGCCCCGCAGGGGCCGGAGCAGCAATGCAAAACGCCGCCCCGTGGGGCGGCGTTTGGTGTGTCAGACCGAAGGTTCTGGTTCCAGCCCGCCGTCAGGCGCGCGCGGCTTTTTCGGCTTGGTCTTGGGGATCGCCGTCACCGACGACCCGGCAGACGGCGGGGTGCCGCCTTTGTCGTCCGTCGCATGTGGCAGTTCACCCGCCATGACGCGCTTGATCTCATCGCCGGTCAGGGTCTCGTATTCGAGCAAGCCCTGTGCCAGCCGTTCGAACTCTTCCTTCTTTTCGGTGATGACCTTGTAGGCCAGGTCATAACCGTCCTGAATGAACCTGCGGACTTCTTCCTCGATCATGACCTTGGTATCGGCCGATACCGAGAGACCAGCGGTGTTGCCCTGATAGCCTTCATGCGCTTCGGCATAATCGATGTTGCCGATCTTGTCGGACATCCCCCAGCGCAGCACCATCGCGCGGGCCAGCTGGCTGGCCTGCTGGATGTCACCGGCAGGGCCGTTGCTGACGGAATCGGGGCCGTATTTGATGATCTCGGCCGCCTTGCCCGCCATCGTCATCGCAAGACGCTGGTGGCATTCGTCCTTGAACATGTTCAGACGGTCCATTTCCGGCAGGCTCATCACCATGCCCAGCGCACCGCCGCGCGGAATGATTGTCGCCTTGTAGACAGGGTCGCATTTCGGCAGCTTGATGCCCACGATCGCGTGGCCCGCCTCGTGATAGGCGGTCATTTCCTTTTGCTCGGCTGTCATCACCATCGACCGGCGTTCAGCACCCATCATCACCTTGTCCTTGGCCGATTCGAAATCGATCATGGTGACGAACCGCCGACCGACACGCGCGGCCATCAACGCGGCCTCGTTCACGAGGTTCGCCAGATCCGCGCCGGAAAACCCGGGCGAGCCGCGCGCGATGATCCGCAGATCGACATCAGGGCCCAAGGGAACCTTGCGCGCATGCACGCCAAGGATCTTTTCGCGGCCCTTGATGTCGGGATTCGGAACCGTGACCTGACGGTCGAAACGACCCGGACGCAGCAAGGCAGGGTCAAGCACGTCGCGCCGGTTGGTGGCGGCGACGATGATGACGCCTTCGTTGGCCTCGAACCCGTCCATTTCGACCAGAAGCTGGTTCAGCGTCTGTTCGCGTTCGTCGTTGCCACCGCCCATGCCGACACCACGGGCGCGGCCAACGGCGTCGATTTCGTCGATGAAGACAATGCAAGGAGCGTTCTTTTTCGCCTGCTCGAACATGTCGCGCACACGGGATGCGCCGACACCGACGAACATTTCCACAAAGTCAGAGCCCGAGATCGTGAAGAACGGCACGCCTGCCTCGCCCGCGATGGCGCGCGCAAGCAGCGTCTTACCGGTGCCCGGAGGGCCGACAAGCAGCGCGCCTTTGGGGATCTTGCCGCCAAGACGGCTGAACTTTTGCGGGTTGCGCAGGAATTCGACGATCTCTTCCAGTTCTTCCTTGGCCTCGTCGATGCCCGCGACATCATCAAACGTCACGCGGCCCGATTTCTCGGTCAAGAGCTTGGCTTTGGATTTGCCGAACCCCATCGCCCCGCCTTTGCCGCCGCCCTGCATCCGGTTCATGAAATAGACCCAGACACCGATCAGCAAAAGGAACGGCAGCAAGCTGACAAGGAACGACTGGAACACCGATGTTTCCTGGCTGCGGGCCTCGAACGGGACATTGGCGCCGATCAGCAGATTGGTGATTTCCGCATCCGATGGCGCGATGGTCGTATAGTTCCGCCCGCCTTCGGAATAGCGCACCCTTTCGCCGTCGATCACGGCATCGGTCACGCGGCCGGATTGGACGGCTTCAACGAAGGTGGAAAAGCTGCGCGCATCGCCGCCGGTCGTGCTGGCGGGGCTGCTGAACAGGTTGAATAAGGCCAGGACCATCAAGAACATGACGACCCAAAAGACCATGTTGCGTGCGTTACCCAAGGGGGACTCCTATCACATCGTCAAACAGGCGACAGACTCGTGCCTGTGTGGTTATCATTAGAATAGGGACAAACCGCCGATCTTCAATGCGCAAAGCCGTGCGCAGCGCTATTCCGCGACAATCTGCGCTGACCAACCTGCGCCAAAACCAGCCAAAGGCGCGGAAATCAGCGCATCGGCGCGCCAGACTGCGGGGGTTGCCTGCAATGACCGGCGCGGCAGCCCAGTGTCCCGCGAGTCGGGGCAGAGATCGATCCCCGCCCCCAGCGCGCCCAAGGCAAGGTCGGGCGCATGCGGTCCCGACAGGCGCCAGCGCCCGTCCCAAATCGCATCCGTGGGCAAAATCAAGTCTGCAACAGCCTTCGGTTCGCGGCTGACGCGCAGCACAGGACCTTCAAAGCTCAGCAGGCAACCGCCCAGCGTCGTCCCTTGCCCATCCAGCAAGGTCCGCATCAGGCGGAGCTGTTCGTCACGGCGCGGCGCAGCGAGATGCCGGTTGACCTGCCCCATCGCAGCCAGCACCAGACGGCGCGCCTGTTCCTGCGACAGGGCCTGCAGCGGCAGCGTGATCAGCACGTCACCGTGCTGGTGCAGCAGGTAGGCGCGCGACAGATCGCCGGTCTGACGGTCAAGCGCCGCCGCTGCCGCACCCATGTTCTGCGCAACCTGCCCCAAGGCCTGCGGCGTCAGCCCAAGATCAGCCAGAGCGCCTGCGGCCTGCCTGATCCTGATCCGCTCGTAGCGCGGGTCGTCGTTGGAAGGGTCGTCGCACCAGAGATGCCCCCGCGCGGTCAGATGGGCGCGCAGCGCGTCCCGTGTCACGTCCAACAGCGGGCGGTGAAAACGCAGACCATCGCGCGCGGTGACGGGGGCCATGCCAGCCAAGCCGTCCACCCCCGCACCACGCACCAGCGCCATGATGATTGTTTCCGCCTGATCGTCTGCGGTATGGCCAAGCGCAATGTCCGCAATCCCCTGTGCCCGCGCCCAGTTGCCCAGCAACCCGTACCGCGCCTTGCGCGCTTGATCCTGAAGGTTTCCGCGCCGGTCCCAGCCGGTCCAGCGCAAGGTCTGGTGTGGCAGCCCGTAGCCTGCGCAGATATCCGCCACCATCGCGCATTCGTCGGCAGACGACGCCCGCAGCCCATGATCGACCGACGCGACGCTGATCCGACCGCCGATCGCAGCGGCCAGATGCAGCAGAGCAATCGAATCGCCGCCCCCCGACACCGCAAGCCCGACCGGGGTGCCGCCTTGCAAAAGCGCAACGAATCCGGGGGCGCATTGCGGTTGGTGGCGCTTTACTGACATCCCAGATTTTGCATCGCCAGGCGGGCGTCATTGACAGCGGGGTCATTCGGGAAACGCACGTTTACCTCGGCCAGTGTCAGGCAGGCATCCTGCGTCTGGCCGATCGCCCCAAGGGACGCACCAAGCCGGAACAGCGATTGGGGCGCACGCTGGCCTGCCGGATCGGCTGAAAAGGATTCCAGAAACGCGCGCGCGGCGCTGGTGTTCTCGCCCAATCCTTCCAGCGCCTGACCGCGGATGAACGCGGCTTCGGGCGCTAGCGGGCTTCCCGGATAGGTCGTGGCAAAGGTCGATAGCTGATCCACGGCGCCGCGAAAGTCACCCGAGGCGAGCGCCTCCTGCGCCCGCCGGATGTCGTCCTGTTCACCGATTGCGACGGCAGGGCCGCCTGTCACAGGCGGAGGGTTGGCGACAGGCACACCTGCCGAATTGTCGACACCACCCAGCGACGGCGTGTCGCCAAGGTTCGCGATGTCGCAATTGGGTTCCAGTTCGCACAGCCGGAATTCCAGATCGCCGATGCGGTTCGTGCCGTCCACCGTGATACGATTGACCCGGAATTCCAGCTCTTCCGCTTTTGAGGTAAGGCGCTGCAATTCCGCCTCGATTGCATTCAGCCGATCAAGCGGGGTCGCCCCGGCAACACCGCTCGACAGCCCGCCCGTGGTGGACAATTCAGTGCGCAGGCGCTGCACGTCGATGTAAAGCGCCGTCAATTGCTGGCGGATGTCCGCCAGCGTCTGATCCTGCGCAAAAGCGGGCAAAGGGGCCGCAAGAACGGCACAAACAGCAAGAATTCGGTGCAGCATCATCGGCCCCCGGTCTGGATCAGCTTGTCAGCGCCGAAAAGGACAAGACCGTCACAGCCCTGCGGTTCTGGGAATAGCAGGCCTCGTTCGAGCAAACCTCGATCGGGCGTTCCTTGCCATAGCTCGTCACTTCAAGACGGGACGACGGCACGCCGCGCGACACAAGATATTCGCGCACCGCATTGGCGCGGCGGAAACCCAGGGCGAGGTTGTATTCGCGCGTGCCCTGTTCATCGGCATGGCCTTCGATGACGGCGCGGTAATCGGCATTGGTCAGCAGCCATTGCGCCTGCCCGTCAAGGATGGTGCGGCCTTCGGGGCTGATCGTCGACTGATCGACCGCAAAGAGGACACGGTCACCGATTGTCTGATTGAAGAACATCGGGCTGCGCGGGTCGCTGGCGGACCCTGCCATCCCGGCGTTGGCACCAAAGCCATCCGCGCCTGCCCCCCCGGCACCGCCGACGCCACCTGCGCCAAACCGGTTCGGGTTGGTACAGGCCGCGGTTGCCAGCACCAAAAGCAAAACTGTCGCCTTTGTCATCATCTTCATGGGGTGATCCTGTTTATCTGCTCATTTTCATCAGTATAGCATGGTGCCAGCGGTCTGGAAACGGGTCGTGCCGTCCGGTCACGGCTGCAATGGCCCCCAGGACGCGTCCGAGGCTGCGCTCTGGATCGGGACTGCCCGCAGGTTACGGCCGGAAATATCAACCGAGTAAAGCGCGCTTGCCCCATCCGCACCCTGCGTTTCGCGAGTGAACATGATGACGCGGCCATTGGGCGACCAGGTCGGCCCTTCGTCTAGGAAAGACGAGGTCAGCAAACGCTCTTCCGATCCGTCGGTGCGCATCACGCCGATATGGAACCGCCCCGCATTCTGCTTGGTAAAGGCCACCAGATCGCCGCGCGGCGACCAGACGGGCGTGCTGTAACGGCCTTCGCCAAAGGAAATCCGGCGCGCGTCGCCACCCGAGGATGACATGATGTAAAGCTGCTGGGTCCCGGAACGGTCGCTTTCGAACACGATCTGCGACCCGTCGGGCGACAGGCTTGGCGCGGTGTCGATCGAGGGTGTGGCGGTCAGGCGCACATGCTGGCCGGTGTCCAGATCGGTGCGGTAGATATCGGTCGTCCCGCCGTTGGACAGGCTATAGATCACCTGCCGCCCGTCGCGCGAAAACCGCGGGCTGAACGACATCTCGCCGGGGGCTGTGGCGATCTGACGGCGGCCGACATTGGCCACATCCAGCAGGTTGATGCGCGGAAAACCGGACTCAAAGCTGGTATAAAGCACCTGATCGCCACGCGGCGAGAACCGAGGCGCCAGCACGATATTGCTGCTGTCGGTCAGGAACTGCACATTGGCGCCATCGTAATCCATGATCGCAAGCCGTTTCAGGCGGTTATCCTTAGGGCCGCTTTCGGCAACAAAAACCACGCGGCTGTCGAAATAACCGCCTTCGCCGGTGATCCGGCTATAGACGGCATCGGACACTTTGTGGCCCATGCGCCGCCAGCCTGCGGTCGTGCCGGCGAATTGCAGACCGCTGCCCAGTTCCTGCCCCGAGAAGATATCGAACAGGCGGAATTTCACATTGACCTGATCGCCGTTGACACTGACCGCGCCCACAACCAACGCCTGCGCATTCACCGCGCGCCAATCGGCAAAGGCAACCGGCTGCACGAAGGAATTGACCTGAGAGATAAAGGCGTTCGCGGGCACTTCGCGAAACAGGCCGGTGCCAGATAGGTTCTGCGCGACAAGGCGCGTCAGATCGGACGCAAGCTGTCCGGCCTGCGGATTTTCAGCCTCGAATGTCGGAACCGCAAAGGTGATCGGCTCGATCACACCATCCGTGATCGTCAGTCGCAACGGGCCACCCTGCGCAAGCGCCGGTCCCGCGAGCATCAGCGCGATCAGCAACGTCAAAAGTCTTTTCATCTTCTCTGCCTCTTTCGCTGCCAGGCATCCCGCCCGGTAAGCATCTTTTCTGCGTCGTAGTGGGGCATATACACGTCGCGCCGCCCGCCTGCACCTGTCTTTCACTTACCTTGATCGCATACCGCTGGGGTCGAATGTAATCACAACTTCGCGCCACTGGTCATATTTGTCAGCAGGTAGCTGATATCCGCCACGTTGACAGCGCAGGATCGCGCGGCGCGCCGCGTCGAATGCAATATTGATCGCAGATTGGTCACCGCTAGACGATAGCAAACGCACTTCGTTGTTCACGACTGTTCCGTCGCGGTTCAGTTCAAAGCCCACGGCGACAGTGACAAGCGAGGCCATAGAGCCGGGATCCACGTTCCAACAACTATTCACCGCAAGGCGGAAACTCTCTTGCTCGGCCCCGGTCATAGGCGGGCCGGCCTGCACGGCAGGGGCGGAACTGCTTGCGACAGCGGCGGCAAGCGCGTCGGCGACCGCATCGCTAGTGTCGGGGACAGGTGCGGGTGTCGGCGCGGGGTCCGGCGTGGGGTCTGCGGTCGTTGTTTCTTGTTCGGGCGCGGGCGGCGCGGGGCGCGCTGGACGCGCGACAGGACGGATCGAGGTTTCGACCGCGCCGCGCGGACGTTCATCCGCGATGACAATCTCGGTCGCGGTCTGTTCCGGTGCCGTGGCCTCTTGTTCCGGCACGGCGACCTCGGCGGGCGCGGTGTCATCCGGCACGACAGCCTCGCGCGCGATGTCGGAAACCTCCGCGTCGGGCGGCGGCGGCGCGGTCGGGGTCGACGCGATCCGGTTCGCGGGGGCCTGCGTCGGGTCATCGCTTGGCGGCAGGTCGGGCGCGGGCACAGGCTCGGCAGGGGGCACCGGCGCCACTGGCGCTGCATCTGTCACGTCGGCAGGCGGAATTTCAGGCGCGGGCGGCGGCGGTGTCTCGACAACGGGTGGCGCAACGGGTTCTGGCGGCGGCGCAGGCTCTGGCGGGGTTTCGGCAACAGGAGGCGCTGGCGTTTCCTCGATGACAGGCTGCACGGGCGCGGTGGGCGGCGCGTCGCCGGGGTCGGGCGTGCGGGCCGCCATCATCTGTTCGAATTCCTCGCCAGACATGATGGACACATCCATGACTTCCATGGGCAGCGGCTGCGATTGCATCCCCCACCCAAGCAGGAGCCAGCCGATCAAACCAACATGGCCGACCGCAGAGATATACGTGCCAGGCGTCTGCATCTTATCCGTCGGAACCGTCGAAGGTCGGGCCGCCGATATCCGTCACGAGGCCGATGTCGGAAAATCCGCCCGCATTCAGCGCGCCCATCACCTCGGCCACGCGGTTCCACGCGTTGGACCCATCGGCGCGCAGGAAGATCTTGTTGCTGGTACGTTCCGCCGCGATGGCGCGCAGGCGCGTGACAAGTTCAGCAGGCGGCACTTCGGTTTCCTGGATCATCACGACGCCCTGGGCGGTGATTGTCACAGTGAGCGGCTCCTCTTCGTCACCGGGCAAGGCGGTAGCGGCGGTTTGTGGCAATTCCACCGGGACACCGACGACCGACAAAGGGGCCGCCACCATGAAGATGATCAGCAGAACAAGCATGATGTCGACGAAGGGGGTGACGTTGATTTCCGACATCGGCAGCGCACGGCGCGACCTGCGGCGGCCCCTGCCGCCACCGCTGTCCACTGTCTTTATGGCACCCGCGCTCATCTCAGCTATCCAGTTGCCGGCTCAGGATGGTGGCGAATTCATCGGCGAAAGCCTCGTATCCTGCCACGATCCGGTCACTGTCGGCCGACAGTTTGTTGTAATAGATGACGGCCGGAATAGCCGCCAACAGGCCAAGGCCCGTCGCCAGCAACGCCTCGGCAATGCCGGGTGCAACCACGGCAAGATTGGTATTCTGCGCCTCTGCGATCTCGATGAAGGCGTTCATGATGCCCCAGACGGTGCCGAACAGCCCGACGAAAGGGGCCGTCGATCCGACCGTCGCAAGAACCGCCAGACTTTTTTGCAGCCGTCCGGATTCCTTGGCGATTGCGACATCCATCGACCTGTCGATGCGTGCGGTCGCCCCCGCGATCAGGCCACCATCCTGCCTGTGCGACCTGCGCCATTCGAGCATCCCCGCCGCGAAGATCTTTTCGGAGGCGCCGTCAGGGTCAGGGCCGATCTGGTCGAACAATTGATCCAGTGGTTCCCCCGACCAGAAGGCGCGGTCGAATATGTCCGCCTCGGTCCTGGCGCGGCGATACTGGATGGTCTTGTCGATGATGATCGCCCAGCACCAGATCGATGCGAAGACCAGCATGATCATCACCAGTTTTACGATGATCGTGGCGCGCGCGAACAACGCCCACATTGTGAATTCGTGTGCTACTTCCATGTGCCTGCTCTGCCTGACGGCCCTGTTCGGGCTCAATTGCACCCATCATTAGCGCAAAGCATAAGCTAAATCCAACCAAACCAGCATCACAAAGCCGAATTGCGCGTGATTTTAGCGCCCGGCTTGGCGGATCGCCGCCGGTAGACGCACGACGGTGCCGTCGCTGGTCATGCAGATGATGGTCACGACGGCAGAAAACAGCACCATATCCCCGCGTTTGACGTCCTGCTGCATCACAAGACGCGCGCCTGACCCCGGCAGCATCACGGTTTCGACATGCAGCACATCGTCATAGCGGGCGGGCGACAGATAGTCCGCCTCGACCCTGCGGACAGCGAAAACCTGCCCTTCGGCCTTCATTCGCGTCTGGTCGATGCCAAGCTCGCGTACCCATTCGCTGCGCGCGCGTTCGATGAATTTCAGGTAATTGGCGTAATAGACGATCCCCGCCAGATCGGTGTCCTCGTAATAGACGCGCAGGTCAAACCTGTGCGTAGCGACAGCGCGGGTGGCCGTTTGGGGTTGATCGTGAATTGGGGTCATTCAGTGGCTTTTCTGTCAAATCGCGGCATCGACGGAACAAGCACTTTGTGCGGTTGGTTACTGCCGTCTCACGAAATTGTTTACAGCGGAAATCTTGGCTGGACAACGCCGCACTGGCCGGCACTTATATATCCAATGGAAATTTCCATTGGATATACTGATGGCGCGCCCATCGACCCGTCACCACCAGGAAAGGATATCAAATGAACTATCGCAGCTTGGGAGCAGTGTTCTTCCTTGGCGCCGCGACCGCTGTCCCGGCCATCGCCAACACCACGCCGTCCGACATCGTCGGGACATGGCAGACTGAGGCCGCAGCACAGCCCACCCCCGACGGCGGCACGGCCTATCTGCGCATGACCACAACCTTCAGCGAGGAAAAGCAGGAACTGCTTGTCGCCGTTTATACCGATGAAGAACTCCGGACGCAGATCTTCGAATACGCCTCCGGCGGCCCATGGGAACAGCAGGGAAATGTCGAGGAACCCGCGGGTGCCCTGGCCATCAATCTTGTCAACGACTAGTCGCTGGTGACGATCTTTGTGGATGTGCCCGATCTTTGGGGGGCCGTCGGTCTTGCAGAATATCCTCTTGTGATCGGCGAGGCTGTCGACTTCACCGATTGCGTCAACGGACCACCCTTTGGCGTGACAAGCTGTGCCGATCTTGACATCGTCATGGTGGATCAGGACGCCCAGCGCCTGCGCTACGGCGGCGGCGGCGTGGATCGCTGCGTCGAGAGACCGACAGAAATGTCAGCCGACGCCTTTCTTCCCGTGGAGTGATCCGGCGGTATGACGCTAGACCGACAAGCCCGCAGGGGACCGCATGATCGAAGAGTGTGGAAACTGCGGGCATGTCCCCGACGTTGCCAAGGCTGAAGCGACCCAACACCCGGTCGCGATAGAGAACTGATCATCTCTGCGTCAGGCAGGCCTTTGAACACGGGCGGCAAGCCGCAGCGCATGGGCGGGATCGCGCGCCGCAACCGGCATCACCGGATCATAAGCCGCGCGGATCACATCCGCCACCTCTGGCCGCAGCACGGCCTTGCCGTCGATCAGCGCCAGTGGCGGGGTGTCGGTGAACGCCAGGTCGGACCAGAGCACGATCACCTGCACAGCCTGTGACAAGGCGAGCGTATCGGCAGGCACCTGTTCCAGATGCGCGTCCAGCCGCAGAAAGACAAAGGCAGCCTTGATCCCGCCCGCATCATCGAACCGGAAAATCCGGTATTGGTTGGCCTCTGCCTGCTGCAACCGGGCAACCAGCGGCGCAAGGTCGGGCACCAGCCGGTCCAGATGCGGCACCTCGGTCAATTCCGCCCAGTCGCGGCAGAAAAACACCATCAGGTTTGCACCCAGTTCGGTATCGACCTCATCCATCTTGTGATTGGCCAGCACGACCACCGCCTCGATCGCGCCTTTGAACACCGCAAGCGTCGCATCATCGACACCAAAGACCACCGGCACGATGGGCCGCCCCCAGCGGGCAAACACGTAGGCGCCGTCAGAGCGGGTGAAATAGGGGGCAAGGTCCGTCATCTATCCAAACAAATCCGATTGCGGTCGTGGCGCGTCCAACCCCAGATGGGTCCAAGCCGCCTGCGCCAGCATCCGCCCGCGCGGGGTGCGCTGGATCAGGCCTTTTTGCAGCAAGTATGGCTCGATCACATCCTCCAGACTGTCGCGGCTTTCGGATAGGGCGGCGGACAGTGTTTCGATGCCCACAGGCCCGCCGGCATAGCTTTCCGCTATCAGCCGCAGATAGCGGCGGTCGGCCTGATCCAGCCCCAGATCATCGACGCCCAGCCGGTTCAGCGCCATATCGGCGATTTCCTGCGTGACGGTGCCATCGCCTTCGACGATCGCGAAATCGACGACGCGACGCAGCAACCGCCCCGCGATCCGCGGCGTGCCCCGCGCACGGCGGGCGATCTCGCGCGCGCCCTCATCCGCGGCGGGCGCACCCAGCAGGCGGGCGGCACGTGTGACGATCAGGTGCAATTCGTCCTGCGTGTAGAATTCCAGCCGTGTCGGAATGCCGAAACGGTCACGGAGCGGCGTGGTCAGCAGGCCCATGCGGGTGGTCGCACCGACCAAGGTGAAAGGCTGGAGTTCGATCCGCACGGTGCGCGCGGCAGGGCCTTCGCCGATCACCAGATCCAGCGCGAAATCTTCGAGCGCGGGATAGAGCACCTCTTCCACCGCAGGGTTAAGCCGGTGGATTTCGTCGATGAACAGCACATCGCGCGCTTCGAGATTGGTCAGGATCGCGGCCAGATCGCCCGCCTTGGCCAGCACCGGACCCGATGTCATGCGAAAGCCAACACCCAATTCGCGCGCCATGATCTGCGCCAGTGTGGTCTTGCCCAGACCGGGGGGACCATGGAACAGCGTGTGATCCATCGCCTCGCCCCGACGACGTGCGCTTTCGATGAACACCTTGAGGTTCGCGCGCGCCTCGCGCTGGCCGATGAATTCGTCCAAGGTCTGCGGCCGCAGGGCGCGGTCGGCATCCTCGGGCTGGCGTTCAGGGCGCAGGGTGGGGTCGGGCTGGGTCATCCGCCCATCTAGCCTTTCGGCGCCAGCAGCTTCAAGGCGGCGCGGATCAGCGCAGAGGCATCCGCCTGCGGATCTGCGCCCAGCGCCTGCGCCACAGCACTTGCCGCATCACCCGGCGCATAGCCAAGGTTCGCCAGTGCCGACATCGCATCGGCCTGCGCAGTGCTGGCGGGTTGCGGGGTGGCGCGCGGTGCGGCGGCGGGGTCGGCCTCTATCACGTCATCGCCAGTTGCGGCGGTCAGGCCCGCACCAAGCGCCATCACACCGGGGGCCTTGTCTTTCAGCTCGATGATCACGCGCTGCGCGGTTTTCGGCCCCACGCCCTTGGCCTTGGCCACGGCGTTCCAGTCACCCAGCGCAATCGCGCGGCTGACGCCATCCGCCCCCAGCGCGCCAAGGATCGCCAGCGAGGCTTTCGCCCCAATCCCCTGCACTGACATCAACAGGCGGTGCCATTCCTTTTCCACCAGCGTCGTGAAACCGAAAAGCTGCATCAGGTCTTCACGCACCAGCAGGTCAGTATAAAGCGCCACAGCTTCGCCGTTGCGCGGCAGGCCGGCCATCACGCGGTCAGACACATAGACCAGATAGCCTACCCCGCGCACGTCGATCAGCACGTGGTCGGTGCTGCGATATTCCAGCCGTCCGGCAATTTTCCCGATCATGCGCTGGCCTTTGCGAGCGCTGCGTTCAACCGATTGGCCGATTGCAGGTGATGGGCATGGCAGATCGCGATGGCGAGCGCATCGGCGGCATCCGGCCCCGCCAGTTTCACACCGGGCAATTGCAGTTTGACCATATGCGCGATCTGCACCTTGTCGGCATGACCCACACCGACCACGGCCTTTTTCACCGCATTGGGCGCATATTCCCCGATGATCAGCCCCGCCTGCGCCGTGACCAAAAGCGCGATCCCCCGCGCCTGCCCCAGTTTCAGCGTGCCGACACCGTCCTTGTTGACGAAGGTCTGTTCGACCGCAGCCTCGGTCGGTCCATGCAGCGCGATCATGGCGGCAAGCTGGTCATGCAAGGATAACAGGCGCATGGCCAGATCATTCCCCGTCGAATGGGCGATCCCGTTGGCAACATGCGTGATCCGCGACCCGGCCACATCGATCAGTCCCCAGCCCATGTTCCGCAGGCCCGGATCTATCCCCAATACACGCATTGCTCGCCCCGTTGTTCTTTGTTGCAGAAACGCTAGCACAAAAGGCGAACAAAGACCAAGCGGCTTTGCGGGTGCACCGCCAGCGGGCGGCGCTTTGCGCGCTGAAAGCGACATCGCGAAGCCCAATGATTAAAGGAGTGTTACGAAAGTATTGCACAAATATTAGTCATTCTGAAAACGCATATGACCCATGCAAAAACAGCTCTGGTGCGGCGCGGGAAAGGCTCATAAGTGCGGCCTATCAGTTTTTCGCTGCACAGCAGCACAGATAAGGATCATGGCCATGGCCACTTTTGCAACCAACCGCACCACCGCCGGCATGTCTGCCGGTCGAATGACAAGTTTTTTCGTTTCCGCCATCGCCGCGATCGCTGCATGGAATGATGCGCGGATCACCCGCAACGCGTTGTCCAAGCTGTCCGCGCGCGAACTGGACGACATCGGCCTTTGCATCGGCGATATCGACAGCATCGCAACACGCGGCGCACGCTAAGTCACACGTATCAAAATATGAAAGCCGCGCTGGAAACAGTGCGGCTTTTTCTTTTGGGATGGGTCAGTTCAGATCGTCGGACAGAAAGCCCGCGATGATCATGGTCGCCGGGTCGATCTGCATGACCCAAGCGCCTGCGCGGTCCATCACACTGCCCTGCGCGAGGCTGGCAACGCGTTCGCCATAAGCAACCTCTCCCACACTGGCCAGAAACAGTCCTTTGAACAGGAAGCCCACAACCACAAGCAGTATCATTCCGCGCAACGGGAACCGGGGACGATACACACGCGGCTTGACCACGATCAAACCGTCAGAGGTCACCGTCTTGACACCACCTTTGGAAAGCCGCTCGTGCTTGCGCACAATCTGCTTCAAACGCTTGTCAAAAGGAACGTTGGCCTGCGCCATGGATGAACCACCCGATAAATGAACAACTTTAACAACACCAAGATCGCTAAAAAGGGCGTCCCGGACAAGCTTTTTATGACGTCACTGCACTTAAGATAGTCATTTCGGCGGCATCCTGCGCACGATCAGGGTCGTCCAATCACCAATCTGTGATATTTTGCACAGATCAAACCCGTTTTGGGCATAAACCGTGACGACCTCTGCGGCCTGTTCGTTCAGAATACCAGAGAGAATCAGATAGCCGCCCGGTTGTGTGTGACGGCTGATTTCCGGTGCAAGGTTAACCAGCGGACCTTTCAGAATATTTGCGAAAATCAGATCGAAGGCACCGTCCATGCGCGGATCGTCATTGTTGAAACCCGCAGCCACGACGCAATCGACCTTCCCGTTCAGGTTGTTTGCAACCACGTTTGCGCGGGCCACGTCGATCGCAACAGGGTCGATGTCGCTGGCCAGAACCGGCCCGCCCAGCACCTTGGCCGCCGCCATTGCCAGCACCGCCGTGCCGCAGCCAAGGTCAAGGATGCGCCCGCTGGTAAAGCCCATCTCCAGCACCTCCTCGAAGGCCAGCAGACAGCCCAGCGTCGTGCCGTGATGGCCGGTGCCAAAGGCCATCGCTGCCTCGATCAGCAGGGGGACGCTGCCGTCGGGCACCTTGTCGGCATCATGCGATCCGTAGACGAAAAAACGCCCCGCTGGGACAGGTGCCAGATCGCGCTGTACCTTGGAGACCCAGTCCTGATCGGGCACTTCGGAGATCGTGAATGGCTTGGCGCCATGCAGCGCCGCAAGCACGGCGAGCACGCCCGCATCGGGACGATCCGTAACATAGGCCGCGACCTCCCACAGGCCCGACCCGTCCTCGATCTCGAACACGCCGGTCCCGATCGGTTCGGGGTCCAGCTGTTCAAGCGCTTCGCACAGCGCATAGGCCGCGTCTTCGCCGGGCATGGTGGTCAGGGCAGTATAGGTCGTCATCGCCATCGCTTTCAAAAAGGATGGTGCGGCTTAGGTCCGCATCACGCCATCGTCAAGCGCCGACACCGATGGGACAAGTCACCCCCGTGCCGCCAATCCCGCAATAACCGTTCGGGTTCTTGGCCAGATATTGCTGGTGATAATCCTCGGCGAAATAGAAGGTGGGGGCATCCACGATCTCGGTCGTGATGGCACCATAGCCTGCCTGCGTCAGACGCGGAGCGAACGCGTCGCGCGACGCCTCGGCCGCCTGCTTTTGTGCGGCGTTGAACGTATAGATGCCGGACCGGTATTGCGTGCCACGGTCATTGCCCTGCCGCATGCCTTGGGTCGGGTCGTGACCTTCCCAGAACACCTGCAACAACTGGTCATAGCTGATCACGGTGGGGTCATAGACCACGCGCACCACTTCGTTATGGCCGGTCTTGCCGGTGCAGACCTCTTCATAGGTGGCGTTGGGGGTATAGCCGCCCGCGTAGCCGACCATGGTCGATTGCACGCCGTCCAGTTTCCAGAACATGCGTTCTACGCCCCAGAAACAGCCCATGCCGAAAATCGCGACCTCCATCCCCGCGGGGACATCCGCGCTGATCGGCGTGCCGTAGACAAAATGCGTCGCGGCGGTCGTGATCGGGTGCGCGCGCCCCGGCAGGGCGGCATCGGGCGAGATCATTTCGGATTTGGCGCTTTTCATGAAAAACATAGCGGACTCCTGTGCTGTGCATCAGATATAGGGCGAAAGACCGGGATTTCTACTCTGCCGCGACCAGCAGGCGGCTTTGGAACACCGTCTCGTGACCAGGGCCGGGATGGCGGGGGATGAGCAGCGACAGCCCCAGCGACACCAGCGCCATGCCAGCCGCCAGCATGAACACATAGGCAGGCGAGGTCAGCCAGACATACCCCAGCAGCGCGGGCAGGAACACCGCCGCGATATGGTTGATGGTAAAGGCGACCGCGGCGGTGGGTGCGATATCGGCAGGGTCCGCGATTTTCTGGAAATAGGTCTTCATCGCCAGTGCAAGGCTGAAGAAGATGTGGTTGATGATGTAAAGCGCCGTCGCCAGCGCCACACCCCAGCCGAAATAGTAAAGCCCGCCATAGGCGAAGAACACGAAAGTCAGCCCGACGTATTCGATGACCATGGCACGGCGTTCGCCGAACACCTGCACCAGCCGCCCCAGAAACGGGGCCGCGATCATGTTGACCAGCAGCGTGAACATGAACAGGCGGGTGATGTCCGACACGCTGAAGCCGAATTTCTCGACCATCATAAAACCCGCAAAGACGATGAAGATCTGGCGCCGCGCGCCCGACATGAACTGCAGCGCATAATAAAGCCAATAGCGCTGGCGCAGCACCATGCGCTTGTTCTGCGGATGGGGCGATTCGAACTGCGGATAGGCCAACAGGCAAAAGATCGCAACAACCGCCGTGAACCCGCCCGACAGCCAATAGACCAGCGTAAAGCTGAGGCCCAGCCGGTCCCATGTCAGCACGATCAGCAGATAGACCACGAGGGTCGCGGCCGACCCAGCCGACAACAGCCAGCCCAGCGTCTGCGGGGCCTTCTTTTTGTCGATCCATTGCAGTTGCAACGACTGGTTGACCGTCTCGTAATAGTGAAACCCGATCGAGGATAGCATCGTCACCGTCAGGATCCCGGCAAGGCTGGGAAATTGTGCCGTCACGGCGGTGGCCGTACCCAGCATGATCAGGGCCACCAGCCCCAGCACCTGTTCGCGGATGAACATGATGAGCGCGATCACCCCGATAGCGAAAAACCCCGGTATTTCGCGCACCGAATGCAGCCAGCCGATGTCCGACCCGTCGAACTGCGCCACCTCGATCACGAAATTGTTCAACAGCGCCGACCATGTCGCAAAAGCGACCGGCATTGCCATCGCCATCACGAACAAAAGCGCGATGGGTCTGCGCCACAAGGGTAAAGAGCCGGTGTTTTCGAGGCGGATGATCTGCATGGGACCTGACTTACGCCGCTTCAAAATCAAAAGCGAGAGGGATGGTTGATCCACATCAAGGTTGTTTGCGACGGCGTCTATAGAACGGAGCCTGCGAACAGACCCGTTTTGACAAGGTATCCAATGTCTACCTCCGAAAACCAGCCGCTTTATGCGCCGCGAGAGCCGATTTTTCCCCGCCGCGTGAAAGGCTACTACCGCAATCTCAAATGGTGGGTGATGGCGGTCACGCTTGGCATCTATTACCTGACCCCGTGGATCAGATGGGACCGGGGGCCGAACCTGCCCGATCAGGCGGTCCTGATCGACATGGCGCACCGGCGGTTCTATTTCTTCTGGGTCGAAATCTGGTCGCATGAATTCTATTTCGTGGCTGGATTGCTCATCATGGCCGGGCTGGGCCTATTCCTGTTCACCTCGGCGCTGGGCCGCGTCTGGTGCGGGTACACTTGCCCGCAGACGGTGTGGACAGACCTTTTCATCCTTGTCGAACGCTGGATCGAAGGCGACCGCAACGCCCGCGTACGGCTGTGGAACGCCAAATGGGATGCGCGCAAGATCCGGTTGCGTTTGACGAAATGGACCGTCTGGCTGCTGATCGCCGTGGCGACCGGCGGGGCGTGGGTGTTCTATTTCGCGGATGCCCCCACACTGGCCCGTGATCTGGTGACGTTTCAGGCGCCCTTCGTCGCTTGGGCCACGATCGGGGTGCTGACCGCCACGACATTCGTCTTTGGCGGGTTCATGCGCGAACAGGTCTGCAATTACATGTGCCCATGGCCGCGCATTCAGGCCGCGATGATGGACCCCGAAACGCTGACCGTCGCCTATCGCGACTGGCGGGGCGAGCCTCGCGGCAAACAGCGCGTCGAGGGGGCGGGCGATTGCATCGACTGCATGGCCTGCGTCAACGTCTGCCCTGCCGGGATCGACATCCGCGACGGCCAGCAGATGGAATGCATCACCTGCGCGTTGTGCATCGACGCCTGCGATGACGTGATGGCCAAGATCGGCAAACCGCGCGGGTTGATCGACTATCTGGCCCTGTCCGACCAGGAGGCTGAATCGCAAGGCAAACCGGCGAAGCCCATTTGGGCGCATGTCCTGCGGTTCCGCACCATGCTTTATACCGTGATGTGGGCCGCCATCGGTGTCGGCCTGGTCTTTGCGATGTTCATCCGCGCCGATCTGGAAATGACCGTGTCGCCTGTGCGCAATCCGACCTTTGTCGTGCTGAGCGACGGCACGGTGCGCAATATCTACGATATCCGCCTGCTCAACAAATTGGGCGAGGATCGCGAATTCCATCTGTCGCTGCGGTCGGACGATATCCTGCGCATCGCGCTGGAAGGCACCGACGAACGCAGGGTCGTCGTTCCCGCCAACGAAACCCTGCTCCAACGGGTCTATGTCTCTGCCCGCCCAGGTGATCCGGCCGCGAGCGCCGACCGGACCGACCTGCGGTTCTGGGTCGAAGACGTGATTTCGGGCGAACGGGCCTACACGGACACGATTTTCAACGGAAGGGCATCGCAATGACCGCACATGCACAAGAGCCACGCCAATTCACCGGCAAGCATATGCTGGCGCTGATGGTCGGCGGGTTCGGGATCATCATCGCCGTCAATCTCGGGATGGCCTATCTTGCGATTTCCACCTTTCCCGGTGTCGAAGCGCGCAGCACCTATGTCGCAAGCCAGACCTTCGAGGTAGATCGTGCGGCGCAGGATGCGCTGGGCTGGAACGTCGACGCGACGCTGGATGACGGCCTGCTGACGCTGGCGATCCGGGACACCGATGGCGCGGCGGTGCAACCGCAGGTCCGCAAGGCGATCTTTGGCCGCGCGACCCACACAGGCGAAGATATGACCCCCGATTTCGCATGGACCGGGACCGCCCTGACTGCGATGGTGCCGTCGCGCGACGGTTACTGGAACCTGCGGCTGGAGCTGGAATCCGCGGACGGCACGATCTTCCGCCGCCGTATCCAGTTGCGTGACCGATGAGCGACGCAGCCGCCTGCCCCGCCTGCATCGGCATCCCCGAAGCGACGCTGACCAAAGCCGCGTCGCGCGGGGTCGAACAGATCATGCTGTCCTTGCCCGCGATCCATTGCGTCGCCTGCATCACCGGCGTGGAACGCGCGCTGGAACGGCTTGACGGTGTCGCCTCTGCCCGCGTCAACCTGTCGATGAAACGCGTGACGGTTGGTCTTGACCGGCCCATAGCACCCGAATCCCTGATCGACACGCTGGAACTGGCGGGGTTCGAGGCGCGCAGCCTTGATTCCAGCCTTCTGAGCGCGGAAAAAGACCCTGTCGGCAGCGCCTTGATGACCCGCATTGCAGTATCGGGCTTTGCCATGATGAATGTGATGCTGATGTCGGTGGCGATTTGGTCGGGGGCTGTGGGCGCGACCCAGCACATGTTCCACCTGATCAGCGCCGCGATCTCGATCCCTGCCGTCGCTTATGCGGGTCAGCCGTTCTTTCAGCATGCTTGGTCCGCCTTGCGCGTGCGGCGGCTGAACATGGATGTGCCGATCTCGCTGGCCTTGATCCTGACCACCGGCATGTCGCTGTTCGAAACCGTCTATGGTGGCGAACATGCCTATTTCGAGGCGGCAGTGTCGCTGGTGTTCTTCCTGCTGATCGGGCGCTATCTGGACCACCGCAGCCGCAAGGCTGCTGCATCCGCTGCCGCGCAACTGGCCGCGCTCGAAGTCCCGCGCGTCATGCGCCTGCGTGACGGTGTGCGCGAGATGGTGGATTTCGCGGATCTTGCCTTGGGTGATCTGGTATTGGTCCTGCCGGGCGGGCGTATCCCTGTGGACGGGACTGTGACCGAAGGTGCCAGCCAGATCGACCGGTCCATGCTGACCGGCGAAAGCCGCCTGCACCATGCCGCCACCGGCGCGCCTGTCACGGCGGGCGAGGTCAACATGACCGGCCCGCTGACGATCCGCGCGGCGACCGTGGGCATGGACACGACCCTGCGCAAGATGGTGACGATGGTCGATGCCGCCGAGGCCGTGCGCAACAAATACACCGCGATCGCGGATCGTGCGGCGGCGTTCTATTCGCCGATGGTGCATTTGCTGGCGATCGTCACATTTACCGGCTGGGTCTATGTCTCGGGCGATGTGCGGCTGTCGCTGAATATCGCGGTGGCTGTGCTGATCATCACCTGCCCCTGTGCTTTGGGGCTGGCGGTGCCTGCGGTGTCCACCATCGCGGCGGGGCGTCTGTTCCGCGCGGGATTGCTCGTCAAGGACGGCACGGCGCTGGAACGGCTGGCCGAGATCGACACGGTCGTCTTTGACAAGACCGGCACGCTGACGATGCCCGTCGCCGCGCGCGATACGCTGAGCAGTGATGAACAGGAGATCGCCCTTGCGATGACGCAGGACGCGACGCATCCGGTCTCGCAAGCCATCGCCGCCGCCTTGCACGGGGTGACACCTGCGCAACTGACCGACCAGAAAGAACATTCCGGCAAGGGGCTCAGCGCTGTCTGGAATGGCCAGACTGTGCGGCTGGGGTCCGGCGCATGGCTGGATGCCGGTGTCGGCACCTACCTTCAGATCGGCCACGCCGCGCCGCGCAGGATCAAACTGCATGCCGGTCTGCGGGATGGCGCACAGGACCTGGTCACGGCATGGCAAAAGCAGGGCCTTGCCGTGCATCTGGTGTCCGGCGACGACCGGACCGAGACAGCGCGCGTCGCCCGGATGCTGGGCATCGACCGCTGGCAGGCGGAAACCCAGCCCGAGGACAAGATCCACTACATCAAAGCGCTGTCACAGGCCGGCGCCAAGGTGCTGATGGTCGGTGACGGGCTGAACGATACCGGCGCGCTGACGGCGGCCTATGCATCGCTGTCGCCCGCCACGGCGGCGGATGCATCGCGGGCGGCCTCGGACATCGTGCTGCTGAAAGACAGTCTTGCGCCGCTGATCGAACTGCCGCTGGTGGCGCGTGCCGCCAAGAAACGGATCCTGGAAAATTTTGCGATCTCGGCGGCTTACAATGTCATCGCCATCCCGATTGCCGTCGCAGGCTTTGCCACGCCTTTGCTGGCGGCGATTGCGATGTCCACATCGTCGATCACCGTCTTGGTGAACGCTTTACGTTTGAAAGGCCGGGTATGAATGTTCTTGTGATCCTGATTCCGGTCTCTCTGGTGCTGGGGGCCTTGGGGCTTGCCGCGTTCCTGTGGAGCTTGCGGGCAAATCAATACGAAGACCTCGAAGGCGACGCATGGCGCATCCTGTCCGAAGACGACACGCAACCGCCCAAAAAGCCCTGAGCGTCAGAGTGCCGCGACGTGCTGGTCGATCATGCCAAAGATCGACTGGCTCGGCGCATTCTCCGTCCAGATCTGGACCCGCTCGCCCGGTTGCAGGAACGGCGTGATCGGCGCAACATTCAGCTTGTTGGACAAAGTGCGCGACAAGATGATCGTGCCTGCATCGAGGCGGAGTGTCTTGACGGCATGGACAATCAGGTCGCCGAAATCAAAGGTCATGTCTGCGACCGCGGCGACCCGCCCCGCACATCAGCGGATCGGTGCAACAACAGATCGGCGCGCAGCGACGGTGACCGGCATCTGGCCGGATCAGCCGCGTCATCGCCAGCTTGCGGCGGTGTCTGCGCCAGATCGCGACATCGGCGGAAAGCCGTCGAAAATCTTCGGATCACCCCGCGCTAGGCAGTTGACAGCCGCGTGATCGGTTCATATCTACCCGGTGTTGGCAATCGGGGTCGCTGAGTGCCAACACCAAGGATAACCGAACTGGAGAAGTTCTGAAATGGCATTTAAACCACTTCACGACCGCGCATTGGTCCGCCGTATCGAAAGCGATGCGAAGACTAAAGGCGGTCTGCTGATTCCCGACACCGCCAAGGAAAAGCCCGCAGAGGGTGAAATCGTCAGCGTGGGCGAAGGCGCACGCAAGGACAGCGGAGAGCTGATCCCGATGGCCGTCAAGGCAGGCGACAAAGTGCTGTTTGGCAAATGGTCCGGCACCGAAGTCCGCATCGACGGCGAAGAGCTGTTGATCATGAAGGAAAGCGACATCCTCGGGATCATGTGATCCTGGCGGCGCCGCATTTCCCCTTTCCAATAATTCAAGGAGCACATGAAAATGGCTGCTAAAGAAGTCAAGTTCAGCACCGACGCGCGTAACCGGATGCTAAAGGGTGTGAACATCCTTGCCGACGCCGTCAAAGTGACACTCGGCCCCAAGGGCCGCAACGTGGTCATCGACAAATCCTTCGGCGCACCGCGCATCACCAAGGACGGCGTGTCCGTGGCCAAGGAAATCGAACTGGAAGACAAGTTCGAGAACATGGGCGCGCAGATGGTCAAAGAAGTGGCCAACCGCACCAATGACGAAGCCGGTGACGGCACCACGACAGCGACCGTTCTGGCACAGGCGATTGTCCGCGAAGGCATGAAGTCCGTCGCCGCCGGCATGAACCCGATGGACCTGAAGCGCGGGATCGATCTGGCGACCTCGAAAGTCGTTGAAGCGATCAGGGCTGCTGCACGCCCCGTTAACGACAGTGACGAAGTCGCACAGGTCGGCACGATTTCTGCCAACGGCGAAACTGAAATCGGTCGTCAGATTGCGGACGCGATGCAGAAAGTCGGCAACGAAGGCGTGATCACCGTCGAGGAAAACAAGGGTCTGGAAACGGAAACCGTTGTCGTCGAAGGCATGCAGTTCGACCGTGGCTATCTGTCGCCCTACTTTGTGACCAACCCAGAGAAAATGACAGTCGAGCTGGAGGATGCGATCATCCTGCTGCACGAAAAGAAACTGTCATCGTTGCAGCCGATGGTGCCCCTGCTGGAATCCGTGATCCAGTCCGGCAAGCCATTGCTGATCATCTCTGAAGACGTCGAAGGCGAAGCGCTGGCGACACTCGTCGTCAACAAGCTGCGCGGCGGTCTGAAGATCGCAGCGGTCAAGGCCCCCGGCTTTGGCGATCGTCGCAAGGCGATGCTGCAGGATATCGCCATTCTGACCGGTGGTCAGGTGATCTCTGAAGACCTCGGCATGAAGCTGGAAAACGTCACCATCGACATGCTAGGCTCCGCCAAGCGCATTTCGATCACCAAGGACGAAACCACCATCGTCGACGGTGCTGGCGACAAGTCCGAGATCGAAGCGCGCGTCGCCCAGATCCGTGGCCAGATCGAGGATACATCCTCTGATTACGACCGCGAAAAGCTGCAGGAACGTGTGGCCAAACTGGCCGGCGGTGTGGCCGTCATTCGCGTCGGCGGCATGTCCGAGGTTGAAGTGAAAGAGCGTAAAGACCGCGTCGACGACGCGCTGAACGCAACACGCGCTGCCGTGCAAGAAGGCGTTGTCGTCGGTGGCGGCGTTGCTTTGATCCAGGCTGGCAAAGTGCTTGAAGGTCTCAAGGGTGCGAACTCTGACCAGGACGTCGGCATTTCGATCATCCGCAAGGCAATCGAGGCACCGCTGCGTCAGATCGCGGAAAACTCTGGCGTCGACGGGTCCGTCGTGGCTGGCAAGATCCGCGAAAGCAACGACAAGAACTTTGGCTTCAACGCACAGACCGAAGAATATGGCGACATGTTCAAGTTCGGCGTCATTGACCCGGCCAAAGTTGTGCGGACAGCCCTGCAAGATGCGGCATCTGTCGCCGGTCTGCTGATCACCACCGAAGCCATGATCGCCGACAAGCCTTCGAAAGAAGGCAATGGCGGCGGCGGCATGGGTGACATGGGCGGCATGGGCGGTATGGGCGGCATGATGTAAGTCAAATCCAAAAGGATTTGACTGGCAGGTGGCAGGTGTTTGCATGCAAACACCGAGAACCTGCTAAGTGCTGCGACAACGCTACAAAGGGCGGTCCCACAGGGGCCGCCCTTTTCTTTTGTGGCGATCCGGTATCAAGATGGCCCGTCATCTGGAAAGGCCTGATGTGTTCAAGATTTCCCTATTGCTGGCCCTGACCATGGCCGCCTTTGCGGCCAATTCGGTCCTGAACCGGCTGGGTGTCGCGCGTTACGGCATGGACCCGATGGATTTTGCCGCGATCCGGGTCGCGGCGGGTGGCCTGATGCTTTGGGCGCTGGTCATGCTGCGCGGGGCGGCGCGTCCGCCGCTGTTGTCCGCGCGCCGTATCGGCGGGGCGGTTGCGCTGACGGGCTACATGATCGGTTTTTCATGGGCTTATCTCAGCCTTGATGCAGGGATCGGCGCGCTGATCCTGTTCGGTGTCATTCAGGTCGTGATATTCGGTTGGTCCGTTGCCGAACGGCAGATCATCCCGCCGCGGCGCTGGCTGGGGGCGGTGATCGCCTTTGGCGGGCTGTGTGTCTTGCTCTGGCCAACGGGGGCGCAGGCGCTGCCCTTGGGCGGGGCGCTGGCCATGACCGTGGCGGGCATCGCTTGGGCAGGTTACACCCTGCTGGGGCGCGGCGAGCCTGATGCGCTGGGATCGAGTGCCGCGAATTTCCTGCTGTGCCTGCCGCTTGTGCTGCTGGCCTTGCCGGTCTCTGACGCGGGCGATCTGTCCGTGCCGGGTGTCGTGACCGCCGCCGTCGCTGGTGCGATCACATCAGGCCTTGGCTATGCCTTATGGTATCGTATCCTGCCGCAGATCCCATCGACTCTCGCGGGGATCGCGCAATTGAGCGTGCCGGTGCTGACCGTCGCCGCCGGTGTGCTGCTGTTGGCAGAGCCACTGACAGCGCGGCTGATCGTGGCGGGGTTGCTGGTTCTGGGCGGAATCGCCATCGCCCTTCCCGCGCGACGTTAGGTTTTGGGCTGTTTTGGGGTTCCGCATCGGCGCGACGATGCTACTTAACAGGTCATGAAAAACTTTGTCGCTTCCCTGATGCTGGCCATCACGGCCGCCCCCGCCGTCGCGCAGGAATGTGTCGTCATGCTGCACGGCCTTGCCCGGACCGAGATTTCGATGACAGCCATGGCGCTTGTCCTCGAAGGCGAAGGCTATACCGTCATCAACCGCGGCTATCCGTCGACCGAAAGCACGATCCCGAACCTTGTCGCGGACTACGTGGACGAAGACGTGGCCGCCTGCGGCGACAGGCGCGTCAATTTCGTGACCCATTCGATGGGCGGCATCCTTGTGCGGGCCTGGCTGACCAACAACCGCCCCGAAAAAATGGGCCGCGTCGTCATGCTGGGGCCGCCGAATGCGGGATCGGAACTGGTGGATATCTTTGGCGATTTCGAGCCGTTCCAATGGGTCAACGGCCCCGCGGGTCTTCAGCTTGGCACGGAGGCTGACAGCTTTCCCAACACGCTCGACTATCTGCCATTCGAGATTGGCGTGATCGCGGGCAACCGGAGCCTGAACCCGGTCTATTCGACGCTGATCGAAGGCCCAGATGACGGCAAGGTGTCGGTCGCGTCTACGCGGCTGGACGGGATGACCGACCATATTGTGCTGCCCGTCACGCATACGTTCATGATGAACAATCCCGTGGTGATCAGCCAGGTCATCGAATTTTTGCGCAATGGCCGGTTCGACCCTGACCTGACGATGACGGATGTGATCCTCGGGACCGAGTAAGGTTTTGCCGCCCCTGCGGGGCGACAAGCCTCCGGCGGGGATATTTAGGCTCGGAAGATGCGGTTGACATGACCCATCTTGCGGCCCGGTTTCACCTCGTCCTTGCCGTAAAGATGGATCGCCGCATCGGTTTTCGCGTAATCGGCCAGTTTGTCCATGTCGCCCCCGATCAGGTTTTCCATCGTCACATCGGCATGGCGCGACCCGTCGCCCAAAGGCCAGCCCGCCACGGCGCGGATAT
This sequence comes from Yoonia vestfoldensis DSM 16212, assembly GCF_000382265.1. Classification (GTDB taxonomy): domain Bacteria; phylum Pseudomonadota; class Alphaproteobacteria; order Rhodobacterales; family Rhodobacteraceae; genus Yoonia; species Yoonia vestfoldensis. The sequence goes on from NZ_KB907978.1 coordinate 150,441, forward strand.
GCTGTTCGAACTGGCAGATCGTGCAGCCGTTCTGGGTCCAGTGGCCGGAATTATGCACGCGCGGGGCGATTTCGTTCACGATCAGGCCCTGCGGCGTGACGAACAATTCCACCCCCATGACACCCACATAATCAAGGGCGTTCAGGATGCGCGCCGCGATCAGCACGGCATCGGTGCGCTGGCTGGCGGTCAGTCTGGCGGGAACAGTCGTGGTGCGAAGGATGCCATCCTCGTGCACGTTTTCGCCCGGATCGTAGCACGCGACCGCCCCGTCCTGCCCACGTGCGCCGATCACCGACACCTCAAGGCTGAAGTTGACGAAACCTTCGAGGATCGCGGGCGCCCCCGCCATATCGACGAAAGCGCGCGGCGCATCATCCGCCGCCTTGATCCGCGCCTGCCCCTTGCCGTCATAGCCCATGCGCCGTGTCTTGAGGATCGCGGGCGCGCCGATGGTCGCCAGTGCGGCCTCCAGCGCTGCCATATCAGGCACATTGGCAAAGTGGGCGGTTTGCAGGCCCAGCCCTTGCAGGAATGTCTTTTCGGTCAGCCGGTCCTGACTGGTTGCCAACGCCTGCCGTCCGGGGTGGATCGGGGCAAGCGTTTCCAGAAGGTCGAGCGCCGAGGTGGGGATATTCTCGAATTCATAGGTGATGACATCGACGGATTGGCCAAAGGCGGTCAGCGCGGCATGGTCGTCATAGCTGGCTGTCGTCAACCTGTGCGCCACGTCGCCTGCGGGCGGGTTCGCGCCCGGTTCGAAGATATGCACCTTCAGCCCCAGCCGCGATGCCGCCACCGCCAGCATCCGCCCCAATTGCCCGCCACCGAGGATTCCGATGGTGGCCCCGACAGGCAACGCATTAGTCATCTACGGGTTCTTCCGGGATCGAGGCCGAGAGCGCCTCACGCCATGCATCCAGCCGCGCGGCTAGGGCTGCGTCCTGCAAGGCAAGGATGCCTGCCGCCATCAACCCCGCATTCGCCGCCCCGGCGGCACCGATGGCCATCGTCGCCACGGGAAACCCGCGCGGCATTTGCAGGATGGAGTAAAGGCTGTCCACACCGCCCAGCGCCTTGGTCTGGACCGGCACGCCGATCACAGGCACGCGGGTTTTGGACGCCATCATGCCGGGCAGATGCGCCGCCCCGCCCGCGCCAGCGATGATGACCTGCAACCCCCGCGCTGCGGCTGTCTTGCCGTAATCCCACAGGCGGTCCGGTGTCCGGTGGGCGGAGACAATGCGCTTTTCATACGGCACGCCAAGCTGGTCCAGCATATCCGCCGCCTCGCGCATGGTGGGCCAGTCCGACTGGCTGCCCATGATGATCCCGACCAGAGGTTGCGCCATTCCGTTGATCCCCTCAGAAACTTGAAGCGGCACTATAGCCATGCGCGGGGGCACCGCAACGGGCGATCAGGCGATGATATCGGGGTGAATGCGGTCTTCGAGCGCGACGATCTGATCTTTCAGCGCCAGTTTCTGCTTTTTCAGCCGTTTGATCGTCAGCATGTCGGTGGATGCCCGGTCGTGCAGCGCCTCGATCGCTTCGTCGAGATCGCGGTGCTGGCGCTTGAGCATTTCCAGCTTGACGCGCAGCACGTCGATTTCATCCATTTTGGCGAAGGTCGTCATTGGTCCGCATTATCCCGCAGCTGATCCGCCATAGATAAACAATGTCGCGCCAACATCCTAATACTTCCTCTTGATCGCGGCACAATCGGCACCCATATTTCACTCAGGCCGCCGCGAACGGGGCCGCACCGACAGTCGCTTGAACGAAGGGCATGTCTTATGACGAAAATGGCTTTGGGAACCCATCCGTTCCTGCTGGGATTTGAACAGCTCGAAAGGCTGGTCGAACGCACCGCGAAAACCGGCAATGACGGTTATCCGCCCTACAACATCGAACAAACCTCTGCCACGTCCTACCGGATCACGCTGGCCGTCGCCGGTTTCGCAGAAGGCGATCTGGCGATCACGGTCGAGGATAATTCGCTCGTGATCCGGGGCCGGCAGCGCGACGACAGCGAAGGGCGCATTTATCTGCATCGCGGGATCGCCGCGCGGCAGTTCCAGCGGTCCTTCGTGCTGGCTGATGGCGTCGATGTCGGCGAGGCGGTGATGGAAAACGGTCTGCTGCATGTCGATCTGACGCGATCAGTGCCCGACCGCGTTGTCCAGACGATCAAGATCAGGAAAGGATAAGCCATGAACATGAAATACGATCTCAAGACGCTGGGACAGGATATCGTCTATGTCAAACCCGTGCTGACAGCCGACCTGCCCGAAGACGTGCGCGCCGAAATCGGCGACCTGCGCGAGGTGTTCGCCGTCCACAACACCAAGGGCGAGCAACTGGCGCTTGTCGCGGATCGCACGCTCGCGTTCCATCTGGCGCGCGAGAACCACATGCATCCGGTGACCGTGCACTAACGCCAGATGCCGTAGGTGTCCTGCATGTAGCGGATGCATGCGATGTTGGCGTCGTGCCGTCCGAGACCCTCGATGACAGCAAGGTAGAGCGGTTCGACATCGTTCAAATGGTCATGGAAGGGAATCAGAAAATTAGCAGGTGTCCATATCGGAATACCCAACCTTTCCATGTGGCCCGACAACCATATGTCGTCGACGGCCCATAGAACGGGCGGGACGTCGAGAGCTTCGGCAGGAAGGAAGTCCGGGCGGATCAGCACGGCACCGCATCCTTCGGCAAACGATCCAAAGCCTGCCGTCCCGAATCTTGGGCGTCGCGGCTTTGGACTGCGTTTGCCTGTCACAGCAAAGCGCAACTGTTGCGCGATCCGTTCGCGGCGGTAATCCCACCCTTTTTTGTAGGCCATGCAGCGCGGCTGTCGCAGCGGTGGAACCGGTAATTCCACATCATGAAAGTCCAGAGTAAGCGGTGCGATGCAGCACGCGGGACGCTCGCGGCTTTCCTCCGTCATCCGCATAAAGCGGTCCGGTTCGTAGATCCGGTCATCATCACAGTAGATGATGGTCGTATCGGTGCCGCGCAATTCATCCGCCGCAAAAACGACCTTGCTGGACGGACCCAGATCCTCATCCGGCTGGATGATCCGCACCCCTTTGGGCACATCCGGCAGACTGCCGTCGTAATCGGGAAAACGGCGGTATTTCCGGGGAACGTATAGCCGGATTTCATCAATGGCCGCCGTTTGCGCCAGCAAAGACTCGAGCGTGGGTCCAAGCTCATTAAAGCGCGGCGGAATCGTGGATAAAGTTACAACAAGTGACATGCCTTACCCTCGGATCAGCCCAAGGCTTTCGAGCTTCAGGATCACCTGATGCGCGCAGGCGTCGACGCTCTGGTTTTCGGTATCAAGCCGCAGTTCGGGATGTTCGGGGACATCGTAGGGGTCCGAAATCCCCGTGAATTCCGCGATCTTGCCTGCGCGTGCAAGCTTGTACAGCCCCTTGCGGTCGCGGCGTTCGCATTCCTCGATGGAGGTGGCGGCATGGACCTCGACGAAGGCGCCGAATTGTTCGACATCCTCGCGCACCGCGCGCCGTGTCGTGGCATAGGGCGCGATGGGCGCGCAGATCGCGATGCCGCCGTTCTTGGTGATCTCTGACGCGACATAGCCGATGCGCCGGATGTTCAGATCGCGGTGTTCCTTGCTGAACCCCAGTTCCGACGACAGGTTCTTACGCACGATATCACCGTCCAGCAGGGTCACAGGCCGCCCGCCCATTTCCATCAGCTTGACCATCAGCGCATTGGCGATGGTGGATTTCCCCGACCCCGAAAAGCCGGTGAAGAACACGGTGAAACCCTGTTTCGCCCGCGCGGGGCGGCTTTTGCGCAACTCTTCCACGACCTGCGGAAAGCTGAACCATTCGGGAATTTCCAGACCTTCGGCCAGACGGCGGCGCAGTTCGGTGCCGGAAATATCAAGGATGGTCACCTTGTCCTTATCGGCGATTTCATCGGCGGGCTCATACTGCGCGCGGTCCTGCACATAGACCATCTGTTTGAAATCGACCATTTCGATGCCCATTTCAGCCTGATGTTCGCGGAACAGGTCCTGCGCGTCATAGGGGCCATAGAAATCCTGCCCGGCGGAATTCTTGCCAGGGCCGGCATGGTCGCGGCCGACGATGAAATGTGTGCAGCCATGGTTCTTGCGGATCAGCCCGTGCCAGACTGCTTCACGCGGGCCGGCCATGCGCATGGCAAGGTTCAGCAGGCTCATCGTGGTGGTGGCGGAGGGGTATTGATCCAGCACGGCCTCGTAGCAGCGCACGCGGGTGAAATGGTCGATATCGCCGGGTTTGGTCATGCCGACGACGGGGTGGATCAGCAGGTTCGCCTGCGCTTCGCGTGCCGCCCGGAAGGTCAGTTCCTGATGCGCGCGGTGCAGCGGGTTGCGGGTCTGGAACGCCACGACCTTGCGCCAGCCCAGTTTGCGGAACAGCGCGCGGAGTTCGTTCGGCGTGTCCCGACGGCCGCGGAAATCGTAATGCACGGGCTGCTGGATGCCGGTGACCGGCCCGCCCAAGTAAACGCTGCCTGCGGTGTTGTGCAGATAGTTCACCGCCGGATGCGCCGAATCGTCGGCACCGTACACCCTTGCCGCCTCGTGCGCCTTGTTCGGCGTCCATTTGTCGGTGACGGTCATCGTCGCAAGGATCACGCCTTCCTGATCGCGCAGCGCGATATCCTGGCCGATTGTTACCTTGTCAGCAAAGGCAGGTGAGACATCCAGCGTGATCGGCATTGGCCACAGTGCGCCATCGGCAAGGCGCATATTGTCCACGACGCTGTTGTAATCCGCCTCGGACAGGAACCCTTTCAGCGGGTTGAACCCGCCGTTCATCAAGAGTTCCAGATCGCAGATCTGACGGGGCGTCAGGTCGTGACTGACAAGATCGCCCGCCTCTGCCTTCAGTTTCTGGGCGCTCTCGTAAGAGACATAAAGTTCCGGGATCGGGGCCAAGTCCTGAGGCATGATTTTCACTGACGTCACTGGTTGCTGTTGCAGTGCCATAGACCCGCCGTGTCGGTGTTGTCTAGCAAGCTGCGCGAAAAAGACTGCTGTTCCGTCTGGTGTGGCAGGATCAGGACAACGGACCCACGCACGGGTAAACGGGCGAACAGATCAGTCCCGCGACGGTGGGGACCATGCCGCGCTTTCCCCTGCGATGCGCAGGTCTGCCCGGCCGGGGCGGTTCCACCCGAAAAGCGCGATCAGCACCTTGTCCGGCGCGCGGCGCAAACGATAGATCACGCCATCCGCCCCCGATTTCCGGACAGCATCGGACACGCGCCATGTGGTCGCCTGGCGCCCGGCGCTGCGTTCTTCAGCCCAAGGCGCGCTTTGCCACGCAGGGTCAATTCGCAGCGCCCGGCACAGATCTTCGTTGCCCAGATCGACCATGCGCGTGCTGGTCAGATGCAGTGGCACGATCACCCGCGCTGCGGTGCTGCGTTTTAGCGCGATGTCCATCGCGATCGGCGCAGCCTCGGGCGACGTTGCGGCATAGATCGCGGTCTGTCCGGTGTGATGGAACCGCCCCTCAGCATGGCTGACCCCGTCAAGCACCTTGTCCGACCGTGCCGCAAGCAAGATGCGATAGACCGGCATGTCGACAGCTATGAAGGGCACAAGCCCCTGTGGCAGATCCACCGCGGCTATTCCGCCGCTTTCACGACATGCAGATCACCTTGGCTGGCAAGGAACCTTTCCGCGTCCAGCGCCGCCATGCAACCCATGCCGGCACTTGTCACGGCCTGGCGGTAGACATGGTCGGTCAGATCGCCCGCCGCGAACACACCGGGGATGGCGGTGCGCGTGGTGCCGGGTTCGACCACGACATAGCCGCCGTTGTGTAGCTCGAGCTGGCCCTGCACCAGTTCGGACGCGGGCGCATGGCCGATGGCGATGAACACACCTTTGGCCGCGATTTCGGTGACAGCGCCGCTGCGCACATCGCGGACGCGGATACCCTCGACGCCCAAGGGACTCTCGGTGCCGAACACTTCTTCGACCTCGTGGAACCAGAGCGTTTCGATCTTGGGGTTCTTTTCCAGCCGCTGTTGCAGAATCTTTTCGGCGCGCAATTCGTCGCGGCGGTGGATCAACGTCACCTTGGAGGCGAAATTGGTCAGGAACAGCGCCTCTTCCACGGCGGTATTGCCGCCGCCGACGACGACGATTTCCTGCCCGCGATAGAAGAACCCGTCACAGGTCGCACAGGCACTGACGCCGAAGCCCTTGAACTTGTCCTCGGTCGGCAGGCCCAGCCATTTTGCGCGGGCGCCGGTGGACAGGATCACCGCATCGGCGGTGTAGACCGTGCCGCTGTCGGACATGGCGGTAAACGGGCGTTTCTGCAGATCGAGGGATGTTATGATGTCCTGCACGATCTCGCAGCCCATGGCACGCGCATGGGCTTCCATGCGCAGCATCAGGTCGGGGCCCTGCACTTCGGTGTCGCCGGGCCAGTTTTCGACCTCGGTCGTGGTGGTCAATTGCCCGCCCGGTTCCATCCCCTGCACCAGCAGGGGTTCAAGCATCGCACGCGCGGCATAGACGCCTGCGGTATAGCCCGCAGGGCCGGAACCAATGATCAGAACGCGGGTGTGGCGGGTATCGGGCATGACGGACCTCATCAGGAATACACCCCCGATATAGCCCCCGGCGGCATCGGTTGGAAGGGCAAGACGCCGCGTTCGATTGTTGCGGAAACGTGAAACATTATTGCGTATCTGTTACGAAAAACGTAGTATTCGGAAAAATTGATGGGGAACCCGATGCCAGGCACGAAACTCGACGAAATTGACCGGATGATTCTGGCCGAATTGCAGGCCGACGGGCGCATGACGAATGTCGAGCTTGCCAGCCGCGTTGGTATTTCCGCGCCGCCCTGCCTGCGCCGGGTGCGCACGCTGGAAGAACAAGGGTTCATCACGGGTTATCATGCCGATGTCAATGCCCGCGAACTGGGGTTCGAGGTGCAGGTCTTTGCCATGGTCGGGCTGGTCAGTCAGGCCGAGGCGGACCTGTCCGCCTTCGAGCGCAAATGCATCAGCTGGCCGCTTGTGCGCGAATGCCACATGCTCAATGGCGAGGTGGATTTCATCCTCAAATGCGTGGCCCCCGACCTGCGGACTTTCCAGCGGTTCCTGACCGAGGAACTGACCAGCGCCGACAATGTGGCGTCCGTCAAGACATCGCTGGTGATCCGGGGTGCCAAGGACGAACCGGGCGTGCCGTTCGACGTGTTGGAGGCGCGGCTTGCACAGCAGGCCTGAACAAAGAAAGGCGCCCGGATAGCCGGGCGCCCTTCCCTTCACGGTGGGTTTCGCCGATGCGCGAACAGGTGGCGAAACCCGGGTGAAGCTTATTCGCCGCCGCCCAACTGGTGGACATAGGCGGTCACGGCGTTGATTTCGGCCTCCGACAGGCGCGACCCCCATGGCGGCATGACCCCAAACCGCGCATAGCGAATCGTTGTTTCCAGGGTTGCGGCATCGCCGCCATAGAGCCAGATCGCATCCGTCAGATTGGGTGCGCCCAGATTGCGGTCGCCCATGCCCGCGTCGCCATGGCAAGCCGCGCAATTGTTGAGGAAGAGTTCACTGCCCGTAGCGGCCAGCATGGCGTCATGTTCCTGACCCGAAATCGCCAGAACATGATTGACCACGGCGTCGATCTCTTCGTTCGACAGGATTTCGTCAAAGGCGGTCATCTGCGAATAGCGGGCATCCCAGTCTTCCTCGTTGCGGATGCCGTGGCGCACGGTATAGGCGATACTTTCAAAATCGCCGCCCCAGAGCCAGTCATCGTCCAGCAGGTTCGGATAGCCGACAGCCCCCGCTGCACCCGATCCGTGGCATTGCGAACAATTGTTGCGGAAGACCGCACCACCCGCCGAGCTGGCAAAGCGCATCAGTTCGGGGTTCTGATCCAGCGTTTCCAGATCGGCACTGGCCAGCTGCGCGAGGATCTCGCCATTGGCTTCCTCGAAACGGGCGATGTCCTCTGCCACTTCGGCACGCGTCGAATAGCCCAGAAGGCCCGATGTCGCAGAACTGACCAGCGGCCATGCGGGATAGGCCACCGTATAGGCGATGCCCCAGATGATGGTGATGTAGAACGTCCACAGCCACCAGCGCGGCAAGGGGTTGTTCAATTCCTTGATGCCGTCCCAGCTATGGCCTGTCGTGTCCGTGCCGGTGACGTCGTCAATGTCTTTTTCGTGCTTGCTGCTCATGATTGCAGCTCCTTTGTCTGGCAGGCACCGTCGGCGCAAGCATTCGCGCAGGCGGGCCGTTCCTCGTTACGGAAGGGGATGTTGGCCGTATCGGCATAAAGCTTGCGACTGCCCGGCCGCAGCACCCAAAGGATCACGCCAAGAAAGAACGTGCCCATCCAGACGAGCAGCCAGTTGTCGGCGATCTGCTGCAAGAGAGATTGCGTTTCCATCATTGGCTCCTTAGCGGCTGGCGTCTGGGGTGAAGGTCGAGAAATCGACCGTCGTGCCGAGCATTTGCAGATAGGCGATCAGCGCATCCATTTCCGACACGCCGGGGCGGCCGTCGAAATTGCGGATCTGCGCACCCGGATAGCGTTCGAGAAGATCGTCATAGGCATCGGTGTCCGGGTCGACCTGCGCAAGGACATCGGCAGCCGCCACCTCGATCATCTCTTCGGTATAGGGCACTCCGACGATCCGGTGCGTCGCGACAAGATCGGCGACGTGATCGGCGTTGATGTAGCTGTCCAGCAGATAGGCATAGCCCGGCATGATCGATTCCGGCACAACGCTGCGCGGCGCGCTAAGGTGATCAAGATGCCAAGCGTCGGAATATTTGCCACCCACGCGCGCCAGATCGGGCCCGGTGCGTTTGGACCCCCATTGGAACGGATGGTCATACATCGATTCCGCCGCCAGCGAATAATGGCCATAGCGTTCGACCTCGTCGCGCATCGGGCGGATCATCTGGCTGTGGCACACATAGCAACCTTCGCGGACGTAGACATCGCGCCCCGCAAGTTCGAGCGGGGAATAGGGGCGCACGCCTTCGACCTTTTCGATCGTGTTCTCGAGGTAGAAGAGCGGCACGATTTCCACCAACCCGCCGATCGCCACCACCACGAGGGAGGAAACGAGCAGCAATGTCGGCGAACGTTCAAGGATCGCATGTTTCGACAGAAAGCCTTTGACGGGCGAATTTGGTGTATCGTTCATTTCTCTGGCCTCCTATTCAGCCGGCACGCCGACCGGGGCGGTGACTTTCACGCCACCCCTGATCGTCATGAAGATGTTCCAGGCCATGATTATCCCGCCGGTCAGGTACAGAACCCCGCCCAAGCCCCGTACAACATACATTGGGAATTTGGCGGAAACGGTGTCGGCAAAGCTGTTCACGAGGAACCCGTTGGCATCGACTTCGCGCCACATCAGCCCTTCCATGATGCCGGTGACCCACATCGAGGCGGCGTAGAGGATGATGCCGATCGTGGCCAACCAGAAATGCCAGTTGATCGCGGACATCGAATACATCTGTGCGCGTCCCCAAAGTTTCGGTGTCAGGAAATAGAGTGCGGCAAAGGTGATCATGCCGTTCCAGCCCAAGGCACCCGAATGCACGTGCCCGATGGTCCAGTCGGTGTAATGCGACAGGCTGTTGACCGCGCGGATCGACATCATCGGCCCTTCAAAGGTCGACATACCGTAGAAGGCCAACGAGATAACCATCATGCGGATGATCGGGTCGGTGCGCAGCTTGTCCCAGGCCCCTTGCAGGGTCATCAGACCGTTGATCATGCCGCCCCAGCTTGGCATCCACAGGATGATCGAGAACACCATGCCGAGCGTCGAGGCCCAGTCAGGCAGCGCGGTATAGTGCAGATGGTGCGGACCCGCCCAGATATAAAGGAAAATCAGCGCCCAGAAGTGGATGATCGACAGCTTGTAGCTAAAGATCGGACGACCGGCCTGTTTGGGGACAAAGTAATACATCATCCCCAGGAAACCGGCGGTCAGGAAAAAGCCCACCGCGTTGTGGCCGTACCACCACTGCACCATCGCATCCTGCACGCCCGAAAAGACCTGCACGGATTTGCTGCCCCAGATACTGACGGGGATGGACAGGTTGTTGACGACATGCAGCATCGCCACGGTGACGATGAAGGCCAGCAGGAACCAGTTGGCGACATAGATGTGCCGTTCCTGCCGCTTGAACAACGTGCCCATGAACACCGCAAGAAAGGCGACCCAGACAACCGTCAGCCAGATATCGATGTACCATTCAGGCTCGGCGTATTCCTTGGACTGCGTCGCCCCCAAAAGATAGCCGGTCGCGGCGAGCACGATGAACAGGTTGTAGCCCCAGAACACGAACCACGCGAGGTTCCCGCCCCACAACCGCGCGCCGCAGGTGCGTTGCACGATGTAGAAGGACGACATGATCAGCGCGTTGCCGCCAAAGGCGAAAATCACCGCCGACGTGTGCAACGGACGCAACCGCCCGAAATTGCCGAAGGGTTGGAGAAATTCGAAATTCAGCTGCGGGAATGCCAGTTGAAAGGCGATGATGACCCCGACCAGAAAGCCGACGACGCCCCAGAATGTCGTCGCCACCACACCGGCCCGGACGACATCGTCCATATAGCCCGTGGGCGCGGCCATGGCCGGTTGTTCCATCTGGCGCAGGACGCGGATGAACATTAACCCGGACACGCCCAGAATGATGATGGCATGCACGATGTAGGCCGTATCACGCCCCCAGTTCGCCGCCATGGCCGCAAAAAGGGCGATCACCCCCAATGCGGCAAGTTTGAAATAATTCCCCATGGAATTCCCCTTATCCATCGCGCCGGAACACGGCCCGATCCTTTGTCGATGATGGGGTTATGCGAATATCCGCCGATGCGGTCGTTGATGTGGATCAACCCCTCGCTTGACATGGATCAAGACATGCAACCGCATCGCGCGGCATACAGAGGACAAGGAGCGGTTTGCGCGAACGATCGCCCCCTGACAATGCTTGTGACGGGGAAGGGCCAGACCGATGGCATACAAGATCATTTCGACCGTTCTGACGGATAGCGACGAGTCGACAGAAGGGCTCGACGCCGCGATCACGCTGGCTGCGCGGCTTGATACGCATCTGGAGATTTTCGTCGTCACCATCTGCCACAGCGAGACGAACACCTATTACATGGGCGCCGAGGCGCTGACGATCGAACGCCAGACGCGCGACGCCATGGCCGAACGCGCAAAGCTGGACGCTTGGGTCAACAACCGGATGCAGGGTGAACCGATCCGCTGGGCGCTCCAATCGGCGACGGTGCAGGGGCCTGCGCTGACCGCCTATCTGGCGCGCAAGCTGCGGTTTTGCGATCTGGTCGTGCTGCCGCGCCCCTATCAGGACAATCCCGACGCGGAAGCGCTGGTCGAGGCGTGCCTATTCGCCGCCGAACGACCCGTGCTGATGATCCCCAAGGGCTGCAAGGCCCCTGATGCCGGCGGCCATATCCTGATGGGCTGGAACGACGGGGCCGAGGCGCTGGCCGCCGCACGGGCCGCGCTGCCCTTGCTGCAACAAGCTGATGTCGCCGATATCTGCATCATCGACCCGCCGATGCATGCCGCCGACAGGTCTGATCCAGGTGGTGCGATGGCACAATACCTGATGCGGCACGGCACGCGGTCAGAGGTCGCGGTGCTGGCCAAAACTGAACCGCATGTGGGCGAAATCCTGCTGCGCCGCGCCCGCGAAGTCGGCGCGCAACTGATCGTCAGCGGTGCCTACAGTCATTCACGCCTGCGCGAAGCGGTCTTTGGCGGGGCCACCCGCAGCCTGCTGGAACGCGCCGACCGGCCGATCCTGATGTCACGCTAGGGCGGGGCTACGCCCTGCCTCTGGTACGCTGATCGTTGCGTCACAGAATGAAGGCACAGGCTTTTTGACATTTGGACCAGGTGCATAGGGAACGAATGCCATCTGCTGATAGCTCCATATCGCGAGCCTTTCGCCGGGCAGCGCGGCAAGTGCGTGATGCTCATGTTTGAACATTTCGCCAAAGAGGATGTCGGCGGACCGCAGGTAGTCGGACGCTGATGACATGAAGGTCTTCACTCCGAACATGCAAGCGGGTTCATCCATTGCCCGCAGTGCGACACGCATGGCAGTCGCCGTCCCAAGCTCTGCAATCGCGATGAAAACGAACGCCGACATCACACCGATCAGCGCAGAGCTTCATCTCGAACTGTGGCGCGTACGTCCGATGGCGATCACCGAGAGTGCGCCTGCAACCATCGCCGGGATCATTAGAAAGGGAATCGCATCTACGACATTAAATGCGAATAGGTAGGCTACCCCTGTCAGAAATACGAAGGCTGGGGCGGCCCCCGCGCCGATCGCAACGACTATTGCAACGGTCAGGTGAAGTGTAAGTGCCGCAATCAACAGTCTGCCAGACATGGAGCCCTTACGAGGTCGGAGAGAACCTCGATCTACGGGATTACGAATACACTTCCTCACCGGTTTCGGCCTTCAGCGCCTCGAGGTCGGGCACCGTGATGTCGCGGCGGTCGTCGAAGGCGATGATGCCGTCCTTCTTCAGCGCGGTCATCTGGCGGCTGACGGTCTCGATGGTCAGGCCAAGGTAATTCGCCATCGTCTCGCGCGTGATCGGCAGGATGAACGCGACCTGCGCATGGGCGCCGGGTTTCAGCTTCACCATGCGCGTGGCGATCATGTAAAGCAGCGAGGCGATCTTTTCGCGCGCGGTCTTGCGGCCCAGCACCAGCATCCATTCGCGCGCCGCGTCCAGTTCATCCAGCGTCATTTCCAGCAGGCGCTGGCCGACATGCGGGGTCTGTTCGATCAGCTTCTCGAACGGTTTGCGCCGGAAACAGCACAGCATCAGGTCAGTTTCCGCGACGATGTCGTTGTCAATCGTCTCTCGGTTGGGGCGTCCCATAAAATCGGCAGGCAGCAGCAGGCCCACCATCTGCACCCGGCCGTCGGGCATGGTGCGCGTCAGGCTGGCGACACCCGACACGATCGATCCGACGAATTCCAGAGGATCACCGGCGAAGAACACCGTCTGGCCCGCCGCAAACGAACGATAATACTTGATCTGTTCCAACAGACCAATTTCGTCAGGTTCGCATTTGGAACAGACTGCGTTGTAACGGATGGGACAATCCGTACATGACTTCATGTTCGGGACGGCAAGCGTCATCAATTTTTTCCTGGTCGGTATGGCTGGGGGGGATGATGCATCAAAACCAGCGCTTAATCCATGATCAATTTGAAAACCGCGACTGGGGCCGGCCCCGCAGCACCGCATGAACACTTATCGGCGCGGCGTGTCCCACCGGCGCAGCATCCAGTACCATTGGTCAGGATGCGCCATGATCCGCGCCGACAGGCTGTCGTTGAAGGCCTGCGTCATGGTCACCGGATCGCTGTGCGGGATCGGCGCCTCGAACATGACATCAAAGGTTTCGCCGTCCGGGCGGCGCAACCCATAGGCTGGCACCATCGGCAGGTCGTACTTCAATGCCAGTTCCGCCGCCGCAAGCGAGGTCAGCGCGGGATGTCCGAGAAACGACAGCGCCGTCCCCTCGGCCTGCTTTTCATCCAGCAGGATCGCCATGAACCCGCCTGCGCGCAGGTGGCGCACCAGCGATTTTGTCCCTGACCGGCCCGTCTCAAGGATCGGCATGCCGCCTGCTTCGATACCTGCGCGCAGGCGGCGCTGATAATGCGGATTGGGCTGGCGCCGATAGATTGCGCCGGTTTCCATGCCGCGCGCCTTGAGCACGGCGCGCACGGCTTCCCATTGCCCGAAATGGCCCGAGACGATCAACGCGCCCTTGCCTGCGTCGCGCGCGGCCTCGAGCGCGGTCAAGCCCGGCCCGTCGGCATGAAACTTGTCGTGGCGGGACTGGAATTCTGCACAATGATAAATCTCGAACAGGGTCTGCCCCATAGCGCGCCCCATAGCCTGCCCGAGTGTTGCCCGCGCCCTGCGATCCATCGCGGGGAACACGCGCAGCACCTGCTTGTCAAACCGCCAACGGGCGGGCGGAAACCAGCGCATCACGAAACCGATGGCGGACCCCAAGGCCCGGGACCGTTTGTCGAACCGTCGCGCGCGCGACCATGTCAGGACGGACAGCAGCGGAACATACCGAAACTGGTTCCAAGCGTATCTGAGGGGGCGGCGCATCATGGCCGTCATGTGACGGGTCGGCACCGCCTTGCCAAGGGCCAAACTGCATCGGGCGCGGCAAGTGGCCGATGCCACCAGCGAAGGCGCAGCGCGAATGTCAGCAGATGGTGCAGCCTTGTGCGGCGCTCGGCGCAACAGGCGTGTAGCCTTCACCCAGAACCCGCAGCATACCGCCTGAGATATCGATGACCGGGACATCCGTGATTGCGGCGATCTGCCGCGCCGCGCGCGAGGTGCGGTTGCCCGACCGGCAGATCAGCGCGATGCTTTGCCCGTCCTGCAACAGCGGGGCTATCGCTGCCAGAAAACTCTCGGCATCGCGGTAACTGTGCAGCAAGGCCCCGTCGATCACGCCGGTCTGCTGCCATTCGTCCGGTTCGCGGATATCGACCAGCAGGACATTCGGATCGCTGGCAAGGGCCTGCCCCGACGGTGCCGCCGTGAACAGGTTGTCCTGTGCCGCAGCCGGACCTTGCGCCAGGGCCAAGGCACGCAGAGAGCCGCGATCAGCCGCATTTGGAAAATCCGCAAGAGGCGCAAGTCATGCAGCCTTCGACCATGCGCAGGTCATAGGACCCGCAGGACGAACAGGCCTTGCCCCGCTTGCCGCCGTTCAGCGTGACGACGTCGGCGGTGGGGTCGGTTTTCAGCCCCAGACCTTCGCCCGCCAGAAATCCGATCGAGACCATGTGCCGTTCGATCACGCCGCCGATTGCCGCGAGGATCGAGGGGACGTATTTGCCCTGCATCCACGCCCCGCCACGCGGGTCGAACACGGCTTTCAGTTCTTCCACCACGAAGGTCACGTCGCCGCCGCGCCGGAACACCGCCGAGATCATCCGCGTCAGCGCCACGGTCCAGGCGAAATGTTCCATGTTCTTGGAATTGATGAAGATCTCGAACGGGCGCCGGTGCCCCGCCACGATCAGGTCGTTGATCGTGATGTAGATCGCGTGTTCGCTGTCGGGCCATTTGAGCTTGTAGGTCGCCCCTTCCAACTCCTGCGGCCGGTCCAGCGGTTCGGACATATAGATCACTTCGCCGCCGAGCGTGGTGACTTCAGACCCTGCCGGGTCGCCTCCGGCGGGAGTATTTTCGGAAATAAGAAGCTGCGGTTTTTCTTCCGAGACGGACAGGACCGAGCCGGTCACGTCATTTGGCCGGTAGGTCGTGCAGCCTTTGCAGCCCTGGTCCCAGGCGGCCATGTAGACCTCCTTGAAGGCATCGAAGCTGATGTCTTCGGGGCAGTTGATGGTTTTGGAAATGCTGCTGTCGATCCATTTCTGTGCGGCCGCCTGCATGCGGACGTGATCGAGCGGGGCGAGCGTTTGCGCGTTGACAAAATAGTCCGGCAGCGGGGCGTCGCCTTTCAGGTCGCGCCACATCTGGACGGCGTAATCGACGACCTCTTCCTCGGTCTTCGTGCCGTCTTTTTGCAGAACCTTGCGGGTATAGGCATAGGCAAAGACGGGTTCGATCCCCGATGACACGTTGCCCGCGTAAAGGCTGATCGTGCCGGTGGGCGCGATGGAGGTCAGCAATGCGTTGCGGATGCCGTGGGTGCGGATCGCCCCGCGCACGTCGGCGTCCATCTGCTGCATCGCACCGCTGGCGAGGTATTTGTCGGCGTCGAACAGGGGAAACGCGCCTTTTTCCTTCGCGAGCTCCACCGAGGCCAGATAGGCCGCGCGCGCAATGGCATGCATCCAGGCGTCGGTTTGGGCTGCCGCCTCTTCCGAGCCATAGCGCAGCCCGACCATCAGCAAGGCATCGGCAAGACCGGTGACGCCCAGCCCGATGCGGCGCTTGTTCATCGCCTCTTGCTGTTGGGCCGGCAGCGGAAAGCGCGAGGCGTCCACGACATTGTCCATCATCCGCACGGCGGTGGCGACCAGATCGGTCAGGGCGTCCGCGTCCAGTTTCGCGCGGTCGCTGAACGGGTCGCTGACCAGCCGCGCCATGTTGATCGACCCCAGAAGGCAGGCGCCATAAGGCGGCAATGGCTGTTCGCCGCAGGGGTTCGTCGCCGCGATGGTTTCGCAGTAGTTCAGGTTGTTCATCTGGTTGATGCGGTCGATGAAGATCACACCCGGTTCGGCATAATCATAGGTCGATTGCATGATCGTGTCCCACAGATCGCGCGCCTTGAGGGTCTTGTACACTTGCCCGCCGAACACGAGATCCCAGTCGCCGCCCGCCTTGACTGCCGCCATGAACGGATCGGTGATCAGGACCGACATGTTGAACATCCGCAGGCGCGCGGCGTCGGATTTAGCGGTGATGAAGGCTTCGATGTCGGGGTGGTCGCAGCGCATCGTGGCCATCATCGCGCCACGGCGCGAGCCCGCCGACATGATCGTGCGGCACATCGCGTCCCAGACATCCATGAAGGACAGAGGCCCCGAGGCATCGGCGGCAACACCCAGTACCGACGCACCCTTCGGCCGGATGGTGGAGAAATCATAGCCGATGCCGCCGCCCTGCTGCATGGTCAGCGCGGCCTCTTTGAGCATGTCGAAGATGCCGCCCATGCTGTCGGGCACGGTGCCCATGACAAAGCAGTTGAACAGCGTCACCGACCGCGCGGTGCCAGCCCCTGCCGTGATCCGGCCGGCGGGCAGGTATTTGAAATCGGCCAGCGCGTCGTAGAATTTGCCTTCCCACGCCTGCGGGTCGGCCTCTACCGCGGCAAGAGATTTGGCGATCCGGTGCCATGTATCCTCGACCGTCGTGTCGATCGGAGTGCCGTCGGCCTGTTTGAAACGGTATTTCATGTCCCAGATCTGTTCGGCGATGGGGGCTGCGAAATGGGACATCGGTTTTGCTTTCATGCTGGCGGCCATGGCGAAGAGACGCCATGTTAGGTCAGTTGCAGGGATTCTGGAACGGTCTTGTAGACCGCCATATCTTGTGGTTTCAACCTGCATCGACGGTTCTGGATCGTATATTTTGTCGCAGCCTTGCTTTTCGATCCTGCCGCCTTAACTCACGCTCATCCCGGGGGGGATAGATGACAAATACAGTCCACCTGCTCAAGCTTTCAGTCGGCACCGATGACGTGGCCGATCTTGCCGCGTGGCAGGCGGACAGGCGCGCGCAGACCGAAGACGGGCTGCCGCGCCACATCACCCGCATGTGGCCCAAGCGCGAAGATGAAATCCTGAACGGCGGGTCGATCTATTGGGTGATCAAGGGTGTGATCCTGTGCCGCCAACCTATCCTGCGGCTTGATGAGTATATTGGCGGCGACGATATCCGCCGCTGCGCCATCGTCTGCAAACCCGGATTGATCCGTGTTGCAGCCACCCCCAAGCGCGCCTTTCAGGGCTGGCGCTATCTGCCTGTGGCGGACGCCCCCGACGATCTGCCCGCAGGTCGCCAGCATGAAGAGGCGCTGCCGCCCGAATTGTCCAAGGCACTGGCCGCCATCGGGGTGCGCTGACTTGTGACTGGCTTTCGGCTGCTGCCTGACGCATCCTGACCCCAGCATTTCTGGGGAGGAAAGCATGTCCATCTACCATTCGCCTTTTGCCGACGTCCCATTGCGCGGCCAATCCATCACCGAACGTGTCTTTGAGGGGTTGGCCGCCCGCCCGGGTGACGTGGTGCTGATCGACGGACCGACCGGGCGCAGCGTGACGGCGGCGGATTTCATGGATCAGGTCAAGCGGCTTGCGGGCGGGCTGACGGCGGCGGGGTTGGGGCATGGTAAGGTCGTGGCCCTGATGGCCCCCAATATGCCTGAATATTGCGTGATCTTTCACGCCGTGGCATGGGCGGGCAGCACAATCACCACGCTGAACCCGACCTATACCGCGACCGAGATCCGCCACCAGCTTGCGGATTCGCGGGCCGACATTCTTATAACCATCCCCGATTTTATGGCCACCGCGCGGGATGGCGCGGGTACGCTGGACGTGATCGCCATCGGCACGCCCGCCTATGACGCGCTGATGGGCGACCCTTTGCCTGAACAGGTGCCAGTCGATATCGTCGCGCATACCGTCGTGCTGCCTTATTCGTCCGGCACCACGGGCCTGCCCAAAGGTGTGATGCTGTCGCATCGCAACCTTGTCGTGAACGTGGACCAGATCA
Organism: Yoonia vestfoldensis DSM 16212; assembly: GCF_000382265.1. Taxonomy (GTDB): domain Bacteria; phylum Pseudomonadota; class Alphaproteobacteria; order Rhodobacterales; family Rhodobacteraceae; genus Yoonia; species Yoonia vestfoldensis. The sequence goes on from NZ_KB907978.1 coordinate 168,760, forward strand.
TCGCCGCAGCCGATTTCCGCGCGGGCGAGGTCGCGGCGGGGTTCCTGCCGTTCTTTCATATCTACGGCATGACCGTGCTGATGAATGTCCATCTGGCAGGCGGTGGCGCAGTTGTGACGATGCCGCGTTTCGATTTGCCGCTGTTTTTGCAGATCAGTCAGGATCACAAGGCGCGGCGCATGTGGATCGTCCCGCCGGTGGCGCTCGCGCTGGCCAAGCATCCGCTGGTGGACCAATATGATCTGTCCAGCGTCGAACAGGTGTTTTCGGGTGCCGCACCGATGGGGGCGGAATTGTCGAATGCCGTGGGCAAACGGCTGGATTGCATCTGCCTGCAAGGCTACGGGATGACCGAGCTTGCCCCCGTGTCCCATGTCACGCCTGCCAAGGCGGCCGTCGCGGGTGCCTCTGGCCAATCGGTGCCGAATACATCCTGCCGGATCGTTGATATCGAGACGGGGGCGGATTTGCCTGCGGGGCAGGACGGCGAATTGTGGATCAAGGGGCCGCAGGTGATGCAGGGCTATCTGAACAACCCCACCGCCACCGCCGCCACGATCACGGATGACGGCTGGCTGCGCACGGGAGACATCGCGCGGATCGACGATCAGGGTTATATGTTCATCGTCGACCGGCTGAAGGAACTCATCAAATACAAAGGCTTTCAGGTCGCCCCCGCCGAGCTGGAGGCCGCCCTTGTCGCGCTCGACGGGATCACCGATGCCGCCGTGATCGGCCTGCCGGATGCCGAGGCGGGCGAATTGCCGATTGCCTTTGTCGTGGCGCGGGACGGGGTCGCCGACACCGACGCGATCTTGGCGCATCTGGGCCGGACGCTGGCGCATTACAAGCAATTGCACCAGATCCATGTCGTGCCGGAAATCCCCAAATCCGCCTCGGGCAAGATCCTGCGGCGCCTGTTGCGCGACCGGATCGCGGCGCCCGGCGAATGACGCCATCCGGCGTCGGGACAAAAACGCCACGCGGCGTCGCATTGTGACAAGTCTGGGCGCGTGATGCGCCTAGGGTGGCGGCAATTCAAGAAAGCCGTCCCATGCACGAACGCCGAATCCCCGAATGGTTGCGCCATGCTCCGGCGCCCGGCGTGCGGGGGTTCGCCACCCTTGCAGGCACCGAGGCTGTCGCGCGCGGCATCCTGATCTCGGTCTTTCCACTGGCGATGTACAATGCGTTGCAGGACGCGCAGCTGATCTCCGAGGCGTATTTTCTTGTCGGCGTGCTGTCACTGGCGGTCGGGCTGATGGTGCCCTTCACGACCCGCTATCTGCCGCGCCGCTGGGTCTATGTGATCGGGGCCAGCCTGTTCGTGACAGGATCTCTTCTGGCGGCGACGGGCAAGCCGATGGCGGTCGTCGTGGGCCTCGGGCTGAACACGATGTCCACGGTCATCACCTTCGTCTGCTTCAACGCCTATGTGATGGACTATATCGCCAAGGTGCAACTGGGGCGGCTGGAAACCTCGCGGCTGTTCTACAGTGCTGCGGGCTGGACGATCGGGCCTGCGCTGGGGGTGTTCCTGTACAGTTGGTGGTCGCCTGCGCCGTTCTTTATCGCCGCCTGCGCCTCTTTTTCAATGATGAGCCTGTTTTTATGGATGCGCCTTGGCAATGGCAAGCTGATCACCAAGGCGACGCGGCCCCCCGCCAATCCGCTCGCGTTCCTGCCGCGCTTTGCGGGGCAACCAAGGCTGATCGCGGGCTGGATTTTCGCGGTGATCCGGTCGGCGGGCTGGTGGGTCTATATCGTCTATCTGCCGATCTACGCGATTGAAAACGGGCTGGGCGACAGGATTGCCGGAACCGTTCTGTCGATGTCGAATGCCGCGCTGTTCGTTACCCCGCTGATGCTGCGCTGGATGCAGAAACGATCGATCCGCTATGCCGTGCGCACGGGGTTCGTCATGGCGGGATGTCTGTTCAGCATCGCGGGGCTGGCCTCTGGCTGGCCTTGGGTCACGGTGCTGGCGCTGGTTGGCGGGTCGTTTTTCCTGATCCTGCTGGACGTCTCGGGCGGGTTGCCTTTCCTGCTGGCGGTCAAAGCGTCGGAGCGGACGGAAATGGCCGCCGTCTATGCCAGTTTCCGTGACGTGTCGGGTATCCTGACCCCCGGCACGGCATGGCTGGTCTTGCTGTTCGCGCCGGTGGCGGGCGTCTTTGTCGCCTCGGGGGCAAGCCTTCTGGCGGCATGGGCGCTGTCGTCCAAGCTGCATCCGCGCCTTGGACGGGCGCGGATCAGGATCGCACCGGCCGAGTGATCAAAGGTCGAGGACCAGTTCCAGCGCCTTGAGGATCTTGCGCTGCTCGGGCGTCCAGTTGGCGCGGCTGCCGCGGAACAGCGTCGCCTGGCTGGCGTGGATCAGCCCGTCGGACAGCACCTTCAACCCGTTGGCGCGCAGCGTCTCGCCGGTCGAGGTGATATCGGCAATCGCTTCGGCGGTTTCGTTCTTGACCGTGCCTTCGGTTGCCCCCTGACTGTCGATCAACTGGTAATCGGCTACGCCATTGTCGCGCAGGAATTCGCGCACCAGCCGGTGGTATTTGGTGGCGATCCGCAGGCGAAACCCGTGCTGCGCGCGAAACGCCGCCGCCGCTGCATCGAGATCATCCAGCGTATCGACATCGACCCATCCCTGCGGCACCGCGATGACCAGATCGGCACCGCCAAAGCCCATCAGCGCCATTTCGCGCACGCGCCGGTCCCAGTTCACCAGCTTTTCGCGCACCAGATCGGACCCGGTCACACCCAGATGGATATTGCCCAGCGCAAGTTCGCGCGGGATTTCGCCCGCCGACAACAGCACCAGTTCTAGGCCCTCGATCCCGTCGACGGCACCGGCATATTCGCGTTCCGACCCCGATTTGCGTAAGGTGACGCCGCGTGCACCGAACCAATCAAAGGTCTTTTCCATCAGCCGCCCCTTGGACGGCACACCAAGTTTCAGCATTTGCCCACCTCCAGCGCCAGATCGGGGCGGATCACACCGCCCACCGCTGGCACCGCACGGCCCTGCCCCAACCGCGCGGTCAGCGCGTCATAGCGGCCCCCCGTGGCGATAGGCGGCAATTCGGGGCGGTCGCTGGCGTAAAACCCAAAGACAAAGCCGTCGTAATATTCCAACGAGGTCCGCCCATAGCTGCCCTCAAAGTCGAGCGTGTCAACATCGATCCCGCGTGCGGCCATCGCATCCAGACGCGCCTCCATCCGGCGCACGGCGCTGCCGATGCTGGGCATATCTACGGCGATATCGCGCAGCACGCTGAGCGCGTCGGTGCTGGTCGCGCGCAAGCCAAGGATCGCGTCGATCAGCGCGGTCTCGTCCGATGACAAGGGCGCGGCTTCAGCATCCGCACGCAAGGCTGCGATACGGGCGGCAACCTCCGCCCGGCTGCGCAGCCCGACCTCGGGACCGGCGCTGGCAAAAGGATCATCCGTCGCCAGCAAGGCCGCGCGCAACGGCGGCACCTCGCCCGACCCGTAACGGCGCAAGAGCGCGCGAAACCGGCCCGGCCGCCAGATATGGCGCAGCAAAGCCGCCTTGCGGTCGTCGGTCGTGCGCAAACCCCGCACCGCCGCCATCAGCACGCCGATATCACCTGTCGCCGCGCGCAGCGGCAGACCGGCCAGCCCTGCGGCGATCACGGCAAAGACTTCGGCATCGGCGGCGGCAGGGTTCTGGCCGTCGAACACCTCGTATCCCACCTGCACATATTCGTTGGCGCGGGTCTCGTCGGTTTCCTGCTTGCGGAACACCTTGCCCGAATAGGTATAGCGCGCCGGATCGGCATAGGTTTCCATATGCATCTGAACGACCGGCACGGTGAAATCGGGGCGCAGCACCTTTTCGCCGCGCAACGGATCGGCGGTCAGATAGGCGCGCGCGCGGATATCCTCGCCGTAAAGGTCCAGCAGCAGATCGGCCGGTTGCAGCACATCCGCCTTGACCACAATTGCCCCCTGCGCTGCAAAATGGTCCCGCAGGCGGCGGGCCTCGGTCAGGGTCGCGGGCGAGGTCGGCATCAGCCCTGCCCGTCCAGAATGGCGCGTACCTTTGCGACCATCTGATCACGCGGCACTTCGGACTGGCTGGGGCGGTCTTTCCATTCCTCCAGCGTCGCGTTCTTGGCGAGCTGCGCCCCAAGGATAAGGTCCTTGATCTGCACGACACCTTTGGCGAATTCGTCACCCCCCGCGATGATCGCGACAGGAGAGGCGCGCTTGTCGGCGTATTTCAACTGGTTGCCGAAATTCTTGGGATTGCCGAGATAGACTTCCGACCGGATCCCCGCCTTGCGCAATTCGGCCACCATCGTCTGGTAATCGGCCATATGCGCGCGGTCCATGACGGTGACGATCACGGGACCGGCAGCCTCGGACGTGATCCGCCCCGTCGCGCGCAACGCCGCCAGCAGCCGGTCCACCCCGATGGAAACTCCCGTAGCCGGTACTTCCTGTCCAGTAAAGCGCTTGACCAGATCGTCATAACGCCCGCCCCCCGCGACGGAGCCGAAATTGCGCTGACGGCCCTTTTCGTCGGTGACCTCGAAGGTCAGTTCGGCCTCATATACAGGGCCGGTGTAATAGCCCAGACCGCGCACGACAGACGGGTCTATGATGATGCGGTCAGGGCCATAGCCTTGGGCAGACAGCAGCCCCGAGATCTCTTCCAACTCCGCGACACCCGCAACGCCGATCTGCGAGCCTGCGACCAGTTCCGCCAGACGGGCGACGGTGGCGGCACCCGTATCGCGCTTGGCCTCCATGAACCCTATCACGACATCCGCCTGCGCCTCGCTCAGCCCCGCGCCCTTGGTGAAATCGCCACTTTCATCCTTGCGCCCCTCGCCCAGCAACGCCCGCACGCCCGCTACGCCGAGCCGGTCGAGCTTGTCAATCGCACGCAGCACGATCCCGCGCTCGGCCTCCTTGTCATCCCCCGACAGGCCCGCCACTTCCAGCACGCCGTTCAGCACCTTGCGGTTATTCACGCGGATCACATAATCCCCACGCGCGATGCCGACCTCTTCCAGACAATCCGCCAGCATGGCGCAAATCTCGGCATCGGCGGCGACACTGGCCGCCCCCACCGTATCGGCATCACACTGGTAAAACTGCCGGAACCGCCCCGGCCCCGGCTTTTCATTGCGCCAGACCGGACCCATCGCATAACGGCGGTAAGGCGAGGGCAGATCGTTGCGATATTGCGCCGCCACCCGTGCAAGCGGTGCCGTCAGATCATAGCGCAGCGCCAGCCAGTCGGCATCCTCCTGCCAGGCGAACACCCCCTCGTTCGGGCGGTCCACATCGGGCAGGAACTTGCCCAAAGCCTCGACCGTCTCGACCGCCGAAGTCTCCAGCGCGTCGAACCCGTAGCGATGATAGACCGCCGCGATCTTGGCCAGCATCGCGGCCCGTTCGGTCACATCCGCGCCGAAATAATCCTGAAACCCCTTGGGTGTCACAGCCTTGGGGCGGGGGGTTTTCTTGTCATTGGCCATCGCGCTGTTCCTCTTGATCCCGCGCCGTTTACCGCGCCAATGTCACAGGGGCAATGCAGTCGTATATTTCAGCTCTTTGAGACTGAACGACGACACGACCGATTTGACAAAAGGCTGGCGGAGCAGCGCATGGGTCATGAAGGCCTCGTAGGCCTCGACATCGTGACAGCGGATTTTCAGGATGTAATCGGCGGTGCCCGACACGGCATGCGCCTCCATGATCTCGGGATGGGCGCGGGTCACGGCGGCAAAACCCGCAATCGCGGCCTCGCCATGATCCGACAGCCGGACAGTGGCAAACAAACAAAGGGCCACCTCTGCCTTGCGCGGATCGAGCAAGGCGAAACGGCCTTTCAACAGCCCCACCGCCTCGAACTCCTGCACCTTGCGCCAGACGGTCGATGTGGCCATGCCCGTCTGCGTGGCCATCTCAGCCAGTGACAGCGCGGCGTTGCCCTGCAGAACCCGCAGCAAGGCGCGCTCCTGATCGGACAATTTCATATCTGTGATCTTTCTGACTTCTTATTTCCAAAAATACTCATTTCATTGCCTGAAAGGCAAGAAATTGCGCCTGAACCGGATCACAGTGTTCGCGAAGGAGGTTCCGAGATGCCCAAAGACACCACCTATGCCTCTGTGCTGCCCGATGCGGACGGGCTCTATCCCTACGCACCCGAAGACGATGCCGTCTGGGGCATCTGTTCACCTGCCAGATGGCCTTCCTGCCCGGCAAGGTCGCGCCGGACTACCTCGATGGTGTGGAAAAGCTTGGGCTGAACGCCGCCAAGACCCCGCAGGTGCGCGACATCGACGCCCGCCTTCATGCGCTGACAGGCGCTGGCGCGCATGGCGTGCCCGCAATCATCCCGCCATCGCAGTTTTTCGACCTGCTGGCCCAGCGCAAGTTTCCGGTCGCCACGTTTCTGCGGCGGCGCGAACATATGGACTATATCGAGGAACCGGACCTCTTTCACGAGGTGTTCGGCCATTGCCCGTTGCTGACCAACGCGGCTTACGTCGATTTCATCGCAGGGTTCGGCCAAAAGGCGCTGGCGATGGACAAGGCCGACCGCTGGTTCATTTTCCGCCTGTTTTGGTTCACCGTCGAATTCGGGATGATCCGCACCGATGACGGCTTGCGCGCCTATGGAGCGGGCATCGTGTCATCCCCCGCCGAGGCCGCGCATGCGCTGTCGGGCGATGCGCTGATGCAGGACTTCGATCTGCTGACGGTGTTCCGCACGCCCTACCGGATCGACATCGTGCAGCCGACCTATTTCGTGATCGACGGGTTCGACCAGTTGGCCGGTCTGCTCGACAACGATTTCGCGGCGGTGATCGCGCAGGCGCGCGCGATGGGCGACCTGCCTGCTCTTTTCGAAGGCAAGAAGTCCGTGTAGGTGTCGGGCATGACCGACATCATCCCCCTTGAAGAAAAGATCGCCCATCTGACGCGCACGGTGGATGATTTGTCCGATATCGTCGCGCGTCAGGAAAAGGAACTGGCGCTGCTGACCCGCCGCATGGCGATGCTGATGGAACGCGAAGCCGCGCGCGAAATGGAAACAGGTGGGTCGATCCCCTTGGGCGACCAGCGCCCGCCGCATTGGTAGACCTCAGGCGTCCTCGACCTCGATCACCCCGCCAAGGCTGCGCAGAGCCCCCTTGATCTGCGGATTAACCGGAAACGGCTCGCCCAGATCAAGCTCGACCTCGCCCGGCAGATCGGCATTCGTCAGGCAGATATAGACCGGACCGCGCGCGGCCCGCACCCCGTCGCGGGCGGCATTGGCCAGAATGCTGGCAATCGTATCGATGGCAGAGGGGCTGTCGATGAACACGCGCAGCCCCGCTGACCCCGCATCCGCCACCACGCTGTCGATGGGCGACACCGACCGGCCCAAGAGCTTGAGCTGGTCCGCCTCCATCGTCGCCTCGCATTGCAGGACGATCTGCGATCCGGTGTCGAGATAGGCGCGCGCAACCTCGAGCGTGTCGGAAAACATCGTGACCTCGTATTGCCCTGTCGGATCGGACAATTGCACAAAGGCGAAACGGTTGCCGCGTGCCGATTTGCGTTCCTGCCGCCCCGACACGGTGCCCGCCATCTTTACCACCGCAGGCCCGCGTTCGGCTTTGGCGATCACCTCATCCAGCGTCAGCACCTGCTTGCGCTTCAGCGCGCCCATGTAATCGTCAAGCGGATGGCCCGAGAGATAGAAACCAATCGCCTTGAATTCCTCGGCCAGCCGTTCGGCGGGCAGCCAGTCGTCACCGAAGGCAAGGCGCGGTTCGGGCAAATCCTCGCCTGCGTCACCAAACAGCGACACCTGATTGGATGATTTCTGATCATGGATCGCCGCCGAATAGGCGGTCAGCGCATCAAGGCTGTCCATCACGCGCCGCCGGTTCCGGTCGAGTACGTCGAAAGCCCCCGCGCGCGCGAGCATCTCCAGCGACCGTTTGCCGATGCGTTTGAGATCGCAGCGCCGCGCGAAATCGAACAGGTTCACAAACGGTTTCGATGTCGCCCCGGACCCCGCTCCGGGGCCTCCGGCAGAGTGTGGCCCCGCGTCAAGCCCGGAATCACCCTCGCGGCCCGCCACGATCAGCTTCATCGCCTCGACGCCCACGTTCTTCAAAGCACCCAGCGCATAAACCAGCTTGCCGTCCTGCACCTCGAACGTGGCACCCGACCGGTTCACGCAAGGCGGGATGTAGTCGATCCTGAGGCCCTTCTTCACTTCCTGAAAATACACACCCAGCTTGTCGGTCAGGTGGATATCGCAGTTCATCACACCGGCCATGAATTCAACCGGGTGATTGGCTTTCAGCCACGCCGTCTGATAACTGACCACCGCATAGGCGGCGGCGTGGGATTTGTTGAACCCGTAATTGGCGAATTTTTCGAGAAGGTCGAACACCTCGCGCGCCTTTTTCGGCTCGACCCCGTTAGCCTTGGCGCCCGCCTCGAACTTGGGGCGTTCCTTCGCCATTTCTTCGGCGATTTTCTTGCCCATCGCGCGGCGCAACAGGTCCGCCCCGCCAAGGCTGTAGCCCGCCATGACCTGCGCGATTTCCATCACCTGTTCCTGATAAACGATGATGCCTTGGGTTTCCGCCAGAATATGGTCGATCGACGGGTGGATCGATTCCAGTTCCTTGATCCCGTTCTTCACCTCGCAATAGGTGGGGATATTCTCCATCGGGCCGGGCCGATACAGCGCCACAAGCGCCACGATATCCTCGATGCACGTCGGTTTCATGCGCTTGAGCGCATCCATCATGCCCGAGCTTTCCACCTGAAACACGGCGATGGTTTTCGCAGAGGCGTAGAGCGCGTAGGATTTCGGATCATCCAGCGGGATCGCCCCGATGTCGTATTCGAACCCCACGGGCGGCTGGTACAGCACATCGCCATCCGCCGTGACATTCAGGCTGCGCCCCGCCTTGCGGATCAGTTCCACCGCGTTCTGGATCACGGTCAGGGTTTTCAGCCCCAGAAAGTCGAATTTCACCAGCCCCGCCTGTTCGACCCATTTCATGTTGAACTGGGTCGCGGGCATGTCCGAGCGCGGGTCCTGATACAGCGGGACCAGCTCGTCCAGCGGACGGTCCCCGATCACCACACCGGCGGCATGGGTCGAAGCGTTGCGCAGCAGCCCTTCGACCTGTTGCGCATAGGTCAGAAGGCGTTGGACGACCTCTTCATTCTTGGCCTCTTCGCGCAGGCGAGGTTCATCGGCCAGCGCCTTTTCGATGCTGACGGGTTTGACGCCTTCGACGGGGATCATTTTCGACAGGCGGTCCACCTGCCCATAAGGCATCTGCAACACACGGCCGACATCGCGCACGGCGGCCTTGGACAGAAGCGCACCAAAGGTGATGATCTGGCCCACACGGTCGCGGCCGTATTTGTCCTGCACATAGCGGATCACCTCTTCGCGGCGATCCATGCAAAAGTCGATGTCGAAGTCGGGCATCGACACACGTTCGGGGTTGAGGAAGCGTTCGAACAGCAGGCTATAGCGCAAAGGGTCCAGATCGGTGATCAAGAGCGCATAGGCCACAAGCGAGCCTGCCCCCGACCCCCGCCCCGGCCCCACGGGAATCCCGTTGTCCTTGGCCCATTTGATGAAATCGGCGACGATCAGAAAATAGCCGGGAAACCCCATGCCCTCGATGATGCCCAGTTCGAATTCGAGCCGTTTTTCATAGTCCTCGACCGAGGCCGCATGCGGGATCACGGCCAGGCGATCGCGCAGGCCTTCCTGTGCCTGACGGCGCAGTTCGGCCACCTCGTCATCGGCGAATTTGGGCAGGATCGGCGCGCGTTTATACGCCTTGAACGCGCAGCGTTGCGCGATCTCGATGGTGTTTTCCAGTGCTTCGGGCAGGTCCGCGAACAGCGTCGCCATTTCGCGCGGCGTCTTGAAATAATGCTGCGACGTCAGGCGGCGGCGCGGTTCCTGCTGGTCGACATAAGCGCCATCTGCGATGCAGATCAGCGCATCGTGGGCCTCATAGAACGCGGCCTTGGGGAAATAGACGTCATTGGTCGCAACCAGCGGCAGGCCCTTGGCATAGGCCATTTCGACATGGCCACGTTCAGACAGGCGTTCGGCCTCGGGCAGGCCACCGTCAACCGGATGGCGCTGCAATTCGACATAGAGCCGGTCAGGGTAGATCGCCGCCAACTGGTCGAGCAACAGTTCAGCCTTGGCCTGCTGGCCATGCCGCAAGAGCCGCCCGATCGGGCCGTCAGGGCCACCCGTCAGGCAGATCAGACCCGCGCTGTATTGCGCCAGTTCATCGACCGTGACCTGCGGCAATTCCCCCGCAGCATCGAGATAGGCGCAGGAATTGAGTTTCATCAGGTTCAGATAGCCCGCCTCGTTCTGCGCCAGCAGCACGATGGGTGCCGGAGCCTCGGGCCGTTTGCCGGGTTCGGGCGTCGCATAAGCGAGATCCAGCTGGCAGCCCATGATGGGCTGCACACCCGCCTTGGTCGCGTATTCGGAAAACTCCAGCGCGCAGAACATGTTGTTGGTATCGGTCACGGCGACCGCAGGCATCCCCATGCCCGCCGCCAAGGGGGCCAGCGATTTGACCGGCACCGCCCCTTCCAGCAGGGAATATTCGGTATGGGTGCGCAGGTGGATGAATCGGGGCTGATCTGTCATGCGCCAAGGGTAGCGGATGGGCGCGCAGGCACAAGGTGGCGCGGGCCTGTCGCTTGACTTGGACCTTCTTCGGCTGACACTGCGTGCGATGACTGACAAACTCGATTCCTTTTTTGGGGCCATGTCCGACCCGACCCGCCGCGCGGTGCTGGAACGGCTGGCCGCCGGGCCCGCGAGCGTGGGCGAGCTGCACAAGCCGCACAAGATGGCGCTGCCGACCTTCATGCGGCATCTCAAGGTGCTGGAGGACAGCGGCGTCGTGCGGTCGATCAAGAAAGGGCGCGTGCGCACCTGCCAGCTTGAAACCGCGCCTCTGATCGAGGTGCAAGGCTGGCTGGCGTGGCAGCGCGCGATCTGGGAAAACCGCGATACAGGCCAGCCCTGAGCGCCGCCCGCTTTTTCAGCGAACGCAACGCCGCCGGGCAAGTGCCGTTGAAAACCCTTGCAAACCGGCCTGCAGCCCGTTTTGATACGCTGTGACAACGGGCAGATGTCTACGCCGCATCGACATCTGCATCCTTTTGATCTGGTAAGGCGGCAGGTCTACACCAATGGAAATCACGTTTCTTCTCAACGGGGAAACCATGCGTGTCACGGCGCAACCCACGACGACGTTGCTGGACTGGCTGCGCAATGGACGCGGCCTCTGCGGCACCAAGGAAGGCTGCAACGAAGGCGATTGCGGGGCCTGCACCGTGATGGTGACCGACGACAGTGGCGCGAAAGCGCTGAACGCCTGCATCCTGTTTCTGCCGCAACTGCATGGCAAGGCCGTGCGCACCGTCGAAGGGATCGCCGCACCGGATGGCACGCTGCACCCTGTCCAGCAGGCGATGATCGACCATCACGGGTCGCAATGCGGGTTCTGCACCCCCGGTTTCATCGCCGCGATGGCGACCGCGCATCTGGCAGGCCGCACCGACCATGACGATGTGCTGGCAGGCAACCTGTGCCGCTGCACCGGCTACGCCCCGATCATCCGGGCGGCCAAGGCGGCAGAGGCGCAGCCCAGCCCCGACTGGATGCAGGACACACCGCCTGCTGTGGAAACGGTGCCTTATGCGCCCGAAACACTGGACGCTCTGGCCGCCTTCTATGCCGCCAATCCCGACGCGGTGATCGTCGCGGGCGCAACCGATGTGGGGCTGTGGGTGACCAAGCAATTGCGCGATCTGCCAAAGCCCCTGTTCCTGCACCGCTGCACCGATCTGCAGCAGGTTGAGGTTACGGATGATGCACTCCATTTCGGCGCAACCGTCACGATGACCGCGGTGCTGGATGTGCTACGCGACCATCATCCGTCCTACGCCGAACTGGTCCGGCGGTACGGGTCCGATCAGGTGCGCAACGCCGCGACCATCGGCGGCAATATCGCCAACGGGTCACCCATCGGGGATAATCCGCCCGCGCTGATCGCACTGGGGGCGCAGCTGCATCTGCGGCGCGGCGATGCTCTGCGCGAGATGCCGATCGAGGCTTTCTTTCTCGACTACGGCAAACAGAACCGCCAGCCCGGCGAATTGGTGACGGGTGTGACCCTGCCCCGCCACGCGCCTGACCTGCGCTGCTACAAAATCTCCAAACGCTTCGATCAGGACATCTCGGCGGTGTGCGGCTGTTTCAATATCAGCGTCGTGGAAGGCGTGGTCGCATCGGCGCGCATCGCCTTTGGCGGCATGTCGGGTATACCCGCGCGCGCCACAACGGTCGAGCAGGCATTGATCGGCCAGCCGTGGACGCAAGCCACAGTTGATGTGGCTGCCGGCTCTTTTTCTGATGATTTTACGCCTCTGTCGGACATGCGCGCCAGTGCTGCTTATCGACTTGAGGTCGCGCAGAACCTGCTGCACCGTTATTTCGCGCAAAGTCAGGGGCAAGCCGCCAATGTGCTGGAGGTATCGGCATGAGCGTTGCGAAACCTTTGCCGCATGATGCCGCACATCTGCATGTGACGGGTGCCGCGCGCTATATCGACGATATCCCGACGCCTGCGGGGACACTGCATCTGGTGTTCGGCCTGTCGGATGTGGCCAAGGGCATGATCACCGCGATTGACCTTGCCGCCGTGCGCGCGGCCCCCGGTGTGGTCGCGGTGCTGACAGCGGCTGACCTGCCTTTCGCCAACGACGTGTCGCCGTCGGTCCATGATGAGCCGCTGCTGGCGACAGGCGAGGTCCATTACCTTGGCCAGCCGCTGTTTCTGGTAGTAGCCGACAGCCATCTGGCCGCACGCAAGGCGGCACGGCTGGGCAAGGTGGACATCGCAGCGCAAACGTCGATCCTGACCATTGACGAGGCTTTGGCAGCCGAGAGCCGGTTCGAGGATGGCCCGCGCATCTGGACCAAGGGCGATGTGGAGGGCGCACTTGCCACCGCGCCTCGCCGCATCACGGGCCAGATCACCATGGGCGGGCAGGAACATTTCTACCTCGAAGGGCAAGCAGCCCTCGCCCTGCCGCAGGAAGGCGGGGATATGGTGGTGCAAAGTTCCACCCAGCACCCCACGGAAATCCAGCACAAGGTCGCGGATGCGTTGGGTCTGCCAATGCATGCCGTGCGCTGCGAAGTGCGGCGAATGGGTGGCGGATTCGGCGGCAAGGAGAGCCAGGGCAACGCGCTGGCCGTCGCCTGTGCGGTGGCGGCGCGGTTGACGGGGCGGCCCTGCAAGATGCGCTACGACCGCGACGACGATATGATGATCACCGGCAAACGGCACGATTTCCGCATCACCTATGATGTGGGTGTGGATGAAGATGGCCGATTGCTGGCGGTGGATTTCGTGCAGATGACGCGCTGTGGCTGGGCGCTGGACCTATCGCTGCCGGTGGCGGACCGCGCGATGCTGCATGCCGATAACGCCTATCACCTGCCCGCCACGCGGATCACCTCGCACAGGCTGAAAACCAATACCCAATCGGCCACGGCGTTTCGCGGGTTTGGCGGGCCGCAGGGGGTGTTGGGCATCGAGCGGGTGATGGATCATGTCGCGGCGGAACTGGGGCTGGATCCCGTGGTTGTCCGGCAACGGAATTTCTATGCACCGATGGCGGATGGGGGGCTGTCTGCCCCCCACGGTGCTGCGCACCTGCCCCCCGAGGATATTTCCGCTCGGAAGATGGAAGCGCAGACCACGCCTTATCACATGCCGGTCACGGATTTCATCCTGCACGGGTTGGCAGAGCGGTTGTTGGAAACCTCCGACTATCACGCGCGGCGCGCGGCGATTGCGCGCTGGAACGATGGGCAGCCGGTGTTGAAACGCGGGATCGCCTTCAGTCCGGTGAAGTTCGGGATTTCCTTCACACTGTCGCATCTCAATCAGGCGGGCGCGCTGGTGCATGTGTATCAGGACGGGTCTGTTCATATGAACCATGGCGGCACCGAAATGGGGCAAGGCCTGTTCCAGAAGGTCGCGCAGGTGGCGGCAAGCCGTTTCGGAATCGACGTGGCGGCGGTCAAGATCACGGCGACGGATACCGCCAAAGTGCCGAATACCTCGGCGACGGCGGCCTCTTCGGGGTCGGATCTGAACGGGATGGCCGTGGCCAATGCCTGTGACACGATCCGCGACCGGATCGCGGCGTGCCTTGCGCAACTGCATCAGGCGCGGATCGAGGATGTGCATTTTGCCGATGGCCATGTGCATGTCGGCGGCGATGTGATGACTTTTGCCAAGGCCGCGCAGACCGCCTATTTCCAGCGCGTCAGCCTGTCGGCCACGGGGTTCTACAAGACGCCGGGGCTGAGTTGGGATCGCATCAAAGGCGAAGGCACGCCGTTTTTCTATTTCGCGCAAGGGGCGGCGGTGACCGAGGTGGTGATCGACGCGCTGACCGGCGAGAACCGGATTTTGCGCACGGATTTGCTGCATGATGCGGGGGCATCGCTGAACCCCGCGCTTGATATCGGCCAGGTCGAGGGGGCCTATGTCCAAGGCGCAGGCTGGCTGACCACCGAGGAACTCGTGTGGGACGCCAAAGGCCGGCTGCGTACCCATGCGCCGGCGACCTACAAGATCCCCGCCTGTTCGGACCGGCCTGATGTGTTCAACGTGGCGCTGTGGGACCAGCCCAATCCGGCGCAGACGATCTATCGGTCCAAGGCCGTGGGCGAGCCGCCGTTCATGCTGGGGATTTCCGCGTTTCTGGCGCTGTCGGCGGCGGTGCAGGCCTGCGGGCCGCACTACCCTGATCTGCAGGCGCCTGCGACGTCGGAAGAAGTGCTGCGCGCCATCCACAGGTCGCGCGGATGACGGGCATCCGCATCACTGTCGCGGGCACGGCGGGATCGGCCCCGCGCGAGGCGGGGGCGCAGATGATGGTCTGGCCGGATCGCACCGAAGGGACAATCGGCGGTGGCGCGCTTGAATGGGATGCCATGGCAGAAGCGCGCCGGATGCTGGCCGAAGGCCGGACGCAGCATCGTGCGACGATCCCGCTGGGGCCTGCCTTGGGGCAGTGCTGCGGCGGATCGGTGACATTGCTGTGGGAGGTGGCGGAGGCGCTGGACGAACAGCCGCGCCGTCCGTTGTGGATTTACGGCGCAGGCCACGTCGGCCGCGCGGTCGTGCACGTGATGCAGCCTTTGCCCAATTTCGCGATCACCTGGGTCGATGTGGCCGCTGACCGGTTTCCACAAACGGATGTCACCACGCTGGTCGCCGTTGATCCCGCGCAGGTGGTGCGTCATGCGCCGGATGAGGCCGAACACCTGATCCTGACCTACAGCCATGCGCTTGATCTGGCGTTGTGCCATGCGATCCTGTCGCGACCGTTCGCCAGCGCGGGGCTGATCGGGTCGGCCACGAAATGGGCGCGGTTTCGCAAAAGACTGGGCGATCTGGGTCACAGTTCCGCACAAATCGACCGCATCGCCTGCCCGATCGGGGATCCGGCGCTGGGGAAACATCCCGCAGCCCTTGCGCTTGGCGTCGCAACCGCCATGATCGGCACCGATACGCGCCAGAGCAGGGAACGCCGGGCATGACCACACCATTGCTGCGCCTGAGCGGCCTGACGAAAGCCTATCCGGGGGTCGTCGCCAATCAGGATGTGTCGTTCGATGTGCAGGCGGGCGAGATTCACGCGCTGTTGGGTGAAAACGGCGCGGGTAAATCGACATTGGTCAAGACGATCTATGGACTAGTCAAACCCGATGCCGGGCAGATGGCGTTGCAAGGCGCGCCTTTTGTCCCCGCCGAACCCCGTGCGGCGCGCGCTGCGGGTGTGGCGATGGTGTTCCAGCATTTCTCGCTCTTCGATGCGATGAACGTGGCTGAAAATATCGCGCTGGGCATGGAAAACCCGCCGCCCCAGCGCGAGATCGCGGCGCGTGTGCGGCAGGTGTCGGACCAATACGGCCTGCCGCTGGACCCGTCGCGGATCGTGGGGGAATTGTCGGCAGGCGAACGCCAGCGGGTCGAGATCGTGCGCTGCCTGTTGCAGGACCCCAAGCTGTTGATCATGGACGAGCCGACATCGGTGCTGACCCCGCAAGAGGTTGCGATCCTGTTCGAGACCCTGCGCCGGCTGCGCGCGGCGGGTACGGCGATCCTTTATATCTCGCACAAGCTCGAAGAAATCCGCGCGCTGTGTGATGCGGCCACTGTATTGCGGCTGGGCCGTGTGGTCGGCACCTGCGATCCGCGCGCCACATCCGCGCGCGAGATGGCCGAATTGATGGTCGGTAGCAGCCTGCATGTGCCGCACAAGGCCGCACGCCCCGAAGGGGATGTGATCCTGACCTTGCAGGGGCTGAGCGCGAAGGCCCCGCACCGCTTTGGCACCGCGCTGCGCGAGATCGACCTGACGGTCCGGCGCGGCGAGATTCTGGGCATCGGCGGCGTGGCGGGCAACGGGCAGGACGAGCTGGTCGCGGCCTTGTCGGGGGAAATCCGCACGGCGCGCGACATGGTGCAGTTTGATGGTCAAGGCATCGGGCATCTGGCCCCAAATGCGCGCCGCCATCTGGGGTTGCTGGCCGCACCCGAGGAACGGATGGGCCATGCCGCCGCCCCCGATATGAGCCTGACTGAAAATGCGCTGCTGACGGCGGCGGTCCGGCAGCACCTGACCGCGCGCGGGTTTGTGCGCTGGGGCAAGGCGCGCGCATTCGCAGGCAGCGTGATTGCCGCGTTTGACGTGCGCACACCGGGGGCGGGCAATACCGCGCGGTCGCTGTCGGGGGGCAACCTGCAGAAATTCGTGATCGGCCGCGAGATCATGCAGGCCCCTGCGCTGCTTGTCGTCAACCAGCCGACCTGGGGCGTCGATGCCTCGGCTGCGGCGGCGATCCGGCAGGCGCTGCTGGATCTGGCGGCCAAGGGGGCGGCGGTGATCTGCATCAGTCAGGATCTGGACGAGCTGATGGAAATCTCGGACAGGTTCGCGGCGTTGAACGGCGGGCGGTTGTCGGACCCACGCCCGGCGCAAGGGCTGAACGTCGAGCAGATCGGGCTGATGCTGGGCGGGGCGCATGACATGGAGGTGGCGCATGTGGATGCCTGACTTTGAGGCCTCCGGCGGGGATACTTGGGCTCGAAAGATGGGGGGATCGCATGATCCGGCTTGAGAAACGCACGGCCCCGTCGCGGTTCTGGACCTATGCCGCCCCCCTGCTTGCGGTGGTGCTGACGATGGTCTGCGGGGCGCTGTTGTTCGCGGCACTGGGCAATGATCCTTTCGTGACGATCCGCACGATTTTCTGGGACCCGCTGTTTTCGGAATTCTCCTGGTATTACCGCCCGCAACTGCTGATCAAGGCGGCGCCGCTGGTCCTGATCGCCATCGGGCTGTCGTTCGGGTTCCGCGCAGGCGTGTGGAACATCGGGGCGGAAGGCCAGTATATTCTGGGCGCGATCTGCGGTGCTGCTGTCGGGTTGGCGTTCTACCCGACGGAATCCGTGTTCATTTTCCCGTTGATGATCGTTGCGGGGGCCTTGGGCGGCTGGGCCTGGGCGATGATCCCCGGTTTTTTGCGGGTCAGGTTCGGGACCAATGAAATCCTTGTGTCGCTGATGCTGGTCTATGTGGCGCAGAACCTGCTCGCCTCGATGGCGCTGGGGGCCTTGCGCAACCCAGATGCCAGCGGTTTTCCGGGCAGCCGGAACCTTGCGCGCTATCCGTCGGCGACAAGCTGGATCAATGAAGGCGCGGGGCTGCATTGGGGGGTCGTCTTTGCCTTCATCGCGGTGATTTTCGCCTATATCACGCTGTCGCGGCATATCTTTGGGTTCCATGTGCGCCTGTCGGGGCAAAGCCCACGCGCGGCACGGTTTGCAGGCGTCAACCCCGGCCTGCTGGTGTTGATCTGTATGGGGATATCGGGGGCGCTGGCCGGGCTGGCGGGATTGTTCGAGGTGGCAGGCCCGTCGGGGCTGATCAGCATCGACTTCAACGCAGGATATGGGTTCACCGCGATCATCGTGGCCTTTCTGGGCCGGTTGCACCCCGTGGGTATCCTGCTGGCGGCGGGATTGATGGCGCTGACCTATATCGGCGGCGAGATCGCGCAGTCCAACCTGCGCCTGCCTGCGGCGGCGATCCAGCTGTTGCAGGGGATGCTGTTGTTCTTCCTTCTGGCGGTGGATGTGCTGACACATTACCGCGTCCGGTTCACTTCGCGGAGGGTTGTGTAATGGATCTGTCAGCCATCAACCCGATCCTGCTGCTGGCATCCCTGATGGTGGCCGCGACCCCGATCCTGCTGGCCGCCATCGGCGAATTGGTCGTCGAGCGTGCGGGCGTGCTGAACCTTGGCGTCGAGGGGATGATGATCACCGGCGCTGTCTGCGGGTTCATCGCGACGATCACGCTGGGATCGTCGGTTCTGGGCTTTGCGGGTGCAGCGCTTGGCGGGGCCTTGCTGGCACTGGTCTTTGGCATTCTGACGCAGGTTTTGCTGTCCAACCAGGTGGCGACGGGGCTTGCCCTGACGTTGTTCGGGCTCGGGCTCGCAGCGCTGCTAGGGCAGGGCTATATCGGGATCAAGGCACCCGTCATTCCCAAATGGCCAGTGCCTGTGCTCAGCGATATTCCCGTGATCGGGCCGATCCTGTTCAACCATGATCCTGTCGTCTATCTGGGCATCCTGATCGTCGCGGCGGTGTGGTTTTTCCTGAGCTTCACACGGGCGGGGCTGATCCTGCGGGCAGTCGGTGAAAACCACGATGCGGCGCATGCGCTGGGTTATCATGTGATTCGCGTCAGGCTGCTTGCGATCATGTTCGGCGGGGCCTGCGCGGGGCTGGGCGGCGCCTATCTCAGCCTTGTGCGCGTGCCGCAATGGACCGAAGGGCTGACCGCCGGTGCAGGCTGGATCGCGCTGGCCATCGTGGTTTTTGCAAGCTGGCGGCCATGGCGACTTTTGCTTGGTGCTTATTTATTTGGCGGGGTGACCGTCTTGCAGCTTAATCTGCAGGCGGCGGGGTTGGCGGTCCCGGTCGCCTATCTTTCCATGGCACCATATCTGGCAACTATTCTGGTTCTGGTTATGATGCGGGCGGGACGGGCACCGGGGTCGCTGGCCCAACCTTTCCACGCCTCGCGTTGAGGCTTTGACCACCAAGGGGATGAACATGAGTATCAAGAACTTACTGGCCGGGACGGGTATTGCCCTTGCCTTGGCGACAGGCGCTTTTGCGCAGGACCCGACGACTGTCGGTTTCGTCTATGTAGGCCCCGTCGGTGACGGCGGCTGGACCTATGAACACGATCAGGCCCGTCAGGCCGTCGAAGCCCATTTCGGCGACGCCGTCGAGACGGTCTTTGTCGAAAGCGTGCCCGAAGGCCCCGATGCCGAACGCGTCATGACGCAGATGGCGCTGCAGGGTGCCGACCTGATCTTTACCACGTCCTTTGGCTACATGGACGCCACGATCAACGTGGCCGAGCGCTTTCCCGACGTGAAATTCGAACACGCGACCGGCTACAAGATGGCCGATAACGTGGCGATCTATAACGCCCGTTTCTACGAAGGTCGTGCCATTCAGGGCCATATCGCGGGCCAGATGACCGAAAGCAACATCATCGGCTATATCGGGTCCTATCCGATCCCCGAGGTGATTCAGGGCATCAACTCTGCCTTCATCCACGCGCGTGAAGTGAACCCCGATGTCGAATTCCGCGTCGTCTGGGCCTATACATGGTTCGACCCCGCGAAAGAGGCAGAAGCCGCGACCGTGCTGATCGAACAGGGTGCGGACGTGATCCTGCAGCACACCGATTCGACCGCACCGCAGGCTGCCGCTCAGGCCGCTGGCAACGTGGTCACCTTCGGTCAGGCGTCCGACATGGCGGAATTCGCGCCGTTCCCGCGTGTCTCCTCCATCATCGACGATTGGGCGCCCTATTACATCGCCCGCACGCAGGCCGTCATTGATGGCACATGGGAAAGCACCGACACTTGGGACGGTATCCCCGAAGGCATGGTCAGCATCGGTGAGATCACCGACGCCGTGCCAGCCGAAGTGAAAGCCTCTGCCGAGGCGATGATCGAGGCGATCCGCGCAGGCGAATACCACCCGTTCACCGGACCGCTGAACCGTCAGGACGGGTCGGTCTGGCTGGCCGATGGCGAAGTCGCCAGCGATGAGGATCTGCTTGGCATGAACTTCTATCTCGAAGGTCTGACTGGCGAAATTCCGCAATAAGCGGGCTGAACCGGATGAAAGGCCCCGCCACTGGCGGGGCCTTTTGCGTTCATTTTGGCTGCTTGACGATCTCGCCCGAGCGCAGACGGCTGCGATAACTGTGCAGCTCGCGCTTGACGATGGGCATCAGGAAATACAGCGCGACGATGTTCACGATCGCCATGGAAAACAGCATGGCGTCGGAGAAATCGATCACCGGTCCGAGGCTCGCCGCTGCACCGATCACGATGAACAGGCAAAAGATGATCTTGAAGATCAGCTCTTTCACAGCGCCTTCGCCGAAGAGGTAGGTCCAGGCCTTGAGCCCGTAATAGGACCAGCTGATCATCGTGGAAAAGGCGAACAGCACCACGGCGATCATCAACAGCACCGGGAACCACGAAAACGCGGTCGCATAGGCCGCCGAGGTCAGCGCCACGCCACCCACGTCACCTTCCGTCGTGATACGGCCCAGTTCGGCGTTCCAGATATAAAGCCCCGTTGCAGGGTCCTGCGCCAGCACACCGCTGATCACGATCACAAGGGCGGTCATCGTGCAGATCACTACCGTGTCGATGAAGGGTTCCAGCAGGGCGACATAGCCTTCGGTCACAGGTTCCTTGGTGCGCACCGCCGAGTGGGCGATGGCGGCAGACCCGATGCCCGCCTCGTTGGAAAAGGCCGCGCGCCGGAAGCCTTGGATCAGCGCGCCGGTAAAGCCGCCAACGACGCCAAGGCCGGTGAAGGCACCCTCGAAGATCTGGCCAAAGGCCCAGAGAATCTGGTCATAGTTGATCAGCAGGATCACCAGCGAGACCAGCACATAGAAAATGCCCATGAACGGCACGATCTTTTCGGTGACGCGCGCAATGGATTTCAGCCCCCCCGCGATCACGGCAAAGGTCAGGATCGCCAGCACGACCCCGGTGATCCAGCCCGGATAATCGCCGACCACATTGGCGATCTGCGCATGCGCCTGATTGGCCTGAAACATGTTTCCGCCGCCCAAGGCGCCAAGGATGGTGAAGACCGAAAACAGCACCGCCATCGCCCCACCCAAGGGCAGACCGCGTTCCTGAAAGCCTTTGACCATGTAATACATCGGCCCGCCGGACACTGACCCGTCGGGATATTCGTTGCGGTATTTGACGCCCAGCGTGCATTCGGTGAACTTGGTCGCCATGCCGAAAAGGCCCGCCACGATCATCCAGAACGTGGCCCCTGCCCCGCCGATGCTGACCGCGACCGCGACACCTGCGATGTTCCCAAGGCCCACCGTGCCCGACAGCGCCGTGGCCAACGCCTGAAAATGGCTGACCTCGCCCGCGTCGTTGGGGTCGGAATAATCGCCTTTCACCAGCCGGATCGAATGGGCGAAGCCGCTGAACTGGATCGCGCCGAAATAGACGGTGAAGACCACCGCCCCCACGACCAGCCATAAGGCGATCCATGAAAAATCCGTGCCGGGCAGCGGCGCAAAGATGAAGGAGACATACCAGCCGGTGTAATCGGCAAAAATCCCGTTGATCCGCTCGTCAAGGCTGATGGCCTCTTGTGCGGCGGCAAGACTAGGCAGCATGCAGGCGATCAGTCCTGCAAAGATGTGAAACAGTTTCGACATGATGACGCCTTTCATGGAATGATCGTGACAGGCACGCTGGCCGTCGCGGCAAGCCGCCCTGCCACGCCGCCGAACAGCCGCGACTTCAGCCCGCGCGCGCCCACGCGCCCGACGATGATCTGCTTGGCCCCACGTTCGCGGGCAAGACCGTCAAGGATCTCGGCCGCATCGCCATGGCGCACGATGCCTTCGATCTCGAACCCTTCGGCGCGAGTCATGGTCAGCGCGGGATCAAGCACGCGTTCATGCGCCATCGCGATCTCGGCCTCGCGACGTTTGTGCCGCTGTGCGTTTTCTTCCGCGGTCTGAAAGGTGAATGGCGACCATTCGATCACATAACAGATGACGATGGTGCAATCGCCGATCGCCTTGGCGCGGTCCTTGGCGAAGGCCAACGCGCGCGCCCCCGTTTCGGACCCGTCAAGGCCGACGATGAACGTCGTCTTTTCCATGATGATACCCCCGTTGGTTGGTGTTCCGGTGTGGTCTGCTGGATAGGCTCTGCACGGGCAGGTTCGGGCGCCTGCGTGATACAACCATAGGGAAGGCGGACGCGTTTTGGGGAAAAAACTGGCCAAGACGGCATTTTCAGGCGAAATGGTTCATGATCGAACCAAAATATCCTCAGTATGGCTCTCAAATAGACCTTATGCAGGTTTCCGACCTTCGCCGCCTTCCGATGGTGCCGATCCGCATGACCGATTGCCCCCCGCGCGGGCTTGCGTTATCGACAAGGCTGATCCTGATCAGAACAGCGGAGCAGCGCCAATGGCAGCCTATCAATTCGTCTATTTCATGGACGGCGTGTCCAAGACTTATCCCGGCGGCAAAAAAGTGTTCGAGAACATCCGCCTGAACTTTCTGCCCGGCGTGAAGATCGGCGTCGTGGGTGTCAACGGCACGGGTAAATCCACGCTGATGCGGATCATGGCCGGACAGGACAAGGATTTCGTGGGCGAGGCTTGGGCGGCTGAGGGCGCACGCGTCGGCTACCTGCCGCAGGAACCCGAACTCGACCCGACCCTGACCGTGCGTGAAAACGTCATGCTGGGTGTGGCGGGCAAAAAGGCGATCCTTGACCGCTACAACGAAGTGGCGATGAACTATTCCGAAGAGACCGCCGATGAAATGGCGCAGCTTCAGGACGAAATCGACGCACAGAACCTGTGGGACCTCGACGCGCAGATCGACATCAGCATGGAGGCTTTGCGCTGCCCCCCCGATGATGCCGATGTGACCACGCTGTCGGGCGGTGAAAAGCGCCGTGTTGCGCTGTGCAAGCTGTTGCTCGAAGCGCCCGACATGCTGCTGCTCGACGAACCGACCAACCATTTGGACGCCGAAACCATCGCCTGGCTGCAACAGCACCTGATCGACTACAAAGGCACGATCCTGATCGTGACGCACGACCGCTATTTCCTTGATGCGATCACGGGCTGGATTCTGGAACTCGACCGTGGGTCGGGCATCCCGCATGAAGGCAATTATTCCAGCTGGCTGGAAGCCAAGGCCAAGCGGCTGGAACGCGAAGCCAAGGAAGACAAATCCAAAC
The DNA here is from genome assembly GCF_000382265.1 of Yoonia vestfoldensis DSM 16212. GTDB lineage: Bacteria > Pseudomonadota > Alphaproteobacteria > Rhodobacterales > Rhodobacteraceae > Yoonia > Yoonia vestfoldensis. The sequence goes on from NZ_KB907978.1 coordinate 192,260, forward strand.
AGCGCACGCTGGAACGCGAACTGGAATGGATGCGGCAGGGTGCCAAGGCGCGGCAGGCCAAATCCAAGGCGCGGATCAGCGCCTATAACGATCTGGCCAACCAGTCCGAGCGCGAAAAGATGGGCCGCGCGCAGATCATCATCCCCAATGGCCCCCGTCTGGGCAGCAAGGTGATCGAGGTCGAGGGCCTGAAAAAGGCGATGGGCGACAAACTGTTGATCGAGGATCTGACCTTTGATCTGCCGCCAGGCGGTATCGTCGGTGTGATCGGGCCGAACGGTGCGGGTAAATCGACGCTGTTTTCGATGCTGACCGGCCAGACGGAACCCGATGCCGGGACAGTCGAATACGGCGATACGGTGAAGCTGTCCTACGTCGATCAGTCCCGCGACGCGCTTGCCCCCGACGCTACCGTCTGGGAAGAGATCACGGGCGGGGCCGAAATCATCATGCTGGGCGACGCGCAGATGAACAGCCGCGCCTATTGCTCGGCTTTCAACTTCAAGGGCGGCGACCAGCAGAAAAAGGTGGGCCTGCTGTCGGGCGGTGAACGCAACCGCGTGCATATGGCCAAGCTCTTGAAATCCGGCGGCAACGTGCTGCTGCTGGATGAGCCGACCAATGACCTTGACGTCGAAACCCTGCGCGCGCTCGAAGATGCGCTCGTCGATTTCGCAGGCTGCGCCGTGGTCATCTCGCACGACCGCTTTTTCCTGGACCGGATCTGCACGCATATCCTTGCCTTCGAAGGCGATGCCCATGTCGAATGGTTCCAGGGCGGGTTCACCGATTACGAAGAGGACAAGAAGGCCCGTCTGGGCGCCGATGCGCTGGAACCCAAGCGGATGAAGCACAAGAAATTCGTGCGCTGATCGGGTCATCCTGCGCGGCGCGGGACCATCGCCCCGCCGCGCAAAACGCATGGTTGCAAAGTTTTCCTTGCTTTATTGCCGTGCAGGCCCCATGTAGGGCGTGCAAACGTTATTCTTCTCGACCCACTGTTCTCCTTTCGGCCACAGTCACTCGATCAAGTTCTGACTAAGCCGCGCTGTCGCAATCTCGCGGGCAGCACATAAAAGGAATAATACGATGGCCAATGGCACCGTAAAGTGGTTCAACGCAACAAAAGGCTTCGGCTTTATCGCTCCTGAAGGTGGATCCAAGGACGTTTTCGTCCACATCTCCGCCGTGGAACGTTCCGGCCTGACCGGCCTGAAAGACGACCAGAAGGTCACGTTCGACATCGAATCCGGCCGTGATGGCCGCGAATCCGCGATCAACCTCGCGCTCGCATAAGATTTCGATCTTGAAACGGCGCGCATATCCTGCGCGCCGTTTTTTTCGGCAATCGTCTGCCGTGAACGCCCTACTTTTCAAATTATGTTGATTTTGCGGCAGATCATGGCAACATGGGCCTGCGACGTTAATAAATCGACCACTGTCTCCTTTCGGCCCAGTCCTTCGATCTTACTTTGACCGAGCCGGTCCGCTGCACAATGCGAGCGGAAAAACACAAGGAAGACAAGGACATGGCTTCAGGCACTGTCAAATGGTTCAACACCACCAAAGGCTATGGATTCATCGCTCCCGATGGCGGGTCCAAGGATGTTTTCGTTCATATTTCTGCTGTAGAACGCTCGGGCTTGACCGGGTTGAAGGACAATCAGAAAGTGAACTTCGACATCGAAGCCAGCCGTGACGGGCGTGAAAGCGCCGTCAACCTGACGCTGGCCGACTAAGCCACACGTCATCCGGCGATTGATCAGGCCTCCGGCTGGTGTCATCCGGTGGCCGTTATTGCGGTAAATCCGCAATCAGGTCGAGCACAGCCGGACCCATATCCGCGACGATCAGCGCCACACCTTCGGCGCTGGGGTGAATGCCATCGTTTTGCATGAAGGCGCGCACGTCGCTTTCACTTGCCGCTGCGGCCCGCATGCCCGCGAACATGTCCCGGTAAAGCGGGACATCGTAGCTGGTCGCAAGTTCGGTAAAATTCGCTTCGAAATCGCGTTTGAAAGCAGGGCCGTAATTGGTGCCGACCTCCAGCCCGACCAGCAGCATGGCGACACCGGCGTCCTGCCCCGCAGCAAGAATCGCATCCAGATTGGCGCGGCTGACGGCAGGGTCCAGCCCACGGAGGTAGTCATTGCCACCGAGCGCCACGATCATCGCGTCCACATCCGGTGTCAGTGTCCAATCGACCCGCGCCAGACCGCCCGCCGTTGTATCACCCGACACGCCGGCATTGATGATCGTCACATCCGCCCCCTGATCGCGCAGCCATTGTTCGAGCTGCGGCACGAGGCCTTGCCCCTGCGCAAGGCCATAACCAGCGGTCAGGCTGTCGCCAAGTGCCGCAATCGTGATGGTTTCCGCATGGGCCGCGGTCGTGGTCAGCAAAACCGCGCCGCTCAGGTTGCGCAGGGCGCGGATCGCCCCATATCCAGATTTGACCCCATGACCAAAGGCTTTGCGCATGACCGACCCCGTTCTGACCATCACCGACGTTAACCTTTCGCTGGACGGCAACGCGGGGCGGGTGGACATCCTGCATGACATTTCCCTGACGGTTGCGCAGGGGGAAACCTTGGGGCTGGTCGGGCCAAGTGGGTCAGGCAAGTCATCGCTCCTCATGTTGATGGGCGGGCTGGAACAGGCCACATCGGGGCGGATCATGGCGCTTGGCCAAGACCTGACAGCGATGAACGAGGACCAGCTTGCCCGCTTTCGTAGGGACAATATGGGGGTGGTGTTCCAATCTTTCCACCTGATCCCGACGATGACCGCGCTGGAAAACGTGGCGACACCGCTGGAACTGGCCGGTGTGCGCGATGCCTTTGCCCGGGCCGAGGCGGAATTGCGCGCCGTTGGCCTTGGCGACAGGATCAATCATTATCCCAGCCAGATGTCGGGCGGCGAGCAGCAACGTGTCGCGCTGGCGCGTGCCTCTGCCCCGCGCCCGAAACTTTTGTTGGCGGATGAACCGACAGGCAACCTTGATGCGACCAACGGGGCCGCGATCATCGACCTGTTGTTCGACTTGCGCGACCGGCACGGTGCAACGCTCATCATGGTGACGCATGCCAATGAACTGGCCGCGCGCTGCGACCGCGTGGTGAACCTGCGCGATGGGCGGATCGATACGCTGGCAAAGGCCGCGGAATGAGCCTGCACATCGCGTCACGTTTCGCGCTGCGCGAATTGCGCGGTGGTCTGCGCGGGTTTCGCGTGTTTCTGGCCTGTCTGGCGCTGGGTGTCGCGGCGATTGCCGCCGTGGGCACCGTGCGTGCCGGGATCGAGGCGGGGCTCGTCCGCGATGGCGCTGCCCTTCTGGGTGGCGATGCCGAGGTGGAATTCACCTACCGCTTTGCCCGCGACGAGGAACTGGCCTTTCTGAACGATATCGCGGACCGGATTTCCGAAACCGTCGATTTCCGGTCGATGGCCGTTGTGGACCGGGACGGCACGACCGAGCGCGGCCTGACGCAGATCCGCGCGGTCGATGATGTCTATCCTCTGGTCGGTGCGGTGCAACTGGACCCTGCGATGCCGCTGGCAGATGCGCTGGCCGACCAAGGCGGCGTGATGGAACGGGTGCTGGCCGACCGGCTGGGGCTGGTGCCGGGCGATACCTTCCGGCTGGGCGAGGCCACGTTTACCCTGCGCGCGATCCTTGAGCGCTATCCCGACAATGCCGCCGCGGGCTTTGGCCTTGGGCCGCGCACGATCGTGCTGACCGACAGTCTGGACGGGTCCGGCCTGATCGTCGAAGGCACGCTTTTTTCCACGCAGTACCGGCTGGACCTGCCTGAAGGGGCCGATCTCGCGATGCTGGAACAGCGGGCCGAGGATCAGTTCCGCAATGCGGGCCTGCGCTGGCGCGACAGCAGGCGCGGTGCGGGTGGCGCCGCACAATTCGTGGACCGGATCGGCGCGTTCCTGATCCTTGTCGGGTTGTCGGGGCTGGCGGTAGGCGGTGTCGGTGTGTCGGCAGCGGTGCGCGCCTATCTGGCGGGCAAGACCAGCGTGATCGCGACGCTGAAAACGCTGGGGGCCACGCGGTCCACGATCTTTCTGACATATTTCATCCAGATCGGCGCACTGACGCTGGCGGGTGTAACGCTGGGCGTGATCATCGGGGCCGGTCTGCCGGTGCTCCTCGCGCCCCTGATCGAGGCGCGTCTGCCGGTGCCTGCGGTGTTCACAATCTACTCAGCACCCTTGGTCGAGGCGGCGGTCTACGGGGTGCTGGCCGCCCTTATCTTCACCCTCTGGCCTTTGGCCAAGACCGAGGATATCCGCGCCGCGACCCTGTTCCGCGATGCATTCGCCGCATCACGCGCCCTGCCCCGCGCGCCTTATCTTGCGACCATCGCAGGGCTGATCGCCCTGCTGGTGGGTGCGGCAATCTGGTTTTCCGGCACGGTTTTCCTGACGCTCTGGACCGCAGGCGGGATCACAGGATCGCTGTTGATCCTGATCCTTGCCGCGGTCCTGATCCGCTGGATCGCGCGCAAATCGCGGCTGGCCGCACGCGGCAACACGGCGCTGCGCATGGCGCTGGGGTCGATCAGTGCGCGCGGTGGGGAATCCACCTCAGTCGTGTTGTCGCTGGGGTTGGGGCTGACCGTGCTGGCCGCTGTCGGCCAGATTGACGGTAACCTGCGCACGGCCTTTGCCGATGACCTGCCTGCGGTGGCACCGAGCTATTTCTTCGTTGATATCCAGCCCGACCAGATCGGCGGGTTCCGCGACAGGCTGGATGACGACGACGCCGTCAGCCGCTATGACACCGCCCCCATGCTGCGCGGCATCATCACCCAGATCAACGGCCGCCCCGCAACCGAAGTAGCCGAAGGTCACTGGGTCGTGCAGGGCGACCGGGGTGTGACCTATGCCGATGCGCAGCCGTCAGGGACCGAGATCACCGCAGGCGAATGGTGGCCCGAAGGCTATGACGGCCCGCCTCAGATCAGTTTCGCCGCGGAAGAAGCCGCCGAGATCGGGTTGCAATTGGGCGATACGATGACCGTCAACATCCTTGGGCGCGACATCACCGGCGAAGTCACCAGTTTCCGCAATGTCAGCTGGGAAGATGCGGGCATCGGTTTCGTGCTGGCGATGAACCAAGGCGCGCTGGAAGGCGCACCGCATAGCTGGATTTCCACCGTCTATGCCACGCCAGAGGCCGAGGCTGCGATCCTGCGTGACCTTGCCACCGCCTATCCCAATATCACCGCGATCCGCGTGCGCGATGCGATCGATCAGGTGATCGCGCTTGTCGGCGGTCTGTCGGCGGCCACGCGCTATGGCGCGCTGATCACGCTGGTTACGGGCTTTCTGGTGCTGATCGGCGCGGCAGCGGCGGGCGAACGCACGCGCACCTATGAGGCCGCCGTGCTGAAAACGCTGGGCGCGTCGCGGCGCAGTATCCTCGCCAGCTTTGCGCTGCGGTCTGCCGTGCTGGGGCTGGCGGCGGGGGTCGTGGCGCTTGGCGCAGGTATTCTGGGGGGCTGGGCCGTGGCCACGTTCATCATGGACACAAGCTATACCGTGATTTGGGCCAATGCCCTGCTGATCATCGGCGGCGGGATCATGGCGTCGCTGCTGGCGGGGCTGGCTTTTGCCCTGCGCCCCTTGGCGGCGAAACCCGCACGCGTGCTGCGCGCGCGGGAATAGCGTCAAAGCTTGGGTTTAACCTGCAACAAAGGCATGACGTCGGCCATTTCCGGCCCGCGTTCCAGCCCGGTGACCGCCTTGCGCAATGGCATGAACAGGCCCCTGCCCTTGCGGCCGGTCTCGTCCTTGACCACGGTCGTCCAGTTCGACCAAGTGTCAGGCGTATAGGGCGGGTTATCCAGCAGAAACAAGGCCTTGGTGACAAAATCGCGGTCCTCGTCCGCGACCAGCGGGGTCGCCCCGTCGCGGAACATCGCCCACCAGCCCCCGACATCGTCGAGAGTCGCGATATTGTCGCGGACGAGCGTCCAGAACGGCACGCGAAGGTCTGCAGGCACGCCAGCCGATGTCAGAACATCGGCCACGTCGTCCGCCGACAGCGTGGCGAGGTAGCGCGCAGTGAGCGGGACAAGATCGTCAGCGTCGAACTTGGTCGGTGCCGATCCGAACTTCGACAGATCGAACCCTGCGACCACTTCATCGACATTGGCGCGCAATTCTACGGGGTCGGCGGACCCCAGCCGGGCCATCAGCGACAGAATCGCCTGCGGCGCGATGCCCTGCGCGCGCAGGTCGCGCAAGGACAGCGTGCCGAGGCGTTTCGACAGTGCCTCGCCTTGTGGACCCGTGAGAAGGGAATGGTGTGCGAAATGTGGCACCGTGCCGCCCAGCGCCTGAATGATCTGGATCTGGGTCGCGGTATTGGTCACGTGGTCGGCCCCCCGCACGATATCGGTGATGCCCATTTCCACGTCATCGACCACGGAGGCCAGCGTATACAGGATCTGCCCGTCGTTCTTGAACAGGACCGGGTCACTGACCGAGGCCGCGTCGATCGAGATATCGCCGATGATACCGTCCGCCCATTCGATCCGGTGCTGGTCCAGCTTGAAGCGCCAGTGCGATCCACGTTCGGCGCGCAGGGCGTTCTTTTCATCCTTGGACAGCGCGAGCGCCGCACGGTCGTAAACCGGCGGCTTGCCCATGTTGAGCTGCTTCTTGCGCTTGAGGTCCAATTCTGTCGGCGTCTCAAAGCACTCGTAAAGCCGCCCCATGTCGATCAGGCGCTGCTTGGCCTCGCCATACCGGTCCATGCGACGCGACTGGTATTCCATCCGGTCCCACGTCAGGCCAAGCCATGTCAGATCGGATTTGATGCCTTCGACATATTCGTCCTTGGACCGTTCCGGGTCGGTGTCGTCGATGCGCAACACGAAGATGCCGCCGTTCTGGCGGGCAATCGCATAGTTGAACAAAGCCGCACGCAGGTTGCCGATATGCAGCCAGCCGGTCGGGGATGGGGCGAATCTTGTCGTGGTCATGCGAAATACTCCTGTTGCGGCACGCTTTGTCATGTTGACCGCGTTTTGTCCATGCAAGCCACCGCGATCACAAAAGCGTGGGTTGGCAGATGGTCGTGCAGGGCTCACTCTGCGTCACCTCAACAAATGAAGGAACTCGTCATGTTGATTTCCCGCCGTCAGGCCCTGCTGTCAGGGGCCGCCTTGCCATTGGCCGCCACCGCGCCGTCGCTCGTTCAAGCGCAAGCCGCCGCAACATCAATGCTGCCCACGCACCGCGATTTCACTCTGGGTGATTTCAGAGTGACGACACTGTTGTCCGGCAGCCGCAGCGTCGAGAACCCGCAGGAGATTTTCGGCCTGAACGTCGATGCCGACACTTTTGCAGAAGTCAGCGCGGAAAACTTCATTCCGACCGACGCGGCACAGTTCTTTTTCACGCCGACCGTGTTGGACACCGGATCGGAAGTCATCCTGTTCGATACCGGCAATGACGCCGCCGGGATCACCAACGCGTTGGCCGGTGCCGGCTATACCCCAGACCAGATCACCCATGTCGTCCTGACCCACATGCACGGCGACCATATCGGCGGTCTGACCGATGCGGATGGGGCGGAAACCTTCGCCAATGCGGCTTATCTGACGGGTCAGGTCGAGTTCGATCATTGGGCCGCCGCCGAAAACGAAGGGTTCGAGACAAAGGTCCGCCCGCTTGCGGACAAGATGTCCTTTCTCGGCGATGGCGATGCCGTGCGTGGCGGCGTGACCGCAATGGCGGCCTTTGGCCATACCCCCGGCCACATGGGCTATATGCTGGAAAGCAACGGATCGCAGCTGTTCCTGATGGCCGATACCGCCAACCATTATGTCTGGTCCGTGGCCTATCCCGATTGGGAAGTCCGGTTCGACATGGATAAAGCCGCCGCCGCCGCCACCCGCCGCCGCGTCATGGGCATGGCCGCTGCCGACCGCATCCCGCTGATCGGCTATCACATGCCGTTCCCGGGCCTTGGCTTTATCGACACCCGCGCGGACGACACATTCCACTTCGTGCCGCATTCCTATCAACTGATCTGATCAGCCCGGATCGCGCCAGCTGTTGACGATCGGGTAACGCCGGTCCAGCCAGAAGGCGCGATCCGACAACCGCACGCCGGGCGCGGCCTGAAAGCGTTTGTATTCGCTGATATAGATCAGATGTTCGATCTTCTTGACCGTGTCGCGGTCATAGCCCGCGGCGACACAGTCCGCGACCGACGCATCACCATCCACCAGCATCGCAAGGATACCGTCCAGCACGTCATAGGGCGGCAGGCTGTCCTCGTCCTTTTGATCGGGGCGCAGTTCGGCTGACGGCGGCTTGTCGATGATCGCGACAGGGATCACCTCGCCCGCTGGCCCCTGCATCCAGTCGCGGTGATTGGCATTGCGCCAGCGGCAGGTCGCGAAAACGCGGGTCTTGTACATATCCTTGATCGGGTTATAGCCGCCCGCCATGTCGCCATAGATCGTGGCATAGCCCACCGCGACCTCGGATTTGTTGCCTGTGGTCAGCAGCATTTCCCCGAATTTGTTGGATTGCGCCATGAGCAGCAGGCCACGGATGCGCGACTGGATATTCTCCTCTGTCAGATCGGCGGGCCGGTCGCCGAACAGCGGTGCCAGCGCCTCGGTCACGGCAGCGCGCGGGCCTGCGATGCTGACGGTGTCATAGCGGCAGCCCAAGGCGCGCGCAGCAGCAGCGGCATCATCCAGCGATGCCTGCGACGTATATTCAGACGGCAACATCACGCAGCGCACATTGTCCGCACCCAGCGCATCGACAGCCACAGTCGCAACGATGGCGGAATCGATCCCCCCCGACAGGCCCAGCAGCACCTTCTTGAAGCCCGTCTTGCGCATGTAGTCCCGCAGCGCCTCGACCATAGCGCGGTAATCCTGCTCCAGACTGTCGGGCAGCAGCGCTTTTGGTCCATCGAGAGCGACCCAGCCGTCGTTCGTTTCCTCAAAATCCACGTGGGTGATCGCGGCGTCATAGACTGGCAGTTGCACGGCGAGTTTGCCGCCGCGGTTAAGCACGAAAGACCCGCCGTCGAACATCTGGTCATCCTGCCCGCCTATCATATTCAGATAGACCAGTGGCACGTCGTTTTCCACGACCCGTGCGATCATCGTTTGCAGGCGGATCGGATACTTCTCACGGAAATAGGGCGATCCGTTCGGCACGACCAATATCTGTGCGCCGCTTTCAACCATGGTTTCGCAGACATCCGGGTACCAGGCATCCTCGCAGATGGGCGTGCCGATGCGCGGACCATCCGCCAGCGTGACCGGGCCCGAGATAGCCGCGCTCTTGAACAGGCGCACTTCGTCGAACACGTTGAAGTTGGGCAGAAAATGTTTGCGGAACCGCGCACCGATCTTGCCGTCCGCCAGATAGACATAGCAATTGTGCAGCCGGTCACCCTCGAACATGGGCAGCCCGATCCCCAGCACCGGCCCATCCGCGCAGGCCAACGCCAATGCGTCAAGCCGGGCTGCGGCATCGGCGACGAAGGCCGGTTTGCGCACAAGGTCCTGCGTCTGATAGCCGGTCAGGAACATTTCAGGCAAGATCACCAGATCAGCGCCCGCCGCCTTGCCTGCCGCCCACGCCTCTTGCGCCAGCGCCGCGTTCCCCGCCAGATCGCCCACCGTGGGATTGAGCTGTGCCATGGTCAGGCGAAAGGTGCGTGTCATAGTTTTGTCCCATTAAGCTGCCAGTCATGTAGCAGAACAGAGCGCGGTGGAAAGAACAATGGCGACATTTGTCGCCGTTGCTTTGTTAACCGTTGTCAGGTGGCGGTGCCTCTTTTAAGCTACGCCAACCTCAGGGATCGGAGACAAGAATGAAGACGTTTGGTTTACCACAAGTGATGGTCATGACCCTGTTGGTGGCAGGATTCGCCGCCAGCGCGCAGGCGCAGGAGGTCCAGACAAAGCAATATGACGATGGCGGTGTCTATGAGGGCACATTCGTGGACGGCCGGCAGGACGGTATCGGCACCTATCGGCTGCCGAACGGATATGAATACACCGGCGAATGGGTTGCAGGTGAAATCCGCGGCCAAGGCGTCGCGCGGTTCCCCAACGGGTCGGTGTACGAAGGCACGTTTGTCGCGGGCAAGCCCGAAGGTCAGGGCAAGATCACCTTTGCCGATGGTGGCACGTTCGAAGGCGACTGGGTCGATGGCAACATCACCGGCAACGGCGTGGCTGAATATGCCAATGGCGTCGTCTATCAGGGCGAATTACGCAATGCGATGCACCACGGGCTTGGCATCATGACCAGCCCCGGCGGTTACGTCTACGAAGGTGAATGGGTCAATGGCGTCAAGGAAGGGCAAGGCACGATCACCTACCCCGATGGTGCGGTCTACGAGGGCACGCTACGCGCAGGCGAACGTGATGGCACTGGAACGCTGACGATGTCCGACGGTCTGGTCTACAGCGGAGCTTGGGTGAACGGCCAGATCGAAGGCAATGGCACCCTGACCCAGCCCAACGGCGACGTATACGAAGGCGAACTGGTGGCGGGTCGACGTGAAGGCACGGGCAGCGTGACCTATGGCAACGGCGACACCTACGAAGGAACTTTCGTCAACGACCGCCGTGAAGGCACGGGCACGTTCCGTGGTGCGGATGGGTACGTGTATGTCGGTGAATGGGTCGGCGGCCAGATTTCCGGCACGGGTGAAGTCACCTACCCCGACGGGTCGGTCTACGTCGGCACGTTCGCCGATGATCTTGCCGACGGCACCGGCAAGATCACCTATCCCGACGGGTCCACCTACGAGGGCGAATGGGTCGCCGGCGTGATCAGCGGCACAGGCGTTGCGACCTATGCCAACGGGCTTGTCTATGAGGGCGAGTTCCAGAACGCGAAGAACCACGGGCAAGGCAAGATGACCTATGAAGACGGCTATGTCTACGAAGGCGAATGGGCCGAAGGCCAGCGCAACGGCCTTGGCCGCGCGACCTATGCCGATGGCACGGTCTACGTCGGTGAATTCGTCGATGGCCAGCGCAGCGGACAGGGCGAAATCACCCTGCCCGACGGCTTCACCTATGCGGGCGCGTGGCAGGATGGCGAGATCAGCGGCTACGGCATCGCGACCTATGCCAATGGCGACGTCTACGAAGGCAATTTCGTGCGCGGTCGCCGCGAAGGCGAAGGCACGATGCGCTATGCGACAGGGCAGGAAGCCACCGGAATGTGGTCGGACGGGGCGTTTGTGTCGGAAACTGCGGGCGACTGACGAAAGTCAGCACAATCAGTTTGGTGCAAGGTTTTCCTTTTGGCGGAGGTCTTCCAGCGCCGTAAGGGGATGGATCACCGCACGTTTCATCTGATCGGCCGGAAAATCACCAAGACCGAGCGGCTCGGTCTGGTGAAATCGCTGATCCATTGGAAAAGATAATGCCTGGTCGAAAGTAGAAAGGCGATACCCGGGCAAGCTGGCTGCGAGCGTTGCGAAAATAGATGCGTCATTGGCAAACGGGAAAGGCGATCCGTGAAAACTCTCTGAATAGGCCCGCCGCGTCAGCAGCGCCTGCGCGACAAGCCGCTTCGAGGCACGTATCAGTCGGAAAAGACAACTGCGCTTTTGCGCGAAGGTGTCAAGCGAGGGATGCGCGAGCATTGCCAGCCGCCGCGGGCCGGGCCGTTGCTCGACATGCAGGGTCAGGAAATCGTCCTCGACTTCTGCTAGCTCTTGAAGAAAGCCTGCAAAGCCCGGCCAGTGCACGAACACATCGCTGTCCAACATCAGCATATGGTCATATGGGCCGCATACCTCTGATGCGCGGTAAAGGGCATAATCGCCTGCACGCCATCCCCATTTCTTGACAGGAAACAGGCCTTTCCTCTGCACCCAAGCCAAGTCGATCGGATAAGACACGTCGCGTGGGTAATCCTGCGCGTTGCCGTGGCTGGCATCATACACGACAATGGCGCTACCCTGCGTGGCCTCCCTGATCTGATCGAATAGGAAGTCTTGAACAGGCGTCCATCTGTGGGTCCTAAAGACGACCTGTATGCGATGACTTGTAATCATCAGACATTTTTTCCGATCTCGAGGTGTTCGAGCCATTTGTCGGCTTGTCCCAGAATTAGGGCTTTCCGCTCCGCATCCATCTTGTCCCAGACGCTGTACATATTGCCCATTCTGGGGTTGCTTGCAAACCGGTCACGGTGCCGGTTGAGGAAATGCCAGTAAAGCAGGTTGAACGGACAGGCATCCGCACCCGTCTTGTCCTGCACGCGATAGGCGCAGGTGCCGCAATAATCCGACATCTTGTGGATGTAATTGCCCGACGAGATATAGGGTTTGGACGCGATGATCCCGTCATCGGCGAACAAGCTCATCCCGATGACATTGGGCGCTTCGACCCATTCATAGGCGTCGGCGTAAACCGCCAGATACCATTCATGCACCTCCACCGGGTCGATCCCCGCCAGCAGCGCGAAATTGCCGGTGACCATCAGGCGCTGGATGTGGTGGGCGTAGGCCTCGGTCTTGGTCTGGTCCACGGCCTTGGCGATGCAGTTCATCTTCGTCGGCGCACCCCAATACATCGCGGGCAGTTTGCGGCTGTGGCCCAGCGCGTTGCGGCTGACGTAATCCGGCCCTTCGCGGAAATAGATACCGCGCACATATTCGCGCCAGCCGATGATCTGGCGGATGAACCCCTCGACCGCGTTCAGCGGCGCATGGCCCGCGCGATAGGCAGCCTCGGCAGCCTGACAAACCTCCAGCGGGTCCAACAGGCCTGCGTTGAGATAGAGCCCGACGATCCCGTGATAGAGGAACTTGTGATCGTTCAGCATCGCATCCTGATAATCGCCGAACTTGGGCAACCCGCCCTTGATCCAGTGCGCGAGATGCTGGCGGGCCTGGCCTGTGTCGATGGCAAACCAGAACGGGCGCAGATCGCCGAAGTTATTGCCGAAACGGCGCGCGACCAGATCGAGCACCTCCTCGACCGTCTCGTCTGGGGTGAACTGCATCGGCCCTGCGTAATCCACGCTGTCGGGGGCCGGTTTGCGGTTGTCGTGGTCGTAATTCCACTTGCCGCCCTCGGGCTGGTCGCCATCCATCAGAAGGCCCGTCTTGCGGCGCATGTCGCGGTAGAAATATTCCATCCGCAGCTGTTTGCGCCCCTCGGCCCAGGCATCGAAATCGGCGTGGGACGCGATAAAGCGGTCATCGGGCAAGCTATGGGATTTCAGCGGCATATCCCCCAGCGCCGCGATCAACCGCCATTCGCCGGGTTCGGTATAGACGACACCCGCCGCCTTGTGTTCGCTCGCGCGGCGGATCAGCTCGCCCGTGATGGACCCTGTATTTTCGGGATCATCCAGCCGCGTATAGGCGACCTGCCAGCCGTCGCGGCGCAGATGGTCCGCGAATTTGCGCATCGCGGCGAAGAGGAAGGCGATCTTCTTGGGGTGGTGCGGGACGTAAGACGCCTCGTCCCCGACCTCGGCCATGACGACGACATCGCTGGCCTTGTCGCATTTGCGCAAGGCCGACAGGTTCGGCGACAGCTGGTCGCCCAGAACCAGAACCAGCCTCACCACGGCACCTCGATACCAGCATAATCGTAAAACCGGCCTGTCTGCGCGGGTGTCAGCCCGTCGATGACGGTCAGCAGATGCGCCGCGGCATCGGGTGCTGGCATGGTTTTGTGCCGGCCTGCGTAATTCGCGGTAAACGGCGTTTCCACCGTGCCGGGGTGCAGCGCCACGCAGGCGGCCTGTTTATGCGACCGTCCAAGCTCGATCGCGGCCCCGCGGATGATCTGGTTCAGCGCCGCCTTGGACGCGCGATAGGCGTGCCAGCCACCGATCTGGTTATCCCCGATGGACCCCACGCGCGCGGACAGGATAGCTGTCACGGCAGGGCCGTCCTTCGCCAGCAAGCGCGGCACATGCCGCAGGATCAACGCGGGGCCGATGGTATTGACCGCCAGGACCTGCGCCATCATGCCCGCGTCGATGGCCGCCAGCGCCTTTTCCGGCCCAATGCCTTCAGGCGCAAGGATACCCACCGCCACGAAAATCAGATCGAACGGCCCTTCCAGCGCGCCTAGATGCGCATCGACCGAGGCCGGGTCGGTCACGTCGAACCCGTCCTTGCGGCGCGACAGCCGCGTTACCGCAACGCCGCGCTTTTCAAGGTTTTGCGCGACAGCCGCGCCGATGCCGCCCGAGGCGCCGATGATCAATGCATTCTTCATGCCCCGACTCTAGGACGCGGCCCCTTCGCGACCAGCCCCGCCTACCCCTTTGCGCCAACAAAGCGCTTTTCATCGCGGATCAGATTTGTATAGTCACCTGCATGATCGCGATGGCTCAGACATTCGGCACTGCCCCCGCCCTGCTACTTCTTAGCAGCGCCTGAGCGTGCCTGTCGGCGCGACCGCTCGGATGGGACAGCGCCGATACCTGCCAAAGATCAAAGGAATACAGACATGACCAAAGACAAAGTGTTGATTTTCGACACGACCTTGCGTGACGGCGAGCAAAGCCCCGGCGCGACTATGACCCATGCCGAAAAGCTGGAGATTGCCGAACTGCTGGACGATATGGGCGTCGATATCATCGAGGCCGGTTTCCCCATCGCCTCCGAGGGTGATTTCAATGCCGTCAGCGAGATCGCCAAACGTGCCAAACGCGCCACGATCTGCGGGCTGGCGCGGGCGAATTACAAGGATATCGACCGCTGCTGGGAGGCAGTGAAACACGCGTCATCCCCGCGCATCCATACGTTCATCGGGACCTCGCCGCTGCACCGCGCGATACCGAACCTCGACCGCGACCAGATGGCCGAACGCATCCACGACACCGTGACCCATGCGCGCAACCTGTGCGACAACGTGCAATGGTCGCCGATGGATGCCACGCGCACCGAATGGGATTACCTGTGCCGTGTGGTTGAGATCGCGATTAAGGCGGGGGCAACGACGATCAACATCCCCGACACCGTGGGCTATACCGCCCCTGCGGAAAGTGCGGACCTGATCAAGCGGCTGATCGCCACCGTGCCCGGTGCGGATGACGTGATTTTCGCCACCCACTGCCACAACGACCTTGGCATGGCGACGGCCAATTCGCTGGCCGCTGTCATCGGCGGCGCGCGCCAGATCGAATGCACGATCAACGGTCTGGGCGAACGCGCGGGCAACACCGCCTTGGAAGAGGTCGTGATGGCCCTGAAAATCCGTGGCGACATCATGCCGTTCGAGACAGGGATCGATACGCGCAAGATCATGAACATCTCGCGCCGGGTCGCGACGGTGTCCGGCTTTGCCGTGCAGTTCAACAAGGCCATCGTAGGCAAGAACGCCTTTGCCCATGAAAGCGGCATCCATCAGGACGGGATGCTGAAAAACGCCGAAACCTTCGAGATCATGCGGCCAGAGGATGTGGGCCTGTCGGGTACAAGTCTGCCTTTGGGCAAACATTCGGGCCGTGCCGCCCTGCGCGCGAAGCTGGCAGAGCTTGGGTTCGATCTGGCCGATAACCAGCTCAACGATGTGTTCGTGCGGTTCAAGGATCTGGCCGACCGCAAGAAGGAAGTCTTTGACGACGACCTGATGGCGCTGGTCTATCAGAACGACAGCGGCGATGACCGGATCAAGCTGAAATCCCTGCGCGTCGTCTGTGGCACCGAAGGGCCGCAGCAGGCGGATATGGTGCTCGATATCGACGGCACTGATGTCAAGACGACGGCCACGGGCGACGGGCCGGTGGACGCGACCTTCAACGCGGTCAAGGCGCTGTTCCCGCATGGCGCGCGGCTGCAGTTGTATCAGGTGCAGGCCGTCACCGAAGGCACCGATGCGCAGGCCACCGTGATGGTTCGGATGGAAGAGGACGGGCGCATCGCGACCGGCCAGTCCGCCGATACCGATACCGTCGTTGCCAGCGCGAAAGCCTATATCAACGCGCTGAACCGTCTGCTGGTGCGGCGCGCGCATTCGCAGCCGGGCTATGACACCAAGGGTGTCAGCTACAAGGACAGCTGAGCCAAACGACTCGGATGACAGACAAAGGCGGCCCCAGGAACGGGGCCGCCTGTTGCGTTTGTGCTATCCGGTGTGCCAGCAGAAAGCCGGTGATGTTGTAAAAGTCTGATCATTGCGTCATTTTGCCCATTAATTCGACATTCGAGATTGCATTTGTGTAACCGGCACAATGCCGCCGCCTTGCCTGAAACGAGGGGCTTCTATCCCTGCGCCGCAGTCTTTATAACGGCGTGCAACCGGGCGCAGCGGGACGGCGCGGGATCTTTGAATTTGAATAGGAAGGCCACATCATGTTTGGCTTCGGCGGGATTTTTTCCTCGGACATGGCGATCGATTTGGGCACGGCCAACACGTTGGTCTATGTCAAAGGCAGGGGTATCATCCTGTCGGAACCATCGGTGGTGGCTTATCAGGTCAAGAACGGCGTGCGCAAAGTGCTGGCCGTGGGCGAGGATGCGAAACTGATGCTGGGCCGGACCCCCGGCAGCATCGAGGCGATCCGCCCGATGCGCGACGGCGTGATCGCGGATTTCGACACCGCCGAGGAAATGATCAAGCATTTCATCCGCAAGGTGCACAAACGGTCCACCTTCCGCAAACCCAAGATCATCGTCTGCGTGCCGCATGGAGCCACACCCGTCGAAAAGCGCGCGATCCGGCAGTCGGTTCTGTCGGCAGGCGCGCGCCGTGCGGGGCTGATCGCGGAACCCATCGCGGCGGCCATCGGGGCGGGCATGCCGATCACTGACCCCACCGGAAACATGGTCGTCGATATCGGCGGCGGCACAACTGAGGTGGCCGTTCTGTCGCTTGGTGACATCGTCTATGCGCGGTCCGTGCGCGTCGGTGGCGACCGGATGGACGAGGCGATCATTAATTACCTGCGCCGCCAGCATAACCTCTTGATCGGGGAATCCACCGCCGAGCGGATCAAGACCAGCATCGGCACCGCGCGGATGCCCGACGACGGCCGTGGCCAGTCGATGATGATCCGCGGGCGCGACCTGCTCAACGGTGTGCCCAAGGAAACCGAGATCAATCAGGCGCAAGTGGCCGAAGCCTTGGCCGAACCGGTGCAGCAGATCTGCGAGGCAGTGATGACCGCTCTGGAAGCGACGCCACCCGATCTGGCCGCCGATATCGTCGACCGTGGCGTGATGCTGACGGGGGGCGGAGCGCTGCTGGGCCAGCTTGATCTGGCGCTGCGCGAACAGACCGGCCTTGCGATTTCGGTCGCAGACGAATCCCTGAATTGCGTGGCTTTGGGCACGGGGCGCGCGCTGGAATACGAAAAACAACTGCGCCATGTGATCGACTACGACAGCTAACCACGGCCTGAGGATATCCACCCCTTGGCACGCGACAAAGCCAGCGAGAATTTCATCGCCCCTGTCCGCAATTTGCTGGTGGGGGTGCTGGTGCTTGCGCTGCTGGCGGTCTTTGCGGTCTGGCGGATCGACAGCCCGCGGGTGGAACGGCTGCGCATGGCGGTGATCGACCGCGTGCTGCCGTCGTTTGATTGGGTCATGGCGCCGGTGAGCGCCACTGCCGACCTGATCGCCGATTTCCAGAGCTATCAGCGGCTCGCAGCCCAGAACCAGGACCTGCGCCGCGAATTGCAGCAGATGAAGGCATGGCGCGAGGCCGCGCTGCAGCTTGAACAGGAAAACGCCAAGCTGCTGGACCTCAACAACGTGCGGATCGACCCAAAGCTGACGTTTGTCACCGGGGTCGTGATGACAGACAGCGGATCGCCGTTTCGCCAGTCGGTCCTGCTGAACGTGGGCGCACGCGACGGGATCGTCGATGGCTGGCCCACGATGGACGGGATCGGGCTGGCCGGACGGATCGCCGGTGTCGGCCGTGAAACGAGCCGTGTGCTGCTGCTGACCGATACGTCAAGCCGAATCCCGATCACGATCCTGCCTTCGGGGCAACGCGCGATCCTTGCGGGGGACAGCACGGCCAACCCGCTGATCGAGTTTCTCGAAGACCGCGCTGCCGTCCGTCCCGGCGACAGGGTCGTTTCATCGGGCGACGGGCGCGTCTTTCCCGCCGACCTGCTGATCGGCCAGGTGGCGCTTGGCACCGACAATCGCCTGCGGGTGCGTCTGGCCGCCGATTATCAGCGGCTGGAATTCCTGCGTGTCCTGCGCGCCCAGCCGCACGAGGAGATCAACGACCCCGGCCGTCTGCTGACCCCGCTGCCCGAGGTCTACGGGCCATCGGCGCTCAATCCTGCCACGCTCCCGACCGCGCAAGCCGGAGAAGCCGCAGATGGCTGATGTCGCGGATGCCGCCACCTGGGCCAAGCGCGCGGTTTTCGTGTTGCTGGCCTGCGTGATCGCGGTTGCGCAGCTTGTCCCGCTTGATCTGGAACCGGCGACTTGGGCGGCGCCCGATTTGTTGCTGGCCATGATGTGCGTCTGGGTGGCACGCAGACCTGATTATGCGCCTGTCTACATCATCGCTGCGGTCTTTTTTGCAGCAGATCTGTTCTTCCAACGCCCGCCAGGGCTTTGGGCTGCATTGGTCGTTCTGCTGTCCGAGGCGATCCGCAACCGCCACCGTGATTTGCGCAGCATGACATTCGTCGCGGAATGGGCGTTCGTCGCACTCGGGCTGGTGGCGATCACATTGGCGAACAGGTTCGTCCTTGCTATTGTGATGACACCACAGGCACCCTTGGGGCTGACGATGATGCAACTTGGCGGCACCATCGTCGTCTATCCTCTGGTCGCGCTTGTGGCCCATTACCTGTTCGGCGTGGCGCATCCCGCCCCCGGCGACATGCGAAAGATTGGACAACGGTCATGAAACGTCCCCCAAAGGATGTGATCCAGAGCTCTCGTATCATCGGGCGTCGTGCTTTGGTGGTGGGTGGTCTGCAACTTGGCGTGATGGGGATTATCGGGTTCCGCCTGCGCGACATGCAGATCGAACAGGCTGACCAGTACCGGATGCTCGCCGAGGAAAACCGGATCAGCATGCGCCTGCTGCCACCCGCGCGCGGCATGATCTTTGACCGCAACGGGATCGCCATCGCAGCGAATGAGCAGAATTACCGTGTCGTGATGGTGCGCGAGGATGCGGGTGACATCGAACAGGTGCTGGCGCGTCTGACCGAGATCATCGACATTCCCCCCGACGCCCTGACGCGCGCGATGGACGAAATGAGCCGCCGCGCGCCATTCGTCCCCGTCACGATCCTTGAACGCGTGTCCTGGGATGACGTCGCACAGATCAATCTGAACACGCCCGTATTGCCTGGCGTGCAGGCCGAAGTCGGGCTGAGCCGTTATTATCCGATGGGCGAAGATATGGCCCATGTCGTCGGCTATGTCGGGCCCGTAAGTGATTATGACCTCAGTCAGATCGACGACCCTGACCCGCTGCTGCAGATCCCACGTTTCGAATACGGCAAGACAGGCGCGGAAAACCGGCTGGAAGAGGATTTGCGCGGCAGCGCCGGCACCCGCCGGATCGAGATCAGCGCCGCTGGCCGGATCATGCGCGAACTGGACCGGCAGGAAGGTATCCCCGGCAAGGACGTGCAACTGGCCATCGACGCGCGGCTGCAATCCTATGTGCAGGCGCGGCTGGACGGCGAATCCGCCAGCGCCGTGGTGATCGACCTCGAAAACGGCGATCTGCGCGCGGTCGTGTCCTCGCCATCATTCGATCCCAACATGTTCGTGCGCGGCATCTCGGTTGCGGACTGGCAGGCATTGATGGAAAACAAATACCGCCCGATGGCAGCCAAGGCGGTACAAGGCACCTATCCGCCCGGATCGACCTTCAAGATGGTCACGTTGATGGCCGCGATGGAAGCGGGGGTGATCACCGCTGAGGACACGGTCTATTGCCCCGGCCATGCCGATGTCAGCAACATCCGTTTCCACTGCTGGAAACGCGGCGGCCACGGCAATATGAACCTGCACGAATCCATGAAGCAAAGCTGCGACGTCTATTATTACGATATCGCGCAGCGTGTCGGTATCGACAAGATGGCCGAAATGGCGCGCAAGCTGGGTCTTGGCGTGCGTCACGACCTGCCGCTCTCTGCGGTGGCCACCGGGATCGCGCCGGACCGCGAATGGAAAGCGACCGTCCGGGGTGAGAACTGGCGGATCGGCGACACGGTCAACGCCTCGATCGGACAGGGCTATGTGCTGACATCTCCGATGCAACTGGCGGTGATGACCGCCCGTCTGGCCACCGGACGCGAAATCAAGCCGCGCCTGATCCGGCTGATCGACGGGGTTGAACAACCCAGCGGGCTGGGGCCAAGTTTGGGGTTGAACGAAAACACGCTGCGCCGGGTCCGCGCGTCGATGGATGCGGTTTGCAATCATAACCGTGGCACCGCCTATGGATCGCGTATCCTTGCCGAAGACCGCAAGATGGCGGGCAAGACCGGCACCAGCCAGGTGCGCCGCATCACCCCAGAGGAACGCGCGGCAGGCGTGATCCGCAACGAGGATCTGCCGTGGGAACGCCGCGACCATGCGCTTTTCGTCGGTTATGCACCCGTCGAGAACCCGCGCTATGCCGTGTCGGTCGTGGTCGAACACGGCGGCGGCGGGTCCGCAGCGGCAGCCCCGGTGGCGCGTGACATCCTGTTGCAGGCCCAATATGGTGGCCCTCCCCCGCTTGACGCCTATCCCAGCAATCTGCGTGACCAGATCGCAGAACAGCAGCGCCGGATCGCGGACCGTATCCCTGCGGGCACCCGCAGCCAGGGCCGCGCATGAGCTATCTTGAATACAACACCAAATTCGTTCCGACCGGGGTGCGAAAGCTTCTCTACCTCAACTGGCCGCTGGTCCTGTTGCTGATCGCGGTCGCCTGTGCCGGATTCCTGATGCTCTATTCGGTCGGCGGCGGATCAGTGACCCCGTGGATGGAACCGCAGATGAAACGTTTTGCCCTCGGGTTGGCCGTGATGATCACCGTCGCGATGGTGCCGATCTGGTTCTGGCGGAACATGGCTTTCGTCGCCTTCGGCGGGTCGGTCCTGCTGCTGCTTGGCGTCGAGTTCTTTGGCGAGGTGCGGATGGGCGCACAGCGCTGGATCGACCTCGGGTTCATGCGCCTGCAACCTTCGGAGCTGACCAAGATCACCTTGGTGATGTTTCTGGCCGCTTACTATGACTGGCTGCCGCTGGATCGCAAATCGCATCCGTTCTGGGTGATGGTGCCGGTGATCGTGATCCTTGTGCCGGTCGCGCTGGTACTGCAACAGCCTGACCTCGGGACGGCGTTGCTGCTGTTGATGGGCGGCGGCGCGGTGATGTTTCTCGCCGGGGTGCATTGGGCCTATTTCGCCACCGTCGTCACAGCGGGTGTCGGCGGTATCATCGCCGTTCTGGAAAGCAGGGGCACGACGTGGCAAGTCCTGCAAGACTATCAATATCGCCGGATCGACACCTTTTTGGACCCTACCAATGACCCGCTGGGCGCCGGCTACAACATCACCCAGGCCAAGATCGCGCTCGGCTCTGGCGGGTGGACGGGACGTGGCTTCATGCAAGGGACCCAGTCGCAACTGAACTTCCTGCCCGAAAAGCACACGGATTTCATCTTTACCACCTTGGCCGAGGAATTCGGCTTTGTCGGCGCGATCACGCTGCTGGTGCTTTATACGCTGATCATCCTGTTCTGCATCGCCTCTGCGATGTCGAACAAGGACAGGTTCGGCGCGCTGCTGACGCTGGGGATCGCCGTGACGTTCTTTCTGTTCTTCGCGGTGAACATGGCGATGGTGACAGGCCTTGCACCCGTCGTCGGGGTGCCTTTGCCGCTGGTCAGCTATGGCGGATCGGCGATGCTGGTGCTGATGGCCGCGTTCGGACTGGTCCAAAGCGCCCATGTCCATAGGCCACGCTGATGTCGAAGGTTCTCTTTGCAGCCAAGCCTCAGGCCTGGGACGATTATGAACACCCCTTGTCGGATGCCTTTGCAAAAGCCGGACTGTCGGTGGATCTGTCACGCAGCCATGCCGCGGCCGAGACGGATTACATCGTCTTTGCTCCCAACGGTCCATTGCGGGACTTTGCGCCTTATGTGAAGGCCAAGGCAGTACTCAGTCTGTGGGCCGGTGTCGAAACCATCGTGGGCAACCCCACGCTGACCCAGCCCTTGTGTCGTCTGGTCGATCCCGGTCTGACGCGCGGCATGGTGGAATGGGTGACAGGCCATGTGCTGCGCCATCATCTGGGGATGGATGCGCATATCCTTGGGCAGGACGGAATCTGGCGCGACGGGATCAGCCCACCGCTGGCCGCCGAACGCCCTGTGACGCTCCTTGGCATCGGCGCGCTGGGGGCGGCGTGCGGGCAGGCGCTGGCGGCGCTGGGCTTTGCGGTGACAGGCTGGAGCAGACAGCCCAAGGACGTGGCCAACCTGCGCTGCCTGCATGGCGCGGATGGCCTGCAAGAGGCGCTGCGCGATGCGCAGGTCGTCGTGACGCTGTTGCCGCAAACAGCGGACACGCAGAACATCCTGAACGCGCGGACTTTGGCGCTGCTGGCAAAAGGTGCCTTCGTGATCAACCCTGGTCGCGGCCCGCTGATCGACGACGAGGCCCTTTTGGCCGCACTGGACAGCGGGCAGATCGCGCATGCGACGCTTGATGTCTTCCGCCGCGAACCCTTGCCAGTGGATCATCCGTTCTGGGCGCATCCGCGTGTTACCGTCACCCCCCATATCGCCGCCACCACACGGCCCGCGACTGCGGCAAGGATCATCGCCGAGAATGTTCGCCGTGGCGAGGCGGGTCTGCCGTTCTTGAACGTGGTTGACCGGCAGTTGGGGTATTAGGGTCGCGTTCCTGCGGCACGCGCTGCCTCCGGCGGGGATCACGTCAAATCGCGCTCTGCGCGAATTGACGAGCTCGGAAGATGGGACGACGTCAGCGCAATTTGGGCGGCCTTGTCGGATCCATGCCGGGGGCCGCGGGACCGGGGGCGGCGGCGGCAGGTTCGGGCAGATCGAAGCGCAGGCCGACCGTTGCCAGACGTGCGGCCATCGGGTCGCTGGCGCGCACGAATAGCACATCCATCATCCCCGCCTCTATCCCTGAGAACGTCAGCGCCTCGCCTGCGGCAGAGGCCAGCGCCTTTTCGGCACCGTCCAGCGCATCGACGAAAGCCAGCACATGACCCTTGGCGCCGGTGTCATAGGTGACTTCAGCCAGATAGGCCGCCCGCGCGAGCCCTGCCGCGATGGCGAGCTTGCGGTCAAGCCCCGTGATCACGCTTTGCGGCAGGTGGCGGGGGGCGGCGATGGCGGTCAGCCGCGCCTCGGTTTCCAATGGGGCATGCAGCAGGGTCTGCGCCAGCCAGTCGACCGCATCCGCAGGGATCAGCATGGCGGAAGGTGCAACCTCGAGGTTCAGGCCCAGCCCGACCCCCTGCCCTGCCAGCATCTGCACCAGCGCCCGCCCCGGCAAGGCGGCATAGGGGGCGATCCGGCCCACGAAATCGGACAGCCGTTCTTCACGGTCGAAGATCAGCGCATATTGCCCGTCTTCGACATCGAACAGCGCAGGCGTGATCTGGTCGCCATCCGCCTCGCCGCCCAAGAGCAGATAGATTTCGCTGTCGGCCAGCCGTTCATAGAACCGCAGCCGCGCGGCATCGTCGTCGGGTGCCGCCTCCATCGCCGCATGGGCGGTGTCGAGATCGGTCATCCGCTCAGAGCGCCTGCAGCCGTTTGAACAGCGCAGACGTGTCCCAGCGCCCGCCGCCCATTTTCTGCACGTCCTTGTAGAATTGATCCACAAGGGCGGTCACCGGCAGGCTCGCGCCGTTTTCATTGGCTGTATCAAGGCAGATGCCCAGATCCTTGCGCATCCAGTCCACGGCGAAACCATGCGTGAAATGGTCGTCCAGCATGGTCTTGTAGCGGTTGTTCATCTGCCAGCTGCCTGCGGCCCCCTGGCTGATCACCTCTATCACGGCATGCCCGTCAAGGCCCGCCTTGTCGGCGAAATGCAGCGCCTCGGACAAGCCCTGCACCAGCCCTGCGATGGCGATCTGGTTGCACATCTTGGTCATCTGCCCGGCACCGCTGTCTCCGATCCGGCGGGCGAGCTTGGCATAGACCGCGATCACCGCGCTGATCGTGTCATAATCGGCCTGATCGCCGCCGCACATGATCGACAGTTGCGCGTTTTCCGCACCGGCCTGCCCGCCCGAGATCGGCGCATCGACAAAGCCGAGGCCCTTGTCCTTGGCGGCGGTGTAAAGCTCGCGCGTGACCTTGGCGGACACCGTGGTGTGATCGACAAAGATTGCCCCCTTGCCCATCGTGGAAAACGCGCCGTCCGGCCCTGTGCAGACGGCGCGCAAGTCATCGTCGTTGCCCACGCAGGCCAGCACGATATCAGCCCCTTGCGCGGCGGCGGCGGGTGTGTCGGCGGCGCTGCCACCATGTTTGGCGACCCAGGCATCCGCCTTGGTGCGGGTGCGGTTATAAACCGTCACGTCGTGCCCCGCGGCGGCCAGATGCCCCGCCATGGGAAAGCCCATCACGCCAAGGCCGAGAAAAGCGAGTTTTGTCATGATCCGATGTCCTGTTCAGTTGTGGCAAGGATAGGCCGTCACACGCAGGGTCAAGCCCCGCCCCGGTCAAAGCTGCCCGCGTATCATGTCAGACCGCGCCGGAAGGGCAAGCCCGCCGAAACCGGGCAGGATTTCGACGATCACGGCTTTGTCGTTGTATTCAGACCGCATTTCGCGGATATACTCAGCTTGTCTGTGCATCATCAGGGCCTGTTAACGTCTTGTCGGCAATTGTGCCAAAGACCTCTTTGTCAGGCACTTACAGGAACCCAATGCTGGAATTCGCGAATGTCAGCAAATCCTTCTGGACCGGAACCCAGCGCAAGGTGATCCTTGACCGTGTATCGTTCCGCGTGGAATTAGGTAATTCGCTGGGCATCCTTGCACCCAACGGCACCGGCAAGACAACGCTGATCAACATGATGGCGGGCCTTGAAAAACCTGACGAGGGCACGATCACGCGCAATTGCCGGATTTCCTTTCCCTTGGGTTTTATGGGTGGTGTGATCGGCAAGCTCAGCGCGATGGAAAACAGCCGCTATATCGCGCGGATCTACGGGCTCGACCCCGATTATGTAGAGGCTTTCTGCCGCTGGCTTTGCGGGATCGAGGAATATTTCGACATGCCCGTCGGGACATATTCCAGCGGGATGAAACAGCGGTTCACCTTTGCGCTGATGCTGGCGCTGGAATTCGACATCTACCTGATCGACGAAGGCATGCCGAGCGCCACCGACGCGGAATTCAACCGCAAGGCGGGCGACATCCTGCGCGAGAGGCTGGAAAGCACAACGATCATCATCGTGTCGCATCAGGCTGCAACGCTGGAACGGTTCGCCCGGTCAGCCGCCGTGCTGCGCAACGGGCAGCTTTACATGTTTGATACCCTCGAAGAGGCAAAGGCGCTTTATGACTATCAAACCTAGGGTTCAGAAATTCCGCATCCGCCGTGATGACGCTGCCGCTTCGGCGGAGCCCGCACAGCCTGCGGCTGCCGCCGAAGCGGCACCCAACATGCAAGACCAGTTGGATGCGATTGCACAGGAAGGTCTGACCGGCCGCCAGTTGCGCATGGCCCGCCGTGTTGCCCAGAAACAAGGCTTGGTCGTCGGATCGGATTACGACGCCGTCCGGCAATTGCGCCTTGCCGGGATCGACCCTTTCCAGCGGCAATCCGTACTGGAACTGGTCCAGCCCAAGGCCCCCGCCGCCGGACGGATTCAGCTCCCCGAGACGATCGGCAAGGGGAATACGCTGCCTGATGGCAAGGTGATCCAGCGCGCCAACAAGAACGCGTCCGAGATCATCAAGATCCAGCGCGACATCGCACGCCGCAGACGCCGCAAGCTGGTCTTGCTGACGACACGGCTGGCGATCTTCATCTTTCTGCCGACCTTTCTGGTGGGGTGGTATTTCTACAATATCGCGACACCGATGTATGCAACGAGCTCTGAAATCGTGATCCAGCAGGCGCAGCCTGCGCAGGGCGGCGCGACCGGCTTTTCCAACCTGTTTCAGGGCACGTCGATGGCGACCCAGCAGGACAGCATCGCGGTGCAATCCTATCTTGCCTCGCGCGAGGCGATGCTGCGGCTGGATGCCGACCATGGGTTCAAGGCGCATTTCAGTGATCCGGCGATCGACCCGATCCAAAGGCTGGAACCCGATGCCACCAACGAAGAGGCATTCAAGCTGTTCAAAAGCCATGTGGTCATCAGTTATGATCCGACCGAAGGTCTGATCCGCATGGAGGTGATCGCCGCGTCGCCGGAAAAGGCGTATGAATTCTCGCAGGCCTTGATCGGCTATGCCGAAGAACAGGTCGATCAATTGACCAGCAGGTTGCGCACGGACCAGATGCAGGGCGCGCAAGAAAGCTATGAGGCAGCCGAACGCCGGAGATCAGAGGCACTGGCAGCCTGGCTTGCGATCCAGCAAGAGGTCCAGCAGATTGACCCGGTCAGCGAATCCGCCACCCGCATGGGTCAGATCGCGACGCTCGAAGGAGAGCGGCAGAGGCTGGAACTGGTGCTGCAATCACGGCTGAACGTGGACCGCCCCAGCGAAGTGCAGGTGCAGGCCTTGCGCGACCAGATCGCAAATATCAACGGGCTGATCACGAACCTGCGCGCCGACCTGATCGGGGGCACCGACAATCAGGGCTCGCTTGCTGCGCGCAACACCGAATTGTTGACGGCCGAGGAAAATTACACCTTCCAGACCATCATGGTCCAGCAGGCCCTGACACAGATGGAAACCGCCCGTATCGAGGCGAACCGGCAGGTGCGGTATCTGTCGGAAAGCGTGCGGCCGGTCCTGCCCGATCAGGCCACCTATCCGCGCGCCTTTGAAAATACAATTCTGGCGTTTTTCATTTTTTCAGGAATTTACCTGATGATCTCGCTTACCGCCTCTATCCTTCGTGAACAGGTCAGCTCTTGATGCATATCGTCGAAATCGGAAACCTGAAGGTCGGCAACGATCTTCCGCTGCTGCTGATCGCTGGCCCCTGCCAGTTGGAAAGCACGGATCATGCGCAGATGATCGCGGGCCGCATGGCCGAAATCTGTGCGGCGCATGGCGCGCAATTCATCTTCAAGGGCAGTTTCGACAAGGCCAACCGCACGTCGTTGGGTGGCAAGCGCGGGCTTGGCATCGACGGCGGGCTGAAGGTCATGCAATCGGTCAAGGACAGCATCGGCTGCCCGGTGCTGACCGATATTCACACAGCCGACCAATGCGCGCCTGTGGCTGCGGTCTGCGATGTGCTGCAGATCCCCGCCTTCCTGTGTCGGCAAACCGACCTTCTGATCGCCGCGGGCGAAACGGGGGCTGTCATCAACGTCAAGAAAGGGCAGTTTTTGGCCCCTTGGGACATGCCCAATGTCGTGGCCAAGATCGAAAGCACGGGCAACAGGCGCATCCTCGTGACCGATCGCGGCACATCTTTTGGCTATAACACGCTGGTCGCGGACATGCGGGCGCTGCCGACGATGGCCCGCATGGGCTATCCCGTCGTGATGGACGCGACCCATTCGGTCCAGCAACCGGGCGGACAGGGCGGATCATCGGGCGGACAACGCGAATTCGCCCCCGTGATGGCGCGGGCGGCGGTATCGCTTGGCATCGCGGCAGTATTTATCGAAACGCATGAAGACCCCGACAATGCGCCGTCAGACGGGCCGAACATGATCCCCCTTGACCAGATGGACGCGCTGGTCAAAAGCCTGATGGGTTTCGATGCGCTGGCAAAGGCGGACCCGATCCGGGTCTAGCGAATGGGGCTTTCCCTTCGGCGGACCGGACTTTAGGCTTGCGACGCCCGATTGAGGATCGACCCAATGCGCGTAATTCTGCTTTTTCTGGTGATCATGGCGGCAGCGCCTGCCGCCTTCGCACAAGAGGCAACCGGCACCATAACCACGGAAAATACCGCCCTGCAGGATGTCGCCATTGCCAACCGCATGCGCGAGATCATGGATGAATTGGGCGATTATTCTGACGTGATCGTCACGGTCAACGAGGGCGTCGTCACGTTGCGCGGCACGACAACATCGACGGTCGAGGCGCTGGCCTTGCAGCCGCTGGCATCCCGGATCGAAGGCGTCGTGGCCGTCCGCAACGAGGTTACGGAAACCACGGACATCGCGAGGCGGCTGGACCCGGCTGTCGGACGGTTCGCCGCCAGGCTGGAACAGCTGGTGATTTTCCTGCCGCTTGCGCTGATCGCAGCCGTTGCTTTTGGCGTGGTCGTGCTGGTGGGATTCGCCATCGCCCGGATGAAACAGCCATGGGACAGGCTGGCCCCGAACAGCTTTATCGCCGACATCTACCGACAATTGCTGCGCGTGTTTTTCGTGGTAATCGGCATGGTGATCGCCCTTGATATCGTGAACGCGACAGCACTGCTGAGCACGATCCTGGGCGCGGCGGGGATCATCGGGCTTGCCTTCGGTTTTGCGGTACGCGACACGGTCGAGAATTTCATCGCTTCTATCATGCTGTCGTTCCGGCAGCCGTTCCGCCCAAACGACAGCGTGGAAATCAATGGCGACCAGGGCAAGGTGATCCGCCTGACGAGCCGCGCGACGATCCTGTTGTCGCTTGACGGCAATCACATCCGCATTCCCAACGCGACCGTCTTCAAAAGCCGGATCGTCAATTTCAGCCAGAACGCCGAGCGGCAGTTCCGTTTCATCATCCATGTGCACCGTGATGCAGATCTCCAGCAAACGCTTCTGCTGGTGAACCAAACGGTGCAGGCGCTGCCGTTCGTCCTTGACGATCCCGGCGCGCTGGTCTGGATCGAAGCATTGCACCCCGAAACGATCGAACTGATCGTAACGGCCTGGATCGACCAGAACGAGACATCGTTCCCCCTCGCCAGAGGAGAGGCGCTGCGCCAGGTCAAGCTCGCGATCGAGGCGGCGGGTGTCGTCATTCCTGACGGGACGCAGCGGGTGAAACTGATCAGGCAAGCGCACGCGGTGGCGGCAACGTCGCGCGAAACTCGGCAAATCGAGGATGTTGTCCCGTCGCAGGACGCCGCCCTGACCCGCATCGTCGAAGCCGAACGGAACCTTGAGAGCACCGAAGATCTTTTGCGTGCGGACAGGCCCAATGAATAGTCCGCTTTTTGGAAAAACGGGGCTTGAACCGCCCCCCGCTTCGCAGTATCCAGCGCCACGCTGATGGGATGTAGCCAAGTGGTAAGGCAACTGTTTTTGGTACAGTGTACCGTAGGTTCGAATCCTACCATCCCAGCCAGCTAACCCTGCCCTCCGAAAAACCCTATGATCCAAGGCAGGTTGATCCGGCCCGATCCTGCCGTTTCGCCCCAAGTGCTGCCCCAGAGTGACCGGGCCATGACAGCCCAGTCGTCGTTGTTTTTATGGTCAGGATGTGACCTGCCCCCCGAGGCTCCCTCATTCATAACGAGAGTTTGCGGGTTTGGATTTCATATTCTTCGTCGTGAGTTTGGGCAAGCGCGTCGTGCGCGGAGCCCTCAAATTGC
>NZ_KB907979.1 GCF_000382265.1 Yoonia vestfoldensis DSM 16212
AGAGCCGCCGCTCCGACCGGATGCCCAGGCAATACCCGATCAGGAGCATGCGGATCAGCAGCTCGGGATCGATGGAGGGGCGGCCGGTATTGCTGTAGAACGGAGCCAGATGCTGGCGGATACCTGTCAAATCCACGAAGCGGTCGATGGATCGCAGCAGGTGATCCTGACGGACATGATCCTCTATCGAGAACTCGTAAAACAATGCGCCCTGCGCCTCTTGTCTTGGTCCCAGCATCGCAGATCCCCCCGCTTCACTAACGAAAGTGAATCAGCGACCAAGCCACAAATCAACAAGAGTTTTTCAACGGAATAAGCCCAGAGTGACGGATGCTGCGTGATGCATGGACGTCCGCTATCGCGGTCGATGCGAAAATCTTCAATAAGTACTCGGGCGTTGAATGCTCTATCATCGCATAGTAGCATAATGGATGAGAGAGGCCGCTATGTCATTTTGGAAGTCATTTTTCCGGAAAGCGGGACCACCAGATTTTGCTGGCCCCGACCAAAGTGGTCCAGAAGCCTTCATACGAAGTTACTGTGCCGACTACACATCGTGGAACAATTATTGTAGCCGCTTGGCAAAGGAAGCCAAAGCATCCGCGAGGAAAACTCCGTTTGACGAGTGTTCTCAGCTCTACAAGCACTTTTTAACGCCCTTCATTGCAAACGGCGTGAAGCTGCAGCTTGTCGCATTCGGTTCTGACTCAAATTTCGATCCCAATAGGCTCGCGTTTGGCGATATCATAAATGAAGGCAGTCTGCTCAGACAGCCATTTTTCATCACACTACCGGCACACATATCTGGCAAAGATGAATACTATGCTGAACTTGAGCCAAACCTTTTGGGTGGGTTCAAGCTACGACAGATCTATTACGTTGATCCGTTTCCGGAAGATCATGCAGACAGCAAAGATCCGATCTTACCTTGCCTTTAAACAGCAGGTTGGCCCTTCCCAGAAACTACCGTTTGTTGAACGCTCCGTTGGACCGGACATTGATGCGCGTGCAGCGAAGGTCTCAAGAGTCCCGCATACCCATAGTCCATCATCATTACAGCCAATGTCAGTTATACGACAATCGCAAACCCGCGCGATCCACGCTAGTCTATCTTCATCCGGCTTAGGGAAAATGGCGCGGTTGACGGGGCTCGAACCCGCGACCCCCGGCGTGACAGGCCGGTACTCTAACCGACTGAGCTACAACCGCGCGTAAGCGGCGGGATAATGCGGCCAAGGCGGGGCGTCAACGGCAAAAAGACCAAAAGCCGCGCTTTTTGGCGCGGCGATTCAGGTCGTCATCTGGAAGGGAAAAGCAGTGGCGCGGTTGACGGGGCTCGAACCCGCGACCCCCGGCGTGACAGGCCGGTACTCTAACCGACTGAGCTACAACCGCGCATCTGCTGTGTCAGCATCGCTGCTGGTGTCGTGCTTCTAAGTGCGGCTGTGGACCTCGTCAAGCGGTCTTACAGTTTGCACAGAAATATGTCCGGCAGGCCGGTGACCGTCCGGCTTTTTTCCCATGAAAGACCACCTGTCAGGCGACAATTTTCCTATTCCTGCCATATTTGGATCGTTTATTGCAGCGAAACAATGCAGGCTTGAGCGAGAGATATGACCGATCAGATCAACACCACACCCCGGCAAAGCGCGCGGATCGCGCCGATCCTGTTCACGATGACAATCTTTCTGTCGGCGGCGCTGTTGTTCTTCGTGCAGCCCTTGTTCACCAAAATCACCCTGCCCTTCGTCGGGGGCGCGCCGGCGGTCTGGACCACGGCGATGCTGTTCTTTCAGACAGTCCTGATTCTGGGCTATGTCTATGCGCATCTGTCGACGCGCTATCTGCCGGTCATGGCCCAGATCGCACTGCATCTGGTGTTATGGGCCATCGCGCTGGCATTCCTGCCGCTCTCGATCGAGGCAGGATGGCAGTTCGACCCCGCCTCTGATGTCGCATTGCAGACGCTGACGCTGTTTGCGCTCGGCGTGGGGATGCCCTTTGCCGTCCTGTCCGCCAACGCCCCCCTAATCCAGAGTTGGTATGCCAAAAGCGGCGGGCCATCGGCGGATGATCCCTATTTCCTTTATGGTGCATCGAATTTCGGTTCGCTGGTCGCATTGCTGGCGTTTCCCTTGGCCGCAGAGCCGCTGCTTGGCGCGCAGCAGATCGGGATCGGCTGGGCAGGCGGGTTCGTGATCCTTGGCGGGTTTTTGGCGTTGAGCGGGCTGATGGCCCGCCAAGGCAGCGTGCAGGCCGCGCCGGTGGCCCCTGTCGCAGGGCCAAGCCTGCGGCAATACGGCTGGTGGCTGCTGCTGGCCTTCGTGCCGTCATCGCTGATGCTGGCGGTCACAAGCAAGATCAGCACCGATCTGGGGTCATTCCCGCTAGTCTGGGTGCTGCCGCTGTCGCTGTATCTGCTGACTTTCGTGCTGACCTTTACCAACCGGCCTTTTCTGGCGAACAGGTTTCTTGATCTGCTGTTCCTGATCAGTCTGGCGTTTTTCGCGAGCATTTTTGGCCTGCGTGAACTGGCGGGGGTCACGCTTTTGCTGACAATGCTGCTGTTGGCGGCATTTTTCTTCATCGCGATGAAGGCGCATCGCACGCTCTACGAGGCGCGGCCCGACCAAGGCAACCTGACGCTGTTTTATGTGACGATGTCGGTCGGCGGGGCCTTGGGCGGGCTGTTCAACTCCCTGCTCGCCCCCGTGGTCTTTGCCGATCTGCAAGAAGGGCGGCTGACCATTTTCGTGGCCTTGCTGTTGCTGCTGGCCGGTGCGCGGCAGGTTTCGGTGAACACCGTGTCAAAGGCGATTGTCGCTGCAGTGATCGTGCTGATCCCGATCCTGACGACAAGTGTATTTCCGGGAATATTCGACGATTATTTCGCGCTGGCGCATGTCGCTGTGCTTGGTCTTGTGTTGTATTTGATGCGCGGCAATCGGGTGCAGCAATTCATTGTTCTTGTTCCGCTGCTGGCGCTTGGGTTCCTGCTGCAACCGCAGGCGGTCGCGTTCAAGGATCGGAGTTTCTTTGGATCGCATCTGGTGCAGGATTTCGACGATCTGCGGGTCTACAAGAACGGCACCACGATCCACGGCGCGCAACGTCTGAACGAGACGGGTCCGGACGGGCGTCCTGCGCAGCTTTTCTACTATCACCCTGACGGCCCGCTGGCGCAGGTCATGACATCGCCGAATGGTATCGCGGCACGAAGCATCGGGATCGTGGGCCTCGGCGTCGGTGCAATGGCTTGTTATGCCGAGCCCGGCCAGGCATGGGAATTCTACGAGATCGACGCGATGGTCGACCGTGTCGCACGCGACCCCGCGCTGTTCACCTTCCTGTCCACCTGCACGCCCGATGCCCCGACCCATATCGGGGATGCCCGCATCGTGCTGGAACAACAGGACGACCGGGCCTTCGACGTACTTGTCATCGACGCCTATTCCTCGGATGCGGTGCCGGTCCACCTGACGACCAGCGAAGCAATCGCACTTTACCGCGACCGCACGACCGAAACGGGCGTCATCGTGCTGCATATCTCTAACAGGTATTTCGACATCTCGCGCCCCTTGGGCCGCAGCGCGGCAGCCCTTGGCATGGTGGCCATGGTCCGCAACGATCCGGGCGACCCCGACGAATTGACCCACAGCCCCTCGAACGTCGTCATCATGGGCCGCAGCATGGACGATCTGGCAGGCTTCACCGACCCACAAAGATGGGAGCTTCTGACGGATGACGGTGGGCGCGTCTGGACCGACGATTACGCCAATCTGCTGTCGATCCTGAAATGAGCTGTCGGCCTAGCTGCCCGGCAGCGGAATGAAGTCGGAATCGTCTTCGGGCGGCAGTTGAAAGCGCCCGTTCTGCCAGTCACCCGCGCGCCAGGCCTCTTTGGCGTCCTCGATCCGTTCCTTGCTTGAGGCGACGAAGTTCCACCAGATATAGCGCGGCCCCTCAAGCGTGGCCCCGCCCAGCAGCATGACCCGCGCGCCCTGATCACCCGCTTTCATGCTGACAGTGTCGCCGGGGCGAAAGACCATCATCTGCCCAGCGTCGAACACCTGCCCTGCGACCGTGACACTGCCTTCCAGCACATAGGCGCCCCGGTCCTCGTGGTCATCGGGCAACGGGATCGCGGCGCCCGGTTGCAGGATCGCGTCCAGATAGAACATCTCGGACGGGGTCGGCACGGAGGTGGTGGCGCCATAAGCACCGCCAAGGATCAGCCGCACCTCTTTGCCTTCGCCTTCGAGCAGCGGCAGATCGGCTGCCGGCGCATGGATGAAAGCAGCAGCACCGTCTTCTGCGCCCTTGGGCAGTGCGATCCAGCTCTGAATACCGAAAAGCCTGTGCGTCGTGGCGCCATCGGTTCTTTCGGAATGGGTGATGCCATGGCCCGCGACCATCAGATTGACAGCCCCCGGGGTGATCCATTGATCGGTGCCAAGGCTGTCGCGGTGATGGATCGTCCCGCTGTGCAGATAGGTCACCGTCGCAAGCCCGATATGGGGATGCGGGCGCACGTCTATGCCCTGTCCTGTCACGAATTCCGCAGGCCCCATCTGGTCGAAAAAGATGAATGGACCGACCATCTGGCGGCGTGGCGCGGGCAAGGCGCGGCGCACGGCAAAGCCCCCGATGTCGCGTGCGCGCGACACGATCACGGTGTCGATGGCATCGACGGCGTCGCCTGTGGGGCAATCGGGGTCTAGGGCGGGGTTCCAGCTCATCAGGTGTCTCCTTCTGTGTGGCAACAGGATAGACCCGCGCGCAAAGCCGACGCAATCAGCGCGGGCCAATCCCGATTATTTCGGAAATCTTGAAACAAGTGCGCCCCTCGCTGGTTATCCCACCGTAGAGCAAATTCTACCCAACAGCAGTGAGCAGCTGCCACGACATGGAGAAGTACAAAATGAAATTCGTCCTACGCCCGATCATCGGCGCAGCCATCATCACCTCTTTCGGCACCATGACCTTTGCCCAGACTGTCTTTAGCGGCACCAATGTGGCCGAAGACCAGTTCGAGGATCTGGTCGAGGATATCGAAGACGACACCGACCGCGACCTTGACCGTTTCGGCAATGAAGGGCGCCCGCAAGGCTTTAGCGGGTCCATCGCAGCGCGCGGAGAATTCAATTCCGGCAACACCGACAACGCGAGTGTCGGCATCGGCACCGACCTGAACTATGTGCAAGGCGTGAACGGCTATCAATTGTTGCTGAGCTACACCTACGGCGAAGCCGATGGCGTCACCGACGAGGAAAGCCTGTTCTACGGTCTTGAATACACACGCGATCTGTCGCCGTCGTTCTACGGTTTTGCCAAGGTGCAGGGGTCGCTTGATGAATTCTCGTCGTTTGAGACCGACACCTTTGCAAGCTTTGGTGCAGGCTACCGCATCATCAATGACGCCGACAGCCAGTGGTCGGTGCAGGCCGGACCCGGCTATCGATTTGCAGAGTTCAGCGATGTCACGTCTGGCGATATCAGCGAAGTCGCATTTGGAATCGGGTCGGATTATTCGCGCCGCCTGACACGGACGACCACAGTGACGAACGACACCGATATCATCGCCTCTGAGTCCGATACCGTCGTCTACAATGATCTGGCCGTCAGCGTTTCAGTGACCGATACTCTGGCGCTGCGCACCAGCCTGTTGACCGAGTACCACACCGACCCAGAGCCCGGGTTCAAGGACACCGACAATTCTGTCGGTATCTCGATGGTCTATGACCTGAACTGAGCCTGAGCAGAAGCGTCGCGTCCAACCACGCGGCGCTTTTGCCTTTGCGCACGCGGCGGATGGTGGTGGGTGATGAGAGGCTCGAACTCCCGACATCTTCCGTGTAAAGGAAGCGCTCTACCAACTGAGCTAATCACCCGTCCGCGCTGCTTTAGGATATCGCGTGCAGCGATGCAAGTGGCGGCTGGTGACCCACCCCAAGGGATTTAGGTCAAACCGCGCTTGCGCGAATTGACGCGCCTCGGAACATCAAAGGCGATGGTGGCTAGGCCGTTGCGTCAAGCAGGCTCTGCACGCCGTCCTTGAGATGATAGACCCGCCCCTGCCCGCCATGCGCGGTCGGCACCGTGATTGCGGCATCGCCCGCCACGAGACGACGCAGCACACGGCTGGTGATGCCATGCGTCACAAGCACCGCAGGGCCGGTCAGGTCGGACAGGAAATCCCGGCAGCGCGCTTCGACTCGGGCGAACCCCTCGCCGTTCGGGGCCATTGCATATTGTGCGGCGACAGGATCGGGGCCACCGGGCATCGGCAAGGTGTCGCGCAGCAGACCGGCCCAGTCGCCAACCCCGATTTCACGCAAGCGGTCATCGGTGCGGATATGGGCAGCGATCCGTCCCAAGGCGATCCCTGCGGTCTGCACGGCCCGCCCTTGCGGGCTGCACCAGAATTGAAAACCAGTCAGATCGAGCTGGGCCAAGATGGCACCTTGCCGCGCCGCGTCCGCCTCGCCCTTGGAGGTCAGGGGCGAATTCAGTGCGCCCTGCATCCGGTTTTCGGCGTTCCATTCGGTTTCACCATGACGCAGGATATAAAGTTCGGGGAACGGCATTGTTGGTCCACTGGGGGTTGGGGTACGACGTGATCATCTGATACCGGCGCATACCCTGTTCTGGCAGATCACACAATAATCGCCGCAGCGGGGACTTGACCCATCGCGCAAACACGTCGAGGTTGAGAGCCAAGGCTGGTACAACACGACGCGCTCGGCAGGATAATCACCAAGGAGATCAAGTGTCGCGGACCGATCAAATCCTGAAATACGCGGATCTTTCGCAGAAAGGGATCGAGGTCGCGCCCTATTTCAATCCGACGCTGCGCAAGAGCGCCGGACATGACATTCTGATCCTTGATGTGTTCGACACCGACAGGTTGCGCCGAAACGCGGCGCGTGACGCGCTGATACCTGATGCGCGCATCCTGGAGATCGAAGAAGTCGATTTGGTTGGTGACGCGTCAAAAATCGGTGAACTGGTCCAGGGCGCAGACGTTGACGGGCAGATCGGATTTATCATTTCGTCGCATAACTTTGAACATCTGCCCAATCCTGTCCTTTTTTTGCAGGGGGCTTACGCGGCATTAAAACCGGGTGGTGTGTTAAGCATGGCGGTGCCGGATTGCCGCGCCTGTTTCGATTTTTTCCGTATGCCGACCCGGTTGGCCGACTGGCTGGCCGCGTTTCATGAAAACCGCCAGCAGCCCAGTGCAGAGGCGTTGTTTGATGGCAAAGCAATGGGCAGCGTGTATATGGCGCAAGGCAATGTTCAGCCCGGATGCAACATCGCGACAGATGATCCCGCCGGATTCTTGCCGCATCAGGTGCTCAATGCAGCCTATGATACGTATTTGCGCGATAAAAAGGAGCCCGGCGAATACCGCGATGCACATTGCAGTGTGTTTTTTCCAGAAAGTCTGGAACTGCTTTTAATCGACCTGCGCAAGCTGGGATTGATCGGTTTTGATATCGTCGAGATCAGCGAGACAGCCGGGCTGGAGTTTTATGTGCATCTGCGCAAGCCGGATGCGGCCACGCCCGTTCCGGAGTCCGACGCCGCGTTTTATGAACGGCGCCAAGAGCTGTTACGCAGTGTCACCGAAAATCTGGGCGCCGCGCCGTATCGCAACCGCAGCGCGGACAAACGCAAACAACCGAAACGCCCATCACCGAATACAGAGACGGCAAAGCGACGCAGATCATGGGTTTTCTGGAAAAACTAGCCGGCATCAAACCGCGTTGCGCTGTATCCTCAACCGCGATCAGACCCCTGGAATGGTGGGTGATAAGAGATTTGAACTCCTGACATCTTCGATGTGAACGAAGCGCTCTACCACTGAGCTAATCACCCGCTGGGCTGTGGTTTAGACGTCCTCGCGATCAGTTGCAAGACCGGTTTTGACCGTTTGTGAGGCATCTTTCGTGCTGCGCAGTTTGAGCGTCAACAGCTGCGCGCCATCGCCGATATCCTTGGTCTTGACCACGCGGATCTTGCCAAGCGGCGGCAGGATCAGCTCGTCGCCGCGCGCCAGCGCTTCGCCGATCAGCGCGAGGGCTGCATCCAGCGCAGGCTTGACGTCGCGTTTCTTGAGCAGGCTCCGCGCGACCACCTGATCGAGCAGGTCAGGTTTCTTGAGCTGCGCGACGGAGGCAGATACGGAGGTCATGGAGGTGTCGGACTGTGCGGGCGTTTTGCGTGACATGGGACTTCCTGATGCGGACACGTCCAGTCTAGCGGTTTGCGCGCGCTGCGCCAGCACCTTGACATGACAAAGGCGCGCCCCTTGCGGGACGCGCCTTTGCGCGTTGGTCGAGCAATTTAATGCGCGCGCGCCTCTGGGGCTGTGCCGGATTTCAGCGCGGCGGCGGCAGCGGCCTCTTCCGCGGCCTCGTCCCATTCGATCGGTTCGGGTTTGCGCACCAGCGCATGCTCCAGCACCTCTGACACGTGGGTGACGGGGATGATGGTCAGCCCTTCCTTCACGTTGTCAGGGATGTCGGGCAGGTCCTTGGCGTTGTCCTGCGGGATCAGCACGGTCGTGATGCCACCACGCAGGGCTGCCAGCAACTTTTCCTTCAACCCGCCGATCGGCATGGCATTGCCGCGCAGCGACACTTCGCCGGTCATGGCGATATCACGGCGCACGGGGATCTGCGTCAGCACCGACACGATGGAGGTGACCATCGCAAGGCCTGCCGAAGGCCCGTCCTTGGGGGTCGCCCCGTCAGGGACGTGGACGTGAATGTCGATCGTGTCGAACTTCGGCGGTTTCACCCCGATTTCCGGCGCGATGGAGCGCACATAACTGGACGCCGCATCGATCGATTCCTTCATCACATCGCCCAGCTTGCCGGTCGTCTTCATCCGGCCTTTGCCCGGAAGGCGCAGGGCTTCGATGTTGAGCAGCTCGCCGCCCACAGATGTCCACGCCAGACCTGTGACGACACCGACCTGATCCTTTTCCTCGGCCAGACCAAAGCGGTGCCTTTCGACGCCGAGGAAATCGCTCAGATTGGCGGCGTTGACGGTGATCGCCTCGACTTCTTTCTTGACAATCTTGGTCACGGCCTTGCGGGCCACCTTGGCGAGTTCGCGTTCGAGGTTCCGCACACCGGCTTCCCGGGTGTAGACCCGCACCATTGCCAGCAGGGCGTCATCAGCGACGCTGAATTCCTTGGCGCGCAACCCGTGGTTTTTCATGACCTTGGGCAGCAGGTGCTGCTTGGCGATCTCGACCTTTTCGTCTTCGGTGTAACCCGACAGCGTGATGATCTCCATCCGGTCAAGAAGCGGCCCCGGCATGTTGTAGCTGTTGGCGGTCGTCAGGAACATCACGTTGGACAGGTCGTATTCCACCTCGAGATAGTGGTCGACGAAGGTCGCGTTCTGTTCCGGATCGAGCACCTCCAGCATCGCCGAAGCGGGATCGCCACGGAAATCCTGCCCCATCTTGTCGATTTCATCGAGCAGGATCAGCGGGTTGGTGGTTTTCGCCTTTTTCAGCGCCTGGATGATCTTGCCGGGCATGGAGCCGATATAGGTCCGGCGGTGGCCACGGATTTCACTTTCATCCCGTACGCCGCCAAGCGAAATGCGAATGAATTCGCGCCCAGTCGCTTTGGCCACGGATTTGCCAAGGCTCGTCTTGCCCACGCCGGGAGGGCCGACAAGGCACATGATCGGGCCTTTCAGCTTGGCAGAGCGCTGTTGCACGGCCAGGTATTCCACGATCCGTTCCTTGACCTTTTCCAGCCCGTAATGATCGTCGTCCAGAATGGCCTGTGCCTTGTGCAGGTCCTTCTTGGTGCGCGATTTCACGTTCCACGGCAGGCCCAGAATCCAGTCCATGTAGTTGCGTACCACGGTCGCCTCGGCGCTCATGGGAGACATGGATTTCAGTTTCTTCAGTTCGGCATCGACCTTTTCGCGGGCTTCCTTGCTCAGCTTGGTTTCCGCGATCCGCGCTTCAAGCTCGGCGACCTCGTTCTGGCCATCCTCGCCATCGCCCAGTTCCTTCTGGATCGCCTTCATCTGTTCGTTCAGATAGTATTCGCGCTGCGTGCGTTCCATCTGGGATTTGACGCGGGTCTTGATCTTGCGCTCGACCTGAAGCACGGACATTTCGCCCTGCATCATGCCATAGACCTTCTCCAGCCGTTCCGCGACGGACAGCGTTTCCAGAAGTCCCTGTTTCTGCGCGACTTCGATCCCCAGATGCCCCGCGACCAGATCGGCCAGCTTGGCAGGTTCAGTCGCGTCGCTGACGGCGGCCATCGCTTCTTCGGGGATGTTCTTCTTGACCTTGGCATAGCGTTCAAACTCGGCGGCGACATTGCGCACCAAGGCTTCGACCTCGGTCGGATCACCGGCTTCTTCGGTCAGGTACTCAGCCGTCGCCTCGAAAAACGACGCGTTGGGCAGAAACCCCGTGATCTTCACACGGCTGCGCCCTTCGACCAGCACCTTGACGGTGCCATCGGGAAGTTTCAGCAATTGCAGCACGTTGGCCAGCACGCCGGATTTGTAGATGCCGTCCTGATCGGGGTCGTCCTGACCGGGGTCGATCTGGCTGGACAACAAAATCTGCTTGTCGTCCTGCATGACTTCTTCCAGCGCGCGCACGGATTTGTCGCGGCCCACGAAGAGCGGCACGATCATATGCGGGAACACCACGATGTCGCGCAACGGCAGGACGGGGTAAGACGAACTCAATGGTTCTTGCATGGAATTTTCCTTTTCTGGCAGAACGCCCCGGCCCCGGTCGATCGGCAGCATGGCGCGTCCCCTCTTGGACACTACAAATGGGGCTGACCTCGTGGGCTGTCAACTGGCCACCTGTCAGAGCGGGTCGATATCGCCCTGCGCACGAAGGCTGTGGAAATCCGCCTCCCAGACAGCAAAGGTGCCTGCGGCGATCGCATCGCGCATACCGGCCATGATTTTCTGGAAGTAATGCAGGTTGTGCCATGTCAGCAGCATGCCGGAAATCATCTCGTTCGCGCGAAAGACGTGATGCAGGTAAGCGCGGGAGTATCTGGAACAGGCGGGGCATGTGCAGGCCTCGTCCAGCGGACGCGGGTCGTCGGCGTGCCGCGCGTTCTTGATGTTCACGACACCGCGTCGGGTAAAGGCCTGCCCGGTACGCCCGGACCGCGACGGCAGCACGCAATCCATCATGTCGATGCCACGCTTGACGGCGCCCACGATGTCGTCAGGCTTGCCCACTCCCATCAGGTAGCGGAGTTTGTCCGCGGGCAGCTGATCGGGCGCGTAGTCGAGCACGCCGAACATCGCCTCCTGCCCTTCGCCCACGGCCAGACCGCCCACGGCATAGCCGTCGAATGCGATGGCTTGCAGCGCTTGGGCCGATTCTTCGCGCAGGTCCTGTTCCAGCCCGCCTTGCTGGATGCCGAACAGCGCATGACCGGGCCTATCGCCAAAGGCATCGCGTGACCTTTGCGCCCACCGCATCGACAGATCCATGCTGGATTTGATCCGGTCGCGGTCGGCGGGCAGTGCGGGGCATTCGTCAAAACACATCACGATGTCAGACCCGAGCAGTGCCTGAATCTCCATAGACCGTTCCGGCGACAGATGGTGGCGCGATCCGTCAATATGGCTTTTGAAGGTCACGCCTTCCTCGGTCAGCTTGCGCAATCCGGCCAGCGACATGACCTGAAACCCGCCGCTGTCGGTCAGGATCGGCTTGTCCCAGTTCATGAATTTGTGCAGCCCGCCCAGACGCGCGATCCGTTCCGCCGTGGGGCGCAGCATCAGGTGATAGGTATTGCCCAGCAGGATATCCGCGCCTGTCGCCGCCACGCTTTCGGGCAACATCGCCTTGACCGTGGCGGCGGTGCCCACGGGCATGAAGGCGGGCGTGCGGATTTCGCCGCGCGGCGTGCTGATCGCCCCCGTGCGGGCCTTGCCATCGGTGGCATCCAGTCGAAACGAAAAACGGTCGGTCATCGGGTATCCTCTTGCTGGCAAGGCATATGAAGCAAGGGCGCGGGATTGGAAAGACCGCCCTGCCCCTCGCCCCCTTTACGCCCCCTGCGGCAATCCCTATATGTTCTATCAGGAATGCAGGAACCGATCACATGACAGATGCAAACGCTCAATTGGAAGGCGCGCCCTTGATCGCGCCATCGACGACGGATCATCCGCTATACGAAGATGTCGTTCAGGCATGCCGATCGGTCTATGACCCTGAAATTCCGGTGAATATCTACGATCTTGGCCTGATCTATACGATCGACATCAAGGACGACAACGCCGTCAACATCGTCATGACGCTGACAGCCCCGGGCTGCCCCGTCGCGGGTGAAATGCCCGGCTGGGTCGCCGACGCCATCGAACCTCTGCCCGGCGTGAAACAAGTCGATGTCGAAATGACGTTCGAGCCGCAATGGGGCATGGACATGATGTCCGACGAAGCGCGGCTGGAACTGGGGTTCATGTAGGCGTCAGCAAACCGTCACAGGGCGATCATGCTGCCGTTACATCCACACGGCATCCCCGCTTCAGTCACAACACTGGAGCATCCCATGACACGGCTATCCCTTACCCTGCTGGCCACGCTTGCCGGCACCACGGCCATCGCTGACACCGCCCTGACCTATGGTCCGCGCCCTGCCTATCTGGTCAGCCAGATGACCGACAGCCCGTTGAAAGAGCAGCTGTTGGCTTGCGCCGGACAGACGCCTGCGCGGTCGGATTTTTCCATCGGGCACCGTGGCGCGCCGCTGATGTTTCCTGAACATACCGTCGAATCGAATGTCGCCGCCGCCCAGATGGGTGCGGGCATTCTGGAATGCGACGTGACCTTCACCTCTGATCTGGAACTGGTCTGCCGCCATGCGCAGAACGACCTGCACACGACGACGAACATCCTTGTCACGCCCTTGGCCGAGAATTGCACCGCAGGTTTCACCCCTGCCAACGGTGACACGCCCGCCAGCGCCGAATGCCGCACCAGCGACCTGACGCTGGCCGAATTCCAGACGCTGGAACCAAAGATGGACGCCGCCAACACCGCAGCCACCACCGCCGAGGATTATCTGAACGGCACCGCCAACTGGCGCACCGATCTTTATGCCACCGACACCACACTGATGACGCATGCCGACTCCATCGCGCTGTTCCGCGATCTGGGCGCGAAATTCACGCCCGAGCTGAAATCCCCCTCGGTCGAGATGCCGTTCAACGGCTTCAGCCAGGAAGATTACGCGCAAAAGCTGGTCGATGAATACAAGGCCGCCGGCATCCCCGCCAGCGACGTCTGGCTGCAGTCGTTCAACCTTGATGATGTGCTGTACTGGATCGAGAACGAACCCGACTTCGGGGCGCAGGCCGTCTATCTGATGGACGAATACGAAACCGTCGACGGCTATACGCCGCATGATCCCGCGACATGGCCCAACACCATGGAAGAGCTCAAGGCGATGGGTGTGAACATCATCGCCCCACCGACCTGGATGCTGGTCACGCTGGAGGATGGCAATATCGTCCCATCCGCACTGGCCACGGCGGCCCAGGCGGCGGACCTGCAGATCATCACCTGGACGCTGGAACGGTCCGGCCCGCTGAATACCGGCGGCGGCTGGTATTTCCAGGGCGTGAACGAGGCGATCACCAATGACGGCGCCTATTTCGACGTGCTGCATGTGCTGGCACAGGATGTCGGTGTGATCGGCGTGTTCTC
Source organism: Yoonia vestfoldensis DSM 16212 (assembly GCF_000382265.1). Lineage (GTDB taxonomy): Bacteria > Pseudomonadota > Alphaproteobacteria > Rhodobacterales > Rhodobacteraceae > Yoonia > Yoonia vestfoldensis. The sequence continues at coordinate 13,736 of NZ_KB907979.1, forward strand.
TGACTGGCCCGCCACCACGACCTATTACGCCAACTGCATGGGTCTGTGACCCCAAAGGCCCGGACGGCGACCTTGTGTCGTCCGGGTCCCTGCCCTATCTTGGAAACAACGCAAGGAGTTTCCCATGTTCGGCATTCCCGGCAAGCAAGCCGTCACCATCACCGACAAGGCCGCCGCCCAGATCGCGCGGCTCATGGCCAAGGACGGCCATCAGGGTCTGCGCATCGGCGTCAAAAAGGGCGGATGCGCAGGCATGGAATACACCATGGCCTATGTGACCGACATCGATCCGCTGGACGAGGTCGTCGAACAAAACGGCGCCCGCGTGATGATCGCGCCCATGGCGCAGATGTTCCTGTTCGGCACCGAGATCGATTATGAAACCTCGCTGCTCGAATCCGGCTTCAAGTTCCGCAATCCCAACGTGGTCGATGCCTGCGGCTGCGGGGAATCGATCAAATTCGCGGACAATATCGCGTCGCGCTGACCCCTCATTTCAAAGGACTAGCCATGCGCCGCAAACTTGCCGCCGGGAACTGGAAGATGAACGGCCTGCGCGCCGATCTGGCAGAGCTTGCGACGCTGTCGCAATCACGCGGCTATGACGTCGATGTGCTGATCTGCCTGCCTGCGACCCTGATCGGGTCCTGCGCCGGTCTGCCTATCGCCATCGGCGGTCAGGATTGTCACGCCGCCACGCATGGTGCCCATACAGGAGAAATCTCGGCAAAGATGCTGGCCGATGTCGGCGCGACCCACGTCATCACCGGCCATTCCGAACGCCGCAGCGACCATGGGGAAACAGATGCCACCGTCGCCGCGAAATCCCGCGCGGCCCACGATGCCGGGCTGACGACGATCATCTGCATCGGCGAGACGCTGGCACAGCGCGAGGATGGCACGACGCTTGACGTGATCGACACGCAGCTTGCCGGATCGGTTCCCGATTGCGCGACCGCCGAAAACACCGTGATCGCCTATGAACCCGTCTGGGCCATCGGCACAGGCAAGGTGCCCACGACCAACCAGATCGCCGAGGTCCACGCCCATATCCACGCGCGCCTGACCGCGCGGTTTGCCGACGGGGCCGGTTTCGGCATCCTTTATGGCGGATCGGTCAAGGGCGACAATGCGGCGGCGATTTTCGCCGTGCCGCATGTGACCGGCGCGCTGGTCGGCGGGGCCAGCCTCAAGGCTGCGGATTTCAGCCCGATCATCGCAGCGCTCGCCGCAAGCTGAGCCAGCGCCAGACGGTTTACAGGGCGTCCGGCCCAAGAACGCCACGCAAAACCCCTATCGCGCTGTCAAGATCAGCCATCGCGGCCTCTGCTCCGACCAGTTTCAGGATATCGGGGTGGTGGTCCAGAATACCGCCAGCGACGATGATATGCGCCAAAGGCTGCGTGATCCGCAAAGCAAAGCTCAGCCGTGTCAGCGGCTCCATCATCCGGTCGGAATTCGCGACCAGAACGATGGCCTGATAATGCCGGGTATCGGCCTCGGCGATCAGGGCGTCATGGTCCAACCCAACCAGCATGTCGACATCCCAACCTTCACGGCGAAAATGATCGGTCGCGATCTCGATCCCCAAGGTATGCGTTTCGCCGGGCACCAATGCGAACAAGGCGGGCCGGACTTCACGACCTGCTGTGATCTGTGGCGCCAGCACATGACGCAGACCGCGAATGATTCCATAGAGTTTTCCGCAGGCCAGCGTCACGTCGATAAAGGAAATCCGGTCGTCGTCCCACATTTCGCCCAGCTTGCGGGCGGCACCGGCCACATAGCCACGGCTGATCACGCCCGGATCAACGCCATCACGCCGGGCGGCAAGGATAAACTGGTCCGCTGCTGTGTCATCCGCAGACAGCAGGGCGGCACAGAGCAGTTCAATCTCGGAAGGTGTTGGCAGATCGTTGATATTGTCGTGGCGCGGCATACGAAAGGCGAGCCTGCGGACAACCTCCCGTGCGAGGCTCGACACCGCGTTTTCGGGCAATTCCGTCTCGACAAGGCGCAATTGCAGGGTTGCGTTCTGATATGCCGACCTGTCGAAAAACCCGTCGTCCAAAGACGTTTTCGCCATGAACACCCCTCCCCGTTCACTGACTAAACACCGCGTCGAGACTCTTTCGGCCCATCTGCGGTATCCAATTGCATGCAGGCTATCACACCGGCGACGGCCTGTGCCGCGTCAGAACGTCGCGGTTTCGTGATCGGATGCCCCGCGCGCCCATTGCAAAGATTGCGGCGGCGCGGCAAAGCTGCGCCATGCAACATCTGAGCCAATCCCCCACCGATCCCGCCTTTGTCCAGAACCCCTATCCGTTCTATGACCGCGCCCGCCTGGCCGGCGATTTTTTCTGGTGGGACGATTACGCCATGCCATGCGCGGTGTCCCACAAGGCCGTCCATGCCGTGCTGCGCGACCGGCGAATGGGGCGCGAATGCCCGCCGGAACTGGCCCCCGCGATCCCGGACCCGCTGCGCCCGTTTTATGACATCGAGGCGCATTCCATGCTGGAACTGGAACCGCCGCGCCACACCCGCCTGCGTGCGCTTGTGCTGCGTGCCTTCACCAGCCGCACCATCGCGGCCCTTGCGCCGCAGATCACGCAGCTCTGCCATGACCTGATCGACCGTTTTCCGGACGAACCCTTCGATTTGTTGACCGCCTATGCGCAGCCTGTGCCGGTCATCACCATCGCCCGCCTGCTGGGCGTGCCAGAGGACCGCGCCGACGATCTGTTGCGCTGGTCGAATGCCATGGTCGCGATGTATCAGGCCCGCCGCACGCAGGAAATCGAGGCCGCGGCCGTCGCCGCGTCGGCGGATTTTTCTGATTTCATGCGCGGTTATATCGAAACGCGGCGCAGAACCCCAGCCAATGACCTCATCTCGACCCTGATCGCAGCCGAGGAACAGGGCGAAAAGCTGACGACCGACGAGCTGATCACCACCTGCATCCTGCTGCTGAACGCAGGCCACGAGGCGACAGTGCATACTTTGGGCAATGGCACCAAGACGCTGTTGGAACAGAATTTCCGCACGATCACAGACACTTGCGTCGAGGAAATCATCCGCCACGACCCGCCGCTGCATATGTTCACCCGCTGGGTCTATGAAGATGTGCAGATCGGCAACCATCGGTTCAAGCGCGGCGACCAGATTGCCTGTCTTTTGGGGGCGGCGAACCGCGATCCTGCGGTTTATCCTGATCCTGCAAGGTTCGATCCTGAACGCAGCGGCCCGCAGAACACCAGTTTCGGCGGCGGCATCCATTTCTGCGTCGGCGCACCGCTGGCCCGGCTGGAGTTGAAAATTGCGCTTGATGTTCTGTTCGCGCGCTGCCCCGACCTGCAACTGACAGCGCCGCCCAGTTACGGCGATGTCTATCATTTTCACGGGCTGACACGGTTGATGGTGTCCGCAAGTTAGGCCGCACGGAAAAGGCCCGCCAAAGAGGGTCCATGGCGGGCCTTGGCGCCTTGCGATGCGGTTATTGGTCCAGCCGCTCGGCGATCTGTGCGGTCAGGGTCGGGTCGGCCTGCGCAAGGGTCAGGATCTCGACATAGCGGTCCACGTCGATCCCGTCGGTTGCCTCGACCGCTGCGACCTTGGCGATCTGGGCCTCTTCCAGCAGCAGTTGCTGCGCCTCAGGGTCGGCGGCCTGTTCCAATTGCGGTGCGTATTCCGCGTCGATCGCGATCACGCTTTCATAGGCGGCCGCAAAGGCGTCAAGTTCCTCGGTTGTGACGTCTTGCGCCATCGGCGCGGTTGCGGCCTGCGCGATCACGGCGGCGGGGGCCGTTGCGGCAAGCAGGGCCGCTAATGTGACGGCGGCGATCTGGGTGGGACGTGTCATAAGTCTCTCCTTCATTCTGGTCTGGCCGCGCGGGTTTCACGCGGTCGAGGATCACCTAAGCGCCCGCCACGCAATCACCAAAACCGCCGGCAGGGCCTTGCCGAAACGCCAGTGCCGTTCGGCAGCATCCCGCTGCCTCAGAACCGCACCAGCCTGTCGGGCGTGATGCGATAGACCTCTGCCGCCAGATCATGGCGTTGCATGAACCGCGCGATCGACCCGAATGTCGCCGTCGCTACCTGCGGACCATGATCCCCTGTGGTCAGCGCCTGCGAGGCGGCGGGCGCAAAAAGCCGCTGCAAGGCGTTAAGGCGCACCGGCTGCGGGGTGAAATGCGCAGCAATATTGGCCTTGATCTGCGCGGGATCAGAGGTGTCGTAAAGGGCCGCCATCAGCACATCCAGCGTGTGTTCGGTGCAGTTCTGGAATTGCGAGGTGGCGGGATTGGCCAGCACCGAATAGGTCGGGTTGTGCAGCGCCGCATAGGTCGGGCTTGCGATCACCTCGAGCAGTTTTTGCTGCAGGCGCGGATCGGGGATGATGACACCGGCATCAAGGCTATGGGCGGCGGCAAAGAAATCGGCAGGCGTGTCGTGCACCAGATCGCTGCGCGTCAGATCGCCGTTGCGCTGGTAAAGGTTATACACCTGATACCCCATGCCCACCGATCCATCCGCACGGGTGATCCGCGAATAGACCCAAAAGGCCACATGGGTATAGTCGATCCCTTCGGGCAAAAGCGCGGGGTCACGCCCGACGCGCGAGACAATGGCGACATTCGCGCCGCGCGCGGCCAGATCTTGTTGCACGCGGTTGGAAAAGGCCGCGACCTGATCGACAGGCAGGATCGCGTCGGCAGCGGCACTGCTGCCCGCATGGACAGGGGCGGACATCAGCGCGGTCAGCGACAGTGCTGCGATGGCAAGAATGCGTTTCATCGGCCCGCCTCCTATTGCAGACGTGGTGCGGGGTCGGCGACCACGCAAGTTGCAGGCGTCCGGCCTTGCTGGATCGTGCATGGCGCGGGCGTGCCGCTCAGGACCGATGCAGCAGCCGCGACCGAACCTGTGCCGACCTCTTCCAAGGCGGCACCGGACACGGCCAGAGCAGCCCCAGTCACAATGACAGGCACAGCCGCGACGCTGACAGCGCCATGCGCCACGGCAGCAGAGCCATGGGCCGAGGCATCGGCGCTATGGCCGACGGCTTGCCCCGAATGCTGTACGGCAGGGCTGGCGCAGGCGGCCAGCGTTGCGGCGGCGGCAATCAGGGTCGTGATCTTGAGGATGTTCATCAGAAATCTCCATTCGTGAACGGTGCTCACGTTTGGTAGACCCGCCCAATTCATCCGTCAAGATATTTTTTGAACAGCGTTCACACTAGAGAGGTAAAGCCACAGTCGACTTGATCTCTTCCATCGACAACAAGGCTGTCACGTTATGCACCTTCACCTCGGAAATCAGCGCCTGATAGAACGTGTCATAGGCGCGGGCATTCTTGACCCGCACTTTCAGGATATAGTCGATATCGCCCGCCAGACGGTGCGCCTCTTGCACTTCCGGGCGCGATTTCAACGCCTTGAGGAACCGCGCCTGCCAGTCCTTGTCATGCTCGGACGTGCGGATCAGCACAAAGAAACACGCCTCGAACCCCAGCTTTTCGGCGTCCAGAATGACCGTCTGATGCCCGATCACCCCCGCCTCGCGCAGCTTTCGGATGCGATTCCACACAGGCGTCTTCGACGACCCCACCGCCTTGGCGATCTCGTCGAGAGATTGGGCCGCATCCGCCTGCAAAGCCGCTAAAATCTTCCGGTCAGTCGCATCAATCCGCAAAGCCATTCCTGTTTTCCGATCATTCGAGGACACATGGTCCGTTTTCAGCGCAACATGGAACAGGTGTCCTTTAATGCCACATGGGGGCAGCAAATAGCAGAATAATGTTCTATGTTGAAGGCAAGAAATCAGAAGGTGCGCCATGCAACATTTTCCCATCTTCCTTGCTGTCGCCGGTCGCCGGATCGTGCTTTCGGGTGGCGGCGATGCGGCCATGGCCAAATTGCGCCTGCTGATGAAGACCGAGGCCCATCTGACGGTGATCGCCCCCGAGGTTGCGCCCGAAATCACGGCTTGGGCTGCGGCGGGCAAGCTGCGCATCATCGCGCGCGCGATGGAACCAGGTGATACACTCTGTGCCGCGCTGTTCTATGCCGCGAATGAAGACGGTGCCGAGGATGCCCGCGTCGCCGCCATCGCCCATGCCGACGGCGCGCTGGTCAATATCGTGGACAATCTGGCCGATAGCCAGTTCATCACCCCCGCCATCGTCGACCGCGACCCTGTCGTCGTGGCCATCGGCACCGAAGGTGCGGCGCCTGTGCTGGCCCGCGCGATCAAGGCCGATATCGAGGAACGCCTGGCCGTGTCGCTGGGGGTTCTTGCTCGGATCGGCAAGACCTTCCGCCATGCGGTCGATGTGCTGCCCATGGGCCGCAAGCGGCGCGATTTCTGGGCCGATTTTTATTTCCAGCGTGGCCCAAAGGCGATGGGTGCCACAGGCGAGGCCGGGATCATCCCCGCGCTGGAATCACTGCTCGACGACCACATCACCGCCCGCACCAAGGCGGGCCATGTCGATCTGGTCGGCGCGGGCCCCGGCGACCCCGAACTGCTGACGCTGAAGGCGCGCAATGCCTTGGACAAGGCCGATGTCGTGATCCACGACAATCTGGTGACGGCAGAGATACTCGAGCTTGCCCGCCGCGAGGCGATCATCATCGATGCTGGCAAACAGGGTTTCGGCCACGCCATGCCGCAGGATCAGATCAACGCGCTGATTGTGCAGCACGCGCTGGACGGGCACCATGTGGTGCGGCTGAAAGCGGGCGATCCGACCGTCTTTGGCCGTCTGGACGAGGAGATCAGCGCCCTCATCGAGGCTAGTGTCTCCTACACTATCGTGCCGGGGATCACCGCCGCCTCTGCCGCCGTCGCGGGAATCGGGCAAAGCCTGACCCAGCGCGGGCGCAATTCTGCCGTGCGCTTCATCACCGGCCACGACACCAGGGGTTACGCCGATCACGATTGGCGCGCGCTGGCCACCCCCGGTGAAGTCGCCGCGATCTACATGGGCAAGCGCGCTGCGCGGTTCATCCAGGGCCGCCTGCTGATGCACGGGGCCGACCCCGCAACGCCCGTGACGATCATCGAAAACGTCAGCCGCGCCGACCAGCGCGTGATCGCCACCTGTCTGGCGGAACTGGAACCCACGCTGACGCGCGCCGGTCTGTCCGGCCCTGTCATCACCTTTTACGGCCTCGCCCCCCGCGCCGCTCTGGCCGAGACCATCAAGATCAAGGAATTCGCCTGATGCCCCCCCGTTTTACCCCCAAGGTCGTCACCGCCAACGCGCTGCTGGATGGCGATGCCGTCTGGCTGACCGAGGATGACCGCTGGTCGCCACTGATCTCCGACGCCGAACTGATCACCGACGAAGCCCATGCCGACCTGCGCCTCTTGCAGGCCAAGGCGCGGGCGTCGGAAATCGCGGGCGCCTATCTGGCGGATGCCCGCATGGGCGCGGACGGACCCGAACCCTTGCATTTCCGAGAAGCTTTCCGAACGCGCGGCCCGTCGAACTATCCCCACGGCAAGCAGGTCGCGCCGCAGTCCCGGACCTGATCCGGGACCTCCCCCACAACCACGAGGTCCAGAACACGTTCGGGACTGCGACAGGAAAAGAGCCATGTACGTTTACAACGATTTTGACGAAACTTTCGTGCGCGCCCGCGTCGCGCAATTCCGCGCTCAGGTGGAACGCCGCATCGACGGGTCCCTGACCGAGGATGAATTCAAGCCTTTGCGCCTGATGAACGGCCTCTATCTGCAACTGCATGCCTATATGCTGCGGGTGGCGGTGCCTTATGGCACGCTGAACCCTGCGCAGATGCGGCAGCTGGCCTATATCGCCGACCGCTGGGACAAGGGCTATGGCCATTTCACCACGCGCCAGAACATCCAGTACAACTGGCCCAAGCTCGGTGATGTGCCCGATATGCTGGAGGCCTTGGCCGATGTCGGCATGCATGCGATCCAGACCAGCGGCAACACGATCCGCAACGTGACCGCCGACCATTTCGCCGGTGCTGCCGCGGACGAGATCGAAGACCCGCGCGCCATTGCCGAATTGCTGCGCCAATGGTCGACCGACCACCCCGAATTCCAGTTCCTGCCACGCAAGTTCAAGATCGCTGTGACAGGCGCCGCCGCCGACCGTGCCGTCACCCGCGCCCATGACATCGGACTGGTCGTGGTGCGCAACGATGCAGGCGACGTCGGTTATCAGGTCATCGTCGGCGGTGGCCTTGGCCGCACGCCGATGGTGGGCAAGGTCTTGCGCGATTTCGTGTCCAAGGCGGACCTGCTGCCTTACGTCGAGGCGATTGTCAGCGTCTACAACCTGCTGGGCCGCCGCGACAACAAATACAAGGCCCGCATCAAGATCACGCTGCATGAAAACGGGATCGAGACGATCCGTGATCTGGTCGAAGACCGGTTCGACGCGATCCGCGCAGGCTTTGGCGGCTATGACCAGACGCTGCTGGCCGAGATCGAAAAATCCTTTTCCCCGCCCGCCTTTGTCACCAAAGCCACCGACGGGTACGAGGCCGCACGTCTGGCCAACCCCGCCTTCCGGTCATGGAGCGATACGAACCTTTCCGCGCACAAGGCCCCCGGCTATGCGATCGTGTCGATCAGCATCAAGAAACATGGCGCGACACCCGGTGACGCGACATCCGACCAGATGCGCGTCATGGCCGATCTGGCGGAACGCTATGGCCACGGCGAATTGCGCATCAGCCACGAGCAGAACGTGATCCTGCCGCATGTGCATCAAGCCGACCTGCCAGCGATCTATGCCGCCTTGCGCAAGGCCGATCTGGCGACGGCGAATATTGGCCTCGCATCCGATATCATCGCCTGCCCCGGCATGGATTACTGCGCGCTGGCCACGGCCCGTTCGATCCCCATCGCGCAACAGATTGCCACGCGGTTCGACGAATTGAAGATCGAGCATGACGTCGGCCCGCTGAAGATCAAGATTTCCGGCTGCATTAATGCCTGCGGGCATCACCATGTCGGCCATATCGGGATTCTGGGGCTGGATCGCGCGGGCGTGGAAAACTACCAAATCACGCTGGGCGGCGACGGGACCGAAACCACAACCATTGGTGAACGCGCCGGCCCCGGTTTCAGTGCCGATGACATCGTGCCTGCCATCGAACGGCTAGTGACAGGCTATCTCGACCTGCGCCGTGACCAGTCCGAGACGTTTTTGCAAACCTACCGCCGTCTGGGGCTCGCCCCGTTCAAGACGCTGCTTTACCCCAATGAGGACAAAGCCGATGCCGCTTGATGATCTGGCCAACCGCCGCAACGCCCTGCACCGCAATTCCGACGCGCTGGCGGTCCTGCGCGCCGCATTGAACGATACCCAGATCGGGCCGGTGGCGCTGGTGTCGTCATTCGGCGCCGAAAGCGTGGTGCTGCTGCATCTGGCGGCCCAGGTGGACCCGGCCGTGCCGGTGATCTTTCTGGACACCGAGATGTTGTTTCCGGAATCGCTCGCCTATCAGCGCGACGTGGCCAAAGCCTTGGGCCTGCGTGATGTGCGCGTCATCTCGCCCGACCGCAATGCCGTGCTGCGCGAGGATGTGGACGGCCTACTCCATCAAGCCGATACCGATGCATGCTGCGATCTGCGCAAGACACGGCCCTTGGAACAGGCGCTGCAAAGCTTCGGCGGCTGGATCACCGGACGCAAGCAGTTCCAGAACGGCCAGCGTGCCAGCCTGCCGCTGTTCGAGGCGGACGGCGGGCGCATCAAGATCAATCCGCTGGCGCAATGGTCCTCGGATCACCTGCGCGGCTACATGACCGACCACAACCTGCCGCGGCATCCGCTGGTGGCGCAAGGGTATCCCTCCATCGGCTGCATGCCCTGCACGACACGCGTCAGTGCAGGTGAGGACCCCCGCGCAGGCCGTTGGAGAGGCAGCGAAAAAACCGAATGTGGTATCCACTTCGAAAACGGGCGCATGGTCCGGGAAGGACAAGCAGCATGAGCGTGATCGTCACCGACAAAGGCTTTGCCGCCGACGACTGGACAGGCCCGTTCCGCGATGCCAGCCAAGGCGTCGCCAATGACAACAGCTATGCGGTGGACCTGCCGTCCGACACCGATCCGGCCACGCTCGCCCGCCTGACGAACGCGCCGATGATCCGCATCGCCTTTCCCAGCTTCGCTGACGGACGCGGTTTCACGCTGGCCGCGATGCTGCGGCGCGCGGGCTTTCAGGGCCGCTTGCGCGCGCGCGGGCATGTGCTGGCCGACCAATATGCGATGGCCCGCAGGTCCGGCTTCGACGAGGTCGAAATCGACGATGCCTTGGCCGCCCGCCAGCCGCAGGACCAATGGCTTGCGCGTGCCGACTGGCAGCAGGGCCACTATCAGGCCCGTTTGCGCGGCTTCGGCGTTTCGGGAAGTCTTTAAAGACATCGGACCGCTTTTTGCGTTCTCGCGCAGCGAGAGACAGCGAAAAGCGGTTCATGTTTTTCCGCAAACGCCGTACCCCTTTCCCTGACCCAGATCAAAGACTAGACAGAGGATGGCCCTATATGGGTCATGATGGACCCTATGACAGAGCAGACAGCCGTGAACCACGCCAGCGCCAAGATCGTCCCGCAATTGCCCGACATGCAGACCGTGACGGAGGTAAAGCATTACACCGACCGCCTGTTTTCGTTCCGCGTCACAAGGCCTGCCAGCCTGCGGTTCCGGTCAGGCGAATTCGTCATGATCGGGTTGATGGGCGACGAAGACCCCGAAACCGGCAAGCGCAAGCCGATCATGCGCGCCTATTCCATCGCCTCGCCAAGCTGGGATGAGGAGCTGGAATTCTATTCAATCAAGGTGCAGGATGGCCCGCTGACATCAAAGCTGCAGCATATCCAGCCCGGCGATGGGCTGATCCTGCGGCCCAAGCCCGTGGGCACGCTGGTGCATGACGCGCTTTTGCCCGGCAAGCGGCTGTGGTTCTTTGCCACCGGCACCGGCTTTGCGCCCTTTGCCAGCCTTTTGCGCGAACCGCAGACCTATGAGGATTACGACGAGATCATCATCACCCACACCTGCCGCGAAGTAGGCGAGCTGACCTATGGGCGCGACCTGATCGAGGCGTTGAAAACCGATGATCTCCTCAACGAAGTCATCGGCGACGGGTTCTGGAAAAAGATCAGGTATTACCCGACAACCACCCGCGAACAGAGCGCCAAGATGGGCCGTATCACCGACCTGATGCGCAGCGGAGAAGCGTTCACTGACCTTGGCGTCCCGCCCCTGTCGCCCGAGAATGACCGCGCGATGATCTGCGGCAATCTGGCGTTCAATCTGGAACTGAAAGAAATGCTGGAAAGCTATGGCCTGAACGAAGGGGCCAATTCCAACCCGCAGCAATATGTCGTGGAAAAGGCGTTTCTGGACTAATGTTTCCATCACCCTGAATCAAAAAGGCCGCCCTGACAGGGCGGCCTTTGTTGTTTGTGCGGGGCCTTATTCGCCCAGCAGCTGGTTCACGCGTTCCAGCACCGGCTGCAACAGCGCGGGGCTGTTCTGGGCGGCGGTGACGGCGGAAATCAGCGTGGTCTTTTCGGCATCAGCCAGATCCGAGCCTTCGATCAGCGCGATGACGCGATCAGCGTTGAAGCCATCGACAGTCATCAGATCGGCGGTCGAGGTGGCTGCGCTGTCCACGGCATCGGCAGTGGCGTCAGCAGCATCCGTCGTGGTGTCTTCGATAGCTTCGGCGGCTGCGGCAGCTTCTGCCTCGATCGCAGCAGCAGCTTCGGCAGCGGCAGCCTCGGCGGCGGCAGCTTCAGCAGCGGCAGCTTCAGCGGCGGCAGCTTCGGCGGCGGCAGCTTCGGCGGCTGCAGATTCAGCAGCAGCGGCTTCAGCAGCAGCGGCTTCGGCGGCAGCTTGCTCTTCTGCGGCTGCGGCTTCAGCGGCGGCAGCAGCTTCGGCCTCGGCGGTGGCACCGGTCAGCACGCCGACAGCGGCACCGGGGCCGCGCCCCTCGACAGCATATTGGTAGCCAAAGAAGCCGACGATCGCGAGGATAATCAGGATTGCTAACGCTCTCATGGTCATTGTCCTTATTTGAAAACGACGGGCCTGCTTGGGCCCTTGTCGCGCCGTATGTCAGAACGGGGGCAAAAGGAAAAGAGCCAACCCACTTGGAAAATACCTGCGAAACGGCGTGATAGCGGGTTGAAGCGCGGCCCAAGCAGGTTTAGTTTGCCCTCCAGCATTACGCCACAGACAAAGGATCAAGACCATAGGACGCAGACCCCACAACGCGCCACCCCAGCGCGAAACCGGCCCTCGGATCAACGAACGGATCAGGGCAGCCGAAATCCGGCTTATCGGTGCAGACGGCGAAAACGTAGGCGTTGTATCGCCCGACCGGGCGATGCAGATGGCAGAAGAAGCCGGGCTTGACCTTGTCGAAATTTCGCCGAACGCCGTTCCCCCGGTCTGCAAGATCATGGACTTCGGCAAGTTCAAATACGAAACCCAGAAAAAAGAAGCCGAAGCGCGCAAGAAGCAAAAGATCATCGAGATCAAGGAAATCAAGTTCCGCCCGAACACGGATTCCCACGATTACGACGTCAAGATGCGCAGCGTGTTCAAGTTTCTGGAAAACGGCGACAAGGTGAAGGTCACCCTGCGGTTCCGTGGCCGCGAAATGGCGCACCAGGAATTGGGCCGGCAATTGCTGGAACGCGTGGCCGAGGACACCAAGGAAACCGGCAAGGTCGAAAACTTTCCCAAGATGGAAGGCCGCCAGATGGTCATGCTGATCGGGCCACTGTCGAAGTGAATTTCGTAAGATGGGTGATATCACCCATCCTACCAACGGCAAAAGGGCGGCTCGATGAGCCGCCCTTTCCTGTTCTTGCCTGCCGGATCGTTACTGCAGCAGCGAAGAGATGTTGCGGATCCCGACGCGGCGGTTGGCGCGTTCATCCGCCAGCGTCGGCACCTTGAGGAACCGTTCGCCATAGCCCTGTGTGACAAGGTTTTCCGGCGGCACACCGAAGAATTCGGTCAATGCCAGTGCCACTGTTTCGGCACGGCGGTCCGACAGCGCCAGGTTGAAGGCCGCACTGCCCACCGCATCGGTATGCCCTTCGACAAGGAACACCTGCGACGGGTCGTTGTCGACGATCGCATTGATCGCAAGACCAAGATCGGTCAGCGCCGCTGTCTGCGATGCGTCGATCGCCGCCGAACCGCTGGCGAATGTCAGCGTGTCGAGATCCACCGCAGGTGCCAGATTGCGCACCTCGGGAATGGTCCGCACCTGGTTGAGCGAGAATGTCCGGTCGAATGTCGCCCGTTCGCGCGCCGCCAGTGCCTCGCGCAGCGTCGCGATATCGACGCCGGAGGCACCCTGCGCAAAGGCGACTGGCGCGGGGGGCAATTCGGACACGATCACCGGCGCGCTGCCGGCGGTGTCGTTGAACAATTCGATCTGTGTGCCGTCGGCCAGCACCCGCGCGCGGCGCTGCACGGTCCCGTCGGCAGCACGGATCGTGATGACGCGTGTGCCATCCTCGCGCGTGACAATGGACCGGGTCGAACCGTCATTGAAGGTCTGGGTTTCGACCTGCGATCCGGGCTGGCGCAGCAGCACGTCGTCATCTTTCAGCACGACGAAATTGTCGCCGCGCTGCACGACCACGCGGTCGCCCGAATTCGAAACGACCTGATCACCATTGCGCAGCACAGAGCCGACAACCACGGCACCAAGACCCACGATCAAGGCCTTTTGAAAGTTCGACAGCCCGTCCCGGTCATTCGACCCCTGCACGACAGGCGCAGGTTCCGCGTTCACGCGGTTGTCGAAATCCTCGGTGCTGGACCGGACATCCGCCTCGGTCACGGTTTCCTGTTCGACGACGACGTCTTCGGCGGCAGGCTCGCCTTCCATATCGGCCATGGCGGCAGCGGATTCGACGGGGGCTTCTTCTGCGGTTTCGGCAGGTGTCTCTTCACGGGCAAGCTGTTCTTCGACGGTCGTCGCCTCGCTGATGATCGGGGCGGGTTCGGCCACCGGCTCTGCCGTCGCTTCGGTGGAAATGGCGTCGGCTGGCGCTTCGGCCTCCTGCGCGGCAGCGGCGTCTTCGGCGGCTTGCGCTTCGGCAGCGGCGTCTTCGGCGGCTGGCGCTTCGGCAGCGGCGGCGGCTTGCTCTTCAGCGGCGGTTTGCGCGGCGGCCTCTGCATCGGCGGCAGCCTGCGCGTCAGCGGCAGCTTGCGCCTCGTCTGCGACAGCAGCTTCGGCCTCGGCGGCGGCACGGGCTTCTTCTTCAGCGGCAGCTTGCGCAGCGGCCTCGGCATCAGCCGCAGCTTGAGCGTCGTCGGCGGCGGCAGCATCGGCAGCCGCCTGTGCCTCTGCGGCAGCGGCGGCTTGCGCTTCTGCATCGGCCGCGGCCTGTGCTTCAGCCTCGGCCGCAGCGCGCGCCTCCTCTTCGGCGGCAGCTTGTGCAGCAGCTTGTGCTTCTGCTTCAGCAGCGGCCTGTGCTTCAGCATCGGCCGCAGCGCGAGCCTCCTCTTCGGCGGCAGCTTGTGCAGCAGCTTGCGCTTCTGCTTCAGCAGCGGCCTGTGCTTCAACCTCGGCAGCGGCCTGCGCGGCGGCTTCTTCGGCAGCAGCAGCATCTGCAGCGGCCTGCGCGGCGGCTTCAGCGGCGGCCTGTTCGGCGGCGGCCTGCGCTTGCAGCGCGTCGAACGCGGCGCGATCCTCGATCAGCCCGCCTTCAACGCTCAGGCAGGGAAATTCCGGCGCATCCCCGCAGGCTTGCAGATCGGCCTCTTGTGCAAACACAGGGGCCGTGACCATCGCCAGACTGACAACGAGCGATGTGGTATTCTTGAATTTTGACTGACGCATTTTTAACCTCTTGGAAACAGCCGCCCGACAGGACGGCGCTTACGCCTATAACAGCCCAGAGGTAGGCGCGTTCCGCCCGTCAACAAGGACGGGCGGAATTGCGCCGAGCAGATCAGGCCGCCGCTGCGACAGCCCGTCCGGTCATGACCTTGACCAGATGCGCGCGGTAGGCGGGCGAGCCGTGCAGATCGCCGATCATGCCGTCCGCATCGACAGACAGACCATCCAGCGCCTTGGCCGAAAAGTCGGCGGACAGCGCCGCCTCGGCCTCGGACCAGCGAAACACGCCGTCTTCGGATGCCCCTGTGACCGCGACCCGCACGCCGTCCGCGTATTTCGCCACGAACACGCCCACCAGCGCGAAACGCGACGCAGGCTGGACGAATTTCATGTAATGCGACTTTTGCGGGATCGGGAAACGGACCTCTGTGATGACCTCGCCACCATGCAAGGCGGTGGTGAACATCCCCTGAAAGTAATCATCCGCCGCGATCTGGCGGGTGTTGGTGATGATCACCGCCCCGGTGCCGAGTGCTGCGGCCGGATAGCAGGCCGCAGGGTCGTTGTTGGCCAGCGATCCGCCAATCGTGCCTCGGTTGCGCACGGCGGGGTCGCCGATATGGCTCGCCAGTCCAGCAAGCCCCGGGAAATGCGCCGCCGCCTCGCGGGCGACGGTGGCATGGGTCGTTGCCGCCCCGATGCAGAGCATCCCGTCATCGGACATGCACACGCCCTTCATCTCGCCAATCGCCGTCAGGCTGACCAGCACATCCGGCGCGGCAAGGCGCGCCTTCAGCGTCGGGATCAGGGTTTGCCCGCCGCCCAAGGCTTGCGCCCCGTCATGTTCCATGGCCTTGACCGCATCCGCGATGGTGGTGGGCCGTTCGATTTCAAAAGCATACATGACAGCTCTTCCTTACGCTTTGTGCATGGCTTCCCAGACGCGCAGCGGCGTCAGGGGCATGTCGATATGGGTGACGTTCTTGCCAGCCGATTGCAGCGCATCGACGACAGCGTTGACGATTGTCGGCGGCGACCCGATCGCCCCTGCCTCGCCACAGCCTTTCACGCCAAGCGGGTTGTGCGTGCAGGGCGTGCCATTGGCGTGATCGACGGTGTAGAACGGCAAATCATCCGCGCGCGGCATGGTGTAATCCATGTAGCTGGCCGACAAAAGCTGGCCGTCCGCATCGTAACGCGCCCCTTCCAGCAGCGCCTGACCGATGCCTTGGCCAAGACCGCCATGCACCTGCCCGGTCACGATCATCGGGTTCATGATGTTGCCGAAATCGTCCACCGCGATGAAACGGTCCACCCGCACCTTGCCGGTATCGGGGTCCACCTCGACCTCGCAGGCATAGGCGCCGGAGGGATAGGTGAAGTTGGCAGGATCGTAGAACGCCGTTTCCTCCAGCCCCGGTTCGATGTCTTCCAGCGGGAAGTTATGGGGGATATAGGCCTTGAGCGCGACCTCGCCGAAGCTGACGGATTTGTCGGTGCCTTTGACGGTGAACTGGCCATCCTTGAAATCCACGTCATCGGCGGATGCTTCCAGCATATGCGCTGCGATCTTCTTGGCCTTGGCGATAATCTTTTCGGTGGCCCGCACCATGGCGGACCCACAGACCGCCAAGGACCGCGACCCATAGGTGCCCATCCCGAAAGGGATTTTCGACGTATCGCCATGCACGATGTCGATGCTTTGGGGATCAATCCCCAGCATTTCGCCGACGATCTGGGGAAAGACGGTTTCATGCCCCTGCCCGTGGCTATGTGCGCCGACCATGACGGACAGGTTGCCGGTGGCATTCACCCGCACGGTGGCCGCATCATAAAGGCCCACACGGCTGCCCAGCACCCCCACTAGGTTCGACGGCGCGATCCCGCAAGCCTCTATATAAGCATTCAGGCCCAGACCGCGCAGCATGCCCTTCGCTTCACTTTCCTTGCGACGCGCTTTGAACCCTTCACGGTCGATGTGCTTTTCGAGGGTATCCATCAGCGCATCGTAGTTGCCGGAATCGTATTCCAGACCGGCGGCGCTGACGAACGGGTATTGATCCGGCTTGACAAAGTTCTTGCGCCGGATGGCAATCGGGTCGATCCCCAATTCGCGCGCGGCCTTGTCGATGACGCGTTCGATTGAATAGGTCGCCTCTGGCCGACCCGCGCCGCGATAGGCATCAACGGGGGCGGTATTGGTGAACACGGCTTTGACGTTCACATAGACATTGGGAACGGTGTAATTCCCCGCCATCAGCGTGCCATGCAGGAAGGTCGGCGTCGCGGTCGAGAAGTTCGACAGATACGCGCCGACGTTCGCCATGGTTTCCGTGCGGAAGGCGATGAAGGTGCCGTCCTTTTCACAGGCCAGTTCGATTTTCGTCACATGGTCGCGGCCATGCGCATCGGTCAGAAACGCCTCGGTCCGGTCGGCGGTCCATTTCACCGGACGTCCGATCTTGCGCGCGGCGGCCAGCACCAGGGCTTCTTCGCCATAATGATAGATCTTGGACCCGAACCCGCCGCCCACATCGGGGGCGATCACGGTCAGTTTGTTTTCGGGAATGCCCATCACGAAAGCAGAAATCAGCAGGCGCGTCAGATGCGGGTTCTGCGATGTGGTCTGCAGGACGTAGGAATCATTGCCCGCGTCGTAATTGCCGATGGAACAGCGCGGTTCCATCGCATTGGGCACCAGACGGTTGTTGACCAGCTCCAGCGTCGTCACATGCGGGGCGGCCTTGATTGCGGCGTCGGTTGCGGCGCGGTTATCCTCGATCCAGCCCCAGTCGAAACACTGGTTGGTGCCGATCTCGTCATGCACGAACGCATCGCCAGCCAAACCTGCGGCCATGTCGACGATGGCGGGCAGTTCCTCGATCTCGGCCACAATCGCCTCGGCGGCGTTGCGCGCCTGCAATTCGGTTTCCGCGATCACGGCGGCATAGGCGTCACCGACATGGCGGACCTTGCCATGCGCCAGCACAGGGCGCTTGGGTTCCTTCATCGGCGTGCCGTCACGGCTGTTGATCAGCCAGCCCGCGGGGTTGCCGCCGACATCGGCGAAATCAGCCCCGGTGAAAACGGCCAGCACGCCCGGCATGTTTTCCGCGGCGGAAGTGTCGATGGATTTGATGATCCCGTGCGCCACGGTCGAGCGACAGAAGATCGCCGTCGTCGCCCCATAAGTCTTGATATCGTCGGTGTAATGTCCCGCCCCTGTCAGAAAGCGGACATCTTCGCGGCGCTTGTCACTGGCGCCGATTCCATGATCTTTTGGCATTGAAATTCCTCCCGGTTGGGACGGCAGCAGGATAGCGCGCGCCCCGTTGCTCCCTGAATTCTTATTCGGCGGCGATGGCCGTCACGTCCTGACCGGATGCGGCCATGATCGCCTTGACGATATTGTGGTATCCCGTACAGCGGCAGATATTCCCCTCCAGGTAACTGCGCACGTCAGCCTCGGTCGGCTTGGGGTTTTCCTTCAGCAGCGCCGCCGCCGACATCACCATGCCGGGCGTGCAGAACCCGCATTGCAGACCGTGGTGGTCCTGAAAGGCCTGTTGGATCACGTTCAGCGACCCGTCCTTGTTGGCCTGCCCTTCGATGGTGGCAACCTCGGCCCCGTCCGCCTCGACTGCAAAGATCGTGCAGGCCTTGACCGCCTGACCGTTCACATGCACCACGCAGGCCCCGCATTGCGATGTATCACAGCCTACATGCGTGCCTGTCAGACGCAGGTCATTGCGCAGGAAATCCACCAGAAGCGTGCGGCCTTCCACCTCCTTCGTGACGGATTTGCCGTTCACGACCATTGCTACAGATGCCATTCGTTCCTCCCGATACATCGTTGCTATGGAATGAGTTAAGCACGGCTGAAACGCGTTGAGAACAACGATCTTTCGCTGCTTTGCAGCATCAGCCGATCTCGCGGCGCGGTTGGGGGCGGTCGGGGATTTCCTTGAGCAGGCCACCGACACCCATCGCCGCAAAATCATCGGGCGCGGGACTGCGCCCGCAGATCACCCGCTCCAGCACCCAATCGGCACCATTGAGCGCAGGCGAGCGCGCACATCCCGGCAGGCCGATGACGGGTCTGCCACGCAAGTCGCCCAGAAACAGCAGATTGCCGGGGTCGACAGGCATGCCGAACTGGCTGACCGTGCCGCCCGCAGCGCGCAGGGCGGCGGGGCCGACATCGTCGATATCGGATGTGGCCGAGGCGGTCAGGATAAAGATCACCTCGCCCTTTGCGGTATCAAGTGCGGCAGACAAGCCGCTGATTTCATGTGGTGAAAGGCAACGGTCATCAAGTGCGACATCAAAGCGCGACAGCCGCTTGGCCAGCGCCTCGCGCCCTTTTTCAGAAGGTGCCTCGCCCAGTTGCGTCTCGATCAGGGTGGCCGTGCGATACAAAGGCGGCAAGATGCGCAGCGCCACCGCCATGCCTGCGGCACGGTCCACATCCGCCCCCGGCACGGCATAGGAAATGATCTTGATCGTCGCGATCATATTGCCCGCCGCCACGCGGGTATACTGCGGCAGGGTCGCCACCGTGATCATCGGATTGACCGCGTTGAAGCGGCCTATGGCCGCAGCATCCAGACTGACGATCCCTGCTGCATCTGCAAAAAGATTGACGCGACCCGTCGCCGCAGCACTGACGCTAACGTGATCGCCCGCCAGACTGCGGGCGAGTTTCGCAGCCGCAGCATTCTCGTCCAGATCGCCTGCGTCCAGCCGCGCGACAGTGACATGGCCCAGGCCCGCGCCCTGCAAGGCCGCGATATCGGCGGCGGTCAGCACCTGGCCTTTGCGCAAGACCGTCTCGCCCGCCTGAACCGCATGGGCAAGGATCACACCCAGCGCCTCTGCCACGGGAACGGGGCCGAATTTCATCTGGCTTGCCGCAGGACTTGCGTGATCTGCGCCATGATGCTGAGCGCGATTTCCGCAGGATGGCGGCCACCAATATCCAGACCGACGGGGGCATGGATTCGCGCGATCTGGCCTTCGGTGAATCCCGCTGCCTGCAACCGCGCAACGCGTTTGGCATGGGTGCGGGTGGACCCCAGACAGCCCAGATAGAACACATCGCTGCGCAGGGCGGCCATGATCGCGGGATCGTCGAGTTTGGGATCATGCGTCAGCGTCACGATGGCGGTGCGGGAATCGGGTTTCAGCGCGGCCAGCGCCTCGTCTGGCCAATCCTCGACAATCGTCTCGCCGGGAAACCGCGCCTCTGACCCGAAGGCCCCGCGCGGGTCGATCAGCACCGGCGCATAGCCGCAGGCGCGCGCCATGCCGACCAAGGGCTGCGCGATATGCACAGCCCCCACGATGATCATGCGCAGGGGGGGATTCTGGATGGTGATAAAGGTGCCATCCTCCTCCAGCCCCGCACGGTCAAGGCGGAAACGGTCGGGCGCATCCGCAGCGGTTATCACTCGGCTGCTGCCAGTTGCCAGATCAGTGGCCAGCCCTATCGGGCGGGCGGCGGCGCGGGCATCGGCCAAGGCTTGCAGGATCGCAAGCGTCAGGCCGTCCCCCACGGGCTGCACCAGGACGCGGATCTGCCCGCCACAGGCAAGGCCCACGGCAAAAGCCTCGTCATCGCTGACGCCGAACTCGAGGATCGCGTGTTTGCCCGCCGCGATGGCGTCGATGGCCGCGACGACCACAGCGCCTTCGACGCAACCGCCCGAAACCGACCCTTCCATCGCGCCATCTGCGTCGATCACAAGCTGGCTGCCGACACCGCGCGGGGCAGAGCCCCATGTCTCGACCACGGTGGCCAGCGCCACCTTGCGGCCTGCCTGCGCCCAGTCCAGCGCCAGTTGTGCGGGTTCCGTTGTCATGTCCGCGATCCCCCCTGCAAGGCCGCCAGCATCCGCCGTTTTTCGCCCCCGTCATCGGGGCGGGTTACGGCCTCGGCCAGTCCTGCCAATGATGCCACGTTATGCGCGGCACGGAAACTGGTGCAATGCGGCAGCATCTGCGCGATTCCGCGTGCGAGCGGCGCAAAACCGTCCCAGCGCAAGAGCGGATTGAGCCAGATCACTTGGCTGAAGGTCAGTTGCAACCGTTCCATCTCGCGCCCCAGATCATGGGTGGCGTCGCGGTCCAGCCCGTCGGTGATCAGCAGCACGACCGCCCCCTGCCCTGCGACGCGCCGCGCCCAGTCGCGGTTGAAATCATGCAGGCAGGCGCCAATCCGCGTCCCGCCTTCCCAATCCTGCGCCTGCGCGCCTGCGGCGGCAAGGGCGGCATCGACATCCCGCCTGCGCATGTGGCGGGTGATATTGGTCAGCCGCGTGCCGAAGGTAAAGGCATGGACCTGCGCCCAGCCCTGACCTTCGCGGTTGGCGACGGCATGGACGAAATGCAGCACGGCGCGCGAATAGGAGGACATGGAGCCCGAGATATCGCAAAGCACCACAAGGTTGGGATAGCGGATGCGCTTGCGCGCGGTCGCAAGCTTGCCGATCTCGCCACCCTGCCGTGCGGCGCGGCGCATGGTCTGTTTCCAATCCGCCAGCGGCCCCGGCAAGGCCTGCCTGCGCCGTGTCAGGATCGGCGGCACCGGCAGGCGCAAGTCCGCCAGCATCCGCGTGGCGGCGGCCATTTCCGCCGTGCTCATCTGTTCGAAATCAAGCTGGCGCAGGCGTTCCTCGGCGGATGCGGTGTGGCTTGCGTCGATGTCGATCTCGATCTCGTCCTCGCGGGCCGGTGCCTCTGGCGCGGGCGGTTCGCGCCCGTCGAGCAAGGCTTGGGCCGCACGTTTTTCCGCCGCTTCTGCTGTGCGATCCTCTTGCACGCCGTGAACCATCGGGGTCAGCAGCGACATCATCTGTTCCATATATTGCGGGTCGCGCCAGTAGAGCCGGAACAGCTGCGCGAAGATCGCGCTGTCTTCGGGCTTGGACACAAAACAGGCGTGCAGGGTCCAATAGAAATCGGCGCGCTCGGTGAAGCCCACCGCCTGCACCGCGTTGATCGCGTCGATCACCCGTCCGGGGCCGAGTTTCACGCCCGCCTTGCGCAAGGCGCGCGCGAAATGGGTGATGTTGCCTGCCAACTTGGGGTCGTCCGGCAAGGCAAGTGGCGCGTAAGCTGGGGATTTCACATCCCCAGACCCCTGTGGGATATTTCTACTCGGAAGATCGGAGGTCATGGGGTCAGGCGGGCGCGGGCGTCGTCGAGGATGCGTTTGGCCTGTGCGTTCTGCAGTTTCTGGATGTCGTCCTGATATTTCAACAGCGCACCCAAGGTGTCGCTGATGACCTCGGGCGAAAGGTTTACGACGTCGAGTGCAAGCAGGCATTTCGCCCAGTCGATGGTTTCGGCCACGCCCGGTTTTTTATAAAGATCCTCGTCACGCAGCCGCTGGACGAAGGCCACGACTTCCGCCGACAGCGCGGCGCTCGCTTGGGGGGCGCGGGCGTGCAGGATCGCGATTTCGCGGTCGAAATCGGGATAGTCGACCCAGTGGTACAGGCAGCGGCGTTTGAGCGCGTCATGCACCTCGCGCGTGCGGTTCGAGGTCAGGATCACGATGGGGGGTTCCGCCGCCTTGATCGTGCCCAGTTCGGGGATCGTGACCTGGAAATCCGAGAGCGCTTCGAGCAGGAAGGCCTCGAACGGGGCATCGGTGCGGTCAAGCTCGTCGATCAGCAGGATCGGCGCGCCACCGGGCTGCGGGCGCATCGCCTGCAAGAGCGGGCGTTCGATCAGGTAGTCTTCGGTGAAAAGTTCCGATTTCAGCGCGTCGCGGTCGGCGCCGCCTGTCGCCTCGGCGGTGCGGATCGCGATCATCTGTTCGGCGAAGTTCCATTCATAGACGGCAGAGGCGACATCGAGCCCTTCGTAGCATTGCAGCCGGATCAGGCGGCGGCCAAGGGCGGCGGCGAGTGCTTTTGCGATCTCGGTCTTGCCGGTGCCGGCCTCGCCTTCCAGAAACAACGGGCGGCCAAGGCGCAGTGCCAGAAACACCACGGTGGCCAAAGGTCTGCCGCAGATATAGCCCTCAGCGCCCAAGGCGGCCTGCACCGCGTCGATGTTGTCAAATGCCATGTGATCCCCTCCGCCCTCGGCCTATAGCTGCATTCGCCGCGGCCTGCGTCAAGGCATGCATTGCCCCCGTGCCTGCCGCGGCCTAGACTTGGACCCAACAAGGAGATCGCGTCATGAATCAGAATGCCCCCATCACCGCCACAGGCTTTGGCCCCGATCTTGGGCCGTTCGACTGGGCCGATCCGCTGCGTCTGGAGGATCAGCTGACCGAGGATGAGCGCATGTTGCGCGATGCCGCGCGCAAGTTTGCACAGGACAAATTGCAGCCGCGGGTGACCGCCGCCTACCGCGATGCGCTGGTCGAGCCCGAGATTTTCAGCCTGATGGGCGAAGCCGGATTGCTGGGCCTGACGATCCCCGAGGAATACGGCGGGCTGGGCGCGGGCTATGTCACCTACGGCCTTGTCGCGCGCGAGATCGAGCGGGTGGACAGCGGCTATCGGTCGATGATGTCGGTGCAATCGTCCTTGGTCATGTATCCGATCCATGCTTACGGGTCCGATGCGCAGCGTGCGAGATATCTGCCGGGGCTGGCGGCGGGCACGCTCATTGGCTGTTTCGGGCTGACCGAACCCGATGCGGGGTCCGACCCTGCGGGGATGAAAACGACGGCCAAGAAAACTGATGGCGGTTATGTACTAAACGGGTCCAAGATGTGGATCAGCAATGCGCCGATTGCGGATGTGTTCGTCGTCTGGGCTAAGTCCGAGGCCCATGGCGGCAAGATCCGCGGGTTTGTGCTGGACAAGGGCATGAAGGGCCTGAGCGCGCCGAAAGTCGGCGGCAAGCTGAGCCTGCGGGCGTCTGTGACGGGTGAGATCGTGATGGACAATGTCGAGGTGGGTGAGGACGCGCTTTTGCCGGGTGTGCAGGGGTTGAAAGGGCCGTTCGGCTGTCTGAACCGTGCGCGTTACGGCATCGCCTGGGGTGTCATGGGGGCGGCCGAGGCCTGCTGGCATGCGGCGCGGCAATATGGCCTTGATCGCAAGCAGTTCGGCAAGCCATTGGCGCAGACGCAGCTTTTCCAGAAGAAGCTCGCCGATATGCAGACCGAGATCGCGCTTGGCACGCAGGCCGCCCTGCAACTGGGCCGTCTGATGGAGGCAGGCCGCGCCGCCCCCGAGATGATCAGCCTGATGAAGCGCAACAATTGCGGCAAGGCGCTGGATATCGCGCGGGCGTCGCGTGACATGCACGGCGGCAACGGGATTTCCGAGGATTTCCAGATCATGCGCCATATGGTCAATCTGGAAACGGTCAACACCTATGAAGGCACCCATGACGTGCATGCGCTGATCCTTGGGCGCGCGCAGACGGGATTGCAGGCGTTTTTCTAGGCCGCAGGAAAGGGATGGTCAGCGCAATCGCGATTGTGTAATTGCACTGCCATGCCCGATAAAAACCTGACCAGCCTCACGATCCGCCGCCCAGACGACTGGCATCTGCACCTGCGCGATGGCGCCATGCTGCGCGCGGTTCTGCCTGAAACCGCGCGCCATTTCGCCCGCGCGATCGTGATGCCCAATCTGGTGCCGCCTGTGGTGACAGGGGCGCATGCGGCCGCCTATCGCGACAGGATTATGGCGGCGCTGCCCGAGGGCATGGATTTTACGCCGCTGATGACGCTTTATCTGACCGAAGCGACAGACCCCGAAGACGTGCGCGCCGCCCATGCAGCGGGGATCGCCACGGCGGTCAAGCTCTACCCCGCGGGGGCGACGACCAATTCCGCGTCCGGTGTGCGCGATTTCGAAAAGGTCCGCCCCGTCCTTGATGTGATGGCCGAAATCGGGATGCCGCTTTGCGTACATGGCGAGGTCACCGACCACGACATCGACATTTTCGACCGCGAGGCGGTGTTCATCGACAAGATCCTCAAGCCGCTGCGCAAGAAAGTGCCGGATCTGAAGGTCGTGATGGAACATGTCACCACACAGGATGCGGTCGATTATGTCCGCGACAACCCCAAAAACCTTGCCGCCACGATCACCACGCATCACCTGATCATCAACCGCAACCATATCCTTGCGGGCGGGATCAGGCCGCATTTCTATTGCCTGCCAGTCGCAAAGCGCGAGACGCACCGGATTGCCTTGGTGCAAGCGGCGGTGTCGGGCGACAAAAGGTTTTTCCTTGGCACGGATTCCGCGCCGCATACCGATGGCGCGAAACTGCAAAGCTGCGGCTGCGCGGGGATATTCACCGCGACCAACACAATGTCCTGCTTGGCGGAAGTGTTCGAGGTCGCAGGCCAGTTGCGCAAGCTCGAGGCGTTTACATCGCTCAACGGGCCGATGTTCTATGGCTTGCCCCCGAACGAGGCGACGATCACCCTGACCAAGGGCGATCCTGTTCCCTATCCCGACCGGATCGACACGGGCGACGGTCCCGTGACCCTGTTCAACCCCGGGTTCGATCTGCACTGGCGCGTGACGGACTGACGCCCGGCGCGTCCCGCGCGGGGATGTTTATACTCGGAAGATGTGAAAGAGACTGCCATGATCCCCTCCTCCTATCCCGACAAGGCTGAAATCGCGCGACTGAGCGCAGGGATGCTGCTCGAAATCGGTGCCATCACTTTTAACGCGCGCGAGCCTTTCACCCATGCCTCGGGCAAGAAAGCGCCGACCTATGTGGATTGCCGCAAGCTGATTTCCTACCCGCGCATCCGGTCCACGCTGATGGATTTTCTGTCCATCACGATCATGCGCGAGGCCGGGTTCGAGGCCTTCGACAATATCGCGGGCGGCGAGACGGCGGGGATTCCCTTTGCCGCCCTCGTGGCGGAACGGCTGGCGCTGCCGATGACCTATGTGCGCAAGAAACCAAAGGGTTACGGGCGCAATGCGCGCATTGAAGGGGTGATGACCGAAGGCCAGCGCGTGCTGTTGGTCGAAGATCTGACCACCGACGGCGGATCGAAACTGTCCTTTGTCGATGCGATCCGCGCAACGGGGGCCACCTGTTCGGCAACGGCGGTCATTTTCTATTACGGCATTTTCGAAGGTGTCGAGAAAACGCTGGCCGATCATGGCGTGCAATTGCTGCATCTGTGCACATGGTGGGACGTGCTGGCCGAGGCCAAGGCGCGCGGCGCCTATGACCCCGAAACGCTGGCCGCGGTCGAGGCTTACCTGCGCGATCCGGCAGGGTGGCAGGCTTCCGCCTGAACTTATCCACAGGCAGGCGGGGAAGAATCGCGTCGGCCCGATATGTAGTGAACAAGGCTGCGACGCCTGCCCTATCTGGTAGGCAAGGGCCGGGTGGCGGATTTTTGCACGGGCTTATCCCGCCAGCTATCCACAGAGTTATACAAGGTGAACTCTGCGCCAAGGCCTGCTATGACACTGCGACATGCGAGGTAAGTGATGAACGAAATAGCGACCTTCAACGCGTCCGGCAGTGCCGAGGCCAGTGTCGATCTGATGCCGCATTCCATCGAGGCTGAACAACAGCTTCTGGGGGCGATCCTGACTAACAACGATATTTTCGACCGGGTGGCGGCGATCATCGGGCCGAAACATTTCTATGACCCGGTGCATGCCCGCATTTTCGAGACGGCAGCGACGCGGATTTCCAAGAATGCGCTGGCCAGTCCCGTGACGCTGAAAACCTTTCTGGAGGATGACGAGGGGCTCAAGGAACTGGGCGGGCCTGCCTATCTGGCGCGTCTGGCGGGGGCTGCGATTTCGGCTTTTGCGGCGCGTGATTACGCGCAGATGATCTATGATCTGGCAGTGCGGCGCGAACTCATCCAGGTGGGCCGCAACATCGCCGACAAGGCCGCCAAGGTCGATGTGGACAGCGAACCCAAAGACCAGATCGTCGAGGCCGAACAGGCGCTTTACGCGCTGGCCGAACAGGGCACGACCGACCAAGGGTTCCAGTCGTTCCTGCGCGCGGTCACCGACGCCGTGAACGTGGCCAACGCGGCCTACCAGCGTGAAGGCGGGCTTGCGGGCGTATCCACCGGGCTGATCGATCTCGACAAGAAACTGGGGGGGTTGCACAAATCCGACCTTCTGATCCTTGCCGGGCGGCCGTCGATGGGCAAAACCTCGCTTGCGACCAATATCGCGTTCAACGTGGCGAAGGCCTACAAGAAAGGCATCTTGCAAGACGGCACAGAAGGGGCGGTCGATGGCGGGGTCGTCGGTTTCTATTCGCTGGAGATGAGCGCGGAACAGCTGGCCGCGCGTATCCTGTCGGAAGCCGCCGAAGTGCCGTCCGAACAGATCCGTCGCGGCGACATGACCGAAACCGAATTTCGCCGTTTCGTCGATGCCGCCAAATCGCTGGAGGCGTGTCCCCTGTTCATCGACGACACGCCCGCCCTGCCGATTGCGCAGCTGGCCGCGCGCGCGCGCCGGCTCAAGCGGACGCATGGGCTGGATGTGCTGATCGTGGACTACCTGCAACTGGTGCGCGGCACAGGCCGGTCTGAAAACCGCGTGAACGAGATTTCCGAGATCACGATGGGTCTGAAAGCCATCGCCAAGGAGTTGAACATCCCCGTCATCGCCCTGTCGCAGTTGTCGCGTCAGGTCGAAAGCCGCGAGGACAAGCGCCCGCAATTGTCGGACCTTCGCGAATCCGGCTCGATCGAGCAGGACGCCGATGTCGTGATGTTCGTGTTCCGCGAGGAATATTACAAGGAACGCGAAAAGCCCGGTGATCACGAGATGGAAAAGATGGCCGCCTGGCAGGAAGAGATGGAACGCCTGCACGGCAAGGCCGAAGTCGTGATCGGCAAGCAACGGCACGGCCCCATCGGGACCGTCGAGCTGAGCTTCGAGGGCCGCTTCACCCGCTTTGGCAACCTTGTCAAACCATGGCAGCAAGGCGGCGACCAGCAGTTCTAGGGGCTGCACCTTCATCCGCCCTTGCCGCCCCCGCCTGCCCCTGCCAAAAGGACCCCCATGAGCACCGGACGCCTGACCATCGACCTTGACGCCGTCGTCGCCAACTGGCGCGCGCTGGACGCCATGACCAATTGCAAGACCGCCGCCGTGATCAAGGCCAACGGTTACGGTCTGGGGTCGGTGAATGTCGCCAAGGCGCTGTTCAAGGCGGGCGTGCGGCAGTTTTTCGTCGCTGTCACCGAAGAAGCCGCCCCCATCCGTGCGGAACTGGGCCCGCGTCCCGAGATCCACGTGTTTTCAGGGCATATGAAAGGCGACACCGACACGATCCGTGAATTGAACCTGACGCCCATGCTCAATTCCGTGGAACAGGTGACGCATCATTTCGAGACCCTGCCCGGCCATCCGTTCGGCATCCAGCTTGATACCGGCATGAACCGGCTGGGGCTGGAAATGCAGGAATGGGCGGCGATTGCAGGGCTGGCGCTGGAACAGAACCCCACGCTGGTGATGAGCCATCTGGCCTGTGCGGATGAGCCCGACCACCCGATGAACCCGCATCAGCTCGCCAATTTCCACATGATGACCGACGGGATCGGGGTGCCACGGTCCTTGTCTGCGACGGGCGGTATCCTGCTGGGGCCGGACTATCATTTCGACCTGACCCGTCCGGGGATCGGGCTTTATGGGGCGGAACCTTTCGCCCAGGGCACGCCCGCCATCGAGCTGGAATTCCCCGTCGTCCAGATCCGCGATGTCGCACAGGGCGAGGTTGTGGGCTATGGCAACAGCTGGCAGGCGGAACGCCCTTCGCGTATCGCCACAATTTCGGGCGGTTATGCCGATGGCATCATCCGGTCGCTGTCGGACCGCGCGATTTTCTATCACGGCAAAACGCCGTGCAAACTGGTGGGCCGCGTGTCGATGGACCTGATGACCGTCGATGTCACCGACCTGCCCGATGACCCCAAGGCGCTGTCGCTGATCTGCGCGGAACAAAGCGTGGATGATGTTGCGCGCCGTGCGGGCACCATCGGCTATGAACTGCTGACGCAACTTGGCGGGCGCTATACCCGTCGGACCTATGGCAAGTGATGCAGCGGGCGCTGGTTTACGCCAACCTGTCGCTGCTGATCCTGTTTCCTGTCGCCTGGTTCGCACCGCTGATGCGGGCGGGGCTGTTGCCGCTGTTCGGTCTGTCTGAAATCTCGGTCGTCACAGGACTGCAATCGCTTTGGGGCACTGACATCCTGCTTGCGCTGGTGGTCACGACTCTCGCGATTTTTCTGCCCTATCTCAAGACGATCGGGCTGGCGCTGGTGCATTTCGGGCTGCTGGCCGACCGCACCTTGCCGGTGCTGGCATGGCTGGGCAAATTCGCGATGGCCGATGTGTTCCTGATCGCCCTCTACATCGTCGTGTTCAAAAGCATGGGGCTGGGACGGGTGGAAACCGCCTGGGGGCTTTATCTGTTCACCGCCTGTATCCTCGCGTCGATCCTGATCTCGGGGCTGACGGCGCGGGACGGGTTGCATGGCACCCCCGATAAGTCCAAAAGGTGAACATGGCAAAAGATCTTTCCTTCACCTGTTCCGAATGCGGTGCCGCCTATTCCAAATGGTCGGGCCAGTGCGATGCCTGCCAGTCGTGGAATACCATCCACGAAACCAAGGCCTTGGCCAGCGGTCCTAAAGGCAAATCCTTGGGCGCCTTGCGCGGCAAGCCGATCCCGCTGATCGATCTGGACACGCATGAGCCCGAACCGCCGCGCACGCAGGCCGGTGTGGCCGAACTTGACCGCGTGCTGGGCGGCGGGCTGGTCAAGGCCTCGGCCCTGCTGGTCGGCGGTGATCCGGGGATCGGGAAATCCACGTTGCTGTTGCAGGCGGCAGCACGGTTCGCGCGCAACGGGTTGAAGGTGATCTATATTTCGGGCGAGGAATCGACAGCACAGGTGCAGATGCGCGCCCGCCGTCTGGGGCTGGAGAAAAGCCCCGTCAGGCTGGCCGCCGAAACCAACCTGCGCGACATCCTGACCACGCTGGAGGCGGAAAAGCCCGATCTGGCGATCATCGATTCGATCCAGACGATGTGGGCGGACAATGTCGATTCTGCCCCCGGCAGCGTGTCTCAGGTGCGGTCGTCGGCGCATGAGTTGACGACATTCGCCAAACGCAACGGCATGTCGGTCATCATGGTCGGCCATGTCACCAAGGACGGCAGTATCGCCGGTCCGCGCGTTGTGGAACATATGGTCGATACCGTGCTCTATTTCGAGGGCGAGCGTGGCCACCAGTTCCGCATCCTGCGCGCGGTGAAAAACCGTTTCGGCCCCGCGGATGAGATCGGCGTTTTCGAAATGACCGGCAAGGGCTTGGCAGAGGTGAAGAATCCCTCGGCCCTGTTTTTGTCCGAACGGGGTGCCCCTGCCCCCGGGTCAGTCGTGTTCGCGGGCATCGAAGGCACCCGCCCGATGCTCTGCGAGATCCAGGCGCTTGTTGCACCATCGCCACACAGCCAGCCGCGCCGGTCGGTCGTCGGTTGGGACGGCGGGCGGCTTGCCATGATCCTTGCCGTGCTCGAATCACGCTGCGGCGTGCCGTTCACCGGATTGGACGTTTACCTTAACGTCGCAGGGGGTTTGCGCATTTCCGAACCCGCTGCCGACCTTGCAGTGGCCGCGGCCCTTGTTTCGGCGCGCGAGGATGCGGCCGTGCCGTCGGATGCGGTCATTTTCGGGGAAATCAGCCTGTCAGGTGCGCTGCGTCCGGTGGTCCAGACCGAAAATAGATTGAAAGAAGCCGAGAAACTTGGTTTTACCTCTGCGATCACACCGCGTCAGGCCAAGCAGGTCGCGGTAAAGGGGATATCCTTGCGGCAGTCACATGATTTGGCCGCATTTGTAGAAGATGTATTCGGCGCGCGCTAAGGCGTCACTGGCAGGAGAGACGGAGCATGGACGGTTTCACACTCGTCGACGCAGGCGTGGCAATCATCGTGTTGCTTTCGGGGGTGCTGGCCTACAGCCGTGGCCTTGTGCGCGAAACGATGGCGATTCTTGGCTGGATCGGTGCGGCAATCGTCGCCTTCATCTTTGCGCCACAGGTCGAACCGCTGGTGCGGCAGATCCCCATTGTGGGCGATTTCATCGGCGACAGTTGCGAACTGGCGATCATCGCGGCCTTTGCGGCGGTCTTTGCCGTGGCGCTGGTCATCGTGTCGATCTTCACGCCACTGTTTTCCAGCGTTGTGCAACGCTCGGCGCTTGGTGGTGTCGATCAGGCGCTGGGGTTCTTCTTTGGCGTGTTGCGCGGGATCCTGCTGATCGCGGTCGCGTTCTTTGTCTACGACACGATCTTTGCAACCCAGCAATTCGCGATGATCGACGACAGCCGGTCGGCAGGTGTCTTTGCACAGCTGACCGCCCGGATCGAGGCGCAGAACCCCGAACAGGCGCTTGGCTGGATCACCAGCCAGTATCAGGACCTGGTTGGCAATTGCGGCGCGCCCGTGACCGAAACCACCCCGATCACCGAACCCGCACCTGTCACCGAATAAGCAGGCCATCCGTGCAAAAACCAAAGCCACCGCAGCCTTGCGGTGGCTTCGTCGTGCGCGGCCCGGCTTTACATGCAGATGTTCATGATCGTTTCGTGACACCCGCGCCGTCAGGGACTAAGTAGAGGAAAATCGCCCTCCCACGGATTCGGAGCAGCCCAGTGTCGCACAAGGACCTTCCCGCCCATCCCTTTGACGACGACAAGCTGCGCGAGGAATGCGGCGTTTTCGGTGTCGTCGGCGTGACCGATGCGTCGAACTTTGTGGCCCTCGGCCTGCATGCGCTGCAACATCGCGGCCAAGAGGCGGGCGGCATCGTCACCCATGACCCCGCGACAGGGTTCAATCAGGCCCGCCGCATGGGGCTGGTGCGCGACAATTTCACCAACCAGAAGGTCATGGAAACCCTGCCCGGCACCATCGGAATCGGGCATGTGCGCTATTCCACCGCCGGATCGAAAGGCCAGACCGCGATCCGCGACGTGCAGCCGTTCTTTGGCGAATTTTCCATGGGCGGTGCCGCGATCGCGCATAATGGCAACATCACCAACGCGCTGGCCTTGCGCAAGGAGTTGATCGAACGCGGTTCGATCTTCCAAAGCTCGTCGGACAGTGAATGCATCATCCATCTGATGGCACGCTCGATGGGCCGCAACATCCCCGACCGCATGGAAGAAGCGCTGCGCAAGGTCGAAGGCGCGTTTTCCATCGTCGCCATGACCCGCACCAAGCTGATCGGCTGCCGCGACCCCTTGGGCGTGCGCCCGCTGGTGCTGGGGCAATTGGGCGATGGCTGGGTGTTGAGTTCGGAAACCTGTGCGCTCGATATCATCGGCGCGGAATTCATCCGCGACATCGCACCAGGCGAAATGGTGGTGATCAGCGACAAGGGCGTGCAGAGCCATTTCCCCTTCCGCCCCGCCAAATCGCGGTTCTGTATCTTTGAACATGTGTATTTCAGCCGCCCTGATTCGATCTTGGGCGACCGTTCCGTCTATGAAACGCGCGAAAATATCGGCCGCGAACTGGCCAAAGAGGCCCCGGTCGAGGCTGATCTGGTTTGTCCCGTCCCTGACAGCGGCACGCCGGCGGCCATCGGTTACAGCCTGCAATCGGGGATTCCCTATGCGATGGGGATCATCCGCAACCAGTATATGGGGCGGACCTTCATCGAACCGTCCGAGCAGATCCGCAACATGGGCGTGCGGCTGAAACTGAACGTCAACCGCGCGCTGGTGCGCGGCAAGCGGATCATTCTGGTCGATGACAGCGTGGTGCGCGGCACCACCAGCCAAAAGATCAAAGACATGATCCTTGATGCCGGTGCCGCAGAGGTCCATTTCCGCATCGCGAGCCCGCCGACGGCCTGGCCCTGCTTTTACGGGGTGGATACGCCGCAGCGTGATAAACTGCTTGCCGCGACCATGACCGAAGACGAAATGCGCGTGCATATCGGGGTGGACAGCCTGAAATTCATCTCGCTCGACGGGCTTTACCGCGCCGTGGGCCAGAAAAACGGCCGCGATCCGGCCTCGCCCGCCTATTGCGATGCGTGTTTTTCAGGGGAATATCCTGTCGCGCCGTCCGACATGATCGAACAGGGGTTCCAGACCAAGACGGCGGCGGAATAGCGCGCGCCGTGTCACCTGCGCGGTTTTGACCCGCGTCGCAGGGTTTCGCCTGCTTGCGATCTGTGGCACCCCAAAGCCAAAGCGAGCGAGCAAAGAAAAACCATGGCCCAATCTGACACTTCGCCTGCCGCAGCGCAGGCCACCACCCCTGATGCCTTGGCACTTGACCGGCTGACGCTGATTGGGCTGTTCAGCACCACCGAAGGCCCCGCCGCCTTGATCCGCGCCGCAAACGGACAGATCGCGCGGATCGTGCCGGGGATGCAGACCATGGGGCTGACGGTGACGGCCATTGGCGAGACGCAAGTCCTGATCACGGACCGCGACGGTGTCACCTTCGCCATGCAACTGCCTGCGGGCGACTGATCCCTCTTGACGTCGGGCTGCGTTCATCCGACAGACGCGCCATGACACAGATAGCATTGATCACCGGCGCATCGCGCGGTTTGGGCGCGGCCCTTGCCCGCCAGTTGGCACCGACCCATCACATCATCGCCGTGGCGAAAACCGTCGGCGCGCTGGAAGAGCTGGATGATGCCGTGCAGGCCGCAGGCGGGGCCGCGACACTTGCGCCGATGGACATCACCGTCGATGCCGCGATGCAGCAGCTCTGCCGGGGGATATTCGACCGCTGGGGCAAGCTTGATCTGTGGCTGCACACCGCCGTCCACGCCGCCCCCTTGGCCCCTGCGGGCCACATCGGCCCCAAGGACCTGAGCAAATCCATGACGATCAACGTCGAGGCGACCGCCCGCCTGATCGCCTATGTCAGCCCCCTGCTGGGCCAGACCGGCAAGGCGGTGTTCTTTGACGACCCGCGCGGCGGACAGCAGTTTTTCGGCGCTTACGGCGCGACAAAGGCCGCGCAAATCGCGCTTGCCCGCAGTTGGCAGGCGGAATCGGTCAAGACCGGCCCGCGCGTGCAGATCCTGACGCCTGCGCCCATGCCGACCGCGACGCGCGCAAGGTTTTACCCCGGCGAGGATCGCAGCCCCCTGACCGACCCCAAGGCAGAGGCGGCACGGCTCTTGCCCGAAATTCTGGCGGACTGATCACACTGTTGGGTCCTTTGCGCCACAACGGCGCACGGGGCGCCCCCCACAGCCCTGCGCGGCTTGCCGCCGACCCCCTGCTGGCCTAGGTATTGGCCAGCAATAAAGGGCGGCACATGCGTATTCTGATCACCAATGACGACGGCATCAACGCGCCCGGCCTGCAGGTTCTGACCCGGATCGCGCAGGATATCGCCGGGCCAACAGGTCAGGTCTGGACCGTCGCCCCCGCCTTCGAGCAATCGGGTGTGGGTCATTGCATCAGCTACACCCATCCCACGATGATCGCCGAACTGGGCCCGCGCCGCTTTGCCGCCGAAGGCTCGCCTGCCGATTGCGTGATCGCGGGGCTTTACGACGTGATGATCGACGCGCGTCCCGATCTGGTGCTGTCAGGTGTGAACCGTGGCAACAACGCCGCCGAAAACACGCTTTATTCCGGCACGATCGGCGGCGCGATGGAGGCGGCGCTGCAAGGCATTCCCGCAATCGCGCTCTCGCAGTATTTCGGCCCCGCCAACAAGGATCTGGATGATCCGTTCGATGCCGCAGCCACGCATGGTGCGGATGTGGTCCGCAAACTGATGGCGCGCGATCTGTGGGATGACGCCGATTACCGGTTGTTTTACAACGTCAATTTTCCCCCCGTTGCGGCTGCGGATGTCAAAGGCATCCGCGCCGCCGCCCAAGGGTTCCGGCGCGGCACGCATTTTTCGGCCGAGGCGCAAACCTCGCCCAGCGGGCGGCGTTTCCTGTGGGTGCGCGGCGGCGCGCAGGACGTGCCGACCGACCCCGGCACCGATGCCGCTGTCAATCTGGACGGCTATATCTCGGTCACGCCGATGCGCGCGGATTTGACCGACCGCGCGATGCTGGCCACCTTGCAAGAGGCGCTGGCGTGAGCTTTGACGCGGATACCAAGATGCAGTTCCTTTATGCCCTGCGCAGCAAGGGTGTCACCGATAGCCGCGTGTTGACCGCAATGGAACAGGTCGATCGTGCGGCATTCGTGCGGGGCCTTTTCGCGGACCGCGCCTATGAGGACATGCCCCTGCCCATCGCCTGCGGGCAGACCATATCGCAGCCTTCGGTCGTGGGGCTGATGACGCAGGCGTTGCAGGTCAATCCGCGCGACAAAGTGCTCGAGATCGGGACAGGGTCCGGCTATCAGGCCGCGATCCTGAGCAAGCTCGCGCGGCGCGTCTACACCATCGACCGCTACCGCAGTCTCGTCGAGGATGCGCACGCAATCTTTGCACGGCAGCAAATCGCCAATATCACGACCTTCACCGCCGACGGCAGCTTCGGCCTGCCCGATCAGGCGCCGTTCGACCGGATCCTGCTGACCGCCGCTGCGGAGGACCCGCCAGGACCGCTGTTGGCGCAGCTGCGCGTGGGCGGGATCATGGTGCTGCCGGTCGGACAATCGGACGCTGTGCAAAGCCTGATCCGCGTGACAAGGCTTGACAGCGGCTATGATTACGACGAATTGCGCGCAGTCAGGTTTGTGCCCTTGCTAGAAGGGCTCGGACAAGAGTAAACTGCCACAAAATATGGTATCGTCGAGGGAACAAGCGGCGACCCGGCACAAGGAGCGGTAGAATGGCCCAAGGGCAAAGCTACATCAGGACTGTATTGCTGACAGGGGTGGCGGTCACCGCGCTTGCGGCATGTGAAACCTTGGACGCGGATATGCGCGATCTGGGCAATGGGTTCAGCACGGCCGACGCGGTGCAGGAATTGCCAAACCGTCCCCGCCCCGACGAACGTGGCGTGATTTCCTATCCGACCTATCAGGTCGTCGTCGCCCAACGGGACGACACGATCCGCGGGATCGCGATCCGCCTCGGCCTCGATGCCAACGAGCTGGCGCAATATAACGGCATTGAACCTGACACGATCCTGCGCCGCGATGAAATCGTGGCCCTGCCCAACCGCTTGCCCGATGGCACGATTTCCCCCGACCGGCCCGCAGGCCAACAACCCTTCGACGTGGCCGCTGTCGCCACCTCGG
Source organism: Yoonia vestfoldensis DSM 16212 (assembly GCF_000382265.1). GTDB lineage: Bacteria > Pseudomonadota > Alphaproteobacteria > Rhodobacterales > Rhodobacteraceae > Yoonia > Yoonia vestfoldensis. Next base: position 49,802 of record NZ_KB907979.1, read on the forward strand.
CGCTTGACCGTGCGGATGCCGCCGGCGGGCCGATCACGGCCACGCCCCTGCCGCCGGCGGATGGTGCCGCAGCGCCTGCCGCCGCGACCCCTGTGACACCGGCAACCGGCGCAGAGCCGATCCGCCATCAGGTCGCCCGCGGCGAAACCGCCTTTTCGATTTCGCGGTTGTACAATGTGCCGGTGACGTCACTCGCCGAATGGAACGGGCTGAATTCGCAATTCACAATCCGCGAAGGCCAGTTCCTGCTGATCCCACAAGCAGGTGCAACACCGCAGCGCGCCACAGCGCCTGTCGTGACCGCTCCGGGGGCTGGGACGCAGACGCCGGTGCCCCCCAGCGCCGCCACACCCCTGCCCGCGCCCACAGCGCCTGTCGCGGCACCGGCAGCGCCTGACATCGGCACCGCAGCGCCGCCACCTGCGGCCAGCGCCAGCAGGCTTGCTGCACCGGTGCAAGGCAGCATCATCCGCGCCTATGCACCCGGCACCAACGAAGGCGTCGATTTCGGCGTGCCAGCGGGAACCGATGTGCGCGCTGCCGATGCCGGCACCGTGGCCGCCGTGACCGCCGACACATCGGGCGGGTCCATCGTCGTGATCCGGCACGCGGACGGGCTGCTGACGGTCTATACGCAGATGGACAACCTGACGGTGCAAAAAGACGCAAGCGTCACGCGTGGACAGGTCATCGGCAAGGTGCGGGCGGGCAACCCGAGCTTTCTGCACTTTGAGGTGCGGCGCGGGCTGCAAAGCGTCGATCCGATGGATTTCCTGCCGTAAACCTTACGGCAGGCGCACGCCCTGCCGGCCTGCCAGATCAGTGAAGTACTGCCAGGCCACACGGCCCGACCGGCTGCCGCGCGTCGCCTGCCATTCGATCGCCTCGGCTCGCAGTGTCGCGTCGTCGACCGTCAGGCCATACGCATCGCAATAGCCCCGGATCATCGCCAGATATTCATCCTGATCGCAGGGATGAAACCCAAGCCACAGTCCGAAACGGTCCGACAAGGACACCTTTTCCTCGACCGCCTCGGAGGGTGAAATCGCGGTGGAGCGTTCGTTTTCGATCATGTCGCGCGGCATCAGGTGGCGGCGGTTCGATGTAGCGTATAGCACCACGTTGTCCGGCCGCCCTTCGATCCCGCCATCCAGCACCGCCTTGAGCGATTTGTAATGCGCATCGTCATGGCCGAATGACAGGTCATCGCAGAACAGGATGAACCGCGCGTTGGACTGGCGCAGCAGGTTCAGGCAGCGGTTGATGCTGGGCAGGTCTTCGCGCTGGACCTCGACCAGTTTCAGCGTCGGGTAATCCGCTTGAACAGCGCCGTGGATCGCTTTGACAAGGCTTGACTTTCCCATGCCCCGCGCACCCCAGAGCAGCGCGTTGTTTGCAGGTAATCCGGCCGCGAACCGCTGGGTATTGGCCAGCAGCGTATCGCGCGACCGGTTCACGCCGACCAACAGCGACACGTCGATCCGGTTGATCCGCGCAACGGGTTCCAACCGGTCGGGCTGCGTATGCCAGACAAAGGCCGAGGCGGCGTTGAAATCAGGCGCTTTTTGCGGCGCGGGATGCATCCGTTCCAGCGCGCGGGCGATCCGTTTCAGCGTGTCCTTGGTCATGCCTTTGGCTCGTCGTCCATCGCGGCTTCGCCGTGCAGATCATCGTCCCACAGCCCTTCGGCGCGCAGCTTCGCCTCGCGCTTGCGTTCGACGCGGGCGACCAACTGGATCGACACCTCATAGAGGCCGTAGACCACAACGAACAGGATCACCTGCGAGATGACGTCCGGCGGCGTCGCAAGTGCCGCGACGATCAGGATGCCGACGACGGCGTATTTGCGCGTCCCGCGCAGGCCACGCGCCGACACCAGCCCGGCCTTGCCCATCAGCGTCAAGAGAACGGGCAGCTGAAAGCACAGACCGAAAGCGACGATGAACTTGATCGTCAGGTTCAAATAGGCCTTGGCCGATCCCTGAAACAGGATGCCCGCCGCCTGCGTGCTGCCATCGGTGCCGGTCATCAGGGTGCCCGGTTGCTGGAACCCAAGGAAGAACCCGAATGCCAGAGGCGTGATGACGTAATAGGCAAAGGCCGCACCCAGAAAGAACATGAACGGCGAGGCGACAAGAAACGGCAGGAACGCCCCTTGTTCGCTTTTGTAAAGTCCGGGCGCAACGAACCGCCACAATTGATAGGAAATAATCGGAAAACCTAAAACCAGACCACCCAGCAAAGATATGGAAATCGCGACGAAAAAGCCTTCTTCCAAGGCGATGAACTGCAGGTCGCAGGATTGGTCCCGCGCAGCCAGCGCATCACAAAGCGGCAGCGTCAGGAAATTGAACAGCGGATTCCAGATCGTGAAGCTGATGATCATCCCGACGATGAACGCCAGCACCGACTTGATCAGCCGGGTGCGCAATTCCGCCAGATGCTCGATCAGCGGGGCGGAACTGTCTTCGATCTCATCAGGGTGGCTCATGCCTGTTCCTCGGGTTTGTCAGCCACTGGTTTGGGTGGGGCAGCTTTCCGCGGCGCGGGCTTTTTGGCGGGCGCCTTGGCGGCAGGCGCTTTTGCCGGCTCCGCCTTGACAGCGGCGCGTGCGGCATTTTCCTGCTGGGTCTTGGCCAGATCATCGGCAAGCTTGGCCTTGGCCGCCTTGCGTTCCTCGGCAAGTGCCTGGGTCGCGGGTCCACCCGAAAATCCAGTCGCTTCTTTCAGCTTTTCGGTGCCGAATTTCTTGGGGTCGGACGCGCTGCGGATCGTGTTCGAAATATCCCTGATCCCGGATTCGTCAGCCGCGGCTTCCATCGCCCGCGAAAATTCGCGGGCCATGCCACGGGCCTTGCCAGTGAACTGGCCCATGGCGCGGAACATGCCCGGCAGATCCTTCGGCCCGATCACGATCAGGGCCACGATGCCGATCAGCACCATTTCGCTCATGCCGAGACCAAACATGGCTGGCTATCCCTTCGGGGTGTTGTTCAGACTTTGTCTTTGGCTTTTTGGTCTTCGGGCGTCACGTCGCGCGCCTCGGCCAGGCTGTCGTCAAGCTCTCGCTTGCTGTCATCGACGCCGCGTTTGAAGGCGGTGATGCCTTTGCCGACTTCACCCATCAGGCTGGAAATCTTACCGCGCCCGAACAGGACCAGCACGACAACCGCGATCAAAAGAAGGCCGGGAAGGCCGATGTTATTGAGCATGTCTCTCTCCTCTGGCGGCATGCGCCTTTGTCACAGATAGGGATGTTTATGCCTATCCAACGTCCGAGGGAAGCGATCATTCCAAAGAATTGATCGCCCAACCTCCCTTTTTTCTATGAACAAAAGCAAGTTTGTGCCAAATATCTGTCAGTTGTCAGAAAACTGGCATAAATACGCCCGCCAGCAGGGAATCACCATGCGCCGTGCCGACAGATTGATGCAGCTTGTCCAGATCCTGCGCGATGGCAGCCTGCACCGCGCGCAGGACCTTGCGGCGGCGGTAGGTGTGTCCTTGCGCAGCATCTATCGTGATATGGAAACGCTGGCCGCCTCCGGTGTGCCGATTTCGGGCGAACGCGGGGTCGGCTATCATGTGACGGCAGCGATCACCCTGCCCCCCCTGAACCTGACCCTGACAGAGGTGGAGGCATTGCATCTGGGCCTGTCCGCCGTGGGCGCCGCCGAGGATGCCGACCTTGCCCAAGCCGCGCGCCAGCTTTTGGCGAAACTGGATGCGGTGATGCCCGAAAACCCGGCCAGCCCGCCCGTTCAGGGCTTCGCGATCTACCCCTTTGCCGATGCCGCGCGCGGGTTTCAGCACCTGCCCCGCCTGCGGCAGGCCGTGCGCACGCGCCAGAAACTGGAACTGACCCTGCAAGGCGAAGCCCGCACCGTGCGCCCCTTGCAACTGGACTACTGGGGGCGGCTTTGGACCTGCGTGGTCTGGTGCGAAAAGCGGCGTGATTTCGACGTGATCCGCGTGGATCAGGTGACCGCCCTGCGCGTCCTGCCCAGCCTTTTCGTGGCCGAGGCGGGCAAATCGCTGGATGATTACAAGGCGCGCCGGAAAGACGGCGACAGCCAGTCCGCAACGGCCCCGAGCGGGCGAAAATAGGCGACCTTGCGGCATGGATCGGTGATCGCCGGGTCCCAAGGTGCCACGCCATGCAGCAGATGCCGGTCAAGGATAACGACCTGCCCCGGCAGCGCGGGCACAGCGACTTGCGGGCAAGTGGCAAACACGTGGCGCCGCGCCTCTTGATAGGTGGCGGCAACATCGACATCGCCCCACTGGTCCGGCGGCACCCCGTCATAACAGGCGGCAAAGGCCGTGCGCATGATCGCGTGACTGCCCGGCCAGACGACCAGCGGGCTGGCCGCACTGGTATTCAGCGGCAGGCCGAGGACAAAGGCATGCGGTTCGCGCAGATTGCGGCGCTGGGGAATGCCTTCGCCGTGCAAGCCGTCGACATGCGCCGCACAGCGGGTAATGCGGTAGGCATGAGCCGCGTCGGTGTCGCCCGGTTCCTGCGCGGGATAGCCCGGAAACACGACCGACAACTGCGCGCGGTGCCAGTGGTCGGGCAAAGGCACCAGATCGCGCCATGCGCCAGCAAGCGACACACCATCCACCGAGCCGTCGGGTGCATTGTCCAGCGCATCGACCCCCACGCACCATGTCCCGCCATGCCGCAGCATGGGGCCGTCTTGCAACATGCGGTCGCAGGCGATATCGGCGGCAGCGGCCCAACATGCCACCGCCGGATCAAAAGGCAGCACGGCGAACCCGTCGCGGTGCAGCGCCTGTGTCACCAGCCGACCGCCTTGCGCAACATGTTCAGCGCGACAAGGATCAGGAACACGCCGAACACCCGTTTCAGGCGAACGGCGTCCGTCCGGTGCGCCAGTGCCGCCCCCCATGGGGCTGTGATCAGCGTCATCGCGATGACCAGAACAAGGGCCACAAGGTTGATCGCCCCGATGGTGAAAGGCGGCGCGACAGCCATATCGACGAACAGGAAACCCACGACAGATGGCACGGCGATGATGACGCCAAAGCCCGCCGCCGTCGCCACCGCGCGGTGAATGGGCACGTTGAACAAGGTCATGGTCGGCACGCCGAACGACCCGCCCCCGATGCCCATGAGCACCGACAGGAAGCCGATCATCGGCGACAGGACCGCGCGCTTGATGCCTCCCGGCATGAAAGCACCCAACCGCCAGTGGCTTTTGCCGAAGGTCATGTAGATCGCGACAATCGCTGCCAGAATGCCAAAGATCGCCTGCAACGTCCCCGACCGCAGGGTTGACGCGACCGTGACACCGACCACCGCGCCAATGGCGATCCCGGGAGCCCAGGTTTTGAGGATCGCCCAATCGACCGCGCCCTTGCGCTGATGCGCCAGCATCGACCGGGCCGAGGTCACGATGATCGTGGCGAGCGAGGTGGCAAGGCACATCTGCATCAATTGCGGGCTGTCGAAACCCAGCGCCGAGAAGACATAGAAAAAGGCCGGTACCAGCACGATGCCCCCGCCCACGCCCAAAAGCCCGGCCAGGACCCCCGCAAAGGCCCCGATCACCAGCAGGAACACGGCCATCTGGACCAACAACATCGTTTCGGGCATCGCGCTCTCCCCCGCCTGATTTGGCGCTATCGCTATACCGCGGACATGGGAATGGCCAGAGGTCAGGCCGCCTCTTGCGTCACATACGCAAGGGCGGCCAGCACGGTCTGCGGCCCTGCCCCGTCCTGATGGGCATGTTCGGACAGATGCCGCCGCCACGCCTTGGCACCCGGCCGTCCCTGGAACATGCCCAGCATGTGCCGCGTGACCTGCCCCAGTCGCCCGCCGTTCTGCAGATGATCCGCGATATAGGGCAGCATCAGATGCACGACCTCTTCGGCGCTGCGTCCCAAGGGCGCGCCATAGATGCGGGCATCGGCGTCCAGCAGGATATCACAGGGCGTGTGATAGGCCGCGCGCCCGATCATCACCCCGTCAAGGCCGAGATCAAGGACCTCCTGCGCATGGTCCAGGGACGTGATCCCGCCGTTCACCGACAGGTGCAAATGCGGAAACAGCGCCTTCATCGCGATCACAAGCTCATAGTCCAAGGGGGGAATATCGCGGTTTTCCTTTGGGCTGAGCCCTTGCAGCCACGCCTTGCGCGCATGGATCGAAAAGCGGTCCACCCCCGCCGCCGACACGCGCGCGATGAAATCGGGCAGCACGTCCGCCGGTATCTGGTCATCCACGCCGATGCGGCATTTGACCGTCACCGGAATATCGACCGCCGCGATCATGGCGGCGACACAATCGGCGACAAGGGCGGGATTTTCCATCAGGACGGCCCCGAAGAACCCCGATTGCACACGGTCGGACGGGCACCCGCAATTCAGATTGACCTCGTCATAGCCCATATCCGCGGCGATCCGCGCCGCCTGCGCAAGAAGCACAGGGTCGGACCCGCCGAGTTGCAACGCCACCGGATGCTCGGCCCGGTCAAACCCGATCAGACGGTCACGGTCACCGTGGATCACGGCAGGGGCCGTCACCATCTCGGAATACAGCAAGACATGCCGCGACATGAGCCGGTGCAGGTAACGGCAATGGCGGTCGGTCCAATCCATCATCGGGGCAATGGAAAGCCTCGCTGCCGCAGTGGCTGTTCTTTGGGGCATGCTTCGCTCTCCTATCGGCCGCGATCGGGGTTTCGCGCCCCCGCCCCCATACAGCACACGAATTGTACCAGTCCAGTCCCAGGCTGGCGACCTGGGCAATGGGCGATGATCGGGCTGATGGTCGCCGCTGGGTCCATCCAGGGACGGGCGGGTCGTGTACAGCCGCCGACGTCAGTTCAGCGCCGTCAGTTGATATCCCGGCGCGGCCACAGCCTGAACACTTGTGATCGGATCCTGCCCGATCCATGTGGTGCGCTCGATCACAAGCAACGCACTGCCGGGACTGGTCGACAGGTAGACTGCGCTTTCGCCCTCGGCATTCATTGCGTAGAACCGCACATCGACGCGGCTGTAGGGTTTGTGGCGCACCAGCCATTCATTGGCGCTTTGCATGTTCAGATCAACGTCCAGGATGTCGGGCGTCGATCCGGTATGGATCCATCTGTCCTCGAACATATAGGGGCGATTGTCGGCAAGATGCAGCGCCTTGACATGCAGGACGCGGGCGGGTTGCTGGATGCCAAAGCGCGCCATCACGGACAAGGGCGTGTCTTCCAACGCGTGGCTGATCAATTGATAGTCATATTTGCTGCCGCGCTGTTCGACTTCACGCCTCGTGATCGGAATATCGAACGTCGCGCGGGTGACAGGGTCGGTCCGGACATGTGTGCCGCCCTTCCGTATGCGTTCGACCAGGCCGATCTGCGACAGATCCTGCATGGCCCGGTGCACAGTGGTGCGCGCGCAACCCAATTCCGCCGCGATGTCTTCGTCCCGTGGCAGCTTGTCACCGGGGGCATACGTTCTGTGGAGGATGCGTGTGCGGATTTCGTCACGCACATCTGTCCAGGAAAGGCGCGTTTGTCCTTTCAAATGCTGGTCTCCAGCTGGCGGAGTGTTGCTTTGAAGCTGTCGACGATCGCGTCACGTCTGACATGGCGACCATCTTTCACGACATGCCTGCCCGCGCTCCAGACATCGCGGATACAGGCCTGTCCGCCCCCACCAAAAACAAGGCTGTCGAGCGCAGCGTCGCCCCGCCGATTGCAAAGCCATTGGTTATCGTCATCAAGGCCGATCAGATCTGCCCAGGCCCCGGTTTCGATCCGGCCGCTGTTGCGCCCACCCGCCTGCGCGCCACCTTTGATCGCGGCGTCGAACAGGACGCGCCCTGTAGAGCGGTTCGATGTCGCCATGACCGCACGCGACATGTCGCGCAGACGTTGCGAATATTCCAGCGTCTTGAGTTCTTCGAACAGTGAAATCTGAACATTCGAATCAGAGCCGAAACCGATCGTGCCACCCTGCCCCAAAAAGGTCGTGCCGTTGAAAATACCGTCGCCGAGGTTCGATTCTGTCAACGGGCAAAGACCCGCGACCGCGCCCGTCCGCGCCAATTCCATGGTTTCGGCCTGCGACATCTGCGTGCAGTGGATCAGGCACCAGCGCTCATCCACCGCGTGGTTCGCCAGCAACCATTCCGTCGGGCGCGCCCCGAGATGGGCACGCACTTCTTCCACTTCAGCGACCTGTTCGGCCAGATGCATGTGGATCGGACCAGACACCGCTTGCGCCAGCACCGTGGACAGCCCCGCGGGATCGACCGCGCGCAGAGAATGGGGCGCAAGCCCTGTGTTGAAGTCAGGCGAGCTTGCTGCAACCGCCAAGACGGCGGAATCGTGCAGGCGCAGGAAACGGTCGGGATCATTGCCGAAACGCTGCTGCCCCCCGTTCAGCGGGCGCAGATCGCAGCCACCATATTGGTATTGCACCGGCAAGAGCGTCAGGCCGATCCCCGCTTGCACTGCTGCCGCGACAATTCGACCGGACATCTCGGCGAGATTGGCATAGGGCCTGCCGCCAACATCATGGTGCAGATAGTGGAATTCCGCGACCGCGCCATATCCTGCTTCCAGCATCTCCATGAAAACTAGGGCGGCGATTGCTTCGACGTGGTCGGGCGTGAGTTGCTCCAGGAACTTGTACATCAGACGTCGCCAAGTCCAGAAGCTGTCGCGCGGGTCTGGACCGCGTGCTTCGGTCAGGCCCGCCATTGCGCGCTGAAAGGCGTGACTGTGCAGGTTCAACGGGGCCGGCAAAAGCAAGGCGACACGCTGGGTCGGGGTGCGGATTTGCGGACCGACACCAGCGATTCGACCGCTTTCGTCGATGATGATCTCAAGCTCGCCGTGCCAGCCGCCATCGGTAAGCACCTGTTTCGCATGGATGATCTGCAAGGGAACAACTCCGTTGACTTTAATAAGTAGGCACATATTAATATTAAGTGCGCCTTAAAGCAAGGAATCTTGATGGCACCGCCTTTGATCATGACCGGCCTGACAGCCGCCACGATGGTTCCGCACACCGTCAGTTATGGGCTTGTCAGGGATGCCGCGATTGTCGTGGCGGACGGCCACATCGCCTGGGTCGGGCCCGCATCGGACATGCCCGCTGATTATGCCGGACTGGACCAGCAGGCCCATGACGGACGCCTGATCACCCCGGCGCTGATCGATTGCCACACCCATCTCGTACATGGCGGCAACCGCGCCCGCGAATTCGAGATGCGCTTGAACGGCGCAAGTTACGAGGACATCGCCCGCGCCGGAGGCGGGATCATTTCAACTGTCGCAGCAACACGCGCGGCGGGCCAGCCGGACCTGTTGGCCAGCGCGCTGCACCGTGTGGACGCGCTGATTGCGCAAGGTGTGAGTGTGATCGAGGTCAAGTCCGGTTACGGATTGGACCGCGACACCGAACTCAAGATGCTGCGCGTCGCACGCAGCCTTGGGCAACATCGGCCCATTCGCGTGATGACGAGCTTTCTGGGGGCACATGCGGTGCCGGACGGCATGGATGCCGATACCTATATCGACACGATCTGCCTGCCGACGCTTGCCGCAGCCCACGCCGAAGGTCTGGTCGATACCGTTGATGGATTCTGCGAAGGCATCGCCTTTGACACTGCACAGATCGCGCGGCTGTTCGACAAGGCACGCGCCCTTGGCCTGCCCGTCAAACTGCATGCAGAGCAACTCAGCCACATCGGCGGCACGGCTTTGGCGGCCGCTTATGGTGCCCTGTCCGCCGATCACGTGGAATATGCGACCGATACAGATGCCGCAGCACTTGCCGCCGCGGGCACCGTAGCGGTGCTGCTGCCCGGCGCATTCTATAGCATCCACGAAACCCAGGTCCCGCGTGTCCAAGCGTTCCGCAATTACAATGTGGCGATGGCCGTCGGCACGGACTGGAACCCCGGCTCCTCGCCTTTGGGGTCGATCCTGCTGGCCATGAACATGGCCTGCACCCTCTTCCGCATGACCCCCGAAGAGGCGCTGGCAGGCACGACACGCAACGCCGCCCGCGCGCTCGGGCTGACCGATTGCGGCGTCATCGCGCCGGGGATGCGCGCGGATCTGGCGATCTGGAACGTCAGCGATCCGGCGGAACTCTCCTATGGCATCGGGATCAATCCGCTGCATATCCGCATCTTTGAAGGTAGATCATGACCCATATTCTTCGCCCCGGTGCCACGACCTTGGCCACGTTGGAACATCTGTGGCGCGCGGGTGGTGCCGTGCAGCTTGACCCCGCAGCGCGTGCAGCGGTCGAGGCATCGGCCGGCGTTGTCGCCGCCGCGGCGCAGGGCGACACACCCGTCTACGGCATCAACACCGGCTTTGGCAAACTCGCTTCGGTGCGGATCGCACGCGACGACACCGAGACCTTGCAGCGCAACCTGATCCTGTCGCATTGCTGTGGTGTCGGCGAAGCGTTGGAGCCAGCGACGACCCGCCTGATGATGGCGCTCAAGCTGCTGTCGTTGGGGCGCGGCGCCTCGGGCGTCCGCTGGGAGATCTGCACCCTGATCGAAGCCATGCTTGCGCGGGGCGTGTGTCCTGTGATCCCCGTGCAGGGATCGGTCGGCGCGTCGGGTGATCTTGCGCCTCTGGCGCATATGGCGGCCGTCATGATCGGGATGGGCGAAGCGACATTTGACGGCCAGACATTGGACGGCGGCACCGCACTGGCCAAGGCCGGTCTGACCCCCGTGGTGCTTGGCCCCAAGGAAGGTCTCGCGCTGATCAACGGCACGCAGTTTTCGACGGCGCTGGCGCTGGTGGGGCTGTTCGAGGGCTGGCGCGCGGCGCGGGCGGCTGTCGTAACATCGGCACTGTCGACCGACGCCATCATGGGATCGACCGCGCCGCTGAACCCGGCCATCCACAGCTTGCGCGGACATCAGGGCCAGATCGACGTTGCCGCCGCGATGACCCGTCTGCTGGCCGGCAGCGCGATCCGCGAAAGCCATCGACAGGGCGATACACGCGTGCAGGACCCCTATTGCATCCGCTGCCAGCCTCAAGTCACGGGTGCCGCGGTGGACCTGTTGCGTTTCGCGGGAAAGACGCTTGAGATTGAGGCAAATGCCGTCACCGACAACCCGCTGGTGATTGCCGGAACCGGCGAGATCTTGTCGGGTGGCAACTTTCACGCCGAACCCGTGGCCTTTGCCGCGGATCAGATCGCACTGGCCCTTGCCGAAATCGGGGCCATTGCCCAAAGGCGCGTGGCGTTGATGGTGGACCCGACTTTGTCCTTCGATTTACCGCCTTTCCTGACGCCCGCGCCGGGGCTGAACTCCGGCCTGATGATCGCCGAAGTGACCACCGCCGCGCTGATGAGCGAGAACAAGCATCTGGCGAACCCCTGTTCGACCGACAGCACGCCGACCTCGGCCAATCAAGAGGATCACGTCAGTATGGCCGCGCATGGTGCGCGGCGACTGGGGCGGATGACGGCCAACCTCTCGGTCATCCTCGGGATCGAGGCGATGTGCGCCGTGCAAGGCATCGAACAACGCGCACCGCTGACGACATCCGCGCCGCTGCAAGCGGCCATGGCCTGCCTGCGGGCGGTCGTCGCAACCTTGCAGCAAGACCGCTATCTTGCGCCTGATATCAAGGCGGCGGCCGCCTGCATTTCCGATGACAGCCTTGCCACCGCCGCCGGATTGGAGATGCGTGTTTGAGCCTGATCGAGATCACGCAGGGCGACAGCCCGCTTGTGCTGGGCCTGCCCCATACCGGCACCGACATTCCCGCGATATGCCGTGACCACCTGAACGACAGGGGCCGCGCCATTGCCGATACTGATTGGCATATCGACACGCTCTATGCCGGGTTGGTGGACAACGTGACCAGCGTGCGCACGCCGATCCATCGCTATGCGATCGACGTCAATCGCGATCCGTCAGGTGTCAGTCTTTATCCCGGCCAGAACACCACCGGCCTGTGCCCGCTGACAGATTTCGACGGGCTGCCGCTTTATCTGGACGGGCAACACCCCGACGCCGCAGAAATCGACCGCAGGCGCGCCGCCTATCATGTGCCCTATCATACAGCGCTCGCGGCCGAGCTGGCACGGGTCAAGGCGATCCATGGGTTCGCGGTGCTTTATGATTGCCACTCGATCCGGTCACATATCCCGTTTCTGTTCGACGGCACGCTGCCAGATTTCAGCATCGGCACAAATCAGGGGACGACCTGCGCGCCGCAGATTGCTAAAAAAACGCTTGATATCTGCGAAAAAGCAAAGGGTTACACGGTAACTCTCAACGGGCGCTTCAAGGGCGGCTGGACCACGCGCCACTATGGGAGACCGGCCCAGAACCTGCATGCCATCCAGATGGAACTGGCCCAGTCCACTTATATGATCGAGCGCGCCCCCTGGACTTATGTCGACGAAATCGCCGACCAGACGCGCCGTCATTTGCAAAATATTCTCGAAACCCTGTCCGACTGGAGGCCATCATGAGCGACCCCCGCAAGAATACGCGCGACATCTATCCCCCGACCGGCCCGGAACTGACCGCCAAAAGCTGGCAGACCGAAGCCCCGTTGAGGATGCTAATGAACAACCTGCACCCCGATGTGGCCGAAAACCCGCATGAGTTGGTGGTTTACGGCGGGATCGGGCGCGCCGCGCGCACTTGGGCCGATTTCGATTGCATCGTGGCCAGCCTCAGGGATCTGGAGGCGGACGAGACGCTGGTGGTGCAGTCGGGCAAACCGATCGCCATCATCAAGACCCACACAGACGCGCCCCGCGTGCTCATCGCCAATTCCAACCTCGTGCCCCATTGGGCGACATGGGACCATTTCAACGAATTGGACAAGAAGGGTCTGGCGATGTACGGCCAGATGACCGCCGGATCGTGGATCTATATCGGTTCTCAGGGGATCGTTCAGGGCACTTATGAAACCTTTGTCGAGGCCGGCCGCCAGCATTATGGCGGTGACCTGACGGGCAAATGGATCCTGACAGGTGGTCTTGGCGGCATGGGCGGGGCACAGCCATTGGCTGCGGTGATGGCCGGGGCCTGCTGCCTTGCGGTCGAATGCAACCCCGACAGCATCGATTTCCGCCTGCGCACCCGCTACGTGGACGAACGCGCCGACACGCTGGACGCGGCGCTGGACATGATCGACCGTTGGACCAAGGCGGGCGAGGCGAAATCCGTGGGGTTGCTTGGCAATGCCGCCGATGTCTTTCCCGAACTTTACCGGCGCGGCATCCGCCCCGATATGGTGACCGACCAGACCAGCGCGCATGATCCGCTGCATGGCTATCTGCCGCAGGGCTGGACCATGGCCGACTGGAAAGCCAAGCAGGAAAGCGACCCTAAAGCAGTCGAGAAAGCCGCCCGTGCGTCGATGAAAACCCATGTCTCCGCGATGGTGGACTTCTGGAACGCGGGAGTGCCGACGCTGGATTACGGCAACAACATCCGGCAGGTGGCACTGGAGGAAGGTCTGGAAAACGCCTTTGCCTTCCCCGGCTTCGTGCCCGCCTATATCCGCCCCCTTTTCTGCCGGGGCATCGGCCCTTTCCGGTGGGCGGCGCTTTCAGGTGACCCGGAGGATATCTACAAGACCGATCAGAAGATGAAAGACCTGTTCCCCGACAACGCGCATCTGCACAAGTGGCTGGACATGGCGCGCGACCGGATCGCCTTTCAGGGATTACCTGCACGGATTTGCTGGATCGGGCTTGGCGACAGGCACCGCGCGGGGCTGGCCTTTAACGAAATGGTGGCCAGCGGTGAATTGAAAGCCCCCGTCGTCATTGGCCGCGATCATCTGGATTCAGGCTCTGTCGCCTCGCCCAACCGCGAAACGGAAGCGATGAAAGACGGATCTGACGCGGTGTCCGATTGGCCGCTTCTGAATGCGCTGGTGAATACGGCCAGTGGCGCAACTTGGGTCAGCATCCATCACGGCGGCGGCGTCGGCATGGGGTTCAGCCAGCATTCAGGCGTCGTCATCTGCGCTGATGGCACGCCAGAAGCCGCCAAACGGATCGAACGGGTCCTTTGGAACGATCCTGCGTCGGGTGTGTGGCGGCACGCGGATGCGGGCTATGAGGACGCCATCGCTTGTGCGCGCGAAAACGGGCTGCGCTTGCCGCGTATTCTGGGAATGGCGCCATCGCGCGATGTTCAAAACGCACAGGACTGACCTGTCCCATTCGAGCTGATCAACGCCGCGCCCGCAGGCCATTGGTCACACGCCCAGCGCAGGCGGCGGACCAATGGCCTGCGGGACCGCCTGCGCTAGCGCGAAAGCTGCGATTTCGTTGCTGTCCAGCTGGCCGTAAATTGGGCCACATTCGCACGTATCCGGGTGATGTTTCCGGCTTTGGCGGCGGTCTCGATGGCCCTGAGTATCTTGCGCAACTCATCGGCACCGAACACTGCGGCGCTGCCGGCGACCTTGTGGGTGCGGGCTGCGATTTCGAGGAAATCGCGCGCCTCGTCAGAAATCAGCCATTCGTGGTATTCGTCGACCTCTGTCACAAACCGCGATCTGAGCTTGACGAATGCCTCTTCGCCCAGCGCCTCGCGCGTTTCGTCGCTGTGGCTTTTGTTGATCATGTTCGTCTCTTCATCGGTGGCAAGGCGACTTGTCTGGGAAAGAAGCGTGCGCAAGGCATTGCGCGAAAGTGGCTTGGTCAGGATGCTGTTCATCCCCGCAGCAAGAAACGCCTGTTGCTCGTCCACCATGACGTTGGCCGTCAGGGCCACGATCACCGTGTCCTTCGAAGGACCGTCGCCGCTGCGTATCGCGCGGGTGGCGGTACGACCGTCCATCAGCGGCATGCTGATATCCATCAAGATAAGATCAAACCGTCGCCCATTGGCGGCCTCGACACCCTGTGGACCGTCATGGGCCTCGGTGACGGAATGCCCTTCGGCAACAAGCATCTCGCGGGCTACCATGCGGTTGATTTCGTTGTCTTCGACCAGCAACACATCGAGCGACCGTGTCAACGGCAACGCCATTTCGTCAGCGATCGGTTCCTCGGGGGCCTCGGTTTGCACAACAGGCAGCCTGACCCAGAACGTGCTTCCTTCGCCCACCACGCTGTCCACGCCGATTTCGCCGCTCAACGCATGTACGAAGCGCCGTGCGATGCTCAGCCCCAGACCGGTGCCACCCGCGACCCTGTCATAGGCGGCGTTGCCGGTGACGAAATCGTCAAAGATACGTTCCGCGAGATCTGCGGATATGCCCGGCCCGGTATCCGTGATCTTGATCATCAACTCGGCATTCTGCGCTTGTCCGATATTCTCGACGGTGACCGAAACCTTGCCGCGCCGGGTGAATTTCACAGCGTTTCCGATCAGGTTCATCAGCACATGCTGAAGCCTGTCGTGATCGGACAGGACCCAGCCCACGTTTTGCCCGATCCAGCGCCAATGCAACGAGGTTTCGTTATGCGCGGCCGTGCTTTTCTGGTTATCGACGATCGCTTGCAGCAACGCGGATATGTTGACGGGTCGTGACCGAGTACTCAGCTTGCCCGCATCATAGCGGGTGATGTCCAGAACATCCGAGATGTGGCTTATCAAAAGACGGCCCGAGGTTTCCATATAGCCGACATACCGATCTTGCAGCGGGTTCAGTTTTGTATCACGCAAAAGCAGCATGTTGCCGAGCAGACCGTTCAAAGGTGTGCGTATTTCATGGCTCATCGTCGACAGGAAATCCGTCTTCAGCTTTTCGCTTGCCAGCGCCTTGTCACGAGCTGCGACAAGCTCGGCTTCGGCTGCGACGCGATGCGAAATATCTCGCAGGAACGCGATGAAGATTTCGCCTTCATCGGTCATTGCGGATTGGATCGCAAGTTCCACGGGAAAAACACGGCCTTCGCGATGCTTGGCTTCCATCTTGACGCGCCCTTTGCCAACGACGCGTTTTTCGCCGTTCTCGCGCATCCTCTCCATACCGGCGTCATGCGCCTTGCGCATGTGGTCGGGCACGATCACCGCGCCGATATCCCGGCCAAGGACCTCTTTTTCTGCATAACCGAAAATCCCCTCGGCCGCCGGGCTGAATTGCAAGATCAATCCCTGAGCGTCGCACACGATGACACCGTCGAGGGATGTCCCCATGACGGTGCTCATGCGTGTCGATGTTTGTTTGTTTTCGCGTTCGCGGCGGTAGATCCGGACGTTCAACTGGTAGAGATAGAGAATGGCCAGCAAAAGCATGCCGATCAGGCCCGCAATCGCCAGGGCAAGCTGCGTCAAGGTCCGTGCGACCTTCTCTCGTTGAGAATCCGCCGCAATCGCGGAAATGTCGAGCCCGGAATTCCCCAAGGCCCGCACTGTCGGCAGGATTTCCGACGCCAACATCCCCAACCGTGGAATTTGCTGCAAGACCACAGCATCAGGCACATCCACGATGCGGACAGCCTCGTCGAGGAACCGGCTCAGGTCCGCCAGATGCTGCCGAACCGTCGCATCAGCGCGCAAAGCTTCGAACACGGTTGCTTCATTGACGGTTCTCATCCGGCTGAAGAAGATATCGAACTCCTGTCGGAGCTTCGTCAGGTCGACGGGATCACGCTCGATCTCTTGCGCGAATTCAAGAAACTCGACCTGCGTTTGAACCAGCGACCATTGGACGTTGTCGGATCGCGCAGAACCCAGCAACCGGATTTCCCGCGAAACGTTGTAGGACAACAAGGCGATCGCGCCCGCAGCCACAAGACCCGCGACAAATGCGATCCCGCGCCCCTTGCGATTGGTTGGCAAGATCGTGAAGAACACCTGATGTCCCTTCGGTTGAAGACGTAGGCTTTGCCACAGGGTTACTGGACGATTTCCACCCTGTCGAGTTGCCAGATGCTGCGCGAATAGATCACCTCGGACCGATAGGCGCTGTCGCTGTCATAGGGATAGATGATCCAGAGCGGGCCTTTGTCGCGGACTGACATAAGCTCACCATCCATCAGATACGCGATGATCGGCCCGCCCGTGACAGCATCGCCGAACGGGATTTCGACTGTGTAGTCATTGATCGCCGTTGCAAGGAAACCACCGCCCCGCATACCGAACATGGCGGCAAAATCCGCAAGGGAAACGCCGATGAAATCATGCACGCCATCAGTCCAGATGGTCGAGGTTTCAAATGACGTCGCTGGCAAGGCCATCAGCATATCACGATCCAGACGCAAGAGATCGCCATCATTGGTTACCGTGATGTTGCCCGACACCGTCAAAACCACATCAGCGGCCGGCATTGCCATATCCTGTGCCCTGGCGAGCGACCCAAAGCTGACAGCCAGGGACAGGCCAAGGGCGATTTTGGTCAAATGTGCGAACATGGGGCATCCTTTGCGATTTCCGCCCCTTGTCTGACATCGAACATGCCCGAATGCATGAGGGCAAAAGGATATCGTACTACCCTTTCGGATAGGTCAATTGCTGTACCAAAATCGACCCGTTCGGGATCAGGCCACCAGCCGCAGTCGTTTGCGGCTGCGGTCGATAAATGCCGAATACTCCTCGCATAGATCAGCCCTGCTGAGCGCAAATGCCGCCGTGGCTTGGACATAGCCTTGGACGGACCCGCAATCGAACCGCTGGCCTTCAAACATATACCCCGTGACACCAACAGATTTGACATCGGCATTGATGGCATCGGTCAACTGCAATTCGCCACCCGCACCGGGGCGCAATGTGTCAAGGCGATCCAGAATGGCACTGTCCAGAATATAGCGCCCTATGACCGCCTTTGTTGACGGTGCCAGATCGGAGCGCGGTTTTTCGACCAAGCCGCGCGCGCGTGCAAGCGCGCCGGCTTCATCTTTGACATCAAGAATACCGTACATGCTGGTCTGGGCGCGGGGGACATCCATGATCGCAACCATGTGCCCTCCGACGCCGCGATGTGCATCGACCATTTGCGCCAATGCACCACGGTCGCCCTTGATGACGTCATCCGGCAAGATGACCGCAAACGCCTCGTTTCCGATCAGGTTCTTTGCCTGCCGGACCGCATGGCCAAGGCCCAACGGCTGGGCTTGACGCAGGATGGTCAAGGCTCCCTCGGGCATGCGCGTCACACCCAGCGCGGCAAGTGCCTCGGTCTTGCCGGACGCCTGAAGGCGTGCCTCCAGCGCAGCCGCCGTGTCGAAGTAATCCTCCAGCGCCCCTTTGCCAGCCGCAGAGACAAAGATGAACTCCTCGATGCCCGCCTCGCGCGCCTCATCCACGGCGTATTGGATCAACGGGCGGTCAACAAGCGGCAGCATTTCCTTTGGGATCGACTTCGTCGCCGGAAGAAAACGTGTACCCATCCCGGCAACTGGAAAAACGGCTTTGCGAATATGCGACATTGGTACGTCCCTTGATCAATCTTGCTTAACGGCTTGATCGGACGAATGATGCCTGTCCCACAACAGCGCAGAGGGACAGCCATGCCGCGCGAATGCCTTGGACGGATATCAAACGGAGGCAGCGCCTATCCAATGTGATAGGCTGGATATCCAAAAGAGAAAAAAGCCCCGGGATTTTCGAAAATCTATGCCATTGATTGGTCATAGTCGCCAGCTATCCGGCCCCAATGTAACGAGGAAGCATCATGAGAGTGTTAATCGCCGACGATCATGACCTGTTAAGAGACACGTTGGTCCTGTTTCTGGAAAACCAAGGTCAGATGGACACAGCCGCTGTCGGCACCTTTGCGCAGGCAATCGAGCGTATCCAAAACGACGCGCCCTATGATCTGATCTTGCTGGACTACAACATGCCGGGGATGAACGGGCTGGAAGGTCTCAAATCCGCCATCGCCATGGGCGGCGGCCAAAAAGTCGCGCTGATGTCCGGCGAGGCGACGCGACAAATCGCAGAAGCCGCCCTGGACGCTGGCGCCGCGGGGTATGTGCCCAAATCGCTTCCAGCGAAATCGCTGGTCAACGCCATCAAGTTTATGGCCATGGGCGAACAATACGCGCCGATCGACTTCATGACAGCCGCGGATGCCGACCAGACGAACCCCTTGGCTGACAGGTTGACCGCGCGTGAATTGCAAGTCCTCAAAGGGCTGACGGAAGGCAAGTCGAACAAGGAAATTGCCCGCGATCTCGATATTCAGGAACCAACGGTCAAGCTGCACATGAAAACGCTTTACCGGAAACTGGATGCAGCCAATCGCACGCAAGCAGCCTTGATCGCACGCAAGGCGGGACTGTTCTGAAACCCACCCGTTCGGGTAGGTTGTGGTCCCAAAAGCGTTTCACACTTAGCCGCCCGCGTTGATGAAAGACTTCATTAACCAAGATACCTCCTGCCCCAAGGAGATATCACATGACCGCCCTGCCCCTGTTACAGACACCGTCGCCCGGTCTGAAAATCATCGTCGCCGAGGATTCAGATTTGCAAAGGCTTTACCTGTGCAGCCTGATCACCGGGCTTGGTTTCCAAGCCATCGAAGCCAAAGACGGCGCGACGGCGCTTGATCTTCTCGCGCGGACAGGCGCAGAGATCGTGATCAGCGATCTTGACATGCCTCACCTCGACGGTGTTGCTCTGACACGCAAAATCCGCGCTCTTGAACTGGATCAATACGTCCATGTGATCATGGTGACAGGCGCGGACGACGTCGCGATGCGCGACAAGGCGCTGCGGGCAGGCGTCGATGATTTCATTTCCAAGGGCAGCAGCACAGCCCTGTTGAAAGCGCGGTTGCAGACTGCCGTGCGCCTGATCAATCACGCCGGTGAATTGGCCGACCGGACGCGCATCATCAAGGCAACCAACGACCGCATTCAGCAGGACCTGCGCGCGGCGGCGGCGGCACAACGCGCGCTTTTGCCCGATTTGCACGATGACATCATGGGCTTTCGGGTTGCGTCCGCTTTTGTCCCCTCGGCGATTGTCTCGGGCGATATGTTCGGTTGCTTTGCGCTGAACGACCGCAAACTCGGGCTTTATGCCGTCGATGTGTCCGGGCACGGGGTCCATGCGTCGCTTTTGTCGGTGGCGATCGGGTATCTGATCACGCCGGATTATTTCCGCACCCATGCGTTTGATGCGCAGGGCGAGCCGGATCTTGCACGGATGGTCACCGCATTGAACGACCGTTTCAGCGCATCCGAAAATGACGCCTATTTCACTATGATCTGCTGTGTGATCGACAGGGTCACGGGTCGGCTGGATTTCTGTCAGGCTGGCTATCCTGCGGCCGTCTATGTCGACCAAGCGGGATGCGCGGTGCCGCTTGGTGATGGCGGGTTTCCCGTCGGGATGTTCCGCAGCGCAACCTACGAAAACAACGTCCACCAGATCAAGACAGGTGCGGCGCTGGTCATCTGCTCTGATGCTGCGGCAGAGGCCGAAAACCCGGCACAAGAAATCTTTGGCACCGCACGCGTCCGCGACATCGCGCGCACGTTCCCCGAACGCGGCGTCGATGACATTCCGCATGCGATCGTGCGTGCATTGAACGTTTGGCGCAATGGCGAGCCGCTTGAAGATGATCTGACGGTTGTCGCCCTGGAAAGGAAGAATACCCATGATACACACCACAACATTTGATAACGGTTTCACCATCATCAGACCCGGCGCCGCACGTCTGACGGCTGCGAACGCAAAAACGTTCAAGGACGAAGTCACGGACATCATCAATGGCGGGGCCAATCGGGTTGTCATTGACTTCAAGAACGTGTCGTTTCTCGATTCCTCTGGTCTAGGGGCGCTGGTCGGCGTTCTGAAAAAGGTCGGTCACCGCGGCGAGCTGGTTGTTTCAGGACTGAACAGCGACGTGCAACAGATGTTTCGGATTTGCCGCATGGACCGGGTTTTCACCGTCTACAAGGATGTGGAAACGGCCACGCAGTCGATGGCTGAATTCCAGTGATCAAAAGCCGCCATCAGATGCAGAAAACCTTGGCTGATATTGACCCGATGGTCATGTCGATCAAGGCGGCCGTCTGTGTGGCGCTCGATCAAGCGACGGTATTGCGCTGTGAAATCGCAATCGCAGAAGTGCTGGCAAACATCGTGAGACATGCAAAGCCGCAAACTGCCGAGGCCCTTTTCGACCTTGTCGTGACCAAAGGCCACGATGCTGTCGTCATCGAAATCTTCGACCCCGATGGGGCAGATCCATTCGATCCGCGCGACCATGCGTCCGACCCGGTGACAATCGACCCCTTGGCCGAAGGCGGACGCGGGCTTGGGCTGATCCTCGCCTGCGCAGATACCGTCGCCTACGGCCCTGTCCATGGGCGCAACCGTCTTGTTTTGACTTTCTTCAAGGCGCGCAAGGAACCGACCGAACCCCAACAAGCCGATTGCACCGCAATCAGGAGAAGATTTGTGAAAAAAGATACGATTTCCAGTTGGTTGCTCGCAATCGCCTTGGCGGGATCTGGCCTGTCATGGGCCACCCCTGCGGTGACGCAGGACAACACGACCACCACCCGCGCGATTTCGATCAACGGTGTTGCCGTTGATGGATTAGCCAATGATCGCATGACCACAGCGCCGGGCGAGGCTTTGACCATCCTCGCGTCAGAGCCGGACGCAGAGGCCTGTGTCCCCGGTGCACGCAGCCCAACTGGTGCGCATTTCGGCCGCAGCGGTGCATTGACCGCGCGTGAATTTGAAATGGCCAAGACCGCCTGGTCCTACTTCGAGACGTTCTATCAGCCCGAAACGGGATTGGTGAATGCGGTCGGGAACTTTCCGTCGACGACCTTGTGGGACACGGCATCCTACATCAGTGCGCTGGTCGCGGCATTCGAATTATGTGTGATCGACAAACGGGAACTGGACGATCGTGCAACACGGATCCTGCGCACGCTGCGCAACCTGCCTTTGTATCGCGGCGAAGCCCCGAACAAGGTTTACCACGCCGCCACCGCGGAAATGGTCAATTATGCAAACCAGCCTGGCGAGATCGGCATGTCAGCGAATGACATCGGCCGCCTTCTTGTCTGGTTGCGCATCCTCAAAGAACGCCACCCTCACCTTGCCAACAGCGTCGACAACGTCCCGATGCGTTGGAACTTCTGCAACCTGATCAACGACGATGGTCGCATGTTCGGGTCGTTCACCCAAGCCGACGGCGCAACGCGCTATGTGCAGGAAGGGCGTCTGGGATATGAGGAATATGCGGCAAAGGGCTTTGCGCTTTGGGGTTTTGACGTCGATCGCGCCATGTCGCCCGAACCTTTGGAATATGCCTATATCTACGACATCCGCGTCCCCTATGATGGGCGCGACCCACGTGTCTTCAAAAGCCAGAACTATGTTCTGACCGAAGGCTATATACTTGATGGGCTGGAACTTGGGTGGGACCTGCCTACCGATCACGCGAACGACAATATGGTCGCCAGCAACGGCTGGCGGGCCGAGTTCGCCAACCGGATCTATCTTGTCCAAGAGCGTCGGTTTGAACGGACGGGCATCATCACCGCCCGCTCGGAGCATCAGGTCGAAGGAAGCCCCTATTTCGTCTACGACAGCATTTTTGCCGATGGCTACCCATGGAACACCCTTGATCCGACGGGCGAATATCAACCCGACCGCGCCGCCGTTTCCGCAAAGGCTGCGATTGGTTTGTGGGCGCTTTGGGACACACCCTATACCGATTTGCTGTTCGAGACTGTCGCCGACCTGTCGGTGCCGGATCGCGGGTTCTACGAAGGGCTTTATGAAAACGGCAACGGGTTCATTCCCTTGCAGACCGCCAACAACAACGGGGTCATTTTGGCGGCGCTTCTTTACAAGGTGCAGGGACCCATCCTTCAGCATGTGAACCAGAACACACAAGTCTGGGACACAGCTTTCGCGGGGACAGATATCCGGGCGAACAAATGCCACCCCAACCCCGCCATAGAGGAAATCACCTGCTGTGCCTGCGCAAGCCGCACCGCTGTCAGACCCGTCATTCCGGTTGAAGAATTCCTCTATTGCCGTCCGGTCATCGCCGGAGGCGACGTTGCCGCCACCGCGTGCAGCACGCAAGAACACCGGCTTGCACCGCTGCAGGCACGTGAGGTGGTTGCACAAAGCTGCCCCGCACCAGAGGCAAGCCAATGAGCATCGCGTCAAAACCACGTCTGGTCTGGTTCGATGCCAACCGTGTATTCGCAGCTTTCGGGGTCGTGCTTATTCACAGCTCAACCGATTTCAGCGGTCAGGCCTTTGCGCAGGCGACGCCGGGGGAGCGGGTGATCCCGGTCTTCCTGCGGTCGATCGGCGAGTTTTCGGGCTCTGAGATGTTCTTCATGTTTTCGTTGTTCCTGATGGCGATGCGCGTGGACAAGGCGACGCCGCGCTATGGCAGCGCAATTTCCACGCAGGCCCAAAGGCTGCTTGTGCCGTTTCTGTTCTGGGCCGTATTCTATGCGTTCTTCCGGCTGCTCAAGGCCGATGCATTCAACTATGCACCCTACATCTGGGACCAGCTTGGCCAGACAAGGAACTGGTTGGGCTATCTGATCCTGGGCAAATCCCAATACCACATGCATTTCCTGCCAACGCTCTTTGCACTGTTCCTGTTCTACCCCGTCATGCGCGCGGCCACCCGCTATCCTGTGCTGGGACTGACTGTCGTGATCACCATCGGCGTGATGAACAATGCGCAGGCGTTCCTTTGGGGCTTGGACATCGACCCGATGCTGCGCGACTATATGCTGCGCGCCATCAAGATATTCGGCTACGTCGGATATGGGATGGCGGCTTTTGCCATCTATGGGCTTTGGAACGATGGCATCCCACGCGGGGAATCACGCCTGATCCGGCGGGTCGGTTTTTACTTTGCCGGTCTTGCCTATGTCGCGACCTTCCCGTTTTTCCATGTCGCTTTCGAGACCGGAGCATGGGGCGTGCGCGCTGGCTGGGATTTTTACGGTCATTTCCTGATGCCCATCTTTGTCTTCTTCATCTTCATCGGCGGGCAATACCTGCATTGGTCTGAACGCTGGAGCAAACTGGCCCGCTATACATTCGGCGTTTATCTGGTTCATCCGCTTGTGATCGACCTGTATGACATCGCGATTTTCACCACTGGGCTTTCGCCGTTGATGGACCCCTGGATGATCGTCGCTTTGCGGTTTGCCGTGGCACTGCCGATGTCATTCGCCATCGCGATTGGCCTTTCAAAGGTCCTTCCCTTGGCATGGACCGTCGGTCTGGGACCAAACCCTTGGGAAATGCTGCAATCCCGCACCCTAGCGAAAGCCGTCTAGATGGACGATTATTTCCTCAGATATGAAGATCGCAAACCAGAGCCGCCGCTGCCGTATTCGGCACCACGCGAATTGTTGTGGCAGTTTCTTGCGATTGTCGCGCTGATCGTCGGTGCCTGGTACATCTGCTGGCGGTGGACGGCCTCTCTCAATACCGCGGCGATGTGGTTTGCTGTCCCTCTCGCAACCGCAGAAAGCCTGGCCTACGTCGGGATGATCCTGTTCGTCTTCAATCTTTGGAAAGACGATCCGATCGAAATCCTCGACCCTCCGGCAAAGCTTGGTGATATTGCGCCCGACCATCCCGAAGGCGACCGCCCCCTGTCCGTCGATATCATGTTCGCCACCTACAATGAGGATCCCGATCTGGTGCGTCTTGGCATTCGGGATGCCAAAAACATGACCTATCCCCACCCGATCGACATGCACATTCATGTGCTTGACGATGGGCGCCGTCCAAAGATGCGTGAGGTCGCGCTGGACGAAGGTGTGAACTACATCGCGCGCACCACAAACGAAGGCTTCAAGGCGGGCAATTTGCGGCATGCCATGGCACAGACGTCCGGTGATCTGCTGGTCATCTGCGACGCTGACACCCGACCTTTTCCAACATTACTTGCGAACACGTTGGGCCATTTCAAGGACCCGAAAATGGCCTGGGTCCAGACCCCGCAATGGTTCTACGATTTGCCGGAAGGCGAGGCGCTTGACGCGGCACTGGGCCGACGCTTTGGTCAAAAGGGCGCAACATGCGGCCACGCGATACAAAAGGTCATCGGTCCTGTCCGTCTTGGTGCCGATCCTTTCGTAAGCGACCCCAAGATGTTCTACGACATCATTCAACGCCGCCGGAACTGGGCAAATGCATCCTTTTGCTGCGGTGCAGGCTCGATCCATCGCCGCGAAGCCGTGATGGAAACAGCGTTGCGCCATTTCGGCGCCAAAGTTGAGACCCGCGCCCATGCCACCGAAGAAGCCATCACCGTTTCAAGCAAGGAACGCGACATCGCCCCCGAGCTGATGCAAGCGATCCGCACAGAGGCGGCTGTCGCAGAAATTCTGACGCCCTATCACTTTCACGTCTCAGAGGACATCTATACGTCGATCACGCTGCATGCGGATCGTGAACGCGGCTGGAAATCACGGCTGCACCCGACCGTGGAAAGCAAGATGCTCTCTCCGCAGGACCTGCTGACCTGGACTGTGCAGCGCTACAAATATGCAGGCGGCAGCCTTGATATCCTGATCCATGACAATCCGCTGTTCCGCCGTGGGCTGACGTTTTCCCAGCGGATGATCTACGCCGCGACGTTCTATTCATACCTTGCACCGATCTGGAACGTGATCTTTCTGATTGCCCCCGTCGTCTATCTTTTCACGGGGATTTCGCCGGTCACGGCCTACTCGGCCGAGTTCTTTTGGCACCTGATCCCGTTTCTCGTGACGTTGGAACTGGCGATGATGGCGGGGACATGGGGCGTTTCGGGATATGCGGCGAAAGCCAGCTATCTGTCGTTCTTCCCCGTGGGTCTGCGCGCCATCGTCTCGGTGCTGAAAGGCAAACAGATCTCCTTCAAGGTCACATCGAAGGTGCGGCAATCGGGGAACTTTCTTGGTCTGGTCAAACCGCAGATTGCGGTCGTGGCCCTGACATCGCTTGCAGGCCTCTGGGCGGTCGGGGCGCTGATTGCGGGCACCACGCCGCATTCGGCAACGGGCGTCGTATCGAACATCCTCTGGGGACTCAACAATTGCCTGGCGATGCTTGGCATCATCGGCGCGGCGCTGTGGTTGCCACGCGCGGAAGAAGGAACCGAATGAAATGAACTTGAAAGACAACATCATCAAAGCGCGCAGCCATATCATCTTTTTGATTGCGCTGATGTGTGGGCTCGCGTTGGTGACCGCGATCGACGGCCGCTCTCGTACCGCGGATGCAGCACAGGACACAGGTGGACAGATGGCCCCATTCAGAGACATCGAACCACTTGCTCTTGCGATAACGGGCACGTCATCGGCCGATGACATCGCATATGCGCGCATCGCGTGGCGCTATTTCCAGAACAACACCGACCAGACGACGGGCCTTGTGAATTCGACGGACAATTACCCATCCACCACGATGTGGGAAACCGGATCTTATTTCGTGGCCACGATGTCCGCCGAAAAGCTGGGCGTCATCGGGCGCGACGAAGCGGTGGCGCGGATTGGACTGGCGTTGGAGACGCTCAATACCATGCGCTTGTTTGACGGGATCTTGCCCAACAAAGCCTATAACGTCCGAACGGGCGACCTGGTGAATTACGCCAACGCGCCGGTCGAACGTGGCCTTGGCTGGTCGGCCTTGGACATCGCGCGCATGGTCGCGGCACTTGGCCATGTCAACGCCCATTATCCAGAGCTTGCGCCGCAAACCAGCCGGCTGATCAACAGGTGGGCGCTTTCCGACATGGTCGAAAACGGGGAACTCATCGGGGGCAACATGGTCGAAGGGACCTTGCGCCGTGACCAGGAGGGGCGTGTCGGCTATGAACAATATGCGGCCAAGGCAATGATGCTCTTTGGGTACGACGTCTACGAGGCCTATGATGCGGAAAGCCATCTGATGGTCCGCGACGTCGAAGGTCAGCCGATCCCCGTCGACACCAGATTGCATCGCAACGTGACCCCTGCCTTCACGGTCAGCGAACCCTACCTGTTCGATGGTCTGGAATTCGGGTTCGATGCGCGATCAGCCCGGTTTGCGACCGCGATCTACAACGCACAAGAAGCACGCTATCGGAATTCCGGGATACTCACGGCGGTCAGCGAGTCCCACATCGATGTCGCGCCCTATTTCATCTATTCTTCTGTCTGGGGCGGCGGTGCGCCTTGGGCCGTGATGACCTTTGGAGGTGACAGACTGGACAGCCGCCGGACCATCACAACCAAGGTGGCCTTTGCATGGGATGCCCTTTTCGGGACCGACTACACAGGCGAACTGATGGCGACGATCGCACCATTGGGGGACCCGGAACGCGGCTGGCCCGAAGGCATCTATGAGATCGATGGCACGACCAACAGTTCCGTGACCGTCAACACGAATGCTGTCGTCCTTGCATCGCTGGCGTTTCGCGCGCATGGCCCGCTGATCCGTGCAGGTCAATGATCGCGTGGCGGTTCTGCGTCGCGGTCAGCTTTGGTTTGATCGCCACAGGGGCAGTCGCGGCCCCTTGCGTGTCTGGCACGTTTGATCTGCCCTTGCCGGGGGCGACAAATGTCGTGTCGCATGTGTCTGACGTGCCGTCGGCACAATTCCCCGCATTCTGGCAACAAGGCCAGATCGACGATTTCGTCTATACGATCTTCGCATCGGCAGAAGGTACGTTGCGCCCGACTGACGCCGATCAGGACTGGCGGATTACACTGCGCTGCTCTGTCGCCGATCAAAGCTGTGACTTCGCGACGGCAGGAGCCCCGCCCCGGGATGCAGAGATCGTTGCACGATCAATCGGTCAATGTCTTCTTGGGGCGCAAATGGCTCCGGTTGCCGCCGAAACGGCCGGGCCTGTCGACGCAACCGGGACATCTGACACCGCCAGAACCGCTGCAATCGCGGGGCCGTCAGTATGTCCCGCTGCTGCCAGCAAAGAGGCCAGTGATGTGGCGATCCTGCAGCGCTTGCTGACATCGGCTGGTCAGGACCCCGGCGAAATTGATGGCGTTTTGGGGCCAAAGTCATATGCGGCGATCGAGGCGTTTGCGGTTGGCGCCAGCACAAACCGCACCGTGCCCCAGATCATCACCCTGTTGGAAACGCAGCTTTGTGGGGCCAGCGCCGACTGAAAGGACACAGCCCGTTCCGCCGAAAGCTGTCTGCTGCCGGCGCAAGTCAATCAGCGACGTCGCGCGGGCTGGAAAGATTCCGCAGAATAGCCCTAACGCAGCACCGCCTGTCGCGGGCGTCAATGGCAGGCAGGGGTCTGTGCGCGGTGTCGCAAAGGCGATTTACAATCGGCGCCGCACCGCGCACCCACGGCCATCCGCGCAAGTGCCGGCAAGGACGTGGCCCCCGTGCGCCGCATGATCGCGGCACGATGGTTTTCAACGGTCCGCTGGCTGATCTGCAGATCGGCGGCGATGTTCTTGCTGGGTTGCCCGGCCAGAACCATTTGCAGAATCTGTGCCTGACGCGTCGTCAAAGACGCGATCAATGCGGACCCCGCTTTTTTCTGGATGACCTCCGACACGCGCGGCAGGACCGGATGCCGGATGGCAGCATCATGCACCGGTGCGGGGGCGATCCTATCGTCAGAGCGCGCCTCGCGTGTTTCCGCAGGTGTGCCATCCCGCCCCAACGCCGCCGGAAGCGCCGCGTTGCGCGCCATCAGCACCGCATTCACCGCCAGCAGAGCCGCAACCGTTGGCTCCGGTTTTACCGTGCGTTCCGCCCGTGCTGATCGGTCGCCGGGGGCAGACGGGCCAAAGACTGTGACGCTGTGTTTGCGGGAAGCCGTCAAATGAATTGCGATCAAACCCGCGTTCTCTGTCGGACTTCGGGCGAAAGGATCGGACATGTCGGCAGCCTCCTGGGGAATCGGCATCGGATGGGGCGAACGCCCTTATCCTGACGCATTGCTTGCGGTGGGGGCTTATCTGCATCAGCCCGATGCCGGGATCGGCTGATCTTGGCTTGCGGCTGGTCGTGACGGGGTCAGAACCGGGCCGCGTCGGCCGTGCCATGACAAATCTGTCTTGCTGCAAGGGCCATTACTTCAAGGCGACGTGGTCGACCGTTCCTTGGGCACCCGGCGTCGCACAAGCCGCGAGTTCGCCGCTGCGGTGGTCGCGGATCAGCCCGATCAGTTCGGTTGATTGCGCAACCGTCAGGTGGTTGTCCGAGGCGGGGTTGGAAAATTGCGAAACGTCAATCACGGCGGCTGTCAGCCTGGCAACGGCGTTGGGGCGGGTCAGTTGACCCAACCGCGGCTCGTTTCCATGCAGCCACGCCGACAAACCCAAGGCGCGGTCGCTGTCAGAGGCGATCACGCAGATCGGGATGGTCTGCGGGTCGATCACCTGCCGCTGAGCGTTGAAAAGATCCACCCCCACATCTGGAGCGATCAGAAACATCCCGCGCAATTTGCCAAGGACGGGGGATCGGGGCCGCAGGGCTGCCTGCCGCACCGTTTCAAGCGCGAGCAGCGCGCCCATCGAATGGGCGACCACGATGATGTCGGTCGCATCCGATCCGGCGATGGTGTTCAGCACCTGCTCGAACCTGTCCCGCGCAAAAAGGACACTGCTGATGTCATAGACGTAGCCGGACGCAGTGCCCTCTGACGGCCAGGCATACAGGACCGCGGTTTGCGGCATCCCCAGGTCAACCGTCATCTGGGCATGAAGATAGACAGCTTCGGCAAAGTTCGTGTTGTAGCCATGAACAAAGACGACGATCGTCTGGCCCGCCGGGTTATGGGCAAGGCGCTGGTTCAACGCATCGCGAGAACCCGCGTTATCCTCGAAAAGTACCCCGTTCAAGACGTGAAATGCCGGGCGTTCGGGCGCCGCGGTGTCGGGATAGGTGATCGTGCCCAAAGACCTTTCTAGCGGGATTTCGACATCGAGACGGCCAAAGGTCGTCTCGGGCGACCGGGCGGCGCCAAAGAGATCAGTCCCTTTGATCCGGCTGCGGTCGGTTGCGAACAGGATCGCGATATCTGTTGCTGCGACCGTATGGGCGGACGGCGTGATCGCGCCCAACGTCCCGCGTTGGGTGCAGGCCGCTGTCGTCACGACAGCGACCACACACAGGATCGATTGCAGACCGGACAAGACACGCCTGCGTTCAAAAGTATGATCTGACGAAACAGCCACGTCTCTGTGCAAGGCCTTTGAAAGGTCGTCCACGATGGTCGGTTTCTGGCGTGTCATCATCTGGCCTTGTGGTCCGGTTTGCGCAAATCGGACGGCAGGCGCCCCGGTTGCCTGGCGCGCCACCGGGTTCAATGCACGCGGATATCGTTCGTGACCGAGGCGACGCCCGGCGCCGCCCATGCGGTAGTGCCCGCAAGCGCGCGTTCACCCCAATATTCCACCGTTCCGGTCAGCGTGACCTTGCCGTCACGGGCGGTGACGTCGATATGCTCAGGCGTGAACCATGACCTGTTGAGCGCGACCATGATGTCGGACTTTATGTCGCCGGCACTGGCGCGCGGCTTGATCGTGATCTGGTTCGACACGCCCGTGACGCCCCAGAGTGTGCGCACCGCGCTGGCGGCCGCATCATGCTGATAGTGCCAGTGTACCTGCCCTGTCAAAGTGACCCAGCCATTTGCCACCGTGACCTTTACCGCATCCTTGGGCTCCGACGTGTCCCAGGCCAGCCGGTTCACGGCGGCTTCGGCGATTTCGGCATCGCCATGTTTGACGCTGAACGGCAGCTTGACCTCGATCTCTTCGGCGACAGCCTTGACGTCTTTGACACGCAATGCGGCTGTTTCGGCGCCATGCTTTTCGGCATAGCTTTCGACCGAGCCCATCAGTGTGACGACCCCGTCTTTCGTGGTCACGCCGATATGGGCGGCATCGACGCTTGGTTCCCATTTCAATTCGTCGAGCACGGATTTCTTGAGTTGCTGATCATTGGACATGTCTGTCTCCTGTAGGATGAGCGGAAGGGTATCGCGCCGGTCTTTCACGATTGTGAAACACCGGCACCTGTCGAGCCTATCAGCGCTGACCGGATGCCCGGCAGGGTCGGAAACTACGCAAGCGCGGGCATCGGCCGATGTGGGATCGACGGCATGCGCCGCATCACGCCGCCATGCAGCGGTCAGGCCTCGGCCGCGACCGGCAACATCACCTCGTTGCGGCGCAGGAACCATGGTGTCCATGGCGGGTTGTAGCGCGCGATGGACACAGGCCCGACCGGGCGCAACCCGCGCGCCCTGACGATCTCAAGCAGCCGCCCGGTTTCGGCGGCCACTTTCGTCTCGGCCGAGAATCCCGAAAACCGCAGAACCGCAAAGCGGGCAGCCGGGACCGACCGCAGTGTCACCGCCGGGTCATTCGGCACCGGCAGATCGGCCAGCGCATAGCGGGCGGGCATGGTAAAGCGCACGAGCCAGTCGCCTGTCCCCGCAATCACGGTCACAGGGGCGGTCATCGCGATCTTTTCGCCTTTGGGGGTCTTGGTGACGGGTGCCGTCATCGCGATTTTTTGGCGCGACGCGTTGCCGCCAAAGATATAGCCCGCCAGCAGCCGGAACCCCGTGCTGCTGGCTGTGGTCTGATCGCCTGTCACCGTGACCTCGGCCACGACCGAAGCGGCGTAGTCACGGATCTCGAAATCGCCGTCTTTCAATGCAAGGGTGAATTTCGGTTCTTCGATGCTCATGCGGCAGGCTTTCATGCAAGGGGCGGAAAGGCTGACAGTGTTGCATAGATCGGCGATGGCGCACAGGGACGGAAACTACCAAGACCAGCGGATCAGCGCCGCCTGAGTAGTTTCCGACCCTGCCGCCCGAAATCAGCAGGGTCTAGGCTTGGTCGCTAGAAACCCGCCGGTTGCCCGGATCAGGCAGCCTGTCCGAAAGGCCCGATGATGCCCCCTGACGATGCCCGCTTTGCCAGTGCGAAACCGGACCTGACCGTAGCGGACCAGCGCGTTCTTGACCGCGTCTTTCAACACCCGCTGTCACATAACCTGTCGTGGCGTGACGTGATCGCATTGTTCAGCGCCGCAGGCGGGGTTGAACATGCACATAACGGCAGGCTGGTGCTGCGGCTGGGCGCCGATCATCTGACCTTCGCGCAGGCGCATGACAAGGATCTGGACGCCGATGACGTCATGGCCTTGCGCCATTTTCTGTCCGGTGCCGGTTGGACACCAATGTCGATGCCTGCGCCCTCGTTTTCGGCTGGGGTCCCGGCGATCGCGATCATCATCGATCATGCCAGTGCGCGAATCTACGACCTGCCACCCGATGATGCGCATCACGCCGCACGGCACACCCACCAGCGACATCATACCATCGACCCCATGCAGCATGATGCCGACCGCGCGGAAACCTACCCCGTCGATCATCGCTTTTTCGATGCCATCGCGCAGGATGTGCAGGGGGATGCGCGCATCGTGGTCATCAGCCATGGCAAGGGCCAGAGCAACGAAGGCGACCACTTGGTGGCGTATCTGGAAAAACATCACCGCAGCGTGCATGACCGCATCGCCCGCGTGATCTCCGCCGACCTGCCACACAGGTCGGTGCCGGAAATCCTTGTGCTTGCCCGCGATGCCCTTGATCCCGCCTCTGAGAATATTGCCGGCGGCGGCGCGGACTGACCCGAACCAACATCACCCGGCACGATCGGGCGCATGTATTGCCAATCCTCCAACTGAAAAGGTGTCCCATGACCAAACCACATACCGTCCTCGAGATGACACGGATCGACGCGCAGAACCTGCACAAGAAGATCAGCGCCAATATGGCCAAAGCCGAAAAGGCCACTTGGGCCGATGTCAAATCCGCCCAGGCCGACGCAAAGGCACTGGGTTCCAAGATGACGACCCTTGCCAAGGATCAGGCCGATACGGTGAAATCCGCCATCCAGACGGCAGTCGCAAAGCTGGAGGCAGCGGGCCAGCTGGTGGAAAACAAGACATGCGATGCAAAAGACGATGTCGAACGTGCCAATGCGGCGATGCTTGACAGCGCCCACAAGGCCGCGCAAGCCCTCAGCGCCGCTGTTGCCGCCGCTCGCAGCAAGCTGGCGCAGGCGATCGCGCCGAAAAAGGTGGTCTCATGAATACCTATGTCGCGGGCGTCTTTTCGTCTGAGGCCAAGGCCCGCGCCGGTCTGCGCAAATTGTGGCAACTCGACGAAGATGGCGCTTTGACCGTCCATGGCGCCGCAATCGTGCACCGTGACGATATGGGCCACATCCATATGTCAGAGCAGGACAGCGATGTCGGGATGCGCACGGCAATCGGCGTTGGTATCGGCGCGCTTTTGGGCGTGTTCGCGAGGCCTGCCGGCGTGACCGTGGGTGCCTTGACAGGTGCGGCGGTCGGTGCGGCGGCGGATGCGGTGACGCAAACCCGCCGCGCGCATGCGGCAGAGGAAGGGTTTTTCACGCTCAAGCACGGGCAATCGGCCTTCGTTGCGGAAATCTCGGAAGACTGGACCGCGATCCTGGATGACGCGCTGGCACCGATGGGCGGTACGATCTATCGGCGCATGAATACCGCATCAACCAACGCAGCCTTCGGCGCCCATTACTATGACAGCTATCTTTACCCTTATGAAATGCTTGATCCCAGGATCTGATGCCGCAGTCCTTTCCCCGGTCCGGGGGCAAGCATGCAGGGGCATCCCCGTCAGGACTTGCGCAGATTCCGTGCCTTTTCGACAGGCCTGCCGCGCGCTATGCTGCATTGCAACGCCCTCACCTGCTCCACGCGGGGCAAGGAGGAAGATAGCCTGCCGTGTTGATTGCGTTTCATCTTTTGATACAGGTCGTCCTGATCGGCCGGGTTCTGCTGCGCCCCGACAGAGAACCGGCATCGCGCCTTGCATGGATCGTCGTGATCCTTTCGGTGCCCGTTCTGGGAATATCAGCTTATGTTTTTCTTGGCGAAACGCGCATCGGGCGGCGCAGACTCGCGCGGCATCTGGCGGCAAGATCCCGGCTGCCCTCTGGGGCCTCGATGCCCCGATGGTCCATACCCGATGCCCTGCCGGACCGGCGTGATCGCGATGCCGAACTCTTCCGCGTCGGCCATTCGATCAGCGGCTTTGCCCCGGTCGGCGGAAACACCGCCAGACTGACCGCCGATGCCGAGGACACGATCGCCTCGTTGATCGCGGACATCGATGCGGCGCGCGACCATGTCCATCTGCTGTTCTACATCTGGCTGCCCGACGACAGCGGAACCCGCGTCGCCGAAGCGCTGATGCGGGCGGCGCGCCGGGGCGTGACCTGCCGGGTCATGGCGGATGACTTTGGATCGCGCAGGATCATCCGCCATCCGGTCTGGTCGCGGATGCGCGACGCCGGTGTGACCGTGGCGCGCGGATTGCCCATCGGCAACATGATTTTGCGCGCGGTGATCGGGCGCATCGACCTGCGCAACCACCGCAAGATCGTGGTCATCGACAGTCACATCACCTATGTCGGCAGCCAGAACTGTGCCGATGCCGCGTTTCTGCCAAAGGCAAAATTCGCGCCATGGGTCGATGCGGTGATGCGGATCACTGGGCCGGTGGCCCGCCAGAACCAGGTCGTCTTTGCGGGCGATTGGCTGGCCGAGAGGCCGCAGGACGATCTGAGCGCTGCGTTGACAACGGCCGCTTTGCCGCCCGACGATGGCTTTGCAGCCCAGGTCATCGCCCAGGGTCCGATCGACAGGCCCTCGGCGGTGCCCGAAATGTTTGCCAGCGTCATCTATGCAGCCCGCCGTGAACTGATCGTGACCACGCCCTATTACGTGCCGGTCGCGTCGCTGCAATCGGCCCTGCGGGCCGCAGCGAACCGGGGGGTCGCGGTCACGCTGATCCTGCCTGCCCGGAACGACGATTTCGCCGTCGCGGCCGCTAGCCGCAGCTATTACGCCGATCTGATCGGGGCCGGCGTCAGGATTTATGAATACAACCCCGGCCTGTTGCATGCAAAGTCGATCACGGTCGACGGTGACATCACCCTGATCGGGTCAGCGAATATGGATTGCCGCAGTTTTGCGCTGAACTTTGAAAACAATCTTCTTCTGGCTGATCCGGGGACCACGGCTGCAATGCGCGCGCGCCAGATGGCCTATCTGGCCGAAAGCACCCGCATCACCGCACGCGATGTTGCCCAATGGAGCTGGCGCAGACAGGCCTGGAATAACGCCTTTGCCATTTTCGGCCCGCTGCTATGACCGGGCTTTCCGTCGCGACATGGAACATCCACAAGGGGATCGGGCGCGACCGCCGCCGTGACCTTGACCGGACCGCCGCCGTCATAGGAGAGATCGCGCCCGACATCATGGCGCTGCAAGAGGCCGACACACGGTTTTTCGGGCGCAAGGGGCTGCTCGACCTCGATGCGCTTGGCCGCGAACACGGGCTGGTTGCCGTCGCCCTGCCCGGTGGCAGCCCGGCGCATGGCTGGCATGGCAATGTGCTTTTGCTGCGCGAGGCCGAGGTCGACGCCGTGCATCGCGTCGACCTGCCGGGGTTGGAACCACGCGGCGCACTGATCGCTGATCTGCACCACAAAGGTCAGCCCCTGCGGATCATCGGCACCCATCTCGGGCTGTTGCCGGCATCCCGCGCAGCCCAGACGCGGCACCTGTTGGCGCTGCTGGCCGCGATGGACAAGCGCCCGGCGCTGCTGATGGGCGATCTGAATGAATGGCGCGCACCCGGCAGCGCGGCGTTCCGCCATCTTGCCACGCACTTCAGGGACACCGTCGCGCTGCCCAGTTATCCCGCCCGCTACCCGCTGGCGCCATTGGACCGGATGATGGTCAGCGGCCCTGCGCGTTTGCAGCACGGTGCGGTGCATGACACATCGCTTGCGCGCCGTGCCTCTGACCATTTGCCGGTCAAGGCACAGTTCTGGCTGGAGTGACGCCTTGCGCCGCGATCGTCGAAGGGCACGGCACCCAGCGGCCGTGGGCGCGCAGCCAGCGTTGCAACGCAACAGCGATCGACGGCAGCCGCGCCAGACGGTTCATCTGGGCTAAGTCACGGTCGATGCCGCCGATACCAATGGTCGGCGCGCACACCTGACCGCGCGCCAGCGAGACAAAGCGCAGCTAGGTCAATGCCTTGTCCTGCCCGATACCGTGGGACGCTGCGGCGTGTCCGGCGGGGCCCTGCTCCTTGATGCCGGAAATCGCCTGGATCAGGTTGTCTTCGGTCACTTCCTCGGAGGTGAATTCGCGCATGACCCGTCCCGCGAACATCGCGACGATCCGGTCGGAGACATGCAAAACCTCCGGCATTTCGGAACTGATGACGATCACGGCAAAGCCTTGCGCGGCCAGATCCCGGATCAGATTGTGAATCTCGGATTTCGAGCCGACATCGATGCCGCGCGTCGGTTCATCCACGATCAGCACTTCGGGTTGCATCGACAGCCATTTGCCGATCACGATTTTCTGCTGATTGCCCCCCGACAGATTGCCCACGGCCTGCCGCCAGCCTGGCGTGCGAATGTCGAGCTTATCGCGGTATTTGTCGAAAATCGCGATTTCGGCACCCTGGCTGACAAATGGCCCCTTGGTCAGGCGGCCAACCTGCGGCAGGGACATGTTGTCTTTGCAATTCATGCCCAGCACCAGCCCTTGATCCTTGCGATCCTCCGGCACCAGTGAAATGCCCAGCTTGATGGCGTCGATGGGGGATGTGATCTGCACCTCCTGCCCGTTCAGCAGGATCTGCCCCGCAGACGGCGTGCGCAGGCCAAAGATGGTTTCGGCAATCTCGGTCCGGCCCGCGCCGACAAGGCCGTAAAAGCCCAGCACCTCGCCCTGCCGGACGTCAAAGCTGACATCCTCGAACAGGCGGCCACAGCTGAGGCCGCGCACTTCCAACGCGACGTTGCCCATCTGATGGTGGCTTGCGTTGCGGGACAGATCGAGGCTTCGACCGATCATCAACTGGGTGACTTCATCCTCGTTCGTTTCGGCCGTGTTCAATGTGCCGCTGTATTGCCCGTCGCGCAGCACGCTGATGCGGTCGGTGATCTTGAAAATCTCCTCCATCCGGTGAGAGATGTAGATGATCCCCACGCCGCGCGCCTGCAAATCTGCGATCACGTTGAACAAAACGACCTTTTCGGCATCGGTCAGGGATGCGGTCGGTTCGTCAAAAATCACCGCACGCGGGTCCACCGTCAGGGCGCGGCCGATTTCGACCATCTGCTGGTTGGCGATCGACAGATCCCCGACACGGGTTTTCGCGTCGAAACCGACGTTCAGCGTTTCAAGGATGCGGTCGGTATCGGCATAGAGTTTGTCCCAATCCACCCGGCCAAAGGACTTGAGCGGCAATTCCCCCAGAAAGATGTTTTCCGCCACGCTGAGTTCATCCGCAAGGCTGAGTTCCTGATGAATGAACATCACCCCCATCGCCTTGGCCTGTTTGGGCGATGTCATGACGACGGGGTCCTCGCCGATGAAAATCTGTCCCTCGTTCGGCGCAAGGACGCCGCCCAGCACCTTCATCAAGGTGGATTTGCCCGCGCCGTTTTCACCCATCAAAGCGTGAACCTCGCCTGCGCGCACATCGAAAGATACGCCGTCCAGCGCGCGTACGCCGGGGAAGGTCTTGACGATATCCCGCAATCGCAGGACAGGCTTGGGGTCGGTCATATCTTCAACTCCTCTTTGCCTTGCCGGTTCAACTGGCGGTCCATCACAAGCACGGCGATCAGGATCAGACCGATCACAAGGTTGACGGTCTGCGTATCGGCACCGATATGGCCCAGCCCCTTGCGCAACAACTGGATCGCGATCACCCCGCCAAGGGTGCCGATGATCGACCCATAGCCCCCCGCAAGCTTGGTTCCGCCCAGCACGACGGCCGTGATCGCCCAAAGCTCGTACAACATCCCGTCATTGGGGTTCACCGATCCGCTTTCGGAATAGAAAACGACGGCGGACAACGCGGCCAGAAAACCGATCAGCATGAAATTCCACATGATATGCGGCCCGACACGGATACCCGCATTCACCGCCGCATCGCGATTGTTCCCGACCGCATAGGCGTTGCGCCCATGATTGGTGCGCGTCGTGACCAGCCAAAGCACAAGCGCCGTCCCCAGCAGGAACCATGTCGCCGTGTGCAGACCCAGAAACTGCGCCTCGGCGAAATCGACAAGGGTCCAATTCAGGTGGCTGGTCGGTTGTTCGCCGTTGTACATGAACACCAAACCGCGAAAGCCGAGCATCGACCCCAACGTGACGATGAAAGCATCGACACCGGTTTTCCACACGATCAGTCCGTTGATCGCCCCGAGCACGACACCCGTCATCAGCGCAAAGCCCCAGGCCAGCGGGATCGCCCAATTGCCGAGGTTCTGCATGAAAGGCCAGGTCATACTGTCCAGCAAAACGATGGCGGCCAAGGCGAAGGTCGCCCCGACGCTCAGGTCGATATTGCCGTTGATCATGATGATCGTCATGCCCAGTGCGATGATCCCGATCGGCGCCGATTGCTTGAGCAACAACAGCATGTTGTCGAAATCCATGAAGGCCTGATCGGACACCGACAGATAGTTGCCGACGATGGAAAAAAACGCGAGCTCGACGACGATAAAGACCCAGATGCCACTTTGCTTGATCAGGTCTCGGCGGTTTTGGCTTGTCATATCGGCCACTCCTTACGCGATGGGGGACCACAGACGGCCCCGCTTGGCCGCGACATCCAGCCAGACGGCCAGAATGATGATCGCCCATGTGACCATGTATTGAACGTAAAAATCCAGACCGACCAACAGCAATCCATTCTGGATGAATCCAAGGATCAGCACGCCGATCACTGTCTTGAACACGGTGCCAGAGCCCCCCAGCAGGGACGCCCCCCCCAGAATGACCGCCGCGAGCACGGTCAGCTCCAACCCCTGCCCGACGGTGTTCTGGCTGCCAAGGCTGCGGCTGGCCTGCAACAGACCTGCGGTGGCCACGCAAAACGAAGATACCAGATAGGTCAGAAAGACGATCCGCGCACGCGGAATGCCCGAAAACGTCGCCGCCTGCCCGTTGCCACCCACCGCATAGACCTGCCGTCCAAAGGCCGTTTTGGACAAAAGCAGGCTCAGCACGACTGCCAGCAAGCCAAACACAAGGATCGGGACCGGAATTCCCAAGAGGCGGTCCTGGCCGAAAAATGAAAACCACGTGCCCGACTTATCGGCGATGTCCATATTCTGACCGCCCGACCACGTCAGCGTGAGACCATGAATCGCCGACAGCATCCCCAATGTCACGATCAGCGAATTGAGCTTCAGATAGCCGACCAGAAACCCGATGAAGGCCCCAAGCAGCAAGGTCAGCGCAAACATGATCGGGATCGCCATCGCGGGGCCGACCTTGTCGTGCAGGTCAAGCACGACGATCGTGGAAAACGACATCATGGACCCGACCGACAGGTCAAGATTGCCACCGATCACCACAAAGGTGACGCCAAGGGCCATCACCCCGATGATCGCCGAGGACCGCACGACGCCAAGGATGTTGTCCATCGCGATAAACCGCTGGTTGGCGATCGCAAAGCCGACCATGAACAGCACGAAGGCGATCAGAATGCCCTGTTTGGCCACAAATGTGACGACATGCTGTTTCGTCATAATTGTCATGATGGTTCCCTCCCATGTCGGTCGTGTCGTCAAGTCAGGACGGGCGACCGCCCCAGCCCTGTTGTCTGCAACGTAGGTCAAAAAACGCGCAGGGCAGGCGAACCTGCCCCACGCTGTCTCTGGGGGGGAGAGATCAGAACACGGGCTTGGTGAACTCGTCCATGTTTTCCTGAGTGATCTTGGGAGTGTCGAAATAATTCAGGAACGGCACATCTTCGCCGTTCAGGATGTCGATGGCGGTCTGCAAAGCGGCTTCGGCGTCATCGACCGGGGATTGATAGATCGAGCCCCAGTAATCGCCTTCTGCCATCGCGTCATAGCCGACGGCAAAGTTTGTGGCGCCGACAAAGACGATACCTTCGCGCCCTGCGGCGCGGGCCGCGTTCAGTGCGCCGATGCCCATGTTGTCATCGCCGGAATAGACGCCGTCGATGTCGTCGTACTTGATCAGGAAGGCTTCCATCACCTGCTGCGACCGTTCGCGGTTCCAGTCGCCCGGCTGGGTTTCGACCAGGGTCACGTTCGGGCACACTTCTGGCAGACGTTCGTCAAAGCCCTGCTGGCGTTCGATCGCTGTGGTGTAGCCGGGTTGGCCTGAAATCTGCACCACGCGGGCTTCGTTTTCGATCCCGAGTTCGGTGAAACGTTCGCACATGATCTCGGCCGACCGTGACCCTTGGGTGACGTTATCGGGGCCAGAGAAAGACCGGATGAAATCGAACCCCGGTTCGGCAATGTTGGAATTGGTCACGACGACCGGGATGCCGGCATTATGGGCACGGCGCACGGCGGGGATCACGGCCTCGCCGTTGGTGGGCCAGATGATGATGACATCGACTTCCTGCTGGATCAGATCCTCCATCTGCGCCAGTTGGCGGGCGACGTCGCCGCCGGCATCGAGCACGATCACATCGACATCGGGGTTCGCCTCGGCGGCGGCGATGAAGGCGCGTTCATAAGTGGTCTGATAGCTGTCGACGCCGACGTTGTTCTGCGTGATGCCGATCGTCGTGGTCTGGGCAGCAGCCGCCGCACCGAACATCGCTGTGGTGCAGGCAAGAGCTGCGGTCATGGTCATTTTCATTCTAAAATCCTCCCGTGGATCAATGTGTTCCGATTACCGGCAGCCTCCCAGCCCTGGGACACCGCCCCATGTAATCGACCTCGCCAAAAAGCGCGATTTCGGGATGAAAAGACCCCAAAATTTTGTTCATTACGGATTTAATTTTATCCATTATGGGCTTTATGGCAATATTCCCCTCTACCATTATGGCTAATTTGCATGAGGAATACCATGAAGGCATCCCACCGGCGATCTCTCGCCCCACAAAACTCAGGTCCAATGCAACAAAGTGTCGCACGAAATATCCAGTCTGGACAGGCGGCCCCCGGTGGGCCGGCGGTGCTGACCGGCGTGATGGCGGGCGCTGATCTCGACCGTGTGACGCAGTTTTTGTCCAATCTGACGGTGGAGATCGACAACGCCATAGATCCCAATACTGCCAATCCGCATCTGAACATGATTTTGCATCTGCTTCAAAGCCATTCGGCGGGGCGGATCGTATCGCCCTCGTCCATGGTGTCGGCAGCCGGTGTGCCCTATGCGACTGCGACCCGCAAACTGGCCGAGATTCAGGATGCCGGGCTGATCGAACGCCGGGCGCGGACGAAAACCGGCAAAAGCTATTCCCTGCACCCCAGCAGCGACCTGCTGGAAGGGTTCAGCCAGCTGGCCGACCGGATCGACCGGCTGGTGCGGGCTTCGTTCGAGGTCAACGAACCATCTGCCGACATTACCGATTACTATTTCGGCGGGTCCTACCAGCCCGGCCGCGCCGCGATCCCCCCGATGAGCGCATTGCCGCAACCGCTCAAGCTGTCGGGCGGCTTGCGCATCCTTGTGCATGGCGACCCGACGTTCATGGTGATGGAAGGGCTGAAACGCCAGTTCGAACAGATCGTCGGCACCAATATCCACCAGCGCGCCTTTTCCATCGACCGGCTGCGCGAAGAAGCGTTGCGCAATGCCGAACGCCCCAAAAGCCGGTATGACCTGATCGCCATCGACCTGCCTTGGGTCGGTGAATTCGTCGAAAAGGGCGTGATCCGCCCGTTGGACGAGGTGATGGATATCGCACGGCTTGATCCTGCGGATTTCCACACCGCTGGCTGGCGCGCGGCGCATTGGGGCGGGCGCGCGTATGGCGTGCCCAGCCAGACCACGCCGGAACTCTTGTTCTACCGCAAGGATTGGTTCGCGAACGACAATATCGAACCCCCGACCACGACCGCCGGTGTCATCGAGGCCGCACGCCATTTCCACAATCCGCAGCGCGGACGGTACGGCGTGGCATGGAACGCGGCACGCGGTACCGCGCTGGGACATACGTTCATGATGACCTGCGCGGCCTTCGGCCAGCCGATCATCGACATCCCGCGGATCGCGGGCGGTTTCGACACCGACAGGCTGGCCAAGGGCGGGTTTACCCCCACGCTGAACACCGACCGCGCGCTGCAAGCGGCGGAGTACCTGATGCAGCTGTTGGATTATTCGCCGCCCGATATCCTGTCGATGTCGTGGTACGAACGGGTGCGCC
The DNA here is from genome assembly GCF_000382265.1 of Yoonia vestfoldensis DSM 16212. Classification (GTDB taxonomy): domain Bacteria; phylum Pseudomonadota; class Alphaproteobacteria; order Rhodobacterales; family Rhodobacteraceae; genus Yoonia; species Yoonia vestfoldensis. The sequence continues at coordinate 91,954 of NZ_KB907979.1, forward strand.
CGTATGGTGCAGGCCATGTCGCGATGGCCTATGGCTATACCCTGCTCGCCCCCTATTTCGAGCTTGACCCGAACAGCCCAGCGCATGGCAATACCGGCTATCTGCCGCATCCCCACGGGCCGCAGGGCGCACCGATTGCGCCGGTGGGCGGCTATGTGCTTTGCGTGCCGACCAACCTGCCCGATGACCGGATCGACGACACAGTCGAAGCGCTGGTCACCTTCACATCCCCCGGCGCGCAGAAACTTTACGCCCAGAACGGCAGCCGGACCGAACCCCGCTATTCCGTCGGGGCCGACCCAGAAGTACGGCGCCTGTCGCCGATTTTCGGCCTTCTCGACCAGATGTCCTGGCGCGACGAGCTGCAATTCTGGCCGCGCCCCCCGATCCCGCAGATTTCCGAGATCATCAACCTGTGCGGGTTCGAACTTCACGACATGCTGCGCGGGATCATCAGCCCGCGTGACGCGCTCGACCGGGTGCAGGCCCGCGCCGAAGACATCCTACGACATTAGAACACCCAAGGGAGGAAACCATGGACACCAATCGCCTGAACGGCAAGAACATCCTGATCACCGGGGCCGGACGCGGCATGGGTGCGGCCAATGCCGAAAACTTTGCCGCGCAAGGCGCGAACATTTGCCTTGGCGATCTGGATCTGGACGCGGCCCAAGGCGTCGCGGACAAGATTAACGCCGCAGGCAACGGCAAGGCGATTGCGGTCCGCATGGATGTGACCAAGCGCGAAGACAATGCCGCCGCCGTCGCGGCGACCGTCGCGGCTTTCGGGTCGATCAACGTGGGTGTTTTCAATGCCGGTCTGAACAAGCCCCGTTTCTTCATGGATATCGACGAAGACAACTGGGACCTGATCATGAACGTCAACACCAAGGCGATGTGGCTGGGCATGCAGGAAACCGCCCGCCAGATGATCGCCCAAGGTCCGATGCCCGACCATCCCTACAAGCTGATCAACGTCGGTTCCATCGCGTCGCGCAAACCGCTGGTGGATGTGACGGTCTACTGCACCAGCAAATACGGCTGTCTGGCGCTGACCCATTGCGGGGCCATTGGCCTTGCCGAACACAACATCACCGTCAACGGCTATGCGCCGGGTGTCGTTGTCACACCGCTTTGGGAACAGCTCGACAAGGATCTGGTCGAGATCGGGTTCAAGGACCACGAAGGTCAGGCCTATGACGATATCGTGCGCGACGCGCTGCATATCAAACGCGTCTCCTACCCCAAGGACATCACCGGCACCGCGTCTTTTCTAGTCAGCGACGACAGTGATTACATGACCGGCCAGATGATCCATATCGATGGCGGTTGGTGTATCCAATAGCCTGATTTAATACAATTTTTTATCATCAAATGGTGCGTGTCCCGCACCATGAAGGAGTAAGCCATGTCACGCGCATTGATGCCCAACCTGCTGACGCCGCAAGACCTTGAACCCAACTGGGAATGGCGCGAACGCATTCCCGCCTGGGGCCATACCACGGTGGATTTCGAACGCCGCATCGACCACGACCGTCTGCGCCGCTATCGCCTCGCCCGCACACGGCAGGCGTTGCAGGCATCCAACGCGGGCACGCTGTTGTTGTTCGATGTGAACAATATCCGCTATGTCAGCGCCACCAAGATCGGCGAATGGGAACGGGACAAGATGTGCCGCTTCTGCCTGCTGACGGGTGACGACAGCCCGTATGTCTGGGATTTCGGATCAGCGGCGATGCATCACAAACGCCACGCCGACTGGCTGGAGCCTGACCATTGTCTGGCCGGCGTCGTGGGCATGCGCGGCACGATCCCGCCCGAATTCGGCCTGATGCAGAAATACGCCAAGCAGATCGCCGGACTGATCCGCGATGCGGGCATGGCCGATATGCCGGTGGGTGTCGATTACGCCGAAACCGCGATGTTCCATGCGCTGAAGGAAGAAGGCATCAATGTCGTCGATGGCCAGCAGATCATGCTCGCTGCGCGCGAGATCAAGAATTGGGATGAAATCCAGCTTTTGACGCAGGCTGCCGCGATGGTCGATGGCGTCTATCACATGATCTATGAAGAACTGAAACCCGGCGTGCGCGAAAACGACATCGTCGCGCTGTCCAACAAGATGCTCTATGAAATGGGGTCCGACGATGTCGAGGCGATCAACGCCATTTCCGGCGAACGCTGCAACCCGCATCCGCATAACTTTACCGACCGGCTGATCCGGCCCGGCGATCAGGCGTTCTTTGACATCCTGCAAAGCTATCAGGGATATCGCACCTGTTACTACCGCACGTTCAACGTGGGCCGCGCGACACCGTCGCAGACCGATGCCTATACCAAGGCGCGCGAATGGATCGACGCCTCGATTGCGATGATCAAACCGGGCGTGACGACAGATAAGGTCGCCGCCGTCTGGCCCACCGCCGAAAGCCTTGGCTTTGCAAATGAAGATCAGGCGTTCGGGCTGCAATTCGGGCACGGCCTTGGCCTTGCGCTCCATGAACGGCCCATCATCAGCCGCGCGATCAGCATGGATCACCCGATGGAGATCAAGACCGGCATGGTCTTTGCGCTGGAAACCTATTGCCCCGCCACCGACGGCTATTCCGCCGCACGGATCGAGGAAGAGGTGGTCGTGACCGAAACCGGCTGCGAGGTGATCAGCCTGTTCCCCGCCGAAGAACTGCCCATCGCCAACCGGTATTAGGGCGCTTCGGGGTGCGCAGAATGCGCACCCTACGCCGCCCGTAGGGTGCGCATCTTGCGCACCTGACCCGCACAAAAGGGATCACCCGATGACCAAAACCAATTCCGAAGATTACCTGCGCATGTACCGCCAGATGGTCCGCATCCGCACGTTCGAGGATAATGCCAACCAGTTGTACCTGTCCGCCAAGATGCCGGGCCTCACGCATATGTATTCCGGCGAAGAGGCCGTCGCCGTCGGCATCTGCGAGGCGCTGACCGATGATGACCGCATCACATCGACCCACCGTGGCCACGGGCATTGCGTGGCCAAGGGGGCGAATTTCCGCGAAATGTTCTGCGAACTGCTGGGCAAGGAAGAAGGCTATTGCCGCGGCAAGGGCGGGTCGATGCATATCGCCGACCAAAGCCACGGCAATCTGGGCGCCAATGCCATCGTCGGCGGGTCGATGGGGATCGCCACAGGCTCTGCCCTGCGGGCAAAACTTCTGGGCCAGAACGACGTCACCGTCTGTTTCTTTGGTGACGGGGCCACCGCACAAGGCCTGCTCTATGAGGTGATGAACATGGCGGCCCTGTGGCATCTGCCGGTCATCTATGCCTGCGAAAACAACGGCTATTCCGAATACACCAAGACCGAGGAAATCGCTGCAGGCTCCATCACCGCCCGCGCCGAAGCTTTCGGGATCGAAGCGTTCAAGGTCGATGGACAGGATGTGCTGGCCGTCAACGCGTTGACGCAAAAACTGGTCGCGCGCTGCCGCAAGGGCGAAGGGCCGTTCTTTGTCGAACTCGAAACCTACCGCTATCACGGCCACCATGTGGGCGACATCAACCGCGAATATTACCGGTCCAAGGACGAAGAAAAGGATTGGAAAGAGAACCGCGACCCCATCGTGCGGTTCCGCGGCTGGCTGGTCGATCAAGGCATCGCCACCGAGGCCGAGATCGAAGCGATGAACGCCGAGATCGAGGAAGATGCGACTGCCGCCGTCGCCTATGCCGAGGCCGCCAAATACCCCGATGTGTCCGAAGTGGACATGCACGTCTACGCGGATTGAGGAGAGCCAATCATGAGAGAGATCACCCTGTCCCAAGCCGTCAACGAGGCCATCGCCGAAGAAATGCGCCGTGACGCAACCGTGTTTCTGATGGGCGAAGACGTGGCCGAGGCGGGCACCCCCTTCAAGGTCCTGTCCGGTCTGGTCGAGGAATTCGGCACCGAACGGGTCATTGACACGCCCATTTCCGAACCCGGTTTTGTCGGGCTTGCCGTCGGTGCCGCCATGACCGGCGCGCGCCCTATCGTCGATCTGATGTTCGGCGATTTCATCTATCTGGTGATGGACCAGCTGTGCAATCAGGCGGCCAAGCAGCATTACATGTCGGGCGGCAAACTGAAGGTGCCGATGGTTTTGCGCACCAATATGGGCGCGACCCGCCGGTCTGCCGCGCAACACAGCCAGTCCTTGCAGGCTTTGGTCGCACATATTCCGGGGCTGAAGGTCGCGATGCCGTCATCGGCCTACGAGGCCAAGGGCCTGATGAAAACCGCGATCCGCGACAACAACCCTGTCGTCATTTTTGAGGACAAGTTGATGTATCAGGACAAGGCCCCCGTGCCGGAAGAGGAATATCTGATCCCCTTCGGTGTCGCGAACGTCAAGCGGACCGGCACCGACATCACCTTTATCGCCACGTCGTCCATGGTGCAGGTCGCGGAAAAAGCTGCCGACATTCTGGCCAAGGAAGGCATCAGCGTCGAGGTGATCGACCCCCGCACCATCGTGCCTTTGGACGAGGAAACGCTGCTGGCCAGCGTACGCAAGACCAGCCGCGCCATCGTCATCGACGAAGGGCACCAAAGCTACGGCGTCACCGCAGAAATCGCGTCGCGCCTGAACGAAAAGGCGTTCTACCATCTGGATGCCCCCGTCCTGCGCATGGGGGCCATGGATGTGCCCGTCCCCTTCTCGCCCGCGCTGGAAGATGTCACCGTGCCCACGCCCGAAACCGTCGCTGCCAATGCCCGCAGGCTTTGCGCGGGGGAGATGATCCATGCCGCGTGATGTGACAATGCCCCAGCTTGGCATGGCGCAGGACGCGGGCAAGATCGTCGCCTGGCTCAAAGCGCCGGGCGATGCCGTGACCAAAGGCGATGCCTTGTTCGAGGTGGAAACCGACAAGGCCACGATGGAGGTCGAGGCGCAGGCCAGCGGCTTTCTGACCGGCGTGACAGCCGGCGAAGGCGAAGATGTGCCGGTCGGTGCCGTGATCGCGCAGATTTCCGACAGCGCCGCTGACGATGCCCCTGCCCCCAAACCGGCCGACGCCCCCGCCGCAGGCGACGACCTGCCGCCGGGCAAATCCGTCACCATGCCCCAGCTTGGCATGGCGCAGGACACCGGCCTCTTGGTCAACTGGCTGAAATCCCCCGGCGATGCCGTTGCCGCCGACGATCTGCTGTTCGAGGTCGAAACCGACAAATCCACGATGGAAGTCAGCGCAGGTTTCGACGGCTTTCTGGCCGCCACCTTGGCCGAGGCTGGCCAAGAGGTGCCGGTCGGTGCGCAGGTTGCGATCATCAGCGCGGACAAGCCCGAAAATCCGGTCGCCCGAAAACATGGCGATGCCGCCAAATCGGCCCCTACGCCAGAACCTACCGCAAAGGCACCTGACGCACCAAAGCAGAAGGATCCAAAACCGGCCACCCCTGCCCCGCCCGCGGCGCAGACGAATGGGCGTATCCTCGCGTCACCAAAGGCCCGCAGGCTGGCGCTGGAACAGGGGCTTGATCTGGCACTGTTGGTCAAGGCGGGCCATGCACAACCGTTCCACGTCGCTGATCTGGAAACCTTGCGCGCAATACCCACAGAAACGCCGGTTGCGACAACCGCTGCCGCGACATGCAGCCTGACCGCGGAAATCAGCGATGATGGCTTTGTCGACTTCATCCCTTGGGCAGCACAGAACGGATTGACTGACGCAGACGCACTCCTTGCCGGTCTCGCGGGTGCCAGCCTGACGGCCCCCTGCGTTGTCGCCATCGACCGCTTTGGCCAGCAGCACCGCTATGCCGTACCTGCGGGGCGGTCGTTGTCCGCTGTCGGGCCAACCGAGAATGCGGCAGACCTGATCCTGCGCGACCTGCGCGGCACAGCCTTGCGCAACATCACGCTGGGCGCGGCGGACTTGCCGGTTCTGACGCTGATGACAGGCGCACAGGGGCTGACGATCACGCTGGAATGCACGTCCGCACAACTGGATGCCGCCGCCGCGATCCAGCTTCTGACAACTTTCGCAGGCCGGATGGAGCATCCGCTTCACCATCTGCTCTGACCCTTGGGGACCGAAATGGAATATACCGACCTTTATATCAACGGCGCATGGCACAAGACCGCAGATCGGTTCGACGTCATCAACCCCGCCACCGAACAGGTCATCGCCTCGGTCGCGAGCGCCGATATCGCTGATGCGGACAAGGCATTGGACGCCGCCGAGGCCGCGATGGCCGATTGGGCCGCCCGCACCCCGCGCGCACGCTCTGAAGTATTGCGCAAGGCGTGGGAACTGATGACAGCACGGCTGGATGAATTCGCGCATCTGATCACGCTCGAAAACGGCAAGGCGGGCGCCGATGCCAAAGGCGAGGCCGCCTATGCCGCCGAATTCTTTCGCTGGTTCGCGGAAGAGGCCGTGCGCGCCGATGGCATGATCACCCATGCCCCCGCATCGGGCGCGCGGATCATGGTGCAGCATAAACCGGCAGGCCTCGCCGTGCTGATCACGCCGTGGAACTACCCCGCCGCGATGGGCACCCGCAAGATCGCGCCCGCCTTGGCGGCAGGGTGCGGCGTCATCATCAAACCCGCCTCTGAAACGCCCTTGACCATGCTGGCACTGATGCCCCTGTTGGAAGAGGCCGGCGTGCCCCCCGGTCTGGTCAACGTCCTGCCGTCGCGCAAGACCGGCGCGCTTGTGGATCACATGCTGCACGACCCCCGCGTACGCGTTGTCAGTTTCACCGGATCGACCGGCGTGGGCCGCAAGCTGTTGAAATCGGCCGCCGATCAGGTGCTGAAACCGGCGATGGAATTGGGCGGCAACGCGCCGGTGATCGTCTTTGACGATACCGATATCGATACTGCGATCGACGGTACGATGCAGGCCAAGATGCGCAATCTGGGCGAGGCTTGCACCGCCGCAAACCGGATTTATGTGCATGAACGCATTGCAGAAGACTTCACCAAACGCCTGACCGCCCGGATGGCCACGCTGAAAGTCGGCGACGGCAGCGACCCCAGCGTCGACGTCGGCCCCCTGGTCAACGCCGATACCCGCGACAAGGTGGCGGCTTTCGTTGCCGATGCCGTGGCCAAAGGGGCCAAGGTGGAATGCGGCGGGGTCACGCCTGATGGCAAAGGCTATTTCTACCCGCCCACGGTCCTGTCCAATGTGTCCGAAACAGCCGATTGCGTGCATGACGAAATCTTCGGACCCGTCGCCGCGATCCAGACCTTCACCGATCAGGACGATGTCATAAGGCGCGCCAATGCCACCGAATACGGGCTGGTCGCCTATGTATTCTCGGGTGATTTCAAACGCGCCTTGCAGGTCTGCGAAAGGCTCGACTACGGGATGGTGGGGCTGAACCGTGGCCTTGTCAGCGACCCTGCGGCACCGTTCGGCGGCACCAAGCAATCGGGGCTGGGCCGTGAAGGCGGGCATGAAGGCATGCTCGAATTCATGGAAACGCAATATATTTCAGCCAGTTGGTAAGGGGATCACCATGACAGAGATTATCGCCAGCCCCTCGACCCGCCGCATGGCGCGCGATCAGAATGTGGATATCGACAATCTGGCAAGGAAGCTGGGGCGCACGACGATCGGCCCCGAGGATATCGCGGCAAAGTCCGGCGCTGCACCGACCGGCGACATCGGCTATTGGGATGTGGATCATAGCCAGTACGGCCCTGTGACCGAGGAACCGATGTCACGCTTTGCGCAGGTCGCGGCCCGCAACATGGCCGCCGCCCAGTCGCTGATCCCCGCGGTCACACACCACGACCGCGCCGATATCCGCGCGGTAGAACGCCTCCGGTCCAGCCTGCGATCGCAGGCCGACGCGCGCGGTGTCAAACTGACCGCGCTGGCGTTCCATGTGGCCGCTCTTGCGCGGGGCTTGCGCAAATTTCCGCGGTTCAATACATCGCTCTCGCCTGATGGGCAGACACTTGTGCTGAAGGGTTATATCCACATCGGGATCGCCGTGGACACGCCGCACGGGTTGATGGTGCCGGTCATCCGCGATGCCGACCATAAGGGTCTGTGGCAGATCGCAGCGGAAATCGCCGATCTGGCGGCGCGCGCGCAGGCGCGCAAGGTCACGCCGGATCAGATGGGCGGGGCCTCCATGACGATCACCAATCTGGGCGGGATCGGCGGCACCGCCTTTACCCCTATCGTGAACCCGCCGGAGGTTGCGATCCTTGGCATCACGCGCACCGAAACCGTCACTGTCTGGGATGGCGAAACACCGCGTCCGGTGCCGATGGTGCCGCTTGATCTGTCCTATGACCACCGCGTGATCAACGGTGCGGATGCCGCGCGGTTCATGGCGCATTATTGCAGCCTGATCGGCGATCCCCGCAACATGCTGATCTGACGCAGGCCGCTGACTGGCCCGCTTGGACAGGTGGCGCTTTGACGTTTGGCCGCAGCCCGTGCAGGCGGAGGCGCGCGAACGTGCCGGGCAAGACAGCGTCGGTTGAGACCCGATTGACGCTTGCGATTGTCATGGGCTGTGGCGCGGTCGGATCGTGCGCCGTCTGGTCAATCATGATGCGCGTGATCGTCTGTCGGGATGCCGACCAGACCTGACGCGGGCGTCAATAGAACATCGCTTCTTGTGGCATCGGTCGCTTTGGATGACAGCCCTTGCGCCAAAGCCTTCGGCGCGTGTCGGATAGGTTGCCACCGGCGGCAGCAGCAATTTGATATCTGCCGGTGGATTGGTCTTTCCTAGCGGATCGCGGGTCGTGCGGCGGTCTCTGCCAATATGCGCACCCTGAGGTGCGAAAGGAACGTCTGCACCTTTGTTGTGCGGTGCAGATCGACATGGGTCACAACCCAGAGCGCGGTCGACCACGCGTCGCCGGGCGCGATGATCTCGACCAGATCGGGCCGGACGCAGGCATCGTGTTCGGCCAGAAACCCCAGCCCCAGCCCGTCGCAGACCGCGCTGTGCAGCACCTGTTGGTCGGTGGTCTGCAGGGCCAGCGCCTCGGGCGGGACATTGGCATTCATCCAGTCGGCATAGGGCACCGGGCGCGGTGCGCCGACCGACCCGACAAAGCGGTGCCCATCAAGACGATCGGGGTCGATCGGACCCGCCCGGTCGCGATAGTCCCGGCTGGCATAAAGCCCAAAGCGCAGGCGGCGATACAGCGTCACGACGTAGTCGGGCACCTCCGGTTTCGCCCCGGCGCGGACGGCGACATGCGCTTCGCCATGCTCCAACCGTGCGAGTTGCGCCCCGGCCACGAATTCCAGTGCAATCTGCGGATGGGCAAGATGGAAATCGCGGATCGCGGGCATCACGAGCGGCGCTACGCCCGCCAGGGCGGTCACGATCAGCGATCCCGACAATTGCCCGGCTTTGCCACGCGCGCGTCCGGCCAGATCGGCGAACATCTCATCGGCGCGGCTGGCGACCTCCAGCATATCGCGGCCCGCATCTGTCAGCGCATAGCCGCGCGCATGGCGCTGGAACAGCGTGTCGCCAAACGCCCCTTCCAGTGTCTCGACGTGGCGGTTTACCGTCGCACGATGCACGCCGAGCGCATCGGCCGCCGCACTGACCGTGCCAAGACGCGCGACCATCAGCGCGGTGCGGAGTTCCGTCCAGTATTCCATATCCGTGCGTAGCATCGAACAGGGGACGCAGCAACGCGCGGGTCATCCGCGTTTCGACCTGTGGTGCATCAAGACCGTGTATCGCAGGCGTGTTTCAATCCGGTCGTCAGGACCGTCGCTCTGGCCGCGCAATCTTGTTGGCAGAGCGAGGATATCCCGTGTCTGCCCATATCTTGACCCCATCACTGTCGGTGCTCAACCTGTTGCTGCGCTTGGCGAGACGCTCGGGGTCGGCGATTCACACCCGCTGATCCGTGGCAGGACACGGCGCGGCGTCTACCTATCGCCCACAGGCTGGAGGATATGGCTGGAACCCGCCACGGCGCGCTGTTCGACTGGCCAACAAAGGCGGCGATCACCGATTGGGCGCAGGCAATCGCGTGGGCGCCCGTTCCCGGCAAGCGATGACACACTGTCCCCATGTCATATCAGCGCGCATGTTCTGCGCATTTCGATATCTGGTGCGCATCGGATCGTCGCCGCAGGGTATGGCGTGAAAACCAAAGAAAAGGCACCGCACCATGCAAAGATATCACCCCTTTCTTGTCGTGCTGCATTGGCTGATTGCATTGATGATCCTTGTCGCGCTTGCTGCGGGTGGTGTGGTGCTTGCCAACATGCCACCCGACAGCCCTGACAAGGTGAAGGGTCTTGGCGGCCACATGGTCTTTGGCATGGCGATCGGCGTCTTGCTGATCCTCCGCCTTGTCACCCGCACGCGCAGCACGCACCCGCCACATGCCACGACCGGCACCCCCTTGCTTGACCGGCTTGGTCGCTGGACGCATTGGGGGTTCTATGTGCTGATCGCGGGCATGGTCGCCACCGGATTGGCATCAGCGCTTGGCGCGGGCCTTTTTCCCATCGTCTATGGCGGCACGGCCGAGACGCTGCCACCGGAACTCTCGGATCTTCGGCAGCGGGCGGCGCATGGTGTGATCGCATCGCTTCTGGTGGCGCTGATCGCCCTGCACGTGGTGGCAGCGGTTTATCACCAATTCATCCTCAAGGATGGTCTTCTTCGCCGGATGTGGTTCGGCAGGCGGTCGGCATGACCCGGCTGAGGTATCCATCATGAAACTGTTGTCTTTTGCGGCCACGAACAGCCGCCAATCCATCAATCGGGCGCTGATCGACCATGCGGGTCGCCGACTGCGGGCGATCATCCCGGCGGCAGAGGTCGAAACGCTCGACCTGAATGCCTATGAGATGCCGATCTATTCCATTGACCGCGAACGCGCGGACGGGATTCCCGCCGCAGCGCGGGATTTCCATGGCCGGATCGGTGCGGCCGATGCCGTGCTTGTCGCTTTCGCCGAGCACAATGGCTTTGTGACCGCAGCCTGGAAGAATGTCTTTGACTGGATGAGCCGGATCGAAATGGCGCTCTGGCAGGGCAAACCCATGGTGATGCTGGCGGCAACACCCGGACCAAGGGCGGGCGCCAATGTGCTGGCAAGCCAGCAGATGCTGGCCCCGCATTTCGGCGCCGACCTGCGCGGCACGCTGGGGATCGGCAACTGGCCCGAGGCTTGGGATGCCGCCACCGCACGGCTGACCCGGCCCGAGGATATCGCCGCGCTCGATGACGTTCTGCGCCGCCTCGTCGCGACACCAGACCCGTTCGCCTTGGCCTGACCACGCCTTGGCCGCCCCCGCCCAGCCCATCAGACAACGCAGCAAGGAACCCCGATGACCAAAACACAAACCACCGCCCTGAAGATCGCAGCCATCCTGTGGGTGATCTGGGGCCTTGTTCACACCCTCGCAGGGGTGATGACGATCATTCAGGCCCCATCCGGGGGCTTTGCCGCCATCGCAGATGCTGTCGATCCCGCATTGTTGGTCGCCGATTATCATCCGGCGGTCGGCGGGGTCCTGAACCAGCACGGATTCAACCTTTTGTGGATCGGGATCGTCACAATCCTTGGTGCCTCATTCATCTGGCGGCGCAACCTGACCGCGATCTGGGTCACCGCAATGGTGGGCGGTCTTGCGGATATCGGCTATCTGGTGTTCGTGGACCTGCCGGGCTACGTGAATTTCTTTCCGGGCACCGTGATGACGCTGATCTCGGGTTCGGCAATCGTGCTCAGCTTCTGGGTCTGGCTCGGCACAAGGCGCTTGTCCGCCACGCAGGCCTGACGCAGTCCTGCCAAGCTGAAAGGCCACATTCATGTCCGACCTGCCAAGGATCACCCCCGCCGACAACGGCCCGCTGATTGTCGAGAGCGCACCCCGTCTGACAGGCGCGGTCGCCTTGGATGTGTCAGGCAGGCCCAAGGTGGCGCTATGCCGCGGCGAACAAGCCGTTCTGCGACGGCTCTCACCCTGGCGCCAAATGGTCCGATGACAGCCACCACGCGACGGAGTGACGAGGCCGCTTTTGGCGTTGTCGACGGCTCCATCACGGTTCTGGCGCATCTCCCGGCACTGCATCCCGCCCGTGGCTGATGCGTGTGGGATCGGTCTGTGCGATCGGACGTGCCAAAGCCTTTGCCAAGACATGCGAAAGGATGCTTGCATCCGGTCCGGCCGCCACCTTGGCTGACGCATCCCATGTCCGGCAACAGACCCGGACGACGCAGCGCTTTACCTCGCGCAGGCGCTGGCCTCGGGGCTGATCGTCTGGTTCGGCGGCCGGATTGGCTGGCGTGTGGGTGGCACAATTGTGGCGGCGATGGGCAGTGCAGGCCTGACCGGCGGACTCAGCCTGCTTGTGAAGATGCTGAAATTCGCGCTGCATTGATCCGCGCGGCCTTTGGGCCATCGGCTGCCACATCCCCTGTCGGCAGAACAAGCCTGCCATGATCATGCCCTGTTATCGCGTCGTCGCGCGGTTCGACCCAGAATTCGAACGCGATCTCGCCCGCATGTTCAAAGACCAGCGTGGCGGGAATACGCTCGCCTTCCTCGAAGGGGTCGCCGTCAAGGCCCATGAACATCACATGCATGCCACCCGGCGCGAATCTCACCGTCTCGCCCGGTGCGATCGCGATACCCTCGACCTGGATCATCCGGGTCACGCCCTGCGCGTCGGTTTGCGTCGCGTGCAGCGTCACGCGCGGGAACTCGGCGCGCACCGCAAGCAGGCGGTCGGCTGCGCTGCCGGTGTTCGTGATCGTCAGATAGCCTGCGCCGGACATCGCCGTGGCCACGGTTTCCAGCGCGTAGGGGTGGTCGATGACCAGCGTGTCGGTGATCACCTCGTGAGCGGTGGCAGGCAGCGCGGCAAGGGCAAGGCGTTTCATGGGGTCTCCTGTCAATCGGGAAGGTTGATCGTGTCGGTCAGTATCATGCTTTCGAAATCGGTGATCAGAAGGCGCAGCGTCACCTCCCAATCGCCTGCGAGCGGCAAGGTGACGGGCCCCGCATGCCAAAGCCCGTCACCGCCTCGCAGCGCCTGTTGCCGGATCGGCGCGATCCCGGCTGCGGGCTGTGCAAAGATGACCTCGGCGGCCCGTGGCACCAGTTCGGCGAAATCGCCCGTCTGAAAACCGAGCATGACGGTGACCGGCCCCGCGCGCCCCGGTGTCAGCCGGATGTCGGCCATCGCGCGGTCGGTGTGGATATGCGCATAAAGCGGTGCGACCGGCGCGGCCAAGGCACGGGGCGGCGGCGTCAGCCGAAAGCCCGAAGCCAGCGCAAGGATCGCCAGCCCGAGGACGATCTCGGCACGGATGGCGCGTCTGAGATGCGGCGCGGCCTGCGGCTGCGCCTCGCAAAGCGCAGGGGTCAGGACAAACCGGTTTCTTGCAGCAACACCAAGGAGAATTGCGACAAGGACCAGTTTTGCCGCAAGCACGATGCCATAGGCTGATCCCATCAGGCCCGTTGAGGTGCCTGCCTGCAACCAGGTCAATGTCGCGCCGCTGAGGACCAGCACCACGACCGCGGGAATGGCGATTGCGGCAAAGCGATGCAGGATGACGGCGGCATCGGCCCCGCGCAGCGCGAAAAGCAGCGGCAGGAGCGATCCCATCCAAAAGACAAGCGCAGCGGCATGCAGCGTGACGGCGGGCAAGGCGACCGCGCGCGGCGGCGCGGCGGCGGCATGACCAGAGGCCGCGAATGACAGCGCAGCCAGCAGCAGTGCCACGAGCGCAAACGCGTCGCGCACGGGGCCTGTGCCGCAGCGCAATGCGCCAGCCGAAAGCACCGCAGCCATGCATGACAAGATGACGGTCAGGGTCACCGGCGCTGATAGCCCCGCCCACCACGGCTGCGGCGTCAGCAGCGCAGCGGGGGCCAGCGACAGCATGTCGAGCCCCTGAACGCCCACCACCAGCACGCCTGCGGGCAAGGTCGCACTGGCGGCAACCAATGCGGCACGGGACAATTGCGGCCCGGCCTGCCCACGGATGACGAACGCCGCAAACAGCGACGCGCCGACGGCCACCACCACAGTTGCGGTCAGCAAAAAGCGCAGGGCAGAGGCCATCCGGGCCGCGCCTGCCGCAAGGTCCGCCGGGGTCGGCGGCGCGGCAGAAGGCGCGCCGATATGAAACGTCAGCGTGCCGCCCACGGGATGTCCATCCGCCGATACAACGCGCCATGACAGCAGATATGTCCCCTCGACCAGAACACCCCGGAGCGCTGCGGTCACGACCGCGTTCTCTGCCGTTCCCACAAGATCGGTCGCAGCCCCGTCCGGTCCAAAAAGACGCAGAACCAAGGGGGCAACCGGCTCGTTGAAGGTCAGCGTAACGTTGCCGGGCATCGCGTCAAGCACCGCCCCGTCGGCAGGGCCCGCGCCACGCAACTGGGCATGCGCCAGCGCCTGCAACGGCATGAACAGGACAAGGAGAAGGATCAGGGCATGACGCATCGGCGGTTATCCATTAATTGTTCCGCCGAGCCATGGCCTTGCCCGGCGGCGTTGTCGGCGCGCATCAAGGGCTTGCGCCGCAAGGTCGTGGCGATCGGACAGCGACGTCGCCGCAACCCGACCCCCAGGCATAGCTAATGCCCATGCCCGGCCGGGGCCGCTGGCACGACCATGACGCCGGGTGCCGGATCCTCCAGATCGTGGCTGTCCTGTCCGGCGGCAGGGATCTCGATCCAGCGTTCGGCCCCGTTTGCGCATTCCTGCACGACAGGAATGTACAGCATCGCACCTGCCGGGACCTCTTCGGTCACGCGGACACGGAACACGAATTCATCGTAAAAGGCATCGGGCAGCTCACCCGACCAGATGATTTCGCGCACGCCTTCGGTCACGGAATTGCCATGTATGGCATGGGCATTGGCATAGGGCCCTGTCACGGTCTGAAGTTCCCAACCGGCCTTGACCATGGGCTGGGTCGCAATGACGCCTTCGGGTATCTGGACGCGCACGCGCAGCGTTGCCTCGTCGCCGCAGCCATGGGGCACCCGCAACGTCAGACGGCTGGTCTGGTTTTGCACGACCTCGCGTTCGGCAAAGGTGGCATGGGCGGCGGCCTTGGTGGCGGCGGCAAACGGCAATGCAAGGACTGCGATTGCGAGAATGTGTTTCATCTTCGTACTTTCGTGTTGGTTTCAGTTGACGGGCATCGCTCTGTTCACACTGGCCGGGTGCCCGCCCGGCCAAGGGTCCGCGAAGGCCGGATCAGCGAGGAATTCCTCGCTGATCCGGCTGTCGAGAAAGGCAATCAGGTCCGCGATTTCGGCGTCCGATATCTGGAATTCGGTGATCAGCGGGGGCCTTGAATGGATTGTCGTGGCCCACACCTGCATGGGGACCACTGGCGATGCGCCGTCCACCTGCGGCGTCGTGGCGGATCGTCGCCTCCAGCGTCGCGACAGACCCGTGATGCATGTCGGGTGCAGTCACTGCGACGTTGCGCAGGCCAGGTGTCCGAAAGCAGCCCCTGTCGAACGGCACGTCCGTAACCTCAAAAAGGCCGCGGTCTCCGGCGGGATAAGCCCGCCTTCCCCCAGGGCGTCCGGTTCTGGCAAAGGATCGCATGGCCAAGCGTCAGCGCAGGGTCACAAGGCGCTGTTGTTCGGCCGGCAAGGCATTGAACGCCATCCCCAGCCGCAGCAGCACCCTGGTGCAGTCAGCATCGTGCGGGAAAGACATGCAGCCCGGGCTGGTCTTGGGCGTGGTCTGTGTCAGGTCCGCGCCCGCACCAAAGGCGGCAGGGTCTATGACCACCATGCTCGTGCCGGGGATGAAGCCCGGCAGCACCCCGGCCCCGCAGTTGGGATTGGCGCAGGGTTCGGTCGGTGGCGGCGTCGCGTCGGAGGCTGCGCACAATGTCGTGCCCAGATGCAGCATCCCGCTGCCGGGGCCGACGTGACCTGCCTTTTCGACCTGGGTGGTCGCGGCAACAGTCATGTCCGCTGTTGTGACCGGCGAGAATGCGATCTTGGCGAACTTGTCGCCGCCCCGCCAGTTCCAGAACATTGCCGTCAGGTTCAGGGGTGCCGGCGCGGTTGTGGATTCCCCGTGATTCCCGTCGAAGGATACACCGCCTTCGAACTCCGGCCCGCGATACTCGCCATCTGGCACGGTGCCGCGCAGCGTGGTGTTGACCTGCGGCGTGCCGTCGGCGGCGATCAGATTGGCCGACGAAACGAAAATGCGAAAATCGAGGACCTGCACCTCGGTTCCCGCACGGCCAAGGCCCGCATCGCTGTCAGTGCAGGCAAAGGGCGCACCGGCACTCTGGGCGGTGAAGGGAATCTCGACCGTCAGATCGGCGCAGACCGGACTGGCGGCAAGGGCGGCCAAGGCCGCAACAACAAAACGATTCATGGCAGATCATCCAGATTGATCAGGTGCCCGCACGGGCGCGGGCAATCTTGGCCCGCAACACGCGGAACCTGATGAAAGTCAGATCAAACGGATAAACGGGGGGCCGCGGGCCGGTGGCGCGCGTGGCGCCTGACCGCGCGGCGTCGCGCGATCCGCGATGGCCACTTGCGCGACCGAGCCGACAAGATCACCGGAAGCATCAAGGTCCGCCGGGGCAAGCGCCAGACTTTTGGCCAAGGTACAGGACGGGCAATCTGCATGGGGCGCGCCGTCCTCTCTGGGGAGGTCCGACAGGCACAGGTCGGCCAGCGATCCGCCAAGCGCAAGATAGGACGCGATCTGCGGGTCCGTCAGGCCATGGCCGGAATCAGCAGGACGGTGCGCGAACGCCACCATCACAAGGGCCATGGCACACAGCAGCGACACAGCCCTGTTCCAGATCATGAATCGAAACCTTCCCATGCTGGAAGGTCTACAGAGCTTCGCCTGCCCGCGCAATCAAGACATTCCGCCCTTGCGAAAAGAACCGCGCCTTCATCCCGCGCTTCCCCGACCGAAGCGCCTGCTCAGCGGTCCCCGGGCTGACAGACGACCGATACGCGTTGATCTGAGACCTCTTGCGCGATAGCGTCAGGGGTGGAAAAGGTGCCGGTTTTTGCGCCGCGCAGGACGGGCTGGGTAACTGACATGACAGGTCATCTGCGGATTTCGGTGTGCGGAACAGGGCGCGCGTCCCCCGCCCGACGCATGACGACGACCGATCTCGAACAGCAGCGGCGGCTTGGCACGGGCCGCGTGGTGCAGGCAACAGGGGTGGTGAGCCGTTATCTGTGCGACACCGAAGACCAGATCAGCCTTGCGGTCACTGCTTGCAGGGCCGCGCTGGACGATGCGGGTCTTTCGGCGGATCAGATCGATCTGCTCGTGTTCGGCGCGGCGGTCCCCTATCAGCCGATCCCGGCGACGGCCCCTTTGGTTATGCGGCGGCTTGCCATGGCGGACGGGACGGCCGCTGCCTTTGACGTGAACGCAACCTGCCTGAGCTTCATCACTGCATTCGACCTTGCCGCCCGCCAGATCGCGACGGGCGTCGCACGCCGTGCACTTGTCGTGTCATCCGAAGTCGCATCGCGTGCCCTGCCATGGGATGATGATCCGGAAACCGCCGCGCTGTTCGGTGACGGCGCGGCAGCGATGGTCTTGGGCGCAAGCCCACCACGCGCGGCGGCCTGTGTTGCAGCGATGCAGATGCGCAGCTACCCGTCGGCCTATGAGGCCTGCACGCTGGGTGCAGGCGGCACAAGGTTTGATTACCATAAAGATCCCGCCGGATTTGCGGCCAACAGCACCTTTGACATGGATGGCAAGGCGCTGTTTCGCGTCACGGCCCAGCATTTCAAAGGCTTTGTCGCCGATCTTTTGGTCAGGGCCGGCTGGCGACAAAGCGATGTCGCGCTGGTCGTCCCGCATCAGGCAAGCCCCGCAGGCCTTGCACATATGATCCGGCTGACGGGGTTCGCGCCCCGGCAGGTCGTCGATATCGCCGCCGAATATGGCAATCAGGTCGCGGCCTCGATCCCTTTTGCCTATGATCTGGCCCGCCGCGACGGTCGGATCGCAGCAGGCGACAAGGTGCTGATGCTTGGCACCTCGGCGGGGGTGTCGTTTGGCGGCCTGGCCCTGGTTGCCTGACGCATGACGGTGTTGGTGACAGGCGCGACGGGGTTTCTGGGCGGGGCGGTGCTGCGCCATCTGGCGTCCACGGGGCAGCCTGCCACCGGGCTGGGGCGCGATGTGGCGCGCATCGACGCCATACGCGCCCAAGGGCTGGACTTGCGTGCCCATGACCTGACCCGCCCGCTGGACCCTGCCGATTTCAGCGGGATCAGCGCCATCGTGCATGGCGCAGCGCTGTCTGCACCTTTTGGGCCAAGGCTGGACTTCATCGCCGCGAATGTCACCGCAACGCGCAATATAGTCGCATTGGCGCAGGCGTTGCGGGTGGCGCGGCTTGTGCATATCTCCAGTGCGTCGGTCAGTTTCGCCCCGATGGACCAGTTGGACCTGCGCGAAGATGCCCCCTTGCCGCGGCCGTTCAACGCCTATGCCGCGACCAAGGCACAGGCCGAAAAGATCGTGCTGGACGCCCCCGCGCTCGGCCCGATCGTGCTACGCCCGCGCGGGATTTATGGCGCGGGCGACACAGCCTTGTTGCCGCGCCTGCTGCGTGCGGCCGGGCGGGGCCCGCTGCCCCTGTTGCGTGACGGTCGGGCGCGGATCGACCTGACGCATGTCGATGACGTCGTCGCCGCCGTGATGGCAGCGTTGCGCGCCGGGCCGGACGCGACCGGCCAGATCTTCAACATCACCGGAGGCGAGGTGATCCCCGTGACCCAGATCGCCCGCCGCGCCTGCGCTGCCGCGAACCAGCCCCTGCGCTGGCGCAAGATGCCGCTCCGCCCGGCCATGGCGATTGCCGGTGCTGTCGAAATGACATGCATGCTGCTGCCGCACCGCCCTGAACCCGCAATCACGCGCTATGGCCTTGCGCTTTTCGCCTATGCGCAAAGCCTTGATATCACCAAGGCCCGCGACCTCTTGGACTGGTCGCCGCTCGTGCCGTTCGAGGTTGGATTGCAGCGCACCTTTCAGGTCGCGTCGTGACCGCGCCCGTTTTTGCCAACAGCGCCCTCGTCAAGGCCCCCGAGCGGTTCGTCCTGCGCGAGGCACCATGGCGGCAACGCGCGCTTTGGGTACGCTACGGGCTCTATCTTGGCGCAGCGTCAGGGCCTGTGCTGATCGACACCGGCTATACGTCGCATGCGCTGCATGACGCGGGGCGCAGCGCGGCGTTGCGGTTCTATGGGCGCGCGCTCGGTGCCAGCTTGCAGCCCCGAGGCCAGCCCGTGCCGTTTCTTGCGCGCCACGGGTTGCGACCCGAAGAGATCACGACAGTCGTCGTCACCCATTTCCACGCCGATCACGTGTCGGGCCTGCGGCTGTTTCCCAACGCGCGGTTCATTGCCGCGCGCGCGGGATGGGACGCGCTGCGCGCACATGGTACGCTGGGCAATCTGCGCCATGCCGTGTTTCCCGAATTGCTGCCGCCCGATTTCGCGGACCGGCTGGACCCGATCGAACGCAAACCCGCCGTACGGACCGATCATGGCACGGCCTATGATCTGATGGGCGATGGTGCCCTGCTTGCCCTGCCTTTGCCCGGTCACGCGGTCGGGCATGTCGGACTGCTGTTTACCCGGCTTGCAAAGCCACTGCTTTACGCCGTCGATACGCAATGGATGCTGGCCGCCTTGCCCGCGCCACGCCGACCGGGGTTTCCTGCGATGCTGGTCGCGACCGACCGCGCGGCGCAGGCGCGGTCGTGCGATCTGGTGGCCGGGGTCGCGGCCGCGGGCGGGGACGTGTTGCTGTGCCACGATCCGACACCCACGATCTATGACGAGGCGGCACCATGCGCCTGATCCGCGAGACCCTGCGCAGCTATCAATCAACCCGCCGCCTGTCGCATCCGGGCCTGTCGCGCGGCGCATTCGTGGCGGCACAAGGCCAGGCCCTGCGCCGCTGGCTGGACAATGACCTGCCGCGGGTTGCGGCCTTTGGTGCGGCCCCGCGCAATCTGGACGACCTGCCCGTCATGGACAAGGCACAGCTGATGGCGAACTTTGCGCGCTACAATTGTGCGGGTATCAGCGTCGATCAGGTCCGCACTGCCCTCGGAGCGGATTGCAAGGTCGGGCCTTTCACGGTCGGCGCGAGCACCGGCACGACAGGCAATCGCGGTTATTTCGTGATTTCCGATCTGGAACGCTATCGCTGGCTTGGCGCGCTGCTGGCCAAGGCGATGGCGGGGCTTTTGTGGCGGCCGCAGCGCGTGGCGATCATCCTGCCGCAGGACACGCGGCTTTACAGCAGCGCTCGGTCGGTCCCCTTCCTGGAACTGCGGTTCTTTCCGCTAAGCCAAGGCGTCGATAAATGGCGTCGCGCACTCGCGGCTTATGCCCCCACCGTCATCGTCGCCCCGCCCAAGGTCCTGCGCCATTTGGTCGAAGACGGCCCGCGGCTTGCGCCGCGCCGTGTCTTCAGCGCTGCGGAAACGCTGGACCCGATCGACCGCGCGGTCATCGAACACGGTTTCGGCCTAACGCTTGGGCAGATCTACATGGCGACCGAGGGGCTGTTGGGCGTGACCTGCGCCCATGGCCATCTGCATCTGGCCGAAGATTCCGTGGCATTCGAATACGAACCCGTTGGGGATGGTCTTGTATCGCCGCTGATCACCAGCTTCCGCCGACAGGAACAGATCCTTGCGCGATACCGGATGAACGATCTTTTGCGCCTTTCGGACCAGCCCTGCCCCTGCCAATCCCCCTTGCAGCGGGTCGCCGAAGTCGTGGGCCGGATGGATGATTGTTTCCGTTTCGGCGCGGTTCTGGTGACGCCCGATGTGCTGCGCAATGCCGTCGTGCAGGCGGATGCACGGATCACCGATTTCCGCGTCATCCAGCAAACCGACGGTGCCGTGACATTGGTATTGCCACATGCCACCCCGCCCGATGCGATCGGAACGGCGCAATCGGCCTTGCAGGGGGCTCTTGCCCGTCTTGGTGCGCAAACCGCCATCACTGTCACCCACGATAACCTTGCGCTGGATGTCAGCCGCAAATTGCGCCGCGTGGAATGTCGGCTGCCTGCGGACCTGCGGCGATGACCCCCGAACGTGTCGCCAATACGCCGGACATGGTCGCACGCTTTGTGGCCCTGTTTGAGGCGCATCCGGTGCCAGAGCTGATCACCAACCTGCAAACCAAGGTGGACCAGATCCTGATCGACGGGCGCGCCTATCCGCTGACGATCAACGACCGCGCCCAGCGTGGCAATTGCTATATCTGCAATCCTGTCAGCGCCTATATCGACTATGCCATCGACGAAACCCGTCATTTCCGGTCGCATCCCGCGCTTTTGCTGGCGATCCGCGCGCTTGTTCACGCCTGTGCGCCCATCGTGCGCGCCAGCGGCATCGACCATCAGGTGCAGATCAACAACTAGCTGTTTTCGACCAATCCGGTCCCGACATTGGCGGCGCAGGCCGTGGCCGAAATGCGCGACAGCCTGACCGCAAGGTATCCGGACCGCGCTCTGGTGCTGCGCTCGCTCAACACCGTCGCGGATGGGGCGACGATCGAGACGTTGCGCGCTGCCGGTTTCGAGTTGCTGCCGGCACGCCAGATCTATCTGTTCGACGGCGCGGCGTCCGACCCGCATAGCACGAATATGAAACGCGACCGCCGCGCGCTCGCGCAGACCGATTTGCGCCTCGTCGCCGATGATGGCGTGACCGACGCCGACTATGCGCGGGCGGCCCGGCTTTACGAGATGCTCTATATCGACAAATACACGCCATTGAACCCGCGCTACAGCGCGCTTTACCTGCGGCGGATGCATGGGGCCGGGCTGATGCGCCTGCGCGGTTTGCGTGCAATGGATGGGGAACTGGTCGCCGTCACCGGGCTATTCGTCAATGGGCGTACCTTGACGCAACCGATTGTCGGCTACGACACCACCCGCCCGCAACAGGAAGGGCTGTACCGCATGGTCATGGCAATGGCGCAGGACATCGCGCTGGCCGAGGGTCTGTTCTTCAACATGAGCGCGGGCGCCGCCAGCTTCAAACGCCACAGGCAGGCGGTGCCGGTGATCGAATACACCGCCGTTTACGCAGCCCATCTGCCGCGTCCCCAGCGCAGCGCGGTCCGTTTCATGAGACGCGTTCTGGTGCGTGTCGGTATCCCCTTGCTGCAAAGGTTCGCATTATGACCGCAGATCATTGGCAAGCTGTCGCCCTGTCGCGCGAGCTTCGCAAACGTCCCTTGCGGGTGATGCATGACGGCGTGCCAGTCGTGCTGTTCCGCGCCCAAGGTGGGATCAGCGTGCTGGTGGACCGCTGGCCGCACCGCATGATGCCGTTGTCGTGCGGCCGTGTCGTGGAAGACACTCTGGAATGTCCCTATCACGGCTGGCGGTTCGGCACGGATGGGACTTGCGTGGCGATCCCGGGCCACATCGGTGATCTGCCACGCACACGGATCGCCCGCTATGCCGTCACCGAACAGCAAGGGGCCGTCTTTGTTGCACGCGGCCAGCCCGATGCCCTGCCCTATACCCATGTCATGGCACATCAGTCGCCGGCGCTGCGCCTTGTCAAAAGCAGCGCGCGCGGGCGGCTGGCGGATGTGGCCGAAAACATCCTTGATGCAACCCATACCCATTTCACCCACAAGGGGCTGCTGCGCGGTCTGTACGCCCGCCGCCAGCGCGTGACGGTGGATGTCACCGGGGGCCAGGATTGGGTCGAGGCGCGATATACCGGAGAGGACAGACAGGACGGGTTGGTCAGCCGCCTGCTGGACGGCGCGCGGACCACGACGATCGGCCGGTTTCGGCACCCCGGTATCGCAGAGTTGGAATATTGGGGGCCGCGTGGGCTTGTGCTGGCCACGACGTTTCATCTGCGACAGGCCGATGCACAGACGGTCGCAGGGATCGGCTGGCTTGCCGGACCCCGGCAGCGCGTCGTGGGGCAAATCAAGGCCCTGGCCTTCAAGCCGCTCTTCGCCATCGCGTTGGCGCAGGACCGTCGCGTGTTGCGCGCAGCCTCTGAAAATGCGCAGCTTGCCGGCTCACCCGATCCGGTGATCGGTCCCTTGGATTTCCTGCGCCGCGATATCATGGCGATCATCGCAGGCGACCCGCCCGCGAGCGCAACAGCACCGCGGCGGCATCAGATCGACCTTTGATCCGGGCCGTCCCATTCGATATCGCGGGTCGCGGCCTTTTGCAGGCTGGTCCGGTCACGTCGCGCGATCCGGGCAATCTCGGCCAAGGGGCGCAGTTGCTTGGCAATACCAAAGCGATCGTCCGGCCAGTCCATCACGTCGCCGACCGTCGCGCGCGCTTGGCGGAACGCCTGCCAGCCGCCTGCGCGCAGGACCTGCGGCAGACCGTAGAGCCACAGCGCCAGCGGCACGCCCTGGGGTTGCGTCACATCCGGCACCGCGACAGCCGCGCCACTGATCGCCGCCGCAAAAGGCGCAGGGTCGCGGAAGAAATGCAGCCCGCTCGTGGCGCGCGGGTTGCATTCAATGGGCAGGACCGTCCCGTCAGGCCTGCGGATCAGATCGAACGAGATCTGGCCGGTCCAGCCCGTGCCTGCAACAAAGCGCGTCACGAATGCGGTCACACCCTGATCCTGCACCGGCGCAAAACAGACAGAAGCGCCCAAACCAGCGCGGATCAACCCGCGATAGGCCGACAACGCCGTGACCCGTCCGGCATGGGCGACCGCGTAAACGCACAACTCCTGCCCCGCGATGAAATCCTGCGCCACCCAAGGCGCGGCCGGGCCGGGGGTGATCCGGTCCAGACGCGCGGGCCGGATCACGGTCTGCGTCGCGAACCGGGACCAGACGGGTTTGAACACAAGACCCGACGCCTCTGGGGCAAGGGCGTCCACATCTGCGGCGTTGCGCAGCAGGCGGGTCTGCGGTGCGGGCAGGCCAAGTTCCTCGCACAACAAGATGAATCTGTATTTGTCGTGGACCTGTTCCAGACGGGCTGCATCCGGTGCGAACAGGCGCGCAGGCATGGCGCTGTCGCGCCAGATGCGACCCAGATACAACACCTCCTCGCAGGTCGGGATGACGGAATCAATCTCTAGATCACGCAACAACCGCCGCAACACCTGTGTCGCGCCCGGCAGATCGGCGCGCAACGATGGCAGAACGTGATAGCCTTGATGCAGCCTCGAGGCTGCCGCAAGCGGTTGCCGCAGGCTGTCAGCCAGATGCACCACATGCCCCGCCCCTGCCAGCAGACGCAGCAGATGCAGCGCGACAGGCGCGCGGGCGCCGGTGATCAGGAACCGCATGCGCTCTAAATCCCCGCGATCGTGAAGGCGGGCGTGCCGTCCCAGATCAGCCGCCAGCTTGCCCCTGGCCTGACGTTCTGGATGATCCCCGGATCGAAAGCGACAAAGCATCGTCCGCCCGGATGCCGCACCGACGGATAAATCAGCCCGCGATGGCCTTCGCTGCGCAATGCGGCGGCAAGGCGCTGCCCCGCCGGATAGCCGCGCCCCGGATCAGGGTCGAGCGCGGGATGCGCATCACCATGCAGATCGGGAAAGTCGCCGATGAAATCGGCCAGCAGTTCGACATACCGCGCCTCATCCTCATAGCGACCGATGAACCCAAGCTCGCGCGTGCGGTGGAACCCGACTTCTTGTGCGCTCGTCAGCATGTCCCATGCACAATACCATGCGCCGCGCCCGCCATCATTGAAGCGGTTGCCCGTGGGCCGGGTATAGGTGAAGGCGGCGTTGATATGGCTTTGGCCGTAAAGGCGCAGGTCTTGCGACCGACGCGCGAAGGCCAGTTCGCGACGGTCCAGCGCCGGGCTGCCGTCGCGTTCGGCGATCAGCCGGGCACTGGTCTGCCCTTCGATCTCGGCCAGCAGCGCCGCTTCGGCGTCGCTGTCGACCAGCCCGCGCAACACCGGCGGCTTGTGGTGGGTTTCCGAAATCAGCCGGACCAGCGCCCGGTCCCGGAGCGCGGTGGTCTTCACACCCCGCCCCGCAGCGCATCGACATATCCGCGCACGCGCAGGATTTTCGGCAGCCCGCCCGCGATCATTGCGTCCACAGGCCGCGCGCCGTCGAACTCAGGCCCCCGATTGGGGAGTCTGACCCATTCATCTGCAATCGGTGCGCCGAAATAGAGCTGCAACGACTTGTAGATCCCGACCAGCGCGCTCAGGCGCAACATCTGGTCATGCGTCAGATCACCTGCGAAACCGGGCTTTCTGGCGCGCTTCCATGTCGAATCCGACAGATCTGCCAACGCAGCCGCGTCCCGCAAGCTCAGCGACCACGCCGCGGCGATCCGCGCATAAGCTTTGAGAGCGACCGCCTGTCGTTCGGGCGCGATGCGATCCAGAACACGGTTTTCCATTGCGTCCTCCTGACGATCCTATTGGCCAGATAAGGCCATATGGACCGATTTGCAATGCCATATGATCCAAGAAGATCTGTCAGAACGCCCATGGATGATGCCGGAAGCAGGTAAAAATACTGTCTTTCGACAGGCGCGAGCAGGTCGCGATTCCCATGATCGGGGGGGTCCTGCGCGTAATGGGCGCGTGTTTCTGTCCCGCAATGCGCAACAATACATCACGCAAGTATCACTGAAACGTGATGTCTCCAGATCGTTTTGCAGCGGGGTCCGAAATTCCGAAAATGTCGTAATATCATAAATTTGCAGGCCTTTTATCATATAAATCACCTAGGCACGCGACGATATCTTGCGCGAGTGATCGGCGCAATTTCGCCTATAGCGTGAACCGTCCGGATATTTTTCTAGGAAGAAAGCGGCGCTGTGTCACCATTCAGGCAACATTATGTACCAAGGGGCAAGGTCATGTCTGTTGCTTTATCTCCCGGTGTCAGGACATTCGAACATCCTTCAGGTCTGGCCGTTGTCAGGGGCGCGGTGTCAAACCGACTTCTGGCGGTGGGCATGGCGCGCAAGGGACCTATGGGCGTCCCCGTGCGATTGCGCGATTTCAACCAGTTCGTGGAACATTTCGGCGACGACATGGGCTATGGCGAATTGGGCGTGCAGATGCGTCAGTTCTTCACCGCGGGGGGCAGCGATGCCATTGTGGTGCGTGCGGCGAATGGGGCGGTGCCGTCCGATATCACCCTTGCAAACGAAGCGGGGGTCGACGTCCTGACCCTGCGCGCGCTGGACGCGGGCGTGTCCGGCGACCAGATCCGTGCAGTGGTCGATTACGCCACACCGGACCCGGAGCTGACCTTCAACCTGACCGTCTACCGCGAGACGATCGATGCGCAGGGGCGGTTGGGTCGCGTGGCGGAGGAACGCTATCCCAGCCTGACGATGGATCGCAATGCGCCGAATTACATCGAAATTCAGGTCAATGGCGTATCGAAACTGGTCACAGCAATCGTCGATGATGACCCCGGTGGCACAGTGACACCGCCTTTGAACGTCGACAATTCGGCAACGCTGTTCAGCCAGTCGGGGATTTACTTTGCAGATGCCGATGCGTTTCTGACGGCTTTCGCCGCATTGACCGATCCGACGATCATGGTGGAAATTGACGGGTCCGGCCTTGCCATCGCCAATCTTGGTCCGGCCATCGTGGCAGGCGATCCCACTGCGACACTGACCGGCATTGCAGCTCAGATCAACGCAGTGCTGGGGCAGCAAAACCTGTCGGCACGCGTCGGCGCGAGGCTGGAGGGAAATGCAACCGGAGTCGCGCTGCGCATCGCAGTCACATCCATCGACGGCACCCGGTCGATCCGTATCCTGCCTGCACTTGCCAATGACGCCACCGGCGCATTGGCACTGGGCGCGGCGCGCGGCGGGGTCGAGGTCGCCGTCTATTCGGGTTTCCGACCGCAAATCTCTGGCTTTCACACGCGCCCCTTTCCGGCACCTGGTGATTTCGCAACGATCGAAGGCCTGTTGGCCCCCGCACCCGCACCTTACACGATCAATTTCACCGATGGCACCGCCGCGGGCACGACCGCGGCACTTGCTTGGGGCACGGCGGGGGCTGCGGCGCTGCTGGATGACGGCGACCCCGCGACCCCGCTGTCGCTGAACGGATTGCGCATCAACCTTGACGGGTTGGTCGCGGCGCTGAACGCGACGGTCGGAACGGCCTGGCGCTTCGCACGGCACGGCTTGCGCATATCGGGCCAAAGGACCGACGGCGCGGTTGGTCCGGCCCGCGCCGCCGCGGTTTCGGCGATCCCGGCTGTTGTGACGAACTATTTCAATGGCGCTGTGGCAACCCGTCCAAGCGCCGCGCTGGGGCAGGACGGTGGCGTGTTCGGCGACAACGGAAGCGCCCCCTTGTTGGAGCATTACGAGACGATCTTCCGCATCATTTCGCGCGAGGTCGACATCTTCAACATGATGATCCTGCCGCGCGGGCACAACCAGACTGACGCGGCACGATCCATGGTCTGGGGTGCTGCCAGCAGTTTCTGCCGCGACCAGAACGCGCTGCTGATCATCGACCCGCGCAGCGACAACGGCACCTGGTCGAATGTCGATGCCGTCGTCGCCGATGCGGCCGATTTCAAGACCGGCATCCTGCCCGAAGTGTCCTGCACCTTCTGGCCGCGCGTGCGCACCGCCGTCGGCGCGCGCGAAATGCATGTCGATCCGTGTGGAACGCTTGCCGGTGTCATCGCGAGCACTGTCGGCCGGTCGGGCGTCTGGCGCGCCGCAGCAGGGCTATCCGCCCCGCTGACGGGCACGACCGGGTTGGAATATCCGATGTCAGAAGCGGACAACGGTGTCATCAACCCCCGCGCGATCAATGCATTGCGCGCGAAATCGACCGGGGTCGTGTGTTGGGGCGCGCGCACGTTGGCAGGCGACGACGCCTTCAGCAACCGCGACTATGCGTATATCAACGTGCGCATGACCACCGATTTCATCAAGAATTCGGTGTCCCGCGCCCTCGAAGGGTTTCTGTTCCAGAACAACAACCCCACGACCTGGGCGAATATCGAACTTATGGTGAAATCCTTCATGCAGGGGCTGTACCAGAAAGGTGCGTTTCGCGGCACCACCGCCGAGGCGGCCTATGACGTGCAATGCAATGCGTTCACCACATCGCTGGCGGATATCCAGCTTGGTGTCCTGAATGTCTGGGTCATGTTCGCACCCAACTTTCCGACCGAGTTCATTCACCTGCATATCAAGCACAAATTCCAGCAGCCATCGGCATAAAAGGAGGCTTTCATGGCCATCGTTCCGGTCACTGTCAGGTCCATCCCGCTGACAAACGCGTTTTTCGAATTGTATCTCGATCAGGAACTGGTCGCCGCAGTGACTGCGATCGGTGCGATCAAAAGCAGTGTGGCGGCCAACGCCTCCAAAAGCGGCACACAGCTTTATTCTGTCTACAGCCCCGGTGCCGTCACCTACGAGGCCTGCGAAATCAAACAGGCGCAGGTGCTTGATGTGGCGCTGCCGAACTGGTTCGAACTGGTCCACAGCCCGGTCAGCGCCGGGCGCATTTCCATCGACGACATGAAAAAGGATATCCTGATCAAGGTGAACGACAGCCAGATGCGTCCACGGATTCAGCATGAACTTTACGCCTGTCTGCCCACGTCGATCGCGTGGGACGCGCTCGATTCCAACGCCGAGGCGAACACGTTTCTCTCTTTCACGATCCAGTATGAATATAGCCAGACCAAATACCTGGAGGCATGAGTTGAAAATTGGAACCCGCAGCCGGACAGGTCATTTACGGTATCAACGGGCGTGACCGTTATGCGTTCGCGCCGCTTGACGATGCGGCGCTGTTCGACATCGGTGCGGACCCCGACCGGATTCTCTGTGCGGTCTTGTTGCCTGACGCGGGGCTGATCCAGCCGCAGGATCTGGGTGCGCTGCCGATTGTCGACGCCGAACTGATGCTTGCGCATTTTTGTGCCACGACATTCGGCGATGCCATCGGCCACAATATCACCTGCCGGTCCTGCCAAAAGAAATACGGCGTGGAATTTTCGCTGTCGACCTATGCCGGACTGCTCGCCGCCGAGGTGGTGCCGCACAGGCTGCCCGATTTTCGTGGGCATCCGTTGCGCCTGCCCAGCCGTGACCTTGTCAGGACAACCTCGCCGACCGCCGAAGGACTGGCCCGCGCCGTCTGGCAAAAGCAGGGTGTCATCGCCGCCGAAGAACTTCAGGCGCTGGAGGCCTATCTGGAAAAATCCTGTCCCGTTCTGCAAGAAGACATCACCAGCCCCTGCCCTGCCTGCCAGACCGAGCAATCGTTTCGTTTCGTACTGCGCGACTGGGTCGTGATGAAACTGCGCAGCCGGCTGAAACAGGTCCTGATGCAGGTGCATCTGCTGGCCACCGCCTATCACTGGCGGACTGCCGATATCTTTGCACTGAGCCGGGCCAACCGGATGGCCCTGATCGACACCATGCGCAGTCACGCAGCGCGTTAGGGATGGGTCGGGCATGAGCGGGTATTTCGACAAACTGATCCAGAGCTACGGGCCCGCAGCCGACACGCCGCCAGCCCAGATGCCCTGGATGGCCGAAGTCGCCGCACCGCCGGACCTGACACCCGACGGCACCCTCGCCCCCGCGCCCGCGCAGATAGCACCCAAGGTCACCGCCATCCCGGAACAGAACCCGCCCCCGGTGCAGCCATCGTTGGTCGCAGCGCCGGTGCCCCAGCCTGACGACCGGGTCCTGCCAGCCGCGCCAAGCCTGGCCACATCCCCAGCCACGATCACGCCCGCCGAGGTCAGCGAACCCGACACCGCCGGCACAGAGGCGACCCCGCTTGATGTGCCTGACGCGACAAACCTGGCCGTGCAGGTCATCCACCAGCAGGATCTGCACGAGACGCATCTGCACCACACGGAAACCCATCTGCACCACCATGACCATCCGTCACGGATCGTGGCCGTGGCCGATCCGGCGCCAGATGACCCGACCTCGCCGCAACGGCCGGACAAAGACACTGCCGATCCCCCGCAAGACGATATGACCACCGCATTGGCCGCACTCGAGACGCATCTCGCGCGCACGTTGGCGGGGTTGCACGGCCCGACACCGCACCCTGTCGCGCCGGTTATCACGCCCGCCGATTTCGAACCCGACGGATCGCAGTTGCCGCCTCCCGCAGAAACCGAAACGATCCGCGAAGTCACGCGCGAGGTCGTGCGCGAAATCCACCACCATCATGAAACCCGCATTGCCCCGCCACCGCGCCCGGCACCGCAAAGCGCGCAGGACGCATCCCGCATCGGGCCAATCCGTTTTGCCTCTGTCTGGAACAGCGGGGGGCATGCGGGATGAGCGTTTTCAGCCTGTCATCAGTCACGGCCAGCCTGCAAGCCTTGTTCAAGCTGAACATCGAATCGCGGCTGGCGAACGCCTACGTCGTCAACACCAGCGCGCTGTCGCCGCTGGACGTAGCCCCGCAGGCGCATCTGGTCAACATTTTCCTGTTTCATTTTCACCCTGAAGGCAAACAGACCATCCACGAAAATCCCGCCATCGACCCGCCGATGCCGATGAGCTTTTCAAAACCGCTGACGCTTTATTATCACCTGACGGCGCATCACAACGCAGCGCAAAGCGCACATCTGGCCGAGCAGGACCTGCTGGGTCATGCGCTTGCGACGCTCATCGACCGCAGCACGGTCAACGATGAGCTGATGATCGGCGGGGTCGCCGTCCTGGATGCGGCTCTGGCCGATGACGCCAATGCTTTCGAGCTGGAGGTACTGACCAAGACAGACGGCGAAGCGCTGAATATCTGGGCCGGATATGAGGGCGGCGCGATCCGCCCCAGCCTGTATTTCAAGGTGAAAAACGTCAGGCTGAAGCCGGAGACGCCGCTATCCTTTTCTGGTCCGATCCTGTCGATTGGCGAACTGGTCGTGCCCAGCATGGGCCCGCGCATCACGTTCATGCAAAGCCGCATCACCGCCCGCGTGCCGACAAGCGCGGGCCTTGTGGAACGGTCTTTCCCGCGCAATCCCGCCGAAATGTTCATCGGCGCTGATGCGCCGGATCGGCAGATCGTGCTGCAAGGTCGCGGGATAGATCCAGGCGCTGGTGTCGAACTGACCCTGCCGGTCGCCGCAGGACAGGAACGGTTTCGTGTCGATTTTGCCGATAATCAGTTGCTTGGCTGGGCGATCGTCGGTGATCGTGACAGCGTGACGATCACATGGGCCGACAATATCCGTCGGCCAGTCGGAGGCGTACCGACGGCGCTGGCGCTCTCCCCCGGACCGGCGCAGATCAGGCTTTTCAAGACCGAATACATGACGCGTGACGGCAACCTGCATCCGGTCGAAATGCCCTCTAACCCGGTCTCGATCACCCTGCATCCGCATATCGCGGACATCGCGCCGGTCGCGGGGCGCCGGTATCGTATCAGCCTTGACGGCGGCTATGACCTGACCGCGCTGGCGCCGGAGATCGACCACGGCAGCTTTATCCGGCTGGCCATCGGAGGCACCGTTTATCAGGTGGCTGACGCGCCTGACGGCCTGGCTGCGGGACAATGCGCGATCGCGGACGCGCTGGGTGTGGATGTCATCCTCGACGCCGCCGCCGATGAAACGGCGCTTGCCTTTGTCCAGCTTTGGGTGCGGGACGCGGTCAGCCAGCCGTTCTGGATGGGGGGCGCGTGATGAACAAGTTCACGTCGGATTTCCATGCAGACCTGAACGCGATCACCGCACGGGTCAAGGCGGCACTTGGCCAGGAAAACGACGCCGCGCTGGCGCATGACCTTGCCCGGTTTGACCGGCTCGCGCGGATGTTCCGGCTGGGCGCGGCGGAACGCGACCTGCTGCACTGCCTGATCGCCTGCCATACCGACCCTGCGCTTTACCATCGTTTCGCGGAACAATCAGGCTTTGCCTATGTCACCGAATATCTTGTGCGTCGCCTGTTCGATCACGGTCCCGCACCGATCTATGCCAGCGACAGCCCGCTGAACCTGTGGCAACTGGTCCATGCGCGCGACATGGGGCCGGGCCAGCCTGTCGCGCTGGAGCTTGACCTGGCCGTGTTGGAATGGCTGGCGGGAAAGCCGGGGCTCGAGCCGCGCCTCATCAAGCGCCTGTCGCGGCCCGAGCCCGCCCAACGGGACGGCGATACAGCCGCCTTCGCGCCGTTCCTTGCGGCTGTCGCGCAGCATGTGCCGGTGATCTGTCTGGTCGCACCGGGCGACGGCGGCGACATTGCCACGACGATGGCCGCGATCACCGCGCAGACCGGTCTTGCGATCTGGTGCGTCCGGGACAGCGCCACGCCGCTCAGCGATCTCGACATCCTGAAAATCCACCGCTTTGCCCATGTGCAGGGCGCAGGCCTGTTCTGGGCAAAAGCCGCGCAGGATTGCCTTGATCCGGTGCTGGTGCCTGGCGCACAGGTGCAGATCGGGGTCAGGCAAAAGGGGGTCCGCATCACGCCGCCCCATAGCACGCGCATCATCGCGCTGGACCCGCTGACCACGCCACAACCGCAAGCCGCCCAGATCGCACGCAAGACCGAGGCGCTGCAGGATTGGGCGGTCGCCCTCCCCACCCACATGGGTTTCAACGATCTTGTTCTGGAACCGGGGCTGAAAACCGCGCTGCGCGGTTTTGTTGCCGAAATCCGCGCCCATGCCGATCTGTGGCAGGACGCCGAGGTCGCCCGCGTCTATGCGCAGGAACGCGCCCTGACCGCCCTGCTGCAAGGGCCGCCCGGCACCGGCAAGACCCTGACCGCGCGGGTGCTGGCCGCCGAAGCGGGGATGCCGCTTTACCGTGTCGATGCCGCCAGCCTGACCAGCAAATACATCGGCGAGACCGCCGAGAACATGCGCGCCCTGTTCGATGCGGCCAACGGGTCGGGGGCGATGCTGTTCATCGACGAATTCGACGCGATCGTGGGCAAGCGCACCGAAACCCGCAATGAAATCGCGCGGTCCTACAACCACGACACCGCCTATTTTCTGCAACTGATCGAAACGCGCTTCGACGGTGTGGCGCTTTTTGCCAGCAACCGCCCGATGGACATCGACGAGGCAATGCACCGCCGCATCCGCAAGGTGTTCGATTTCCAGCTTCCCGAAGCCGCCGAACGCCGCGCCCTGTGGCAGCTCGCGTTGCAGCCGTTCGGACCATCCAGTCAGGTGATCGCGTTTTCGCTGCTGCTGGCCGAAAGTTTCGCCTTTACCGGATCGCGGATCAAGGCGGTCGTTCTGAACGCCGTGGCGCTGGCGCCGCAGGGCGGGCCGCGTGTGACCGTCCCAGGCCTGCGCAGCGCCGCCTTGGCCGAGGCCCGCGCCAACGGCCGCCTGCCCGCACGGCGCGAATTGCAGCAACTCGAGAGCTTTGGCACAGGTCGCACGCAGGAGGATGGCAGATGAGCCTGTCGGAACCCCCCGGAAAAACCGTCCAAGGCGCGCTGATCCAGCTTTTTCCCGGTGCGGGGATCACCGGCATCGCCAATGCCATCCCCAATATCGTGCAATTCGACATCAACCCGACCGAGCTGACCCGCAGTTTCACGCCATGGAAGGTCGATACCGAAAACGACGTGCCCGCCCCCGGCGCCGGTGTGCAGCCGATCACGGTGCCGCAGTCGTTTACCGGGTTCAAGATCGTGCTTGACCCCTATGCCGCCAAAAATTCCGCGATCCCAATCAATTTCCTGAGCGTCGAGGCGCGCCTGTCCGCCCTGCGCAAGATGATCGAACCGTCCAAAGGGCTTTTGGGCGATCTGGTGGCCTCGGTGTCGGATCTTTTGAATATCGAACAGGATTATACCCCGCCCGAGATTGCGCCGGTGATCCTGTGGCTGGGCGCGCGGATCATTCTGCCGGTGCAGATCGAAAGTTTCTCGATCACCGAACACCAGCACGACCAGCTTTACTATCCGGTGCGCGCCACCGTCACGCTGTCGATGAAAGTGATGACCCCCGACCAGTTCCGCTGTGCCAATTCCCCTGCCGCCGAAATCGCCATTGCCGCCTATGAATATACCCGCGTCCAGCAAGACCTGAGCGCGCTTGTTTCCGCCGCCGACATCTCGCCGCTATGGCGGCTTGTCGCCCCGATCTAGGACCTGACCCATGGCCACCTTCGCCAAGACGAGCCGTTACGCCCGCTACGCCGAAATTTACCAGACGCAGGACAGGCGCGGCGAAACCGTGCTGGCGGTCCTGCCGCCGCAGATTCCGCTGCGCCGCAACCGCGGCACGCATCTTTCCAAGGAAGGGCAGCGGCTTGACCATCTGGCGTGGCATTACCTCAAGGACCCCGAGGCGTTCTGGCTGCTGACCGCGCATAACGCGCGCATCCTGCCCGATGCCGTGCTGTTCCAATACCGCATCCGTATCCCTCTGGACGAAAGCTGATCATGCTGAGCACCATCAAGATCGTCAGCGGCGCGGAAGGCACCCCTTGGACGGATGCCCAGCGCGCCTGCGTGATGGAGGTGCGCAGCGAACACAAGCTCAATGACCTGACGAGTTTCAGCATCCTGATGCATGATATCCCCGACCGGCGCAGCGACACCGACCGCCGCCTGCTGGATGTCGGTCGCAAGGTCGCGGTGCTGGTCCGCCCCGACCGCGACGACGACTGGACCGTGTTGTTTCAAGGCAAGGTCACGGAAATCGAAACCCATGAAACCCAAGGCGGGATCGGGTCCACGATCCTGTACAAAGGTGTCGATATCCGCGCCGTCATGGCGGGCCGCAGTTTCACCGGGTCATGGTCGGGCCATGTCAGCGATGTGATGACGCAGCTGATCCGGCTCGACTTTCCCGATTGCGAGGTCGATGCGCCCGAGAACAACACGCTGGACGCCGACGAAAATCCTCTGGCGCAGAACGGCAACAACCTTGATTTCCTGCGCGATCAGGCGGTGGCGGTCGGGTTCAATTTCTGGGTCAGCTACGCCACCGTCGCCGAGGATGCCTTTGGCGGCGCGCTTGATGCGCTGGACCCGCGCCCGCCCAACGTGACGATCACCCCTACGGTCCATTGGGGGCAATCCCCCTATCTTGTTGCCAAGATCGGCGGGCCGGCGTTGGGTGCCGGACCGCCGCCCCTGCCCTTGCCGGGCGGCGACGCGACAGCGGGGCCGATCACCTTCAAGGTCCATGTCACCGGTCGCGCCTGCCCAAATGTGATGAAATTTGAGGTGATGAGCGACGGCCAAGAGGTTGCCGTGATGGAAACCGCACAGCCCAATACCGGCCTTGGCGGGCAGATCCCCGACACAGGGGCCAACCCCTTTGCCGAAGCGGGCGATCCTGACGCACCTGTCGTGTTCTTCGTACCGCGCGTGGTGCGGGCCACCCCCGAGGATGAGGCCGTCAACCTTGCGCTTGAAACCGCACGCGGGTTCGACAGGCGGGTCAAGCTGTCCACGACGCTGCGCCGGATCAGGACCATCTGCCGCCCGCACGACCTTGCGGTGCTGGAAGGCGTCGCACCCGCGCTGGCCGAGATCCAGTTCCGCATCAGCGAAGCCGTGCATGTCATCCGCATCGACGACCATTTCATGGACCTTGTTCTGGAAAGCGACGGCGATCTGCCCGCCGCCGACACCACCGAAACCCTGCTGGAAGGAGCGCCGGCATGACCAATATCCCCCGCCGCGGCCCCACGATCGACGAAATGGTGCGCCCCAGCACAGGCCAGCTTTACGGCAAGTACCGCGGCGACGTCACCGACAACGACGACCCCAAGAAACGCGGACGTCTGCGCATCAAGGTCGACGGGCTGACCGATGCCGAGGGCAATTGGGCCGAAGCCTGCGTGCCCTATGCGGGCGACGGAATCGGCTTTTTCGCGATGCCTCCCGCAGGCACAGGCGTCTGGGTGGAATTCCTGTCGGGGCGGATCGACCGGATGGTCTATTGCGGGTTCTTCTGGCGCGAGGGCGAATTGAACGCGCAGGATTATGACGTGGGGCGCGTGCATTTCGAGACGCAGTCCTTACGCATCAACATCAAGGACGCCGAGGATCTTGTTGAAATCACGATCAAGAACGGCGGGTCCATCACCATCAAGGGCGGCGAGATCACGCTGCGCGGTGACAGCATCACGCATGATGCGGCGGGCAGCAAGGTAGTGCTGGACGGCACGGCTTTTGATGTCAAGAACGCCGCATTGAAGGTGGTCTAGGTCATGTCCAATGCCACGCTGACCAATGCCACCGACATCAGCGACAGCGCACAAGGCCGCGCGGCCAGTTTCGTGCCGACGAACCTGCGCGTCACTTCGGGCAACCTGCCGTTGTCGGTGCAGACCGACGTGCCGCTTTTTCCGGGCTCCTCGCCTGTGATGACGGTGACGGGCACATGGACGATGACCGGCACGCGGGTCACGGCGGGCGGGATCGGTGTCGTCAACGCAGGCTCGATCGGGGTCGGCTATACGGCCGTGCCAGGATCATCGGGGCCATTGCAGATCAATCCGGGGAACAGCCATGTCACTGTCAAGGTCTGACCATTTCGACGCGCTGGCCTATCCGCTGCGGTTCGACAGCGACCGTGGCCGCTATGCCAAATCCGAAACCTACGAGGATTATGTGCGCGGCCTTGTCCTGCAGGTGCTGATGACCGCCCAGGGCCAGAGGATCAACCGGCCCGACTTTGGCACGCCCCTGTCGCAATTGCTGTTCGCCCCGCTCAACGATGAACTGACATCGCTGGTCGAGGCGCAGGTGTCGCGCGCGCTGGCGAAATGGCTCGACAAGGTGATCGGGGTGGATTCCGTGACGACACGGCAGGTCGCGCTGACGCGGCTGGAGGTAACGGTCGTCTATACGATCCTTGCCACCGGCGCGCAGGTCAAGACGCTGGCCGAGGTGGGGCCATGATGTCCGGTGGGCGCGGCATCCTTCTGGCCGAGCAGGACCCCGACCTGCAAACCGGCATCGACTTTGTCGCGGTGAATGAGGCCGATCATGCGCAGGTCTTTGTCTATTTCGTGCTGGACCCGACAGGACTTGACGCGGCGCTGCCCGCTGCCGACATCGGCATCCGCTGCGTCGGCGTGCAGACCCGCGCGGAAGGTCTGGTGCTCGCGCAGGATTTCGCTGCCCATACCGACAGCCAGGGCCGCACGCGCGAGGTGCTGGCCATCACCTTTGACAGCGGCGCAAGCTTCGAGGAGCAAGAACTGACGCTGACCGATCTCGCCGGGCAACGGCTTGACCCGTTCAGCCGGACGGCGCGGTTTTCGTTCAAGCAAAGCTGCCCCACCGTGTTCGACTGCGCCTGTTACGGCGAAGCCGAACCGCGCGATCTGGTGGATTTTCCGGTCGATTACCTCGCCCGCGACTTCGGCACCTTCAATCAGGTGTTCAGCGCCTTTTCAATGCTGCGCTATCCGCGCTGGGACATGGACATGCCCGCCGATCAGGCGGTGATGCTCAAAGAGGTGATCGCGGCCCTTGGCGATGAATTCGCCTATATTCAGGACCGCTACGCGCTTGAAACGCAATTCGACCACTTGCAGGACCGCCGGTCGTTCGAACAACTGACGCGCATTCTGGGCTATCGGCTGGCCCCCGAACGCCCGGCCACGGGCCTTGTCGTGCTGCGCCATTACGACGGCGACCGCCAGCCGCCCGCCATTGCGGCAGAGGATTTCGCCATCGCCGATGTGACCGATTGGGATGTGCCGGTAACGGCAGGCACCCGACTGTACGGCTATGGCGATGCGGGGGCCGTGATCACGTTCGAGATCGGTGACAACCTTGATGCGATCAACGCGGCGCGGACGTGGCTGACCAATGCCCATTGGACCGACATTCCCGCCCATGTTCCCGACCCGACCTGCGCCTTTGCCCGCAAGGGCGCGCGCAGCCTGTCGGTGCGCGGGCGCGGGCTGGTGCATCCGGGGATCGGCGCGGGGTCGCAGGTGGTGATCGAAACCCGCCCCATATCGCAATCCGACCCGCTGCGCCGGTTCCTTGTGACGCTGGATCAGGACCCTGTCGCGGAAACGGATGCCTTGCTCGGCGTGGCCACCACCCGCCTGCACTGGCGCGCCGCCGATGCGCTGGCCTTCGATCTGGCGCTGAGAGAGTGCTATGTCAGCGCCAATCTGGTGCCGGTCATGTCGGGGCAGACATGGTGCGAAAGGTTCTCGATCGGGGCGCTTTCCGAAGACATACCGACCGCAATCGAGCGGGAAGGCCCCAAACCGCTGAATGATGCGGGGCGCCCCGTTCTGTACCGTTTTCCGCTGACGATGACCGTGGCCGACGGGCTGGCATGGTCGTTGGCGGATACGGCGACTGCCTGGGACCCCGTCCATCAGCCGCATGTGTCGCTGGCGCGGATCGCGATGGACGGCACAGCGCTGGCGCCGTGGTCCGTCGTGACCGATATGCTGACGCAGACCCCGACCGACGAGGCCGCGACGGTGGAGCCTGGCCACTGGGGGCCCATCCTGTCCTATGTGGAAAACGGCACCCGCAAGACGCACCGCGATTATATCGGTGATCCGGGCTTTTGTCTGCGTTTCGGCACCGGGGCTTTCGGTATCCTGCCCGCGCGCGGCAGCCTGTTCGAGGTGCGCTACCGTACGGCATGGGCCAGTGCCGCGAACCTGCCCGCGAACCGGCTTTTTCTGGCAGCCCATGTCGATGAGACGTCGGCCAGCGCCGCGCGCTGTCTGGATGCGCCCGTCATGCCCGCGCAGATCATGTCCTGCTGGAACCCGTTTCGGTTTGCGGACGCCCGCCCTGCCGAGAACATCGCCCTGGCCAAGCTGACGGTGCCACATTTCCATAAGGCGCAGAAACTGCGCGCGGTGCGCAACGCCGATTTTCAAGAGCTGATCAGCGCGCGCGACGACATCGACGCAACCATTGCAACCGCACATTGGACGGGTTGCTGGGCTGCGAATTTCATCGCCGTCGATCCGCGCGACCATATCGGATTGTCGCCCCCACTGCGCGCCGAGGTGCAATCCTTCATCGAGGAAATCCGTCTTGTGGGCCGGCCCGCCTATCTGACCGACGCGGCCTTGCGGCCCATCGACCTGCGCATCGCGATCTGCCACGACCCGCGTGTACCCTTTGGCCATATCGTCGAGGCGCTGATCGCGGATCTTGCGGGCGATAGCCCCGATGCGCTGTTCCATCCCAACAACCTCAGCTTTGGAAGCGCCCTGTTCCGCGCCGATCTGGAAAGCCGCATCGCCGCGCAGCCCGGCGTGACCGCGATCCGCGCGATCCGGTACCGTTGGCGCGGAGAGGCCGATTTCACTCCCTTCACCCAAACCGCGCTTTTGTCCGCCGCTGACCAGATCCCGATCCTGCGGCATGACGCGACCCGCCCCGACCTTGGCCGGATCGAGGTGTTCGACACCGCCATCCCCGCGGAGGCCGCGTCATGAGCCCGCACCCAACCGACCGCGATTGCCTTTGCCCGCCCCGGTTTTCCAGCGGGCTCGATGCCTTCGGCCGCCCGATCCCGGGCATTTTTGCGGAACACCGGGTCACGGTATTTGAGGCGATGTCACGCCGCAGCAGCTTTGCGCATTGGCAATCGGGCCAAGGCAGCGACATCGGCATGATGGTGCTGGATTGGGTGGCTTACCTCTGGGACAATCTGTCGTTCTACAATGATGCGTGGATGCGCGAACAGCATCTGCTGACCGCGCGACAGGACGCGTCCTTGCGCCAGTTGGCCAAGCTGACAGGCTATGCGCCGCGCCCGAACCTTGCGGCGACGGCGCGTCTGGTTGCGGTCGCGGATGCCAAGGCGCCTTTCGTCATCGGGCCTGCGCTCGGGATCACGTCAGAAGGCGGCGACACGCACGGTGCCTTGCCGTTCGAGACGGTGGGCGAGGCCGCCATCGACCCCGCGCGCAGCAAACTGACCGCGATCATGCCGCGCGGAACAGTGTTCGACCCCGCCTTCATCGCCGTCGGCAACGGATTGCGCAACCTGCGCGTCGATGAGCCTGTGGTCTTTGTCGCCGCAGACGGCACCGCCAAGGCCACCATGCTGCGCGAGATCAGAAACGACAAATTTCCGTCGGGCGAAACCTATGCAGAGCTGATCCTTGACGACGGTCTGGACGATTTCGCAGGCATCGCCGTGGCCGACCTGTCGGTCTTCGGTTTTGCAAGCGACCAGACCGCCACGCGCAGCGACAGCGACGGGATCGCTGTAGCCTCGGCCACGCCAAGCAGGCTTTCGGCGGGGAACATGTTCCTGCAGATCGCGGGTGTGCAGCCGCAGTATCACGCAGGACAGCAGATCGTCGTGGCGAACGATGACACCGGGTCTGTGACCCTGTCGCAGGTCGCAAGAGTTCATGTCGTGAACAAGGAGTTGGTGGGCGGCGAAAGGCCTGTCTTTGCCACGTATACTTGGCTGGAGATCGCCACCCCCCTGCCTGCCGCGGACCAATATCGCGTCTTTGCCCGCCCGCTGCGCGGCGCAAGGTTGATCGGGGCCCCGCTTGCGCAGGCGGGCCTTGCGGATTTCGGCGGGCGCATCGCGCTGGTCGAAAAATACCTTGGCGACAGCCCCGAGCATATGGGGCCTTTCGTGGTCGTCGATGCGCAGGACAAGGCGGTGGGGGTCACGGCGCGGCTGGAGGTTCATCCGCACAATCAGCAGGCCAGCCTTGTCTTGAGCGAGGTGGAGGATGCGTCGACCCTCCTCAAGGCGCCAGTGACGGTTTATGGCAATTTCATCGATGTGGATCAGGGCAAGACCGTGATCGAAACGCTCGGCAATACCACGGGCCGCAGGTTCCAGCATTTCC
This sequence comes from Yoonia vestfoldensis DSM 16212, assembly GCF_000382265.1. Classification (GTDB taxonomy): domain Bacteria; phylum Pseudomonadota; class Alphaproteobacteria; order Rhodobacterales; family Rhodobacteraceae; genus Yoonia; species Yoonia vestfoldensis. Next base: position 132,723 of record NZ_KB907979.1, read on the forward strand.
GGCTGGCGCAAAAGCCGCTGACCTGGTTGCGGCGCTCCGATACCGACCCCACCCCGGCGATCGAGCTTTTCGTCAACAATGTCCCGTGGACCTATGCCGCGCACCTGCTTGGCGTGACGGACGACGCCCGGGTCTACACCCTCAAGGTCGAGGCGGACGGACAGGCGACAATCATCCTTGGCGGCGCGCCCAAGGCCGGGCAGAAGAACGTCGTCGCACGCTATCGCCACGGCACAACCGGCGAAAACCCCGCCCCCCGCACAATCAACACGCCCGCAGGGCGCATTGCCGGTGTGGCCAAGGTGTTCAACCCGTTCTCCGCGCTTGGCGGGCTGGCGGGCGATACGGCCGAAGACCTGCGCGACGTGCTGCCGGCCCGCATCATCGCCAATGACCGCTGCGTGTCTGCGCAGGATTACAATGTAAATGCACGCAATTTCGGCGCATTGGCGGCCGATACCCGTGTCCATTGGACGCGCGCGCGCAAGCAATGGGCAGTGGAAACGACCGTGATCTTCGACGGCGGGCTGGATGCACCGCTTGCCGCCAGCCTGCGCGCCTATCTGACCGCGCGCGCCCCCGAAGCAAGCCTTGTCGATGTGCGCGAGGCCATCCCGCAGGACGGCACCATCGACCTGACCGTGCGGATCGCGCCCGATGCCGTGGCAGAGGATGTCCGCCGCGCCATCGACCGACATTATTTCGATCCCTATCGCGGGCAGCTGGCCTTGCGCCGCATCAGGATCGGGCACGGCTACAGCCGCGCTGATCTTTTGCGTCCGCTGGACGCCATCCCGGGCGTTTTGCGCATCGAGCGGCTGGCGCTGGATGGCAGTGAAACTGCCCCCGCTTTCGCCATAGCCTCAGGCCATTATCTGCGCGCGACCCTGAACATCGAGGTGCTGCGATGACCACGCCCCTGCCCCGCGACGGTTTCGAGGATTACTTCTTTCACAAGCTGAAGGCGTGGATTCCCGAAACCTACTGGACCGACGATCACGGCGACGGCAGCCTTGATCTGCTGGTGCGCACCATCGCTGATGTCGCGGCTGTCATGCGGCGCGACATCGACCGGGTCTGGACCGCGTCCTCGATCGACCTGGCCGATGATTGGGCGGTGGATTACCTTGGCGATCTGGTGGGCGCGACCCCGCTCAGCGCGCAGAACGCGCGCGCCAATCGCACCAGTGTCGCGAACATGATGCAATACAACCGGCGCAAGACGACGCGGTATCTGCTGGACCAACTGATCGGCGATATTCTTGGCACCGACGGCTATGTCCGCGAGATCGAGCGTTGGCTGGCCCGTCCGCCGCATCCGCTGGATATGGGATACGGGCGGCGCGCGCCCTTGTCTGGGGGCTGGGTCGCGGGTCTGCCGCACCTGACGGGGCTGCGCACCGACGATGCCGCACTGCCCGCCTTTGACGAATGGGCGCGCCTGCCCGATTTCGGGCCGCGGCAGGGCAAGGCTGCGTCCTTTGACTATGCGACGATCCATCTGAACGTGTTTCCCGTCGAAACCTACCGGATCGACATGGCCAGCCCGTTCTGGCTGGACACCACGCAGTTGACGCTTGATCCGTCCGGCCGCGATATCGCGCTTTTCCATGCGGGCAGTTTCGATCACCGGCTGGGCGATTGGCCACGCGGGCCAGAGGAATTTCCGACACCGATGCGCTGCGCGCGGTTCAACGACGCGGGCTTCATGATCACCGAGGCGGGACTGGCCGCAATCGACGACCCCGATCTGACGACAGCGCTTGGGCCGTGGTCAGGGATCACGTTTGCCAGCGACACGGATTTCCGACGGATCGTCCGCGACCGGCTGAGCGTGGCGGATTTCGGGATATTCTGGGGGGATCTGTTGCGCGAGATGGTGCAGCCCGCAGCACCCAAGCTGCGCCAGATTGCCGATGACCTGCTGCTCGATATAGGCCCTTTTGCGGATGCGCGCGCGCTGCATCCCTACCAGTTGGTCGCGGCGAACCTCGCTGGCTGGATGCCGCCCGCACGCTGGCCCGATCAGGCAGCGCTGCTGGTGGATGTGACCACAGGGCGGGTGCAGTTTCCTGCCGCACTGGACCCCGTCGGCCCGCCACCGCAAAGGTTCCACCCCCGCTATCATCATATCGGCACGCTCCACCGTGTCGGCGCGGGGCCGTTCCCGCGCGGCAGCGGGGTGCCCGCAGGCCCGCCCGTGATCGACGCCAACAGCGAGGTATCTGTGACCGTGCCCGCCAGCGGCACGGCCATTCTGGCCGATAACCGCCGCCATGTCTGGCAATGGGACCCCGTCATGCGTAGCCATAATGTCGCAGGCGATCTGCGGCTGGAAGCGGCGGACCAGACCAGGCCTTACCTTGTCTCGCGCGGTCCGGCAGGCGGGCTGGATTTCACGATCTTCGGCACCGAGGGGCAGCCCAACAATCTGATCATCGACGGTATCTGGCTGGGGATCATGGCCGAAGCGGCGCTGACGACTGCGCTGGTGAACCCCGAGGATCCCTTCCCGGTCCCGCCCGCGCGGCTGATCCTCGACGGCACGTTCGACAGCGTCACGCTGCGCCACGTCAGTATCGACCCCGGCGGTCAGCAGGCCCGGCTTGACCCGCTGATCGCACGCCCGATCCCCGCAATCACGACCGAGATCGAAGGCGCGATCAGATCGCTGCGGATCGAAAGGTCGATCATCGGACCGTTGATCGAAACGCGGAATGATCCGTCGCTGCTGAATGCAGGCGTGATCCGCATCGCGGAGTCGATCATCTGTTCCATCACCGAAGACGTGCCCGCGCTCAGCACCGATCTCAGCCGGGTGTTCATCGACAACAGCACGGTCTTCGGCGCGGTCCATGCGAACCTGATTCATGCCACCAACACGATCTTTGACGGCCCGCTTTACGTGACGAACCGCCAGCAATCCTGCCTGCGGTTTTCAGCGGTCGCGGATTACACGGATGTCACGGGCATAGCGCCGTCGGCCCTGCCGCGCCGGTTCGAATGCAAGACCTTCGCGGGCCGCTTGCCGCGCACCACTTTCCAGTCGCGCAGCTTTGGTGATCCTTATTTCGCGGCCCTGTCCGATCTTGCCGACGCCGCATGCACCACCGGCGGCGAATACGGCACCGAGATGGGCGTGGGCCATGCCCGCGCGTGGAACCAGCGGCGTGCCGATCTGGCGCGCTTTGCCGCGAGGTTCCTGCCAGTCGGGCAAAACATCCAGATTTACGAAGACACGGGAGAGCCACGATGAAAGGCCGGATAACAAGAGATCACGACGCGCGCCAAGGCTATGACCGCGTCTATTTCGAAGGCGGCAGCGCGATCACCGATGCCGACCTGAACGCCGGTTTCGATGCGGAGCGCGCCCGCACCGAGGCATTGCATGCGCAGTGGATCGCACCTGCGGGCAGCCCGGATGACGGCTGGAAAGTCGGCGATCTGGGGAGTTTCGCCCTGTCGGGCCAAACCTATGTCGATTTCACACTGGCACCCGGCCATTACGGGCTGGACGGGCAGATCCTGACGAACCCCGCAAGCTATCGCTTTTCCGACCAGCCCGCAGCACAGGCGGCAGCGCTTGATCCGCATCTGCGGCTGCGGGTGCCCACACTGGCCGAGGTGCAGGCAGCGCCGGGCGATGCGCTTTATGATGCGGTCGTGCTGGATGCGACCGCCGTGCCTGTGCGCGTGACCGAAGACAGCGAACTTGACGAGGTCGCGATCCGCAGCGACCCCGCCACGCGCGGGATCATGTCGGCCAAGGTCCGTGCGATCCGCGATGTCGATGCGCAATGCGCCTTGGCACGACGGGCGATGATGGACCTGCTGGCAGCCCCGAACGGCAGCGTCACGCCGCCATCGCCACGCATCGTGTCAGAGGGACGATTGCAGATCACCTTCGGTGCGGTGCCAGCCCCCGACAATCCCTGTGCGCCCGACATGGCGCTGGGGTATTTCGGCCGTCTGAACCACACGATCAAGGTCATGCTGACCGCCCCCGACCGTTTCGTCTGGGGCTATCGTAACGGCGAGGGCCTTTATCGCGCGACGATCACGGATGCGACGACGCTGCGGCTCGTTACTCCCTTTGCGGAAAACGGGCTGTTTCCCGTCGCGGGGCAGATCGTCGAGCTGTGCGCATGGGACATGGTCCTGCCCAACGGCGAGAAAACCGCCCGGCCGCTGGGCCAGTTTCACGCGATCCGTACCGGCTATGCGCCGGAGGACGAAACACTGACGCTCGATACGCCGATCACGGCGGACCTGATGGGCTGGTATAACGAGCGGGTCGCGGACGGGGATGATCCCTACCTGTTCCTGCGCTTCTGGGAACCTGCGGCGACAGCGATGGACAGCGGGACCGCGACCGGCGCTGCCGTGCGGCTGGCCGAAACCGGCCTCGTCCTGAATTTCACAGCCGCTGGCAATCCGGGCGATCATTGGACCTTCAGCCTGCGGGTGAATGCCAATGACACGGTTTACCCCAAACGGATGCTTGACCCCGGCGGCAAGCCCCCCGATGGCCCGCACAGGTCCGCCGATCTGCTGGCGCTGATCCACTGGAGCGTCGTGGGCGGCACGGTCGTCGGCCATGTGCATGATTGCCGACAGCGCGTGCGTCCTTTGTGGAAGCAGCGCGATTGTTGCACCTTCAAGGTCGGCGACGGGCTGACGAGCTTTGGTGATTTCGACACGATCCAGCAAGCGATCGACGCCTTGCCGCATGAGGGTGGCCGTATCTGCCTGTTGCCGGGGCGGCACCCCGGCGGGGCGCGTTTGCTCGGCCGCGAAAACGTCACGATCACCGGCTGCGGGCGGCGCAGCATGGTCCTGTCCAGCGGCACTGATGACCCGGCGTTCCAGATCGAGGATTGCGTCGCGGTCACGCTCAAGGACATGCTGATCCTCGACGACACCAGCCTTGCGATCGGCGGCGCGCGCAATCGTGGTCTGACACTTGACGGGGTCACCACGCGCGGGCGCGGATCGGCCATCGCCCTGTTCGAGAACGAGGTCCTGCGCATCCGCGCCTGCCGTTTTCTGGCCGAAACAGAGCCTGCGATCATCCCGCCTGCGGACTTTGCCGCCTTGCGTCCGCTTGCGGTTGTCGGCGGCGGCGATCTGGAAATTCGCGATTGCGAATTTTTGTGCGCACCCGGCGATCTGTCGCTGCAATCGTTGGGCGGGTTGCAGGTGGCGTCGGACAGTCTGGGCATCTGGATCGAAAACAATGTCATTTCAGGCGGCATCGGGCATGGCCTGACGCTGGGCCATGTCACAAAACTCAAAGCGGTTGACCTGCCCTATGGCAAGGCGGATGATCTGCGCGGCGCGGCCGGGACGATGCGCAAGGCCTCTGGCGACACCGCCGTCTGGCGTGCCAACGGGCGGTCCTCGCGCATGACAGCCGAGGATTTGGTCCGCGCGGCGGGCACGGAGGCGGCGGGCGAGGCGATCAAGGACATCGTGCGGGACGCGGTGCTTGTCCTGGAGGAGAACGCAATCGAGGTTGCGACCGTCGCCATTCAAGGCTGCCTTGGCATAGACCCTACCGTGCCGCAGACCGAACCGCAGGATGACGAGCCTGACTGGGAAAGCTATTTCGTCGGCGGCGACGTGGTGGATATCCATATCGTCGACAACCGGATCAGCGATATGGGCGGCTCTGGCATCGCGACGCCCGCGTGGAACATCTCGACCCGTCCGGCCTTTGGGACATTGCACGTGGCCGGACTGGTCATTGATCGCAATCACATCAGCGATTGCTGCCGCGTCGCAGTTGCCACCACCCTGCGGCCCGCCGAGATTCAGGAAATCGGTTTCGGCGGTATCGCGCTGGATTACGTCGCAGGCGCGCGCATTTCAGGCAACCTGATCGAACGGATCGGTCTTGATGTGCGCACCCCAAGCGTCGGCATCTACCTGCGAGAGGTGGTCAACGGTCACATCCATAATAATGTCCTGCGCGCGATCGGGCGGATCGAACGCAGCGAAAACCTGAACATATCGGGCATATCGGGCGGGATCATTGTCGATCAATGCCGCCCTGAATACGGTGACCCGTCCAACCTGCCGCTGCGCGAGCGCGACAAGATGGGCATGCGGGAGGTCCGCGAAAAACTGTCGGGCCGCTATGACAACCGTCTGGGCTATGCAGAAGAGGTCGCAACCACCGCAGAAACCATTCAACTGCCGCGCGGCACAGCACTGCTGATCCAGAACAACGCCGTGGTCGTCAATTTCGGCATGTCGCTGGATATCCGCGGAGCCGGCTCCATGCAGGTCACCGACAACCACCTGACCTCGCTTGGCAACCGCGTCAATCCGCTGCGGGCGCGTCTGGGGTCGAATATCAACGTGGTGAACACGGACGTGCCGTACCTTGAAGTGCTCACCTATATCATCGCGATCCTCAAGGCGGTCGAAACCTTCATCTCGGACTATGCCTTTTCCACGATCATCCTGCGGCAATTGGCCAAAGCCATCTACCGCCTGTCCTATGACCGCCATTTCGAGGTGATCCAATTCAACGACAACCACACGCACCACGAAAACTTCGTCCCCGAGGAAAACCGCCCCGCCTGCACGGCCATCATCTCGCCCTATGACATCCAGGTGTCGGACAATGCGATGAAAAGCGTGAATCTGGACACGTCCGGCGCGGTGCATCTGCTGGGCGCTGGATATTACTCGACGCAATGCTACGCCAACCGGATCGACACACGCCCCAGTGACGGCGTCTATGCGGCTGCAATAACCATCGGTCTCGGCAATACCACGCTGCTGAACCACGCAAGCCAGCAGATACTGACCGTCGCCATAGCCTCTGCCATGGACGGCGGCGACGGCAACCTGACCCCCTGACATCGAGGTGAACCATGTCCAGCAAGTTAGAGACGTCAATCAATGAACAGATGCTCAGGGACCGCCTTGCACAAGTCGAGGAGGCATTGACCACAACCGAGGCCCTTGATGGACGAAAACGCGCTTTGGCCTTGTCGGCGAATGACGCGGCGCGGGCGTGGTCCGGGTTTGCCAGCAGGCCAGGCTACGGCGCGGCACTCGCGCGGCACGATGTGGCGCTGCGCGAGGACATCGTGAAAGTGCAGGCCCCTGCAATGGCGGCAACCTTCGCCGCAGTCCAGGAATTCGTCCGCCCGTTGCCTGCCGATACCTGCCGCATCTGGGGTATCGTGGCGGGTGGCGCCGAAGCGGAACTGAGCGTAATCGCCATCAAGCCGGGCGGCGCGGCGCTGGCACGAACGACGGTCGCGGCAGGCGGGCAATACATTCTGGACACACGATGCACCGACAAAAGCGTCACGCTGGAAATCCGCGACCGCGCGGACCGCCTTTTGTTGCAGGACGGCGCACCATTGGCCTTGCGCGAAGGCACGATGATCGAACGCAATTTCCTGATCGACCGCTGCGGCGACCTTGTGCCTGACCGGCCAGGCGGCGACAGCAACCTGCGCAAGATGCCAGACGTGTTGGGGAAACCGGCACAAGATGCCGAGGCCCAGATCGCAAAGATCGGGCGGTTCGCCCTGCGCTTCAAGGAGATGCATGATCCCGCCGACAAAGGCCGCGTGATCGCGCAAGACCCTGCCGCTGGCGACACGTTGGCGGCGGATACCTCCATCATGCTGACCCTGTCGCGCGGACCTGTCCCTGACACCAAAATGCCCGACCTGATCGGAAAGACCACCGATGCGGCCCGCAAGCTGCTTGTCGAGCTTCCTTTTGCCGAGCTGGGGCTGGATTATGTCGATGACCCAGACAACGCGGGACTTGTTGTCCGGCAAGACCCCGCCGCCAATACACCGATCGGGGCGGATGTGCGGATCTTGCTTTGCGTGGGTCAGGCCCAACGCATGATGCCCGACGTGACCGGTCAGACAGAGGAGTCCGCGCGCCAACGGCTGGTGCCCGCCATCGTCGACAAGGTAGCGATCAGCTATAGCGCAAAGGGCAAGACACCGGGTATCGTCATCGATCAAGACCCCGCTGCGGGCAAGGCCGTTGCCCCCGGCACCGAGGTCAGGCTGATCGTCGCGCAAAAATCCGACGACAGCCCGAAAATGCCCGACCTTCGCGGCCTGACGCGCAGAAATGCCCAAGCAGTGCTTGGACGGCAGGGCGATTTCAAGATCACGACCCTGACGGGCCCCGACGCTGTGGCCAAGGGGTCGGTCTTTGCACAAGATCCGGCAGCCGGTTCGGCCTTGACCGGGCAGGTCGACGTCACGATTCATGTCTCGACCGGGCCACAGGATGACCTGCGTCTGCCCAATCTTGTCGGACTGACGGAAAAGCAGGCCCGCGATGCGCTGATCCCGCGCTATGCCGACACGATGAAGGTCACAACCGTCAGCACGGACAAGCCCGCAGGCACGGTCGTCGGCCAATCGCCCAAGGCCGGCACGACAATCACGCATGGCGATCCGATCACGCTGGAGATCGCAAGCCCTGACACGGACCGCGGGGCGCGCGCGATGCCCGATCTGCACGGGCTGACCGCAACGCAGGCCCAAAAGGCTCTCAAGCAGATCGGCATCACGGCCGTCACCTTCGACGCCGCCGAGGCGCGACGCCGTAACTGGCAGGTCGTGCGCCAACAACCCGCGGCGGGGCGCATGGTGGAGACCAGCCAAGAGGTGCGTCTGAAATTCGGACCCAGGACCTGATCCGATGGAAAGGCGGCTGGCCAGCAAACCGCAGCAAACCGCAGAGGCGGCCATACCACAGACCGCCGATGCCGCCCTGCGCCAGTCGCGCCATCCGGTCTATATCGCGCCGCGCCGCAGCCAGTATGAAACCGAAGCACAGCGCGCCGCCACCCATTTCGGCCAGCAGCCCGTTGATTTTCAGCCGACCCCGCTGGGCGCATCCGGCCAGCGCAGCCCGCTTGGGCCGGACCTGGCGGCGAAGCTGACGCGCGAACTTGACCGCGGCGGGGCGGCTTTGCCGGGGGATGTGCGCGGGCGGCTGGAACGGCATTTCCACGCCAATCTTGACGGTGTGCGGCTGGTGGACAATGCCGTGTCCGATGAAATCGCGGCGGCGGTCGACACCCATGCCTTCACCGTGGGGCAGACGATCTTTCTGGCCTCGGGCACCTTTGCGCCCGGCGATCCCCAGTCGGAACGGATACTGGCGCATGAGGTGACCCATGCCTTGCAGGCACAGCGCGGCAGCGACGGCGCGCTGGTGATCCAGCGCGACGATCCGGGCGCGACCGTGGCCAGCGATGTCTGGACCGGTCGCGCCGCGAACAGCGGCTATATCCTTGATCTTGCGCAAAACATCTACACGATGCCGGAACTGAAACTGCCCACGATCAACGGCAAGATCAAAGGCAAGACCGCGCAGGACGGGATCACGACCACGCGGCTTGCAACGCCGTTTTCCTACACCACCCGCGGCGAGAACCGCGAAACGCGCCAGCGCGCGATCTGGATGGAAGAGATCAACGCCAACAAGACGGCGATCACGGATTACATCGATACGCTGGCGGCCAACCCCGCATCAGCCACCGATCCCAACCCGTTTTACTATCTCAAGATAAGGGCCACAGACCAGATCGTGTCCGGCACCAAGGACGACCTGCTCGGACGGCAGGAATTCCTGATCCCGACATGGAACAAGGCTGGCGAGCCGAAGTTCTTTGATGCCGATCACTACGTCGAACACCAGTTGGGCGGACAGGACGTCATCGCCAATATCTGGATGCTGGACGGGTCGGTGAACCGGTCCGCCGGGTCCACGATCCGCAATAGCGTGCTGGAAAACATCAACGAGCTTTACCGCCGCGCGCGGGCGGACAATTTCTTTGTCGGTGCGAATGCCGCGCGCAACACGCTGCAATTCGCGCGCACGCCGCGCAGTCAGGCCCTGGTGTTCCGGCAGGTGACCGCAGGCGACAACCTTGGCGGCAGCGTCGATTACTGGACGGTCGATCAGGTCAAGGAGGCCAAGCATTTCCGCTATAACAACCGCAACCTTGTCACGGCGCTGACGCTGGCGGAATTGACCGATCTGGGGCTTGTTGCCGGACCAAATGGCAGACCATCAACGGTGCTGTGGTTTCTCAGCCAAGCGGGGACGTTCTACAGGCCTGTGGATCTCAGCGATCCGGCGAATGCGAAATGGCGTGGCAGCCCGATTGTGGGAAACGAAAGGTTCATCAAGAACTTCACCATTTCGGCGGTGACGGTGAACCCCGGTTTCAATCCTGCGAACGCCGCGCCGACCGACCAGATGGGCGGGATCACCGGGCGGGTCGAAGGGGGCGTCGGCACCTACGTCGACCGCGTGACCAAGCAAACGGTCCGCGGCAAGCGTGTCCGTGTCGGCGCCGATATCACGCTGCCTTTGCGCTATGATCCGCGCTACGGCTATGGGTCTTACATCGACAAGGAAGGGGTGCGCCCTGCCCTGTTGGCCGCCCGCGCCGAGGTCAAAGGCGCAAGCCCGCTGACCATCAACGACGCAGGCCTCAGCGACGATTGGGCAATGGAATTCGGGGCGACGCTGACCTCGACCCATCCGCTGTTCACAGGGTTCGAGGCATCGCTTGGCTTGACCGAGAACGGCATCCAGCTCGACGTGGATATCCCCACCGACCGGCTGGATTTCGCGTTCTTCCGCGTGACCGAGGCAAACCTGTCGGTCGCTTACGGCGACGAGGGCCTGCTGTTCGGTGGGTCCGCCGCCTTTGAGGTGCCCCAGATCGGGCGCGGGCGCGTCGCCGCCATGGGCACGGTGATCGACGGGCAATTCGACTTCGACTTCGATTTCGTCGATCCCGCAACGATCCGCGTGCGTTACGAGAATGAATCCTGGACCTTCGGCGGCGAGTTGGGGATCAGCGAAGGTGTGATCCCCGGCCTGAATTCCGGTCGGATCAGCGTGGGGATCGACGAAGACGGTGGGCTGACGTTCGACGGCACGGCAGAGGTACAACTGCCCGGCCAGACCCAGCCCGCCGAGATCACCATCGCCTATTCCGAGGCGGATGGCGTAACCATCGGCGGGACGGTGGATTTCGACACGTCCGCATTTCCGATGATCCAGAACGCCACCGTCACCGTCAACGCGACCTATGATCCCGAAACCGGCGCATGGGTCCTGGGCGGCACCGGCACGGCGGCTTTCGCCTTTCCGGGCGTCACGGGGGCGCTGACGGCGACCTATGCGCGCGGCGGGATCGTGATCCGGGGCGACGGCACCGTCGCGATGGGCAATGCGACAGGCACGTTTTCCTTTGCTACGGGCAATTTTCCGCTGAACGCGGATGGCGAATTCGACACGACCGCCGAGCCGACCGAAGACTTCGATGCCTGGGGGGCGGGCAGCGTGTCGATCGCCTTTGGCCCCTATCTGACCGGCACGGCGGGCATCGCCTACACACCGGAGGACGAGATCGTGATTTCGGGCGGCATCGCCCTGCCCCCGTCGATCACCCTGTTCGAGGCGCGCGAATACGACCGTAACCTTGTCCGCTTTCCGCGGCTGGAATTCCCGATCTTCGGCGTCACCATTCCGGTCGTAGGGTCGATCGGCGTGTTCGGTTTCATCGCGGGGTCGGTGCGCGGCTTTGCCACGATCGGGCCTGCCACGCTCGACGATACATCCGTCGATGTGACCTATACGCTGGGCGATCCCGACAGCGCGATCATCCACGGCGAAAGCCATCTGAATTTCGGGATGGAGGCGGGGCTGGAACTGGCGCTGTCGGGCGGACTTGGCCTTGGCGCGGCCATCGCTGACCTGACCGGAGAGGTGGGCATCACCGCCGCCGTGCTGCTGAACGTGGATGCGGGCGCCGATCTTGATGTGAACTGGACACCGCTGGCGGGGCTGTCCATCGACTTGGCGCTGCGCGGGTCCGCCGCGCCCAGTTTCAGGGTCGGCGTGTTCGGGCGGGTCGCGGCCAGCGTCGCCGTCTATGGCGAGGTCTGGTCCGAACGCTGGGACGAGACGCTGGCCGAATTCGGGTCGGGGCTGGAAATCGGGATCGTCCAGCCCGCGACATGGGACGAAGAAAACGGCCTCGACCTCGATTTTGCGAACGCGACCTTCACCTATCCCGATTTCGACATCGAAGAGATTTCAAGCGGCATCATGGACCGGATCGTCTGATCCTTACCCGATGCGCCCTTCCTCGACCGCGTGACAGGCCACACCGTTGATCACCAGTGGCACATCGCGCTTGCAGCGGTCATTGGCGAATGGACAGCGCGGGTGGAAAGCGCAGCCCGACGGCGGGTCGATGGGCGATGGAATTTCGCCTTCGACCTGTTTGCGCCGCCGGCCTGTCATCTCGATATCGGGCACGGCATCAAGCAGCATCCGCGTATAGGGATGTTTGGGCGCATCGAACAGCGCACCCGCCTCAGCGAATTCGGCCAGACGGCCAAGGTACAGCACCCCGATGTCGTTCGCCATATGCCGCACGACCTGCAGGTTATGCGAGATGAACACATAGGTCAGGCCGAATTCCTTTTGCAGATCCTTCATCAGGTTCAAGATCTGCGCCTGCACGGAGACGTCGAGCGCGGATGTCGGTTCATCACAGACGATGAAATCGGGGTTGGCAGCAAGCGCGCGTGCAATCGCGATGCGCTGGCGCTGGCCGCCCGAAAACTGGTGTGGGAATTTCACGCCATCCTCGGGGGCAAGGCCCACCAGCGTCAGCAATTCACCCACGCGCAGGCGCTGGTCGCGGTTGCTCATCCCGCGTTCAAAGACGCGCAGGGGTTCGGCCACGATATCGACGACCCGCCAGCGCGGGTTGAGGCTGGCCAGAGGGTCCTGAAAGATCATCTGGAACCGGCGGCGCAGGGCGCGGGCCTTTGCCCCCTTGAGCCCATCCTTGAGCGAGATGCCGTCGAACACGATGTCGCCGTGACTAGGCTTGAGAAGGCCGACAATCAGCTTTGCGATGGTCGATTTGCCCGAACCGCTTTCACCGACAAGGGCGAAAGTCTCACCCTGGTTGACGCTGAAGCTGACCTCGGTGACGGCGTTGACAAAGCGTTTGCCGGTCCCTTCGATCTTGCGGTTCAGCCATGGCTGCGACACGTCAAAGCGGCGCGACAGGTCGCGCACATCCAAAAGCGTCTTGGTCATTCTGCGCTCTGCCTTTCTGCGGATGCGGTCGTACCGTCCTGCGGCGGATAAAGCCAGCAAGCCACGCGGCGACCGGGGGCGGTTTGCACGGCCTGCGGCTGGTCGATGCGGCATTTGTCCATCACATGCGGGCAACGCGGGTTGAAGGCGCAGCCTTTGGGAATGGCCGACAGGCGCGGCATCGATCCGGGGATCTGGGTCAGCCGTTCAAGGTTCGCGCCCAGACGCGGGATCGCACCCATCAGGCCGGAGGAATAAGGGTGCTGCGCGTCCTTGATCACATCGCGCACGGGGCCGATTTCCGCGATCCGGCCTGCATACATCACCGCCACACGGTCGGCGGTTTCGGCGATCACACCCATATCATGCGTGACCAGCATGATGGCCGCCCCGTTTTCGGCACAAAGCCGTTTCATCACATCGATGATCTGCGCCTGCACCGACACATCAAGCGCCGTCGTTGGTTCATCCGCGATCACCAGATCAGGCCCTGCGCAAAGTGCCAGCGCGATGACAACGCGCTGGCGCATGCCGCCCGAAAACTGGTGCGGGTAATCATCGATCCGGCGGCTGGCATCGGGGATGCCCACATCGTCCAGCAGGCCCACGGCCTTTTTGCAAGCCTCGGTTTCGGACAGCGGCAGATGCGTGCGGATCGTCTCGATCAGCTGTTCCGAAATCCGGTAAAGCGGGTTCAGCGATGTCAGCGGATCCTGAAAGATCATCCCGATCTTGCGACCACGGATCTTGCGCATCTCGGCATCGGGCAGGTTGTCGATGCGGCGGCCTTGCAGGATCACCTCGCCTTGGGCGATGCGGCCCGGCCTGTCGATCAGCCGCATGATCGCGGCCCCTGTCATCGACTTGCCGGCACCGGATTCACCCACCACGCCCAGCACCTCACCGGGCATGATGTCGAAGGAAATATCCTGCACGGCGGTCAGGATGCCGCGTCGCGTCGGGAATTCCACCGTCAGGTTGCGGACGGACAATAGCGGTTCGGTCATAGCGCGTCCTATCGCAATTTGGGGTTCAGCGCATCGCGCAACCAGTCACCCAGAAGGTTGACCGACAGCGCCAGCGCAATCAGTGTCACGGCGGGGAAGAACAGGATCCACCATTCGCCCGAGAACAAGAATTGCTGCCCGATGCGGATCAGCGTGCCAAGCGACGGCTGTGTTGGCGGCACACCGACCCCGAGGAAGGACAATGTCGCCTCTTCGATGATGGCCAGAGCCAGAGAAATCGTGCCGATCACCAGCACCGGCCCCAGCACGTTGGGCAGCACATGGCGCAAAAGGATCAGGATCGGATGCACGCCCATGATCCGCGCGGCGGAGACGTAATCCTTTTGCCGTTCCACCATCGTCGCCCCGCGCACCGTGCGCGCGAATTGCGCCCAGTTCGACAGGCCGATGGCCAGGATCAACACCCAGACAGCCATGCTTTCCTGCTGGCTGGGCGGGATCAGACCGCGTGCAATGCCAAAGATCAGCAATGCGATCAGGATGGCCGGAAACGACAGTTGCACATCGGTGATCCGCATGATGACGGCATCGATGGTGCCGCCATTATAGCCCGCGATCAGGCCCAGCGACACGCCCAACGTCATCGCAAACAGCGTGGCAAGGATACCGACGAACAGCGACACACGGCTGCCATACATGATCGTGGACAGCACGTCGCGGCCTTGGTTGTCGGCCCCCATCAGGAAATAATTGTCGGTGAAAGCTCCCGTGCTGGCGGGCGGCGTGAAGCCGTCCATCAGGTTCAGGCTCGCGGGGTTGAACGGATCATAGGGTGCGATCAACGGCGCAAACAGGGCCATCAGGATCAGCGCCAAGGCCACCAGCGTTGCGACCACGGTCACAGGCGAGGTACGCCACGAATAAAAGATATCACTGTCCAGCGCGCGCGCCAGCCGGCCTTGGACGCGGACAGGCACGATCAGGTCCTCGGCGGGGACGTCTTTGAAAAGGGTGCGGTTTTCCATGGTTTACTTCCCTGCCCCGCCATCGACGCGCAGACGCGGATCGACGACGTAATATAGAATATCGACGACAAGATTGATCAGCACGAACACCAGCGCGATGAACATCAGATACGCGGCCATGACAGGCACATCCACCACCTGCACCGACACGATGAAAAGCGAGCCGACCCCCGGCCATTGAAACACCGTCTCCGTCACGATGGCAAAGGCGATGACCGACCCGAGCTGCAAGCCCGTGATCGTGATCACCGGCACCATCGTGTTCTTCAGCGCATGGCCGAAATTGATCGCGCGTTGGGTCAGTCCGCGCGCCTTGGCAAAACGGATGTATTCGGTGCGCAGCACTTCCAGCATTTCCGCGCGCACAAGCCGCATAATCAGTGTGAGCTGGAACAGCGACAGCGTGATCGCAGGCAGGATCAGCGATTTCAGCCCGCTTTCGGTCAGGAACCCGGTACGCCACCAGCCCAGATCGACGACCTCGCCGCGCCCGAAGGACGGCAACCAGCCAAGTTCGACCGCGAAGATATAGATCAGCCCGATCCCGATCAGGAAGGTCGGCAGGCTGACGCCGACCAGCGACAGCGCCATGATCCCGGCCGAGGACCACGCCTTGGGACGCAGCGCGGTATAGACGCCGAAGATCACGCCGAACACCAATGCGATCGTGGCCGACACCACCGCGAGTTCGATCGTGGCGGGCAGACGGCTCAGGATCAGTTCGGTCACAGGTTGCTGCAGCCGGTAGGAAATACCGAATTCGCCCTGTGCTGCATTGCCGATAAAGCGGAAGAATTGCACGAACACGCTGTCGTTCAGGCCCAGCCTTTCGCGCATGATTTCCTGATCTTCCAGCCGCGTATCCACGCCGACCATGCTGGCGATCGGGTCACCCACATAGCGGAACACGATGAATGCGATCAGCGCCACGAACAGCATGACGACGACGGATTGCGCAAGCCGTCGAATGATGAAGGCCAGCATCGGGCGACCCCTTCCTGAATGAAAGAACCGCCTTGCGTCGGTTGCCCGAGACAAGGCGGTTCATGGTAACGTGACAGATCAGTCTGCGAAGGTGACGCCGGTCATCAGCGGCTGGTTCTCTGGGTGAACCGGCAGCGTGATACGGTCGTTCATCGCATAGGCCAACACCTGATTATGGATGGGCAGCAGCACACGGTCCGCCTTCACCACGTCCCAGATTTCAGCGACCGTCGCGGCACGTGCTTCCAGATCGGTTTCGGTGCCCAGCGACTGGATCATTACATCCAGGTCGGGGTTGGAATACAGACCGCCGTTATAGGCACCATAGCTGCCTTCTTTGGTGTGAACCAAGTCATTGAAGACATAGGCAGAATCAAAGGTCGGCACGCCCCAGCCCAGCAGATAGAAATCAGTTTCGTTGCTGGTGACCAGCGGCGAATGCTGCGCGACGGGCCGCGACGCCAGTGTGACGTTGATCCCGATCCGGCCCAGCATGCCGACGACGGCTTGGCTGATCGCTTCGTCGTTGACGTAACGGTTGTTGGGCGTGTCGAGCGTGACGCTGAACCCGTCGGGATAGCCTGCCTCGGCCAGAAGCGCCTGAGCGCGTTCCAGATCGACGGCAGGATAGGTGTTCAGTTCTTCGGTCCAGCCATCCACGAATGGCGGGTTGGGAATGCCTGTCGGGATCGACTGGCCCCGCATCACGACCGCCTGGATCGCATCGCGGTCCACGGCAAGTTCCATCGCTTCGCGGACCAGCGGATTGTTGAACGGGTTGCTGTCGGTGATGTTGGACGATGCCAGAGGTTCGTCACCGAACTTGTAACCGAAATAGATCACGCGGTTTTCCGGGCCGGTTTCGATCTTGATCCCGTCGGTCGCGCTCAGGCGTTCGATGTCCTGCACAGGCACGTCCTGCACGATATCGACCTCGCCCGACAGCAGGGCCGCCACGCGCGTCGCTGCGTCGGAAATCGGCAGATAGATGATTTCGGTCACTTCGGGCGGGGTTTCGGCCCAATGGTTTTCGTTGACCGTCAGCACGGACCGCACGTCGACTTCACGCGATTGCAGGATATAGGGGCCAGTGCCGTTAGTGTTGCGCACGGCGAAATTGTCTTCACCGGCGGCATAATCCTGCACCTCGACCACGTTGTTCGCCTCGGACCAATCCTTGTCCATGATGAAGGTGTTGGTCAGGTTGTTGGGATAAAGCGGCGATGGCGCGGTCATGCGGACTTCGACAGTGTAGTCATCGACGGCCGTGACTTCGGCCACATCGACGTGCAACTGGCGCATGTTCGACTTGTCCGACCGCGCACGGTCAAGCGAGAAGACGACGTCTTCGGCGGTGAAAGCTGCACCATCATGGAAGGTCACACCTTCGCGCAGGGTGAAAACCCACGTGTCGGGCGCGCCGTCCTTGATCGCCCATGCGGTCGCAAGACGTGGTGTCAACGTGCCTTCGACATCGCGGTCCATCAGCGTCTCATAGACGTGATGGGCAAAGTTGTGGGTCACGCCCTGGTTCTGCGAATGGGGGTCCAGCGTCAATGCGTCCGACGCACGCGCCCAGCGGATCGTTTCCGCCGACGCCTGCGACACGATCAGTGTGGACGACAGTAACATGGCGGAAAGGCCAAGGATTTTTCTGGTCATATCGAGAGCTCCTGTTGGATGATTTTCGATGCCCGCATCAGGCGGCGGTGCTTTGTGCCTCTTAACAAAGATGATTCATCCGCCATTTGCAATGCAAAAAGGGCAAAGTCGCTGACCAATTCCGGGCGGCAGCGCGATGCCTGCCGCGCCGCTGCGAGGGGCTACAGGCAAGCGGCGCAAGACGATCAGCCAATGCCGGCGCAGTCAGGAACGGCCGACGAATTCAAAGCTGAACGTCGTCTGCGCGCCGGTGGGCGGCGGCGGAAATGGGGCCGCGCGGCGGATATGGTCCACTGCCAGCGCATCAAGCGTCGCCGACCCCGAAGAGCGCGCGACGCCGACTTCGGCCAGCGCGCCCGACCCCGCAATGGCAAAGCGGACCAAGACAATCCCGCGTGCGGTCGCACGCTGCGGGCGCAGTCGCGTGATCTGGCGCAGCACCTGACCGGGATAGGCGGCAGCGGCGGCCTGCCCGCTTGCACTGTCCGTCTGGTGTGCAGCACCCGCCGCTGCGGCCTGCCCTTGCGCCTGACCTTGCGCACTGCCCCGCGTGGCGTCCGTTTCGGCATTGCCTGCGGGGCGTGGGGCGGCCGCCCGTTGCACTGGCGCAGGCCGTGGTGCGGGGCGGGCGACCGGGCGCAGAGATGAAAGAGGTGCCGTCTCAGGCACGGCGCGGGTTAGCTCCGGCGCAACTGGCGGCGCTGTCTCGCGCACCGCCACCGTGGTTGCGGTTGTCGGGACAGGGGCGCTGGCGGGCTGGTCCGGTGCAACCGGCACGGCAAGATCGGCCACGGATGAGGCGGGCAAGACAAGGCTGCGTTCCGCCGCTGTCGCCGGCACGGCTGGCTGCGCGACAGGGGTGACAGGCACGGCGCCTGCCACGAAATCCTCGAAGGCGGCACCGAGGGCGGCGATATCTGGCACACCACCGCCTGCGATCTCAGTCGTCGGGGCCTGCGGCACGACAATCAACAGGCCCGCTGCATGCAAAGCCCCCGACAGCGCCAATGCCGCAGCACCCCCGCCAAGAACGCGTAGCCGCATCATCGTGTCAGCCCCCGTTCGGTGACCAGCCGCACATCCCGACCCGTTTGCGCGCGCAGGCTTGCGGCCACCGCGATCAGGTCGCGCGCGGGCAGGTTCCGGTCTGGCAGGATGCGCAGCGGACCTTCGTCCACGGCGCGTGCGGCGGCGAATTCTTCCGGCGTGGTTGTCTGGCCGCGCCACAGCATCGCACCATCCGCGCGCAGCACCAGCGCATCGTCGGGCACGCGGGCGCTGGCCAGATCGGCATCGACCAGCCGCAAGTCAGGGTCCACGGGCCGGGCCACCTGCCCTGCGATCAGGAAGAAGACCAGCATCAGGAACACGATATTGATCAGCGCAATCGTCGGTTCGGGCTTGGCGCGGGGGGTGGGGGCAAGGCGCATCGGGTCAGCCTCCGATCAGGCGCAGGCTGACGCCCGGCACGGTCTGGGCCACGACCAGCACATCGACCAGCCGTTGGGCTGTCACATCCTCGGCCGGGGCGACCAGCACCAGCGCGCCGTCCAGCGTGCCAAGCGCGGCTGGCAGACCGGCCAAAGTCACCTCGGCCACGTTGAGCGTGATGGCATCGGCGCTGATGCGCAAAAAGGCGGGCAGCGTGCCTTGGGCGGGGGCCCCGCCGGTCGCGGCCATGAAGGGCAGGTCCCCGAAACCGGTAAAGGTCGATGACAGCATGAAAAACAGCAAGAGCAGAAAGATCACGTCGATCAGCGAGGTAAGCGACAGCCGCCGCCTGCGCAGCAGGGGCCTAGGCATGGGCCAGACCGCGCGGCACGACGGCATCCCCTTGCGCTGCCACCAGACCGGGGCGCAGCGCGCCTTCGATCAGCGCCTCGGCCATGCGCCGTTCCTGCGCCATGCGGCCTTCGAACCACGACAGGATCGCGGCCAGCGGCATTGCCACGGCCAGCCCTGCCGCCGTCGTCATCAAGGCGACCCAGATCCCGCCTGCCAGCACGGACGGATCGACGGTCTGTCCTGCGTCCTGCATCGCGCGGAAGGCCGCGATCATCCCCAGCACGGTGCCGAAAAGCCCCAGAAGTGGGGCGGTCTGCGCCACGACATCAATCAGGCGAAACCCGGCCTCTAGCCGCGCCAACCGCGCCTCGGCGTAGGTATAAAGCCTTTCGCGGGAGTCGCGCGCCTGCAAGGCCAGCGCCAGAAGCGGCCCCAGATGCGACGGCGCCGCCTCGGCCAAGGCCAGCGCGCGGGCCTGTTGGCCCGCATCGGACGCCGCACGCGCCGCCAGCAAGGGTGCGTGCCGCCCGACGCCAGCGGTATAGAACTGCACCAGTTTCCACAGCACGACCGCGCCTGACAGCACCGACAGCCCGATGATCAGCGCGACGACCCAACCGCCAAGGTCGATGAAACCCAGCAGCGCATCGCGCGCCTGATGAAGATGGATCATTGCATCACCTCCACACCCGCGACCGACCCCGAAACGCGCAACGCCTGCGCACAAGTTGCCGGTTCAGCACCCGTGCAGGACGCGACACCGTTGACCAGCACCTGCGCGATATCCGTGCAGGCGATCCCTGCCACATCGAATTGCCGCACACGGCGCGACCCGAGCGGCAGGTCGCCCAGATCGAACAGCGTCAGCGCCGCAACCCGCCCTGCATGATCGAAAAGTACCGTTTCCAGCGCCAGCGTGGTCAAAGGCACCAGCGCGTTATCCGCGACAAAGGTCAGGCGACAGGCATTGTCCACCGGATCAAGCCGGTTGAGATCGAGCGCGATCCCGCCCGCATCCTCTGCCGCCGCAGACCCTGCGACGGCAAGGGCAAGAAGTGTGATCCTTACCATGTGATCATCCGCGCAAGGCTGACCTTGACGCTCCGCCCGCGCCCTTCGTCCAAGGACAGGTTGTTGCGGTATTCGGTGTCGAACAGGTTTTCGACCGCCAATTGCACATCTAACCCGTCGAGCGCGCCAGTCTCGGGCTGCCATGTCACGAAAATGTCCTGCGTGCTGTAGCCCTCAAACGCGGTCTGGGTGATCGCGCCGGTCGTGCTGCTGCGGGTCGCGGTGGTGATGTCGTCGACAAAAGTACCGCGCCAGCCGAATTCCAGCCCCTGATCGGGCAGCCGCCCGCCCAATGTCAGCGCCAGCGTATCGGCAGGCGTCGTGGGCAAGGTATAGTCGAACGTCCGGTCGGTGCCGCGCACGGTCGACAGGGCAAGCCTGCAGAACAGGCTTTGCATGTCATACCCCGCCTCAATCTCGGCACGTTCGAATGCGGCCTCGGACAGGTTGGCAAAGAATACCGGGTCGCTGGGGGCCGTGACGCTGACCAGCCCGTCGATCCGGTTGCGGAAGGCGGTCAGTTTCAGTTGCAGATTGTCATCCGCCACAAACAGCCCGTCGCGGCTGTAGGTCAGGCCCAGTTCGACATTCGTTGCCTCTTCCTTGTCCAGATCAAGCGCGGGGGCCTTGGTGGTCGAGAAGGAATAGAGCTCGTCCAGCGTCGGCAGCCGTTCGGTGCGCGCGACCGACCCGAAAACGGACATATCATCTGTCACGTCGTATAGGGCGGCCAGCGTCAGCGCGCTGGCGTCGTCACTGACATTCTCACCGCCCGGCACGCCATCACCTGCCTCGCGTTCGGCAAAGTCGATCCGCCCGCCGGGGATGATGGTCAGCCGGTCACCGAACACGAATTCGGATTGCGCATAGACGCCGATCTTGCGGTCGCTGCCTTCGGGGTGGAACCCGAGGATACCGGCACTGTCGGCGACACGGTCCTGCGATGTCGCCTGCATTCCGAAGGTCAGGAAATTCTGCCAGCCCGCGCCGCTGAAATCGGCGGTGTTCTCGGCCTTCAGCATCGTCGTGCGATAGGCGTAGGTCACGTCGCAAAAGACGTTGGCATTGGACGCGAACGGCAGACAAGTCTGCGGCGCGCCCGCCGTGCTGCGCGCGTCGGATTGTTCCACGGTCGTGTCCGCATAGGCCAGTTGCACGCGCGGATTGAACCAGCCGCCGCCCGCATTTTCCCATTCCACGCTCAGCGTATCGTCGACGACCGACCTGTCCACATTGCCAAAGGCCCCCGCAATCGGATCACCGCCGCCGGTCTGCGCCAGCGTCGTATCATCCGCGTCTGACAAGAACCGCTGTGCCGACAGCCGCAGGGTCTGCGTGTCGTTCAGCCGGAACGTGCCTTTGAGCAAGGCGGATGGTGCCTCGAATTCACTGCCGACGACCGGATTGCCTGCGCCATCCTCGAAATCCTCGGACCTGCGATAGCCGAGTGCGGCAAGGAATTCGGCCCCCTCGGTCGGCCGTGCGGCATAGATCAGCGACCCGAACTGGCCGTTGCCGTTGCTCTCAAACCCGTACTTCAGCCGCAGCGCGCCGGTGCCGTCTGCGGGGACGAAATCGCCCGCGTCCTTGGTTTCAAAGTTCACCACACCTCCGATTGCCCCCGAACCGTACAGCGTGGCCGACCCCGGCCCGCGCAACACCTCGACCCGGCGGTAAAGCTCGGGGTCCGAAAAGAACGACCCCAACCGGTATTGTTCATAGAATTTCGGCACGCCATCGACGTTGACGATGATCCGCGCCTCGGATGCGGATTGTTCCGTCGCGCCAATCCCGCGGATGTTGAAGGCAAAGCCCAGCGGCCGGTCCGACCCTGCGGTCTGCGCGCCGGGCACGTTGCGCAGGATCTGGCCCACGTTGGCCGCCTGTTCGCGGTCGATGTCCTGCTGGTCCAGCACGCTGACCGCCTGTGGCGTGTCGATCGCGACCTTCTGCTGGCCAGCACCAAAGATCAGCCGCCCCAGAAAGGTGCCACTGTCCAGTTGTGTCTGTTGGGCGGCGGCTGTGCCCGCCGCAAGGATCGCTGTCGTCGTCAAAAGGCAGGTCATGCCCAGCCTGCGGGGGTGCATGCGCATCGTCATTCCGAGTCTCCATCCGGATAAATTGTTTTCGGCTGGCTGTTCGGCTGGCATGTCTCAAGGTGTCTTGACCCCCGACGAGCGGTGTTCTAATTAACCTGATAGAAACAGTCAAGTACTGCGCCAGATCTTCCAGCCATGCCCTTTGCGGCAACGCCAGATCCGGGACCTCGCGCTTCCACGCCTGCCCAATGCGGGCCTAACGGAGGTCAAACCCATGATTCTATCCCCCGACCGCGCCGCGGCGATTGCCACCGCCCGCGCCGAGAAACCGAAAATGCGCGAACGCGATCTCGCCGATGTGCTGGGCATCCGCGAGGCAGAGATCCTTGCCGCCGATCTGGGGCATGGCGTGCGCCGCATCATCGCGGACCCTGACCAGCTCTTGCCGCGTGTGGCGGCGCTGGGTGATGTGATGGCGCTGACGCGCAATGATTTCTGCGTGCATGAACGGCGCGGCCAGTACACGGATTTTCATGCAGGCGCACATGCGGCGATGGTGCTTGGCCCCGATATCGACCTGCGGATCTTTCCGCGCCACTGGGTCCACGGTTTTGCGGTCGAACGCACCGGGGCAGACGGCACACGGCGCAGCCTGCAGGTGTTCGACGCCGCAGGCGATGCGGTCCACAAGATTTATCTGGGGCCAGACTCCGACCTTGCCGCATTTGATGCGCTGGTCACCGATCTGGCGGTGGCCGATGACGCGCCTTTCGATCTGGCGCCGCGCGCCTTGCCCGAACCTGTGCGCGTAAACGACGCCAAGCTGGGCGAATTGCGCAGTGCTTGGGAAAAGATGACCGATACGCACCAGTTTCTTGCGCTGACCAGCCGTTTGAAATTCGACCGCCTGGGCGCATACCGGTCCATCGGTGCGCCCTGGGCTGTGCCGCTGCCGGTCAACGCCGTCGAACAGGCGCTGGGGCAAGCGAGGGCGCAGGGCGTGCCGATCATGGTCTTTGTCGGCAATCGCGGCTGTATCCAGATCCATTCCGGCCCTGTCGCACGACTGGGACCGATGGGGCCGTGGTTCAACGTGCTGGACCCCCGTTTCAACCTGCATCTGCGCGCCGACAAGGTGGCCGAGGTCTGGCTGGTGCGCAAACCCACCAAACGCGGCGACGCCATTTCGGTCGAGGCGTTCGACAAGGACGGCCGCCTGATCCTGCAGATTTTCGGCAAACGCAGCGAGGCCGCGACCGATACCGGCGCTTGGGATGCTTTGGCCGAAGCCTTGGCAGGCGAGGTGGTGGCATGATCCGCCAAATCACAACCAGCCTTGCGGCGGTGGTGGCGCTGGCCCCTGCAGCCTTTGCCGACACGCCGTCGCGCGTTGTCGCTGCGGGCGGGTCTGTCGCG
The DNA here is from genome assembly GCF_000382265.1 of Yoonia vestfoldensis DSM 16212. GTDB lineage: Bacteria > Pseudomonadota > Alphaproteobacteria > Rhodobacterales > Rhodobacteraceae > Yoonia > Yoonia vestfoldensis. The sequence goes on from NZ_KB907979.1 coordinate 156,813, forward strand.
GAAATCATCCATGCGCTGGGCGCGGGCGAGGCTTTGATCGCACGCGATACCACGTCATCTTTCCCGCCCGAGGTCGCAGCCTTGCCCGATATAGGCTATGTGCGCGCGCTGTCGGCGGAAAACCTGATCGCGATGGACCCGGACATGATCATCGCCGAACATGATGCAGGCCCGCCCGAAGTGCTGGATATGCTGGCGCGGACAGATATCCCGCTGGTAATGGTGCCCCAGGCGCTAACCCCTGACGGTGTGGCCGCCAAGATCGCCACTGTGGCCGCCGCACTTGACCTGCCCGAGGCAGGCGCCGCCCTGCAGGCCGAGGTCGCAGCGCAGCTGGAGGCGGCACGGATCGCGGGCGATGCCTTGCCGACCGCCCCGCGCGTGATGTTCATCCTGTCGATGCAGGGGGGCCGCTTGCTGGTCGGCGGGGCGGGCACCTCTGCCGAGGCGATGATCGACATGGCCGGTGGCACAAATGCCGTCACGGGGCTGGAAGGCTACAAGCCGCTGACAGACGAGGCCGCCATTGCCGCGAACCCTGACCTGATCCTGATGATGGACCGTGGTGGGGATCACGCCGTGACACGTGCCGATATCACCGCCCATCCGGCCTTGGGGCTGACCGATGCCGCCCTCAACGGGCGTGTCGTCACGATGGACGGGCTCTATCTGCTGGGCTTTGGCCCGCGCACGGGGGCTGCGGCGCTGGAGCTGAACAGCCACCTGCGCCTGCTGGCGGATGAGGGGGAAGGCTGATGGTCGCCCTTGCCGATACCCCCGTGATGGCGGGCGACAGGTCCCAGCGCGCGCGGCGTGTGGCCTTCGGGCTGGCGGGGCTGTTGGGGCTGACCGGCCTTCTCAGCCTGTCGCATGGCGCGTCGGGCGTGCGCCTCGACCTTGTGCTGCAAAACTGGCTCGCGGGCGAGGCTGTCCCCGCACGCGACTGGCTGATCCTGTGGGAAATCCGGCTGCCACGGATGCTGACCGGCGTGCTGGTCGGCGCGTCACTGGCCGTGGGCGGCGCGGTGATGCAGGGCCTGTTCCGCAATCCGCTGGCCGATCCCGGGCTGGTCGGTGTCGGTGCCGGGGCGGGTCTGGGTGCGGTGCTGGCCATCGTGCTGGGCGGACAGGCGCCTGCATGGGTCGCTGCTTGGCTGGGCTGGAACATGGTGCCGGTTGCGGCTTTTATCGGTGGCTGGCTGTCGACCATGGTGCTTTACCGCGTTTCGACCCGCGCGGGGCGCACCTCGACTGCAACGATGCTGCTGGCGGGGATCGCACTTGGCGCGCTGGCGGGGGCGGCGACGGGGATCCTCGTCTATATTGCGGATGACCGGCAATTGCGCGACCTGACCTTCTGGGGTCTGGGGTCGCTGGGCGGCGCGTCATGGCCCAAGATCGCGGCGGCCGGTCCCGTCATGCTGCTGGCGCTGCTGGCTGCACCTTTTCTGGCGCGCGGGCTGAACGGGCTGTCCTTGGGTGAGGCTGCGGCGCATCACATCGGGCTGCCGGTGCAACGGGTCAAACATGTGGCCATCCTAACGGTTGCTGCGGCGACTGGGGCCGCCGTGGCGGTATCGGGCGGCATCGGGTTTATCGGGATCGTGGTGCCGCATCTGCTGCGGCTCGCCACAGGGCCGGACCACCGCTATCTGCTGGTCAATGCAGCTTTGCTGGGCGCGACGCTTTTGCTGCTGGCCGATCTGATCGCGCGCAGCATCATCGCACCAGCCGAACTGCCCATCGGGATCGTCACGGCGGTGATCGGCGCGCCGGTGTTCCTGTGGATCCTGCTGCGCCGCCGTGGCTTGGTGGATTTGTGATGCTGAGCATTCGCTCTCTGCGCGCCTCTCTCGGTCGGACACCCGTGTTGCACGGGATCAGCGCCAGCGCCGCCGCCGGCCGGATCGTCGCGGTGATCGGGCCAAACGGGTCGGGCAAGACCACGCTCTTGCGCGCCATTTCCGGCGATGTCGCCTATGACGGGCGGATCGCGCTGGACGGGGATGATCTGGCCGACCTCAAACCATGGGAGCTTGCCGCGCGGCGCGGCGTGCTGCCACAAGCGGCGGCGCTGGCCTTTCCTTTCACCGTGGCCGAGGTCGTGCGCCTTGGGCTGACCAGCGGCACGCAGGCGGACCGGGCCGACCTGATCGGGCGCGCGCTGGCCGAGGTCGATCTGGCCGGCTTTTCAGGGCGGTATTATCAGGAATTGTCCGGTGGTCAGCAGGCGCGTGTGCAACTGGCCCGCGTGCGCGCGCAGGTCTGGGAACCGGTCGTCGCAGGCCGCCCCCGCTGGCTGTTTCTGGACGAACCTGTCGCCGCACTGGATATTGCGCACCAGATCGGCGTGATGCGCGTGCTACGCCGCTTTGCCGATGCAGGGGGCGGTGTGGTTATCGTGCTGCATGACCTGAACCTTGCCGCGATGGTGGCCGACGATGTCTGGCTGATTAATGACGGGTTGCTTCTGGACGCTGGATCGCCCGCGCGGGTCATCGGCGGGCCAGCCCTGGCCGAGGCCTACGGCTGTCCGATCAAGGCGAACCGCCTGCCCGACGCGCAAGCGACATTCGTGCTGCCGCATGGGCTGTGGACGGCTGCGGGTTGAAACGCGCGGGCAACAGATGCGGCATCGCGACCAGCCTCAGTCACGCGGAAGCCGGTATGCCACCGCCTGATCCGATACCTCTGGCTTGAGGATCGAATTGCCGCCGACGGCGAAGACGACGTAATCCTCGCCTTCATGGGTGAAGACCGCAGGTATCGACACGGCAGGCGCTTCGACCAGATCGGACCAGACTTCTTCGCCGGTCGCGGCATCAAGCGCGCGGACACGCGAATCCATCGACGCGCCGATGAACACAACCCCACCCGCCGTCACGACAGGCCCGCCAAGCGTCGGAGACCCCCAGTCGCGCAGGCCATAGAAACCGTTGAACTGGGCCATGCCGAAAGGCACTTCATAAAGCAAGTCACCCGTTGCAAGGTCGATGGCCGAGAATGTGCCGAACGGTGGCTCCCAACAGGGAATGCCCAGCCAGTTGCTCCAGTCTGTCAGATAGATTCCATAGGGAGAATCGGCCTGCGGAGAAAAGCCTTCCTCGTTACCGCCGCCCCCGTCGTTGATCTGTTCGTATTCCGCGCGCGGGATCAGGCGGATGAACTGCACGATCCGCGACGCGTTGGCGTAAAGAATGCCATTGCGCGGATCAATCGCGACACCGCCCCAGTTTGTCGCGCCCGCAGTGCCCGGAAAGAACAATGTCCCTTGTTCAGACGGTGGTGTGAACATGCCTTCATACAGGTATTGCTCGCGCTCGCGCGAACATTGGCCAAGACTGACGAGATCGGACAAAGCCCAGACATCGGGCAATTGCTCGGGATTGCCGAGAGCTGCGGGCAGCGTCGGGAACGGCTGGGTCGGGACCGTGACTTCGCCTTGGGTGGTGCTTTGCGGCACTGCGCGTTCTTCAATGGGGAAGAGCGGTTCTCCGGTGCGGCGGTCAAGGACAAACAGAAAGCCTTGTTTGGTCGCCTGGACAAGCGCAGGGATGATTTCGCCGTCGCGGGGAATATCGACCAGCGAAGGTGCCGAGGGCGTGTCATAATCCCAGATGTCGTGCCGGATATGCTGGAAAGACCAGACAATTTCGCCGGTTGCGATGTCAAGCGCGGTGACGGAGGTTGCCAACGGGATCGGATCGGTCCGGTCGCCGCCCCAATAATTGGGGCTGGGCGAGGACACCGGCGCATAAACCAATCCCAGATCAAGATCGGCGGTCATCGCGGTCCAGATGTTCGCCGTGCCGGTACGCGGAATCAACTCTTCTGGAATGAACCCCGTGTCCCACAGCAATTCGCCTGTCCGCGCATCGATCGCCAAAAGATTGCCGGGCGGCGCGACGGAATATTCCCAATCCATGCCAGCCCACCCCAACAGCAGGGTGTCGCCCGCAACCAGCGGCGGTTGCAGCAGCGAAAAGGGGAAAACGTCGTTGACGTCGTTCCACTGGTTGACGTTGAGCACGCCACCATCAGCGAAATCGGCGCAGCGTTCGCCGGTGTCGGCATCGACCGCATGCAATTCGGCGTCCATCGTGCCAAGGTAGACACGTTTTTCACATGCGCCGTCCTGACCGCTTTCCCAATAGGCGACACCGCGGTTTTTCAGCGCGGGCTGGGTCAAAGGTTCAAGCGCGGATTCGCTGTCATAGGACCAGCGTTCCCCGCCAGTCGCGGGGTCAAGCGCGATGATCCTGTAAAACGGCGTGCCAAGATAAAGCGTGCCGTTGGCATAGACAGGTGTGGCCGACCAGACTGTTTCCGGCAGATCCCCCGATCCGTCGGCAACGTCGCCGGTCCGGTATTCCCAGACCCGTTCCAGATCACCGACAGTGTCGGGGGTAAGGCTTTGGGTATTCGAAAACTTGGTTGACCCCAGATCGCCGTGGAAAGACGTCCAGCTGTCTTGCTGGGCAAGCGCAGTTTGTGCGCTCAGCAGGATCATTGCGGCGGGAAAGAGGATCTTTTTCATGGGTGTCTCCGACCATTGATCATCAGGGGGATCAGCACGAAAAACGCGAGCGCCATGGCAAAGGCGAGCATGTATTGCATCAGGAAAAAGGCTGCGATCGCCGTCAGGAAGGCCGCAAACATGGCCAAAGCACACAGCGTCAGGCGCCAGCCACCCAAGGGCTGCCAGATCATGACGATGATCACGATCAGCGTGATCGTGACGCTTCCCAAAAGGGCAAGTCCTGCGCCGACCGTCCCGTCGACCCCCGTGTTTCCAAACGGTCCGAAAAAAGCAATCAGCCCCAGAATGGCGCCGATCACGGACAAAAGAAGTGCTGGAAAAAATATGCGGTCCATGTGGTGGCAACCGCCGCCACAAACATTGGTTCCCGAAAATGCGCGGCCCGTCGTCCTTTTCGGCGCTGCACCCCGCTCGGGCGCCCGCGATGCCACAGCCCCCGCATCATGCGACAACCGCGCAGGCGCGCCAGCCATTTGGGGGGAACCTTCCGGGCGACAGGGCGTTGGAAACCGTGTCGCCCTAACCCTTGGGCCAAATCGCACTTTGTCGGGAGAGAGCCATGCAGCAGATCAGTCAGGAAGAAAGACGCTATCGCTGGATCGGGGTCGCCGTCGCGGGCGCGGCCCTTATCGGCTGGCTTTTCGGCCTGTATTTCTGGTCCGTCGCCAACGAGGCCGAAGATCGGCTGGCGCAGCAAGTGACGCTGGAGCAGACCGCACAAGACCTGACCAGCCAGATCGCGGCATTGCGCGACGAGGCGGAGGAGGCCATCGCCGTCCGCGATCAGGTCATCGGCGCGCTTGCAGGTGTGGAGCAGCAGCTTGAACAGGCGCGCAGCGAAACTGCGGCACTGGACGCGGAAACGACAGCCTTGCAGGCAGAGCGGGACACGATGCAAACCGCGCTTGACGAAGGCCGCGCAGAGCTTGCCCAGATCGAAACCGGCTTGGGCGAAACCCAGACCAGGATCACGGAATCCACACAGGAATTGTCCACCATCGGCGAACGACTGGAAGCCGCGCGCCAGCAAGAGGCGGATTTGCAGGGCATTATCGCGGACCTTTCTGCCGAAGCGTCGCAATTGTCCCAAGACGCCGCAGGTGCCGAGGAACGGGTGCAGGCCGCGCGCGACGCCGAGGCGTCGTTGGAACAGCGGTTGCAGACCGCCCAAACCGAACAGGCCGAGATGACCGCGACACGCGACACGCTTCGGCAATCCGTCGATACCCTGACGCAGCAACAGGACACGTTGGCCAGCGACACACTGGCGGCCGAAGAACAGTTGCAAGCCTTGCAAGACATGACCAGCGAGTTGTCGCAGGTGCTTGTCACGCGCAGCGCGCAGTTGCGCGCGGTCGAGGACCGCATCGGCCGCATGCTGGAGTCCACAGGGGCCACGATCCGAGCGTCGGCATCGGGCGTCGCGACGGATACGCCATATACATACGGTTCAACGCGTTTGCTGTTTCTGACGGATGGCACGTTCGCGATGACGAACACCCGCACGGAAAAAGGCGTGACGGGGGCCTTTGACCTGTCCGAGGGTATCATCACGCTGCGCGACGTGGACGGCGATCTGGGTGCTGCGACTTTTCCGATGCACTGCGGCTTTACCGTCGCGGACGCGGAACTGACGCTGGCGGACAGCGACGGGTCCTGCGCCATTCTGGACGGCGTTGCGTTCACGCAGGGCGACGGCGAATAGCGGCTTGCGTCACTGCTCGGTCAGATAATCGGCCGAAACGTATCCCGTGACCCCCGGCGCATCCGCCAGCGACACCCGGCACCAGCGCTGCCCCAATTCCGTCACGCAGTCCTGACGAATAAGCCGCGTGCCGTCGGGCAGGCCCATGATGACATTGAACCCAAGGCTTGGACCGGCGCGAAGCTTGAGCAGGTCATCAGGCCCCGCCCCCGTGACGACGGTGTTGCCGTTCGCCGCGCAACTTGCGGCGAACAGGACCGCAAGGGCGGAAAGAGGGAATATCCTGCGCATGATGTGACCTCGGTTTTTGGTGTTGCCACCTGTATCGCATCCGCGCCTTTAGGGTTGAAGCGGAAAATGCCCGATGCGCGACAGATCACCAGCGCAGGACTTGCGGGCCGACCCATGCGCCGATCAACGTCACCAACAGGATCGCTGTCGCATAGGCAGGAATGACATAAAGCGCCATGTCCGTATCGCAGTAGAACGAATAGACCGATGCCGACGCCCCGCCCGCCATCAGCCCGGCAACGGCCCCGGTCAGGCGCGGTCGCAGCACAGCCCCGGTGGAGAGCGACCACAGGATGGCGCCCAAAAGCGGCATCCCGAGCAAGGGAACCGAAACAAGGCAGACGACCAGGCTGGGCTTTGACAGGGCCATGACCAGCCCAGAGACTCCGTCGCGCAGCAGATAGAACAGGAACGCCACCACCACCGCACCCGCAAAGACGCCGATGACCGCCAGACGCCTGTCCGCCCGCATGCCGGGATGCGCCAATGCAAGGGCGCTCGCGCCGGCCACCACCAAAAGCAGCGCAGGCAGCACGGTTTTCAGCACAGCCATCGACGCAAGTGTCGCGCCGATGTCGGCACGCGGCCCCCAGAACGCGATGAACGCCGCCACGCTGACCGCCAGCGCGATGGGCAAGGACCGTGCCAGCCGCTGCGCCACGGTCGGCTGCGGCAGGGTGTCGGCAGCAAGGGCCGCGATCAGGTCATCCGTCGTCATTCGATCATCCTTTCGCGCAATTGCGCCAATGTCCGCAGCGCCCGGTGCAACGCCACGCGCACCGCCCCTTCGGTCATGCCCAAACGTGCCGCCGTCTCGGCCGTAGTTTCGCCGCGCAGCCCGAAGCTTCGCACGATTTCTGCCGCACGCGGGTCGAGCGCGTTCAACATCGTTTCCATGTCGCGCCCTTCCAGCGGGTCGGGTCCCTGCGGTGCGGCAAGTCCGTCCGCGAAATCGTCGATCGCCACTTCGACGCGGCGGCCGCGGGCGCGGAACGCATCGACCACCTTGTGCCTTGCGATGGCATATAGCCAGGGGCGCAGCGGGGCGGTTTCGACCCATGTATGGCGCTTGGTGTGGATTGCCAGCAGGACGTCCTGCAAAACATCCTCGCAGGCATCAGGCCCAAGGCCCGTGCCGCGCGCCTGCACGACGCGGCGCAGCACAGGCGTGATCGCCTGCAACAGGTGGCGGTAGGCCGCCGTATCACCGTGGATGGCTGCGCGCATCAGATCTTCCCAAGGGTCGGTTGTGTGCAAGTTCTGATCCCTGTTCGCCACGCGTCGGGCAAATGTTACAGGCATGGCCCGCAACTTGCCCAGAAACAAATGATCGAGCTTTCAGCCATTCACGTGCGCGTGACCAGCGTAACACATCGCCCCATCGGCGCGAATTGCTTTGCGGGACTGCACTGACGCACCCCGCCAACAGGAGTTACCTCTCATGACGACCAAAACGCTTTCGCTTACTCTCGCCGCTTCGCTCGCCTCTGCGCTGACCCTGTCCGCCGGGCAAGTCCACGCACAGGCCGCCACGATGGAAAAGTGCTTCGGCATTGCACTGGCCGGTGCCAATGATTGCGCCGCAGGCCCCGGCACGACCTGTTCGGGCACATCGACCGTGGATTACCAGGGCAATGCCTGGAAACTGGTCCCGGCCGGCACCTGCGTGACAATGGAAAAAGAAGGCGAGCGGATGGGTTCGCTTGAAGCACTGGATCGCGATCTGCCACCTGCATGATCCGACCTGCCGGGGCGGGGACATATCCCCGCCCTTTCCACGAAAAGGGATTTTGCCATGCTTTCGCTTCCGCGCACGACCGGACTGGGCTTCAAGCCGCAGCATTTCGCCGACATGATGGCCACCGATACGATCGGTTTCGTCGAAGTCCATGCCGAGAATTACATGGGTGACGGCGGTGCGCCGCATGCGATGCTGGCCGCCCTGCACGATCGCCATGCGGTTTCGATCCATGGGGTCGGCTTGTCCATCGGCAGTGCGGGCGGGCTTGACCGCGCCCACCTTGCGCGGTTGCGCAAGCTGATCGACCGCTATCAGCCAGAAAGCTTTTCCGAACATCTGGCATGGTCGAGCCACGGCGCGGCGTGGCTGAACGATCTTTTGCCCCTGCCCTATACCGGCGAAACGCTGGCCACGATCTGCGCCCATGTCGATCAGGTACAGGAGACGCTGGGCCGCCGGATGCTGCTGGAAAACCCCGCGACCTACGTGACCTTTGCCAGTTCGACCATCTCGGAAACCGATTTTCTGACCGAGCTTGTGCGCCGCACGGGCTGCGGCCTGCTGCTGGATGTGAACAACGTCTTTGTCTCGGCCACAAACCACCGTTTCGATCCCCGCGCCTATCTGGCCGATTTTCCGCTGTTTGCTATCGGCGAAATACATCTGGCCGGGCATGAGACCGAAGAATTGCCATCCGGCCCGCTGCTGATCGACAGCCACGGTGCGCCGGTGGCCGACCCGGTCTGGACGCTTTATGCAGAGGTCCTGGCGCGCACCGGCGCGCTGCCCACGCTGATCGAATGGGACAATGACGTCCCCGATTTCGCCGTGTTACTGGCCGAGGCCACCCGCGCGAACGCCATCCTGCACGATATCGAAAGGCAGCGGACCGATGCAGCCTGATACCCACGCCGCCCAGCAGGACGCGTTTCAGGCCGCGCTTTGGCGGCAGGACCCGCCTGCCGGCCTTACCGCCCCCGCGATGGACGAGGTGGCACAGCGCTTTTCCGTTTACCGCAACAATGTGCAGCACAGCCTGACACGCGCGCTGGCGAGCCGGTTTCCGGTGATCGAACAACTGGTCGGCGCGACCTTCTTTACCGCGATGGCGCGGGTGCATATCGCGCAGGACCCGCCGACGAGCCCCGTGTTGCTGAACTGGGGCGCTGGGTTCCCCGCTTTTCTGGACGGCTTCGCGCCGGTCGGGCATCTGCCCTTCATGGGTGATGTGGCACGGCTGGAATACGCGCGCGGCCTTGCCTATCACGCCGCCGATGCGGCGCCTGTCGCGCCCGATGCGCTTGCGGTGGCCGATCTGGAAACGCTGCGGCTGGGGCTGCATCCGTCGGTGCAGCTGTTCAAGTCACCTCACCCTGCCCTGCAAATCTGGCAATCGCACCAGACAGGTGCCGCGCGCCACATGCTGACAGCCGGACCCGATCACGCGCTGATCGGACGCGCGCCGGACTTCAGCATCATTGTGGCACCGCTTGACCAAGGCACATTTGCCGTGCTCGCGGCATTGGCGGCAGGCGCGACACTGGAGAGCGCCGCCAAACACAACGACCCGACCGCCGCGCTGACGCTTTTGCTGCGCCACGGGCTGATCACCGCGATAAAGACAGGAGTTCCGACATGACCGACGCCACCACCACCCCGTCCCGCACACCAGTGACGCGCCTGCGCGATGTCATCCGTCTGATCAACAGCTGGGCGGATCACCTGCCGCCGGATATCGTCGCCTTGGCCGCGCGCGTCTTTCCGGCTGTGGTGTTCTGGCAATCCGCGCGCACCAAGGTCGACGGCTTCACGATCACCGATTCGACCTATTTCCTGTTCGAACAGGTCTATGCGCTGCCGGTCATTCCGCCTGCGACGGCCGCACTGCTGGCTACACTGGCCGAACATTTGCTGCCGGTCCTGCTGATCCTCGGGCTTTTGTCGCGGTTTTCGGCGCTGGGACTGCTGGTCATGACAGCCGTGATCCAGATTTTCGTCTTCCCGGAAGCCTGGGTGACGCATGGTCTTTGGGCTGTCGCCTTGGTTGTGGTGCTCGCCCATGGGCCCGGGCGCTTGTCGCTGGATCATCTTTTGCGGCTGGACCGGGGCACGTTGCGCGGCAATGGTCCGGCATGACGTGCAACCGCGAAACTATCTTGGCGTCACCTTTGCCAAGGGATTGACACCGAAAGGTTGTTATAGCCTATCCTGACATCTTAATCGCGAGCAGGATAGGTAGCGGCGGATGGCGATCGAGCATACGGACGGACGTCTGGCGGCAGATGGCCTGTCCACCCGTCAACCGCCGACATTCAAACGCGAAATCAGGATCGTCGTATTTGCCGGATTGCTGATCTGGCTCGTGATCGGGTCGGTTGTGGCCGTGATCGGCAAACGCGAATGGGACGGCACGATGGACGTCGTCCAATCAACCGCCACCACGGTATCGCGGCTGTTGGCGGGGCAATCGGACCAGTTGCTGCTGAACGCCGATCTGATACGCGACCACGCGGAACGGATCGTCGGCGATGCGGATCCCTTTGGGGTCGACCGCGCCACATATGACGACCTCGTGCAATTGATCAGCCGCAGCACCGCCATCGTTTCGATCTGGGTCGGCGACGCTGCGGGCAATGCGGTCCTGACCACCCGCGAGTTTCCCGCCCCCCGACTGAATGCAGGGGACCGCGCGTATTTCACCACGGTCCGCGATGATCCCGACAGGCTGTTCATCGGCAATCTGATCGACACCCAATACCCCGCCGAGGCGTTGCTGATCAATACCAGCCGCCGCCTGTCGCAGGCCGATGGCACGATGCGAGGCTTTATCCAGATATCGCTTGATCCAGCCACGATCAGCCGGACCTTTCAGCAAGTCGAAATCGGCTTTGACGCGTCGCTGTGGTGGATCGGTCCCGAAGGACAGGCCCTGATCCGCGAACCTGCCTTGCCACCCGAGCAATTGGACGACCAGATGCCGCCGGGCGCTGCCGACTGGCCCAAGAACTGGTCGAACGACCGTGCCTATACCATCCCATCGGCGGACGTACTGAATGTGGAATCGGGCGTCGATGGCAAGGAACGGATGTTTTTCTGGAGCGATGCGCCCCTTTATGGCAGCCGGATCGTCGTTGGCGTTTCGCGCGCCGCGATGGAGGCACGCTGGCTGGCGCAGATGATGTGGATCACCGCCTTCGCCCTTGTCGTCGGAATGGCCAGCATGGTGATCTTGTGGCTTTTGTACCGTTCACGCGCGCGCAATCAGGCCTATGCGACGATGTTGGAAAACGATGTACGCGACCGGACACGCGACCTTGCGATGGCGATCGAACAAAAAGACGTCACGATGCAGGAATTGAGCCACCGGGTGCGCAATGCCTTCGCGACCATTCTCGCGCTGACCCGGCTGATGCTGCGGTCCAGCGACACGATCGAGGATTTCCGGGACGATTTTCCCGCCAGACTCGAGGCGTTGGCGCGCTGCCATCTGGTGCTTGTCGATGCCAAGGTCCGCAACAAGGCGCAGATCGTCGATCTGGTGCAGGCCTCGCTGGCGCCCTACCGCAACGACAGCACGCGGATCGATATTGCCGGTCCGGAGGTCGAATTATCGTCGAATGCGACGCTGGGCGTCGGCCTTGTGCTGCACGAACTGGTCACGAATGCGGTCAAATACGGCAGCCTGTCCGCGCCCGATGGCGCGATCAGCGTGCACTGGGAACCGCAGGATGACGGCATCCGCCTGATCTGGCTGGAAACAGGCGGCCCGGTTGTTGTGCCGCCCACCGGCAGCGGCTCCGGCACGATGATCATTGACCGCGCCGCCGCCATGTTCGGTGGCAGCTTTGCGCGCGACTTTGCAGCCGACGGCGTGCGGGCGGAATTGATGATCCCCCCGCCCCCAGTTTCGTGATCGCCCGACCGCATGATTGTCGCCGTCCGGTGCCTGCGGCATGACAAGCTGGCTGCACGAAGACCGCCTCGAGGCCGTCCGCGCTGCCGTCATCGCCAGCAAAGCGGCGCGGGTGCTGGATCTGGGCTGCGGCGACGGCGATCTTTTTGTCAGGCTGGCCGCGATGCCAACCCTGACAGAGATCGTCGGCCTTGATATCTGCACCGCCTCTCTGGATCGGCTGCGGGCACGGTTGCAGCGGATGCAGGTTCGCGCGGGAAAGGTGGACGTGCGCCATGCGTCGATGACAGACCCCACGGGCGATCTGGCCGGGTATGATTGTGCCGTCCTGCTGGAGACGATCGAACATATCGCGCCCGACCAATTGTCGCGCCTGGAACGCGCCTTGTTCGTTGTGTTGCGCCCCCAAACGATCATCATCACGACACCCAATGCGGAATTCAATCCGCTGCTCGGCGTGCCTGCCCACCGGATGCGGCACCCTGACCACCGTTTCGAATGGGATCGCGCGCGGTTTCGCGCCTGGTGTACGCGCGCAGCCAAGGCGGCGGGATACACGCCTGCGTTTCACGACATCGCAGGCGCGCATCCGACCTTGGGGGGCGCCAGCCAGATGGCGGTATTCACCCGGACCGCAGCTTAGGCCAAGGCCGCGCGCACCGCCTCTGTCAGCGGCGTGGTCGGCCTGCCGATCAGCTGACGCAGCGCACCGGACTCATCGGCCAGCCAGCCTTCGCCGGCGTGCTGGTCGACATCGACAAGCACAGCAGCAAAACCGGCGGGCAAGCCAAAGCTTTCCAGAATGCCCTGATACACATCGGCGGGCAGATCGGTGTAGGGAATGTCCTTGCCGGTCTGGCGCGACAGTTCGGCGGCGATATCGGACAGCGTGATCGCCGTATCACCGCCCAGTTCATAGACCTGCCCCGCATGCCTGTCATCCGCCGCGACCACCGCCAGCGCCTGCGCGTAATCGGCGCGGGTCGCGGGGGTAAAGCGGGCATCACGCGCAGCCCCGATCATCGCCCCCGCGCTGATCGCACCGGCAAGTGTGCTGGTCCAGTTCTCGGTATACCAGCCGTTGCGCAGGATCGTGGCGATCAGGCCAGCCTCTTTGATCACGGCTTCGGTCGCGCGGTGATCCGTCGCGATCAGCATGGGCGACCGATCCGCCTGCTGGATCGAGGTATAGACGATCCGGCCCACACCCGCCGCCTTGGCCGCTGTAATCACATTGCGGTGCTGGCCTGTGCGGTCATCGAAATCGCTTGATGAAATCAGCACCAGCACATCGACGCCTTGCAGCGCTGGGGGCATCGTTTCTGGCGCGGTATAGTCAAAGATGCGGGCCGCAACGCCAAGATCCGACGCCTTGGCCGGATCGCGGACAAGTGCGATGATCTGTGCAGGATCGGTCAGGGTCTTGAGATGGGCAATGGCCAGACGGCCCAGTTGGCCGGTGGCACCGGTGATGGCGATGGTCATGAAACGCTCCGTTGGTTGCTGTTGACGGGGCACAGATAACGCGATACGCACGAAACGGAAGCACACACATTTTCGTAAGTATAAAAAACATGGCGCATGACCTGATCCCCGATGTCCTGAACGACCGTTGTCCGTCACGCGCGGTGCTGAACCATGTGACCAGCCGCTGGGGTGTGCTGGTCCTGATCGCCTTGCAGGACGGCACCTTGCGGTTCAGCGCGCTGCGTCGCCGGATCGGCGGCGTGTCCGAACGAATGCTGGCGCAATCGCTGCGCCTGCTGGAGGATGACGGCTTTGTCCGCCGGACCGCGCATCCCGTGGTGCCGCCGCATGTCGATTACGACCTGACGCCGCTGGGGCGCGAGGTTGCGGCAAGGGTGCATGCCCTGGCCGCCTGTATCGAGGGCAGTCTTGACCAGATACTGGCGGCGCGCAAAGTTTAGCGGAGCCAAACCGCCCGCCTTGGTTGAATGTCATGGTCTGATCAGCGCATAACGGTGCCGAACCACGGGCAGGACAGGCGAAAGCAGAATGACGAAAATAGCCATCATCACGGGCGGGTTGTCGGGCATGGGGCTGGCGACCGCGCGCAGACTTCACGCAGAAGGAATTACCGTCTGCATCGGCGCGCGGCGCGGCGACGATCCGGCGGCCGTCGCAGCGCTGCACGCGGCGCTTGGTGCCCCTGTGATGGTCGCGGCACTTGATGTGCGCTCGACCGACAGCGTGAACGCCTTCGTCGCATCGGTGGTCGCGGCGCATGGGCCGGTCGATATCCTGATCAACACCGCCGGCGTCTATGAAGAATCCGCCGTCATCGATCATCCGGACGCGATGTGGGATGCCACCATCGACACCAACCTGACCGGCACGTTCAAGATGATCCGCGCCGTGATGCCCGCAATGAAGGCGCGTGGCTGGGGGCGGATCGTTAACCTTGCCTCGGTCGCGGCGCATCAGGGCATGGCCAATAACGCCGCCTATTGCGCGTCAAAGGCGGGGCTTCTCGGGCTTGGGCGCTGCGTCAGCCTTGAAGGTGCGGCATATGGCGTGACCTGCGTCAGCATCAGCCCGACCTGGGTCGAGACCGAGATGCTCAAGCAATTCATCGATCAGGAAATTGCCGATACCGGTGCCGAGCGTGCCGTGGTGCGTGCGAAATACGAAGCATCGAACCCGCAAGGCGCGTTGGTCCAGCCCGCTGAAATCGCCGGCCTGATTGCGTTCCTCGTCAGCGATGCAGGCCGCGCGATCACGATGGAGGATATTCAGGTCAACGCCGGGTCGCTTTGGTAAAGCGGCGCATGCGCGAACCGCGATGCCATCAGTGCGGCGGGGTCTGACAGGGCGGCGAATGGTCTGCCGATGACCTCTTCCCACATCCTGCGTGCGGCATCATGGGTCAGTGTCGCGGTGGCGTGCAGGACGGACAGGTCGCTGGCGATCAAGGCGCGCTCGGCTTCCGACAAAGGTGCGTCGCGCAGCCAAGTCAACACCGGCAGCGTCTTGGTGTCCTGCGGCGGCGTTGCATAGATATCGGGCGTCAGATTGTAATATTGCACGCCCGCAGGGGGGGCGAGCTCTGCCAGAAAACGCGCCGCTGCATCGACGGCGATCATCCGAAAAGTCAGCCCCTCGGGCACCGCCCCCATTCGCGCGCAGGCGGCCATGATGATTTCATAGATGTCGTTCGGGTTTGGCGCGCTCAGGTCATAGAGCGACGGCAGCCGCACGATGGCCGACCGCACACCAGAGGCGGCAATCTGCGTCTCGGCGGCGATCTTGGCCGCGCCATAGCCCGAAGACTGCGGGTAAAATGTGGTCGGCCCTTCGGGATAGCGCCCACCCTGATCGGGAAAAACCGCGGAAGAAGACGAGAACCGCAGATCAGCCCCGGCATCGGCACAGAATTGCAGGACATTGGCGATACCGGCCCTTGACCAGCTTTCCATATGGTCACGGTCCACCGCCAGATTGACCATTGCGGCGCAATGGATCACCTGCCTGACCGATGCGGCCAGCGCCGCATGATCGGCCTCGGTCAAGCCAAAGCGGACATCGTCGATCCCGGCAGGCACCAGCACCAGCCTTGCGGGGTCGACCCCGTGGTCTGCGGCGATCGCGTGGAGACGGTCCAGCGGATTGCGCCGCTTGGGCCGGATCAGGCAATAGATCACTTCGTCCTGTGGCAACACCCGCGCGGCGGCGGCCAGAACGCGGCTACCCAGAAATCCGGTCGCCCCGGTCAGCAGGATACCCGGGCGGTCAAACCGGCCCTGTGCCTGTGACGCAGGGGCGGCTTCGGACAGCAGGTCATGCAAACGGCCTAACGGCACATTCAACGCGAAATCGAAATCGACGGGCCGGCCATAGACGTCTTCCAGCGCCAGAAGAAGGGTGACGGCCATCAGCGAATCGCCGCCCTGGTCGTGAAACGACTGTGCCGCATCCAGCGAGCTGGCCGCGCAGCCCATCACCAACGCGGCCTGTGCCACGGTCGGCAAGACGGTCGTGTCGCAGGTGTCGACGGCGGTCGTCACCGTGACCGGGGGCAGCGCCTTGTAATCGTATTTCGCGGACACGGGGTTCAACGGCATCACATCCAGCCGGACCAGAAAACTCGGGACGCAATAGGCTGGCAATTCCGCACGCAAGGCACGCGCCATGCCGCCCGGCATCCGCGCCTGCCCTGCACCGACGCCCCATTTGCTTTGGTTTGCGGCGACCTGATCGGCATCGGCGCAGTAATAGAACACCAGCGCCTTCCCCTGCCCTGCAACATCCTGCACCCAAGGCACCGCCGAGGCAAACTGCATGAATCCGCGCAGCGATTCCGTCAATTCCCGGGTCTGGACGGAATGCCCCCGCAGCTTGAGCATATGCGCGACGCGGCCCATCACATGGATGGTGTGATCCGCGGTCACGTAGCCCTGATCGCCGGTGTCATAAAGCCGGGTCGCGCGCCCGTCGATGGTCAGTTCGCGGAACCGCAGCGCTGTTTCTTCGGGCCGGTTGACATAGCCGGGACCAAGCATCCTTGGCCCTTCGAAATGCAGCAGGCCGGGGGTGCCGGGCGGGCATGGCTGGTCGTGATCGTCAAGCACGACAGCCCGCAAATAGGGCATCGCCTTGCCGACAGCGCCGCGCTGCAATGGACCGGTCTGGCCCGAAACCTGCGTCATGCAGATATCATGCGTTTCGCATATACTGTAGAGATTCCAGATTGTTGCATCGGGAAGTTTATCTTTTGCCGCTCCGATCAGCTCGTCGCTGACCACCTCGCCGTTCAGGATCACGCGCCGCAAGGCCAGACCGGCCGTTGCGTCCGATGTCCAGCCTTGCAGCGTCTTGTCAAAGGCCGACGGCGTGAAAAGCATTTCCGTGACCTGATACCGGATCAGGAACGCCAAAAGCGCCTCCGGGTTCATCAGTTCCGAAAAACGCGGGAAACACAGGCGGGCACCGTCGCGCAGCGGCCGGAACATTTCCCAGATCGCAAAGATGTAGACCCCGACGGTCTGATCGGGGCCATAAGGTGTATAGGCGTCGCGCCACATGTAGGACAGATAGGCCGCGTCCTGCGTGACGGGGATGCATTTTGGCTTGCCCGTCGTACCGGATGTGGCGACCAGATAGATGATGTCGTCCGGGGCGACGATGCCCGCGCGCACAGGCGCCGACGGCGCATCGGCGAAGCCCGCAATGACCTGCCCCACATCGACACGGTGGCATTGGTCCGGCAACTGGCCGGGTCCGGCGGGTTCGGCCAGCAGAACCACATCGATATCCAGTTCCATCAGGATATTGCGCAGCACGTCATGCGGCATCGCGGGATCAAGGTGGACAAAAGGCCGCCCCATCACGACGCAGGCCGTGACCGCCGCGCCGAACACGGCAGAGGGTTTGCCGAAAACCGCGACCGCCCCGTCCGGAAGATGCGCACCCAGCCGACCGATGCAATCGGCCAGTTGACCATAGGTCAGGGACAGGTCCGCATCAGTGATCGCAACGCGGTCTGCATGCGTCTGCAATGCCAGGGCCAGTTGCGCGGGGACGCTCTTGCGCGGGTCGATAGTCATCAAAAACGCCTCTTTCCTTGCCGTTCGCGACATCACCGAGGTATCAGGGCCGCACGCCCAAAGGTCAAGTCACGTTCAGCGGCGCTTGAGCAGGACCAGCGCCAGCAGCGCGGCCAGACCGATCCCGCCCGTCAGCCAAACGGCATTGACGCCCCAGCCCGTCAGGGCCGCGCCAAAGATCAGCGGGGCAGCCGCCTGACTGATCCGCGCGGGCGCGTTCAGCCAGCCAAGGCGTTGACCATAACCGTCAGCACCAAACAGCGACAGCGGCAGCGTGCCTTTGGCGATGGTCATGATCCCGTTGCCCGCACCATGCAGCAGCGCAAAGACATAAGCGGCAGGCCCGCCCACGCCGATCAGGGCGACCGCCGCGACGGGATGTGCCGCCGCCGCAAGCCGGGTCGAAACGAGCGGGTGAAACCGCCGCAACAGGCTGAATTCGAGCAGGCGCGCCGCGACCTGCGCAGGACCGATCAGCGCGCCGGCAGCGATGGCCGTCGCTGTGCTTGCACCTGCGGCCTGCAACAGCCCGGGCAGATGGGCGGCCATCGCGGTCGAATTGAACCATGTCGCGGCAAAGACAAAGGCCAAAAGCCACAGCGCGCGGCGTGATGGCGGCGGTCCGACAAGGTCGGGTATTGCGGGTTTGGGCAAGGCTTCGCTGCCGCGGGGCAACCAGGCGTTCAACGGCAGCGCGATCACCAGATGGATCAATGCCCAGCCAAGACAGGCTTCGCGCCAGCCCCAGGTCGCCAGCATCAGGCCCGACAAAGGCCAGCCTACCGTGCTTGCGAACCCTGCGATCAGCGTGATGCCTGTGATCGGCGCACGTGCATCCTTGCCATAGATGCCCGCCAGCGTGGCGAAACCCGCCTCGTAGAGCCCGATCCCCATGCCGAAACCGATGACCGCCCAGCCAAGATACAGCATCGCAGGCACGGGTGCGGCCGCAAGCAGGCACAGGCCCAACGCAAAAACCACGTTCGACAGCATTAGCACCCCGCGCCCGCCTTTGCCGTCGATCCGTGCGCCTGCCTAAGGGCCGACGATGGCCGATACCACCAATGCCATCGAAAACGCGCCAAACACCCAGACCGGCGACAGCCCGAAACTGTCCGCCATCGGCACCGCCAGCACGGCTGGGATGTAATAGCTCGACGCCCAGCTGACAGTCTGCGCCGTTCCAAGTGCTGCGACCGTGGCGCCACGCCGCTCCGGGACAAGTCTGGTGATCATTTGCGATGTGCTTGCCTGCGACAGAGTGCTCCAGAGTTGGAACAATAGCCCCGCGTTACAGGCTCTCGTCAAGGACAGCCTGATTTAAGGCGCAAAACCTGCGACTTCTCCAAGGCGCGGCCCGCCATCACAGCCTAGGTCGGTTGCTTGCGCCGGAACAACGATTGCGCGGTATATACAAGGATTGCCGCGCCCACGGCGCCCAGCGCGGCGATGCCGAGCAGGACGATCAGGTCGACCGGCCCGCCAAGGTCGCGCAGATGCGAACTGGTGATCGCCAGCACGAACCAGATTGCCGCAACAGCACCAAAGGGCATCGCGATCTGCGCCACCAGAAACTTGCGCATCGACAGCGCGCGGTCGCGGATCAGCACATAGAGATAAAGCGCCGTGACCACGACCGCCGCGATGACCAGCGCCCAGAACAGGCCGCGCCCGAACATTTCCTCGAAAACGGCGATCATGGTGCCGAATGTCAGTTCTTCCATTTGCTCTCTCCCTTACGCGCGGCCACGCAACATGGCGTTATAGGTGGCTTTCAAGGCGACTTCCTTCATCAGCCAGCTGATCCACAATTCCTCGAGAGGGGCGATCAGGCCGGGGAAAGACGGCACCAGATTGTTGTTGTAATCAAACTCGATCAGCATGGCGCGCCCGACACGGGTGATCAGCGGGCAAGAGGTATAGCCGGTGTAACTTGCCGTTCCTTGCTGTCCCTGAATCGCGGCGACCAGATGATCCTCGACCACGGGAACCTGCCATTTGACAGATGCCGCCGTCTTGCCCTTGGGCACACCCGCGACATCGCCCAGCGCGAAGATGTCAGGATAGCGGAGGTGGCGCAGGGTCTGCATGTCGCATTCGACCCAGCCCTGATCGGTCCATTTGTCGGCCCAGCTTAGCCCCGATTGCCGGATCACATCAGGCGCGCGCTGCGGCGGGATGACGTGCAGATAATCATAGGGCAGTTCGGCGTCGCCGTCGGGCGTTGTGAAGGTCGCCAGCTTGCGGCCCGGATCAATGGCGCGCAGCACGTGGTTGTAATGCGCGGTGATTCCCCGCTCGCCAAACAACATCCGCAGCTTTTCCGCGACGATGGGCACACCGAACAGCGATTGGTTGTTGGCCACGTAATGCATTTCATGCTTGCCGGGCCCTGCGGTGCGGGTCGCGATATCCTCGACCAGAAAGGCGTGTTTGAGGGGCGCACCGGCACATTTCATCTCGGTCGCGGGGCGTGTGCCCAGACCGATGCCACCTTCGTCGACGAAACGCGATACGGCCTGCCACGTCTTGGCGGCATATTCCGGCCCCGCATAAAGCGCGCCGATCCCGTTTTCGCCGACCATATCCAGCGAGAAACCTTCAATTGCGTCGTGATCCAACACCAGACCGGGGGCCACGATCAGGAAATCATAGGCCAGCGTTTCGCCCGTGGTGGTATCCACCGTCTTGGTGATCGGGTCGATGGCAGCAGCGGCGGCGGTAACTAGGGTCACACCGCGCGGCAACCAGTCGGTCGTCATTGACTGGGTGTAGGAGGCAGGCTTCAGGCCGGCGGCAACCAGCGACAGGCCAGGCTGATACCAGTGTTCTGCCCTTGGGTCGAGGATCGTGACCTGCGCGCCCTCCAGCCGGTCGACGAGCCGGTTGGCAAGCGCGGTGCCCGCAGCCCCCGCCCCGATGATGACGATGCGCGCCTGCGTCTGCACCATGGCGGCACGCGCAGGCTGCACCGCGGCGGCGGTCGCGAGGCCCCCGGCGAAAAGCCCCATGAACGCGCGGCGTGACGCGGTGAATTGCGGTTCGTTTTCCAACTCGATCCCTCCCTTGGCCTTGCTGCGCCATCCGGCACGCAAACACATTTCAATATAAAGATATTTGAATATATGTAGGGATCGGGAGGCGCGGGCCTTGATCTGGATCAAACAGCCCTTGGTGGCGTTTTGAAGAAACAGGTCGCACTGCAGCGACAACCGCGTTAGGCTGCCTGAAAATGAACGAAGAAACGACAGGCATCGCTCTGACCATGCTGACACGTCACGTCTTAGATCTTGCCGACCACCTGCTCGAATTGGACGCGCCGCGCGTGATCGTGGCGATCGCCGGCGCGCCGGGATCGGGCAAGTCGACCTTTGCCGGTGAACTGGCGCGCAGGCTGAATGCGCGCGGGCGCAGAAGCGTCGTCGTCCCGATGGACGGGTTTCATCTGGACAATGCAGTGCTTGAGGCGCGCACTCTTTTGCCGCGCAAAGGGGCGCCTGAAACATTCGATGCCCATGGGTTCATCCGTCTGATCAAGGCGATCAAGGCCGGCGAAGAGGTGTTCGCCCCGACCTTTGACCGCACGCGCGACCTGTCCATTGCTGCGGCAATAGCGATTCCCGCCGATGCCCGCGTTGTCATCGCAGAGGGCAATTATCTGATGTTCGACGAAGCGCCTTGGTCGGAACTGGCCGCCCTTTGGGACGTTTCAGTGCGGTTGGACGTCCCAATGCCGGAGCTGCGCGCGCGCCTGATTCAGCGTTGGCTGAGCCAGAACCTGTCGCGCGCGGTCGCCACCCGCCGCGCCGAAGGCAACGACATTCCCAATGCGCAGCGCGTCATCGCAAAGGCTTTGCCCTGCGATTTCACTTTTGACGGTCAGCCCGCGCGCGCCTGACCTACCGCCAAGAGGTATCCTATGCTGATCCATGATATTCCCACCGCCCCGATTGCGGGCCAAAAGGCAGGCACGTCCGGCCTGCGCCGCAAGACGCGCGAGTATATGGCGCCGTTGTTTCTGGAAAACTACGTGCAGGCGATCATTGACGGCACCGGAGGGGCGCAGGGCAAGACCTATGTGCTGGGCGGCGACGGGCGGTATTTCAACGCCGAAGCGATCCAGATCATCCTGCGCATTCTGGCGGGCAATGGCGCGGGCCGCGTGATCGTGGGGCAAGGCGGGGTCTTGTCCACACCCGCCGCCTCGCATCTGATCCGCAAGACCGGCGCGGATGGCGGGTTCATCCTGTCCGCGAGCCACAATCCCGGCGGCATCGACGCCGATTTCGGCCTGAAATACAACATGGCCAATGGCGGGCCTGCGACCGAAACCATGACGGCGGCCATCGTCGCGGCCAGCGAAAAGATCACCCGCATCCGGATGGCCGACAGCGCGGATATCACGCTGGACGCCTTGGGCGAGGTGACGATCGGTGCGATCCAGGTCCGCGTGATCGACCCCGTCGACGATTATCTAGCGCTGATGGAGGAATTGTTCGACCTCGACGCCATCGCCGCCCTGGTCGCGGGCGGGTTCACCCTGCGGTTCGATGCGATGCATGCCGTGACCGGACCCTATGCACGCGCACTGCTGGTCGACCGCTGCGGGGCCAGTCCCGACAGTGTGATGAACGGAACCCCTCTGCCAGATTTCGGTGGCGGCCATCCCGACCCGAACCCCGTCTGGGCGGCGGATCTGATGGGGCTGATGATGGGCCCCGACGCGCCCGATTTCGGCGCAGCCAGCGATGGCGACGGCGACCGCAACATGATTGTCGGGCGCGGCTGCTATGTGACGCCCTCTGACAGTCTGGCGCTGATCGCGGACCGCGCGCATCTGGCGAAAGGCTATGCCCGCGGCTTGGCGGGGGTGGCGCGGTCGATGCCGACCTCGGCCGCGGTGGACCGCGTGGCGGCGGCCAAAGGCATCGCCTGTTTTGAGACGCCGACGGGTTGGAAATTCTTCGGCAACCTGCTGGATGCTGGCCGCATCACGCTGTGTGGCGAGGAAAGTGCCGGCACCGGATCGGACCATATCCGCGAAAAAGACGGGTTGTGGGCGGTACTGATGTGGCTGAACATCATTGCCGTGTCGGGACAATCGGTAGCGGCGCTGATGGCCACGCATTGGCGGACTTATGGGCGCAACTATTATTCACGCCATGACTATGAAGACGTGGACAGCGCTGTCGCCGCGTCGCTGATGAGCGATCTGCGCGAGCGTTTGGAAAGCTTGCCGGGGCAAGGCTTTGCGGGGCTGACCGTGACAAAAGCGGATGATTTCGCCTATGCCGATCCTGTCGATGGCAGCGTGAGTTCCAGCCAAGGCCTGCGGCTGTTTTTCGAAGGCGGGGCGCGGGCCGTTCTGCGCCTGTCGGGCACGGGCACCAGCGGGGCGACCTTGCGCGTCTATCTTGAACAACTGGTGACGGATGGGGACCTGCATCAGGACGCAGGTGACGTGCTGGCCCCTCTGGCGGCGGCGGTCGATGCTGTCGCGGAGATTGCGGCGCGGACGGGACGCACAGCGCCGGATGTGAGGACCTGAAAAGCTTTCAGGCCTCCGGCGGGGATATTTGGGCTCGGAAGATGGGCTAGATCAGGATCAGCGTGATGATCGGGAACATGAGCAGGATCACCACGCGGATGATGTCGGAAGCGACGAAGAACAGCACGGCGCGGTAGGTCGCGGTGATCTTTGTGGCGCGGTCCATGCTGTTGATGATGAAGAGATTCATCCCCACGGGCGGCGTGATCAACCCGACCTCGACCACGATCAGCACAAGGATGCCGAACCAGATCGCAAGCTCGTCAGGCGTCATCCCGAAATCGAGGGTCGAGATCACCGGCCAGAAGATCGGCACCGTCAGCAGGATCATCGACAGGCTGTCCATCAGGCAGCCAAGGATCAGGTAGAAGATCAGGATCATCACCATGATCGCCATCGGGCTGAACCCCTGCCCCGCGACCCAGGTTGAGAGTTCCTGTGGCACCTGCGTCAGCGCAAGAAACCCGTTGTAAAAGGCCGCCCCCAGCACGATGAAAAAGATCATGCCTGTGCCGGTTGCGGTCTGCATCACGCTGTCACGCAGCGCCCCCCAGCCAAGCTTGCCCGCGGCCAGCGCGATCAGCCCGGTGCCTGCCGCGCCCACGGCAGCCCCTTCGGTGGGGGTGAACCAGCCGTTGTAAATGCCGCCCACAACCAGCCCGAAAACCAACAGTACCGGCCAGACCGGCAGCAAGGCCTGCAAGCGGTCGCGCATCGGCAGGCGGTCTTGCGTACCCGCCTGATCGGGGTAAAGCCGCACGTAGAGCGCAATGGTCACCATATATCCCAAGGCGGCCAGCAGGCCGGGGATGATCGCGGCTGCGAAAAGCTTGGCGATGTTCTGTTCGGTCAGGATCGCATAGATCACAAGGATCACCGAAGGCGGGATCAGGATGCCCAGCGTGCCGCCCGCCGCCAGCGTCGCAGTGGCGAACCCGCCCGCATAGCCCGAGCGACGCAACTCGGGCAGTGCCACCTTGCCCATCGTTGCGGCAGTGGCCAGCGACGATCCGCAGATCGCGCCGAACCCTGCGCAGGCACCCACTGCTGCCATGGCCATGCCGCCTTTGCGGTGGCCGAGAAACGCGCCCGCCGCACGGAACAAGGCCTGCGACATGCCCGAATGGGTGGCGAATTGCCCCATCAGCAGGAACAGCGGAATGATCGACAGGCTGTAGCTGGAAAAGGTGGAATAGGTCTCTGATTTCAGCCGCGCCATGAATACGGTGGTCCCGTCGGTGGCCAGCCACAGGCCGCCGATCCCGCAGATGAGCATGGCAAGGCCAATCGGCGCGCGCAGAAAGATCAGCCCAAGCAGGACGGGGAAGGACAGAAAGCCGAGGGCAAGATCGCTCATCCCGTGCGCTTTCCGGTGAGGCTGAGGGCCGCGCAATAGAGGCTGACGATACAGGCGACACAGGCGGCGGCAAGACAGGCCGCATAGCCCCACCAGACCGGAAACTGCAACAGAAAGGTGGTTTCGCCATAGCGCAGTTTATCCTGCATCCCCGCGAACAACCGCCATGTGATCAGCAGGATCACCAGCGCCATCACCACCGACCAGAAAGCCTCCAGCGCCGCATTGGCGCGGGGTCCAAGCCCTGCGGTAAAGATATCGACCCGCGCATGGGACTGCGTCAGTTGCGTCAGCGGCAAAAAGCTGAACACGGCAAAGGCCATGCCCGCCTCGACCAGTTCATAGTCGCCTGTGACGGGGCCAAGACCTGCCCCGCGCACCAGATCACCGAACCCCGCCGCCGTCGCCAGCGCGCCGATTTCGCGCCCGAAGATGCTGGCGCAGACAAGGCAGACCAGCGCGATCAGGACGACCCCGCCCAGAAGTGCCGTGCCTTGGGCAAGGCGGGTGATCAGCAGATGGAACACGGGATTCCTCGGGTTGGTGCGCCCGCGCTGTCTAGTCGGTGGCTGCGTGCTTGGCAATCAAGGCCGTGGCCGCAGCATAAAGCCCGGTGCCGTCGATCCCTGCGGCGTCAGCCTCGCCAATCCAGGCGGCGGTCGTGGCGGCGGCGGCGGCGCGCCAGGGGGCAACCTGATCAGGCGTCAGGGTGATGATGGTGTTTCCGGCCTGTTCGGCCAGCGCGCGGGCAGCGGCATCGCCCGCCTGCTGGGTGCGTCCGGCAAAGGCAGAGAATTCCAGACCGGAATTCGCGTCGATCACGGCTTTCAGATCATCTGGCAAGGCGTTGTAACTGCTGGTATTCATTGCCAGTATGAAGGTCGCGGCATAGAGCGCCTCGCCCTCAAATTCGGTGTGGTTGGTGACCAGTTCCTGCACGCGGATCGACGGGGCGACTTCCCAAGGGATCACAGCACCGTCGATCACGCCGCGCGACAAGGCCTCGGGCACGGCAGGCACCGGCATGCCGATGGCGGTTGCCCCCAGATCGGTCAGCAGGTTGGTGATCACGCGGGTTGGGCCGCGCAGTTTCAGCCCTTCGAGGTCGGCAATCTGTGTCACGGGACGGTTGGCGTGGATGACGCCGGGGCCGTGCACCCATAGGCCCAAGGGTTTGAACGCGGCGAAATCGCTGTCCATCATCCGTTCCTCGGCCAGTTCCCAAAACGCACGCGATGTCGCCTCGGCATCCGGCGAAATGAAGGGCAGTTCGAACACTTCAAGCTTCGGGAAACGGCCCGGCGTATAGCCCGGCAGCGTCCAGACGATATCGGCGACACCGTCGATCACCTGATCGATCAGTTGCGGCGGTGTACCGCCCAGTTGCATCGACGGGAAACGGTCGATCCGGATGCGCCCATTGCTGTCGGCCTCGACCTTGTCGGCCCAGACATCAAGGATATTGGCGGGCACATTGGCCTGCGCGGGCAGGAACTGGTGCAGGCGCAAAGTGACCTCCTGCGCGCTGGCGGCAGAGCCGATGGCGGCGGCGACAAGGCCAGCGAAAAGACGGCGGGTGATGGTCATGAGAGCCTCCCTGAAAAACTCGCCGCAGCTTTGCGTCAAGCCCCGCTGCAGCGCAAGGGCTGTGACGTCACACCACGCGGGCTGTGACAGGGGCCAGATCGCCGATCCGCCCTTCCATCAGATCACCGCGCACCACGGCGCCCACACCCGCAGGCGTGCCCGTCATGATCAGATCGCCGGGCATCAGCGTGTAAAGCGTGGACAGATCCGCGATAATCTCGGGCACCGACCAGACCATGTCGGACAACAGCGCGCTTTGCCGGATCTCGCCATTGACGGCCAGCGTGATGGGCAGGCTGGCAAGGTCGGCTACATCCGCTGCTGGGGTGATCGGCGCGATGATCGCGGCATGGTCGAAATCCTTGCCGGTGTCCCAGGGGCGGCGCTTGTCCTTGGCCTGCGCCTGCAGGTCGCGGCGGGTCATGTCGAGCCCGCAGGCATAGCCCACCACGATGTCCAGCGCATCGGCAATGGCGATGTCGCGCGCTTCAGCCCGGATAGCCACGACCAGTTCCATCTCGTGATGCAGGTCGTTTGTACGTGGCGGATAGGGCATGTCCTGGCCCGAAAGCAGCACGGCATGGGCGGATTTCGTGAAATAAAACGGTGCCTCGCGGTCGACCTCGTGGCCCATTTCGGCGGCATGGGCCGCATAATTCCGCCCGACGCAAAAGATGCGCCCCACGGGGAAACCCGCCGCACCGGTGACGGGAACGACAGGGGCGGGGCGGGGCGGAAACAGGGTATCGGTCATGATGCTCTCGGGTTGGTGAGTTGATTTCGGCAGGGGTTGCGGATACCCGCAACCGACGTGGTACGATCACCCGGTTCGCCGGGCGAAGGCAATGCCCCGCAGTATCGGAGACCGAGTTGAAAGTTGATTTTCCACCATTGGACGATCTGGTCGCCTGTCCGCAATGCGACACGCTCCATCTGGCGGCAGACCTGCCCGAGGGCACCCGCGCCGGCTGCCAACGCTGCGGGCATGTCCTCATGTCGACGCAAAAGACAGCCGTCGCGCGGATCATCTCGCTGGCGCTGACGGCCTTCGTGCTGATGATCGCCGCAATCAGCTTTCCGTTTCTGGCGCTGGATGCGGGCGGCGTGCGCAACGCGACCTCGGTGATTGACGCGATCCTTGCGTTCCGCAACGGGCTGGCCTTTCCGCTGGCCATCGCGGTCGGGTTTTTCATCGTCGTGCTGCCGCTGATGCGGCTTGGCGCGCTGATCTATGCGCTGGGGCCGCTGGTGGCAGGCCGCAAGGCCCGGCCCGGCGCGCGCGCGGCCTTCGGCCTTGCCGAACGGTTGCGGCCATGGAGCATGGCGGAGATTTTCATCGTCGGCGTCACCGTGGCGCTGATCAAGGTCGCGGGCATGGCCGCCGTGACCATCGGCCCCGCCTTCTGGGCGTTTGCCGGTGTTGTCGTTATCACGATCCTCAAGGATCAACTGATTTGCAGGTATTCGATTTGGGAAGCACTGGACAAAGCACGGGCCTGATGTCGGCACGCGCGGCAGGTCTTGTGGCCTGCCGGAACTGCGGACAGGTCCATCAACTGGACACGCTGCGCTGCAAACGCTGCGACAGCACGTTGCAAAGCCGTGACAGCCAGAGCCTGCAAAAGGTCTGGGCCTGGCTGGTGGCTGGCATGATCGCCTATGTGCCCGCCAATCTCTATCCGATGCTGCTGACCTCGACCCTGACGGATCGCAGCGAAAGCACCATCATCGGCGGTGTGATCGAACTTGTGGACTACGGCGCAATCGGGATCGCGCTGGTGGTCTTCGCCGCTTCGGTCCTGATCCCGGTGGGCAAGTTCGCCGCGATCATCTATCTTGCTGTCTCTGTGCAGCGCGGGTCGGGGCGCAACCGGCACGGCCGGCACAAGGCCTATGACGTGGTCGAATTCATTGGCCGCTGGTCAATGATCGACGTATTCGTCGTGGCCATCCTTTCGGCGCTGGTCCAGCTTTCGGCCATCGCCACCATCAACCCCGGTATCGCCGCTGTCAGCTTTGCGCTATCGGTCATTTTCACCATGCTGGCCGCGCAATCTTTTGATCCGCGGCTGATCTGGGACGCGGACAGGACAATCCATGACTGACACACCCCCACCCGGCCCCGCGCCGATGCATATTCGACCAGCCAAGACACCCTTGCTGCAAAGGCTGTCGCTGGTCTGGGTCGTGCCGATCATCGCGCTGGCGGTGTCGCTGGGCGCGGCATGGCAGACCTATAGCGACCGGGGCGTGCGGATCACCATCACGTTCGACAATGCGTCCGGCGTGCAGGCCGGCACCACCGAAATCCGCTATCGCGACATTCGCGTCGGGCTGGTCGAAGCCGTGGAATTCGACGAAGGGCTCGGCACGATCCTTGTACATGCGCGGATCGATCAGGATATCGCGCCCTATCTTGATGCGGATGCACAATTCTGGGTCGTGCGGCCCGACGTGTCGGTGCGCGGCATCAGCGGGCTTGATACCGTGCTGTCTGGTCCCTTTATCGAAGGCAACTGGAACACAACCGCCGATGTGGCGCAGACCAATTTCACCGGCCTCGACCGCCCTGTCCTCACCCGCGCAAGCCAGCGCGGCACCATCATCCAGCTACAAAGTGACAATGCAGGGTCCATCGCGGCAGGGGCACCCGTGCTGCACAAGGGGCTCGAGGTCGGTTATCTCGAAAAACCGCAGCTGAATTTCGACGGCAGCGGCGTCGTCGTCTCGGCCTTCATCGAAGCACCCTACGACCGCCGGATCACAAGCAGCACGAGGTTCTGGGACATTTCGGGGTTCAGCGTCAGTTTCGGCGCGGGCGGGGTCGCGCTCAACGTCAATTCGCTGGCCTCGCTGATTGAGGGAGGTGTTGAATTCGACACGATCGTCTCGGGTGGCGATCCGGTGACGGACGGGCAATCCTTTACCATCTTCCCGTCCGAACAGGTCGCCCGCGACAGTCTCTTCGTCGATCCATCGGCAGAGGTGCTGCGCGTCGCCGTCCTATTCGAAGAATCCGTGACAGGGCTGGTGCGTGGCGCGGACGTCCGGTTTCAAGGCATCCGCATCGGCGAAGTCAGCGAAATCAGCGCCATCGTGGTCGGCGAAGGCGACTTGGCCGAGGTGCGGCTGCAGGCCGTGCTGGATATCCAGCCATCGCGCCTTGGCCTTGGGGCAGATGCGACGGCGGATGCGGCCATGACGCTTTTGTCGGATTTTGTTGAACGCGGGCTGCGGGCGCGCATGGTGACCGGCAACATCCTGTCGGGGTCACTGTTCGTGGAACTGGCCCAGATCGAAGATGCGCTGCCCGCGATCATGGCGCGCACATCGGGGCGCTATCCGGTCATCCCGACGACGGATTCCGACATCTCCGATGTGGCCGCCACCGCCGAAGGGGTGCTCGCGCGGATCAACGCGCTTCCTGTCGAGGAATTGATGAACGGCGCCATCGACATGATGGACAGCATCGAACGGCTGGTCGACAGCGAGGATACCCGTGCCGTGCCGTCCTCCGTCATCGCGCTCTTGGACGAGGCGCGCGGGCTTGTCGGGTCCGAGGAACTGCAAGCGGTGCCTGCGGAATTGCGCAGCGTGATCGTCGAAATCGACGCCATCGTGGCCCGTGCGAACGACGCCGATCTGGTCACGTCGCTGGACAATGTGCTGGAGGTGGCGTCCAGCGCGCTTGTCAACATCGAGCAAGCGACGCGCAACCTGCCGCGCATCACCGCCGAGATCGAAACGCTGACGGTGCGCGCCAACCAGCTGGAACTGGACGCGCTGGTGACATCCGCCGCCAGCACGCTTGACGCCATCGACGCCTTTGTTGCCTCCGAGGATACCCGCGCCCTGCCCGGCAGCCTGAATGGCGCGCTGGAGGAATTGCGCGCCGTGATGGCCGAGCTGCGCGCAGGCGGCGCGGTCGAGAACGTGAACACCTTGCTGGCCTCGGCCAATGCCGCAGCACGCGCGGTCGAGGATGCGGTCAGCACCCTGCCCGCCCTGTCGGCGCAGGCAGGCCGTCTTGTCAGCCAATCCGAAGCAGTCGTGGCAAGCTATAGCGAAAGATCGCGCTTCAACGCCGAAACGCTGGCGACCTTGCGCGAAATTCAGGCGGCAGCGACTGCCGTGTCGGCCCTGGCCCGTGCGATCCAGCGCAACCCCAATTCACTGATTACAGGACGGTAAAGATGCACAAGACATTAATGATCATGGCCGCGTTGGGCCTTGCCGCCTGCAGCGCGCAACCTGACAGGCTAGCGCTGACACCTGCCGCATCGACCCTGCAACTGCAACCTGCAGTGCGCAGTGCTGTGGTGCGCACCGTGTCCCTTCCAACCTATGCCGCGGTCGAGGAAATCCCGCTGCAAAGCGCGGACGGGCTGATCACGACCTCCGGCGACATTCTCTGGGCGGATGATCCGCAGCGCGCCATGACGCTGGCCATCGCCACGACCCTTGGCGGCATCACCGGCGCCGACGTGGGGCCAGAGCCATGGCCGTTCATCGATCTGCCCGATGTGGCCATCGACATCCGCGTGGCGCAGATGATCGCAGCTGCCGATGGCACATTCAGGCTGTCGGGCCAGTATTTCGTGGGTGGCGACGGGATCGACTTCCGCAACACCGCGCACCGATTCGATATCCGCACGCCGCTGGCCGACCAGAGCCTTGGCAGCATCAGCGCCGCCCAGTCAGCCGCTGTGCTGACCTTGGCCGAGGATATCGCGCGCCGCATCGCGCGCTGATCTGTCATCATCTTCCGAGCCAAAATATCCCCGCCGGAGGCCGCAACTGCGTCGCAGACGCAGGCAGCCCCCGGCAAGGGGTCTTCTAGAACTTGACCCAGCCCGCATTGCGCGCGGATGACCGCACGCAGGCATCGACGAACTGCATCCCCTTCAGCCCGTCGCTGATGGTCGGATAGACCACCGCCTCGGGGGTCTTTTTGCCGGGACGATGCGCGACAATCGCCTCTGCCGCCTCGTTATAGATCGTGGCAAAGGCTTCGAGGTATCCTTCGGGGTGCCCGCCCGGAATGCGCGTCACGCGCGCCGCATCCGCCGTGCTGCCCGCCCCGCCGCGCGTCAGCAGGCGTTTTGGTTCGCCGTAGGGTGTGAACCACATCTGGTTGGGATTTTCCTGTTCCCAGTCGATCCCGCCCTTGTCGCCGTAAACCCGCAGACGCAACGCGTTTTCATTGCCGGGGGCCACTTGCGAACACCACAGCATGCCCCGCGCGCCACCGACAAAGCGCATCATCACATGGGCGTTGTCATCCAATTGCCGCCCGCCGACAAAGGCCTGCAGATCCGCCGACAGGCTTTCCAGTTCCAGCCCGGTCACAAAGCTCGCCAGATTGAACGCATGGGTGCCGATATCGCCCGTGGACCCGCCCGCCCCCGATTGCGCGGGGTCGGTGCGCCATGCGGCCTGTTTGCCCGTTGTGGCCTGCGTCAGCCAGTCCTGCGCATATTCGACCTGCACCACGCGGATCTTGCCCAGATCGCCCCGCGCCACCATCTCGCGCGCTTGCCGCATCAGCGGATAGCCCGTGTAGTTATGCGTCAGCACGAACAGCGCGTTGCTGCGTTCGGCGGCCTTGACCAGCTTGCGCGCATCGGCCAGCGTCGAGGTCAGCGGCTTGTCGCAGATCACATGGATCCCGCGTTTGAGAAAGGCCATTGCCGCCGCCGCATGGACATTGTTGGGGGTGACGATGGCAACCGCTTCGATCCCGTCTTTCAGCCGCGCCTCGCGCGCGGCCATTGCATCGAAATCGTCATAGGTGCGGGCGGGGTCCAGCCCCAAAGCCGCCCCCGAGGCCCGCGCCTTTTCCGGCGTGGACGACAGCGCCCCCGCCACCAGCCGGAACCGCCCGTCGATGCGCGATGCGATCCGGTGGACCCCGCCGATAAAGGCGTCATTGCCGCCGCCGACCATGCCAAGCCGGATAGGTGTCACGTCAGTCATGTCAGATCCCCAGCATCTTGCGGTTGGTCGCGTCATCCACACCGCCGCCCGCGAAATCGTCAAAGGCGCGTTCGGTCACGCGGATGATATGGTCGGTGACGAATTGCGCCCCTTCGCGCGCGCCGTCCTCGGGATGCTTGAGACAGCATTCCCATTCGACCACGGCCCAGCCTGCGAAATCATTCGCCGCCATCTTGGAAAAGATCGCCCCGAAATCGACCTGTCCGTCGCCAAGGCTGCGGAACCGCCCCGCGCGGTCGACCCAGGACTGGTAGCCGCCATAGACGCCCTGACGTCCTGTCGGGTTGAATTCGGCATCCTTGACGTGGAACATCTTGATCCGGTCTTTGTAGATGTCGATATTGTCAAGGTAATCAAGGCATTGCAGCACGCAATGCGACGGGTCATACAGCATGTTGGCGCGGGGATGGTTATTCACCCGTTCCAGAAACATCTCGAAGGTCACGCCGTCGTGCAGGTCTTCGCCGGGGTGGATTTCATAGCATATATCGACCCCGCAGTCCTCGGCATGGTCCAGAATGGGCCGCCAGCGCGCGGCCAGTTCGTCGAACGCCGCCTCGACCAGCCCCGCAGGGCGCTGCGGCCAAGGATAGACATAGGGCCAAGCGAGGGCACCCGAAAACGATGCCATTTCGGTGAGGCCCATGTGGCGCGACGCGCTCAGCGCCAGTTTGACCTGATCGACCGCCCAGACCTGCCGCGCATTGGGGTTGCCGCGCACCTCCGGCGCTGCGAACCCGTCAAAGGCCACATCATAGGCAGGGTTCACCGCGACAAGCTGGCCTTGCAGATGGGTGGACAATTCGGTGACGGTCACACCGTTTGCTGCCGCCTGCCCCAGAAAGGTGTCGCAGTAATCCTTGGACGCCGCCGCCTGCGCCAGATCAATGAACCGCGCGTCCCAGCTTGGCACCTGCACGCCTTTATAGCCGCAATCCGCGGCCCATTTCGTGATCCCGTCCCAGGTGTTGAAAGGGGCCGCGTCACCGGCGAATTGCGCCAGAAACAGGCCCGGACCCTTGATGGTCTTCATGATGTCTCCTCCACTTTGGGAAACTATATCGTTTTAGAACTCCGGTGCCAGCCCCCTTAACGGCCTTTTTCACTCGGGCGTGGCGTTGAAGGTAAAGACCTGTTCGCCGGCCACACGGTAGCCGTCGATCAGGTCGCGCGCGCGGTCGGACACCAGCCAGTCCTCGACGCGCCGCGCGAGATCGGGGTCTTGCGCCAAAGTGACAGGCAGATAGGCATATTGGTTGAACAGGGCGGTGTCGCCTTCGAACAGCAGCGCAAGCCCGGCCTTGTTGCCGAAATTCAACCATGTGGCGCGGTCGGCAAGGATATAGGCATCAAGCCCCGCCGCCGTGTTCAGCGCAGCCCCCATGCCCGACCCGGTGGACAGATACCATGCGCCTTCAGGCGTGATGCCCGCCCTGTCCCACAGCGCCAGTTCAAGCTGATGCGTCCCGCTGTCGTCGCCACGGCTGACGAAAACCGCCTCGGTAGTGGCGATCGCGTCCAGCGCGTCGATGATCTCCGCCGCAGCAGCGGTGCCAGCGGGATCACCTGCCGGGCCGATCAGCACGAAATCGTTGTACATGATCTCGCGCCGGTAGGGGGCATGGCCTGCGGCGATGAACGCCTCTTCAGCGGCACGCGCATGGACAAGGACAGCATCGACATCGCCCGCCTCGCCCAGACGCAAGGCCTGGCCAGTGCCGACGACGAGCATCTGCACCGTGATGCCGGTATCTTCGGCCAGCGCGGGCAAAAGCACCTCGGCCAGCCCGGAGTTTTCAAAGGAGGTGGTGACAGCCATCCGCACCGTATCGGCAGTGGCGGCAGTGCCCAGAAGGCCAAGGCACAGGGTCAGGATGCGGATCATTCGACAATATCTCCGTTCAGAAAGGCGCGGGCTTGCGCGGTTTGAGGGTCGGTGAAAAAGCTGTGCGGATCAGTCGCTTCAACGATCCGGCCACGTGCAAGGAAAACGACATCGCTCGCCAGTCGCCGCGCCTGCCCGATCTGATGGGTCGCCATGACGATGCGGGTGCCGCCTGCGATGGCCGCTTGCAGGATCGCCTCGATCTCGCGGGTGGCGGTGCCGTCAAGACTGGCGCAGGGTTCGTCCAGAAACACGATATCTGGGTTGCGGATCAGCGCGCGGGCCAGCGCCAGTTTCTGCTTTTCCCCGCCCGAAAGCGACAGCGCGTTCTGGTCGCACAGGTCCTGCAATCCGACCTTTTCGGCCCACTGACTGGCCAGATCGCGCGCCCTGCCCTTGGCCATGCCCTGCACCAGCAATGGATAGGCGAGGTTGTCACGCACGGTGCGCCGCAGCATGACTGGCGATTGAAACACAAAGGCCTGCCGCGCGCGGGTGGCGGGTTCGGGCAGCGCCCAGCCCACCTGCCCCGCCGAGGGCCGTTCCAGCCCGTGCATCGTGCGCAAGAGTGTCGTCTTGCCCGATCCGTTCGGCCCCATGATGATGGTGCAGCCCCGCCCCGCGATGGCCAGGTCCACCGGACCCAGCAGGGTCTTGCCACGCCGCGCAACGCGGACGCCGTTCAATTCCAGAGGCAGGATCGTCACCATCGCCCGTCGCTTTCCGTGCGGCTGACCATATGGATCGCGATATTGACAGCCAGCGCCAGCCCGATCAGCACGAACCCCAGCCCCAGCGCCAGTGCAAAATCGCCTTTGCCGGTTTCCAGCGCGATGGCCGTCGTCAGCACGCGGGTCGCGTTGTCGATATTGCCGCCCACGATCATGATCGCGCCGACCTCGCCAATCGCGCGGCCGAACCCTGCCAGGGATGCCGTCAGCAGCGCGCGCCGCCCGTCCCAGATCAGCGTGGCGATGCGCTGGCGGCGGCTGGTGGACAAAGAGATCAGCAGATCGTGGTAATCGGCCCATAGCTCTCGGATCGCCTGATGCGCGATGGAGGCGATGAGCGGGGTGATGATGATGACCTGCGCGATGATCATCGCCGTGGGCGTGAACAGTAGGCCCAGCACGCCGAAAGGGCCTGCACGCGACAACAGCAGATAAACGACCAATCCGACGACCACAGGCGGCAGCCCCATCAGCGCGTTCAGCGTGGCGATCACCAGTCGCCGATAACGGAACCGCCGGATCGCAAGCCAGGCCCCCAAGGGCAGCCCGATTGCGGATGCAATGACAACGGCTGTCAGCGTCACCTGCAAACTGCGCAGCGTGATATCCACAAGCGCGGGGTCCAGCGTGACCACAAGGCGGAGTCCCGCCAACGCTCCTGCCCATATCTCGTCCATCGCGCCCGCCCTGTCCGTTTCGGCGCAGCGTTTCACGGCTGATCCGACCACGCAATCGTCAAAAGCGACGGGTCACGGTCGTTACCGGCGGGTGGCACGCAAGTCATCGCGCGGGCTGATTTGCCGCCATCCGCCGCTCTTCTGCGCACTATGCTTATGCAACTCATTCTTATCTGGATATGATTGATTGCATTTGTTGCCCTGGCTGCTAGCATCACGCACAATCGTTGCGCTGATTGGGCGGGTTGCGCAACATGTCAGTTTTGTCTCGAAAAGGTGCCCTTTCACGTTGCATCTCGGGGCCGGCGGCGTTTTAGTTGTGGAAAATAAATAGCCAAAACCGGGGAGGTTTAGGGTTGAAACAAGTCAAGAACGACGAGGCTTTCGTCGCATTTGAACGCGTGCAAAAAAGTTATGATGGCGAAGTATTGGTCGTCAAAGATCTTAATCTGACGATACCCAAGGGTGAATTTCTAACCCTGCTAGGACCATCGGGATCGGGCAAGACAACTTGCCTCATGATGCTGGCCGGGTTCGAGACGGCCACGCACGGCGACATTCGGCTGGATGGCGTATCGGTCAACAACATTCCTCCGCACAAGCGCGGGATCGGCATGGTGTTCCAGAACTATGCGCTGTTCCCGCATATGACGGTCGGGGAAAATCTGTCATTTCCGCTCGAAGTCCGCAAGATGGGCAAGGCCGAGCGCGAAACCAAGGTGAAACGCGCGCTCGACATGGTGCAGATGGGCGATTTCGCGGCACGCCGTCCGGCGCAGATGTCCGGTGGCCAGCAGCAGCGTGTGGCCCTCGCGCGCGCGTTGGTGTTCGAACCCGAACTTGTGCTGATGGACGAACCGCTAGGCGCACTGGACAAGCAATTGCGCGAGACCCTGCAATTCGAGATCACCAACCTTGCCCATGAGTTGGGGATCACCGTGGTCTACGTGACCCATGACCAGACCGAGGCGCTGACGATGTCCGACCGGGTTGCCGTGTTCGACGATGGTCGCATCCAGCAGCTTGCCCCGCCGGACGAGCTGTATGAAAAGCCGATCAACAGTTTCGTGGCGCAATTCATCGGTGAAAACAACACGCTGACCGGCGTGGTGCAGGAGATCGGCGCCGACCGATGCACCGTCCGGCTGGACAGCGGCGATATCATCGACGCGATGCCCGTCAACGTGAACGCCGTGGGCGACCGCACGAAGGTGTCGATCCGCCCCGAACGCGTCGAGATCGACAAGACCCGGCTTCAGCCGGGTGCCCATACGCTCAAGGCCGAAGTGCTGGAATTCATCTATATGGGTGACATTTTCCGCACCCGCCTGCGCGTCGCGGGAACGGACGAATTCGTCATCAAGACCCGCAACGCCCCCGATCAGGTCCGGCTGACCCCCGGCACCCAGATCGAGATCGGCTGGCTGGCACAGGATTGCCGCGCGCTCGACGCGTGACGGCTTTGCAGAGGCACCGCCGCCCGGTGGGTGCCTCTCTGACAAGACGAACCGGGCGTGACAACGGGAGATTTATAATGAAACTGACCAAAGCAATGATGGCAACGACAGCATTGACGCTGGCCGGAACCACCGCCTTTGCCCAGGCAATGGCCAACGACATGACCATCGTCAGCTGGGGCGGGGCCTATCAGGCCAGCCAGGACAATGCCTATCTGCAACCCTATCTGGCCGCGAACCCCGATGTGCGCGCGACCTGGGACGAAAGCTCGCCCGAGGCTGTGGCACGACTGCGCGCGATGGACGAGGCCGGCAACCTGACATGGGATCTGGTCGATGTCGTGGCCGCCGATGCGCTGCGGCTGTGCGATGAGGGTCTGGCGATGGAAGTCGACCATGATGAAATCCTGGCCGCTGCCCCCGATGGCACCCCGGCATCCGAGGATTTCGGCGACCTGATCATCTCTGACTGCTTCATTCCGCAGATCGCCTATTCCACCACCAACGCCTATCGCACCGATGTCGAGGCGTGGAACGGCGCAACCCCCGGCGATATCTGCGCATTGTTCGATCTGGAAACCTTTCCCGGCACCCGCACGCTGCAGCGCCAGCCGATCGACAACCTGGAATGGGCGCTGATCTGTGACGGCGTGGCGTTCGAGGACGTCTACGACACGCTGGAAACGACCGAAGGTCAGGACCGTGCTTTCGCCAAGCTCGACACGATCAAGGACAGCACGATCTGGTGGACATCTGCCGCCGAAAGCATCCAGTCGCTGGCTGATGGCGAAGCCGTGATGGGGTCTTCCTACAATGGCCGCTTCTTCTCGGCGATTGTGGAACAGGACCAGCCGCTGGAAATGCTCTGGGATGCGCAGGTCTATGACCTTGACGGCTGGATCATCCCCGCCGGTCTGCCCGAGGATCGTCTGGCCCGCGTGCTGGACTTCCTCTACTTCGCGACAGACACCCAGCGTCTGGCCGATCAGGCTGCTTACATCTCCTATGGTCCGGCACGGGCGTCTTCGGCACCACTGGTATCCACCCACGCGACGCTCGGGATCGAGATGGCACCACATATGCCGACGAACCCTGCAAACGCCAGCAATGCCTTCGTGCAGAACTACCTGTGGTGGGCTGACTACCGCGACGATCTGGATGCACGTTTCCAGGCCTGGCTCGCGCAGTAACCAAGTGACGGGTTGGGCGGGGATTTCCTCGCCCGACACCCTTTGGATTTTTTGCCGGTGATGGGTGCCCCACGCGCCCCCGTCCCCGCATATTTCGACTGAAAAGGTCCGCACCATGGCAGAACAGATGATGGCCGCCGATGGCCGCACGCTCAAATCCAGCCTGAACCGTGCCCTGCGCCGTCAAAAGTTGCGCGCGCTCCTGCTGATCGCGCCGCTGTTCCTGTTCATCCTGCTCACCTTCGTCATTCCGATCGGGCAGATGCTGTTCCGGTCGGTGGAAAACCAGATCGTCAGCGAAACGATCCCGCGCACCGTCGTCGCGCTTGCCGATTGGGACGCAGCCGTGGACCCTGTCCCTGATGAAGCGGTGTTCCGCGCTTTCGCCGCCGACATGATGGTCGCCGTGGAAGAACGTATTCACACCCGGCTGGGATCGCGCCTGAATTACGAAGCCGCTGGCATTTCATCGCAGTTCCGCCGGTCCGGACGCGACGTCGAGGATATGGGCGAAGAGGTCACCGAACAATTCGTGGCGCTTGATCCCCAATGGGAAGAGCCTGCCACATGGACCCTGCTGATGGCAGAGTCTGACTGGATCACGGAACAAGCCACTGCAGAGGATGAACCCGCCTTCGTCGTGTCTGACGCCGCGCGCGAGGCCCTGCCCCGCACTGCCGATATCTATGCCGATTTTGCGCGCGTCACGCAGAACATCAACGAAGACAGCCCAACCGAAGAACAGCCGTGGCACATCGTCTATGTCGCGCTTTATGAGGATCTGCTCGCCAATCCCGCAGCGCAACTCGCGGCCGCACCTGCCGGTCTGCTTGCCGAGGCGGGCGCAGCGGTGAGCGCCTTCACCGCCCCCGATATCCGGGCCGCCTTTGTCGACAGCGATGAAGGCTGGGGCGAAACCCGGACATGGCAGACGATCCAGACCTATAGCCCGCCCTATACGGCCAGCTATTTCCTGAATTCCGTCGACCTGAACCAGACCCCCGACGGCATCGAGTTGGCCCCCGAAAACCAGCGTATCTACGTGCAATTGTTCATCCGCACGCTGGTGATGTCGCTGACGATCATGGGGGCCTGCATCCTGCTTGGCTATCCGGTTGCATGGATGCTGGCGAACCTGCCATCGCGGCAGGCCAACCTGATGCTGATCCTTGTGCTGCTGCCGTTCTGGACCTCGCTTCTGGTGCGGACCTCGGCGTGGAAAGTGCTGCTGCAACAGCAAGGTGTCATCAACGACCTGCTGGTCTGGATCGGTCTTGTGGCCGATGAAAACCGACTGACGATGATCAACAACGCGACCGGCACGATCATCGCGATGACGCATATCCTGTTGCCGTTCATGATCTTGCCGCTTTATTCGGTGATGAAGACAATCCCGCCCAGCTATCTGCGCGCGGCCAAATCACTCGGCGCGACCAATTGGACCGCGTTCTGGCGGGTCTATTTCCCCCAATCGGTGCCCGGCATCGGCGCGGGGTCGATCCTCGTGTTCATCCTATCGATCGGCTATTACATCACGCCCGAGATCGTGGGTGGCACGTCCGGAATCTTTATCTCGAACAGGATCGCCTATCATATTTCCAGCTCGCTCAACTGGGGGCTGGCCGCTGCCCTCGGCACCATCCTGCTGGTCGTCGTGCTGGCGCTTTACTGGGCCTATGACCGCATCGTCGGCATCGACAACGTGAAACTCGGAGGATAACGCCATGAGCGCGCTGCCCATCTACGCCACCACGGGCCAGAAGATCTGGCACTATACCTTCCGCGTCATCGTCGGGCTGATCCTGTTCTTTCTGATCGCGCCGATCCTGATCATCATCCCGCTGTCGTTCAACGCCGAAAGCTTTTTCACCTTCACGCCGGAAATGCTGGCGCTGGACCCCGAAGGCTATTCGCTGCGCCATTACCGCGACTTCTTTACCAATCCCGAATGGTTCCGGCCGCTCCAGAATTCGCTGATCATCGCACCGTTTGCGACGATCATCTCGGTCAGTCTGGGGACGCTGGCCGCGATCGGGCTGTCGCAATCGCATGTCCCCTACCGGCGCGCAATCATGGCGACCATGATCTCACCGATGATCGTCCCCCTGATCATTTCGGCAACGGGCATGTTCTTTTTCTACAGCCAGATGGGGCTGTGGATGGAAGAGACGCTGGGCTTTTCGCGGTCGTTCACCGGCTATGTCAAGGTGATCCTTGCCCATGCCGCCCTTGGCACGCCGTTCGTCATCATCACAGTGACAGCCACACTGGTGGGGTTCGACCGGTCGCTGACGCGGGCTGCGGCCAATATGGGGGCGACGCCGACACAGACGTTCTTCAAGGTGCAGATGCCACTGATCCTGCCCGGTGTCGTATCCGGCGGGTTGTTCGCCTTCATCACGTCATTCGACGAGGTTGTGGTCGTGTTGTTCGTCGGGGCGGCGGCGCAGAAAACCCTGCCATGGCAGATGTTCACCGGCCTGCGCGAACAGATCAGCCCCACGATCCTTGCGGCTGCCACCGTGCTGGTCGCCGTGTCGATCGTGCTGTTGGCAACGGTCGAGATGCTGCGCCGCCGGTCCGAACGGCTGCGCGGCATGACGCCAAGCTAGGGCAGGATCGCAAGCCAGCCCCAGACCGTCAGGATCGACAGGCCCGTCGCCAGCAGGACCGAGGATGCGGCAACGCGGCGTGCCCGGCCGTACATATTGGCAAAGATATAGGCATTCACGCCGGGCGCCATCGCCGCCGTCAGCATCGCGGACCGCGTGCCCGCGACACCCAGCCCGCCCGCTTGCGCCAGCACCCAGACCACGGCCGGATGCAGCAGCAGCGACACGCCGACGACGTACATGATCGTGCGCATGTCGCCTTCGGGACGGTAGCGATACAGCACGCCGCCCAGCCCGAACAGCGCCGCAGGCAAAGCCGCCCGCGCGATCAGGTCCAGCGCATCGGTCAGCACCGCCGGCGCAGGAACCCCCGACAGGTTCACCACGAACCCCAAGGCGATCCCGATGATCAGCGCGTTCTGGAACATCGCCCGCAGCACCTTACCGGGCAAGGCCGTCAACGACGCGCCACGGTTGCGTGCGATCTCCATCGCGGTGATGCCGATGCCATAACAGAACGGGGAATGGATCGCGATGATGGCGTAATTGGCTTCGAGCGCATCTGTCCCATAGGCCCGTTCGGTGATCGGCAGGCCCAGCAGCAGCGAGTTCGAGAACAGGCAGCAGAACCCGATGGCGACGCTGTCTTCCCAGTCGCGCCCGAAGATGAACCGCGCCCCCAAAAGCCCCGCCAGAAACCCCGTGAACGCCCCCGCATAGAAACTGCCCAACAAGACCAGATCGAAATTCTGTTGCAGATCAAGCGTGGAAATGGCGCGGAACAGCAGGCAGGGGATCGCGAAATTCTGCGTGAACTTCATCAGCCCGTCCACGCCCGCGTCGCTGAAATAGCCTTTCCAGACGGCCAGATAACCAAAGCCGATCACAAAGAAAACGGGCAGGATGACGTCGATCAGCGCGGCCATTGGCGGGGTCCTTGAAAAACTTCTATGCCTCCGGCGGGGATATTTAGGCTCGGAAGATGGGGAAAGTCAGGGTCAGGCCGTCATAAGCGGGCAGGACATGGGCGGGGGTTTCGGCGGCGACGGTGGCGTAGTCCAGATCGACATGCATATTGGTCAGCACGGCCTGACGCGGGGCGACCTTGGCGATCCAGCCCAAAGTCTTGTCAAGATGGGCATGGCTCGGGTGCGGTTTGCGCCGCAAGGCATCGACGATCCAGCAATCAAGCCCAGCCAGCACGGGCCAGACCGCATCGGGGATGTCCGAGACATCGGGCAGATAGGCCACATCGCCGATCCGGAACCCCAGCGCGTCGATATTGCCATGTACGACCCTGAAAGGCGTCAGCGTCACCGGCCCGCCTGCCCCGTCGATAATCACATCGCCGTCGATCAGGTTGAGATCGCAGATCGGCGGGTAATCAGATCCCGCAGGCTGCACGAAGGCATAGCCGAAGCGTGACAGCAGCGCATCGCAGGTATCGCCGTCGGCCCAGACCGGCAGCCGCGCCCGCGTCTGGAACACGATCATCCGCAGATCGTCGATCCCGTGCACGTGATCGGCATGCGCATGCGTATAGACGACCGCATCCAGCGTGCCGACCCCTGCATCCAGCAACTGGCTGCGCATATCGGGCGAGGTGTCGATCTGCACGCGTGTGACACCCCGGCTCCCCTGCCGCGTGATCAGCAGCGAACAGCGCCGCCGTGCGTTGCGCGGATCGGCGGGATCGCAATCGCCCCAGTCATTGCCCAGCCGAGGCACCCCGCCCGACGACCCGCAGCCAAGGATGGTAAAGCTGATCGTATCGCTCATGCTGCGGCTTTCCAGAAAAGCCGGTCGAAATTGGCATTCGTCGCGTCGGCGAAGTCGGCGTAGTCCATCCCGAAAACCTCGGCCCCGACGGCGGCGGTGTGCGCGGTATAGGCTGGTTCATTGCGCCGTCCGCGATGCGGTGGCGGGGCCAGATAGGGGCTGTCGGTTTCCAGCAACACACGGTCGAGCGGGGCGCTGGCGAAGATCTCGCGCAACTCCTTGCTTTTGGGAAAGGCCGCGATGCCCGACATCGACAGGTAGAACCCCAGATCAAGCGCCGCTTTGGCCAATGCCGCCGAGCTGGAAAAGCAATGCATCACGCAAGTGTAGGCGCCAGCGCGATATTCCTCGGTCAGGATGCGGGCCATGTCGTCATCGGCGTCGCGCGCATGGATGATCAGCGGCAGGCCGGTTTCGCGTGCCGCCGCGATATGGATGCGCAGGCTGGTTTGCTGGATCTGCTTGCTGTCGGCGGTATAGTGGTAATCAAGGCCGGTTTCGCCAATGCCCACGAATTTGGGGTGCTGGGCCAGTGCCACGAGGTCGTCGACCGTGACCGGCGGGTGGTCTGCCGCCGACATCGGATGCACACCGGCGGCGTAGAACACGGGGGCGTATTTTTCCGCGATGGCTCGGACAGCAGATTCGTTGTGCAGCTTTGTGCAGATCGTCACCATCCGTGTCACTCCTGCTGCCAGCGCGCGGGCGATGATGTCGTCGCGTTCGCTGTCGAAATCGGGGAAATCCAGATGGCAGTGGCTGTCGGTGATCGGGCTTTGGGTCATGGCGCGGCTTTCAGGCTGCGGCGACGCCTTGCGCCGTCTCTTCAATCTTGAAGATCATATCAAGGATCAGCGCGGCAGGGTCAAGGTTCACCGCACGCCCGTGGCGCGACCGTTCCGACAGATCCTGCTGCACTTGCGCCCAGGCCTGTGCGGCGCGGGGGTCAGGCGCGATTTTCGCCAAGAGCAACGCCTCGCCCGCAGCGCCTTGGGTGGCCGGTGCGCCCAGCAGGCCAGCCCGCGCCGCACGCGCCAGAAAAAGGTCGATGAGGTCCAGCGTCAGGCTGAACCGCGTCTCTGCGCCCCGTCCGCTGCAGGCCTCTGCCAAGGCCAGCGCCGCCTGCCGGTCGATCCGGGGCAAGGTGCCGAACAGCCGGACCAGATCGGCGTAAAGCGCCATGCCGCCGCTGCCCAAAAGCCGGATTGCGTCGCCAACCGACCCACCCGCAAGCGCGGCAAGGCCCGCCGCATTGTCGCTGCTGTGTCCTGCCTGCGCCAGCGCGCGCGCCAGATCCTCGGGCGAGAGCGGTCCGCAGCGCAATTCGCGGCAGCGTGACCGGATCGTGGGCAACAGCCGCGAAGGCTGATGCGCCACCAGCAGGATGACAGCCCCCGCGGGCGGTTCTTCCAGCTCTTTCAAAATCGCATTGGCGGCGTTGCGGTTCATCTCGTCGGCGGCATCGACTATCACGACGCGCCGCCCGCCGTCGGCGGATGACATCTGGAAGAAATGCTTGAGACTGCGCACGGCGTCCACGGTGATCTCGCCGCGCAGCTTGCCTGTCTTGTCGTCCCAAGGCCGCCGGATCAGGGCAAGGCGCGGATGCGCGCCCGATTGGATCAACCGCGAGTCGGGGTGGTCGGGGGACACGGCCAGCGTCACCTCGCCCAGCATATCAGGCGGCGCATCGGCCAGCAGGAAGGTGGCGATTTTCCACGCCAGTGTCGCCTTGCCAACACCGCGCGGGCCGGTGATCAGCCAGCCCGAATGCATCCGCCCTGCGGTGAACGCGTCCAGAAACGCGGCTTCGGCAGCGTGCTGGCCGTAAAGCACGGCGGTTTCGCGCGGATGCGGTGCACCGTCCAGACGGTCGGGTTCGGGGATCGTGTCATCGCTCATAGATGGGCCGCCACGTCGCTGGCGATCTGGTCCATCGTGCGGTTGCCGTCGATCAGCACGCAGCGCTGCGGCTCTGTGCGGGCCAGCGCCAGAAAGCCGTGGCGCAGGGTTTCCTGAAACGGCAGGCCGAAATCCTCGAACCTGTCCTCGCCCGACCGGCGGGCAAGGCCGCGTTCAAGCGCAGTGGCGGGGTCCATGTCGATGATGAAGGTCAGATCAGGTTCGCGCCCGATCATCAGCGCGTGCAGCGCATTGACCTTGGCGCGCAGATCGCCGCGTGTAGCGCCCTGATAGACGCGGGTGCTGTCGGCGAAACGGTCGGAGACCACGGTCTTGCCTGCCGCCAACGCGGGCAGGATGGTCTTTTCCAGATGGTCGCGGCGGGCGGCGGTGAACAGAAGGATTTCCGTT
Organism: Yoonia vestfoldensis DSM 16212; assembly: GCF_000382265.1. Taxonomy (GTDB): domain Bacteria; phylum Pseudomonadota; class Alphaproteobacteria; order Rhodobacterales; family Rhodobacteraceae; genus Yoonia; species Yoonia vestfoldensis. The sequence goes on from NZ_KB907979.1 coordinate 201,700, forward strand.
TCCGCCGACCAGCGGTCAGGATCGCCGGTCAGCAAAAGCTGGCGGATTTCCTCGGCACCGGGGCTGCCGCCCGGTTCGCGGGTCAGGACAACCTCCTGCCCCTGATCGCGCAGCCGATCCGCAAGGCGACGCGCCTGTGTCGATTTGCCTGATCCGTCTATCCCCTCGAAGGTGATGAACCGCGGCTGGCTCATGCGCCGTCAGGCTCTGTGCCAGGGGCGAACCCGTATTTGGACCACAGCACCAGCGCGGCGGTGCGCATCCTTGCGCTGAAACCGCCCAAGGGCACATCCGCCTCGGCGAACAGCGGTACACGCTTTTCGGGCAAGCCGTCCAAGGTGACGATCAATTCGCCGACCGCCTGACCCGCGGTGACCGGCGCTTGCAATGGCCCGTCGAACACCACCCGCGCGTCGACTGCGCCTTCATGCAGGATCGGGACGAGCAGGCGCAGGTCTTCGGCCACGGTCAGGCCAACGCTTTGCTGCGCCCCCATCCAGACGTCGGCGGTGGCGATCTGCGTTCCGGCGATGGCAATGTCCCGTTCCGCAAACTGGCGAAACGCCCAGTTGACGATCCGTTCGGATTCCTCGGCTCTTTCGCGGGCGCTATCAAGTCCGGTGATCACAAAGATCACGCGACGGTCACCCTGCACAGCCGACCCCGCGAGGCCATACCCCGCCTCCTGGGTGTGGCCAGTCTTGAGACCATCTGCCCCGATGCCCATCCGCAGGATCGGATTGCGGTTTTGCGAATTGGACGGCACGCGGTTGTCAAAGGCGAATTCCGTCTCTGCGAACAAAGGGTAGAACGTCGGAAAATCGGTAATCAGGCGCCTTGACAGGATGCCCAGATCCTCGATCGACATGCGGTGTCCGGCGGCGGGCCAACCGCTTGCGTTCACGAAGACGGAATTGGACATGCCCAACTGGCGGGCGCGTTCGGTCATCATCCGTGCGAAACCGGCCTCTGTGCCATCAGGCGACAGCGCCTCGGCCAGCACGACGCTGGCATCATTGCCGGACAACACGATCACGCCGCGCAGCAGATCCTCGACGCGCACACGATCTGTCGTGTCCAGAAACATCGACGATCCCCCGAAACTGGCGGCATGGGCCGAGACAGGCAGCAAATCATCGACCGACAGGCGGCCATCGGCGATCGCCTCGAAGGCCATATAGATCGTCATCAGCTTGGACATCGACGCAGGCGGCAGCGGAATCTCTGCATCCTTGGCCAGCAAGACGGTGCCGGTTGACTGGTCATAGACATAGGCCGCGCGCGCGCTCGTCTCAAAGCTTTGCGCTTGCGCCATGGCCGCGCAGATGGTCATCAGACCGGCAATCAGGCTTTTTTCCAGGAATTTCATCGGCTGTCCTCTTGTCATTCGCTCGTCAGGACGAACGCATCCACAAACCCCAGCGCCCGGATCCGCAAAAGTGCCTCTTGATCGGGAACCGGCCCCGCAACGACACGCCAGACCGTCCGGCCACCGGCCTCCTGATCCGTGACGGTCGCGCCGAATCCGGCGGCTGTCAACGCTGTCGCGGCGGCATCGGCATTGGCGCGGACACTGAAAACACCGATCTGCGCCATGGCACCTTCGGGCAACGGCGTGCTGTCCACAGGTTCAGGTGTCTCGGCAGGTGTCGGCGTGTCGGCGGGTGGTTGCGCCGCTGCGGGTGCAGGGGGCAGGACGACATCGACAGGGCCGTCATCGGGCACCGCGGCGACGGTGTCGGCCACGGCGTCAACCGGATCAAGCGACGATGCCTCGATCGCGACAGGCGCTGCAAGGCCGGCGATCTCGTCTGTTTCTGCCGTGGCGGGCGGCGCGACCTCGATTTCTTCGCGGCGCAGCACCACGACGTTCAGTTCGGCAGGCGCACCCGCCAGAATCCCAAGCTCTTCGGCGGCATCGGAAGATACCTGAAGCGCCGGACCCGGATTGTCGCGTTCGCGCCGGAACAAGGCACCGACGGTCGAACGCCCGTTTGCGGCATTGCGGATCACGACACGTTCGGGGTCGCGCACATCTGGATGCGCCACCCAGATACCACCCAGCGAGGGTCTGCCGTCCCAAAGCCCGCGATCGGTGACTTCGAAGATGTCGGGCCGTTCCACATCCTGCTCGGTGCGCACCAATCCGGCCGATTGGCCAATGACATTGGTTCCGGCCCCGCTCTGCCCGCCAAAGCCGCCGCCTTCGCCACAAGCCGCAAGGGCAAAGGCACCGCAAAGCGCATAGGACAGCACCCGCCAGCGCCGCCGTCCATCAGTTTCGCCTGTCATTCTCAGCCCCTCCATTCCACCCCTTGCGAGAGGAAATCAGCCCCGTTCCATCGTTTTGCCATGGATGACCGCGTCGGCCAGACATAGCAGCCCGGTCACGTCGCGCAACGCCCGCTCGATTTTGGCATAGGATAACCGCCTGTGCTGGACAATGAAAGTCTCTACACCGCGCAACGGGGATTTTTCGCGCAAGCGGATGGCACTTTGCGAATCGTTGCGCAACAGCTAACAGGTCCCGGTCGGAGGAGTGGCAGAGTGGTTGAATGCACCGGTCTTGAAAACCGACGTAGGTGAAAGTCTACCGTGGGTTCGAATCCCACCTCCTCCGCCACTTGCCCTTGAGAAAGTGTTCTCCCCATCCGGCTGCGGCCGGATTTTTACGTTGTTTTCGAGGGTTATGCGGGTGGGGCTGTCAACCGGCCCATGCGCCGTGACGCTCGGAGGCGGTCTCTCAGGGCCGACATTCTCCGGAGCCGTCAACTCGACCTCTCTTGGTTCACAGGTGCAAAATTTTGTTTTCATTCAGTATTCTGCGGATTCCGAATAGTTTCCGATCTGAGTTGCGTTCGCCTTGTAATGCGACTGCCGTCGAACTGCCCAACGTTAGTTTTCGCTGACGGCCACAAATGACAAGGCACCTGCTGACTCCCAATCCGCGTAGCAGTGTCCATTATTGAGCTTCCAAAGGATGCGTCCGTTCGCGCTGGCCCCAATCACAGTCGCAGCCGCCGCCGAAGCGGATGGGAAGCTGTAGTCATTTGCGAAGACCAGTGATCCGGCATCCTCTTGAAGAACCCCTGATTTCTGCAGTGTGTCACGCAATGCGAGAGTGCCCTTCGGGATGGTCGGCGTAGTGCGAGCGCGCGCCTTAGAACCAGCTTTGACGACAAAGTCGCCCGACTGCGCAATCGTCATTTCCGCATTGAAGCCCTCACCCCTAAAAAAGAAGATCGGGCTTGGATCGACTGGTGTCGGCTGCATTTGTTCGGATGGCTCGGTCAGTCGACCGCGCATCTCGCGGAACAGGTCCCAGCCGAGCGCGCCCACGAGCGTCTTCGTCTGGTCTACAAACTCCTCCATCGCCGCCCTGTCTGGCAGCGGTAGTTTACCGGCGTCTTCAGAAGGACGCTTGCTGTTGGGGACGAGCCATCGTGGATTGCTTCCCACCGCCCTAATCAGGCAGGCCTCAACATAGCGCGCGTGGCTTTTCGTCAGGTTCTCATCCTTGCTGATGAGTACCACGGTATCGGTCCAGAAGCCCTTCGGATCCCGTCCAGCGTCACTTGAGTTGTGGGTGTAAAGTCGCGCACCGATACCTTCTGATTCACCAATATAGGCAATCAGCCGGTCTGGGTCATTCTCGTCAGTTCCAATAAGAAGGTACACACCCGGACGCTCAATTTCTGGGAACGCCTCCCTAACTCGTCGAAGTTGATTCCGTCGGAAAGCGATTGCTTGAATCGTAGACATGGATATCTGCGCGACACGTATCCCGTTTGGGTCGCCATCAAGAAGGAAAATATTGATCGAACGAGGCTTCAACTCGAACAACTCCTGTTCTGCAGAATTTCGTTACGTGGCGCATCATTTTCCAACATTCGCGTCTTCTCCTGGGCTATTGAGCTTGCGATAGGCTTCAGTTGAAAGCCAACCGGTCACGACTTTCTGAAAAGATCGGTCGTTCATGAATCGCGCGAAAATCTCCTCATTCTGATCCATTCGCTCGACAAACAGAGCCTCGAGAAGGTTCTTGAAAACGAGCTCAAACTTGTCGCCGGGGTTGACCATAGCCGCTTGGCGAAGCGCACTGTCTGAGATCGCAGCTTCTATGATTTGATCAAAGAACAGCTGGTCCGCCTGATTGAAATCTGTGCCAAATCGATCATTCACAACATCGATTAGGCGCGATAGCGCTAATGCCTCCTCACGCAGCACGCCACTACCCACCTCGGAGGGTCCGTCAAGCCGATTTGACTGCCCATCACTCAGGCTGATTGAGCCTTCGCTGATTTTCTGAAGGCGATAGTATTCAAGCCGCACTTCATCATCAAACTGGTAGGACGGTCCAGCGCCGCGCTTGGGCAGCTTTGTTGCGAGGTGACGCAAAAACACATACAGGCGTTCGAGGTCGGTGTCCTGATAAGGAATGATCTGGCTTAAGAAGCTATAGAGGCTGCAGAAGGCGAGCAGCTTGCCACGCCAAAGCTCTGCCTCTTCCGGCTTCTCCTGCTGAAGTTCTTTGAAGCGTGCCACACAAGGGTCGAGCGCCGCATTCATCAACTGATGATCGTTCGGGCTTTGGCGGTGGCGCGGCTTGAAATAGACGGCGCTGAAACGCTCAAGGTCGGCAATCACATAAATGCCATCGGCATCAAGTTCGCTCTTGATCTCATACATGCGAGCCGGGTCGACGTCTTCGCCGATCTCTGCCCCTTCAAAATAGGTCTTGAATGCCTCGCGAATTTCATCCCGATCGTTAACAAAATCGAGGATAAACGTGTCTTCCTTTAGCAGGTGGATGCGGTTCAGGCGCGAAAGAGTTTGCACAGCCTGGATGCCCGCAAGCCGCCGGTCGACATACATAGTATGGAGCAACGGTTGGTCGAAGCCTGTTTGGTATTTCTCGGCGACGAGCAGGACCTGGTATTCCTGGGTAGCGAACATTTCCGGCAATTCCTTTTCCCGGACGCCAAGATTCATTCCCTCCTCGGTGTAGGTGACATCCTTGAGCTTGTCGTCCGTTACGGCACCTGAGAAGGCTACCAGCGACTTAATGGCATAGCCTTTCTCCTTGATGTAACGGTCGAAGCTTTGCTTGTAGCGGACTGCTTCCAGACGCGACCCGGTCACCACCATCGCCTTGGCCCGCCCGCCGATCTTGTGTTGGGTGGCGGCATTGAAGTGCTCGATCATCACCTCGGTCTTTTGGGCGATGTTGTGAGGATGAAGCTTCAGAAACCGCGCGAGTGCACGTGCTGCCTTCTTCCGCTCAACGTTTGGATCATCCTCGCTGGCCTTCAAAAGACGGAAATAGCTGGCGTAGGTTGTGTAATGCTTCAGAACATCGAGGATGAAGCCTTCTTCGATGGCCTGGCGCATGGTGTAGCGATGTGCCGGCTTACCATCGCGCCCGAAAACCTTAAACGTTTTGTGCTTGGGCGTGGCGGTGAAAGCAAAGAAGCTGAGGTTCGCCTGTCGGCCGCGTTTGGCCATGGATCGATAGAGCTCATCCATGTCCTCCTTCTCGTCCTCTGCCATGCTCTTCGCGGCATCTTCGCGAAGACCCTGTCCACCAAGAACCTCCTTGAGGTCGGTCGCGGTTTCGCCGCCCTGAGAGCTGTGCGCTTCATCGATGATTACCGCACAATTGCGGGACTTGAGGACGCCCCCATCCGTTTCGCCTCGCTCTTCCGCCATCTTGGCCAACTGGCGCGAGACGAAAGGAAACTTCTGCAAGGTGGTGATGATGATTGGAACCGCACTTTCCAGTGCTTCGGCCAGCTGACGGGAGCTCTCGTCGATCTTTTGCACGACGCCGTGCTTGTGTTCGAATTGGTAGATCGTGTCTTGAAGCTGTTTGTCCAGCACCACTCGATCGGTGATCACAACGACGCTGTCGAAAACCCGGTCATTCCTTTCGTCATGCAGCGACGCGAGCCGGTGCGTGAGCCAGCCGATAGTATTGCTCTTGCCGCTGCCGGCCGAGTGTTCGACCAGATAGTTGTGGCCGACACCTTCGCGCTGTGCCTGATCAACCAGCGAGCGAACCGCTTCGAGCTGGTGGTAGCGCGGAAATATCATCGTCTCCTTCTTGACCTTGCGATGTTGATTGTCACTGAGAACTGACCCGGCATTTTCATCGAGATCTGACCCACCCAGTCGTTATGATCTGCGTATTATGATGGCGTCAATGGTGGTGTCTCCTTTCGCTTTTTCTTGGCTGTTTCGGAGCTGGCCTTGAAGCGGTAGCTGTCATTGCCGGTTTCGAGGATGTGGCAGCGATGGGTGAGACGGTCGAGCAGTGCCGTGGTCATTTTGGCATCGCCAAAGACGCTGGCCCATTCGCTGAAGCTCAGGTTGGTGGTGATGATGACGCTGGTGCGTTCATACA
>NZ_KB907980.1 GCF_000382265.1 Yoonia vestfoldensis DSM 16212
ACGGCATAGATCTCGGCGATGCGGCGCAGGCCTTCGGCGGCGATCTGTGAGCCGTCGCGGTCAAAGACTTCCTTCAGCTTGCGGCGCGCGTGTGCCCAGCAATGGGCCACGCGAATGGGATCGCCGCCCTTGCGGGTAGGCTTGGTCAGTCGGTTGTAGCCCTGGTATCCGTCGATCTGCAGGATGCCGTCAAAGCCGGTGAGGAAGGTTTCGGCATTCTCGCCCGCTCGACCGGGTGCATAGAAGTAGACCACACCGGGTGGGTCCTCGCCGCCCCATGGCCGGTCATCGCGGGCCAGTGCCCAGAGATAACCTGTCTTGGTTTTGCCGCGCCCTGGATCCAGCACCGGGGCGGTGGTTTCATCCATGAACAGCTTGTCGGATCGTTTCAGGTGTTCAGCCAGCCGGTCGACGATGGGCTTAAGGTGGAATGCCGCCTTGCCAACCCAGTCGGCTAAGACAGCGCGGTGCAGATCGAGGCCAGCCCGCGTCAGGATCTGGCTCTGACGATACAATGGCAGGTGGTCGGCATATTTGCTGACCAGCACATGGGCGATGCTGGCCTCGGTCGGCAACCCGCCCATGATCAGATGCGATGGTACTGGAGCCTGGGTCACGCCGTCGGTGCAGGTCCGGCAAGCGTATTTGGGGCGGACGGTGACAATCACACGCAACTGCGCCGGCACGATGTCCAGCCGCGCGCTGCGATCTTCGCCAATCTTGTGCATGACACCGCAGCCACAGGGGCAGATCAGGCTGTCGGGTTCGATAATCTCTTCGATGCGCGGCAGTGCGGCCGGTAGATTACCGATGATGCGTTTTGGCGCAGGCCTGGTTGCCGTTTTCTCACCTGTCTTGGCGGCCAGATGCTCCTTCTGCACCTCGACCTCGGCCAGTGCGATGGACAGATCCTCGAAGGCCAGCTGCCGCTCATCCTCGGTCAGCTTTTCCGACCGCTTGCCATGCAGGGCATGGTTCAGCTCGGCGATCAGATGCTGTTGGCGTTGGGTAATATCCTGAAGTGCTGCGATCGTTTTCATCAACGACGTAACCACCGCACGCTGCGCGGCAGGGATAGTGGAAAGGTCAATGACAGGCGTCTCAATCATAGCCCGAGACTACGATAAAACCTCAGTAAAAACACGCAAAAGACAGCGCTTGATTCATTCTGCCGCAGCCGGTGGGCGCATCTCCAATGCCTTGACCTTCCGCCAGTCCAGACCGGCAAATAGGGCCTCAAACTGGGCGTGGTTCAGCGTCATCATCCCGTCCTTGATCGCTGGCCAAGTGAAGGTCGTATCTTCCAAACGCTTGTAAGCCATCACCAATCCGGTGCCATCCCAGTAGAGCAGCTTCAGCCGATCGGCACGGCGCGAGCGGAACACAAACACCGTGCCGGTGAATGGATCCTTGCGCAGCACCGACGACACGATCGCCGCCAGACCGTCATGACCTTTCCTGAAGTCGACAGGCTGCGTCGAGACCAGAACACGCACGCGGTTTGACGGGAACATCATAGGTTGGCTTCCAGGCCGCGCACGACCGATACAATCCGTTCCGCTGAGGCCCCGGCTTCCAGCCGGATCACGACTGCGCCCATGACAATCTCCGGCCTATCCTCCGCACCCGTTTTACCAAGCGGGGCCTCGTCAACGGGTCCAACGATCAGAGACGCGAATTCCGCAGGATCTTCCGGCGCAGGTAGCACCAGCCGTCCGGTCCGCGCCAGCGTCCGCCAGGAGGACAGATGGTTCGCAGGCACACCATGCCGCAGCGCTACCGCATTCACAGTGCTGCCCGGCAACAGCGTCTCCGCCACGATCCGTGCTTTCAGCTCATCCGGCCATTTCCGGTTCCGACGACCCCGGCCGCCAACCGGGAGAACCTCCGATGTAGTCTCCATGGAGAAAATCCAGTCCAACAATCAACAGGGTCCAATGAACCCATCATGCTGACAGACGGAAGGTGTGGGGCAGGAAACGCTTACCGCAGAATGGCTTCATCGAAAGCTTCAATGGCAGCCTGAGAGACGAGCTGCTGAATGAGGAGATCTTCGACACGTTAGACGATGCCCGCCGCAAACTGGCCCTCTGGCGATACGACTACAACAACGTCAGACCGCGTTCATCGCTGGGCAACTAAACACCCGCCGACGCGCGTCGAGCGCTTGAGCAATTTGAGGGCTCCGCGCACGACGCGCTTGCCCAAACTCACGACGAAGAATATGAAATCCAAACCCGCAAACTCTCGTTATGAATGAGGGAGCCTCGGGGGGGCAGGTCACAAACCAGTTGCACCCCCCGGTAGAGTGGAGCCTGTCAGGGCGGCAGTACCTGATGTTGGCGCCGCTGCTCCTGGTGCTAACAATATATAGGGCGGAAAAGGACTCAACGGAGCCGAAGGCAATGCAACTGCCGCAGGAGCCACCGGGGCGACCGGAGCGGTACCTGGGCTTTTTGTTGAGACCGGCGTTGCTGGCGAACCCGGGGCAGTAGCAGTCGATTTACTTGGCAAAGGCGGAAACTTTACCAGGGGCTTAAGGCCGATCCCTGCTGCGCCGCCACCCGAGCCACTAGACGCAGGACGCGGTCGACGAGGTGCAGGAGGAACCCCCAGTACTCCTTTGGCAACTAGCGGCGGAATATCCGTTAAGCTTCGAACTGTTTCCACGTTTGGCCGAGTTCCATCAAACCAAGAATCGATAGACGCGGAAATTTCATCCAGTGGCGGGACCGGATCTCCGTCATGCGTGTCTAAGATCACACCGACTTCTACATTTAGTCCTGTGACGCCGGCCAAAGTCAGATTGGCGGAACCGACATATGCCGTCCGACTGCCGTCTTGGCGGGTGACATGATACACTTTCGGATGAAATAAGCCGCTTGTGTAACTGAGAATGCCAATTCTTGCATCTGCTCTAGGGCACCCAATTAGGTCCACCAAGACTTCAATATCTTTCTGGCCAGTTTCTCCGCCATTTGATCCCAAAACGCAGCTGATTGGCAAACCCTGTGATGCCAGCCCCTGAATAAGCGGCAGCATGGGTGCCAAGCCATCTGAGCCGAAGTATCCAGACTGCCACCTTAGATGCCTGATATCCTCGGGCTTTAGGCTGGCCATCCAATCGCCTAGGGCGTGCGTCGCGTTTCGCGCTCCAGTATCGATGTATCTCACTCTGTAACTCCATGATCCTCCACGATGCTTAAGCTACAGGTTGAATATCTGGGAACAAGAGCGCTTTCTCAGGATTCAGACATCGGCATCACTTACTACTCACGTGTCGCAACTCCGGAAACGTTCGAACTCGGTTCCGCCCGGTAGCGAGATGAACTTGCAAAATCACCTAAAGTTACCAGTCGACAAAAGATCGCAAAAGCAATGCATTAAAGCTGTTCACCGAAACAGCCGCCGTTAACAGGTCGAGAGAAAGTTGCGCTGAAGAGAAGGCTTTCACGCGTCTGGTCACAAGTGACGGTGTACAGCCCCTCCCGCATAACCCCCGAAAACAACGGAAAAATCCGGCCGCGCCCGGATCGGGAGAACGCTTTCGTGAGGGCAATTGGCGGACAGACAGGGATTCGAACCCTGGAGACGGTCTCCCGCCTACACACTTTCCAGGCGTGCGCCTTCGACCACTCGGCCACCTGTCCGTGATGGGGGTTTAGCCGCAACTTGGCGGACTTTGCAAGACCCTCCGCACGAATTGTTCTGCCTGTTTGCCCCCGCCCCTTTCGCCCGATATATTGACCTGATCCAAGCGGAGCCGAATTGCCCTGATGCTGCATGATCCCCCCGAAGCGACCACCCTGGAAAAGCGGTCCGAGACAGCCCGGCTGCAAACCGGCGCCTTGATCATCATCGCCTTTGCGGTCGTGTTGTTCCTGCGGGTGCAGGCGCGGTTCATCCTGATTTCACTGGCGACGGCGATCATCCTGTTCAGTCTGACAAGCGATGTGATCACTTTCATCGCGCGTCAGCGGATCGGGCCGTTGCGCATCCCCAACGCCATCGCAAGCATCGCCGCGATGGTGCTGATCGCAACGGCGCTGTTGTTGCTGACATCGGTGCTGCTGGCGCAGATCAACACGGTGCTGGTCACCACGCTGGCCTATACCGAACGCGCGCCATCCGCGATCGCGTCGATGTTCAGCTGGCTGGGCGAGGATAGCGAGGCTGCAATCTTCAACGCCGTCCGGTCTATTGATGCGTCAAACTATCTGCGGGGTGCCGCCAGCCAGGCCAGCGGGATCACGCAGGCCACGGTGCTGGTCATTCTTTTCGTCGGTTTCCTGTTCGCCGAACGGGTGTGGTTCGACACCAAGCTTGAAAACTTCATCGGCGACAAGACGCAAGCGCGGCGCGTGCGCAAGATCATCCAGTCGATCATCCACCGCGTGAATTATTACCTGCTGGTCAAGACCGTGATCAGCGTGATCACCGGCGGCATGATCTATGTGCTAGCCCGCGCGTTCCAGCTGGAACTGGCGGTATCCCTTGGCATCATCACCTTCGTGCTGAACTTTATCCCCAATATCGGGTCGATCCTTGCCACGGGGCTGATCGCACTCGTGACCCATGTGCAACTGGGGGATCCGAACACGACGCTGGCGATCTTCGTGATCGCGACCTGCATCCAGTTCCTGAACGGCAATGTCATCGACCCGATGCTGATGGGTCGTGCCTTGCGGTTGTCGTCCTTCGGGATCATCCTGTCGCTGGCCTTCTGGGGGGCTGTCTGGGGTATTCCGGGTATGTTCCTGTCGGTGCCGATCATGGTGATGCTGCTCGTGGTGTGCAGCCATGTGCCCCATCTGCGCCCTTTTGCGATCCTTTTGTCGCGTGAAGGCCTGCCCGATACCGAACAGATGCTGAACGAAACCGCAGAACGTGACCTGTTCCAGAAGCCGCCAAAGCCCTAGCGGCGGCGCACCAGCACAAAGACCGCGCCGCCGATCACCTCGGCTGTGGCGGCGATCAGGATTGTGGCCTCCGCCTGCCCCATGGTGAATTCGTAAACACCCGTCGCCGCGATCCCGAACCAGACGGTCGCCAGCCCATAGCAGACCCCGTCCCGCGCGGTCCCGACCGGCAGGCCACGCAGCAGCCAGAGCATGACCGCAAGCCCCGCGAACAAAGGTGCAGCGCGTCGTGCAAGAAAATCTGCGCCGTCACTTGGGGCGACACCATAGGTCGTGACATAGGCCCGCCCCGCGACCAGAAGGATCACGAAAAGCACAAGAAAAACGACGGCGGTGACGCCGGCGGCGATGCGGAACATGGCGCTTCTCCTATGGTGGGGCTTTGCCTGACACGGGCTGACTTGCGTAATAGATCACGTCTTCGGTGTAATATTGATAATTGTCCGCGTTCTCGATCGCCCGTGCGGGGTCGGTGCTGGCCATCCGCGAACAGATACGGCGGGTATAGCAATGATCCTCGGTGCGGGCGACCGGTCGGAAATGCGACAATTCATGGACAAACGTCCCTTCGCGGGTGCCATTGTTGCTGGCCGTTGTGCCGGGCCGTAGTGCTGTCAACGGCGGCAGGTCAAAGAATGACGGGCAAAGATAAATCCGGTAGGGTCGATGAGCATAGACCCAGGCATATTCACCATTACCACATCCGTCATCGCGGATGCTGTCGCATTGCACGGTGACTGCCCCGGTGCGGATCGCCCTGACGACCGCCTTGAGGTTCGCCCGCACAATTTCGGCGTTGTGGTCTGAATAGACCCCGAACCAGCGCGCATATTCCGGCGTGTCACCGACCGCCGTGGCGGCCATTGTCGTCAATGATTTGGCACTGTCCAGCGCCTCGCGGACGATCCGGTCATGGGCCGGGCTGCATTGCAGGACGGTCTGCGCAGCGGCGGATTGACCGACCAGCAAGAGCACAAGGAAAAGGATCGCACGCATGGCCTACTCCAGATGCAGATAGACGCGCCGGTTCTGGCGGCCTTTCTTTTCGATCTTGCCAATCCGCACGCGGCCGATCTCGGACGTGTTGGCGACATGGGTTCCGCCGCAAGGTTGCAGGTCGGCGGTTTCTGAGCCGATCCCGATGCGAACCAGCCTGATCCGGCCCGACCCGCGCGGCGGTTGCACCGACATCGTCTTGATCAGATCGGGCTGCGCATCAAGCTGGGCATCGGTGATCCATTCCTCGGTCACGGCCATGTTGCAGGCAATGAGCCGGTTCAACGCATCATCGAGCGCGTCTTTGTCTTCGGGGGCGTCCGGCATATCAAAATCAAGGCGGCCCTTGTCCGCCGCTATCGCACCGCCGGACACCGGCAGGGGAATGACGACCGATAACAAATGCAACGCCGTATGCACCCGCATGTGCCGATGCCGGCGGTCCCAGTTCAACTTTTGCAACACGACCTGCCCGATGGCGGGCAAGGGTGCAGGTTCGGCAGGCAGCAGGATGATGCTGTCACCTTCGCCCTTGACGGCTGTCGCGATGTCAAGCGTCGCACCCGGCCAGGACAAGGTGCCGCTGTCACCCGGTTGCCCGCCCGATGTCGGATAGAACACAGTAGCATCAAGCACGATCCCCCCTTCGGTGGTGATCCCCAGCACGCGGCCTTCGGCCTGCCGCGCATATGCATCGTCACGAAACAGCGGTTTTGTCATGCAGGGGCACCTTTCAGGGTTTCGGGGTTGCGCAGCCACAGATCCTGCTGCGGGAACGGAATCTCGATCCCTTCGGCGGCGAATCTGCGGGCAATTTCATGGTTCATCTCTGATCTGGTGCTCAGCACGAAGTTCACATCGCGCAGGATCGCCCTGATCTCGAAATCAAGCGAGCTGGCACCGAAGCCGATGAACAGCACCGCAGGCGGCGGCGTGATGATGACCATGGGATGCGCCTCTGCGATCTCGCGCAGGATTTGCGTGACCTTCTCGGTATCGGTGCCATAGGCCACGCCCACCGGCACGATCACGCGGCCCACCAGATTGCCGCGCGTCCAGTTGGTGACCTGCCCGCTGACCAGATCGGCGTTCGGCACGATCACATCGGTGCGGTCGAATGTTTCGATCCGCGTGGAGCGAACCGAGATCGCGCGCACATAGCCCATCTGGCCGCCCACTTCGATCCAGTCGCCTTCGCTGATCGGGCGTTCGATCAGCAGAATGATACCGGATACGAAGTTGGACACGATGTTTTGCAGGCCAAAGCCGATGCCGACGGACAGCGCCCCTGCCACGATGGCAAGGCTTGACAGGTCGATGCCCGCAGAGGTGATGGCGACCAGTGCCGCAAGCAGGATGCCCACATAGCCAAAGCCCACGGCGATGGCATTCTGCCCGCCGGGGTCCAGCCGGGTGCGCGGCAATACACTGCGCCGCAGCGTCGCCTGAATGAACCGCGTCAGGATATAACCCAGCGAAAAGATGATCGCGAACATCACGAAATCGGTCGGAGAAATCCGCGTTTCGCCGATTGCGAACCCTTCGCGGAACCTGCTCCAGATTTCCAGGATATCGTCGGTGCGCGCCCCCCATATCAGCGCGAAAACCGGCAGGCTGGCCAGATAAAGACTGAAACTGACGAGGATCGGCAGCAGGGCGCGGAGGCCTTTGGTTTCCTCTGCGTTCTTGTGGCGCGTGCTGAGGTCGTGGACAATCCGCTGCAACACAAGGATCGCACCGATCAGTGCCAGCGACAAAATCGACGAGGTCAGCAAACCCTGCCCCGCCGAGGCATAGCCAAGTGCAGCAAGCGACGGACCAGCCACCGCAACGATGGTGCAGAACCGCCCCACCTGCATTCTGATCCGGCCTTGCGACACTGGTGCTGTCTCGGACGCCTGGGGTGGCGTCTTGATCAACCGTCCCAGCCGCCAGAACAGCGCACCCACCACAAGGATCACCGGTAGCGACATCGTCGCGACAACCCCTGGTCCAAGATCGATGGACCCGGCCGTCGCCTCGAACAATTCACCGAAGGCCAGGACCCAGGCCAGTGCCAAGGTCATGCGGCGCGCGTTGCTGCGGGTTTCCTTGCCATAGCCCAGATATTCCGGCAGCATCCCGTCGCTAAAAACCTGACGCCCCAGCCACCATCCCAGGACGACCGTCATCCCCGCCGCAGGAATGGCATCAACCATGGCCTGCCCCCGCAGCCCCAAGATCGCCAGCGTCTCGAGCCCGCGTGACAGCGCCACAAGCCCCGCAAAAGAGACAATGATCTGCAACAGCGACAACAGGAACAGCCAGATCGGCAACAGGAACGACTCACCGCGCGCCAGCCGTTGGCGTAATTGCACCAGCCACCAGCGGGTATAACCGACCAGCAGCACGGCAAGGCCAAAGAACAGGGCGGCGCGCGGCAGATTTTCAACCAGCCGTCCGTTGGCAAGCTGAACCTGCAAACCCGCAAAGGTTTCAGCGCCGACGGTGCGGAACACCTGCCATGTGGCGCTGGCCGCCTGTGGCCACAGCGCGGGGTTCAGGGGCGATGGGCCGCGCTGGAACAGCTCTGCCGTCTTTTGTTGCAGAATCTTGAGGTCCAGTTCGCTGATCAGTCCGTTCGCGCGGGCGTAAGCCTCTTGGGCCAGCGCGCGCGGGGCCAGCAAGGTATCGCGCTGCGCCTCAAGCTCTGCACGGCGTTCAGCGACCTGTGCGGGTTCTTCGCCACTTTCTGGGACCGCGCCGAGCGCCGCCAATTGCGCGTTTACCGTCACAAGCCGGGTCGCATTGACGTTGGTTTGCGATAGGAAATGATCCCGCCATCCGGCCAGTTCGGCCCGCAGGCGCATGATGACGAATTCGGACGAGGCGTCGCGCAGCACCAGCGTTTCAGCCCGTTCGGCCAGCGCGTTCCAGGCGGCAATGTTATCGTAGGTCGTGCTTGGCAGCGGTTGCGCGTCCTGTGCCGCCACGCAGAGCGGCCATAACAGGCTGCAACAGACAAGCAGCCGGAAGAACAGCCGCCGGGCCGTCATTCCGGTGCAAGCACCGACGGCACCACGGCCTTTTCTTCCAGCCAAGTGGGCACCGGCAGACCTTTTTCACGCATGAAAGCGGGGTTGTAGATCTTGGACTGATACCGGCTGCCGACATCGCACAGGATGGTCACGATCACATGCCCCGGCCCCATGTCGCGTGCCATGCGGATCGCCCCTGCCATGTTGATCGCGGTCGACCCGCCCATGCAGAGGCCTTCGTGCTGCATCAGGTCATAGATCAGCGGCAAGGCTTCGGCATCGGGAATCTGATAGGCGTAATCGGGCGTCAGCCCTTCAAGGTTGGCGGTGATACGCCCCTGCCCGATCCCTTCCGAGATGGAACTGCCTTCGGATTTCAATTCGCCATGGGTGTAGTAATTGTAAAGAGCCGCGCCTTCAGGATCGGCCAGCCCAATTTTGACACCTTTGGATTGCAGTGCCTGCGCCACGCCCGCCAGCGTGCCGCCTGATCCGACGGCACAGATGAACCCGTCGACCTTGCCATCCGTTTGCGCCCAGATTTCGGGCCCGGTGGTTTCCACATGCGCCTGCCGGTTGGCGGTATTGTCGAACTGGTTCGCCCAGATCACGCCGTTTGGCTCTGTCTCGCGCAGCGCATTTGCCAGCCGTTCGGAATAGCGGACATAGTTGTTGGAGTTGCGGTAGGGGGCGGCAGGCACCTCGACCAGCTTGGCGCCAGCAAGGCGCAGCATGTCTTTCTTTTCCTGACTTTGCGTTTCGGGAATGACGATCACCGTCTTGAACCCCATCGAGGACCCGAGCAGCGCCAGCCCGATGCCGGTATTGCCTGCCGTGCCTTCGACTATGGTGCCGCCGGGGCGGAGATCACCGCGCGCAATCGCGTCCTTGATCATGAAAAGGGCGGCGCGATCCTTGACCGACTGGCCGGGATTCAGAAATTCGGCCTTGCCCAGAATGGTGCAACCCGTCGCCTCGGATGCCGCCCGCAGCTTGATCAAAGGTGTATTGCCGATCGTGTCGGCGAAATCATTGCAGATCTGCATCATCAGGGCCTTTCGTTGCGCCCCTGATGTGTAGAACCGCGCCTGCCCGACATCAACCCATGGCGCGCAGGCGGTCGCGGTGTCTTGCCAGCCAGTAAAGCAGATGCAAAAGCGGGCCTGTCGCGATCTCGCCGCTGTCCGCAAGGGCCATGGCGGCGTCGAAACTCATCGTGTGCAGGCTGATATCCTCTGCCTCGGCTTCCAGCCCACCCGCATAGGGTGCCTCCGCCGACAGATCGCATAGCCCGACATAGGCATAGAAATAATCCGTCGTCGCCCCCGGTGACGGGTAATATTCGCCTGCCGGAACCAGATGGCGGATTGTGACCCCTGCTTCTTCGGCCGCTTCGCGCAGGGCAGCCTCCTGTGGGGTTTCACGCGCATCGACGATGCCTGCGACGGGCTCCAACATCCAGGGGTTCGGATCATGGCGCACCATCGGCCCGACACGCACCTGTTACAGCAGCAGAACCCGGTCGCGCTGCGGATCATAAGGCAGCAATAGCGCTGCATCGACGCCAACGAAAACCTCGCGCCGGAGCACCGGCGACAGGGTACCATCGAACAATGCATGGCTGACGTCGAAACCTTGAAACCGAAAGAATCTCCCCGATGCAGGTGCGGCGGGCGTGATGTCG
Organism: Yoonia vestfoldensis DSM 16212; assembly: GCF_000382265.1. GTDB lineage: Bacteria > Pseudomonadota > Alphaproteobacteria > Rhodobacterales > Rhodobacteraceae > Yoonia > Yoonia vestfoldensis. The sequence continues at coordinate 10,617 of NZ_KB907980.1, forward strand.
AAATCCCGTGCGGTGCGCGTGCGGCGGGCCGCGCGTTGGCGTGCCCACGCGCGCGCCTCGATCATCGGCCACATCTGGCGGAGTGTGGCCGGATCGGGCAGCGGGTCGAGCGTCAGAACCTCCTGAGCGGCGTCGATGGCTGGCGCCAGATGTGCCTGTTCCCACACTTCAAGTGACCAAACCCCGCGGCCGGGGTTTTGGTCGCGGGGCGGCAGATAACCATGTGCTTTGTGCCGCCGGCCGTCCACCAAAAGGGTCAGGTCATGCAGGGCATAGCCGAACGCTGATTCATAAAGGCGCAGCCTGCGCATCTGCTCCTCGGACAGATCGGGCCAGATCAGACCCTGCACCAGCCCCCCCCGGACGTGGCGCGATGAACGGGACGACATGGCCCGCCACCGGAAAGACCGCGTAATCCAGCAATGTTGCGGAAACGGGTTCGGCCAGCCGCGCGCCGGATACCGCGGCCATCAGCCCGCGCGACATCAATGTCCCATAGACGAAAAGGTCAGTCACCTAGGGGTATTTCTGCGAAAAATATTCTGTGATCCAGGCGCAAAGCACGGCCCCGACGAAGATGCTTGAAATCAGGTTCACGTCGATGAACCGCACGCTTTCGGCCACCATCAGATTGAAGATATCGACGATCGCCTCCATCGGCCCGTCATAGCGCCGACGGAACGCATTGGCCATCATCAGGGAAAACGCCATGATGAACAGGGTAACAAAGGAAAAGGCGAAACCTGCCGACAGGCCGTGCCCGACCGCAGGCACATAACCTTCGCCTGTGCGTCGGCCGACATAGACCCAGCCGATCAGGATGCCGGTGATCACCGCCCCCGGCAAGAACGATGGCGGCGGGCGGCCTTCGACAAAAAACGGCGCGCCGACGCCAGCCAGATACCAGCCCCAAAGGCCGAACGTGATAGCACCGGCCAGCCGCCCGGCCGTGGGCATTGAAAGACGATTTGATGTCGCCATGTCAAAGCATCCTTGTCCCGGCCCGGCCCGTTCAGGACGCGCGGGTCACCGTAATCTGCGTTACGTCGCAGTTTCCGCTATGAAATGTCCCCGCGCAAGAGGTCAGATAAAAGTTCCACATCCGCCGGAATCTGTCGTCAAATCCCAACGCCGCCACCTGATCCCAGCGCGCATTGAACGTGTCGTGCCACCGGCGCAGGGTCTGGCTGTAGCTTTCGCCGAATTCGATTGATTGCGCGACCTTTAATCCTGCCTTTTCAATCTCTTGGCGCAGGACAACGGGGCTGGGCAGCATCCCGCCCGGAAAGATGTATTTCTGGATGAAATCCACGCCGCGCTTGTAAACATGCCAGCGGCGGTGCTCGACGGTGATGATCTGCAGCGTGGCATTCTTGCCGGGCTTGAGCCGTTCGCGCAGGGTTTCGAAATAGACGGGCCAGTATTTTTCGCCCACGGCCTCAAACATCTCGATACTGGCGATCCCGTCATAGACACCTTTTTCGTCGCGGTAATCCTGCAGCTTGATCGTGACCTTGTCGGACAGACCGGCCTTTTCCATACGCGCGACCGCGTAGTCGTGCTGCGCCTGACTGATCGTCAGGCCGGTCACCTTCAGACCGCGTTCGGCGGCGGCATATTCCGCGAACCCGCCCCAGCCGCAGCCGATTTCCAGCACATGATCGCCGGGCTGCACGCCCATCTGGTCGACCATGCTTTTGTATTTCTCGATCTGGCCGGCTTCCATGCTTTCCTGACCGGTCACGAACTTGGCCGAGGAATAGGTCATCGTGTCGTCGAGCCACAGACCGTAGAATTCATTGCCCAGATCATAGTGATAGCTGATGTTCTTGCGCGCCTGCTTTTTGGAATTGTTCTGCAGCCAGAACCGCATCTGTTCATAGAACCGCACCAGAAACTGCCCCGGAAAGCCGTCATAGATATGTTCCATGTCGTCATGCACGAGGTCCATGAAGGCCATCAGGTCCGGCGTCGACCACCAGCCGTCCATATAGGCCTCGCAGAAACCCAGATCGCCCTCGCGCAGGGTACGCGCAAAAACGTCGGCGTTGTGGACATGCACCTCGGCGACATAGCCGGGTTCGGCCCCTTCGGCACGGAAATGGCGGCCATCGGGCAGGATGATGTCGATCCGGCCGCGTTTCATGGTCTTGAGCGAGTCGAAGACATTGCTGAAATAACGCGGCAGTCCGGTCTGCCCATGCGTGGTCGTCAGAATCATTGATCTTCCGTTCGTATCTGTTGTTGCATCTGCAATAGCTGGGTAATTAACCTTTGCGCCAGCGAAGTCACGGCAATCCTTGCCAAAAAGTTTCCCGCCACATCAGAATCCGCGGTTGCTGTAGGCGTCAAGCGCCCGCGTGCGCCCCTGTTCGGGCGTGACCACCGGGTCGGGATAGGCGGCATCGGCGCGCAGGTGCCAGCTTTGCGGGATCATGCCGAAATAGGCCAGCGCGTCATCATGTGGGTTGCGCTGCCCTTCCGCGATCCAGCGTTTGACATAGGCGCGGTCCTTGTCGAATTTGTCGAGCTGCGTGACGGGGTTGAATACCCGGAAATAGGGCGTGGCATCCGGCCCCGACCCTGCCGACCATTGCCAACCCATCGCATTGCTGGCGGGGTCCCAGTCGATCAGGTGGTCGGCGAACCAGTCCAGCCCGATTTTCCAATGCGTCATCAGATGCTTGGTCAGATAGGAGGCCACGATCATGCGCCCGCGGTTGTGCATGGTGCCGGTGACATACATCTCGCGCATGGCAGCATCGACAAAGGGAATGCCGGTGCGCCCTTGTTGCCATGCCCGCACCTCTGGTGTGATGTCGGTATTCCACGGGAAGGCGTCCCAATCCTCTTTCCAGTTGTCGGTCAGGATGCGCGGCGTGTGATGTGCCAGATGATAGGCGAATTCGCGCCAGACGAGCTCTTTCAGGAACACCTCGGCATCGCCTTTGCCGTCACGCAAGGCGCGTTTGCCAGCGTGCCAGCAGATGCGCGGGCTGATCTCGCCGAAGGTCAGGTTTTCCGACAGGTTCGACGTACCCTTGATCCCCGGCAGGTCGCGGCCTTTGACGTAATCCGCCACGCGGTCGGCGATAAAGGCATCGAGTCTGTCGCGCGCGGCCTCCTCGCCCACGGTGCAATGGCTGGCCAGAATGTCAGCGGCGCGTTGCATCGGTTCGCGCAACTGCCAGTCGGCCAGATCGTCGCAGGCGGGCCAGGTCTGCGGCGCGGCGATCTTGGCAGGGCGCGGCAAAGGTTCGGCCACGTCATTGCCGCGCACGGCGTTCCACATGGGCGTATAGACCTTGTAGAACCCACCGGTTTTGGTTGCGACCGTCCAAGGCTCAAACAGCAGATGGCCTGCAAAACTGCGCGCGTCGATCGCGTCTTCTTTCAGCGCGGACTTCACGCCTGCGTCACGGTCATTCGCCGCCGGATGGTAAAGCCGCGACCAATAGACCGCCCCTGCCCCCGTTTCCCGGATCAGATCGCGCAGCACGTCAAGCGCCGGACCCTTGCGCAGGATCAGCTTGCTGCCCTGCGCCGCCAGCACCTTGCCGAACTGCGCCAAGGCCAGATCAAGCCGCAGTTTCTGCGCGGCGCCCAAGGTCGCCACCTGATCATCGTGGATATAGACGGGGATCACGGGCCGCCCGCTGTCACAGGCGGCGGTCAGAGCGGGATGGTCGGCAAGGCGCAGGTCGCGGCGGAACCAGACGATAACGGGTGTTTGTGTCATAGCACCTGATCTAGCGCCGCCATCAACTGGTCAACCTCGGATGGGCTGGTGTAATGCGTGAAACTGACCCGCAGCACACCTTTGTCCAGATCGACCCCCATCGCCTGCAAAGGACGCTGGGCATAGAAATCGCCACCTTCGGCCATGATCCCGAACGGCACCAGCCGTGCCGCGACCTCCGCCGCACTGCCTTGCAAAGCCATCGCCACGGTCGGCGCGCGGGTTGTGGCGTCGGATGGGCCGATCAACCGGACCGAGTTCTTGGCGCTGACATAGTCGAGCAGCGGTGTCAGCAGCGCGACTTCCTGCGCGCGCATCAGGTCATGCGACAGCCGCGCGGCATCCGCGCCAGTTCCGCCGCCGTGGTGCAACGACATAGCGTCGAAGTAATCGGCCATCCCCGCACTTGCCGCGATCTGCGCGTGATCTGGGCCTGCGGGGGTGAAGCGTTTGTAAAGGGTGTCGCCGTTGAAGTGGTGCCCCTGGTTGGGCAGATCAAAGCCGAAATCCTCGCGGATGATCATGATGCCTTGATGCGGGCCATAGGTTTTATAGGCGCTGAACAGATAGACATCGCACCCGAGCGCACCGACGTTGGCAAAGCCATGCGGCGCATAGCTGACACCATCAACACAGACCCGCGCGCCTGCCGCCTTGGCGATCCGCATGATGCCAGCTACATCATTAATGGCCCCTATCACATTGGAACAATGCGGAAAACAGACCAAGGCTGTATCATCACCCAAAAGCTGCGCCAGATCGTCGGGGTTCAGCAATCCGGTGTCGCGGTCAAGCTGCCATTCGACCACGCGCACCCCATCCTCGGCCAGCCTGCGCCACGGGCCGGAGTTTGCCTCGTGGTCCTGATCGGTGACGATGATCTTTTGTCCGGGCTTGATCCAGCGCCGCACGGCCTGCGCGAGCACATAGGTGTTCTGCGTGGTGGACGGACCAAAGGACAACTCCTGCCGCGCCACGCCCAGCATCGCCGCAAGACGCGTGCGGGCCTCGTCCATCTCCTCGCCACCAAGGCGCGATGCCTCATAGGCGGAATAAGGCTGCACTTTGCGTTGCGTGTAAAAGCGGTGCAGCCGGTCGATGACCTGCTGGCAGGCATAAGACCCGCCCGCATTGCCGAAAAACGCCTGTCCTTGCAGGCTGGGCTCCGAAAACGCGGGAAATTGCGCCCGCACCCATGCCAGATCAAGCATTCACATCCACCACGACACGCCCTTTCACCTTGCCCGCCAGAATATCCGCGCCCAGTTGCGGCAGATCGGACAGCGTCGCAGGCTGGATCATCGCGTCGAGCTTGTCCATCGGCAGGTCTTTCGCGATCCGTGCCCAGGCACGCACACGGTTGTCATAGGGCTGCATCACGGAATCGATGCCCAAAAGGTTCACCCCGCGCAAAAGGAACGGTATGACTGTCGCAGGCAGGGTCGCGCCCCCGGCCAGCCCAACGGCGGCGACCGATGCCCCATATTCCATCTGCCCCAGCACGCGCGCGAGCATCGCGCCGCCCACAGCATCCACGCAACCGCCCCACGTCTCGCCTTCCAGCGGGCGCTTGACAGTCTCGGCCAGTTCCTCGCGGGCGACGATCTGGGTGGCGCCGAGAGACGTCAGGTAATCGGCGGTTTCAGGCCGTCCGGTGACAGCCGCGACCTTGTAGCCCAGATGCGCAAGGATCGCCGTGGCAACCGACCCCACGCCGCCCGCTGCCCCTGTCACCAGCACAGGACCGGCCTTGATCCCGTGGTCTTCCAGCGCCATGACCGCCAGCATCGCGGTAAAACCGGCGGTGCCCACGGCCATCGCCTGCCGCGTCGTCAGACCATCCGGCAAAGGCACCAGCCAGTCGGCCTTGACGCGGGCCTTCTGGGAATAGCCGCCCCAATGCGCCTCGCCCACGCGCCAGCCGGTCAGGACGACCTTGTCGCCCGCCTTGTAGCGCGGATCATCCGACGCCTCGACCGTGCCTGCAAAATCGATGCCGGGAATATGCGGATAATTGCGCACCAGCCCGCCGCCCGGCCCGATGCAGAGCCCGTCCTTGTAATTCACAGTGGAATACTCGACGGCGACCGTCACCTCGGCGGCGGGCAGCCGGTCGAGCGTGATGTCCTGCACGGTGGCATGGGTTTGGCCAGCCTCGTCCTTGTCCACGATCAGGGCTTTGAACATTGGTCTTCTCCTTTGTGTGTCGGGTCAGAACGTCTCGGGCATGAAGGGGATATCGGTATCCTGCGGCTTCAGCCCCATCTGGGTCAGCATCGCATGAACCTGCCCCCGATGATGCGTCTGGTGGTTGAAGATCTGCATGACGCAGATCGCGCGCGGCTTGGTGATCTGGCGCTGCATGACACCGGAAAACCACGTGAGGTCCCCCGTCAGGTCAAGCGCGCGCACATCCTTGGCCCACAGGCTGATCCGCCCGTCGGTGCGAAAGCGGTCGGCGGACCAGACGGCGGCGGTGGGTGTCATGGTGACGCTGTCCCTGAATGGAACATCGGTGCTTGGGCCACCGTCAAGCCTGCTGATCCAGACGATATCGGCCCAAAGCAGATGGTTCAGCGTCCCGAGGATAGACCCGAAGAACGCGCCGCGATCCTTGGTCAGATCAGCAGTGGGCACGTCTTTCAACATCTCGCGCAGGCCCGCGTTCTGCCATGCGTTATAGCGCGCCATGATCTGGCAATATTCAGGCGAGACGATCATTGCGGACCGTGCCAGTCGATCTGGCAGATCTCGGCGCTGCGCCCGTCAAAATCCCACACGCGGCCAAAGGCCCGCACGCGCCCTTTGTTGGCGGTGGCGACCGTGATGTCGGGGCCCATCCAATAGCCGGTGTTGGTCACGACGATATCGGTGTCGGGGTCCTTGCCCACCACAGGGACCACCTCGCCCTGAATAGCCTTGCCGACCATCAGGCGGCGGGCCTTGCCTTCGGTTTCAAAGACGACGGGCGCACGTTCGGCCCCCAGAAATTCGCTGACCAGCACCTTGAACAGACCCGTCGTGCCGCGCGCCTTGCCGGTGAAGATGTTAAGCAGCCCGTCATAGGCGGCCTCACTCGCACGCTCGTCGATATAGGCGGCGGCTTTCCAGTTGCCCCGCGCCATCAGACCGGGGATTTCCAGCACCAGCCCGACATTCAGCCCGCCCAGATCCTCGTCACCATAATGGCCGCTGTCGATGCGGATGCCCGCCCAGGCCTGGCAATAGCCTTCGGTCGGTGCGTGTTTGCCCAAGGACACCACGCAGGGGCAGAACACCGTGCAATTGCAGTTGAGGATCAATTCGCCTTTGATTGCCCAAGGCACGGTGCCTACAGGTGCCGTCTGATCCAAAGCCATGAAGTCTCCCCCCATTTATACCGCACCCAGCAGGAAGCCGCAGGCCCCTGCCATCAGAACAAAGCCCAAAGGGCGTGTGACATAGCGCCCGACACTGTCCATCTTTTCACCCACCATGATCAGCGTGGCGATCCCCATGAAGGCAAGGTTCATCACCCCGCCCACGAAGGCAAGCAGCATCAGTGCCCAGCAGCAGCCAAGGCAGACCGCGCCCAGGCGCAGACCGTTGCGGAACGGCCCTTCGTCCCAGTGCTGCATGAAAAATGTCAGCGGCTGTCGGCATTTGGCGAGGCAGGCCTCTTTCACGGGCGAAAATTGGTAAAGCCCCGCGCCCATCAGCAACCCCGCCGTCAGCGAGACCGACAGGCTGTCACCGATCGCGCTGATCAGCCCGTAGCGGTACAGAACCAATTGCATAGCCGCGGCAATCAGGGAAAACAGGGCCCAGACCACGCCGTAGCCCGCCACCAGCGGCCAGAACGGCACGCCGGTCTGGCGGCCCAGATCGTCATGGGTTGCAAAGGCCGGCAAGGCGCTGGGCAACATCATCGCCGCTGCCATCAAACCCCACATCAGCGTCGCGCTGAGATACCCTGCCCCATCCAGCGTGACGGTGCAAAGCGCCTCCCAGAAATTCGCGCCATAGAGGCGCGACAGCCCCCGCAGATCCGCCGGCACCGCCATCAGATAGAGCGCCGACCATGCCGTGAGGATCAGACCGAACAGCAACAGCCAATGTGCTGTTCCCATCGCCCTGATCCGATCTGACAACATTTTAGGCATCCTCCGCTCGGGCTGAAGCCTGTCAGACATTTCTGGTCCCGGCAATGCGGAAATCCCCTTGCGATAACGCATGTGCGACCCTACGTTTCTGCGATGTCCAACAGGAGAACCACAATGAAAACAACCAGACTATTGGGTGCCGCCTCTGCTGTGGCGCTGGCGACAACCGCTTTCGCGCAGGATTCGGAATTGCTCGTGTTCGACTATTCCGGATTCGAGTCGCCCGACTATCATCAGGATTATATCGCGGCACATGGTGCCAGCCCGACGTTCACCTTCTTTGGTGACGAGGATGAAGCCTTCCAGAAGCTCCGCTCGGGTTTCCAGGCCGATGTATCGCATGTCTGCGCGCCATCCGTGACGCGCTGGACCGAAAGCGGCATCCTGGAACCTTGGGATACGGCACGCATCACCGCCTATGACGATCTGAACGCCAGCCTGACCGGTGAAGAGATCGGCGCAGGCCAGACCTATTTCATCCCGACCGATTTCGGCTCGACCGCAATCGCTTATAACCCCGAAGAAGTCCCCGCCGAAGACGTGGCCAGCCTGCAGGTGTTCACCAACCCCGCCTATGCCGGCCGCATGACGCTGCCTGACAACGTCGACGACGCCTTTGCGCTGGCCTATCTGGCGACCGGTGTCACCAACTGGCAAGAGGTGACGGATGAGCAGTTCGACGCCGCCGCCAACTGGCTGCGCGAGGTGCATCCGAACCTGCGCACCTATTGGACCGATCCGGCCGAACTGGCGCAGCTTCTGTCCTCGGGCGAGATTCTGGTGAGCTGGGCCTGGAACGAAACCTATCCCGCGATGGTCGAAGAAGGCCGTCCCATCGCGTTCCAGCGTGAAGCGACCGAAGGATCTTCGTTGTGGCTCTGTGGCTATGTGAAATTGGCGGAAGGTCAGGGCAATGTCGACAAGGCCTATGATTATCTGAACGCCTTCCTGTCGGAATCCTCTGTCGTGCCATTGCTCGAGTCCGGTTACGGTTCCGCAAATGCCACCGCGCTGAACGCATTGGTGACCGAAGAAGACCTGGTTGCATCCGGGCTTGAGGACATTGATGTGCCGATCCTTGCGCAATTGCCGATGAGCAATGAAGACCGTGAGCGGATGGCCGAAGCGTTTGAGATGATCAAAGCGGGCTTCTGATCAACCGGTCACGATGGAAAAGGGCGGCGCCGCTGGTGCCGCCCTTTTGCATGACCGCGACCCGCGTCAAAAAAGTGACTGGACCTTGGCGGGAAAGGTCTTAAACCACGCCATATGCAGCGACGACGCACCAGCACCGCACACGGCAATCATCCGCACCTGATAGGGCGCGTGATATTGGCATCCGTGCTGTCAGTGGCGCTGATGTTGGTCGGTTTCGGTCACAAGCCGGTGCAGGCCGAACCGCAGGCCGTGGCCTATCTGCTGGCCGGTGGTAACTGGGCCGACCTTTGCGCCGATGGCGACGCGCCTCATGGCGCGGGCGATATCTGCATGGCCTGCCTTGTCGTGCAGAGCGTCGGATTGGCCGACCCTGCCCTTTATATTCAACCCGCCCCATCCACACAAGATGCGCATTGGACACGGCATGCCACCGCGCGGCGTATCCTTGCAAGCGCGACGCCCCATCCGGCGCGCGCACCCCCTTGCGTTGATCGCACGATCATCATCTGACCCGATCATCTGCGCGGCCTGCCCGTGCCACCATTGAAAGACTCCATCATGAAAACCCTGTACATGGCCGGACTGGCCCTGCTTGGCCTTGCCACCACTGCCGCCGCCGAAAGTGCGATCAGCGTCGCGGATGCCCGCGCGTTCGAGACGGCGCCCACCGCGATGGCCGGTGGCGGCTTTCTTGCGATCACCAACACCGGAACGAGTGATGATACGCTCGTTGCCGTACTTGCTGACTTTCCCCGCGTCGAACTGCACACCACCGAATTCGAGAATGACGTCGCCCGCATGATCCATCTTGACGCGATCCCAATTCCAGCAGGCGAAACCGTCGCGCTGGAACCGGGCGGCATGCATGTGATGTTCATGGGTCTGCAAGGCAACCCGCTGACCGAGGGCGAAACGATCAACGCGACGCTTGTCTTCGAACAGGCGGGCGACGTGCCGGTGACTTTCGAGATCGTCAAGCGTGACATGGCGGGCCACGGTCACAGCCACAACCATTGATCCTGTCGGTGCTGTCCCGCATTCGCGCGGGCAGCGCCAGCGCATGAAAGGAAACCACATGAAAGCTGTCATCATCGGATCGAGCATCATGGCTGTCGCCGTGGGCCTCGGCGTCTATACTTGGCAGACCACCAATGCGGCGGCGGACCCCTGCGGAAACACCACCGTCGCGGGTGCGGCCATCGGCGGGCCGTTCGAGCTTGTCTCCGAAACCGGCGAAACCGTCACCGACCGCAATGTCATCACCAAGCCGACGTTGGTCTATTTCGGATATACATTCTGCCCCGATGTCTGCCCGATCGATACGATGCGCAACGCTATCGCGGCCGATATCCTTGCCGAACAGGGTGTCGACATCGGCACGGTGTTCATCTCGGTCGACCCCGAACGCGACACGCCCGAGGTCGTGGGCCATTTCACCGATAACTTCCATGACGAGATGATCGGCCTGACCGGCAGCCCCGAACAGGTGCGCGCGGCAAGCCAAGCCTACAAGACCTACTATCGCGCGGTCGAGGGCGACCCGGAATTCTATCTGGTCGACCATTCGACCCAGACCTATCTGATGTTCCCCGAGACGGGTTTTGCCACTTTCTTTCGGCGCGACACCCCTGCCGAACAGGTTGCCGAAATCACGGCGTGTTTCGCCGGGCGGGCAGCCTGATTTTGTGACTTTCTTGATCTGGCGCAATAAAATGCGCCGGATCATCTGCAAGATGGCCCTATGGATCATATTGCAAAACTGCGCCGCATGGGTCTGTTCGATGCGCGCGTCCCCCGCTACACCAGCTATCCGCCTGCCACCGCGTTCAACGCAGATGTTGGGCGCGGCTTTCAACGTGACAGCCTTGCCGCATTGGACCCTGCCGTGCCGGTCTCGGTCTATCTGCACATTCCGTTCTGTGAGCGGCTGTGCTGGTTCTGCGCCTGTGCGACGCAAGGGACGAGCACGCTCAAACCCGTCGAAAATTATGTCCGGGTGGTCAAAATGGAACTTGCGCTACTGGCGCGCACCCTGCCCGCCGGGGTGCGGATGGGCCAGATGCATTGGGGCGGCGGCACGCCCACGATCCTGCCGCCCGACATGATCCGCGATCTGGCACAGGCCGTGATGGATGTGATCCCGCCTGCGGATGATTTCAGTTTCTCGGTCGAGATCGACCCGACGCTGGTCGACGATGCCAAGATCGCGATGCTGGCCGATATGGGCATGACACGCGCCAGTATCGGGATTCAGGATTTCGCCCCCGATGTGCAGGCGGCCATCGGCCGCGATCAGAGTTTCGCCACGACCAAGGCTTGCGTCGACAGCCTGCGCGCGGCGGGAATCACCTCGCTCAACGCCGATCTGGTTTACGGGTTGCCGCATCAGAATGCGGCCAAGCTCGCGGACACCATCGCGCAGGTACAAGAGCTGGGCCCCGACCGGATCGCGTTGTTCGGCTATGCGCATGTGCCGAATTTCTCCAAACGCCAGAAACTGATCCCCGATGCGGCCCTACCCAAGGAAGAGGACCGCTATGCGCTGGCCCAACAAGCCGCGCGCGCGTTCGAGGCGGCGGGCTATCTGCCGATCGGGATCGACCATTTCGGCAAACCCGCCAATAGCCTGACCACCGCCATGCAATCGGGCCGGTTGCGGCGCAATTTTCAGGGCTACACCGATGACACCTGCCCCACGCTGATCGGGATTGGCGCGTCGTCGATTTCGCAGTATGGCGCGGGCTATGTGCAGAACGCGGCTGCCACCGCCGCATATCTTGCGCGGATCGAGGCGGGCGAGCTGGCCGGTCATCGCGGCTATGCGATGGGGCCGCAGGACAGGCTGCGCGCGGACGCGATCAACATGCTGATGTGCGATTTCGAAATCGACCTTGCTCTGCTGGACCGACACCCCGATGCCGCGATCCTGACGCCGGTGCATCGCGCGGTCCTTGACCAGTTCGCAGGGATGGTTGTGCTTGACGGCGACAGGATTCGCATCCTGCCGCAGGGCAAGCCGCTGACACGGATCATCGCCAATGCCTATGACGGGTTCAACGCAATGGCCGCGCGATATTCGCAGGCCTCTTGATATCCGTACCCGATGCGCCAGCTAAAGCAGGCAATCGGAGACCATCATGGACATCATCAACATCATCTTTGCGCTGGCAAGCATCGGGCTTGGCCTTTTCGGCTGGCTGGCGCCGCGCTACACGCTGGACACATTGGATTTGAAGGCGGGGCCCAGCAATATGGGGCCATCCGAAATCCGTGCGTCCGCGGGCGCGCTATTCGTGGGCATGGGTGGTGGCGCGCTGATCCTCGGCGGGCCTGTCGCCTACGCGATGCTGGGGTTCTGCTGGCTGGGCGCGTCTGTCGGGCGTGCCACATCGCTGGCGCTCGATGGCCGGTCGCGCAAAAAATGGACCTTTTTCGGGGTCGAAGCTGTCGTGGGTCTGGGCGCGCTGGCGCTGAACCTGCCCCTTGCAATGTGACGGCAGACCACCTAATTCTGGACTGTCCTTCGGGACTATGGACATAAACGCGCTCGTAATACGCGGATCGGACCCGGGGGCGGTACCCGGCGTCTCCACCAAACACTGCTCATTTGGCAGCCATGGGGACGAAACAGGATCGACGAACGTCTAAAGGGGTTTGCTTTGTCTCGGTGAGTTACCACCGTTATCGGTACAAAAAAGCTAGTTGCAAATGACAACAAAGCACCAATGGCGATGGCTGCGTAAGCAGTCGGAACTATTGAAACCTTAAGCCCTATGGTTTTGCGACCATAGGCGGGGTCCGCAGGTACCTGGCAACAGAAACCTGCACCTTTCCCCTTTCCAAACCGAAAATTCCGGCGCTAACGTGGTCCATCAACATCCCGATGGAGCCCCCGATGTCCCGTTACCCCACTTTTGCCGCGGCTGCGGTTGTTCTGGTCGCGGCCTTGCCTGTCGCCGCGCAGGAGGAAGAAGATTACGCCAAGCTTGGCCCTGACGCGCAAATCTTCACCGCCGACACCAGCTATCTGCGCAGCGCTCCCGCCCCCGATTACTGGGCGTTTTCGGCTTTCGTGAAGCCGCAATTCAGCACCTCCGCCTGTTCCATCGCGACCGTCACCGCCGCGATCAACGGGATCATGGGGCAGCCTGAATGGGCGTCGGAAACGATCATGACGCAGCAGAACCTGCTGGAGCTGACGGGCAATGCCGAATGGGCCGCCCTGTCAGCCGAAGGCGGCGATGGCGTCACCTTTCAACAATTGGTCGATTTCACCGGGCAGGCGCTGGCCGCTGTGGGGCTGGACCGGTCTGTGATGCAATTCAACCCGACCGCCGCGACCGATATGGCGCGCGGCCAGGTCGTCAACCTGCTGATCGAAAACGAGGCCAGCCCCGACGATGCCATCATGGTCTATTTCAATCAGGGCGTCGTGACCGGCGATTGGGATGGTCCACATATCGCGCTGATCGGGGCCTATGATGCCGCGACCGACCGTGTCCTGATCCTCGAGGTCGATCAGGAATGGTACGTGCCTTATTGGACATCCGTCGATGTGCTGCTTGACGCGATGGTGAAACCCACATCCGCCGAACACGGTGTTCTGGAAGGTGAAACTGGCGGTTTCGTGATGATCCGGGCGGCCAGCTAGGACTTGCCAAGCCCGCACGGGGCAAGGATGCTGCCTTATGCGTTGTCTTGCCCCGCTTTTCCTTGTTCTGTCCACGACCTCGGTACTCGCCTGTGAAACGGCGCTGTTGCTGACCATCGACGTGTCCAACAGTGTCGATACCGCCGAATATCGCCTGCAGACCGACGGGCTGGCCGATGCGCTGCGCGACAGCGAGATTGTCGAGACGATGGTGCGCGATCAGGTCGCTGTCGCGGTGGTGCAATGGTCGGGGGTGGGTGATCAGGTCATGTCGATCCCGTGGGAACGGATCACCCATGCCGGTCAGGCGGAAGTGCTGTCGCAACGCGCCCGCGCGATGGACCGCGCCTTTGTGCTGTCAGGCACCGCCACCGCCGAGGCTGTGCTGTTCTCGCTCGCACAATTCGACGCCGTGGCCGATTGCAAGCGAAAGGTCATCGACATTTCCACTGACGGCACCGCCAATGCAGGCAGCGATGTGCGCCTTGTGCGGGCGCGGGCCGAACGGGCGGGTGTCACGATCAACGGGATCGCGATCGAAAGCATGGGGCGCACCATTACAAACTTTTTACAAAGCGCCGTCATATCGCGGGACGGGTTCGTGATGACGGCCCGCATGCATCAGGATTATCCGGCGGCGATCAGGGCCAAGATCCTGCGCGAAATCTCCAGAGTGATCGGCTAGGGGAAACACCTTGAAGGAATTGTTCGCGGTCTTTGGCCGGATCGGGTTGTTGTCATTCGGCGGACCTGCCGCACAGATCGCGTTGATGCATCAGGAACTGGTGGACAAACGCGGTTGGCTGACCGAGGCGCAATTCCTGCGCGCGCTGTCGTTCTGCATGTTGCTGCCGGGGCCAGAGGCGATGCAGCTCGCCACCTATGCCGGCTGGAAACGCGGTGGCGTTGTCGGCGGGCTGATCGGAGGCGGGCTCTTTGTGTTGCCGGGCGCTGTGGTCATTGCCGCACTTGCGTTGCTTTACGGGGCCTATGGCGCTTTGCCTGTCGTGCAGGCGCTGTTCGTGGGCGTTAAGGCGACCGTGATCGTCATCGTGATCGCCGCGCTGATCAAGATCGCGGGCCGCGCGCTCGTATCCCGCGCGCATGTGCTGATCGCGGTCGCGGCCTTTGTCGCGCTGTTCTTTTTCGCCGTGCCGTTTCCGGTTGTCGTGCTGGTCGCAGGCATCGCGGGCGCGTTGATGCAGCATGACCGGACCACAACCGCCGCAGCACCGGGTGGCGGATTGCGACAGGCGGCCAAGGTGCTGCTGATCGGGGGTATACTCTGGGCAGCACCCGTCGTTGTCGTGGCCCTGTCAGGCAGCGCGTTTCTGCTGGACATCGCCGCTTTCTTTTCGCTGATGGCGGTGGTCACATTCGGCGGTGCCTATGCTGTCTTGGCCTATATGACGCAAGAGGTGGTGTTTTCCTACGGCTGGTTGACGACACCGCAGATGATGGATGCGCTGGGGCTGGCCGAAACCACGCCCGGCCCGCTGATCCTTGTCACGCAATTCGTAGCCATGGTGGCGGGACTGGCCCAAGGTGGCACGGCGCTGGCAATCGCGGCGGGGGCGCTGACGCTTTGGGTCACGTTCGTGCCCTGCTTTATCTGGATTTTCGCGGGCGCACCGCTGATCGACTGGCTTGACGGACGCCCGCGTCTGCGTGCCGCCCTTGCGGGGATCACGGCGGCGGTGGTGGGTGTCATCGCGAACCTGTCGCTATGGTTCGCGCTGCATGTCGTTTTTGCCACGATCAACCGGATGGAGACGAACGTGATCAGCGTTATCGTCCCTGATCTTGCAACAGTGCAACCCTTGGCAATCGCGCTGACCTTGCTGGCAGGCTTTCTTTTACTGCGGTTGAAATGGTCACTTTTGCTGGTTCTGCCGCTGACAGCACTTGTTTCGCTTGGCGCGACCTTTGCCTTGGGGATGGTTTGACTGCATCTTTTCTTGCCGGAAAATTCCCGTATGCTGCAACCAGACCGACAGGAGTAGCGCCGTGCCCGATACCATCGATTATGGAAACCTGATGCACCGCGCGATGCGTGGCCTGATCCAGGAAGTTCTGGCACGGGTCGCCAAGACCGGCCTGCCCGGCAGCCACCATTTCTTTGTCACCTTCGACACGATGCACCCCGATGTGGAAATCGCCGACTGGCTGTCCGACCGATATCCCGGTGAAATGACCGTCGTGATCCAGCATTGGTTCGCAAATCTGGATGTGACGGACGAAGGCTTTACCATCACGCTGAATTTCGGCGACAATCCGGAAAC
This sequence comes from Yoonia vestfoldensis DSM 16212, assembly GCF_000382265.1. Classification (GTDB taxonomy): domain Bacteria; phylum Pseudomonadota; class Alphaproteobacteria; order Rhodobacterales; family Rhodobacteraceae; genus Yoonia; species Yoonia vestfoldensis. Next base: position 26,589 of record NZ_KB907980.1, read on the forward strand.
GCTGTACATTCCGTATGATGCGATCAAGACCTTCGTCGATCCGTCTGTCGAATTCGGGCTGCGGTTCGAGACGCAGGACGATCACACCGCCGATGTCGCCGAGGCACCGATGCATGAAATGGCGGAACCCGACGATGGCAAGCCCGCCGCGCGCAAGGAAGCAGAGGTCGTCAGCCTCGACAAGTTCCGCAAATAGCATGGCTTGCGCAGGGCGCAGCCCCTGCTAAAACCCTTTGGACCATTGATACCGAAGGATCACCCCATGACCGCAACCCGCATTGAAACCGACAGCTTTGGCCCGTTGGACGTTCCCGCCGACCGCTATTGGGGCGCGCAGACGCAACGCTCGATCCTGAATTTTCCCATCGGCTGGGAAAAGCAGCCCATAGCCATCGTACGCGGCCTTGGCGTGATCAAACAGGCCTGTGCCATCGCCAACAAGGACCGCGGCAAGCTGAATGCGCGGCTGGCCGATGCGATCATCGCGGCGTCGGCCGAGGTTGTCGCAGGCAAGCTGGATGATCATTTCCCGCTGGTCGTCTGGCAGACAGGGTCGGGCACCCAGTCAAACATGAACGCCAACGAGGTGATCAGCAACCGCGCGATAGAAATGCTGGGCGGCGTGATCGGGTCCAAGGACCCCATCCATCCCAATGACCATGTGAACATGGGCCAGTCGTCAAACGATACGTTCCCCACGGCGATGCATATCGCCATCGCGACCACGGCCCATGACGTGCTGCTGCCCGGTCTTGCGAAACTGCATGCGGCACTGGAGCAAAAGCAGCGCGAATTCGACGATATCATCAAGATCGGCCGCACCCATACGATGGATGCGACGCCACTGACGCTGGGGCAGGAATTTTCGGGCTATACCCATCAGGTCGCCATGGGCATCCGCAGGATCAAGGGTGCCCTGCCCGCGATCTATGAACTCGCCCAAGGCGGCACCGCCGTCGGCACGGGCCTCAACAGCCCTGTCGGCTGGGGCGAAACGGTTGCCGCGCATATGGCCGAAATCACCGGCCTGCCCTTTGTCACCGCCCCCAACAAGTTCGAGGCACTGGCGGCCCATGACGCGCTGGTGGAAATGTCCGGTGCGCTGAAAACCGTGGCCGCCAGCCTCTACAAGATCGCCTGCGATATCCGCATGCTGGGGTCCGGCCCGCGTTGTGGGCTTGGCGAATTGATGCTTCCCGAAAACGAACCCGGATCGTCGATCATGCCCGGCAAGGTCAACCCCACGCAGGTCGAGGCGATCACGCAGGTCTGCGCCCATGTCATGGGCAATGATGCCGCTGTCGGCTTTGCTGGAAGCCAAGGCCATTTCGAGTTGAACGTCATGAAGCCGATGATGGCCTATAACGTGCTGCAGTCGATGCAGTTGATCGGGGATGCCTGCGGTGCCTTTACCGACAATTGCGTCGTGGGTATTCAGGCCGACCGCACACGGATCGAAAAACTGATGCGGGAATCGCTGATGCTGGTCACGGCACTGGCCCCCACCATCGGTTATGACAACGCGACCACCGTCGCCAAAACCGCCCACAAGAACGGCACGACCCTGAAGGAAGAGGCGATCAACCTTGGCTTCGTTGACGAGGCGACTTTCGACCGCGTCGTGCGCCCCGAAGACATGATCGGGCCCAAGTGAAACCGGTCAACCTGAACCAGACGCGCAAGCAACGCGACCGCGCGGCGGCCAAGGCCAAGGCAGATGAAAACGCCATCCGTTTTGGCCGCACCAAGGCTGAACGCGTGCTAAATGCCGCCCGCGCGGCACAGGCCAACGATCGCCTGTCGCAACTGAAATTCGAGGATGACTAAGTGGACCACCGCCGCCCCGCGAAACGGTCACTGACCCTGCGGGGGCATCGCACCAGCGTCACGCTGGAAGACATCTTCTGGAAGGCATTTTGCGATATCGCGCGAGGTGATGCTAAGACCATCAACGGATTGGCGGCGGAAATCGACGCTGCACGGGGGGATATCGGGTTGGCGTCAGCGATCAGGATCTACGTTCTGGAACGCAGCCTGCGCCGCGATCAGTCCTTGGAATAAAGCGCGCCGCGCAGGTTGGACAAACGCGCGACATCCTGTTTTTCGGTCTCGTTGAGCTTGGCGGGTTTGACAACATTCGCAGGTGCGGCACCGGGCTTGTTCTTGAACAGCTTGGCCACCTCGTGACGGCCGAGCGGCTTTTGCGCCAGTGTCGGCGTGTCAGCCTCTTTCTTGCGGCCAAGCAAACGGGCCAAACCGCCTTTGGAAGATCCTGGCAGTGAAATTGTCATGTCATCCTCCTTTTTTCTTAGGCGCTTGTCGTTGTCTTAACTTCTTTGTGGCATAAACATGGCCAGAATTCAATCACATCTGCGGCACCGAAAAACGATACTCAGATGTTAAGGTATTGATTTCATTAACAAGCCGGATCACTCGCGCGCCTGTGATTGGTCGAATTGCGGCAAATCGCTGCTCATTCGTTTCCACAAACGCTCTAAAACTGTGCAATCCGTTGATCACTCACGAATTTTCGAAACGATGGGTGGCGATCTGGGTGTGATTCGCAGCATGATTCCATCACGTGCCCGCACCGTCAGATGCGCGGCGGGCACCGGCAACTGCGTATCGACAGGCTCGAAACGAAACCGCCCCACCAATTGCAAAAGCAGGACGACACCTTCGATCATCGCAAAGCCCGCGCCGCTGCAGATGCGTGGCCCCGCCGAGAACGGCAGATACCCATCGCGCTGTGCAGCCTTTGTCGCGGGGTCCTGCCAGCGCGCGGGGTCGAACGCGTCGGGATGATCCCATATCCGTGTGTGCCGGTGCAGATGCCATGGCGACAGGACAATCTGCGCACCCGCAGGCACGGCGCGCGACCGGAACACCGTGGCTTTGCTTGCCTGCCGCACCATCATCGGCACCGGCGGATAAAGCCGCAGCGTTTCGCGGAACACGTCGCGGGTGATGGTCAGCCGCGAAAGATCACTGAACTGACCGTCAAACGCTGCGGCCTCTGCCGCGACCTTGTCCTGCCAGTCGGGATGAGTGGCCAGCAGATACAGCGCCCAGGCCAGCGCCGACGCGCTGGTTTCATGCCCCGCCAGAAAAAAGATCGCGACCTGATCGACCATCTCGGATTTGGAAAAGGTCTTGCCGGTCGCAGGGTCGGGTGTCGTCATGATCTTGGTGGCCAGATCATCGGGCGCTGTGCCCGCAGCAATCTGGTCCAGCCGTGCTTGCGTCAGACCCGCGATCAGGCGGCGGATGGCGCGTGCCTCGGCGCGCACGCCGCGGCGGAAAAACCGTGGCATCCAGCGCCGTCCGGGCAGAAAGGCCGCAAGGTTCAGGATCGGCTGCGCCTGCTGATAGGTCTGGAAGCGCCGGTAAACCTCGCCCGCTGTCGCGTCCTCGATCGGGAGCGAGAACAGCGTGCGAAAGATCACATCGGCGGCGATATGGCTGGCCGCGGCGTCAATGGCGCGGGGGGTATCATCGGCCATCGCCGCGATCCGGTCGCAGCCCGCCTGCCCCGCCGCCACGATGCCGGGGAAGGTATCGCGCAGACGGCCGCCCTCGAACGCTGGGTCGATGATGCGGCGCTGCGCCTTCCATTCAACGCCGTTGGTCAGAAACACGCTGTTGCCCAGCAAAGGGCGCAGGCCCGCGCCGATCCGGTCGGATTTGGGATAGGCGTCGGGATTGTCGCGCAGCACCTCGCGCAGCAAGGCGGGATCGTTGATCAGAAAGGACCGGAAAAACGGCGTGCGGAATTCGGCCATCCATGCGCGGTACAGCCGTGCCGGTTGCGCCGACAGAATATCCTTCCGGAACAACCGCATATACCGCCAGAGCGACACCTTGTCAGGGCGCGCTGCGGGCTTGGGCGGCAAGGTCATGGCAGCGCGAGAGAGGTGTATTTCGACGCCGGCACGTCGATGCGGGATTTCGACGGTGCGCGGTCGCGGTAGCGGTCGGCCAGCGTCAGCGGGCCTGCTGTGATCTGGAAATAATCATAGTCCTTTGGCCTGTCGAACGCGCAAAGATACTGGAAATGCAGCCGGAAAAACCGCCAACGCAGCGCTTTCCAGCGTGCGGGCGACAGGCTTTGCGTGAAAGCAGCCGAAATCACCAGCGGCCAGCGTTTGCCGGGTGGCGTGACACCCGTGACCGCGACCGGATCACACAGCGCGAAACAGCAGCCATCGCCGGGGGCGGTCACATCGACCCATGTCAGCGCATCCTGTGTCGCAAGATAGGCAAGATCGGCGCGCAAGTGTTTGGCGCGCGGCAGGAACGACACCATCGGCACGACATGGCCCAGCGTCAGCAAAGCCAGCTTTGGCCCATCGACCGGCAGCCGTTTGTCACGGATCAGGTCAGCCACCACACTGATCGCCAGATGCGCGCCGGAAGAATGCCCAACGACCAGCACCTCGTCCACGGGGTCTTGCAAGGCGCGCGCGATCTGATCGGTAAAGGTCGCCAGCCGCGTGTCCAGCGCAGGCGGTGTCGCCCCCAGATGCTGCGCGCTGAAGGCGTAATCATGCATGAGGTAATGCGCGAACAGCCGCTTGTCCTGTGCCTTGAACCAGCGCAACGCAAAGACCATGACGCTGCCCAGTATCCCCAGTTTGACCAGCAGCGCGAGCCAACCGACAGCCGCCGCAATGATCCCGCCGTCAAGACCAGTGGCAACAACCGCGGCGTTCAGCCCCGTCTGCACCACCCCACCCAGCCACCAGCCAAGCAAGACGGCCAAGAGCAATTGCCCCAGCAACATGCCGACAGGATAGAATGCCGCGATGATTGGCCCTTTGCGCAGCCACATCAACCGCCGCAAGGTCCCCGTGCTGATATAGATAGATGCGGTCTGTACCAGTTGCCAATAGGTCGCGGCAATCGACTGTGCCATACTGGCGCGGACGATATCCGACCATACCAGCACGTCGATCCGCGCCTGTGCCGCCTGACCGTCGATCCGGCTTTGGACGGACCAGTGAAAGCTGTCCTCGGGGGCACCACCTTGGACGACGATCTCATAGCCGCTGATCTTTGCCTGTGCCGCGCTTTCACTGCGGTAAAGCTCGCGGTAGCGGCGCGGATGGATCGGATCATAGCCCGGAATATGGAACACCCGGCGTAGGCTGACGGGTTTCATGTCGCTGCTCATCGCCCTGCCCCGGTTATCACGGCGTCAGTCTAGCCCACTGTAGCGAGGAATGGAAAGCGCTCGAGCAGCCAAAAGCTGAAGGCAGCGAACTGGCCGGTGATCATCATCAGCCCCACAGTCCACAAAAGCAGGCCCGATGTCGCCTCGATCTGGCGCATGTGGCGTTTCATCAATCCCATGACACCTTTGAGACGCGGAAAGAACGCTGCGACCAGCAGAAACGGAATGCCCAGACCCACTGCATAAGCCCCAAGCAGGACGGTGCCGCGCCCGACATCTGCCTCGGATGCGGCAAGGCTGAGGATCGCGCCCAACACCGGCCCAAGGCAGGGTGTCCAGCCAAAGGCAAAAGCCAGGCCCAAGAGATAAGCGCCGAAGGCGGACCCGCCCTTGTCGCCCGCGTCAAGCCGCATCTCGCGGTCGAGAAACCCGATGCGGAACACGCCCACGAAATGCGCACCCAACACCATGATGACAAGTCCGGCACCGATGACGAAATATTCCTGCACCCCGATCAGCATCCGCCCCATCGTGGAAAACGCGATGCCCAGCAGCAGGAAAACAGTGGACAGCCCCAGCACAAAAAAGAGCGCGGCGATGAAAACGCGCCTGCGCGCGGTTGCGGCCTTTTCCATCTCGCTGACTGACACACCGCCCATGTAGGCGAGGTAAGGTGGGACGACCGGCAGCACGCAGGGGCTGAGGAACGACAACACCCCCGCCGCCAAGGCGACGATCATGGCCGGCAACAGGCCCGCGTCGAAGATCAATCCGGTTTCCAACATCGGGTTGTTCGTAGCCCAGCAGCGCGGCTCCGTCACGTGCCATCGCGTCACATCTTGGTGGACAAAGTGAAACACGCTGCCCAAAGTGCGGCCATGACACATGACGCCGATCTCGATGCCCGTGGGCTGCTTTGCCCGCTGCCCGTGCTGAAGGCCCGCAAGCGCCTGAGCGCGCTGGCGTCAGGGCAGGTGTTGCGGGTGCTGGCCGATGATCCTGCAGCCATCGTCGATGTACCGCATTTCTGCGCCGAAGCGGGGCATGAGATGCTGGAGTGTCAGGATGCCGACGGAGCGCAGGTTTATCTGATCCGCAAGGGGTGAAGGCGGCAGGGGCGCTGCCCCTCCCCCGGATTTCATTCCTAGAACGTCTCCGAGACAAGCTGCGTTTTTTTGAACATTAGAGAATGAGGCGCAAAAGGAAACGCCGCCCCTGTCACAGGGCGGCGCTTCGAGCGTTGCAGCGTCTACGCGTCACTTTCCGAGCGACCACCAGCCTTTGCGACGCGGCTTTTCGGCTGCGGGCGCGGGTTCCGGCTCTGGCTGCGGTGCGGGGGTTGGCTCCGGTGCAGGCTCAGGGTCTGCTGCCGGTTCCTGCGCAGCTTCAGCCGGGGCCTCGGCCACTGGGTCTGCCGCCTCGGCGGGCGCGGCCTCTGCCGCTTTCGGCTTGGCGCGGCTGCGGCGCTTCGGCTTGACGGGCGCTTCCTCGGCTTCGGCTTCGGTGGCCGCCGCTGGCTCTGCGGCGGTATCCTCTGCAACAGCGGGCTTCTTGCGGCTGCGGGTCCGCTTCTTGGGCGCGGGATCCTCTGTCGGTTCCGCCTCAGCCACGGTCTCCTCGGTCGCAGTTGCGGCATCGGTTACATTTTCGGTTGCGGCATCAGCCGGTTTGCGTGTCCGGGTCCGCCGCCGCTTGGGCTTGTCCGCGGCCTCGACCTCTTGCGCCGCAGGCTCGTCGGATTCGGCGTCATCGCCGTTTTCCGAGGCCTCAGCGCCATCGGCCTGTTGCGCCTCGCCGTTTCCACCCCGCCGCCGCCGACGCCGCCGCCGTTTGCGCTTGGGCCGGTCTTCGCCGTCAGCTTCAGGTACTACCGCTTTCGGGGCAGGCGTGGCCTCTGCTTCGTCCTCATCCGGGGTCTCGACGATCAGGTCGTCCTCGTCTTCCTCCATCAGCATGGCATTCGCGATGATCGGCGTCGCCTCCGGCACGATCCGGGTCGCGGTCTTGAACTTTTCCACGACAAAATCGGGCGAGACCAGAGTAGGGTCACACTCGATCCGCACCGACATGCCGTACCGCATTTCGATCTCGGCGATGTTCTCGCGCTTGCCGTTCATCAGGAAGTTGGCGATCGCGATAGGGGCGCGGACCAGCACCTCCTTCGAGCGAGCGCGCACGCCTTCTTCTTCGAGCTGGCGCAGGATCGACAGCGCGACGTTGTCATCCGACCTCAGAAGGCCCGTACCATGACAATGCGGGCACATCTGGGTCGTGGCTTCCAGCATGCCGGGGCGCAGGCGCTGGCGCGACATTTCCATCAGGCCGAAACCCGAAATCCGTCCCACCTGAATGCGCGCACGGTCGGTCTTCAGCTTGTCCTTGAAGCGTTTTTCGACGGCGGCGTTGTTCTTGCGTTCGTCCATGTCGATGAAGTCGATCACGATCAGGCCCGCAAGGTCGCGCAGGCGCAGCTGGCGCGCCACTTCGTCGGCGGCCTCCAGGTTGGTTTTCAGCGCGGTCTGTTCGATCGAGCCTTCCTTGGTCGCGCGACCGGAGTTCACGTCGATGGCAACGAGCGCCTCGGTGATCCCGATCACGATATAGCCGCCCGATGGCAGTTGGACCGTGGGGTTGAACATGCCCGCAAGATAGCTTTCGACCTGATAGCGCGCGTAGATCGGCATCGGTTCGGCGTAGAATTTCACGTTCTTGGCATGGGATGGCATGATCATCCGCATGAAGTCCTTGGCCGACCGATAGCCCGCCTCGCCCGCGACGATGACTTCGTCGATGTCCTTGGAATAGAGGTCGCGGATCGAGCGTTTGATCAGGTCGCCTTCTTCGTAAATTTTCGCGGGCGAGATGGATTTCAGCGTCAGTTCGCGGATCTGTTCCCACATCCGCTGCAGATATTCGTAGTCGCGCTTGATTTCGGCCTTGGTCCGCTGCGACCCCGCCGTGCGGATGATGAGGCCCGCGCCGTCGGGCACGGTCATTTCGCTGGCGATTTCCTTGAGCTTCTTGCGGTCCACGGCATTCGTGATCTTGCGGCTGATCCCGCCGCCACGTGCTGTGTTCGGCATCAGCACGCAATAACGGCCTGCCAGCGACAGATAGGTCGTCAGCGCCGCACCCTTGTTGCCGCGTTCTTCCTTGACCACCTGGATCAGCAGGATCTGGCGGACCTTGATGACTTCCTGGATCTTGTAGCGGCGTGGGCGCGGTTTGCGCACGGGGCGCATATCGTCGATGTCGTCGGCGTCTGCGACGCTTTCGATGGCATCGTCGGTCATGGCATCGTCGATATCTTCATCGGCGGCGGGGGTTTCGACCGGAGTCTCGCCCACCAATTCCATGGGCGAGCTACCTTCAAGGTCGTCGTCCAGATCGATCGTTTCGAGACCGGCCGGATCATCGCCCGAGGTCACGACCGCATCGCCGCTGTCCACAGAGGCGGCGCGCGGCTTGCTGTTGCGGGTGCGGCGGCGCGTCGGTTTCGGGCTGTCCTCGTCGTCTTCCTCGGCTTTGAGGCTTTCGGCATAGGCGCGTTCTTCTGCCATCAGCGCCTCGCGGTCGGCGACGGGGATCTGGTAGTAATCGGGGTGGATTTCCGCAAAGGCAAGAAAGCCATGCCGGTTACCGCCGTAGTCGACGAAAGCGGCCTGCAGCGATGGTTCGACCCGTGTTACCTTGGCAAGATAGATGTTGCCAGCCAGCTGGCGTTTGAATTGGCTTTCAAAATCAAATTCTTCGACCTTGTTGCCGTCCACCACCACGACGCGGGTTTCTTCCGCATGGGTGGCATCGATAAGCATTTTCTTTGGCATTTTGTCCATTCGCACATGGCGCGACCGGCCCCCCCGGGGGTGCGGCCGTCCGCGTGATGTGTCTGATTAGGGCGTGCGTCGCGCGGGCAGATGCCGGGCCCCTCGGGGCCGCTATGGTCTTGCCTGTATGTTGCGCGCGTTGCATCGCGGTTCTTCTCCGACCCCGGAAAGATCCGAGGCCCGTTCAAGGCCCGGTCGGCGCTGGAGGGCGCGCGGCCAAGGGCGTTTTTCTGACCCCATGGGATCAAATCAGCCGCCACAAAGACGGTCAGAAACCAGCTTCGGGCAGAGAATCTCGATCGGACAACACCGTGCAACCAACGCACGAGCATCCGTCCTTCATACATAGGGGAACCTGCGGGCCGATTACAACGATATTTTGCGCGCAAGCCCTCACGCGCCCTAACGCGCCATGTCTGCCTGTTGATCGGCCAAGGCTTGAGGGTCGCAGGCCCGCGCGGCCTGACAGATCGCGCGGGCCAGTTCCGCCAGCACGTCATCGGTCACGCGCACGGGATAATGGACGGAGTTGTTGGGGTTATAGGGAAAAGACGGCACATCGGTGTCATAGCGGTGCGCCTGCCACAGGCGTGCGTCATCCAGTGCAACGGCCTGACCCTGCGCCGCAAACAGGATGAACCGGGTGACCTGCCCGCTGATGTCGGTCTCGCCCGGTTCACCCGGATCGTCCCATTCCCGCACGGACAGCAGCACAAGATCGGGGGCCATCACGGTTGCATCGAAATCCGCAAGCCAGTTGCCATCGGCGTCCATGTCGACGCGGTAGGTGTAGTCCGGATCTGCCTGCCAGAACGGTGCGACGATAGTGCCGTTGTCGTCGCGCCATGCGAAATCGGCCCATCCCAGTTCATGGATAGCGCCCGATGCCGTCAAGGCGCGGACAAAGGGGATGGTGGCGATGCCGAAGGGGTCATCTTCCACCACCACCAGACTAAAACTGTCGGAGGCGGGCAAAGGACCGGTCCTGTCGTTGCGGAACACGGCGGCGGCCTCGGCCAGTGCGGCCTGTCGCGCCTGCCACCAAGGGACAGTCGCGACAAGGATCAAGGCGATGGCCCCGCCCACACCGATAAGCCAGCGCCGCCGCAGCAGAAGCCAGCAAATGACAAGTCCCCCCGCAAGATAGAGCACCAGGATGCCATAGGTCAGGGCACCCAGCAGCAAAGCCAAGCCAAGGCTGGTGCTTTCGCCCATCAGGACAAGTAGTCGGACCGTTGCAGGCTGTATTTCGCCATCTTTTCGTTCAAGGTGCGGCGCGGCAGGCACAATTCGTCCATCACCGCGACGATCGACCCGCGATGGCGGCGCATGGTGTTGTCGATCAGCATCCGCTCGAACGCCTCGACGAATTCCTTGAGCGGTTTGCCCTCGGTGGTCATCGCCGGTTTGGAATCGTCGCTTTCGGTCATCAACAGCGAAGCGATCGACCCGCTGCCGCGTCGGTTTTGCAGCACGGCGCGTTCTGCCACATTGATCAGCTGGCGCACATTGCCGGGCCAAGGCGCCTGCAGCAATTGCGCCGCTTCCTGGGCACTGACCTGCGGGGCATCGCAGCCGTATTCGTCGGCGAATTGTTCACTCAGACGGGTGAACAGCGTCAGGATATCCTCGCCGCGCTGGCGCAGCGGCGGGACCGTGATCCGCAGGGCCGCAAGGCGGTAGAACAGGTCGGGGCGCAGCACGCTTTCGCAGGTCTTGTCCTGTTCCTGCAAATTGCAGATCGCGACGATACGGGTTTCCGCAGGTGTGCCCTGATCGTTGATCGCAGTCAGCAGGCGCGCCTGCAAGGCATGGCTCAGCGCTTCGATGTCTTCCAGCACCAGCGTGCCGCCGCGTGCTTCTTCAATCGCGGGAATCGGTTCGTCATCATGCGACGGCCCGAAGATGATCCGCGCCAGCGTGTCCTCGTCATAGGCACTGCAACTCAGCAAGACGAATTTGCGGTTGGCCCGTGCGCCGACGGCGTGCAGCGCATGCGCAACCAGTGTCTTGCCGGTGCCGGTTTCACCTTCGATCAGAACATGGCCGTCCGCCTGCCCCAGATCGAGGATATCTTCTTTCAGGCGTTCCATGCTGGGTGACTGGCCGATCAATTTCTTCATCAGCGACGACCCGTCCGACAATTCCCGGCGCAGCGCACGGTTATCCAGCGTCAGGCGGCGCGCATTCGTCGCCTTTTTGGCCAATTCTGTCATCCGGTCGGGGTTGAACGGCTTTTCCAGAAAATCGAACGCACCGATCCGCATCGCCTCGACAGCCATAGGCACGTCGCCGTGGCCCGTGATCATGATCACGGGCAAGGTGCTGTCGACGCCCTTGAGCTTTTTCAGAAACTGCATCCCGTCCATGCCGGGCATCTTGATGTCGCTGACCACGATGCCGGGATAATCGCTGCCCAGCCCTTTCAACGCATCCTCGGCGCTGGCAAAGGTTTCGGTGTCGAAGCCCGACAGGGCCAGCCACTGGCTGATTGACTGGCGCATGTCCTTTTCGTCATCGACGATTGCGATCTTCATGACTTTGCTCATCTTGTCTTCCTATTCTGCCGCGGCCTGACCCTGCACATAGGCCGGCAACTGGACTTCAAATATCGCACCACCATCCGCCGCGTTGCGGGCGGTCAACCTGCCGCCAAGGTCGTTGACGATCCCCGAGGAGATGGCAAGCCCCAGCCCCACCCCGTCGCCGGGCTGTTTGGTGGTGTAGAACGGTTCAAACAATTCATCGAGGTTTTCGATCCCTTCGCCATTGTCATGAATTTGCAGGCTGACAGTGTCGCCCGCCGCCAGAAGGATCTCGATCGTGGGGTTGGCGGATGTCTTGGTCGCATCCAGCGCATTGCGCAACAGGTTGATGATGACCTGTTCCAGCCGCAGCCTGTCGCCCATGATCATCACCGGATCTGTGGGCAAAGTGCGGATGATATTGACCGACCGCGTTTTCAGTTGCGGTTCCATCATCGCCAGCGCCGAGGACACGGCGGCGCGCGTATCAACGGGTTCGAACGCGTCGGACCCCTTGCGCGCATAGGATTTCAGTTGCCGCGTGATCGCGCCCATCCGTTCCAGCAGATCGTCGATGCGCTGGAACGACGACAGCGCCTCTTCGGGGCGTTGACGCTGCAACAACAGGCGCGCGCCGGCGAGATAGGTTTTCATCGCCGCCAAGGGCTGGTTCAATTCATGGCTGACAGCTGCCGACATTTCGCCCAAAGCCGCAAGTTTCGACGATTGCGCGATGGTCTGTTCGGCGACCTGCAACGTCTTTTCGACCTTTTCGCGTTCGGCGATTTCCCGCTGCAAACGGCGGTTCAATGCGCGCAGTTCCGCCGATTCCCGCTGGAACAGGACCAGCCGCGACGCGGTCTGCCGCGACATGACCCAGAAACTGACGGCCAGAATGATGGCAAATCCCATGACTTGCAGCGCAAGGATGCCATTGACCTTTTCGCGCACCGAATCGTAGGTGGTGAAATTGACGATCCGCCAGCCCTGATGCGGCACGCGTGCCTCGCGGCGGAGCACGGCCTCACCGCGCAGATAGGCCTCTGCGGGGGCAAGCGCCCAGGATTGCGTCGCGCGCAGGGCGCGTTCGATGGCCGAGGATGCGGGCTGGCGGGCCAGCGCGTCGCGTTCCTGCAACCCGCGCCACAAGGGCTCGGTCGACATGATGATTGTCCCGTCCGCATCGGTCACAAAAACCGCGTCCGTGACCCCGGCCCAGCCTCGTTCCATCCGGCCCACGTCCACCTCGACCATGATGGTCCCAAGCGCCTGCCCGTTGGATTCGATCATCCGCGAATAGATGAACGCATAGGCCCCGTTGTCCATCCGGTAGGTCGAATAGACCGTCCGGTTGCTGCGCAACGCGTTGATAAAATAGGGGCGGTCGCTGTGATTGACGCCCAATTCGTTGCGGTTGGTCGCTGCGACCGCACGCCCGTTGCTGTCGAGCAAAGTCAACGCCGCCGCCCCGATTTCATCGACAAAGGACAACAGCCGTGCGGTGGAGCGCGAATAATCATTGCTGTTGAGCGCGCTGATCAATTCGGGATCGCGCGCCAAAAGCTGCGGCACGACCGAATTGCGCTGCAACTCGCTCATCAGATTGGCGCTGTAGAGGGCAAGGCGCAGTTCGGACCGGTTGCTGATCGTCTCGGTATAGCGCTGCGTCATCAATTCGTTGGTGACATACATCACACCGGCGGCGAACAGCGTAAACAGGCCAAGGGCGATCCGCAGATACCAGCGGCGCGCAGAACGTTTCGACCCGTGGAGCACAGCATCAACCATCGCCAGACTTTACGGCCAGCGGGCCTGCGCGGCAACTCTCAAAGGTCAGGCCGCGACGACCTGCCCGACCAGTTCGCGGAAAAGCGCCTGTCCGTCGGTGCCGCCATGACCTGCATCCACCGCGCGTTCGGGATGCGGCATCATGCCCAGCACGCGGCGGTTATCGGACACAAGGCCCGCGATATCCGCAACCGACCCGTTCAACGGCTGCGCATAGCGGAACACGATCCGGTCCTCGTCCTGCAACCGCGCCAGCGTGGCGGGATCGACCGTGTAATTGCCGTCGTGATGCGCGACAGGCAGGCGTATGCCCTGCCCCGCCTGATAGCCGGACGTGAACGCGGTATTGGCGGTTTCCACAACCAGATCAACGGTCTTGCAGATAAACTTCAACCCGGAATTCCGCATCAGGGCACCCGGCAACAGGCCCGTTTCGGTCAGCACCTGAAACCCGTTGCACACGCCCAGCACATAGCCGCCGCGACCCGCATGCGCGACCACCGCGCGGCAGATCGGCGATTGCGCGGCAATGGCCCCGCAGCGCAGGTAATCGCCAAACGAAAACCCGCCGGGGATTGCGACCAGATCGACCGCATCGGGCAGGCTCGCGTCCTTGTGCCAGACCATGGTCACATCGGCACCAGCAGCACGCAGCGCGACAGCCATGTCGCGGTCACAGTTGGATCCGGGAAAAACGACGACGGCAGCGCGCATTTACAACACCTCGATCCGGTAGCTTTCGATCACGGTATTGGCCAGCAGCTTGTCGCACATCTGTGCGATCGTGGCCTCATCCGTGCCATCGGCCAGATCAAGCTCGATCAGCTTGCCCTGCCGCACGCCCTGCACCCCGTCAAATCCAAGATTGGCCAGCGCGTGGCGCACAGCCTCGCCCTGCGGGTCCAGAACGCCTGTCTTCAGCATCACATACACACGCGCCTTCATGGCCTCGCCTCGCTTTAGTTGATCAATGTGGGTTTTGGGCGGTGCGTGACATTGGACGGCATCACGCCAAGACGGCGCGCGACCTCTGTATAGGCATCGGTCAGGTTGCCCAGATCGCGGCGGAACACGTCCTTGTCGAGCTTCTGGCCCGTCTCGATATCCCACAACCGGCAACTGTCGGGGCTGATCTCATCGGCGAGCAACAGGCGGGGGAATTCGTTGTCCCAGACGCGGCCGACCTCGATCTTGAAATCGACAAGCTTGATGCCAACGCCGTACATGACGCCCGACATCCAGTCGTTCACGCGCAGCGCAAGGCTGACGATGTCGTCCATGTCCTGCTGGCTGGCCCAGCCGAAGGCGATGATATATTCCTCGGGGACCAGCGGATCACCCAGCGCGTCATCCTTGTAGGAAAACTCGACGATAGGGCGCGGCAGTTGCGTGCCTTCCTCGATCCCAAGACGCTTGGCCATCGATCCGGCGGCCACATTGCGCACGATGATTTCCAGCGGAATGATCTCGACCTGCCGGATCAATTGTTCGCGCATGTTCAGGCGGCGGATGAAATGCGTGGGAATCCCGATCTGGCCAAGGCCGGTCATGAAAAACTCGCTCAGGCGGTTGTTCAGCACGCCCTTGCCTTCGATCACCGCGCGCTTTTCGGCGTTGAAGGCGGTGGCGTCGTCCTTGAAATACTGCACCAAAGTGCCAGGCTCTGGGCCTTCATAAAGGATCTTTGCCTTGCCTTCATAGATTTTCTTGCGGCGCGCCATCTTGACCCCTTACCCATCATGCGCCGTCGCATGGCGCTGTCATTCCCGCGTCATAGTGCAACCCCCCCTTGCGGGCAAGCACCTGTGCGGGCATATCTGAGACGACCATTCCACCACAGCCGAGGTATAGCCCCATGTCCACCTTCGACAACCGCGAGCAGGCCTTCGAAGCCAAATTCGCCCATGATGCCGAAATGCAGTTCAAGGCCGAAGCGCGCCGCAACCGACTTTTGGGGCTTTGGGCCGCGGACCTGATGGGCAAGACCGGCGACGAAGCGGCGGCCTATGCCGTGGAGGTCGTGAAATCCGATTTCGAGGAAGCGGGCGACGAGGATGTGTACCGCAAAGTGTCCGGTGACCTTGGCGGACGGGCCGACGAGGCCACGATCCGTGCCAAGATGGTGGCCCTGATGGTCGAGGCCAAAGCACAACTGATGACCGAACTCTGACTTCGCTCCTTGCCCGAAAAGACCCTGCAATGACCAACGCCCTTTCCAAGCTGCTCGAAACCCGCGACTGGCTGATGGCCGACGGGGCGACAGGCACGAACCTGTTCAACATGGGTCTGATGTCGGGCGATGCGCCCGAGATGTGGAACCTTGAAGAACCCGCCAAGATCCGCACGCTGTACAAAGGTGCCGCCGATGCGGGCAGCGACATTTTCCTGACCAACAGTTTCGGCGGCAATGCCTCGCGGCTGAAACTGCATGGTGCGGAAAATCAGGTGCATGAACTCAACAAGGTAGCCGCCGCCCTTGGCCGCGAGATCGCGGATGCCTCTGGCCGGACCATCGTGGTTGCAGGCTCCGTCGGCCCTACGGGCGAGATCATGTCGCCGATGGGCACGCTGACCCACGCACGCGCGGTCGAGATGTTCCACGAACAGGCCGAAGGGTTGAAGGCAGGCGGCGCGGATGTGCTCTGGGTCGAAACGATCAGCGCTGCCGAAGAATTCGCCGCCGCCGCCGAAGCCTTTGCGCTGGCAGGCATGCCATGGTGCGGCACGATGAGCTTCGATACCGCGGGACGCACGATGATGGGCTTGACCTCGGCCGATATGGTCAAGAAGGTCGGCAAGCTCGCGCATCAGCCGCTCGCCTTTGGGGCCAATTGCGGCACAGGTGCCTCGGATCTTTTGCGCACCGTGCTGGGCTTTGCTGCCGCTGGCCCGACCCTGCCCCTGATCGCGAAGGGCAATGCGGGCATCCCGAAATACCACGACGGGCATATCCATTACGACGGCACGCCGGCACTGATGGCCGATTACGCGGTGCTGGCACGCGACAGCGGGGCCACGATCATCGGCGGCTGCTGCGGCACGACGCCAGATCACCTGCGCGCGATGCGCGAAGCCTTGGAGACCCGCCCTCGTGGCGCGGCCCCTACGTTGGACGCGATCACCGCAGCCCTTGGCGGCTTCTCCTCGGCCTCGGACGGCACCGATGGTGCGGGGCCAGAGGCCGCCCCCCGCCGTGGCCGCCGCGCAAAACGCGACTGATCCCATCTTCCGAGCCCAAATATCCTCGCCGAAGGCATAGAAGTTTCTAAAACAACGCCAGCTGATCGCCCTTCTGCGGCGGCCTGGCGAAAAGGTCAGTGCGCAGCGGCGGCAATGTCCGGTCCAGCCCCAGCCGTGCGGCGGCCACTTTGAACCGTTCCTGCGTAATCTTGGCCCAGACACCCTGCCCCGTCATCCGCTTGCCGAATTCGGGATCGTAGTCGCGCCCGCCATGCAAGGCGCGCACCCGCCCCATCACCCGCGCGGCACGGTCGGGAAAATGCGCCTCCAACCAGTCCTGAAACAGCCCCGCCACCTCGCGCGGCAGGCGCAGCATGATGCAGGACGCGGCCACGGCACCCGCGCCCTGCGCCGCCTCCAGGATCGCCTCCAACTCGTGGTCTGTCAGCGCTGGTATCAGCGGTGACGCCATCACGCGCACGGGGATGCCCGCATCGGTCAGCGTGCGGATCACCCGCAGCCGTGCGGCAGGCAGCGGCACGCGCGGTTCCATCGCGCGCGATATCGCAGGGTCCAGCGTGGTGACAGACACACCCACCCGCACCAGCCCCTTAGCCGCCATATCCGCCAGAATATCGCAATCGCGCGCGATCAGCGTGCCTTTGGTCACGATGGCAACGGGATGGTTGAAATCGCGCAGCACCTCCAGCACCGCGCGCATGATGCGCCGTTCCTTTTCAATGGGTTGGTACGGGTCGGTATTGGTGCCAATAGCGATGGTCGCAGGCTGATAGCGCGGATTGGACAGCTCCTTGCGCAACTGCTCTGCCGCATTGGGGCGCGCGATCAGCTTGGTTTCAAAATCCAGCCCCGGTGACAGGCCCAGAAACGCATGGCTGGGGCGCGCGAAACAATAGATGCAGCCATGTTCGCAGCCGCGATACGGGTTGACCGAGCGGTCGAACGACAGGTCGGGCGAGGTGTTGCGCGTGATGACCTTGCCGATCATTTCCTCGCTGACGCTTGTGCGCAGCACCGGCAGATCGTCGTCCTGATACCAGCCGTCATCGACCGCCTCGGCCGCCAGACGGTCGAACCGGACAGCCGGATTGCCAAGGGCGGCACGCCCTTTGGCGCGGTGGGAACGAAGGGTCAGATCATGGGTCATGCCGCATTCTGGAACAAACAAAGAACACTGGCAAGCCCGCGTCGGTCCCGCGACGGTGAATGTCGCAATTCATCGGGTCGCCAGACGGAATAAAGCGCACTACAGGGGTAACGACTTTCATGAGGGTTCCCATGTCCGACCAAGACGACGAAATCATCCTGTCCGAACTGAGCGACGAAGATCTTGTCGCGCAGATGTATGACGACCTTTACGACGGCATGAAGGAAGAGATCGAGGAAGGCGTCAACATCCTCATCGCGCGTGGCTGGACGCCCTACCGCGTGCTGACAGAGGCGCTGGTCGGCGGCATGACCATCGTGGGGCACGATTTCCGTGACGGGATACTGTTCGTGCCAGAGGTGCTGCTGGCCGCCAATGCGATGAAAGGCGGCATGTTTATCCTCAAACCGCTTCTGATCGCGACAGGCGCACCGCGCGTCGGCAAGATGGTGATCGGCACGGTCAAGGGTGACATCCACGACATCGGCAAGAACCTTGTCGGCATGATGATGGAAGGTGCGGGATTTGAGGTCATCGACCTTGGCATCAACAATTCCGTCGAATCCTACATGGGCGCGCTTGAGGCTGAGCAACCCGATATCCTTGGCATGTCCGCCCTGCTGACGACCACGATGCCTTACATGAAGGTCGTGATCGACACGCTGGTCGAAAAGGGCGTGCGCGACGATTACATCGTGCTGGTCGGCGGTGCCCCCTTGAACGAGGAATTCGGTCGCGCCATCGGGGCGGACGCCTATTGCCGCGATGCTGCTGTTGCAGTGGAAACCGCCAAAACGCTGGTTGCGCGCAAGCATAATCAGGGCGCGGTCCACGCCTGACCCTTTAACGGGCCGGCATCAGACATTACCTGTTGAGCATAGGAGATCAAAGATGCCGCTTGAAAAACTCGCTCTTCTGCTTGTGGCCGTGATTGCGGCGGCGGGGGTCACCGTGGCGCTTGGGGCTTGGGCTGCAGGCGCTGCCGGACTGACACCGATGCTGGGTCTGGCCGGTGTCAGCATCGTCGTGCTGCTTGCCAGCGTGCTGTTGCGCCGGCACCGTGATCAGTGACGCCAGCCTGCGAACCGACGGTCTTGCCCCGGCTGGACAAGGTCAGGTCCTGCTGATCGCTTGCGGCGCACTGGCGCGGGAAATCCTCGCGCTGAAGGCTGCGAACGGCTGGACGCATCTGGACCTGCACTGCCTGCCTGCGATCCTGCACAACCACCCCGACCGCATCATCCCCGCGCTGCGCGAGGCTGTCGCGAAACATGGCGCAGATTACCACGACATCTTTGTCGTCTATGCCGATTGCGGCACCGGCGGGCTGTTGCAGGCCGCCTGCGACGAAATGGGCCTGCGGATGGTTGCGGGGCCGCATTGCTATGCTTTCTTCGAAGGTGTCGATGCCTTTGCCGCCCGCGATGAAATCACGGCCTTCTACCTGACCGATTTTCTGGTCCGGCAGTTCGATGCCTTCGTCTGGGAACCGCTTGGCCTGCACAAACACCCCGCCCTGCGGGACATGTATTTCGGCAATTACGAGAAACTGGTCTATCAGGCGCAAACGGATGATGCCGCCCTGACCGTCAAGGCGCAGGATTGCGCCACGCGTCTGGGTCTGGCGTTCGAGCGGCGCTTGACCGGCTACGGCGATCTGGCCACGGCCCTTGCAGGTGTTACAGCGCCGCCGCCGCCGTCTGCCTGATCCTTTCCACCATCGCGCGCAAACCGTTGGACCGCTGCGCCGACAGGTGGTCGTTCAGCCCCAACCGGCCAAGGGCGGCAGGCGCATCGATCTTGACCACCTCGGCCACGGGCTGGTCGTCGTACAGCGTGCGCAGCACCGCGATCAGCCCCCGCACGATCATCGCATCGCTTTCGCCGCGAAAGGTGAACACACCGTCCTTGATCTGGGGGACCAGCCAGACCTGACTGGCGCAACCGTCGACCTTGGTCGCAGGCACGCGCAACGCCTCTTCCAGCGGGTCCATCGCCTTGCCCATGTCGATCACATGGCGATAGCGGTCCTCCCAATCGTCCAGAAATTCGAACGTCTCGACAAGCTCTTCAAAGGCGGGGTTGGTCATATCTGGGTTCCTTCAGTCACGCCTGATCTAGCCTAAAGCGGGACGGTGACCACCTTTTGGCCTTTGACAGCCAGCCCGACCTTGCCTTCGCACAGCTGCAAGGCCGCGTCGCCGAACACCTCGCGCCGCCAGCCTTTCAGCGCGGGCACATCGCGTTCGCCTGCGGCCAGCGCATCAAGATCGGCAGAAGAGGCGATCAACTTGGACGCCACCCCCGCATCATCGGTCACAGCCTTCAGCAGCACGCGCAGCATATCGGCCAATGCGGGATTGACCTGCAACTTGGCGCGGGTCAGGTCGGGTTGCGGCAGATCGCCGGCTTTGGCGGCAAGCCCCGCCTTGATGCTGGCAAGGATGCCTTCGGCAATCTCGCCTTTGCGGGCTTCGCGCAACAGCAGGCGCGAGCGGTTCAAATCGTTTTCATTCAATGGCTTGGTCGATGCAAGTTCAACCAGCGCATCATCTTTATAGACACGGCTGCGCGGGATATCGCAGGCCTGCGCATAGGTTTCACGGAACCGTGCCAGTTCGCGCACGATCGCCAGAAACCGGCCCGAGGTGGTGCGCGTCTTGACCCGCATCCAGGCCTCGTCGGGGTTGGATTGATAGGTCACGGGGTCGTTGAGTACCGCCATTTCCTCGTCCACCCATTTCGCGCGGCCCGATTTGGCCAGACGGTTGGCAAGGTATTCGTAGACATCGCGCAGATGGGTGACATCGGCCAGCGCATATTCGGCCTGCGCATCGGTCAGCGGACGGCGCGACCAGTCGGTAAAGCGGGACGATTTATCAACCTCGGCCTTGGCGATCTTGCGCACCAGCGTTTCATAGCCCGCCTGTTCGCCGAACCCGCAGACCATCGCCGCAACCTGCGTGTCGAACAAGGGTGCGGGGATCACGCCCGCATCGACGTGGAAAATCTCGAGATCCTGACGGGCGGCATGGAACACCTTGACGACACCGGGATCGCGGAACAGGCCATAAAGAGGGTCAAGCGATATGCCCTCCGCCAACGGATCGACCAGCACCGCATCCTCGCCCGCCGCATCGCGGTAGGCCATCTGGACAAGACAAAGCTTGGAATAATAGGTGCGTTCGCGGAGGAATTCGGTGTCGACGGTGACATAGGCGCGTTTGGCAGCTTCGGCACAGAATGCGGCAAGGTCGGCGGTCGTGGTGATGATCTTCATGCAATGTCCGTCGTTTTGATCCGTCCTTGATAGGGCATCACATCGGCAATGAAAAGATCAGCCACCCAGCATGACCGGACGGCGATCACCGGCAGCAAACCGGCGCAGGACGGCGGGATAAAGCGCATGTTCCAACGGCAAGAGCCGCGCGGCAAGGATGTCCGGCGTGTCACCGGGCAGCACGCGCATCCGCGCCTGCCCCAGCACCGGCCCGTCATCAAGGGCGGCGGTCACTTCATGCACCGTGCAGCCGTGGTAGGTGTCGCCTGCCTCCAGCGCGCGGGCATGGGTGTGCAAGCCGCGATATTTCGGCAAAAGCGACGGGTGGATATTCAAAATGCGCCCGTCCCACTGGCGGATGAACTCCGCCCCCAGAATGCGCATGAAACCGGCAAGGCATATGATATCGGGCTGCGCGTCCAGCAGGGCCGCGTGCAAAGCCGCCTCGAACGCGGCGCGGTCCTTGGAATAGGCCTTGTGATCGACAACGGCGGTCGGCACGCCCAGCCCTGCCGCCTTGGCCAGCCCGCCTGCGGCCGGATCATTGGACAGGACCAGCACAGGCCGCGCGGGATGGTCGCCGGTCATCGACCGGACCAGCGCCTCCATATTGGACCCGCCGCCAGAGATCAGGATCGCAACCCGTTTGGTCACACAAGCGCGCCTGCGTAACGGATGCCCGCGCCTTCGGTAACAGTGCCGATGCGGTGCACAGTCTCGCCCGCGCCTTGCAGCAACTCGGTCAGCACATCTGCACGGGCGGCATCGACGACGAGCACCATCCCGATCCCTGCGTTGAAAGTCTTGAGCAATTCAGCTTGCGCCATGCTGCCGGTCTGCACCAGCCAGCCGAACACAGGCGGCAAGGACCACGACGCCAGATCGATCTCGGCGCCCAGATCGTCAGGCAGCACACGCGGCAGGTTCTCGGTCAGCCCGCCGCCGGTGATATGCGCGAGCGCATGCACGCCCCCTGCCCGCACGGCGGCCAGCGCTGGCTGCACATAAAGGCGGGTGGGCGTCAAAAGCGCCTGACCCAAAGACCCGTCGGCAAAAGGGGCGGCATCGTCCCAGCCTAGCCCCGAGAGTTCCACAATCCGGCGCACCAGCGAATAGCCGTTGGAATGCACGCCATCGGACGCAAGACCCAGCAGCACATCGCCAGCCACTACGTCGCGCGGCAGATCGGACCCGCGTTCCATCGCGCCCACGGCAAAACCGGCAAGATCGAAATCGCCCTTGTGATACATGCCGGGCATTTCCGCCGTCTCGCCGCCGATCAAGGCACAGCCCGAGGCTTCACAGCCTGCCGCGATCCCGTTGATGATGCGCGTCGCCTGATCCAGTTCCAACTTGCCGGTGGCAAAATAGTCCAGAAAGAACAACGGCTCCGCGCCCTGACAGACCAGATCGTTGACGCACATCGCGACCAGATCAATGCCGATCGTATCGACATGGCCCGTATCAATCGCGATGCGCAGCTTGGTGCCCACGCCATCGGTCGCCGCCACAAGGATCGGATCGACATAGCCCGCATCCCTCAGATCGAACAGCGCGCCGAACCCGCCAAGCCCCGCCATCACGCCGGACCGCGCCGTCCGCTTGGCCGCAGGCTTGATCCGTTCTACCAGCGTGTTGCCCGCGTCGATATCGACGCCCGCATCGGCATAGGTCAGGCCATTGTTCGTCATCTGGGGCACCCCGCTGTCTGGTTGACCTGCGGTTAGCGCAAGGCCGCGCCCCGCGCAACGCCCTCCTGTGCATCTTCCGAGCATAAATATCCCCGCCGGAGGCATCAAAGTTCTTTTCAAACCCGATCCGTGCAGCGAAACGCTTGACCATGACCACAGCGCCGATTACCCAACCCGCAGGGGGCCTGTAGCTCAATTGGTCAGAGCAGAGCGCTCATAACGCTTTGGTTGCGGGTTCAAGTCCTGCCGGGCCTACCACCCCGATTTCAGTATACAAATGCATACAGCCCTTCCCGTAGGGCCGATTTTGCGCTATGAGCGGCGCAGAATCCACGCCAAACGGAGCTTTGTATGTCCAAGATCAAGGTAGAAAACCCAGTCGTCGAGCTTGACGGCGATGAAATGACCCGGATCATCTGGGATTTCATCAAAAAGAAACTGATCCTGCCCTATCTGGACGTGGATCTGAAATATTACGATCTGGGCATGGAAGTCCGGGACGAAACCAACGACCAGATCACCGTGGACGCCGCCGAAGCGATCAAGAAATACGGTGTCGGCGTCAAATGCGCAACGATCACACCGGACGAAGCCCGGGTCGAGGAATTCGGCCTCAAACAGATGTGGCGCAGCCCGAACGGCACGATCCGCAACATCCTCGGCGGTGTGGTGTTCCGCGCGCCGATCATCTGCAAGAACGTGCCGCGCCTTGTGCCCGGCTGGACCGACCCGATCGTCATCGGCCGCCATGCATTCGGCGACCAGTACAAAGCCACCGATTTCCTGATGCCCGGCAAAGGCCAGCTGACCATGAAATTCGTCGGCGACGATGGCACCGTGATCGAAAAGGTCGTCTATGACAGCCCCGGCGCCGGTGTGGCGATGGGCATGTACAACCTCGATGCCAGCATCATCGACTTTGCCCGCGCCTCGCTGAATTACGGTCTGAACCTTGGCTGGCCGGTCTATCTGTCCACCAAGAACACGATCCTGAAAGCCTATGACGGCCGCTTCAAGGACCTGTTCCAGAAGGTGTTCGAGGAAGAGTTCGAGGACAAGTTCAAGGCCGCAGGCATCACCTACGAGCACCGCCTGATCGACGACATGGTCGCCGCCGCGATGAAATGGTCGGGCAAATTCGTCTGGGCCTGCAAAAACTATGACGGTGACGTGCAGTCCGATACTGTCGCGCAGGGCTTTGGCTCGCTTGGCCTGATGACATCTGCGCTGATGACCCCCGATGGCAAGATCGTCGAGGCCGAAGCCGCGCACGGCACCGTCACCCGCCACTATCGCCAGCATCAGGCGGGCAAGGCGACCTCGACCAATTCCATCGCGTCGATCTTTGCCTGGACCGGCGGGTTGAAGCATCGCGCAAAGCTCGACGACAACACGCAGCTGATGAACTTTGCCACGACGCTGGAAAAGGTTGTCGTGGACACCGTCGAAAGCGGCTTCATGACCAAGGATCTGGCCCTGCTGGTCGGCCCCGATCAGAAATGGCTGACGACCGAAGGGTTCCTCGAGAAAGTGGACGAGAACCTGAACGCCGCGATGTAACGCAAAGGGGGGCCGGTTGGCCCCCCTTTTTTATGGCAGAGCCGCCTGCGCGCCCAGAAAGACGAAGATCGCGTCCACCTGATATGGTTGGCGGTCAATGGTTCCGCTTTCGTCGATTACGCCGATTCCACCGACCTCCTGCCCCGCGGGGCCAAAGAACGCGCCGCCAAAGCTGTGGCGCGACGTGCAGGTCGCCCCCGAGATACACGCCATCGCAATTGATCCGTCAAAGCCGTTGCCGGTTTGCCGCCCACTCAAGGTGACATCGGCCGTACGTCCGGCGCTCGTGTCGCCAAATTGGGTTAACAACTGGCCACTGCCTGTGACCGATCCAGAGCCGAAATCAACATTCATGCCGACGGTGCCAAAAATCCGAAAATCTGACGAAATGTCGGTGAAGCGACTGTCGTTTCCTTCGCCGTTCACCGACAGGGTGTAGGTCACGTTACCGGACAAGGCCTCTGGGCGGGTCTCGTGGCCAAGAATGAAATAGGACGTCGATTGATTTCCTTCACGGCTGTCCGCAATGCGATAGGGCGCAACCTGTTCACCAACGACAGGAACGAACCTGACAAGCGTGATGTCGTCAGTTTCGCCGATGTTGGGCATGTTCGAGACAAGGTCAAAAACTTCATCGTCAACCGTGAACACCAGACGGTTCGTGTCTGGCCTGGACAAGGTTGCAGCCGGCAGGTCAACGCTGAATGTGGGCTGGCTGCGCAACCGGACAAGCCGCAAGTTGGCGGTGTCAGTCCCAACCACCGGCGCAAGGTTCGCGCCGTCCTGTTCGGCGAAGGCCTGCGCGAAGGCCAGCCCATTTGCCGAATCCGTGTTGCTTGTTGTTCCAAGATAAAGCGGCGAAGGTCCCGGATCGCTACCGCTACCGCCACCGCAGGCAGGCAATATGCAGGACGCCAGCAACAAACCGATATATTGCTTCATTCATATCTCCATCAAACTGACCAAAATATGAACTAAACATTAACATTGAATCGCCGCTTCACCGAGAAGATAAAGTGCGTGGCGCGTGACATGGTCTTGCGGGCTTGCACAGGGCTGGTTGCTTGTTCCCGTCGAATTGACTAACCGCCGCAGCATGACCCAAACCCCCGCCCCGCATACCCACCTTGAAGACGCGCAGGCCTTTGTGCTTGGCACGGCCATGTGCGCGCTGGGGGTGACGATGCTGACGCATCTTGGGCTGGTGACGGGGCAGACGGCAGGGCTGGCGGTGCTGTTGTCCTATGCGACGGGCCTGTCCTTCGGGATCGTGTTCTTTGCCGTGAACCTTCCATTTTACTGGTTGGCCTGGGTGAAGATGGGCCCGCGTTTCACGATCAAGAGCTTTGTCTGCGTCGCCGCGGTGTCGGTCATGGCAGAGATGTTTCCGCGCTGGATCGTCTTCGACCAACTCGACCCGGTGCTGGGCGCGCTCTTGATCGGCGCGGTGATCGGGCTGGGGTTGATCGTGCTGTTCCGGCATGGTGCGAGCCTTGGGGGGATCGGCGTGCTGGCGCTGTTGCTGCAAGAAAAAACCGGGTTCCGGGCAGGCTATACGCAGCTGATCTTCGATCTATGCCTCTTCGCCGCCGCCTTTGCCGTCATCGCGCCGCGGCTGGTGCTGTTTTCACTGGGAGGTGCCGTGGTCGCGAACCTGATCATCGCGACGAACCACCGCCCGGATCGGTATACCGGGCGCTAGGGCGCAAGGACGAAAAAGGGCGGCCGAAGCCGCCCCATGTAACGAAACGCTGTATCTCCCCTATTAAGGTGCCGTGCGATCTGCGGTATAGCCCGCAGCACCGACAATTCTGTCGCCATTGATCGTCTCGTCGATCACAGCAAGACCGCTGATTTCAGACCCGCCAGGCCCGAAGAAAGTGCCGCCGATTTGGGACGCCGACGGTGCGCAAACGATAACATCAAGGCAGTTCGTCAATGTCGTCGTCGTGGTAAATCCATTTCCAACGATATCCGTTTCGAGAATGTCGAATTCGAATGTCCCGTCGTCGCCAGTCACGCTGGCATCGCCATGGATGCGGCTATCACCGAAACGCGCCGTAAAACGGACTGATCCGGTGATGCTGCTGGCCTCACCATCCGAGAAGGTCTCTCCAGCCAATTCGCCAGCGTAATCCACACTGCCATCCGTTGGCAGATTTGCCGGATTCGTTTCAAAGCCGAAAGTATACAACCCGAACGGGCCTTCATCGGCGCCACCGATGATCGAAATCAGGTTGGTCGATGAAAATACGCTGCCGGTGTTTGGCTTAAGCTGATATAAAGTGCCGTCAAGACCGGTGGCGACCAGCGGAAAGAATGTATTCGGTGTCGCTGTAAACTCGAGAGTTTCGCCGTTGACATCAATGTTGAACGATCCGTCGGCACCGCCGGCGGGGTTGGCTCCGCGATCAATGCTATAATTTGCATCGGACAAATTGATCACGATCTCACCGGTGGTTCCATTGGTCGACCTTGTGACCAGAAGTACTTGCCCGGATTGATCGAAGCCCGAACCCGAAACTGGCACCAAGTTAGCGTCAAGAGGCACTGTATCCGCAAACGGCTGGCCATTCGATGATTCAGTATCACTCGTCGTGCCAAAATTAAGCTGGACGACAGTATCGCCGCCGGGTGTGGCGGTCGACGATCCCGACGAACAGCCCGCCAAAACAGCGGCGGCCAGCAAAAGGGACGGTAGAATTACAACTTTAGTCATTGGGTCTCCCAAAAATGTTAAAAAAGTATTAATAACCTAGAGGGCCAAATGTGACAGAAATACAAAAAATTTTGCGTCAAAGTGACACACGCAGAAAATGTGACACATCATCCGGCCGCATCCGGCGATAGCAGGCGCAATTTGCCGCACGAATGCACATGACAGCCGTCACGTCCCGCGCTACACGCTGAACATGCCGATCCATT
The DNA here is from genome assembly GCF_000382265.1 of Yoonia vestfoldensis DSM 16212. GTDB lineage: Bacteria > Pseudomonadota > Alphaproteobacteria > Rhodobacterales > Rhodobacteraceae > Yoonia > Yoonia vestfoldensis. Next base: position 53,706 of record NZ_KB907980.1, read on the forward strand.
ATGTCTTTCTGATCTTTGCCATCATCGCCGAAACCATCGGAACGACAGCCTTGCAGGCGAGTCAGCAATTCACACGGCTCTGGCCGTCTGTTGTGGTCGTCATTGCCTATGGCGTGTCATTCTACCTTCTTGCGATGACGCTGCGGTTCATGCCGGTGGGCGTCGTCTATGCGATGTGGTCCGGCCTTGGCATCGTGATGATCGCGGCCATCGGGTTTGTCGTGTTCGGCCAAAGGCTCGATCTGCCCGCAATCATCGGAATCGGGATGATCCTTGGCGGTATCCTTGTCATACACCTTTTTTCGCAGACATCGCCCCACTGACGCGGGATGCGATTAAGGGGTGGCTTTTGCTGCGATAGCACGGTATCGCGCAGCTAAATTTCCCATAAGGCTGACCCATGGATATCCGCAATATCGCGATCATCGCGCACGTTGACCACGGCAAGACAACGCTTGTCGACGAACTTCTGAAACAATCCGGCGTCTATCGCGAAAACGAGGCGACGACCGAACGCGCGATGGACAGCAACGACATCGAACGCGAACGCGGTATCACCATTCTGGCGAAATGCACGTCGGTCGAATGGAAAGGCACGCGGATCAACATCGTCGACACCCCCGGCCACGCCGATTTCGGCGGCGAGGTCGAACGCATCCTGTCGATGGTCGATGGTGTCGTCCTGCTGGTCGATGCCGCCGAAGGGCCGATGCCGCAGACGAAATTCGTGACCTCCAAGGCGCTGGCGCTGGGGCTGCGCCCTATCGTCGTCGTAAACAAGGTCGACAAGGCCGATGGCGAACCCGACAAGGCGGTCGACGACGTCTTCGACCTGTTCGCTGCCTTGGAAGCCACCGACGACCAGCTTGATTTTCCGGTGATGTTCGCATCGGGCCGTGCCGGCTGGTGCGACCTTACGTTGGACGGGCCGCGCAAGGATTTGTCAGCCCTGTTCGACATGGTGCTGAGCCACGTGCCGATGCCCGCCCAGATCAGCCGCCGAAAAGAGCCGTTCCAGATGCTCGCGACCACCCTGTCCGCCGACCCGTTCATCGGACGCATCCTGACCGGCCGGGTCGAGGCGGGCACATTGCGCGCAGGCGAAACCGTCAAGGCGCTGTCGCGCAACGGTGACAAGCTCGAACAGTTCCGGGTGTCCAAGATCCTCGCGTTCCGCGGTCTGGGCCAGCAGGCGATTGACGTGGCCGAGGCAGGCGACATCGTGACGCTCGCAGGCATGACCAAGGCGACCGTCGCCGACACGATCTGCGATCTGTCGATCGACACCGCGCTTCCCGCGCAACCCATCGACCCGCCGACCATCACCGTGACCTTCGGGATCAACGACAGCCCCCTCGCCGGTCGCGATGGCAAGAAGGTGCAAAGCCGCGTCATCCGCGAACGCCTGATGCGCGAAGCCGAAGTCAACGTCGCGATCAAAGTCGCCGATACAGCCATGGGCGACGCCTTCGAGGTCTCGGGCCGTGGCGAATTGCAGATGGGCGTTTTGATCGAGAACATGCGCCGCGAAGGGTTCGAACTGTCGATCTCCCGCCCGCAGGTGATCTACAAGGATGTCGACGGCGTCCGCCACGAACCGATCGAGGAAGCCACGATCGACGTCGATGACGAATATACCGGCGCTGTCGTCGAAAAGCTGACCGGCCCCCGTAAGGGTGAACTGGTCGAGATGAAACCCGCCGGTGCCGGCAAGACCCGCATCATCGCGCATGTGCCATCGCGCGGCCTGATCGGGTATCACGGTGAATTCCTGACCGACACGCGTGGGTCGGGCATCCTGAACCGGTTGTTCCACGGATGGGCTCCCTACAAGGGCAAGATCGAAGGCCGCCGTCAGGGCGTGTTGATCTCGATGGAGAACGGCACTTCCGTATCCTATGCACTGTGGAAACTGGAAGACCGTGGCAAGTTCTTCATCGGCGCGCAGGAAGCGGTCTATACCGGCATGATCATCGGCGAACACAGCCGCGATAACGATCTGGAAGTGAACCCGCTAAAGGGCAAGCAACTGACCAACGTGCGTGCATCCGGCACGGATGAGGCGGTGCGTCTGACGACGCCCGTCACCATGTCGCTGGAACAGGCCATCGCCTATATCGACGATGACGAGCTGGTCGAAGTGACCCCCAACGCGATCCGGCTGCGCAAGCGTTTCCTCGACCCGCACGAGCGCAAGAAGAACGCCCGCAGCGCGTGAGGCGTTTCGCGCTGGTCTGACCAGCGCGAAGCCTCCGGCGGGGATATTTTTCTCTGAAGATGTAAAAGAGCCGGGGCAATCAGCGCCCCGGCTTTTTTGTTTCAGCCGATTTCTTCAACGATACACAGCTCGCGCTGGCTCGCACCTTTGGCGTAGCTCAGCGCCTCTTGATAGGCGGGCGAATGATAGCAGTCATGCGCGGCCTGCAGGCTGGGAAAGCGGGCCACGACGTTGCGGGGGCGGTCTGGTCCCTCAAGCTGTTCATAGGCGCCGCCACGGGCCAGGAAGACGCCGCCATGATCGGCGATGGCCACTGTCGCGCGCTTGGCGTATTCGCCGTAGGCGGCGTCATCGGTGACTTTGACATGGGCAATCCAGAGTGCGGTCATTTCAGGTTCTCCAACAGTGATTTTGCGGCACCGATCGCGGCATTGGCGTTTCCAGCGGAGGCACCACCGCCTTGCGCCATGTCGGGCCGGCCACCGCCGCCCTTGCCGCCCAGTTCCGGTGTCACCGCGCGCAGGATATCGACAGCCGAGACGCGCGCGGTCAGGTCTGGCGTGACGCCTACGGCGACGGCGGCCTTGTCGCCGGTATCGGCGATCAGCAGCACGACGCCGCTGCCCAGATCGGCCTTGATCTGGTCAATCAGCGACGGCAGGTCCTTGCCGGTGACGCCCGACAGCAGCTGCGCGTGAAAGGCGATCCCGTTGACCTGCGCCGCAGGTGCTGCCCCCTGCGCGCCGCCGCCCATAGCCAGTTCGCGGCGCAATTGTGCGACCTCGTTGGCCAGTGCGCGGCGTTCATCCATCAGCGCCTTGACGCGGTCGGCGACCTCGGATGCGGGGGCCTTGAGGGCTGCTGCGACATCTGCCAGCCGCTGGTCCTGCGCACGCAGGTAATCCAGCGCCGCCTGCCCTGTCAGCGCCTCGATCCGGCGGACACCGGCGCTGGAGGCCGCGTCGCCCAAAGCGACAAACACGCCGATGTCCCCCAATTGGCGCACATGCGTGCCGCCGCAAAGTTCCAGTGAATAGGTGTTGCCCGCCGCCCCCTTGCCGGACCCGTCCTTGTGGCCCATGGACACAACGCGCACCTCGTCGCCGTATTTTTCGCCGAACAGCGCCTGCGCGCCAAGCGCGCGGGCATCATCGGGCGCCATGATGCGGGTTTCGACGCGGGTGTTTTGCCGGATCAGCGTGTTCACGTCGCGTTCGATCTGGGCCAGTTCCTCCGCGCCGAGCGCCTTGGTATGGCTGAAGTCGAACCGCAGCCGGTCAGGCGCGTTCAACGAGCCGCGCTGCGCGATGTGATCGCCCAGCCGTTCACGCAAAGCCTCGTTCAGCAGATGCGTTGCGGAATGGTTGGCCTGAATGGCCGCGCGACGGCCTGCGTCCACGCGTAGCGCCGCACCCTGCCCCACAGCAATCGTGCCGCTGGTGACAGTGGCGAAATGGATGAACACACCGGCCACCTTTTTGGTATCGGTGATCTCGGCCGTGCCGGTGTCGGTCTGCAAGATGCCCGCATCGCCGACCTGCCCGCCGGATTCGGCATAGAACGAGGTCTGGTTCAGCACGATCTGCACGGCGCCGCCCGCTTGCTGGACCATCGCGCCATCGGCGACCAGTGCCTTGATCTGGCCTTCGACATCAAGGCTGTCGTAGCCGAGGAAATCGGTGGTCCCCGCCACATCGGCGACATCGAACCAGATCGCGCTGTCGGCGGCTTCGCCCGTGCCCGACCATGCGGCGCGGGCTTTAACCTTTTGCGCGGCCATCGCGGCATCGAACCCATCAGTATCGACGCTGCGGCCTTTTTCGCGCAGTGCATCCTGCGTCAGATCGAGTGGAAAACCATAGGTGTCATAAAGCTTGAACGCCGCCTCGCCCGGCAGGGCAGCCTCATCCGGCAGGCCCGCCAGTTCGTCATCGAGCAGTTTCAAGCCGCGGTCCAGCGTCTGCTTGAACCGGATTTCTTCGTTCATCAGCGTCTCTTCGATCAGGCGCTGGCCTTGGCCCAGTTCGGGGTAGGCCGCACCCATCTGTTGCACAAGTGCAGGTACCAGACGGTACATCACCGGGTCCTTTGCGCCCAGCAGATGCGCATGTCGCATCGCGCGGCGCATGATCCGGCGCAGCACATAGCCGCGGCCTTCATTCGAGGGCAGCACACCTTCGGCGATCAGGAACGAGGTGGATCGCAGATGGTCCGCGATCACGCGGTGATGCGTGTTGCCGGGGCCGTCAGGGTCGCTCGACGTTGCATGTGCCGACGCCTCGATCAGCGCGCGCATCACGTCGGTATCGTAATTGTCATGCTTGCCCTGCAACAGCGCGCCGATCCGTTCCAGCCCCATGCCGGTGTCGATCGACTGCATGTCGAGCGGGCGCATCGAGCCATCCTCGAACTGTTCGTTCTGCATGAAAACGACGTTCCAGATTTCGATGAAACGGTCGCCATCCTCCTCGGCCGATCCGGGAGGGCCGCCCCAGATGTGATCGCCGTGGTCATAGAAAATCTCGGTGCAGGGGCCGCAGGGCCCTGTCGGCCCCATGCGCCAGAAATTGTCGTCGGTGGGGATGCGGATGATCCGGTCTTCAGGCACGCCGATCTTTTTCCACAGATCGAACGCTTCGTCGTCAGTGTGATAGACCGTGGTCAAAAGGCGCGACTTGTCGATGCCGAAATCGCGGGTCAGCAATTCCCAGGCAAAGGGGATCGCGTCCGATTTGAAGTAATCGCCAAAGCTGAAGTTGCCCAGCATTTCGAAAAACGTGTGGTGCCGCGCGGTATAGCCCACATTGTCCAGATCGTTGTGCTTGCCGCCCGCGCGCACGCATTTCTGGCTGGTCGTCGCACGGCTGTAATCGCGGGTTTCGACCCCGGTGAACAGGTTCTTGAACTGCACCATGCCCGAATTGGTGAACATCAACGTGGGGTCGTTGCGCGGCACAAGCGGGCTTGACGGGACCACGCGGTGACCCTGTTTTTCAAAGTAATTCAAAAAGGTCGAACGGATGTCAGCAAGGCTGGTCATGGCGCGCTTTCACGGAAAAAGGTCTGGTCAGCGGCAGAAATAGCGTTGCAGCAGGCCAGTGTCCACCGATAGACCGCAGCACCTGATCACGCTCGCGCGTCTTTTTCGCCGGGATCGGCGCACCTGGCGCCTTGGGTGCGTGATCAGGGCGCAGTTTGTACTGCGCCCCGGCCTTTACATTTCGACGATATCGTCGTCGCCACTGCTATCTGCATCGCTCATCGCGAAGTCGAGGCCATGGGCCGCCCGGATCTTGTCCTCGATTTCATTGGCGATCTTGGGGTTTTCCTTGAGGAACAGCTTGGAGTTTTCACGCCCCTGCCCGATCCGTTCATCGCCATAGCTGAACCACGCACCCGACTTTTCGACCACACCGGCCTTGACGCCTAGGTCCAGCAATTCGCCGGTCTTGGAAATGCCTTCGCCATACATGATGTCGAATTCGACCTGTTTGAACGGTGGCGCCACCTTGTTCTTGACCACCTTCACGCGGGTCGCATTGCCCACCACCTCGTCACGGTCCTTGATCGCGCCGATCCGGCGGATATCAAGCCGGACCGAGGCGTAGAATTTCAGCGCATTGCCGCCAGTCGTGGTTTCGGGGCTGCCGAACATCACACCGATCTTCATGCGGATCTGGTTGATGAAGATCACCATGCAGCCCGACCTGTTGATCGACCCTGTCAGTTTGCGCATCGCCTGGCTCATCAAACGGGCATGCACGCCGACCGAACTGTCGCCCATGTCCCCTTCAAGCTCGGATTTGGGTGTCAACGCCGCAACCGAATCGACCACCACCAGCGACACAGCACCCGACCGCACCAGCGTATCCACGATTTCGAGTGCCTGTTCGCCGGTATCGGGCTGCGAGATCAGCAATTCGTCAAGGTTCACGCCAAGTTTCTTGGCATATTGCGGATCAAGCGCATGTTCTGCGTCGACAAAGGCGCAAATCCCGCCCTTTTTCTGCTCTTCCGCGATGGAATGCAGGGTCAGCGTCGTTTTGCCTGACGATTCAGGGCCGTAAATCTCGATCACGCGCCCTTTGGGCAGGCCACCGATCCCCAGCGCGATGTCCAGCCCCAGCGACCCGGTCGAGGTCGCCTCGATCTCGGGCATCTGGTTTTGGCCGCCGAGTTTCATGATCGAGCCTTTGCCGAACTGCCGTTCGATCTGCGCAAGCGCGCTTTCCAGCGCCTTTTCCTTGTCCGCGGTTTTCTTGTCCATCATTTTCAAAAGATCTGCCGTTGCCATCTACCCTGTCCTTATTTCACGCACCCCGCCGAGGGGCAATCGCTGCTTTGTTCGCCCTATGTTCCCTATTACATGGGATCAAAACGTGAACATTGCAACATGAATTTCCATCACCACTATCGGCGGGAAGTGGTTAAGGTTTGGTTTATGCGATAATTGTCGTCGGAACCTATGCAGGATCAATGCAAATGCTTGTTTTCTGGAAAGAAAACCTTGTTCTTCTCGCGGTGCCGAAAACCGGGTCCACGGCGTTGGAAGGCGCGCTCGCGCCGCGCGCGTCCATGGTTCTGCGCGATCCACCGCAGCTTAAACATGCGCCCTGCTATCGGTACAAACGATTCCTGCGGCCATTTTTTGTGCAGGCTGGCGGACAAACACCCGAAGTCATGGCGATCGTCCGGCATCCGGTGGCCTGGCTTGGCAGCTGGTATCGCTACCGGACCCGCGATGATCTCGTGGGACATGAAAACAGCACTCGCGGCATCAGCTTCGAGGATTTCGTCGTCGAATATTGCAAGGGAAGCCCGGCGCCTTTCGCCGCCGTCGGATCCCAGGACAAGTTCCTGCGCATCAATGATGGCCAGATCGGGGCCGAACATCTGTTCCGCTACGAAGCCTGGGACAAGGTCACGGCCTTCCTCGAAAACAGGCTTGATCTGCACCTGACCCTGCACCAGAAAAACGTCTCGCCCACAATGGAATTGTCGCTGTCCGGCGATGTGTTGGCCGAACTGCATCACAAACGCGCCGCCGAATTCGCCATCTGGAACGCGGCGCAAGGCTGAAAGCACAGGCCCCCTCCTTCTTATTTCCAGAAATACTCAAAAAAACCGGCGTCAGCCGGCGCTGTCGCGGCCTTTGAATCCGGTCGCTACGACGAATTTTTCCGAACTGTCCGACCGCGACGCCGGCGGCTTGACATTGGCGACTTTCTCGAACCGCGCCTTGAGCAGTTTTTGCAGATCACCCTCCGCACCCCCCGCCAGCACCTTGGCCACAAAAGTACCGCCTTCGTTCAGCACGTCGAAAGCAAAATGCGCCGCCGCTTCACAGAGCGCGATGATCCGGTTGTGATCGGTCTGCTTGTGCCCCGAGGCCGAGGCCGCCATATCCGACATCACGACATCCGCATTGCCGCCCAGCCAGTCGCGCACCTGCACATCGGCGTCATCGGCCATGAAATCGAGCTGGTGGATTTCAGCGCCGGGGATCGGATCGACCTCTTGCAGATCGACGCCCAGCACATAGCCCTGCGCCTTGGACGTGCGTTCCCCCAGCGCATTGGTGCGTTTGACCGCAACCTGCAACCAGCCGCCCGGTGCACAGCCAAGATCGACCACCCGCGCGCCCGGTACCAAAAAGCGGTATTTGTCGTCCAGCTCAAGGATCTTGTAGGCCGCCCTGCCCCGATACCCGTCCGCCTTGGCGCGTTTGACATAAGGGTCGTTCAACTGCCGCTGCAGCCACTGGGTCGACGACAGCTTGCGCCCGCGCGCTGTCTTGACCTTGACATGCAGGTCGCGCTGTCCGCGTCCAGAGGTGTTCTTGGTGGTGGGTTTTTTGGCCATGACGCGCTGTACCCTTAAAACGGGGCGTCTTCCAAGACCCCATCGGCGGACATCTGGGCATAAAGCAACCCTTCCCGCAAGCCACGGTCCGCCACCGACAGCCGGTCGGTCGGCCAAAGCCGCATCAAGGTCTGCAAGATCGCGGCCCCCGACATGATCAAAGCCTGCCGGTCGCGCCCGATCCGCGGGTCGGCACGCCGCCCGTCGGGGCCCAGCGTCAGATAATCGCGGATCACGGCGTCGATCTGGTCGGATGTCATGCGCAGCCCGTCCACCTTGGTCCGGTCATAGCGCTTCAGCCCCAGATAGCTGGCGGCGACCGTCGTGACCGTGCCACTGGTGCCGATGATCTGGAATCCCTCGCGCGCCTGGGCTGCGGCGGATGGCGCGAAGGCTTCAAGGTTTTCCTCGAAAAACCAGCTCATCAAGGCAAAGCGGGCAGCGTCGTCTTCGACGTCTGCAAACTGGTCGCGAAGCGTGGCCACACCAAGCGGCACGGAAATCCAATCCACGACCTTGGCGGCGGCAAAGGGGCCGGGGTCGGATTTGAACCCCGCATGCAGGCGCATGATCGCACGGGGGCGTTCGCGCTTGGGCACATTGGTCAGGTCGATCCAGACAAGCTCGGTCGATCCGCCGCCGATATCCACGACCAGCAATTGTTCGGTGTTCACACTGACCAGCGGCGCGCAGGAAATGACGGCAAGGCGCGCCTCTTCCTCGGGGCGGATGATCTCAAGGTTCAGGCCGGTTTCACGCCGCACCTGAGCGACGAAATGCTCACCATTCAGCGCGCGGCGGCACGCTTCGGTTGCGACAAGCCGCATCCGTGTGACACCATGACGGTGCAGTTTTTCGCGGCAGATGCGCATCGCCGAAATCGTGCGGTTCATCGACGCGCGCGACAATCTTCCTGTGCTTTCAAGACCTTGGCCAAGCTGGACAGATTTGGAAAAACTGTCCACGACATGGAACTGACTGCCCTTCGGCTGGGCAATCAGCATCCGGCAGGAATTCGTTCCAAGGTCCAGCGCCGCATAGAGCGTGGCCGGATCGGATTTTTGTGGCGCGGGGCTATCGACCGCTTTCGGGAACGCGCCCGCACCTTTGGGACGCTTGGGCGTCATTCTACACGCCCTCCATTTCGAGTTAAATCAAACGTATGCTGCCGGCTGCCACAAGACAAGCCCAAGACCCCGGCACATGCGCCTTGCGTGAAAATATCGCAGGACGCCGTCGACCGTCGCGGACCGCCTGCGTGATGTCGAAAACCGACCCTGCGTGTCGCCACGCGATGTTAGAACCGCAGCAGAGTTTCTTGGGGGAATCACATGCCTGACGTCACCATCGTTTACTGGCGCGACATTCCCGCGCAGGTCATTGTTGGGCGCGGACGGCGGGGCACCAAATTGCCCCTGCCTGAGAGGTTCGAACAGGCCATCGACCGCGCCGCGATGAAATCGGGGGCCGCGGAATCGGATGATTACATGTCGGGATTCCGCAAGGCCGACCCTTACGCGGCTGAAGGCACCGACGCCGAGGCTGCCGAAGCCGCCGTTGCCCGGATCGTCGCGGATTACGACCAAGAGCGCATCAAGGCGTTGATTGCAAATGACGGCTGGGCCTGATCCTGTCGCCCGCCGCCTGAAGGAGGCCATGATGTCGCTCTTGCCGTTTTTCAAATCCAAAGAACCGGAAACGCCTCCGGCCAACCCCGCTATCGCCGCCTTTCTGCGCGACTATTCGATCGAGGTGATGCCGCGCACCGCCGAGAAGGTCGAGAATTTCCGCGATCTTCTGCCCGAAGGCACGCGCGTCTATATCGCCCATATCGACGGCACGCCGATCGACGACATGGTCGTGACCGCCCGCAGGCTGGCCAGTGACGGCTACAAGGTCATGCCGCATTTTCCCGCGCGCATCATCAAGGACCGCGCGACGCTGGCTGACTGGATCGCACGCTATCAGGGCGAGGCGGGCGTCGATCAGGCGCTGTTGCTGGCGGGCGGCGTGGCGCAGCCGCAGGGCGATTTCGACAATTCCATGCAGTTGATAGAAACCGGATTATTCCGCGATTTCAAACGGCTGCATGTCGCAGGTCATCCAGAGGGCAACCGCGACATCGACCATGACGGCAGTGACACAAACGTGATGGCCGCGCTGCGCTGGAAACAACGGTTCCATGAGACATCTGGTGCTGACATGGCACTGGCCACGCAATTCGCTTTCGAGGCAGGGCCGATCATCGCCTGGGCCGATGCCCTGCGTGACGCGGGCATCACCATCCCGATCCATATCGGCATCGCGGGGCCCGCGAAACTGCAGACGCTGATCAAATTCGCCATCGCCTGCGGGGTTGGCCCGTCGCTGCGGGTCTTGCAAAAGCGGGCAATGGATGTGACCAAGCTGTTGCTGCCCTACGAGCCGACAGAGGTGGTCGCAGCCTTGGCCGCGCACAAGGCCGCCCACCCGGATTTCAACATCACTCATGTGCATTTCTTCCCGCTGGGCGGGATCAAGACCAACGCGCAATGGGCCATCGACAACGGCGGGGCCTCTGCCCTGCCTGCCGCGCACAGCTAAGGACCTTTCATGACCCGCACCATCGTCGAATCCAAGACCAAGACCGCCATCATCGGCTTTGACCAGCCGTTCTGCGTGATTGGCGAACGGATCAACCCAACGGGCCGCAAGATCCTCGCCGAGGAACTGGAACGCGGCGATTTTTCGCGGGTCGAGGCGGACGCCATCGCGCAGGTCGCCGCCGGTGCCACGGTGCTGGACATCAATTCGGGCGCGGTCTTTTCCAACAAGATGGCCGAAGACCCGCGTTACGCCGACAACAATTTCGTCGAACCGCCGCTGATGGCGGAACTAGTGGCACGGGTGCAGGCCGTGGTTGATGTGCCGCTTTGCATCGACTCGTCTGTCCCCGGTGCACTGGAACGGGGTCTTGCCGCCGCCGAAGGCCGCCCGCTGCTGAACTCCGTCACCGGCGAGGAAGAGCGGATGGAACTCGTCCTGCCGCTGGTGAAGAAATACAATGTGCCGGTGGTGGCGATTTCCAACGACGACAGCGGGATTTCCGAGGACCCCGATGTGCGCTTTGCCGTGGCCAAGAAGATCGTTGAACGCGCCGCCGATTACGGCATTCCCGCGCATGATATCGTGGTCGATCCATTGGTGATGCCGATTGGCGCGATGGGGACCGCCGGTTTGCAGGTGTTCACCCTTGTGCGCCGCCTGCGCGAGGAATTGGGCGTGAATACGACCTGCGGCGCGTCCAACATCAGTTTCGGCCTGCCCAACCGGCACGGGATCAACAACGCCTTTCTGCCGATGGCGATGACCGCCGGCATGACATCGGCGATCATGAACCCTGTCGCGCTTCCCATCGGGCCGCTCAAGATCGCCGAAAAACGCGCCGAGGTGCTGGCGGCGGGGATCATCCTGCCCGAGGATATGGATGATGAATCCTTCGTCACCCTGTTCGGCATGGGGTCCACCCTGCCGCGCGCAGGCAAGGAGATGGAGGCGATCCGTGCCGCGAATTTCCTGATGGATCAGGACCGGTCTGGCGCGGAATGGATCAGGTTCAACCGCGCGCCGGTGAAAGAAGGCGAAGGCCGCGCGCGGACGGGGCGGCGGCGGAAATGACTTTTAAGCCTCCGGCGGGGATTACGTCAATTCGCGCTAGCGCGATTTGACGGACTCTGAAGATGTGGGTTTCAGCCGTCCTGCCAGACCGCGCAGGGCCGTGTTCAGCAGCGTGACATCGGTCAACACACCCATGAAGGTCACGCCTTTGCCGACATAATCCGCAACGCGGGCCTCGTCGAAGGTGATGATCCCCGCGATCTTGCCCGCTGCGGTGGTGCGCGCGATGATATGGTCGATGGCGGCGACAACCTCCGGGTGGTCGGGCTGGCCGGGATAGCCCATGTCCGCGGACAGATCGGCGGGGCCGACAAAGACGCCGTCGACGCCGGGGGTGGCGGCGATGGCGTCGATATCGTCCAGTGCGGCGCGGCTTTCGGCCTGCACCAGCAGGCACATCTGCGCATTGGCCGTGCGCGCGTAATCGGGGATACTGCCATAACTGGACGCACGCGCGGATGACGCGCCCATGCCGCGGATGCCATCGGGGGGATAGCGCATGGCGCGGGCCATCAGCGCCGCCGTTGCCGCATCGTCAACCATGGGCACCAGTACGGTCTGGCAGCCTTGGTCGAGCACCTGTTTGACCAGCCAGACCTCGGCGCTGGCGATGCGCACGACGGGTGACGCGCCGGTGGCGGACAGCGCCTGCAACTGAGGGATCAGGCCGGTGGGCGCATTTGGCCCGTGTTCGGCATCGATCAGGCACCAGTCGAGACCCGCAAGCCCCGCCATTTCCGCAAGCTGCGCCGACCCTGTCGACAGCCAGATGCCGTATTGCACCTGCCCGGCCGCAAGGGCGGATTTCAGACGATTTTCGGGGGTTTGCATGACAGGCTCCGTGACGGTTTCCGCACCGATGCGATCACATCGGCGCGGCACTGGCAAGCCGTCACCGATAGTAGAGCGATTGCCCGTTCAGGAACACCTGCACTTTGTCGGGGCTGGCGGCCATCCGCACCGATCTGCCGCGCAAATCGGCATGGATACCCGGCAGCTTTCCGATCACGGCGGAATTGTCGCCGACCTTGTCGAAGTAGAGAAGCGTCACTTCGCCCAAGGCTTCGGTGATGTTCACCTTGCCCTCGAATGCGTAATCCTCGCCCGTGGTCTCGATCATGTCCTCGGGGCGGATGCCGACATTGACCTGCAACCCCATGTCGCTGTCGCGGGTCGGGGCTGCGGATTTGACGGTGCCGCCGCCATGCAGCTTGATGGTTGTGACAGCCCCGGTTCCCGTGATCTCGCCCGCCAGCAGGTTCATCGCGGGGGAACCGATGAATTGCGCCACAAATTCGTTTTCGGGCCGTTCATAAAGTTGCAGCGGCGTGCCGACCTGTGCGATCCCCTTGTTGGCAAGGACCACGATGCGGGTGGCCAGCGTCATCGCCTCGACCTGATCGTGGGTCACGTAGATCATCGTGCTGTCGGGCATCGATTCCTTGAGCTGCGCGATTTCGATCCGTGTGGCCACGCGCAAGGCGGCATCGAGGTTCGAGAGCGGTTCGTCGAAGAGATACACCTTGGGGTCGCGCACGATGGACCGCCCGATCGCGACGCGCTGGCGCTGTCCGCCCGACAGCGCCTTGGGCAGACGGTCAAGATAATCGTCCAGTTGCAGGATCTTGGCGGCGCGGTTCACGGCCTCTTCGATTTCCGCCTTGGATTTCTTGGCGAGCTTGAGGGCGAAAGACATGTTTTCACGCACCGTCATATGCGGATAAAGCGCATAGGACTGGAACACCATCGCGATGCCGCGCTGCGCGGGGGGCACGTCGTTGACGACCTGCCCGTCGATCTGCAATTCGCCACCCGTGATCTTTTCCAGACCCGCGATCATGCGCAGCAAGGTCGATTTCCCGCACCCGGACGGCCCCACAAAGACGATCAATTCGCCTTTCTTGATATCGAGGTTGATGTTCTTGAGAACATCAACCGTCCCGCCATAGGTCTTGGCGACGTCCGTCAGTTTCAGTTCAGCCATGTCTCACTCCCCTTCCCTTGCCTTACCTTTTGAGCGCGAAGCACACCTGCCACGGACCAAAATGCAACTTGCCGTCTGCCGATATTTGCGTACCGCCCAGTTCAGCCCCGATCGGTATCCAATCCCCCGGTGGTGGGTCGAAATCGGATGGCGTTTCGCTGACGTTGAACGCACAAAAGATCGTCTGATCGCCCGACGTCCGGGTAAAATAGATCACGTCACCAACTGCACGCAATTTGTCGTGCGACCCGATGCTGAGCGCGGGATGGCTGTGCTTGAACGCGATGGCGCGGCGGTAATGGTGCAGCAAGGCGCCGGGTTCGTCCTCTTGGGCTGCAACAGACAGGCCCAGATGTTCGGACGGGACCGGCAGCCAAGGCCGCACAGAGCTGAACCCGCCGTTGTGGTTGTCGCGGTCCCAGACCATGGGCGTGCGGCAGCCGTCACGGCCTTTGAATTCTGGCCAGAATTCGATGCCATAAGGGTCTTGCAGGTCCTCGAAAGCCAGTTCCGCCTCGTGCAGGCCCAATTCCTCGCCCTGATAGATACAGGCCGATCCGCGCAGCGACATCAACAATGACACGAACATCCGCTGGCCGCCGGGCGGCAGATCCCAGCGCGTGGCATGGCGCACGACATCGTGGTTGGAAAAGGCCCAGCAGGCCCAGCCATCGGCGGCGACTTCGTCAACCTGGCGCATGACGTCGACGATGCGCGCCGCGGTCGGCTTGTCCTTGGCCAGAAACTCGAACGCATAGCACATCTGCATCAGATCGGTGCCGGTCGTATACTGGCCCATGATCTCAAGACCGCGCTGGGCATCGCCCACCTCGCCCACGGCGGCCGCACCGTAAGGTTCCATGATGGCGCGCAGGCGTGCCAGGAACTTGACGTTGTCGGGGTGGTTCTTGTCGTAGATATGTTCCTGATGGTTATAGGGATTGACCGAAGGCGCGATATTGGCGTTGCGCCTTTCCTTGGCCAGGGGCGGGTTGTCCCGCAATGCGGCGTCATGCATGTAGAAATTGATCGTATCAAGCCGGAACCCGTCACAGCCCCGGTTCAACCAGAACAGCGCGATATCAAGCAGCGCATCCTGCACCGCAGGGCTGTGAAAGTTCAGATCGGGCTGCGACGCCAGAAAATTGTGCATGTAATATTGTTCGCGTCGCGCGTCCCATTGCCAAGCGGACCCGCCAAAGATCGACAACCAGTTGTTGGGCGGGGTGCCATCGGGCTTGGGGTCGGCCCAGACATACCAATCCGCCTTGTCGTTGGTCTGGTTTGCGCGGCTTTCCACGAACCACGGGTGCTGGTCGCTGGTATGGCTCAGCACGAGGTCGATCATCACGCGGATGCCAAGGCGGTGGGCGGTATCCACGACCGCGTCGAAATCGGCAAGGCTGCCGAACATCGGATCGACGTCGCAGTAATCGCTGACGTCATAGCCGAAATCCTTCATCGGCGAGGTGAAGAAAGGCGATATCCAGATCGCATCCACACCCAGCGAAGCGATATAAGGCAGGCGCTGCACGATCCCCAGAAGGTCGCCGATCCCGTCGCCGTTGCTGTCCTGATAGCTGCGCGGATAGATCTGATAGATCACCGCACCCCGCCACCAATCCTTGTCCACCGCCATTTCGGTGTTTGTGGCCAATGCCGTCATAGTGTCTTGTCCTGTGTTTTGACGACCCGGTGACGCCGGGCCGTCAGTACCTCAAAAGTTGTTACTTCACCGACCCAGCCAGCAGGCCTCTGACCAGATAGCGTTGCATCGCAAAGAACACGACGAGGGGCACCGCGATCGACACGAAAGCCGCCGTCGCGAGGATTTCCCAATTGCCCCCCCGTGTGCCCAAAAGCTCTACGATCTGGTTGGTCATCACCGTGGTTTCCCCCGTTGCATCGATCAGGAAAACCTTGGCGACCAGCAGATCGTTCCATGTCCAAAGAAACTGGAAGATCGCGAAGGACGCCAGTGCCGGAAACGACAGGGGCAGGATGATCTTGGTGAAGATCTGGAAGTCGGTTGCCCCATCGACCTTTGCATTCTCGATGATGTCGCGCGGCAGGCCGACCATGTAGTTGCGTAACAGATATATCGCGAGCGGCAGCCCGAACCCCGTATGCGCCAGCCACGTGCCCAGATACCCCTTGCCGATCCCGATTTCCAGATGCAGCCGCAACAGCGGGATCAGCGCCAGTTGCAGCGGCACGACCAGGAGGCCCACGACAGCGGCGATCAGCAGCGCGCGGCCCGGAAAATCCATCCACGCCAGCGCATAGGCGGCAAATGCCGCGATCACGATGGGGATGATGGTGGCTGGGATCGTCACGGTCAGCGTGTTGAAGAACGCCCGCGACATGCCGTCGGTGCTGTCGCCGCTGAACAGGACCCGTTCATAGTTCTGCAAGGTGAATTCGGGCGGCGTTGTGGCGGTGACGAAAATGCGCTGGCCGCGGCCCGAAAGCTCCTCGGGGCTGGTCCAGACATAGGCACCATCGGCCTGAACGGTCAGGGTTTCGCCGTCAGACAGTTCTGCCGTGTCGCCGGGTGCGAATTCGCTGATCCTGAGTGACGACGTGCCCCACACGCTGATTTCCGCCTCCGAGCCTTCACCGAAAAGCTGGCCTTGCACGGTATAGACGCCGTTCACCAGCACCTGCGCGCCGTCGTCTTCGGGGTCGGCGGTGCGCAGCGTCAGGTTCTGTTCGCTGGCCGTCAGGGCACCCCACCAGCCGGAGCCTGAAATCTGGTCGGCGGTGCGGAAAGACGACACCAAAAGACCGACGGTCGGGAACAGCCACAGCGCCACAAGTGCAACGACGGAAATCTGCACGATCCAGTTCAGCGCGGATGTGCGACCAGCGATATTATCCATCAGCGCATCTCCTTGCGGGCGTTGTAGACATTCCAGACCAGGATCGGGCTGACCAGCAGCATGATGACCATGGCAGAGGCCGAACCGACACCCCAGTCAGAGGCGCGGAACAACTTGTCGAACATGTAATTGGCCAGCACCTGCGTTTCCCATTGCCCGTTTGTCATGGCAAAGACGATGTCAAAGACCTTGAGCACGACCAGCGTAATCGTCGTCCAGACCACAACGATGGTGCCGGAAATCTGCGGCATCTTGATCTTGAAGAACACCTGAAACGGGTTCGCGCCGTCGACGATGGCGGCCTCGATGGTTTCCTCGGGGATACCGCGCAGGGCCGCAGACAGGATCACCATCGCAAAGCCCGTCTGGATCCAGATCAGCACCACCATCAGCAAAAAGGAATTCCAGCCCGGTATCGTCAGCCATGTCTGCGGTTCGCCATACGGATGGACATTCGTGAAGGCACCGTAAGCCAGACCCAGCGTGGAATAAATCACAAAAGCCATGACCGCGATCAGCACGGCGCGCAGCGCGGAACCTGCGCCGGCGCCTTTTTCGCGGATCGCCTGCATGTTGGTATAGACCAGAAACAGCGCCAGCGCCGCCGCCGAGATCATCAGCGCACCAGGCAACAGACGCAGGATCAGGAACGACCCGATCCCGCCGTCGAATTGCAGCCACAGCGCATTGAGCGCACCGATCTGGTTCTGATCGACTGGCCGCGTATCATAGATCAGCTTGAAAATGACCGAGGCCCCGACGAACGAAATAGCCATCGGCATGAAGATCAGTGATTTCGCGATCGCGCCCCATTTGATCCGGTCGGTCAGCTGGGCTGCCAGCAGACCGAATGCGGTCGATGCGGCGGGCACGATGATCAGCCAGAGCATGTTGTTGCGCAGGGCTTCCCAGAATTTCGGCTCAGCCATCATGCGCTGGTAGTTTGCAAAGCCCACGAATGCGCCGCCCTGATTGCGGTCGGTCAGCGAATACCACAAGGTCGCGACGACCGGATAGGCAAGGTAAAGGCCAAGCGCGAAGATCGCGGGAAACAGGAACAACCACGGCCGGATCAGGTTGGCGCGGTTGATGTTGCGGCCTGCGTTCTTACTTTTCGCGGGCAAGAGCACCTTGTCCAGAAACTGGTTGGAAAAGTAGAAATAGGCGATGCAGCCACCCACACCGATGATGATCGTCACAAGACCCTGTAATGCAGGATTCATGGTCCCCTCCCCTTGGGCAGCCTGTTTTGCGGATGACCCGACCCGCAGGCCGGATCACCCGGAAGTTAAGCCAAGGATGACTTACTGGATCGCGTCCCAGGATGCCTGAATGCGTGCGGCCACTTCGGCTGCATCGGCACCACCGGCATAATCGACCATGCCGGTCCAGAACGAGCCCGCGCCGACAGCGCCCGGCATCAGGTCGGATGCGTCAAAGCGGAACGTGGTCGCGCCCAACAAGATGTCGTTCATGTTGGCCAGTGTCGGATCACCGAAGGCGGCATTGTCCACGCCGGTGTGCGGTGTCAGGAAGCCGCCCAGCCCCATCCAGATCTCGTGCGCCTCGGGTGTCTTGAGGAACTCTATCAGGTCATTGGCCGCGTCATTGGGGTTGGTGATCGCCCAGAGCGTGCCGGCACCCAGAACGGGCGAGCCCAGGTCTTCTGCTTCATACGCGGGGAAGTAGAAGAAATCGGCATCCGCGCCCACTTCTGTCCCTTCAGGGAAGAAGGCGGGAATGAACGACGCCTGACGGTGCATGTAGCATTGCGGCGGGCTGTCGAACAGGCCACGTGGGCTGTCGCGGAAATCGGTCGTTGCGACCGCACCGGCACCACCGGCGACAAAGGCATCGTTGCGGGCAAAGAGGCCGAATTGTTCGATCGCGTTCACGACTTCTGGCGCGTCAAACGGCAGTTCGTTGCTGACCCATGCGTCATAGACTTCGGGAGGCTGGGTGCGCAGCATCATATCCTCGACCCAGTCGGTCGCTGGCCAGCCCGTTGCACCGCCCGACCCCAGACCGATGCACCAGGGCGTGCCGCCGTCCGCGACGATCTGTTCGGACAAGGCGATCAACTCTTCCATGGTTTCGGGGATTTCATAACCCGCGTCTTCGAAGTTTTCCGGGTTGTACCAGACCAGCGATTTCACATCGACCTTGTAGAAGAAACCGTAAAGTGCGGGGTTGCCCTCGGGACCGTTGTAAGTGCCCAGATCGACCCATGACTGGCCCGCTGCATAGTTTTCCAGCAACCAATCGCCTGTGCCTTCGGGCAGCGGCGTCAGGAAACCACGGCGCGCCATATCGGCAGCCAGACCTGGCTGCGGAAACACGGAGACGTTCGGGGCAGAGCCTGCTTCGGCGTCGATCACGATCTGCTGTTCAAAGCTGTCGGAGCCGGTGTAACGCACGTCATGGCCGGTGGCTTCGGCGAAGGCGGCAAGCACCTGTTCGACATTGGCCTGATCCGGGCCAAGCCAGGGGCCGAAAACAGTGATCTGCTCGGCTTGCGCCGCACTGGCCAAGGCAACCGCTGCCACGCTGGCATACAGTTTAAATTTCATAGGTATTCCTCCCAATCACGCAAGTTTGGCGTGTACGTTAATTGGCATCCGCTGTGCCGGTCGTGTCATCTCTTCCGCGCTGTGGAATCGCAATTCCAAAGCGCTTTGGATGCAACTACAGTCAATCAAGGTTTCGCTCTTGTCAATAACGCTGTCATTTTAGAAAAAATGACTTGGATTTAGGCAGATGCAGCGTTACTGAAACGATTACGGCTGGTGCGGCAAAAGAATGTCTTGCATAAATCGTTCTGCTGATTTGATAGCGCTTTGGAAGATGTCGGGCTTATGAACCTCAAACAACTCTCGCAAAAGCTGGGTCTGAGCCAAACCACGGTCAGCCGCGCGCTGAACGGCTACCCCGAAGTGAACGAAGCGACGCGGCTGCGTGTCGAACGCGCGGCGGCCCAGTATCATTACCGCCCCAGCACCCGCGCCAAAGGCCTCGCGACAGGCAAGGCGCTTGCCATCGGCCATGTCATTCCGATTTCAAGCAAACATGAAATGGTCAATCCGGTCTTCGGCGATTTCATTGCCGGTGCCGGCGACACCTATGCGCGTCATGGGTATGAAATGATTCTCTGTACTGCCGACGACGCCCAAGAAGAACAGGTCTATCGCGGCTTAAAGGCGCGGCGTGCCGTCGATGGGGTCGTGGTGCATGGTCCAAGGCTAGACGACAGCCGGATCAGGCTCTTGCATGAAATCGGCCTGCCTTTCGTCGTCCATGGCCGGTCATCGGGTGCCACCCTGCCCTATGCCTGGCTTGACGTGAACAACCGGCACGCGTTCCAACGGGCGACCGATTTTCTGCTTGATCTGGGGCATACACGGATCGGGCTGATCAACGGCATGGAATTCATGGATTTCGCCCATCGCCGGCGCGACGGCTATACGATCGCCCTGCTTGGACGCGGTATTCCGATTGACCCCGCAATCATGCGGTCCAGCGAGATGACCGAAGTCTTTGGCTATCAGTCAACCCGCGACATGCTCACGCTCGACAACCCGCCGACGGCCCTGCTCTGTGCCTCGCTGATTTCCGCGCTGGGGGCGCGGCGTGCCGTCGAAGAGGCGGGACTGGTCATGGGGCGCGATGTGTCGATCATCACGCATGACGATGATCTGTCCTATCTCAAGAACGGCGATGACATCCCGATTTTCACCGCCACGCGGTCCTCGGTGCGCGCGGCGGGCGCACGGCTTGCGGAAATCCTGCTTGCGGCAGTCGCGGACCCAGATCTGGCGCACCAGAACGTGCTTCTCGAAGCTGAATTGATGGTCGGCCGATCGACCGGACCCGCCCCCAGAAAGGACTGAGATGAATTTCAAACGCAGCGATTTTCCGGACGGTTTCCTGTTCGGGGCCGCCACGGCCGCCTATCAGATCGAAGGGCACCAATTCGGCGGCGCAGGTCCCACCCATTGGGACACATTCGCGGCCACCCCCGGCAATGTCGTGCGCGCCGAAAACGGGGCCTTGGCCTGCGACCATTACCACCGCTTTGCCGAAGACCTTGACCTGCTGCGCGATGCGGGCATGGATGCTTACCGCTTTTCGACATCCTGGGCGCGGGTGATGCCCGACGGGCGGACGGTGAACACGCAAGGCCTCGATTTCTACGACCGCCTTGTGGATGCGATGCTCGAACGCGGGCTGAAGCCGTTCCAGACGCTGTACCACTGGGAATTGCCGTCCGCGCTGGCCGACAAAGGCGGCTGGACCAACCGCGATACCTGTACCGCCTTTGCCGATTTCATCGATGTGATCACCGACCGGATCGGTGACCGTGTCCATGCCATCGCCACAATCAACGAACCCTGGTGCGTGGCCTACCTGGCACATTTTCTTGGCCATCATGCGCCTGGCCTGCGCGACATTCGCGCGACGGCCCGCGCGATGCATCATATCAACGTCGCCCATGGCATGGCGATGACACGGCTGCGCGCCAAGGGGATGCAGAACTGCGGTGTCGTCCTGAATTTCGACCATACCGCGCCGCTGGACAACAGCATAGGTGCGGCAAAGGCCGTCGCCACTTGGGACGCGATCATGAACCGCTGGTTCATCGAGGCCATCGCCAAAGGCACCTACCCCGCCCCGGCGCTGGACGGTTTCGCCGCGCATATGCCTGCCGGCTGGCAGAATGACATGGCCGAAATCAGCCAAAAGATCGATTTTCTTGGCGTCAATTATTACACCCGCCATCAGGTGATGACGGATGACACGCAACCCTGGCCGCATCTGGCGTCGCGCGAAGGTCCGGGGCCCAAGACCCAGATGGGCTGGGAGATTTACCCCGACGGGCTGCAATCCTTCCTGACGCGGCTTGCGGATGATTACGTAGGCGACCTGCCGCTGTTCGTGACCGAAAACGGCATGGCTTGGGACGATCACGTTGAAAACGGCGCGGTTTATGACCCTGAACGCACCGCCTTTGTGTCCGATCACATCCATGCAACGCAGCGCGCAATCGCGGCAGGTGCGAATGTCCAGGGCTTCTTTTATTGGTCCCTTCTGGACAATTATGAATGGGCTTTTGGCTATGAAAAGCGGTTCGGGATGGTCCATGTCGACTTCGACACCTTGAAGCGGACGCCGAAAGCGTCTTATCACGCGTTCAAATCCGCCATCGCGCGCTAGGAAGTTTCATGTCCCACCCCGCAAACAGCTATGCCCTTGTCGCCGATATCGGTGGCACGAATACGCGTGTCGCCTTGGCCGATGGGCGCAGGATCATCGAGACGACGATCAGGCGCTATGCGAATGCGGATTTTCCGGGGCTCGAATCGGTGTTGCGCCGCTATATCGCGGATGAAGGCGGGGTCGATCCTGTCGCCGCCTGCGTCGCGGTGGCGGGCCCTGTGCGCGACGGGCGCGCGACGATGACCAACCTCGACTGGACCATCGACAAGACAACGCTGGCCCGCGCAACCAAGGCCGAAACCGTCGCCATCCTGAATGATCTGCAGGCGCAGGGCCACGCGCTGGGGCATCTGGACGAGGCAAAGATCCGCACGATCCTGCCCGCACCTGCCGCCTCGCCACAGGCCGCAAGGCTGGTGATCGGGGTCGGCACGGGGTTCAACGCGGCGCCGGTTTTCGATTTGCCTGGTGGCCGGATCGTCACGCCCTCCGAAAGCGGGCACGCCAACCTGCCGATCCGCAACGAGATGGAATTGCGCCTGTGCCAGTTCGTATCGACCGCCCACGGGTTTCCCGCAGTCGAGGATGTGCTGTCCGGCCGCGGACTGGAACGGGCCTATGCCTTTCTTGGCACCGAAGCGGGCGACCCGCGCGAGGCAGCGGCGCAGGATATCATGGCGGCCTGCGCAGACGGCACCGATGCCCGCGCGGTCGATGCGGCGCGGCTTTTCACCCGCATTCTGGGGACGGTCTGCGGCAATCTATCTTTGATCCAGCTGCCCTTTGGCGGGGTCTATCTGGCCGGTGGTGTCGCGCGGGCCTTTGCCCCGCATCTGACGCGCTTTGGTTTTGCCGAAGCGTTTCGCGACAAGGGCCGTTTTGCCGGTTTCATGAGCAATTTCGCCGTGCATGTGATCGAGGATGACTATGCCGCATTGACGGGATCGGCCGCGCATCTCGTCGCGCTGGACGCGCCCCAATCACGCGCCGCGTCACACGAAAGCTAGGCTGACACGGCTTCGGCAAGCTGACCTTGGACGGTCTGGGTCAGCGCGTTCAGCGAAAACGGTTTGGGCAGGAAGATCGCGTTGGGGATCTGCGACTGGCCATCGCTGAACGCATCCTCGGCGTAGCCCGAAATGAACACCACCTTGGTATCCGGGCGGGCCTGTAGCGCCTGGCGGACCCATGTCGGCCCATCCAGTCCAGGCATGATGACATCGGTGACGAACAGATCGACATGCAGCGCCGGGTCCTCGAGCATCGACAACGCCGCTTCGGCGCAATCGGCCTCCAGCACGCTATAGCCGCGCAGGCGTAACGCACGTGAAGCGAAGGCACGCACCGGGGCTTCATCCTCGACCAAAAGCACCACGCCGGTGACAGGCGCGCCGACAGGTTCGCGGCGGGCCGGTTCGACCACGACCGGTGGCGCGACCGGACGGTCGTGGCCGGGGAAAAGCAATGTGAATTCGGTCCCTTGCCCGATTTCGCTGTCGGCGAAAATATACCCCCCCGTCTGTTTCACGATCCCGTAGGCCGTCGAAAGACCAAGCCCCGTTCCCTCTCCGGGGCGTTTGGTCGTGTAGAAGGGCTCAAATATCTTGGGCAATTTATCCGGGCTGATGCCATGGCCGTGGTCGATCACCTTGACCTTGACGTAATCCCCCGCAGGCACCACAGCGCGGTCCTTGACCATCGGTTCGCTCAGCCGCATGTTTTCCGTCACGACACGGATTTCCCCGGCGCCTTTCATGGCATCACGGGCATTCACGATCAGGTTCATCAACACCTGTTCCAACTGTCGCTTATCCGCCCGGATCGGCAAAAGGGCCGGGTCGTGATCCAATGTCAGCGAGACTTTTTCTCCGACCAGCCGATTCAGCAGATGCGTCAGGTCCGACAAGGTTTCTCTCAGGTCGATCACCTCTGGTTGGAGCGTCTGTTTGCGCGAAAAGGCAAGCAATTGGCCAACAAGGCTGGCCGCCCTGTTCGCATTTTGGTGAATCTGGATCAGATCGCTGTAATTCTGGTCGCCCGCGTCATGGCGCAAAAGCAACAGATCGCAATGGCCGGAAATCGCCGTCAGCAGATTGTTGAAATCATGCGCAACACCCCCGGCAAGCTGTCCGATCGCCTGCATTTTCTGGCTTTGAACGAATTGTGCTTCGAGCGTTTTCAGCTCTGTCACGTCATCCAGAACGGCGATCAGATGCGGATCCGACGTGCCGCCTGCCGCGTTCAATGTAACCTGGACAAAGGTATCCTGACTCTGGCCGCGGCCTTGCAGGAACTGCGGGCTGCGCCCGCTGCGTCCTTCGAAGGCTTCGCGCAGCCAGTCGTTGATCGGACGGCCGAGGCCATCCAGCAGGTCGGTCAGTTTGAGATTGCGCGTGTCGACGATGCGCAGCAACTGCCGCGATTCGCGGTTCGTGCCCAGTATTTCGCCAGAGGGGGCGATCTTGAGCAGGGGAATCGGCAAATCCTCGATCGCGTGCCATCCGGCTGTGAAAAACCGTGGCCCGTCCCCGCGCTGGTCGGCAAGCAGATAGACATCGCGCGCGCCGGCCCATCCGTCGGCAAGCGCCACGATCACGGGCTGCGTGCCTTTGGCGGTCTTGAGCATGTGGCGCTGTCCTGGCGCAAGGGGAAGATCATCGAACAGATCGTCGAGACTGGCGACCTTGTGCCCGAGCACGGCGCGCAGGGCGGCATTGACGTGCAGCACCGCGTTGTCTGGCCCGAGGGTCACCATCGGCAGGGGCAGATTGTCATGGTGGCGCGCGGCTGCCACGCCATGTTCGCCCAGGTCATCCATCCGCCACAAACGCAGCCCCGGGCCGATCACGACCACGCTTAACCGGAAATGGCCGCGCCGCGTGATCACATCCTCTTTGCTGGACCCCGTCAGATGCGCGCCTTGCGACAATCGCTGCAGGAAAGGATGCGGGTTGGCCAGCACGCTTCCGAACAGGTCGGACAGCCTGCGTCCCACGCAATCGCCGAACCGCTGTGTTGCGGCCTTGTTGGCATAGCGGACCAGCCCCACATTGTCGGTCAGAAAGGCACTGTCGGGATCATCCTGCACCAGCCTGACCGCCGTCACGTCGAGCCGCCGGTGACGCCATTCCGCCAAGACGGCCCGACCAGTCAGACCCGTGGCCAGCAGCACCAAGAGACTGCCCGCCGTCAGCATCCCGATCCGGGCTGGCAAGGCTGGCGTCCACTGGGCAGCGATCAGGCTGAGCACACCCGCGACAAAAACCCAAGGCACAAGTGCAAGACCGGGCGCTGCCGATGCGGTTGGCCGCGCGATCGTCGGATGGGCTGCCACTGATCACCTCGCTGCTCGGTCAGCACCGTTCTGACACGGAAAACTTAATCTTTCCTTAAAGGGACTAGCACATTCTACGGCACAGCTAAAGGTTGTTTCGACGTGTCAGCAGACAGAGAAAAAAACCGTCACCATCGGGACCCGGCAAGCTTTGGTCGCGCAGCTCGATGGACCAATCGGGGTGGTTTTGCACGAACCGCGCGACAACCGCGTCGTTTTCATCGGCCAGCACCGAACAGGTCGCATAGGCCAGCCGCGCTTGCGCGCCCGCCTTGGCGGCGGCCTGTTCGATCACCTCGTCCTGCAGCGCGGTCAGCGCGTGCAGCCGGTCCGGCGTCAACCGCCATTTTGCGTCGGGGCTGCGGCGCCACGTGCCGCTGCCAGAGCAGGGCGCATCACAAAAAACCACCTGAAACGGCGCATGATCACGCAGTTCTGCGGCGGTCAAGGTCTGAATACGCACACCCGCCCGCGCGGCCCGATCCGGCAGGTCGGCCATCCGTGCCGGTGCGATGTCATGCGCGACCACCGTTGCATCATGCCGGTCGGCAAAGGCCAGCGCCTTGCCACCGCCGCCTGCGCAGTAATCCAGCACAAGCGCACCCGGTGCGACCGGCACCAGTTGCACAGCCCGTTGCGACGCCGCGTCCTGCAATTCGACAAGGCCCGTGGCATAGGCCGTCGCGGTCCTGATCCGGCGGGCATTGTCCAGCACCCGCAGGCAGCCGTCGACCGCTTGGTGCAGGTCTGCCGTGATCCCGTCCTGCGCGAGTAAAGCGATCGCCGCGGCGGGCGTCGCGCGCCGCTGATTCACACGCAGAAAGACATCCGCACGCGCTTGTTGCGCCTGTGCGGCCTGCACGGCATCCGCGCCGAGACGCTCCTGCCAAAGAGGCCAGAGCCAGTCCGGCAGGTCGCAGGCGGCGGCGTCGGACAGCGCCGGAGGCGAGGCAACCACTGCGACCTCCTCTTCGCTCAAAGGATGAGGTGCATGCCCCAACCCATTGAAAACAGGTCCTAGGTCAACGCCGTTACGCTGCAAAAGCCGCAGCATCAACGCCCGCCCGTCACCATCGCCCAGCGACCGGCGACACCGGAGCACATCAAAGACGTGATCGCGCACGGCGGCGCGATCCTTGGCCCCGGCAAAGCGGCTGGCGCGCGCCCAGGCGGTCAGCGCCTGTTCGGCAAAGGCCCCGTCCCTGATCTGGTCCAGCACGGTGATAGCGGCCGCAACGCGCGCACCGGGGGTCATCAGCCGACCCGGTAATTCGGGCTTTCGCGGGTGATCTGCACGTCGTGGACATGGCTTTCCTTCAGCCCCGCCCCGGTGATTTTCACGAAAGTGCAGTTTTTGCGCATTTCCTCGACCGTGGCACAGCCGGTATAGCCCATCGCGGCGCGCAGACCGCCCACCAGCTGATGCACGACGGCATGGGCCGACCCTTTGTAAGGCACTTGGCCCTCGATGCCCTCGGGGACCAGCTTGTCGCTGGCGGCCTCTTTCTGGAAATAACGGTCGGCGGACCCACTGGCCATCGCGCCAAGCGATCCCATGCCACGATAGGCCTTGAACGACCGGCCCTGATACAGGATCACCTCGCCCGGGCTTTCGTCGGTGCCCGCGATCATCGAGCCGACCATGGCACAGGACGCGCCCGCCGCAATCGCCTTGGCGAAATCGCCGGAAAACTTGATGCCGCCATCGGCGATCACCGGCACGTCGCCTGCCGCCTGCGCGCAATCCATGATCGCGGTCAGTTGCGGCACCCCGACACCCGCAACCATGCGCGTGGTGCAGATCGACCCCGGCCCGATGCCGACCTTGACCGCATCGGCACCCACGCCGATCAGCGCGCGTGCGGCCTCGCCCGTGGCGATGTTGCCCGCGACGATCTGGACCTCGTTCGACAGCGCCTTGACCCGTTCGACAGCCCGCGCCACGCCTTCGGAATGGCCATGCGCCGTGTCGATCACGATCATGTCCACACCCGCGTCGATCAGCGCCTGCGACCGCTCAAACCCCGCATCGCCCACGCCAGAGGCGGCAGCGACCCGCAATCGCCCCAACTGGTCCTTGCAGGCCATCGGGTTCAGCACGGCCTGTTCGCTGTCTTTCAGCGTCAACAGACCCGTCAGCTTGCCCGCATGGTCGGTGATCAACAGCTTTTCGATGCGGCGGGCCTGCATCAGGGACCGTGCCTCGTCCAGATCGGCCGGTTCTTGCAGGATCGCGAGGTTTTCGGTCGTCATCATCACGCTGACGGGGGTCTTGTCGTCCTGCGCGAAACGCATGTCGCGGTTGGTGACGATCCCGATCACGCGGCCATCGGGGCCGACGACAGGAAAACCGGTGATCCGGTAGCGGTCCATCAGGTCTTTGGCATCGGCCAGCGTCTGGTCGGGCCGCAGGGTGATCGGGTTATAGACGGTGCCCGAGACAAAGCGTTTCACGCGCCGGATTTCATCGGCCTGCTGCGCGATGTTGAGGTTCTTGTGCACGACCCCGATGCCGCCCGCCTGTGCCATGGCGATGGCCATGCGCGCCTCGGTCACGGTGTCCATCGCGCTCGACAAAAGCGGAATATTCATGGCGATGGATTTGGTCACACGCGTGCGCGTATCCGCCGTGGATGGCAGGACGCTTGATGCCGCAGGGACAAGCAACACGTCATCAAATGTCAGGGCTTCACGAATCTCCATCAACCTGTCTCCGTTCGGGGGCTGTTGGCGCGTCCGTATCGCATGGATAGGCCACAGCCGAAAGGTCAAATCACCGCTTGAAGCGGCAAAGACGCCCGCGCATGGTGCGGCATGGCGAACCACCACCCCACCGACAGCAGCGGCACTGCCAACACCATCCTCTGGTTGGGGATCAGGTTCGCGCTGGTTCTGACATGCGTGGCGCTGGCCGCATTCGGGTTCGACTGGCTGAGGGGGCAGATCGCCTTCCTGGAAAGCGACGCATCCGCGCGCGCGATGACGGGGCTGATCTTGGCGGTGCTGGTCGTTTACGCGATCATTCTCGCGGTGCCCTTCATGCCGGGCGTGGAAATCGGTGTGGCGCTTTTGATCATTCAAGGCGCAACGGCAGCACCAGTCGTTTATGCCGCCACTGTCGGCGGGCTGAGCCTAGCGTTTCTGGTCGGGCAGACCGTGTCCCTGCTGTGGCTGATCCGCGTGTTGCAAGACCTGCGGCTGCGCCGGATCGCGGGCTGGCTGGAACGGATCGACGCGGTGCCGCGCGCTGACAGATTAACCGCGATGCAGGACAAACTGCCCCGCTGGCTGGTGCCTTTCGTCGTGAAATATCGCTATGCGACCGTCGCTCTCGCGATCAACACACCCGGCAATATCGCGGTGGGCGGCGGCGGGGGGATCATGCTGGTCGCGGGGCTGAGCCGGCTGTTCAGCACGCCCGCGACGCTCTTGGTCGTTGCCCTTGCGACAGCGCCGGTGCCTTTGGCGGTCTGGCTGTGGGGGGTGGATGTGGTGCGGTAACGTCGGGGTGAACCCCGACCTACACGATGTCCCGTAGGGCGAGGTCCATCCCGCCACCCCCGCCATGCCGCTCTTATCATGTAGATTGACGGATACCGCCCTTTCCCCTGCCTCGCCGCGCGGTATGTAGGCACAAACCAGAACAGGCACCCCCGATGACCACCGACCCACTTGTGATTTTCACCCCCTCCGGCAAACGGGGGCATTTCCCCGTCGGCACGCCCGTCCTGACATCGGCGCGGCAGTTGGGTGTGGACCTCGATTCCGTCTGCGGCGGGCGCGGCATCTGTTCGAAATGCCAGATCACGCCGTCCTATGGCGAGTTTTCCAAGCATGGCGTCACGGTCGCCCCTGACGCTTTGTCCGACTGGAACAGCGTCGAGGAACGTTATGACAGCATCCGCGGCCTGAAACAGGGACGCCGCCTTGGCTGTCAGGCGCAGATCAGAGGCGATGTCGTGATCGACGTGCCTGCCGAAAGTCAGGTGCACAAGCAGGTCGTGCGCAAACGCGCCGAAGTGCGCGAGATCACGATGAACCCGTCAACGCGGCTGTATTATGTCGAGGTCGCAGAACCCGACATGCACGACCCGTCGGGCGATCTGGAACGGCTTGTCATCGCGCTGCGCCGCGACTGGGACCTGCCCGCGCTGGAGGCTGACTTGGGCGTGTTGCGGACCATGCAAAAGGCGCTGCGCAAAGGCGACTGGAAAGTCACCGTCGCCGTGCATCTGGGCGACGCGGTGTTTTCGCCGCGCATCATCGCGATCTGGCCGGGCTTTTACGATGGCACGATCTATGGCCTTGCCGTCGATCTGGGATCGACCACGATTGCCGCGCACCTCTGCGATCTGCGCTCGGGCGAGGTCGTGGCCTCCTCGGGCATCATGAATCCCCAGATCCGCTTTGGCGAGGATCTGATGAGCCGCGTCAGCTATGGCATGATGAACCCCACCGGGTCCGAGGAAATGACCCGCGCGGTGCGCGAAGGGATGAACGCGCTTTTCGTGCAGATCGCATCCGAGGCGCAGATCGACCGCGATCTGATCGTGGATGCGGTCTTTGTATGCAATCCGGTCATGCACCACCTGTTTCTCGGCATCGACGCGTATGAGCTGGGGCAAGCACCTTTCGCGCTGGCCACGTCCGACGCGCTGTCGCTGCGCGCGCTGGAGCTGGATTTGAACCTGCATCCCGCCGCGCGGGTCTATATCCTGCCCTGCATCGCGGGGCATGTCGGCGCGGATGCGGCCGCCGTCGCCCTGTCCGAAGCCCCCGACAAATCCGAAGATTTGGTGCTGATCGTCGACGTCGGCACCAATGCGGAAATCCTGCTGGGCAACCGCGAAAAGGTGCTGGCCTGCTCGTCGCCCACCGGCCCCGCCTTCGAGGGCGCGCAGATCAGCTCCGGCCAGCGCGCGGCCCCCGGTGCCATCGAGCATGTCGAGATCGACCCTGTCACCAAGCTGCCCCGCTTCAAGGTCATCGGCAGCGATATATGGTCGGACGAGGACGGCTTTGCCGACGCCATCGCCCAGACCGGCGTGACGGGCATCTGCGGGTCCGGCATCATCGAGGTGATCGCCGAAATGCGCATGACCGGGATCGTCGACGGCCCGGGGCTGATCGGATCAGCCGACCAGACCGGATCGCCCAATTGCTTTGCCGACGGGCGCACCAATTCCTATCTGCTCTACGACGGCACGGCGGCGGGCGGCCCGCTGATCACCGTGACCAACACCGATGTGCGGCAAATCCAGATGGCCAAAGCCGCGCTTTATTCAGGTGCACGGCTGCTAATGGACAAATTCGGCGTCGACAAGGTCGACCGCGTGGTGCTGGCGGGCGCATTTGGCGCGCATATCAGCCCCAAACATGCGATGGTTTTGGGCATGATCCCCGACGCGCCATTGGACAAGGTGACAAGTGCGGGGAATGCCGCGGGCACCGGCGCGCGGATCGCGCTGCTGAACACCGACGCGCGGCGCGAGATCGAAGGGATCGTGCGGCAGATCCACAAGATCGAGACCGCGATCGAGCCGCGTTTTCAGGAACATTTCGTCAATGCCTCGGCCATCCCGAACGCGGTCGAGCCTTTCCCGATCCTCAATTCCATCGTTACGATCCCGCAGATCAACCACAATCAAGGCGGCGACCGCGGACCACGCAGACGCGGCAGACGGTGATTGGCGCTTGACGGCAGCGGGCGGCGCAATTACCTGAATGCAGCGCGCGGGTGTAGCTCAATGGTAGAGCAGCAGCTTCCCAAGCTGAATACGAGGGTTCGATTCCCTTCACCCGCTCCATTCCCCCTTCACTCACGAAAGCCCTCCCCATGCCCGAGATCATCCGTCACCACACCAATGGCCGCATGAGCCAGCTCGTCATCCATAACGGGATCGCCTATCTGGCGGGGCAGGTCGGCACGCCGGGGGCGAGCGTGTCCGAGCAGACGGCCGCGATTCTGGCGCAGATCGATGCGCTGCTGGCCGAGGCGGGCACGGACAAGACCAACATCCTGACCGCGCAGATCTGGCTGTCGGACATCGCCACGCAATTCGCCGACATGAACGCCGTTTGGGACGCCTGGGTTGCGGAAGGCCATGCCCCTGCCCGCTGGACCGGCGAGGCAAAGCTTGCCACGCAGGATTACAACGTGGAAATCATCGTCACAGCAGCGATCTGACCGTCACAACAGCCAGAACGCGCACAGACCGGCGATGCCGATGGGCAAGCTCATCGGCAGCACGCGCTTGTTCAGGATCACCCATTTGCTGTCCTCTGCGGCGAACCGCTTGTGGATTTGCAGGATGATGAAAGTGCCCACGAACATCGTCACGATGAAGATGACGAAGCTTGCTATCGCATGTTCGCGCGGGATGAAAAGAGCAAGCCCTGTCAACAGCTTGACCGCCCCCGCGCCAAAGCCCGCAAAGGCGAACAGCACCAGACCCAGCACGAACACCACTGCCGCCCCGATCAACTGGCCCGCAAAGGCCCCCGGATCAGCCGATGTCACGATTACCGCAATGAACACGACGAAGGGCAGCATCGTCAGCCAGTTCGGCAAGCGCCCGTCGCGCATTTCGATCGCCATGGCGGCGATCAGGATCAACGACATCAGATAAGGTGCATAGGCCGCCATTCGAAAATTCCCAAACCAATCGGGCCGTCAGACCCCGTTACTGCGCAAGAACCCGACAAGGGCGGCGGTGGATGCATCCTTGCCGTCCAGACCCGCACGGCCTTCGACGACAGGCTGCAGCGCGGTCGCCAGTTCCTTGCCAAGTTCGACGCCCCATTGGTCGTAGGAATTGAGGCCCAAGACAACCCCTTCCACGAAGACACGGTGTTCATAAAGCGCAATAATCTGCCCCAGCACAAAAGGCGTGAGCTGCGGATAGGCGATGGTGACCGAGGGCCGGTTGCCCGTGAACACACGGTGGCGCGCCTGCCGTTCCAGTTCTGCGCCCGTGAACTTGTCCGCGATCTTGGCGCGTGCCTCAATCAGACTGCGGCCGCGCATCAGCGCCACGGATTGCGCAAGGCAGTTGGCGACCAGTAACTGGTGCTGGTGGTGCAGGTCGTCTTCATGCCCGCGGGCCGCGACAAGGAATTCGCACGGCACAACGCCGGTGCCTTGGTGGATCAGTTGGTAGAAGGCGTGCTGCCCGTTGGTGCCGGGTTCGCCCCAGACGACAGGGCCGCTTGCGACCGGTAGATCGGTGCCGTTCATTGCGACACCCTTGCCGTTGCTTTCCATCTCCAATTGTTGAAGATAGGCGGGCAAGCGGCTGAGATTGTTGTCATAAGGCAGCACGGCCCGTGTGGGATAGCCGCAAATCTGGTTGTGCCAGATCCCGACGACGGCCAGCAGTGCGGGTAGGTTTTCCTGCCAGTCCGCCGCGCGGAAATGCACATCCATCGCCTGCGCGCCACGCAGGAAGGCACGGAACGCCTCCGGCCCGACGGCGATCATCAGGGACAGGCCAATCGGCCCCCAAAGCGAATAGCGCCCGCCGACCCAATCAGCGAAACCGAACACGCGCGATGGGTCGATCCCGAAGGCGGCGGTCTTGTCGGCTGCTGTGGACAGGGCCGCAAATTGCGCGCCGGTGTCGTTGACGCTTTGCGCCATCCAAGCCTGCGCGGTGCGCGCATTGGTCATCGTCTCGATCGTGGTGAAGGTCTTGGAAGCGACGATCACCAGCGTTGTTGCAGGATCGCAGCGGCGCAGCACACCCGCGATATCGGCGGGGTCGACGTTGCTGACGAAATGGCAGCGCGGGCCGTCGTGATAGGGCGACAACGCCTTGACCGCCATCGCAGGCCCAAGGTCCGACCCGCCGATGCCGATATTGACGACATCGGTGATCTTGCCGCCCTGCCCCTTATAGCTGCCGTCACGCACGGCGCGGGCAAAATCCTCCATCCGGGCCAGCGTCGCCAGCACGTCGGGCATGACATCGGCCCCGTCGACCATGACCGGCCCGCCGTCAAGGTTGCGCAAAGCGGTATGCAGCACGGCGCGGCCTTCGGTTTCGTTGATCGCGGTGCCTGTGAACATCGCTTCGCGCTTGGCGACGACACCGGTCTGGTCAAGCAGGTCGAACAACAGGTCGCGCGCGGTCGCGTCGATATTGGTCTTGGCATAGTCCAGAACCATATCGCCCGCCGTGGCGCTGAAATCCGCGGCACGGGCGGCATCGAGCATCGTCTCGAAGCGCCGGTCAGCGGTGGCCGCGTGATGGGCGCGCAGGTTGTCCCAGACCATCTATGCCTCCGCCCAATGCACGGTCGTATCTTTCAGCACGGCAGCGACAGGCGCTTCATGCGGATCAAGCCCCTGCGCCTTGTCGAGGGCGGCGCGTTTTTCGGCACCGATAATCACGACATGCCGCGCCATGGCCGCGTTCAGCACGCGTGCCGACAGGGTGATGCGCGGTTCCGGCGCGCCGGGTGCGCGCATGGCGACAAGCGGATCATCCCTTGTCAATCCATGCTCTAATTGGTCAGCGCCCGGAAACAGCGACGCAATATGCATATCCGCGCCCATGCCCAAAAGAACCACCGACAACGGCAGCACCGCATCAAGCCCCGCGGTCAGATCTGCGAGCTTTTCCTCGGGGGTGGTAGCATCGGCATAAAGCGGGATCAGCCGCGCCGCAGCAGCGCGATTGACCAGCAGACGGCGGCGCAACAGCGCCGTGTTGGAGCGCTCAGAGCTTTCGGGGACCCAGCGTTCATCGGTCAGCATCACATCGACGCGCGACCAATCCAGATCGACCGAACACAGGTTGTCAAAGACAGGCCCCGGCGTCGTCCCGCCCGGCACGGCAAGGGACGCACGGTCATGCGTCAGCAGCGTCTGTTTCAACTCGCTGGCCAAAATATCGGCCAGCCGCATCATCATCATTTCCGCGTCGGGATATTCGATCAGTTCCATGGGATTACCCTTTGACTTCGCGCCATTTCCGTCCGTCGCGGTGCAACAGCATCATCGCATCCTCCGGCCCGGTTGACCCCGCATCGTACAGCTTTGGCACATCGTTGCGCGCCTCCCAACCGTGGATGATCGGGTCGGTCCAGGCCCATGCGGCCTCGACTTCGTCGCCGCGCATGAAGAGCGTCTGGTTGCCGCGGATCACATCCATGATCAGCCGTTCGTATGCATCCGTGACCTCGCCCGCATCGGCCCCCAAGGCATCGGCGAATGTCATGTCCAAGGGCACGTCGATCAAACGCATGCCGCCCGGTCCGGGTTCCTTGATCGTGACCTGCAGATCCATCCCTTCATTGGGTTGCAGGCGGATCGACAGGATATTGCGATGGCGCGCGGTATCGCCTTCGAAAATCGTGTGGCCGAGGTCCTTGAACACGACGGTAATCTCCGACGACCGCGCCTTCATCCGTTTGCCTGTGCGGAGATAGAACGGCACGCCTGCCCACCGCCAGTTGGCGATATGGCATTTCAGCGCCACAAAGCTTTCGGTGAAACTGCGAGGGTTTTCGGCATCCTCGCGGTAGCTGGGGCCATCGGGGCCGGCATCATATTGCCCACGCACGATGTGATGCGGCGCGACGGGCTGCAAGGCGCGGATCACTTTCAGTTTTTCGTCGCGCACCTCGTCCGCGCCGAACCGGCTGGGCGGTTCCATCGCGATCAGGCACAACAACTGCATCAGGTGGTTCTGCACCATATCGCGCATCGCGCCTGATTTGTCGTAATAGGCGCCCCGCCCCGCCACGCTGACGGTTTCGGCCACGGTGATCTGGATGTGATCGACGTAATGGTTGTTCCAGAGCGGTTCGAACAGCACGTTGCCGAACCGCACGGCCATCAGGTTCTGGACGGTCTCCTTGCCCAGATAATGGTCGATCCGGTAGATC
The DNA here is from genome assembly GCF_000382265.1 of Yoonia vestfoldensis DSM 16212. Lineage (GTDB taxonomy): Bacteria > Pseudomonadota > Alphaproteobacteria > Rhodobacterales > Rhodobacteraceae > Yoonia > Yoonia vestfoldensis. The sequence goes on from NZ_KB907980.1 coordinate 88,748, forward strand.
TGCTGTTCGCTGAAATGGGTCGACAGCACCGCGTTCAGCGCGCGCGCCGAGTCCAGATCGCGGCCAAAGGGTTTTTCCACCACGATCCGGCTGTCGAGGGAGGCGATCTTGTGATGGTGCAACCGTTCGGCCAGATCACCGAACAGCGACGGCGCAACAGAGAAATAAAAGGCCTGCACCACGTCGGACCGCACCTTCTGCGCAAGCTCCGCCCAGCCGCCATCGCCCTTGGCATCAATCGAGACATAATCGAGCGTGGCAAGAAACCCTTTCAGGCTGTCGCTGTCGTTGGCCTCTTCGCCGCCGAACTCGGCAATCGCCTCGGCAATCATCTCGCGGTAGCCATCAGCATCCATTTCGGACCGGGCCGCGCCGATGATCCGCGACCCGTCAGGCGTCTGGCCGGACCGGAACCGGCGGAACAGCCCCGGCAGGATCTTGCGGCGGGCAAGGTCGCCGGTGCCGCCGAAGATCACCAGATCGAAGGTTTCAACAGGAATGACGCGAGAAACCATGACTTGCTCCGCTTGTATTTCGTTAGCGCTAACGCCCGCTGGCTAAAGCATCTTGCCCTGCCTGTCTACAGGCTTTGCCCTTGGGCTGCGAGACGGTAAGGCTGGGCGCAGCAGATTCCCGTGAAGGCCAGAGAATGAAAACGATCAAGCTGCATTATACCGACATGTGGGGCACTTTCGACCCGCTGGCGCCATCACAGATCGACAGGATACTGCGGAAACATTTTCACGTCGTTCTGACCGATCAGGACCCCGATTACGTGATCTGTTCGGTCTTTGGTGACGGTGCCACCCGCCGACGCGGTGTGCGGTTGCGAGAGCACCATCTTTATCCCGATGCGATCAAGATCATGTATTCGGGCGAAAACACCCTGCCCGATCTGAATTTCTGCGACTATGGAATCGGATTCGATCACCTCGTTCTTGGCGACAGATATCAGCGGGTGCCGCTTTTCGCGATGAATGATGGCTATCAGGCGCTTTTGCAGCCGCGCGCGCCGCTGACGCGGGACGATATCACCAGCAGCGTGGAATTCTGCAATTTCACCTTTACCAACAATATGGCGATGCCCGCACGGGACCAGTTCTTTCACCTGCTGAACGACCGCAAGCCGGTTCTGTCGACAGGCCGGCATCTGCGCAATTCGGATGCGCTGGACCTTCATCAGCAGCAAACCGGGCTTGACCCGCAGCAGGCCAAAACCGATTTTCTGGCTCGGTTCAAGTTTACCATCGCTTTCGAAAATTCGTCGCACCCCGGCTATACGACGGAAAAGGTGATGGACCCGCTGGTCGCGCGGTCGGTGCCGATCTATCTGGGCAACCCGCGCATCGCGGATGATTTCAACACCGCCGCCTTTATCAATGGCCATGATTTTCCCAGTCTGGACGCGCTGGCTGACGAAGTGATGCGGATCGACGCCGATGATGCGGCCTATCTGGCGATTCTGAACGCGCCGCCCTTGCCGCCCGGGCAGCGGGAAGAACCGCATCTGTGCGCACTGGAAAGGTTCCTGCTTCAGATCTTCACCCCGCCCAAGGCAGAGGCGCAGCGCCGTCAACGCTATGGCTGGATCGGGCGGATCGACGATGAATACAGCGCATATCGGCGCCGCAGGACTCGCCGCTGGCGCTGGTTCTAGGCTGCGGTTACGCGTCCAGCGCGTTGTCTGCGAACCGCAGCGGACGATCCGCCCCGTCTTTGCCTGCGCCGCCGGACAGCAGATCGGCGGCGCGGTCGGCCGCATCCTGAAACGGCTCGAGCACCAGATCGGCACCGGCATCGCGCAGGCGTTGCGTTTCTGGTGCGTGGTGCGATGTCACCGCGATCTGCCCCCGATATCCGGCTGCACGGGCAAGCTGGATGAGCGTGATGCGTGTGTCTTCGTGGCTCAGGCTGGCGGGGTGGATCGGCACCGTGGACACGATCCAGTCCGCCCCCGCCAGCGGCAAATCGGCCACGAATTCGGGATCGGTCGCATCGCCGAAAGCGGTATCCAACCCCATGTCGCGCCAGCGCCGCGCAGCGGCGGGGTTGAAATCGACACCCAACACCTTGATACCGCGCCGCTGCAGGCGCAGCCCGATGGCCGTGCCGAACCGGCCAAGGCCGAAGATGACGACCTGATGGTGGTCGCCGGTCCGCGCGGCGTCCTGATTGTCGCGGGGGGTGGACTTGCGTTCAAAGACACCCAGCCAAGGCTCGAAGATGGTATAAAGCTGGTGCGAGTAGGTGATCATATAGGTCGAAGCCGCAATCGTCACGAGGCCGACCATCGTGACCAGCCCCAGCGCGTCTTGCTCTACATGGCCGATGGTGACGCCCATCGCGATGAAGATCAGTGAAAACTCGCTGATCTGCGCGACAGTTATTCCGGCCAGGAACCCCGTCCGCTTGCGATAGCCAAGCGCGCCCATGATCCCGAGCATGATCAACGGCTTGCCGATCAGAACAAAGGCGGAAAAGACCAGCGCCGCCCAAGCATAGGTGCCCAGCAAAGACAGGTCGAGGCCGGCGCCCAGCCCGATGAAGAAGAACAGCAACAGAAAATCACGCAAAGGCGCAAGCCGTGCCGCGATGGTTTCGCGGTAGGGCGTCGATGCCAGCGCGACACCGGCCAGCAAACCGCCGACCTCCTTGCCCAGCCCCACCACATCGCCGATCGCGGCGAACATGGCGGCCAGCGCGATGGCAAAGATCAGCAGCAATTCCGGTGTCCGCGCAAGACGTTCGGTCAAAGGGTCGGCAACATAACGCGCAAAGGCGATGACGGCGGCAAGCATGCCGACACCAGAGGCCAGCACCAGCGGAACCGATCCGCCGCCGTGCCCGTCGCCTGCCGCCCCGATCCCGATGGCCGACAGCACGATCATCGCCAGAACGACGACAATGTCCTGCACGATCAGAAGGCCAAGGGCAATCTGCCCGTGCAGGCTGTCGATCTCGCGTCTGTCAGACAGCATCTTGACGATGATGATCGTCGATGAAAACGTCAGTGCGATGGCGACATAAAAGCTTGTCGTCACCCCAAGCCCCAGCGCCAGCCCGATCAGGAACCCAAAGATCGCGGTAAAGGCAATCTGCCCCAACCCCGTCAGCAAGGACACCGCCCCCAGCGACCGGATCAGTTTCACATCGAGCTTGATGCCGACAAGAAACAACAGGATCGCAATGCCAAGCTGCGACAGAAGCGTGATCTGCGCATCCGCGCGCACAAGGTCCAGCGCCGATGGCCCGACCAGCAGCCCCACCGCGATGAAACTGACGATCAGCGGTTGCTGCAGCATGATCCCGACAAAGCCGATGCCTGCGGCCAGGACAAGCAAAAGGGCGATCTCCACGAACGGAGATTGGATCATCGCTTCGATCATGGGCAGACTTTCCTGTTCGCACGGGCGGGATGTGGCCCGCTTATCCGTCAACAATCAGGCAGGATGACGCAGCGGACCTTGATCCAGCGCATGAAACGCGAAAAATCACGCCTCCAGTTCGGCATCCCAGTAAAGATAATCAAGCCAGCTGTCATGCAGGTGGTTGGGCGGAAACTTGCGCCCGACATTGTGCAATTGCGACGGGGCCGGACGGCGCGGCGGTTTGCGCAGTGACAGACCCGACTGGCGCAGGGATTTCGACCCTTTGCGCAGGTTGCACGAACTGCAAGCGGCGACCACGTTTTCCCAGCTTGTCACACCACCCGCCGCACGCGGCACGACATGGTCAAAGGTCAGATCCCCCTTGGCCCCGCAATACTGGCACGAGAATTCATCGCGCAGAAACAGGTTGAACCGGGTGAAGGCGACCTGCCGTTGCGGGGTGACGTAATCCTTCAGCACGACGACCGACGGGATGCGGATCTCGGTCGACGGGCTGCGCACCGTTTCTTCGTATTCGCTGACGATCACCACGCGGTCGAGCCATGCGGCCTTGATCGCCTCTTGCCATGGCCAGAGCGACAGCGGGTAATAGGACAAGGGCCGGTAATCCGCATTCAGCACCAGCGCTGGAAAATGTTTCAACGACCCCGGGGCGCGTACGAAATCGGTCCGAAACTCTGTTTGCGTCATCGTCATCAATCCCACACATTCCGTGCGGAGGCCTTGCGAACCGGCGTTTCCGCAGCGATGTCAGCTTGACTATATCTCGCGGCAGATTTGTGACAAGCCCCACAATATGTGCCAAACAAACGCAGGCGCGGTGTTATGCCGATGTCAGGATCGGCCGTTTTGACGCGGTTAGGCCCTTTACTGACAAGCTCAAGGCTCGCGAAGCGATTTGCAAGCAGCTTGGCGTAGGCCGGGGTTCACCCCGGCGATATCCAATATGTGTTTGAGGTTGTGCCTGATGTCGGGGTGAAACCCGACCTACGGATTGTTGCTGGCGATGCCGACTTATCAAGGCGGTGGCGCCTCATCAAATCACGGTTCTCGCGGGCTGTCGGGCTGAAACAGCCGCGCAATGCGTCACAGGTGGCCAAGAACGAACACGGGTTGTGGCAACGCCGTTTCTGGGAACATTGCATCCGCGATGACGCGGATTTTGCCGCCCATCTTGCGTATTGTTGGGGAAATCCGGTGAAACATGGCCTCGTCACGCGGGCCGTCGATTGGCCGTATTCATCGTTGCACCGCGATATCAAAAAAGGTTTGGCGGGGGAGGAATGGGCGGGTTAGACATGGGTGCAAGCACCCATCCTACGTTTGCTGCGTATCGGACAATGATTCAGGGAAGATGTGATGGGCATTAATGCCAAAAATATTGTACCAAGACATGGATAATCCGTTCAGAAATACAGAATAAAATCAGGCTCAATCAACCATCACGCATTTGAGGAATTTCACCCGCTCAACAAGGCCAGAGCTCTGCAACGCCTGATACAACCGATCGCTCATAAACACTGCACCGCGTAAAAGCGGCTCCATCCAAAGATCGATTCCGCCTGCCTCATCAGTATTCACAACAATCGTGCTGTCTGAACAATTGAAGTCGTAATATGTTCCCCTGGGAATGAGTCTCTCGGATTCCTTATAAGCAAATGACTTTTTAGTCTCGGTGATGTTTACGTAGTAATAATCAGGGTTGCCCGGAATTTTCTGTTCATCATTCACGTACAACGTAACGTGCCTAAAATGTATCCCTCCAAGGTCAAAACCTTGCAAAAAATCCCGCAGTTGTTCTGACACAAACAAAAAGCCGTTTGTCATCAGATGTGGCACAGGGTTTATAGGGTTTACGACGCGTGTCAGAATAGCCTTTTCTTCGAAATTCTGTTGGAGATCGACAAACTCGGCATTCAAATAGGTGAAATCCAAGCTATTTTTAATGATGTTCATCCTAACATCTTGCGGTTGACTGAAATGATAGACCTGCTCAGGATCTGCCAACGCATCCGTGACCCATATCTGCTCGCTCATTTGGTATCTCCCACCTTGCTCGCCCCCATCTTCTCCAGCGTCTCTGCATCCACCAACCGCGTGACGATCGGATGCAATCGCAAGTCTCCGTCCTTCACCACCTGCTTGAAGTTCGCGATGACCGACGCAGTCGTCTTCTGGTTCGGCGCAATCACGTCCAGCAGCCAGTTGATGTCGCCCGACTGCCAATCCTCTGCCTTGAGCCGGATCGGGAACACGCCGCCCTTGATCTGGTCGCGGATTGGTGTCGTCATCGCAACTCTCCGTTCATCTCGCGGCATGGGTGCAAGCACCCATCCGACGCTTGCTTTGGGCAATGTAGGGAAAGGAAATAGGCCTGCTGGAAATGGCATCTGCGCTTCTCACTTAAAAATCTTGTGGAATCAGGCTTCTTGTTTCTTATGAAATGAAAGACCTGTCAGACCAGCGGTCTGAAGGCGTTCGACCAACACGTCAGACATGAATACTCCGCTTCCGCCGAGACCAGCAAACTTGTCGATCCAAGCATGGTGGTTCCCAATAGCTTCCATCGAAAACACAATTGACGATGGCTCGCCCTTCACGGGTTTCCAAAAACCGCGCGCATTGCGCGGGTAGGTCAATTCAGGATGATAGGTGTCAAGGCGATTGCAGACGTTGAGCAAATAGTAATGTGCTATCTTTTCGTCATTCTGAAAAATCTCCATCGGGAAAAACTGATGGGTATCTGGTTCAATTTCTTCAAGAATGTCCTTGAACGTCTGATTTACCAAGCATTTGCTCGGCCACCTTTCCACATCGAGTAGCGGAACGGGTTTGCGGTTTGGGTCGATCCGCTTGATTTTTGTCGGCATGTGGTCGGGTTTCAGCGGTCGCCCTGACCCTAGTCGAACAATCATCCCTCCGCCGTCTTGGGTACGGTCGTAAAGGTCGACCTTATCGAAATCACCGTCGAGCCATTGGAAGTATGGGTTATACTCCAACTCTTGGCCTTCAGGTCTGATGCCAGAATTCACATAAAAAGCCATCGTTTAACTCTCTTTGCTTTCTTGGGCTATCTTACTCGCACCCATCTTCTCCAACGTCTCCGCATCCACCAACCGCGTCACGATGGGATGCAATCGCAAATCACCGTCCTTGACCACCTGCTTGAAGTTCGCGATGACCGATGCCGTGGTCTTCTTGTTCGGCGCGATTACGTCCAGCAGCCAGTTGATGTCGCCCGACTGCCAATCCTCCGCCTTGAGCCGGATCGGAAACACGCCGCCCTTGATCTGGTCGCGGATGCGGGCGTCGACTTCTGCCGACACGCTCGCCCAGATCGCGACACCCGCCAGATCGGTCAGCGCGCTGCGTTCCTCGTCCTTAGGGTAGGCAATCGCAATGCGGTAGCGCGGCAAGGCCATCATCGCCATCGCGATCTTTCCGAAGGATTCGCGCACCTGGCCTCACTCCATCCCCAGACGGTCGCGCATGAACGCAAGCGCCACTTGCAGCCCGTCAGGGGCGATGCCGTGGGCGGTGCCTTTCATCACATGGGCATAGACTTCGATCCAGCCGGCCTGTTGCAGGGCCTCTGCCGCCATCGGCAGGGATTGCGGCGGCACGACATCGTCCTGATCGCCGTGGATCAGCAGGACAGGCGGGCGGCACAGCGCCTCGTCGGCCAGCAGTTCCGGCAGCAAGAGCCGCCCCGAGAAGACGACGATGCCTGCGACCGCATCCTCGCGGCGGGGCGCGACATGCAGCGCCATCATCGTGCCCTGGCTGAAGCCCAGTACGATCACCTGTTCGGGCAGAAGGTCCTCGTCCACCATCACCCCGTCAAGGAAGGCATCCAGATCATCGGCAGCGCGTTGCAGCCCGGCCTGGCTTTCCTCCTCGCTCGATCCGTCGATCCACGGGATCGGGAACCATTGGTAGCCCATCGGCGCACCGGCACAGCCTTCGGGCGCATCGGGGGCCAGAAACAGCGTGTCGGGCATGTGGTCGGCCAAAGGATCGGCCAGCCCGATCAGGTCCGCGCCATTCGCGCCATAGCCATGCAGGAAGATGACGCAGGATTGCGTCTCGCCCGATTGCGGTTCGCGCCGCTGCGCCTGAAGTGCCCGTGTCATCTGATCCCTTCCCGTTGCTTGATGGTCGCGTAATAGGCCCACATGATCCGTGCCGCAACCGAACGCCACGGCGCCCAAGGCTGCGCCATCGCGCGCAGCGCCTTGTCCTTTGGCCGTTCGGGCAGATCGAAGATCACGCGCGCCGCCTCTTGCAGCGCCAGATCGCCGGGGGCAAAGACATCGGCACGGCCCAGCGAGAACATCGCATAGATTTCCGCCGTCCAGACCCCGATGCCTGTCACCTGCGTCAGTTGCGCGATCACCACGTCGGTGGGCAGATGGTGCAGCCCCGGATAGTCCAGATCGGCCAGTGCCAGCGCCTTGGCATAACGCGCTTTCTGCCCGCTGAGGCCCAAGGCGCGCAGGTCATCGGCGCTGGCCATGGCAATGGCGCGCGGATCATCCATGCCCGCCGCCACCAGCCGCCCCATGATCGCGTTGGCCGAGGCCACGCTGACCTGTTGGCTGACGATCGCCCCCAAGAGGGCACCAAACCCATCGGGTTTCAGGCGCAGCGGCAAGGGATGCAGGTCAGGGATGATCGCGGCAAAGCGCGGTTCGATCCGCGCCAGATGGTCTGCGCCTTCACGGATGCAGGCGTCCGATGTGATGATCCGCATATTCATAGCTCCGCCACCCATGCCAGGGCCGCCGCAACACTGAGGACCTGCGGCCAGTTCCCGACAGCGGGCCGCGCGATCATCAGCACCGGAATGCGCAAGGTGCGTGCAGCGACCAGTTTCGTGGCACTCGCCTGCCCGCCTGCGTTCTTGACGACCAGCCAGTCCACACGCAAGCGCCGAAACAGCGCGATTTCATCCTGCACCGAAAACGGCGGACGACCGACCAGAAATTCCCCGCCCTGAAAGGGAAACGGCCCCTCGGGCGGATCGATCTGGCGGCAGATCACGCGCCGCCCCGTCAGATTGGCAAAGCCGTCCAGCATCTGGCGTCCGGTGCCAAGGAAAACCGTCGCCCCTTGCGGGATATGTCTGGCGGCCTCCTCCTCGCTGGCGATCTCGGTCCAGAGATCGCCCGGCCCGGCCACCCAGGGCGGGCGCAAGAGCTGGCAGAACGGCAGGTCCAGTTCGGCGCATACCGTGGCCGAGCGCTGCGTGATCCGCGCAGCATAAGGATGGGTGGCATCCAGCACGGCATGGATGTGATGTTGCGACAAGAAATCGCGAAACCCCTCCGCGCCGCCGAAACCGCCCACATGTGTCGCAACCGGCAACGGCGCCGGATCACGCGTCGCTCCTGCAAGCGAGGCCATCACATCCTGCCCTTGCAAAGCGGTGGCAATCGCGCGCGCCTCTGTCGTGCCTGCCAGCAGCAAAAGCGTCATGCCCCCGCCCTCGCCAGCACTGCCCCCGCGCGGTCGATCACGACGATATCAAAGGTCATGCCCGCAAACCGCGCGCTGACCTGCGCGAGGGCCGCATCCGCCACCGCCTGCGCGAACGGCGGCCCCGCGATCTGATACGCCTCGAGCGCGGTATTGGCGCTCGCCAACCTTGGATCATCCTTCATCCGCGCAAGCCGCGCAAAATCGACCTGAGAGCGCGCCGAATGCAGGTCCATCGCGCCTTGCGCAAGCTTGGTGATCTTGCCGATTCCACCCCCGATGGTCACGCGCGGGACCGGATGTTTCGCCAGATATTTCAGCATCCCGCCCGCAAAATCGCCCATGTCCAGCATGGCGTGATCGGGCAGGCCATGGATCGCCTGTACCACGGTTTCCGATGTGGCCCCCGTGCAACCTGCAACATGCGTCAGCCCGCCAGCCCGCGCCACATCGATGCCGCGATGGATCGACGCGATCCAGGCCGCACAGGAAAACGGCCGCACGATCCCGGTGGTGCCAAGGATCGACAGCCCCCCCGCGATCCCCAGACGGGGGTTCCATGTTTTCAGCGCGATCTCCGCCCCGCCCGGCACCGAGATTTCAATCACAACATCAGCGCTTTGTCCGTAAAGCGCCGCCATTTCGGCCACGACCTCCGTCATCATCTGGCGCGGCACGGGGTTGATCGCAGGCTCGCCCACGGCAATCGGCAATCCGGCCCGCGTGACCATGCCCACGCCGTCCCCCGCGCGGAAAATGACCCCGCCATCGGACACACTGACCCGTACCACGATCAGCGCGCCATGGGTCACATCGGGATCGTCGCCCGCATCCTTGGTGATCCCGACACTGGCCCAGCCTTCGCCCGCCTCGGCCAAAGCCAGCGGGAATGTCGGCGTCTCGCCCTTGGGCAAGGCTATCGTCACGTCGCGCGCAAAGGCCCCGCCCCACAGCCGGACCAGCGCCGCCTTGGTCGCCGCCGTCGCACAGGCGCCCGTGGTCCAGCCACGGCGCAATTCGGTCTGGGGTTTGCGTGTCATCGGCGCGACGATAGGCAGGGCTGCGGATGACGGCAATCGGCAATCGCAGGTCGCAACTCCGCTTTCCCTGCCGCAAAAAGCGCGGCATAAGCGGGGGATGGACAGCACGATCCCCCTTCCCGGCCACGACTGGCCCGTGATGCAGCCCGGCTGGGTCTGGCTCTGCGGGGCCGGTCCGGGCGATCCGGGGCTGCTGACCTTGCACGCGCTCAACGCGCTGCGGCAGGCCGATGTGGTGATCTATGACGCGCTGGTGCAAGAAGCCATCCTCGACTGGGCACCGCAGGCAGAGCTGATTTATGCCGGCAAACGCGGCGGCAAACCCTCGGCCAAACAGCGCGATATCTCGCTGCGGCTGGTCGATCTGGCGCGCGCAGGCAAACGGGTGTTGCGGCTCAAAGGCGGCGATCCGTTCGTCTTCGGGCGCGGCGGTGAAGAGGCGCAGACGCTGGTGCAGCACGGCGTTCCGATCCGCATCATTCCAGGTATCAGCGCAGGCATCGGCGGGCTGGCCTATGCAGGCATCCCGGTCACGCACCGCGACGTGAACCAATCAGTGACCTTCGTGACCGGCCACGACCAGTCCGGCAACACGCCCGGAAACCTCGATTGGACAAGCATATCAAAAGGATCGCAGGTGATCGTGATCTATATGGGGATGAAACACATCGCCCAGATCGCAGGCCATCTGATTACCGCAGGCCGCAGCCTGCACGAACCCGTGGCTGTCGTCACCACCGCGACAACGCAGGACCAGCGCGTGCTTGAAACCACGCTGGGCACCATCGTCGATGACATCGCCGCCGCCCAGCTGGAACCGCCCGCCATCATCTGCGTCGGACAGTCGGTGCTGATGCGGCAGGTTCTCGACTGGCAAGGCATGGCGGCAGGCGACGCCCCGCGCAACCTCGACCCGTTGGGCCGGGGGCGCGCCGCCGAATCGGCCTGATGCCCCTCTTCTTATTTCCCAAAATACTCCCGCCGGAGGCGTCCCGGAGGGACTTATGCGCTTTCTGATCAGCGCCCCCGCCTCGAGCAGCGGCAAGACGACGGTAACTCTGGGCCTGTTGCGCGCCTTCAGCCGGACGCAAACGGTCCGCAGCGCCAAATCCGGCCCCGATTATATCGACCCTGCCTTTCATGCCGCCGCCTCGGGTGCGGCTTGCGTGAACCTCGACTCCTGGGCGATGACGCCCGACCGGATCAAGGCGCTGGCCGCAGGCACCGGCACGCTGATCGTCGAAGGCGCGATGGGTCTGTTCGACGGCGCACCGCCTGCGGGCAAAGGCTCCAGCGCCGATCTGGCCAAGATCCTGAACCTGCCCGTGGTGCTGGTCATCGACGCCGGGCGCATGGCAGGGTCGGTGGGCGCCCTGGCGCAGGGCTTCATGCGCTACGATCCCGATCTGCATGTCGCGGGCGTGATCCTGAACAATGTGGGCTCGCCCCGGCACGAGGCGATGCTGCGCCACGCCTTGCAGGGTGTCACGGTCTTCGGAGCCTTGCCGCGCGACCCTGCCCTGCATCTGGGATCACGGCATCTGGGGCTGGTGCAGGCACAGGAACGCCCCGATCTGGAGGCGTTCCTCGACCGCGCCGCCGATCTGATGACACAGCATCTGGACCTGACCGCGCTGCAAACACTCGACACGCCCCGGCCCCGCGCCGGGGCCTCGCACCGCACTCCCCCACCCGCCCAAAGCATCGCCATCGCCCGCGACGCGGCTTTTGCCTTCGCCTATCCGCATCTGCTCGACGATTGGCGCGCAGGCGGGGCGGAGCTGACATTCTTCTCGCCCCTCGCCGATGACCCGGTGCCGCAGGCCGATTTTATCTACCTGCCCGGAGGCTATCCCGAACTGCACGCAGGCCGGATCGCTGCGAACACGCGGTTCATGGATAGCCTGCGGCAGTCGCCGGCCATGATCTATGGCGAATGCGGCGGCTATATGGTGCTGGGTGACGGGCTGGTCGATGCGGATGGCACACGGCACGCGATGGCAGGTCTCTTGCGGCTGGAGACCTCCTTTGCGCAGCGCAAGCTGCATCTGGGCTATCGTCAGCTGCATGCGACCGAAGGGCTGCTTGCGGGGCATTGGACGGCACACGAATTCCACTATGCCAGCACGCTGCGCGCTGACGGCACGCCGCTTTTCTCCGCGACAGATGCGACCGGCACAGGGCTATCGCCCATGGGCCTGACCGCAGGCCGCGTGTCGGGGTCGTTTGCGCATATTATCGACCAAAGCCCCATTGCCAGCGCCGATGCTCCGGCGTAGCAATCTGCGGATGGACATGATCGACGACAGCCGCGCGAAACGCAATGTGACCGTTCTGGTGCTGGCACAGGCCATTCTGGGCGCACAATTGCCGATGATGTTCGTGATCGGCGGGCTGGCGGGCAGCCAATTGGCGGGCAACCCCTGTTTCGCGACCTTGCCGATTTCGATGATCGTTTTTGGGTCCATGACAACCGCGCCATGGATCAGCCCGTTGATGCAGCGCAACGGGCGGCGCTTCGGCTTCATGATCGGTGCATTCGGCGGGGCGATGGGGGCAGCGGTGTCGGCCTACGGGCTTTATACCGGATCGTTCTTCATGCTGCTTGTGGGGTCATATCTGAGCGGGATCTACATGTCCGCGCAGGGTTTTTACCGTTTTGCCGCGACAGATACCGCGTCAGAGGCGTTCCGGCCCAAGGCGATTTCCTTTGTCATGGCGGGGGGGCTGTTATCCGCGGTGCTGGGGCCGCAATTGAACAAGCTTGCGCAGGATGCCTTTGTCGTGCCGTTTCTCGGCTCTTACCTTGCGATCATCGTGCTGAACCTTGTCGGCGTCGGCCTGTTCTACTGGCTTGACCTGCCCAAAGGCAGCCGGTCGGAACCCAAGGCGCTGAACGCGTTCAAAGGGCGCAGCCGTCGCGAATTGCTGCGCGATCCACGGATCGTGGTGGCGATCATCTGCGGGATGGTGTCCTATGCGCTGATGAACCTTGTGATGACGTCGACCCCCTTGGCCGTCGTCGGATGCGGTTTCACCACCAACAACGCCAATGACATCGTGTCGCTGCATGTGATCGCGATGTTCGCACCGTCTTTCTTTACCGGCCATCTGATCGCCCGCTTCGGCGTTGAAAAGATCATCGCGACGGGGCTGGTCATCCTTGCCTTGGCGGGGGGTGTGGCGATCGCGGGGGTAGAATTGGCGAATTTCTTTGTGGCGCTGGCACTTTTGGGCGTGGGCTGGAATTTCGGTTTTATCGGGGCCACGACCATGCTGGCAGGCGCGCATCGCCCCGAAGAACGCGGGCAGGTACAAGGCCTGAACGACATGCTGGTGTTCGGGATGGTGACGGTTGCGTCACTCGCAGGTGGCGGGCTGCTGAATTGTGCCGGCGGCACGACGGTCGAGGGCTGGAATGCCGTCAACCTCGCGATGATCCCGTTTCTGGTTCTGGCGGGGGCATCGCTGATCTGGTTGTCGCGCCAGCGCAGGGTTGTGGTGTCGTAAGGGGCGCTGCCCGCGCCCCGGACTTGATCCGGGGTCTCGCCCGGAGCAAGCCCTGAACAAGACGAGTATTTGCGGAAATAAGAAGATGCGGGCCTAGACCCACCAGCCGCGCAAAGCGACATGCGCGAGGCGCATGCTTTGGCGGAGCGGCGTGAGTTCGAGGCGGCCTTGCAGCGCGGCGGCGGGGTCTTTGGCGCCTTTAGTCAAAACGGGTCGGGTGGCATGGCCAAGCAGCAAAGGTGCGCTGGCCTCTTTGAGCAGATCGCGGCGCGCGGTGCGGGCGGCGTCCAGACGCGCCAAGGCACGTTGCGCAAGTCCGGCGATGCCATCGGCGCTGGCGTCCGGCAGCGGCTGGCGTTGCCGGTCCAGCAGCACGGGCAGCGCGCGCAAGAGGTTGGCCACACCTGTCGCATAGGCGAAATCGCCCACCACAATTTCGTCGGCGTTGCCCATGAGCCGCGCGGCTGTGATCATCGGCCCACCACTGGTCGCGTGGATATAGGCATCAAAATCTGTCTGATCCGCAAAAGGTTCGGTGTATATGTCCCAGCGCCGTGCCGCGATCAGCGCGTCGAGCCTGTCCGCGCCCTGCGCATCCAGCACCCAGGCCAGCGCGTCCACGACCTCGTGCTTGCGCACATTGCCGCCAGCCTTGATTTCTTCCAGCGCGTCGCGCCACCATTGCAGGCGCATTTCCGCGATCATCGGTTCCTTGGTCAGCCAGGGCGCACGGATGATTTCGACGTTGAAGGCATAGAGCGGGAACAGCACCCGGCGGGCGGCGACGGGGGCCACCATGATTGCGCGGAACCGTTCGGGATCGGCCTTTTCGACCAAAGCGGCGCAGGCGTCAAAGCTCATGCCTGCGCGCCGTCCCGCACGAGTTTCCAGTTGATCGCGTCGATCAGCGCATCAAACGATGCATCCACGATATTCGCACTGACGCCGACCGTGGACCAGCGGTTACCGGCGCGATCCTCGCTGTCGATGATGACGCGGGTCACGGCCTCGGTGCCGCCGCCCGTGATGCGGACCTTGAAATCCACCAGTTCGATATCCTCAATGATCGCCTGATAGGGGCCAAGGTCCTTGGCGAGGGCGCGGGCCAGTGCGTTCACGGGGCCCCGGTCGCTGCCGTCGGGGCCAAGGCTTTCACTGACGTTGAGGAATTTCTGACCCTGCACCTTGGTCACAACCACGGCCTCGGACAGCGATACCATCTGGTTGCGCTTGTTGCGGCGGCGTTCGACCGTGACGCGGTAGCGTTTGACCTCGAAGAAAACGGGCAAAAGGCCAAGTTCGGCGCGGGCCAACAACTCAAAGCTGGCCTGCGCGGTGTCATAGGAATAGCCCTGTGCCTCTTTCTCCTTGATCCGCTCGACGATGCGGGCCAGCGCGGGGTGATCCGCCGCAACGTCGATCCCCGCGTCGGCCAGACGCGCGCGCAGGTTCGACTGGCCCGCCTGATTGGACATCGGCACGATGCGCGTGTTGCCGACAGCCGCCGGGTCGATATGTTCGTAGGTGCTGGGGTCTTTGGCGATAGCGCTCGCATGAAGCCCGGATTTGTGCGCAAAGGCGGACGCACCGACGTAGGGCGATTGCTTGGCCGGCACGCGGTTGAGGATGTCATCAAGCAGCCGCGACGCGCGGCGCAGCCCGCGCAGCGCGTCATGGGTGACGCCGGTCTCGAACAGGCTGGCATAGGGTTCCTTGAGCAGCAGCGTCGGGATCAGCGTCGTCAGATTGGCATTGCCACAGCGTTCGCCCAGACCGTTCAGCGTGCCTTGCACCTGCCGGACACCCGCCATCACAGCCGCGAGCGACCCTGCAACGGCGGTCTCGGTGTCGTTGTGGGTGTGGATGCCCAGATGGTCGCCGGGGATGCCGCTGGCGATGACCTCGGTCACGATCCGCGCGATATCGTCGGGCAAGGTGCCGCCGTTGGTGTCGCAAAGCACGATCCAGCGCGCGCCTGCGCTATAGGCGGCGTGGATCACCCGCAGCGCATAGGCGGGGTTGGCCGTGTAGCCGTCAAAGAAATGTTCGGCGTCGAACAGGGCCTCGCGCCTCTGTTCGGCAAGATGGGCGAAACTCGCGCGGATGTTTTCGACATTTTCGTCAAGCGTGATGCCAAGGGCCGTCGTGACATGGAAATCATGCGCCTTGCCAACAAGGCAGACCGACGTCGTCCCCGCATTGAGCACAGCCGCCAGCACGTCGTCGTTGTCCGCGGACCGGCCCTGCCGCTTGGTCATCCCAAAGGCTGTAAAGCGCGCGCGGGTCGCGGGGGGGGTGGCAAAGAATTCGTTGTCGGTCGGGTTCGCACCAGGCCAGCCGCCTTCGATGTAATCCATCCCCATCCCGTCAAGAACAGCGGCGATCTGGTGCTTTTCCTTGGCCGAAAATTGCACACCCTGCGTCTGTGCACCGTCGCGCAGGGTCGTGTCGTAGAGATACAATCGTTCTTTATTCATCTGGCACGATCCAAAATTTTCGCCGAAAATTTTGAGCGGGGATGAAGAATTTTTGACAAAAATTCTTCATCAAAGCCCGCCCAGCTTTGACGCATCAAAATCAGGTCCCGGCGTCCATGTGGCCTGCCCGCCCACATCGGTGACCTGCACGCCGGCGGCGGTCAGGATGTCGCGCACCTCGTCAGCCTGCGCCCAATCTTTGGCTGCGCGGGCGGTGGCACGCGCGGCAAGCAGCGCATCGACGCGGGCAGCGACGGCGGGTGTCACATCCGGCCCCGCCTCTGCCCCGTCAAACATCGGGATCGCAGACCAGTCGCGCACCAGCCCGAGCATCTCCATGCCATGCGCAAAGCCCGCCAGCGCGGTCGCTGTCTTGCCTTTGGCGAGCACATGCAGCCGCGCAATGGCGCCCGGCGTGTTGAGATCATTGGCCAGCACGCCAAGGAATTCCGCATCCGTCTGCCATTTGCCATCAGCCTTCAGCGCGCGGATCAGATCAGGGCCGAATCCGTGGCCGTGCAGGATGCCGTACCAGCGGCGGAGCGTCATGTCAGCCTCGGCGCGGCGGCCCTCGGTCCAGTCCATTGTCTTGCTGTAATGCGTGCCCAACATGACAAGGCGGATCACCTCGCCCGGGATGCCCTGATCCAGCAGGTCGCGGATGGTAAAAAAGTTGCCCAGGGATTTGGACATCTTCTTGCCCTCGACCTGCAGCATCTCGTTATGGATCCAGTAGCGGGCGAAGTCACCCTGCGGATGGGCACAAGCGGATTGTGCGATCTCGTTTTCATGATGCGGGAATTGCAGGTCATTGCCGCCGCCATGAATGTCAAAGCTTTCGCCCAGCAAGTCATGCGCCATGGCCGAGCATTCGATATGCCAACCCGGACGGCCATAGCCCCAGGGGCTGTCCCAGCCCGGCACGCCGTCACCTGACGGTTTCCACAGCACGAAATCCATCGGATTGCGTTTGTAGGGAGCGACTTCGACCCGCGCACCGGCGATCATGTCGTCGATTGACCGGCCCGACAGCGCGCCGTAATCGGCATAGCTTTCGACGGCGAACAGCACATGGCCTTCGGCTTCGTAGGCATGGTCCTTGGCGACAAGATCCGCGATCATGTTGATCATCTGTGCGATGTACTGGGTCGCGCGGGGTTCATGCGTGGGGCGCAGCGCCCCAAGGGCGTCCATATCCGCGTGATACCAGCCGATGGTTTCTGCCGTGATATCCCCGATCGCGCGCCCGCTTTGCGCCGCGCGCGCGTTGATCTTGTCGTCCACATCGGTGAAATTGCGCACATAGGACACGTGTTTCGCGCCGTATGTTTCGCGCAGCAGCCGGAACAGCACGTCAAACACAAGCGACGGGCGGGCATTGCCCAGATGCGCGCGGTCATAGACCGTGGGTCCGCACAGATACATCCGCACATTGCGCGCGTCGATGGGCGCGAAATCCTCGCGTTTGCGGGTCTTTGTGTTGTGCAGCCGGATGGTGGTCATGATGCCTCGCGCGCAGGGTTATGCTGCGGGCTTAGCTGCTTGCGATCAGGTGTGAAACGACAAAAAGCGGCCCGCGACGGATGTCAGCAGGGAATAATGCAGCAGATAATGGTGCAAATGCTCTTCATGGGGATTGCCTAGCGCCAAATGCGGCCCAAGGCAACGAAAAAGGGCCCGCGCGTGATGCGCAGGCCCTTTCGGTCAGATCAGAGGATCGGATCAGAACTGGAACGACACGCGGGCCGTTGCAGTGGTGGCGCGTACGCCGAGACCTTGCACGTCACCTTCATAAAACTTGTGCTGCAGCACTTCACCGCCGATCAGAATGCTGTCGCTGAACTTGTAAGCGGCACCGAGACCGTAGAAGTCGCCATCCGCTTCCAGATCGCCAAGAACGCCATCGGTGGTCACGTTTGCGCGAACGACGCCACCTGTGACATACGGCAAGAAGGCACCAGCATCATATCCGACGCGCGCTTTAACGCGCAGGATATCGTCAACTTCGGCGTTGCCAAGATCTGTCGTGCCGGTTTCTTCCATGCTTGTCAGATCGTAGTCAATCTCGGCGCCCAAGACGACCGAGCCCAAATCATACATGTAGCCTGCGTGCACACCGTAGACAGCACCGTTGAAATCTTCGTCAGCCACTGCCGAGGATGTCAGTTCGCCATAGCCCAGCTGGCCACCGACGTAGAAGCCGGACCAGTCGGAGCCGGCCATCATTGGTGCGGGTGCGGGCGCCATTGGTGTGGGGGCCACTGTCTCGACAGGTTGGGCCAGACCGCCGGCGGATGCCATGCCTGCAGCCAGTGCGAGCGGTGCTGCCAGCATGGCTGTGCGTGCGAATTTGAATGTGGTGGTCATGAGTTATTCTCCGTGTTTCGGGTTGTCGTATGGCGCTTATTTGTTGGTTATCGGAGGAGGTACAACGGGTCTCACAGCGGTGTGATGGGAATCGGCGGGTTCGGCCCGAAATACATCTCCGCTCGGCCAGTATCCGCCCAATTCCGCGACAAAATCGCAACATATACCGGAAAAATATCCAATGACTAACGTGCGTAAGCACGTTTTCGTAGCCGCATCTGGTGCCCGCCATTAATGTTTTCTCTCTTGAACTGTCCGGTGCGCGCTTTCGCACCTTGGACGTCGCAGCGGGTTGCCGAATCCGCATCGCCGCCGTGCCAGACGACAGTCTTTTTCACCGGGCTGGATCATCGCAAAGGGTGGCTAGGGTTTGTCCTGCGAGACAGCGCAAGACCCGCATCTCAGACACGCCCAAGGCGACACCGCGTCGCGGGTTGCGGCACAGACCGCGCCACGGACCCCGCCCGCAAAGGTGTCATGCTGACCTAAGGCATGACCCGGTCAGGCGATCGCGCGCGCTGGCGGCACCGCGACGCGCCCGCCGCGTACCGGCGCAGATGCGCCTGTCGTGCCCGGTGCCGAAAGCGGAAGCCCCCGCAAGACGCGCACGGCAAGATAGGCAAAGGCCTGCGCCTCGAGCATGTCGCCATCCAGCCCCACCGCCTCGACCGGATCGACCGGCAGACCGCAAGTGGCGGCAAGGCCTGCCATCAGCGTGGCGTTGCGACGTCCGCCGCCCGTCACCAAAAGCCGTTCTGGCGGACGCGGGCAATGCGCCATCGCCGTTGCAACCGACCAGACCGCCGCCTGTGTCACTGTGGCGATGGCATCGGCATCCGCCAGATGTGCGGTCGCAGGGCCAAGTCCGCGGAAATGATCCCGGTCGAGCGATTTGGGCGGCGAGAGCCGGAAATAGGGATCGTCACGGAACCCCGTCAGGGCCTCCAGATTTACCTTGCCCGCAGCGGCGATCTGACCCCCGGTATCATGCGGGCGACCGTAGCGCATCCGCATCGCGTCATCGATTGGCGCATTCGCTGGCCCTGTATCAAACGCCAGCAGCGCACCCGGATCGGCCGGATCAGCGCGGGCCGGATCGACCCAGGTCAGATTGCCGACGCCGCCAAGGTTCAGGAACGCCACGGGCGCACGCGCGCCGATCCACTTGGCCAGCGCAAAATGATAGAACGGGGCCAGCGGCGCACCCTGCCCGCCAGCCGCCACATCGGCGCTGCGGAAATCCCACACGACAGGATAACCCAGCGCCGCCGCCAGCCTGTCCCCGTCGCCGCATTGGTGTGTGCCACGCCCGCCCGGGTCATGCGCCAAAGTCTGGCCGTGGAACCCTGCGACCGCAACATCGCGGAAATCCGACATCACAGCGATATGCGCGTCCTCGACGATACGGGCGGCGGCGGCGGTGTCCTGATCCTGCCAGTGCCCCAAAGCCGCACGCAGCACATCCTGTTCGTCAGGGCGATAGGCGCGATAGGCGACCGGCCCGAAACCAAAGATCTTGACGCCGTCGGTTTCCACCACCGCGGCATCCACCCCGTCGAGCGAGGTCCCCGACATCGTCCCCAACGCGTTGACTGCGATCCCGTCCAACATCTGCTTTCCCTCATGCCTTGCGCTGACTATAGAGTGCTGATGCGACATTAGGAACAAAGCGATGACTTACCACCCCAAATCCGATTTCATGTCCGTGATGATGGAACGCGGCTTTCTGGCCGATTGCACCGATTATCAGGGGCTGGACGATGCGTTGAGCAAGGGCGTGGTCACCACCTATATTGGCTATGACGCCACTGCGAAATCGCTGCACGTCGGGCATTTGCTGAATATCATGATGCTGCGCTGGCTGCAAAAGACCGGGCACAGGCCTGTCACCCTGATGGGCGGCGGGACGACCAAGGTCGGCGATCCCAGCTTTCGCGCCGATGAACGCCCGCTGCTGACACCCGACCAGATCGACGCCAATATCGCGGGGATGCAGCAGGTATTCGCCAAATACCTGACCTATGGCGACGGGCCGACCGATGCCTTGATGCTGAACAATGCCGAATGGCTGGACGGGTTGAACTACCTCGAATTCCTGCGCGACATCGGGCGGCATTTCAGCGTCAACCGGATGCTGGCCTTCGAGAGCGTGAAATCGCGGCTGGACCGCGAACAGTCGCTTTCCTTCCTCGAATTCAACTACATGATCCTGCAAGCCTATGATTTCCTGGAACTGAACCGCCGCTATGGCTGCCTGTTGCAGATGGGCGGATCGGATCAATGGGGCAATATCATCAACGGGATCGACCTGACGCGCCGCGTCCTTGACCATGAAATCTATGGCCTGACCTCGCCTTTGCTGACCACCAGCGACGGGCGCAAGATGGGCAAATCGGCGGGCGGGGCTGTCTGGCTGAATGCCGATATGCTGAGCCCTTACGAATTCTGGCAGTTCTGGCGCAACACGACCGATGCCGATACGGGGCGGTTCCTGAAGCTCTACACCGAACTGCCGGTGGAAGAATGCGACCGTCTGGGTGCGCTGCAAGGCTCCGAGATCAACGCGGCCAAGATCATCCTCGCCAACGCAGTGACAGCCTTGCTGCACGGGGCCGAGGCCGCCGCCACAGCCGAGGCGACCGCGCGCGAGGTCTTTGAAAAAGGCGGCGTGGGCGACGATCTGCCGACGCTGACGCTGGGCGCCGCAGACTTTATCTTCGAAGGACCGGCAGACCTGTCATCTGAGCAAGCTCTTGAAACTAACCCTCAGGCGCTCACAATCTCTATTGCGCAACTCCTCGTAAAATCCGGTTTGTCTCATTCGGGCAAAGAAGCAAAACGGCTTGTGGCTGAATCTGGTGCGCGTCTTAACGATGAACTGGTGACAGACACTGCTCTGATGGTCTCAGCGGCCGACCTTAAAAAAGCTCCGATCAAGCTCAGCGCCGGCAAGAAACGCCACGCGCTGGTGCAGTTGGGATAGCACCCTCGCGCCAGCTTCACGGCTGGCGCGCCCCTTTCTCCCATCTTCCGAGCGCGTCAATTCGCGCAAGCGCGATTTGACGTAATCCCCGCCGGAGGCAACCGTGCATGGCCCTGCCATGCGCGGTCCCTACAGCAGCAACAGGCTGACCAGCTGGATCGTGATCCCAATGGGAAAGGTGATGGCCCCGGCGACCAATGCGGCCCCCAGCACCGTGGGCCGCACCGGGGGTGCGATGACGCCGTGCACGGCGCGGGTTTTGCGATTCGTGTTTTTCATGCGCCGATTAACGCAGCCTTAGATGTCTGATGTCTTAACGGCGGCATGCATGATCGCCATCCCTTGCCGCTTCAACAGCATCCGCGCTTTGCCACAGCGCTGTCCGCAGTAGGTGCGACAGTCAGCGCTACGCATCTGCCACAGGCCGACGATATCCAGATCGTCCAGCGGTTCGGCCTGCATTTCGCCACACGCGGGCCGATTTTCGACCCAAAGGCCGGGCTGGACCAGCGCATCGCCGCCTTGCGGCAGGCCGGTCTGCACCTGCTCAACGCCGAAACGCCCGATCCCGCATTGCGCGGCGCGGGGTTCCGACAGACGCATACAGGCGCTTTCGTCGCCGAAATGATCCTTGATGCCGGCATCATCGGGCGGCTCCATCCCAAATGGCGCGCGACGTGGCGCAAGGCGGGCGAAATGACCTTGAAGCCAGCGCCTTTTACGCCGCACGATCACGGCTGGTTGTTGCAGGCGGACCATCTGCAGCAGCGAAAGGCGGGGTATCGCGCCCTGCCCCATGCGCTGATCCGCGCATTTGCCGCGACCGCGCCCGATGCCGCCACGGTCTATACAGCAGAAATAGACGACGCACCTATCGCCGCGATGCTGTTCCTGCGGCATGCCCCTGTCGTGACTTATCATCTTGGCTGGACATCGGAGCACGGGCGGCTTTGCGGCGCGCATCACAAGATCCTGATCGCCGCCGCCCATGACCATGCTGCCAAAGGGTATCGCAGGCTTGATCTGGGGCTGGTCGATACGCACAACAGCCCCGGTCTTGCGCGGTTCAAGATCGGCACAGGGGCCTTGATCCGCCAGTTGGGCGGCACATGGATCAGGCTGCCGGGGCTTTGCGAGGCGCGATCACGTCTGGCCAGCGGGCGGATCGGCCGTTAAGACGGGATCAGACGAATATCCGGGCCGCATATGACCGACACCATCCTTTCCCGCTGCGAGGCGCAGGGCCTGCGACTGACAGATCAGCGCCGCGTGATCGCGGGCGTGCTGGAAGCCGCCGACGACCACCCCGATGTCGAGGAACTTTATCACCGCGCCTCTGCCGTGGACCCGCGCATCTCGCTGGCCACCGTCTACCGGACCGTCAAATTGTTCGAGGAATCGGGTATCCTGGAAAAGCACGAATTCGGCGACGGGCGCGCGCGCTACGAGGCGGCCGACCGTGACCATCACGACCACCTGATCGACATGCACACGGGCGAGGTGATCGAATTCGTCGATGCCGAGATCGAGGCCTTGCAGGAACGCATCGCCGCCAAGCTGGGCTATCGGCTCATGGGGCACCGGCTGGAACTTTACGGGCTGCCGCTCAAGAAAAAGGATCATTGATCGTTGGAAAACCTGCGCGGTGCGGCCTTCATGGTCCTGGCGATGTTCTGCTTTGCGCTGCTCGACACCACGATCAAGCTGTTGTCGCAATCCATGTCCGTGGGCCAAGCGCTGGCGCTGATCAGCATCGGCATTCTGGTGCTGCTTCTGGGCTGGTCGGTGGTGCAACGCATCCCGCTGTGGCAGACCGAATACCGCAACCCGCGCGTGATCCTGCGCAGCCTGAGCGAGGTGGTCGGCACCTGCCTGATCTCGCTGGCACTGGCGCTGGTGCCGCTGACCACGGCCTCGGCGGTCATACAGGCAACACCTCTGGTGGTGGCGATGGGTGCGGGGCTGTTTCTGGGGCAAAGCATCGGCTGGCGGCGCTGGATCGCGATCATCGTGGGCTTTGGCGGCGTGTTGCTGATCATCCGCCCCGGATTGGAAGGGTTCAACCCCGCCACCCTGCTGGCCGTCGCAGGCATGCTGGCGCTGGCGTCACGCGACCTGCTGACGCGCGCGCTGACCGTCACGCTGTCGGGCGTGCAACTGGGCATCCATGCCTTTGCCTTCGTACTGCCCGCGTCCGTAGTGCTGATGGTCGTGCAAGACCAGCCGCTGGTGGCGCTTGATGCGCGCACCTCGGCGCTGGTCCTGGCGGGGGCGTTTATCGGCGTGTCGTCGTATCTCTCGATCATCGCGGCCACGCGCGGCGGCAATGCCGGTGTCATTTCATCCTTCCGTTACAGCCGCATGATCTTTGCGCTGGTGATCGGGTTCGTCGTCTTTGGCGAACGTCCCGATGCCGCAACGCTGATCGGTGCGGCGATCATCATCACCTCGGGCATCTTCACGCTCTGGCGCGAGGCCCGGATGCGCCGCGCTTCCCTTGCGGAACAAGCCGCGTTATAGACGCGGTGATACCGCTAACATCGCTTCCAAAGGAGCCTTTCATGACCACGATCATCGATATCCACGCCCGCGAAATCCTCGACAGCCGGGGTAACCCGACGGTCGAAGTCGATGTGGTTCTGGAAGACGGCACCATGGGCCGCGCCGCCGTGCCATCGGGGGCATCCACCGGCGCACACGAGGCGGTGGAACGCCGCGACGGCGACAAATCGCGCTATCTGGGCAAAGGCGTGCTGGAAGCCGTCGCCGCCGTGAACGGCGAAATCGCCGAGGCGATCCTTGGGTTCGACGCCACTGAACAGGTCGGCATCGACATGACGATGATCGAACTCGACGGCACGGCCAACAAATCCCGCCTTGGGGCCAATGCGATCTTGGGCGTGTCGATGGCGGTGGCCAAGGCTGCGGCCGATTTCACCAGCCAGCCGCTTTACCGCTATATCGGTGGCACATCGGCCCGCACCCTGCCCGTGCCGATGATGAACATCATCAACGGCGGCGAACATGCCGACAACCCGATCGACATTCAGGAATTCATGATCATGCCCGTCGCCGCCGCGAATATCCGCGAAGCCGTGCGCATGGGGTCCGAAGTGTTCCACACGCTGAAAAAGGAACTCTCTGCCGCGGGTTTCAGCACCAGCATCGGGGATGAGGGCGGTTTCGCCCCCGCCATCGGGTCCACGCGCGAGGCGCTGGATTTCATCATGAAAGCGATCGAAAAGGCAGGCTATAAGCCGGGGGCGGATATCTATCTGGCACTCGATTGCGCCGCGACCGAGTATTACAAAGGCGGCAAGTATGAAATGGCGGGCGAAGGCGCGTCGCTCACGAGCCAGCAGAACGCCGAATATCTGGCGAAACTCGCCGCCGATTATCCGATCATCAGCATCGAGGACGGCATGTCCGAGGATGACTGGGATGGCTGGAAAATGCTGACCGAGATGATCGGCGACAAGGTGCAGCTGGTGGGCGACGATCTGTTCGTGACCAACCCTGCGCGTCTGGCCGAAGGCATCACGCGCGGCTGCGCCAATTCCATGCTGGTCAAGGTCAACCAGATCGGCACCCTGACCGAAACGCTGCAAGCCGTCGATATGGCGCATCGCGCGCGCTATACCAACGTGATGTCGCACCGGTCGGGCGAGACCGAGGATGTGACCATCGCGGACCTCGCCGTCGCCACGAACTGCGGGCAGATCAAGACAGGCTCGCTGTCGCGGTCAGACCGGCTGGCGAAATACAACCAGCTGATCCGGATCGAGGAAATGCTGGGCGAAACGGCGACCTACGCCGGTCGGTCCATCCTGCGGTGACAGCCCGCAGCGATTTCATCCGCGCCTGTGGCGTACGCTTGCTGCATTGCACCGCGCGCAGCAACCTGACAGGCATTCGCCTGAACGGGTTGCTGTCACCGGACTTGCTGGCACAAAAGGCGCGCCGCGATGCGGCATCGCTGGCGCTGCGGCGCGACCGCGTTGTCCTGCACCTGCCCGACAGCACCACTGCGAAGTTAAACCACCAACTGCCGATCCTGCATGGTCTGGCCGCTGCGAACCGGGTGGTGGATGGCCATGATGCTGCAAGCTGGGCGCGCCAACTGGATCGCCGGATCTTTCTCTGGCCCGAACGCAAGGGCCGCGCTTTTGTGGAGAGCATAAGGCGGGATGCCGATATCGCGCTGATCTGGTTCGACACTGGCGCTCTGTTCGACGCCCTTGCCCCCGTGCTTTGGCTGGCACCAATCAACAGCGGCAACTTCACTCAGGGCGGTGCACATGCGCGGCGTGGTGACTGGATTTACTGTCTGGCAAGTGATGGGCTTGCGGCTTTTCGCGAAAACCGCCGCAAGCGAGGATTGATTGCAGGCACAGATACCGTTTCCGAAGTGTCTGTGACCATCCCGATCCCGCCCGCGCTGTTTACGGAACTCGTGACGGAAATTCAGTGAGGTAGTTGAATGACCGCAGATGATATCATCGCCCAGCTAGAGCTTGCGCCCCATCCCGAAGGCGGATTCTACCGCCAGACATGGGTCGCCGAGAATACCGGTCGTCCGGTATGGACCTGCATCTATTTCCTGCTCAAAGACGGTGCTGCGAGCCATTGGCACCGCGTCGATGCGGTGGAGATCTGGCATTTTTACGCCGGCGCGCCGCTGGTTCTGTCGCTGGCGGCGGATGCGGCGGGGCCGGCGGTGGATCATGTGCTGGGGCCGGATCTGGCGCAGGGGCAGATCCCGCAGGTGATCGTGCCGGAACAGCACTGGCAGGCGGCGCGCACCACGGGCGACTGGACGCTGGTGGGCTGCACCGTATCGCCGGGGTTCGATTTTGCGGGGTTCACGCTGGCGGATCCGGGGTTCGATATCCCGCGGGGGTAAGGGGCGCTGCCCCTCGCCCGGACTTTGTCCGGTCTCACCCAGGAGTATTTTTTGAAAAAAGAAGTTGGGGTTTTGGGAAACGCCCCCCGAGGAAGTTTCGGGGGGCGTTTTCTTGACTTAGCTACAGCCGCTTGTCCCACCGCAGGTGTTGCACTTCATGCACGTCCCATTCCGCACCAGCGTGTAGTTGCCGCATTCGCCGCAGGGGTCGCCTTCGTAGCCTTGCATCTTGGCCTTGTCGCGGGCCGACAGCGTGCTGGTTTCCGTGACCACGGCGGTCATCG
The DNA here is from genome assembly GCF_000382265.1 of Yoonia vestfoldensis DSM 16212. GTDB lineage: Bacteria > Pseudomonadota > Alphaproteobacteria > Rhodobacterales > Rhodobacteraceae > Yoonia > Yoonia vestfoldensis. Next base: position 115,179 of record NZ_KB907980.1, read on the forward strand.
TTGCCGTGCCGCTGACCAGTGCCGCAGAGCTGACGCCGGTTTGCAGCGCCATCAGGTCCTGCGGCATCCGCTTGCGCAGATAGCCGGTGGAGGAGATCTGTTTCAGCACCTCGAGCGAGCGGGAGGCCGCGTTTTCGCTCGGCGTACGGACGTTGGACACACCTTCGGCCTCGCCCCGGCCGATGTCGTCGAAGGCCGCGCCTTCGGGTTTGACATGCGCAAGATCGGTGCGGTCGAGGTAGCTGACAGCGAGTTCGCGGAAGATGTAATCCAGGATTGAGGTCGCGTTCTTGATACTGTCGTTGCCCTGCACCATGCCTGCGGGTTCGAACTTGGTGAAGGTGAAGGCGTCGACGAATTCCTCCAGCGGCACGCCGTATTGCAGGCCGACCGACACGGCGATGGCGAAGTTGTTCATCATCGCGCGGAAACCGGCACCTTCCTTGTGCATATCGATGAAAATCTCGCCCAGCTGGCCGTTCTCATATTCACCGGTGCGCAGGTAGACCTTGTGCCCACCGACGATGGCCTTTTGCGTGTAGCCCTTGCGCCGCTGTGGCATCTTTTCGCGTTCGCGGTTGCGGATTTCGCGAATGATGATCTTTTCCACGATCTTTTCGGCCAGCACAGCCGCCTTTTCATGGTGGTTGCCGCTTTCGAGCACTTCGCGCGCGTCGTCGTCATCCTCGACCAAGGCAGAGGCCAGAGGCTGCGATAGTTTCGAGCCGTCACGGTAGAGCGCGTTGGCCTTCACACCCAGCGACCAGGACAGTTCATAGGCTTTCTGGCAATCCTCGATCGTCGCGTCGTTGGGCATGTTGATCGTCTTGGAGATCGCGCCCGAGATGAAGGACTGCGCTGCCGCCATCATGTAGATATGGCTGTCAACGCTCAGATAACGCTTGCCTTTCTTGCCGCAGGGGTTGGCGCAATCGAAGACGTTGTAATGCTCTTCTTTCAGAAAGGGCGCGCCTTCCAGCGTCATCGTTCCGCAGACGTGGTCATTCGCGGCATCGATATCCTGCTTGGAATAGCCAAGGTGGCGGAGCAGATCGAAGGTCGGGTCGTTCAGCTTTGCCTCTGGGATACCCAGCGTCTTGGTGCAGAAATCCTTGCCCAGCGTCCACTGGTTGAACACAAAGCGGATGTCAAAGGCAGATCGCAGCGCGCCTTCGACCTTGTCGAGTTCCGCCTGCCCGAAACCATGCCCGATCAGGCTGGTATGGTTGATCGCAGGCGCCTGCCCCATAGAGCCGTGACCGACCGCATAGGCGATGATTTCCTCGATCTGGGCGGACCCGTAGCCGAGCTTTTCCAGCGCTGCCGGCACCGACTGGTTGATGATCTTGAAATAGCCGCCGCCGGCCAGTTTCTTGAACTTCACCAGCGCGAAGTCAGGCTCGATTCCAGTTGTGTCGCAATCCATCACCAGACCGATGGTGCCGGTTGGCGCGATGACGCTGACCTGCGCGTTGCGATAGCCGTGTTTTTCACCAAGGCGCAGCGCCTCGTCCCAGCTTGCTACGGCCAGTTTGACCAGACGGTCGTCGGGACAGTTCGCGTGGTCGAGCGGGACAGGCTTGACGTCCAGCGCTTCATAGCCGTCTGCCTTGCCATAGGCGGCGTTGCGGTGGTTGCGGATCACGCGCAGCATGTGCTTGGCGTTCTTGGCATAGCCGGGGAATGCGCCCAATTCGCCCGCCATTTCGGCGGATGTTGCATAGGACACGCCCGTCATGATCGCGGTCAGGGCGGCGCCCATGGCGCGGCCTTCGTCGCTGTCATAGCCAAAGCCCATATTCATCAGCAGACCGCCGATGTTGGCATAGCCAAGGCCCAAGGTGCGGAAGTCGTAAGAGCGTTGCGCGATTTCCTTGGACGGGAACTGCGCCATCATCACGGAGATTTCCAGCGTCACGGTCCACAGGCGCGTGGCGTGCATGTAATCTTCGACCTGAAACTGTCCGTCCTTGTAGAAGGTCAACAGGTTCATGGACGCAAGGTTGCAGGCGGTGTCGTCAAGGAACATGTATTCCGAACAAGGGTTCGATCCCCGGATCGCGCCGTCTTCGGGGCAAGTGTGCCATGCGTTGACGGTGTCGTGGTACTGGATGCCGGGATCGGCGCAGGCCCATGCGGCATGGCCCACCTGTTCCCACAGATCTCGGGCCTTGATGATCTTAGCGACTTCGCCGTTCTTGCGGTTGATCAGCTTCCAGTTCTCGTCGTTCTCGACGGCCTTCAGGAAGGCATCGGTTACACGGATCGAGTTATTGGAGTTCTGTCCGGAGACCGAGGAATATGCTTCCGAATCCCAGTCAGTGTCATAGGTCGGGAATTCGATGCTGGTGTGGCCCTGCTTGGCGTAATCGAGCACGCGTTTGATATAGGTCTCGGGAATGGCCGAGCGTTTGGCGTCCTTGACCGCTGCCGCCAGCGTTTCATTGGTCTTTGGGTCATAGGCGGCAACGGCGTCACCGTCCCATGATTTGATCGCGGCGAAGATCGCGTTCAGATAGCGTTCGTGCATCTTGGACCCGGCGACGATGGACGCCACCTTTTGTTCCTCGATCACCTTCCAGTTGATGAATTCCTCGATATCGGGGTGGTCGGCATCGACGATGACCATCTTGGCCGCGCGGCGTGTGGTGCCGCCCGATTTGATCGCGCCCGCTGCGCGGTCACCGATTTTCAGAAAACCCATCAGACCCGACGATTTGCCACCGCCGGACAGTTTCTCGCCCTCGCCCCGCAGGGACGAGAAGTTAGTGCCGGTGCCGGAGCCGTATTTGAAAAGGCGCGCTTCGCGCACCCAGAGATCCATGATCCCGCCTTCGTTGACCAGATCGTCCGCGACGGACTGGATGAAACAGGCATGCGGCTGGGGATGTTCGTAGGAGGAGGTGGATTTCGTCAGCTCGCCGGTCTGGTAATCGACATAATAATGCCCCTGTGCAGGACCGTCGATACCGTAAGCCCAGTGCAGGCCGGTGTTGAACCACTGCGGGCTGTTGGGCGCGGCGCGCTGGCTGGCCAGCATATAGCGCATTTCGTCGAAATAGGCGCGTGCGTCTTCTTCGCTGGTGAAATAGCCACCCTTCCAGCCCCAATAGGTCCAGGCGCCTGCCAGACGGTCGAACACCTGCTTGGCGCTGGTTTCACCGCCGAAGGTCGCGTCTTTGGCTGGCACGGATTTCCAAAGGAATTCCGGCACGCCCTTTTCCTTGACGCGCTTGGTCGCGGACGGCACGCCCGCCTTGCGGAAATATTTCTGCGCAATCACGTCGGATGCGACCTGGCTCCAACCGCCGGGAATTTCACAATCGTCGAGCTTGAACACGATCGTGCCGTCGGGGTTGCGGATCTCGGACGTGGTCGTCTTGAAAGCCAAAGCTGCGTAAGCGTCCGCGCCTTTGGTCGTGAAATTCCGTTCGATCTTCATGTTTCTGCCCCTACTATTACCAGCCGTCGTTGCGGCTCACATCGGTTAGGCACCGCTGACGCGGCGCAGGATCGTCTGACGATTGCAGCAAGGTGGTCCCGGACAGAAAAGCACAAAATGCCCTGTCGTCGACCGTGTATCGGCTCAGCGCCTGCCTGTTGAATCGTACCCCGTGCCGGCACGACATCCGAACGGTGTTGCAGCGGCTCGCATAAGGTGACGCATCTAGCCCTAGTGGGTCAACGGCTTTTTAACACAAAATACAGATTAAATCGGTTGACGTTTTTCGCTTGGGATTCGGTCCGCGCGGCCCGCCGATTCATCCACCGGATTGTCCACAGACCACGCACTGGAACACGCGCAAATAAACTCTTTGCGACGGCTGCTTTAGCCGTGAAAACTGCGTCGTGGCGCGAATTGGCGACGGCCCACCTGCCCGATTAACAGGCAACAGGCGGATCACACGCACGTGGCCCCGCAGCAACAATGCCGGAGCCGACAACAATACCAGATGTTGGAATTTATGGTCGGGGCGGAGAGATTCGAACTCCCGACCCTCTGTTCCCAAAACAGATGCGCTACCAGACTGCGCTACGCCCCGAACCGAGGCTGTCTTTAGCCCCACTCGACCGATTTGAAAAGCCCTAACTGTCGGTCTTTTCGCCACAAGGCGAAATTGCGTCAGGACCGAAACTGGGATGCTGCATCACATCGCCTGCGGTGATTCCCAACCTCGCGCTCAGCCCGCCATTGATTTCGAGCACCATCTGCACGCCGTCGCCGCCGGGAATCGGCGTCAGATCGCCGGGGATCGCGTTTTCATGCACCCGCAGGATTTCGCCGGCTGGGCTGGCGAAAATCATGTCCAGCGGGATCAGGGTGTTCTTCATCCAGAAACTGACCGCCTGAGGCCGTTCGTAGATGAACAGCATCCCCGTCATGCGCGGCATATCCTCGACGAACATCAGGCCCTGCGACCGTTCGGCGGGCGTATCCGCGATATCGACCGTAAACGTCGCCTGCCCCCAATCGCCCGAAATCGTCACACGGTCATCTGCACAAGCGGCCATTGCCGTTTGCGCGGACAAGCAAAGGCCAAGCGCAAGAACGACCGCCCTCATTTCGCGGCACTTTCCCAGCCGACGACCTCGATCGCCATGCGGCCGCGTTCGCCATCGACAAGACGCAGCCCGATCGCCTCGCCCGATTGCAGGTCGGACAGGCCGGACCGGCGCAACACCTCGATGTGAATGAACACGTCGTCCGATTTGCTGAACACGTTGGCAAAGCCGAATCCCTTGGCCTTGTCGAACCATTTCACGCGCGCAGGCTCTACCGGGCGTTTGGCGATATCCTCGGGCGTGAAATCCATCATGTCGCGCAGCGGCACCGCGGAATCAGTCTGCGGCGGTGTGATCGAGATCACCTCGACCGCCTGCATTCCCCGGTGCGTATCCTGCACCATGAGGTCGATCCGAGAGCCGTCAACAACCGACCCCTGCCCGAAATTGCGCAGCACATTGGCGTGCAGCAGGATATCCGGGCCACCTAATTCTGCGATCACAAAGCCGAAGCCCTTGGTGGGATCAAACCACTTTACCTGACCTTGCACCCGCCGAAGGTAGGCGGTGTCTTGCGTTTCCATTCCATCTTCCTTTTGACGCAATGCCTGTCCTGCACCGCATCGATTCACTTCTGGGTTCCACCACACGCCCCCGGGGCCAAGCCATCAGAACGCGGGTTCTTTCTTATGCCGACCCCTCAGGGGTTGAGGCGGGTGATTGTCCAATCGTCTTGGTCTGATCCACGCGACCAACGAAACCGGTCATGCAGGCGAAAAGCGCCATCCGACCAGAATTCTATTTCGAGCGGAATGATCCGGAACCCGCCCCAATAACGCGGGCGGTCGGGATCAGTTCCAAGCTGGAGCGTCTTTTTTGCAACTTCCGCCATCAAAGTCGCACGCGACTCCAATGGTTGAGATTGCCGCGACGCCCAAGCGCCGATCCGGCTTTTTAGCGATCTGGACTTGTAGTACGCATCCGCGATCGGCCCGTCTTCGCGCACGACAAGGCCCCGCACGCGGATCTGCCGCGCCAGAGACTTCCAGTGCATCACGAACGCCGCCTTGCCCGTCGCTGCAATTTCAGCGGCCTTGCGGCTTTCGTAATTGGTATAAAAAACAAATGCTGCCGGTTCGATCTCCTTCAACAGGACCATTCTGACATTGGGTAAGCCCGATTCATCGACCGTGGCCAATGCAATCGCGTTGGGGTCCGCAGGCTCTGATTCTTCAGCCTTCCGAAGCCATTGCTGCGCAATGACAAAAGGGTCGTCGCCCGCAAAAATGCCCGTCCGATCAGACATATCCGATCCTCACATAGGCCCCCGCCGCAAGACTTAGGATCAAACAGAGACAGTATCAACCATTTTGACGGATTGTTCCCGACTTGCTGGCATCTAGGCAACGCCCCGGCGCCCGTGCTAGGGACCACGAAACAAATCGTGAAGGGTGCAGCGATGACATCACAATTGATGCAAGGCAAACGCGGGCTGATCATGGGGCTGGCGAACGACAAATCGATCGCCTGGGGCATTGCCAAGGCCTGCGCGGATGCCGGGGCCGAACTTGCGTTTTCCTATCAGGGCGAAGCGTTGAAGAAACGCGTGGATCCGCTGGCGGAATCGGTCGGCTCCGACACGGTCCTGCCCTGCGACGTGGGCGACGAAGCGTCGATCGACGCGCTCTTCGCAGCGCTCGAGGCGAAATGGGGCAAGCTCGATTTCGTGGTCCATGCCATCGGCTTTTCTGACAAGAACGAATTGCGCGGCCGCTATGTCGATACCAGCCGCAGCAATTTCCTGATGTCGATGGATATCTCGGTCTATTCCTTCACCGCCGTTGTGCAGCGCGCCGAAAAGATGATGACCGATGGCGGATCCTGCCTGACGCTCACCTATTATGGCGCGGAAAAGGTGATGCCGCATTACAACGTGATGGGTGTGGCCAAGGCCGCACTCGAAGCATCCGTGCGTTATCTGGCCGAGGATCTGGGCAAGAAGAACATCCGCGTCAACGCGATCAGCGCCGGCACGATCAAGACGCTGGCGGCCTCCGGCATCGGCGATTTCCGCTATATCATGAAATGGAATGAGTATAACTCACCTTTGCGGCGCACCGTGACGCAGGACGAGGTGGGCAAATCCTCGCTTTACCTGCTGTCCGATCTGGCCAGCGCCGTCACCGGCGAGGTGCTGCATGTCGATGCAGGTTATCATGTCGTGGGCATGAAAGCCGTCGACGCCCCCGATATCACCAAGGATTGACACGATGACCGACCGTCTGCCGCATGAAAAAGGCTTTCACATCTCCTGGGACCAGATCCACCGCGACAGCCGCGCGCTGGCCTGGCGGCTTGACGGGCATGGCCCCGACGACGGGGCCTGGAAAGCCGTGGTCGCGATCACCCGTGGCGGTATGGCGCCAGCGATGATCGTCGCGCGCGAACTCGACATCCGCACCGTCGATACGATCAGCGTGAAAAGCTACGACCACCAGGCCCAGTCCGAGGCCCGCGTGCTCAAGGCCCCCGATGCCGCGCTGATGGGTGATGGCACCGGGATCCTGATCGTCGATGATCTGGTCGACAGCGGCAAGACGCTGGAACTGGTGCGCAGCCTTTATCCAAAGGCGCATTTCGCCACCGTCTACGCCAAGCCCAAAGGCCGCCCGCAGGTCCAGACCTTCATCACCGAAGTCTCGCAGGACACATGGATCTTTTTCCCATGGGACATGGCGCTGCAATATGTCGAACCCTATCGCGGCAAGGACTGATCACCCAATCTTCCGAGCCCAAATATCCCCGCCGGAGGCCTAAATGTTTTTCGGCGCAACCCGTCTGGACAGCGCATGACCCGATCCCGCACCGCCGCCACTTTCACCCCGCCCGTGATGGCGGCGCGGCGCTGGCTTGATGGCGTCACACATCCGGCGAACAGGCCGCTAATCAACGTCAGTCAAGCCGCCCCCGTCGAGGCACCGCCTTTGGCCCTGCGGCAGGCCATCGCCGAGATCGCGATGAACGAGCCCGAGGCGCATCTTTATGGCCCCGTCCTTGGCCTGCCCGCGCTGCGCACCGAAATCGCGGCCCAATGGTCGGCGTCCTATGGCGGAACGGTGACCGCGCCGCAGGTCGGCATCACCTCGGGCTGCAATCAGGCCTTTGCCGCCGCCATCGCCGCCCTTTGCGGTGAAGGCGACGAGGTGATCCTGCCGGTCCCCTATTACTTCAACCACCGCATGTGGCTCGACATGAGCGGTGTGACATCCGTACCGCTTGTGTGTGGTGCCGATCTGGTGCCCACGGCACAGGATGCGGCGGCGCTGATCACGGACCGCACCCGCGCCATCGTGCTGGTCAGCCCGAACAATCCCTGCGGCGTGGAATATCCCGCAGCCACCCTGCGCGCCTTCATGGATCTGGCGCGCGCATGCGGGATCGCGCTGATCGTCGATGAAACCTACCGCGATTTCGATAGCCGCACCGGCGCGCCGCATGACCTGTTCAGAGATCCCACATGGGATGACACGCTGATCCAGCTTTATTCCTTCTCCAAGGCCTACCGGCTGACAGGCCACCGTGTCGGCGCAATCCTGACCAATCCCGCCCGCCTGGCAGAGATCGAGAAATTCCTCGATACCGTCGCGATCTGCCCCAACCAGATCGGCCAACGCGCCGCCCTTTGGGGGATGCAGAACCTGTCGCAATGGCTGGCGGGCGAACGGTCGGAAATCCTCGACCGGCGTGCGGCGATCAATGATCATTTCCCGCTGCTGGCCGCCAAGGGTTGGAACCTGCTCGGTGTAGGGGCCTATTTCGCCTATGTGGAACATCCTTTCGCGATCTCCTCCAGCGATCTGGCGCAAGATCTGGTGACGCAGGCGGGGATCCTGCTTTTGCCCGGCACGATGTTCATGCCGGACGATCTGGCAGGCGGCGACCGCCAGTTGCGGATCGCCTTTGCCAATATCGACCGGGCGGGGATTGCCACGCTCTTTGACAGGCTCGCGAAGGTGGCTGTCTGACCCTTGCACCCAAGGGCACAGCCCCTTATTCATGCACGACCAAAAGAGGGCGGAGCGGCTGGATGGCACAGAAGAAAAAGACACGGATTGGCGCATGGATCATCGTGGGCGTCGTACTTGTCGGACTTGCGGGCTTCGGCACCGGTGGTCTGACCGGCAACGTCCGCACCCTCGGCACCGTGGGCGACAAAGACGTCACCGTCGCGTCCTATCAGCGCGCGCTGAACGAACAGATCCGCGCGTTATCGGCACAATTCGGAACGCAGATTTCCTTCCAGCAGGCACAGGCCTTCGGGATCGACCGGCAGGCGCTGTCTCAGGTTGTCCTGACCCGCACGCTTGACAACGAAGCGACGCAGATGGGCCTTTCTGCGGGCGACATGGCCGTGTTCGAAAGGATCAGCGCGATCCAGGCGTTTCAGGGTGCAGGCGGGTTCAACCGCGACACCTACCGCCTTGTGCTGCAACAATCCAGCCAGACAGAATCCGAATTCGAGGCCGAAATCCGCGAGGATCTGGCGCGCACCCTGCTGCAGGCCGCGATCGTCGCGGGTGTTCCGGGCTCTGCCGCCCCCGCTGATGCACTGGTGCGCTATGTCGCCGAGGCGCGCGACGTGACCTTGCTGCGGGTGGCAGCCGATATGCTGACAGCCCCCGTCCCCGGTGCAACGGACGAAGACATCGCCGCCTTTTACGACGCGAACGGCAACCAGTTTCTGCTGCCCGAAGCCCGCGAGATCACCTATGCTTGGATGACCCCGTCGATGATCCTCGACCAGATGGAGGTGACTGATCTTGCGATCGAGACGCTCTACCAGGACCGCATCGCCGAATTCGTGCAGCCCGAACGCCGCCTTGTCGAAAGGCTGATCTATGCCGATCCGGCCAATGCACAGGCGGCGGCGGACAGACTGGCGACCAACGAAGCGACCTACGATGCGCTGGTCGATGAACGCGGGCTTAGTCTCGCCGATGTCGATATGGGCGATCTGGGCCGCGATGACCTGCCGACAGAGACGGCGGACGCGGTCTTTGCAGCCACCCCCGGCGATGTGGTCGGGCCGTTTCCCACAGCACTCGGGGCGGCCCTTTTCCGCGTGAATGCGGTTCTCAATGCGCAGGAAACGACGTTGGAAGAAGCCTCTGACGGTCTGCGCGCCGAACTTGCCGCAGAAGCTGCACGGAGCGTCATCAACGAGGATTTCGACCGGATCACCGATCTGCTGGCCGGTGGTGCGTCGCTCGAGGATCTGGCCGACCGCACGGATCTTGTGTTGGACACGATCAGCTGGACCCCCGCCGTCACCGACGGGATTGCCGCATATGACAGTTTCCGCGCGGCAGCACAGGTCGCGACCGAAGGCGCGTTTCCCGAACTCGAGGTGTTGTCGGACGGCGGTGTGTTCGCCCTGCGTCTGGATAGCGTGACGCCCGCCCGCGTGCCGCCTTTGGAAGATATCCGCGAAGACGTCGCCGCCGCCTGGCAGCTACAGGCACAGCAAGACGCAATCCTTGCCCGCGCCGAGGAAATCGCCGCTGGTTGGGACGCGGAAACCGACCTTGCGGCCTTGGGCATCACCCCGCGCGTGGAAACTGGCCTGACCCGTCGCAGCTTTGTCGAAGGCGCGCCCGAGGGCTTTAACCAGACCCTGTTCGATCTGGCCTTGGGCGAGGCCCGCGTCGTGGACGCAGGCACCAGTGCGCTGATCGTGCGGCTGGATAATGTCACCGAGGCCGATCCGACCGCCACCGATCAAGCCGCACAGCGCGCGGCGATCTCGGATTCCATCGCTGCGGGCATCGCGCAGGACCTGTTCGACGCCTATGCGGTCTCGGTGCAGGAAAACACCCGCGTCACCATCAACCAGGCCACCGTCGACGCGGTCAACGCCCAGCTTCAATAGGTGCGCCATGGCATTATCGCCGGATTATGACAGCTTTGCCCGCGCGTATGACGCGGGCGAGAACCAGGTGGTCTATACAAGGATCGCCGCCGATCTGGACACGCCGGTATCCTTGATGCTGAAACTGTCCGAGGCGGGCACCAACGCCTTCATGCTCGAAAGCGTGACGGGCGGCGAAATCCGTGGCCGCTATTCGATCATCGGCATGAACCCCGATCTGGTCTGGGACTGCCGTGGCACCACGTCGCGCGTTAACCGCTCTGCCCGTTTCGACGCCGATGCGTTTGAGGTCATGCCGGGCGATCCGCTGGCAGCACTCCGCGCCATACTGGCCGAATCGCGGATCGACCTGCCATCGGGTCTGCCTGCGGCTTCGGCGGGGCTGTTCGGCTATCTGGGCTATGACATGATCCGGCTGGTGGAACATCTGCCCGATGTGAACCCCGACCCGCTTGGCCTGCCCGATGCGATCATGCTGCGGCCCTCGGTCGTGGCGGTGCTGGACGGCGTCAAAGGTGATGTGATCCTTGTGGCCCCCGCCTATGTGCGATCTGGCCTGTCCGCCAAGGCCGCCTATGCGCAGGCCGCCGAACGGGTGATGGACGCGCAACGTGCGCTGGACCGGTCCCTGCCCCAGCACAGCCGTGCATTGGCCGATCCGGCATCTGTTGCGCCGCCCATGTCGAATTTCACCCATGACGGATATTTGCAGGCGGTGGAAAAGGCCAAGGAATATATCCGCGCGGGCGACATCTTTCAGGTGGTGCCGTCGCAGCGCTGGACGCAGGAATTCCGCGAACCGCCCTTTGCGCTGTATCGCTCGCTCCGCCGGACCAACCCGTCGCCCTTTATGTTCTTTTTCAACTTCGGCGGCTTTCAGGTGATCGGCGCGAGCCCCGAAATCCTTGTGCGCGTCTTTGGCAACGAGGTCACGATCCGCCCCATCGCAGGCACCCGCCCACGCGGGGCGACCCCCGCCGAGGATGACGCGAACGAGGCCGATCTGCTGGCGGATCAAAAGGAACTGGCCGAACATCTGATGCTGCTTGATCTGGGGCGCAACGACACCGGCAAGGTTAGCAAGATCGGCACCGTGCGCCCGACCGAACAATTCATCGTCGAACGCTACAGCCATGTGATGCATATCGTGTCCAACGTCGTGGGCGAATTGGCCGAGGATCAGGACGCGCTGAGCGCCTTTTTCGCAGGCATGCCCGCAGGCACGGTATCAGGCGCGCCCAAGGTCCGCGCGATGCAGATCATCGACGAGCTGGAACCCGAAAAGCGCGGCGTTTACGGCGGCGGCTGCGGCTATTTCAGCGCGAACGGCGATATGGATATGTGCATCGCGCTGCGCACGGCCGTGTTGCAGGATGAAAAGCTGTATATTCAGGCCGGTGGCGGTGTCGTTTATGACAGCGACCCCGAGGCGGAATATCAGGAAACCGTCCACAAATCGAACGCCATCCGCAAGGCGGCGGCTGACGCGCGCATGTTCAAGGGCGGCGGGAATTAGGGACTATTCCGCGATCTGTTCCAACAGGATCGCAGACACCGGGGCCAGCGCGATCTGGGCAGGATCGGTGCGTTCGGCCCAGTTGCGGATCGCGGCCAGCGTATCTGGCGTGGTGCGCCCAAGCAGGACCGCGTTGCCCGATTGCCGCGCGCGGAGCGCTGCCTGCTGCAAGCTGCGCTCGATCGCATCCCGGCTCTCGCCCGCGCCATCGAGTTCGCGCGCGATATTCGCCACCGGCACCCCATCGGTGACGACATTGCGCAACGCACCGCCCAGACCGCGCGGCACGGTGACGAAACCACGCCCTTCATCGGCCATCAATTGTATCGCCTGATCGGCCAGCGCACGGTTCGTCACCTCCGGCCCGGTGCCATCCGAAAACAAGGCGATCGCTTCGGGCACCAGACCAAAGGCCGCGATATAGGTCGTTTCGAGGTCGGACGGCTGTGCGCCCTGCGGCAAATCGGCCTGCAAAAGCACTTCGATCCCGGCGTCACGATAGGCACGCATCCGGGCATTGACGTCAGGGGCCGACGCATTGAGCACGATCGTCGGCACGAAGGGCAGCCCGCTCAGGACGGCGGGCGCATCGAGGATCATCGCGTTGTCCAGCAGCACGACCGCAATCATCGGCAGGTCAGCGGCATAGTCGAAATCGGCGGCATAGCGCGCCAGCGGGGACATGTCTTCGCTACCGGGCACGGCCTCTGCGGGGGCGTCGATGGCGGGCGCCGCGCCGGGGCGGTTGACACGGATGGATGGGACGGATTGCGGCAGTGACGTCGTTGCGTCTTGCAAAGGGGCCGGCATGTTGTCGGCCTCCGGCGCGGGCAGCGCGTCGTCAGGCAGGATCTGCGGCAGCTCGCCCGAGGATGCGGGCGGTGCCGAATTGTCCTGCACGCCAGCAAGTCCGCGCAACGCAGGTGGCGCGGGCTCTGCCGGACGGGTCTGGATCAGCACCTCTTGATCCTGCACGGGCAGCGCGGGGGCCACGACAGCCAGTGGCGGCGACACCGGCACATCGGGGGCAACATCAAAGGCAAGGCCGGTCATGGCGGCCGGAACGGGCAATGCCGCGGACAGGATCACGGTCGCGGGTGGCACAGTGCTTGCGACATCGGGCGCAGGTGCCGGTTCGGCCACAGCGGGCGCAGGTTCGGGCAAGGGAACGATTGCCGCGACGGCTGGCGCTTGGGGGACGGCAGGCGCGGTCAGCGGCTCTGGCGCGGGGTCAGTGGCGGCGGTCTGTGGCGCGGGCAGCGCCGCGGGTACCGCGACCTCGGGCGTCTCGGGCAGCGGTGCAGGCACTGCGGTCTGGGCGATCTCGGTCTGGGGTGGCAGTGGTGGCTGGCTGCCGCTGGTCTGATCCGCCGAGACCGATGCCACGACAAGCGCACCGCCTCCGATCAAGGTCGCCCATAACCCGCCTGTCAGAAATGCCCGCATGTGACTGCCATCCTTGTTGCAATTGTGCCCGCCGCCTTGGGCCTTGACGCGGCGACGCCTGTCGGCCCATGTATGGCAGCGCTTATACCGTCAGCTTGGCCTTCGGCGGTAGCCCCAAATTTCATACCCGCGGGATCGAACCATGCTGCTTCTGATCGATAACTATGATAGTTTTACCTACAATCTGGTGCATTATCTAGGCGAACTTGGGGCAGAGGTACTGGTCCGCCGTAACGACGCGCTGGATGTGCAGCAGGCGATGGCGATGCGCGCGGATGCTATCGTGCTGTCGCCTGGGCCCTGTGATCCCGCACAGGCGGGTATTTGCCTGCCGCTCGTTCATGCCGCTGCCGAAACCGGCACACCGCTGCTGGGCGTTTGTCTTGGCCATCAGGCAATCGGCGACGCGTTTGGCGGCAATGTCGTGCGCTGCCATGAAATCGTGCATGGCAAGATGGGCCAGATGCGCCATCAGGGTCAGGGCCTGTTCGCGGGCCTGCCCAGCCCTTTTGCCGCCACACGTTATCATTCGCTGGTCGTGGACCGCCCCACCCTGCCCGCGTGTTTGTCCGTGACAGCCGATCTGGACGACGGCACGATCATGGGCCTGCAGCACAAGACCCTGCCGATCCACGGTGTGCAATTCCACCCCGAAAGCATCCGGTCCGAACACGGGCACGCCTTGCTGCGCAATTTCCTTGACCTTGCCAAGGTGCCCGCATGACCGAGGCGATGAAACCGCTGATTTATGCCGCCTCCGAAGGACCGTTGTCGCGCGCGCAGGCCGAGGAGGCGTTCGGCCATCTGTTCGCGGGCGCGGCCACACCAGCCCAGATCGGCGGGTTGCTGATGGCTTTGCGCGCGCGCGGTGAATCCGTCTCCGAATACGCCGCCGCTGCCGCTGTGATGCGTGCGCATTGTGTCCCCGTCAAAGCGCCCGACGGCGCGATGGACATCGTCGGCACCGGCGGCGACGGCAAACATACGCTGAACATTTCCACAGCCACCGCCTTTGTGGTCGCGGGCGCAGGTGTTCCGGTGGCCAAACACGGCAACCGCAACCTGTCATCGAAATCTGGCACGGCGGATGTGCAGTCGGCGCTTGGCATCAACGTCAACGTCGCCCCCGATGTGGTGGAACGCGCCATTGCCGAGGCGGGGATCGGATTCATGATGGCTCCGCTGCATCATCCCGCCATGCGACATGTCGGCCCCGTCCGGCTGGAACTTGGATGCAAGACGATCTTCAACATATTGGGACCATTGACGAATCCTGCCGGTGTGAAACGCCAGCTGACAGGGGCTTTTGCCATCGACCTGATTTTTCCGATGGCCGAGACCCTGCAACAGTTGGGCACCGAAAAGGCGTGGCTGGTCCATGGCGGCGATGGCACAGACGAGATCAGCATCAGCGGGCCGACATCCGTGGCGGTGCTGGAAAACGGCAAGATCACCAGCCGCCAGATCCACCCCGAGGATGCGGGCCTGCCCGAACATCCGTTCCGCGACATCATCGGCGGCACGCCCGAAGATAACGCGCAGGCGCTGCGTGCGCTGCTGGACGGCGCGGCCGGTGCATACCGTGACGCGGTGCTGTTCAATGCCGCCGCCGCCTTGGTCGTGGCCGACAAGGCCGCGAACCTGCCCGCAGGCGTAGAGATTGCCCGCGACAGCATCGACAGCGGCAAGGCCAAGGCAGCACTCGCCGCATTGGTGCGCGTCACGAACGGGTGATGTTCGATCTTTCCCGTCTTGGCGACTGGCGCGACCTGCCTTTTTTCACCGACGATCTGCCAAGGATCAGCGCAACGATTGGCGCGGATATCCTGCCGCCGCCCGCGCTGACCTTTGCCGCGCTGGAGCGTTGTCAGCCTGCCGCGACAAAGGTCGTGATCCTCGGGCAAGACCCCTATCACACGCCGGGCAAGGCGGACGGGCTGGCCTTTTCGATCAACCCCGGCTTCACCGGAAATCTTGCAAGCCTCGGCAATATCTTCAAGGAAATACAGGGTGATACAGGCCAAAGCCGCAGTAAGACAAACCTGCACGATTGGGCCGATCAAGGCGTGCTGCTGCTGAACACCGCGCTCAGCGTGGCACCCGGACAGGCAGGCGCACATGGCAAACTGGGCTGGGACGTGCTGGTGCGGCAGGTGCTGGCGCGGCTTGACCCCGCGCCGCGCGCTTTCATCCTCTGGGGTGCGCAGGCGCGGAAATACGCAGACCCGCTGGCCGCGCATCACCTGATCCTGACCTCTGCCCATCCGTCGCCCCTGTCGGCGCATCGGGGGTTTTTCGGGTCGCGCCCATTTTCAAATGTGAACGACTGGCTTAAGGATCGGGGGGACATTCCAATCAACTGGGCGGACCCATGACCGACATCCTTGCCAAGATCAAAGACTACAAGCTGGCGGATGTGGCGGAACGCAAGGCCGCCCTGCCTCTGGCCGAAGTCGAGGCGCGGGCGCGTGCCGCCTCTCCGGTGCGGGGTTTCGCGAATGCCCTCGCCGATGCCAGTCGCGAAGGCTATGGCCTGATCGCCGAGATCAAGAAAGCCAGCCCGTCCAAGGGCCTGATCCGCGCCGATTTCGACCCTGCCGCCTTGGCGCAGGCCTACGAACAGGGTGGCGCGACCTGCCTGTCGGTGCTGACCGACGCGCCGTCCTTTCAGGGCGACGACAGCTATCTGGTCGCCGCGCGCGACGCCTGCGCTCTGCCCGCCCTGCGCAAGGATTTCCTCTACGACCCATGGCAGGTCGCGGAATCCCGGGCGCTCGGGGCAGATTGCATCCTCATCATCATGGCCTCTGTCAGTGACGCGCAGGCGCAGGAACTGGAACAGGCCGCCATCGACTGGCAGATGGACGTGCTGATCGAGGTCCACGATCAGGCCGAGCTTGAACGCGCAACCCTGCTGACATCGCCCCTGATCGGGATCAACAACCGCAACCTCAAGACCTTCGAGGTGACGCTGGATACCACGCGCATCCTGTCCAAACGCGTGCCCGAAGACCGGCGCATCGTTTGCGAAAGCGGGCTGTTCACCCCCGAGGATCTGGCCGATATGGCCCGCTATGGCGCGCGCGCCTTCCTGATCGGCGAAAGCCTGATGCGACAGGATGATGTGGCCAGCGCCACCGCCCGCCTGCTGGCCAACCCCTCGACGGGGGCGATGCTGTGACAGGCCTCACGCATTTCGACGCCGAAGGTCAGGCGCATATGGTCGATGTGTCGGACAAACCCACAACCAACCGGATCGCCGTGGCCGAGGCGCATATCGTGATGACAGCCGCGACGCTGGCTCTCATCACCGAAGGCCGCGCGAAAAAGGGTGACGTGCTGGGCATCGCGCGGATTGCGGGCATCATGGCGGCCAAGAAAACCGCCGATCTGATCCCGCTCTGCCACCCTTTGCCGATCACCAAGGTCAGCATCGACCTGACGCCCGACACCGCCCTGCCCGGCATCCGGATCAGCGCCACGGTCAAGACCAGCGGCCAGACAGGGGTCGAGATGGAGGCCCTGACCGCCGCCAGCACCGCCGCCCTGACCGTCTATGACATGGTGAAGGCCGTGCAAAAGGACATGGTCATCGGCGGTTTGCGCGTCACACTGAAGGACGGCGGCAAATCGGGCCGGTTCGCGGCGCCATGATCACAGTCGAAGAGGCCCTGCGCGACCTCTTCGCGCTTGTCACTCCGCTGCCATCCGAGGAGGTGCCGCTGCGCGCCGCCGCCCACCGCGTGCTGGCCCGCGATGTGACCGCCCGCCGCGACCAGCCGCCCTTTGCGGCCTCGGCCATGGACGGCTATGCAATCCACGCCGCCGATCACCATCAGGGGGCCACGCTGACCGTGATCGGCGAATCCGCGGCGGGCCACGGCTGGCACGGCACATTGGCGCAAGGGCAGGCCCTGCGGATCTTCACCGGCGCGCCAGTCCCGGACGGGGCTGCCCACGTCGTCATTCAGGAAAACGTCGCCCGCGACGGCGACCGGATCACCATCACCGATGCACAGGACAGCGGCAGCAACATCCGCCCCAAGGGGGGCGATTTCGCGCAGGGCACCGCGATCACAGCGCCGCATCGCCTGACGCCCACGGATATCGCCCTGCTCGCGGCGATGAACATCGCCCGCGTACCCGTCACCCGCAAACCCGTGGTCGCGATCATCGCGACGGGCGACGAACTGGTGCAGCCGGGCGACAGCCCCGGCCCCGACCAGATCATCGCCTCCAACAGTTACGGCCTTGCCGCCCTGGTCGAAGCGGAAGGTGCCATCGCGCGCCTTCTGCCCATCGCGCGCGACACTGTCGCATCGCTCGAACAGACCTTCGCGCTGGCGCAAGGCGCGGATCTGATCATCACCATCGGCGGCGCCTCGGTGGGCGATCATGATCTGGTCGGACATGTGGCGCAAAGCCTTGGGATGCAACGCAGCTTTTACAAGGTCGCGATGCGGCCGGGCAAACCGCTGATGGCGGGCCGCATCGGCACCGCCGCGATGATCGGCCTGCCCGGCAACCCCGTATCTGCCATGGTCTGCGGGCATGTTTTCCTGCTCCCCGTGATCCGCAAGATGCTGGGGCTTGGCGCGCATCCCGCACCGCTGCAAACCGCGACCCTTGCCCATGACATCGGCGCGAACGGGCCGCGCGCCCATTACATGCGCGCAAATCTGAGCGCCGCCCGTGTGACAATTTTCGACCGGCAGGACAGCAGCCTGTTGACCGTGCTGGCGCAGGCGAACTCACTTGCTCTGCGCCCGCCGCATGACCCCGCGCGCAGCGCAGGCGAGAGCGTCCAGGTCCTGTCGCTCTGACATCTTCTCTTTTCCAAAAATACTCCCGCGCGGCGCGCGTCAATCGCAAGGCGATTGACACAAAAGGGGAACATGGGTAGAACATAAGCAAAACCAGCCCAAGGATTTCGCCATGTTGACCAAAAAACAGCTCGACCTTCTGGCCTTCATCCACACGCGGGTGCAGCGCGACGGCGTGCCCCCCAGTTTCGACGAAATGAAAGAAGCTCTCGATCTGCGGTCGAAGTCCGGGATCCACCGATTGATCACGGCACTGGAAGAACGCGGTTTCATCCGCAGGCTGGCGCATCGCGCGCGCGCGCTGGAAATCGTCAAACTACCCGACAGCATGATGGGCAGCGGGTTCCAGCCCCGCGTGATCGACGGCGACCGCCCCGCCAGCAAACCCGCCGCCGCGATGATGGTCGAAGGCGGATCGATGTCGCTGCCCGTCATGGGCCGCATCGCCGCCGGTGTCCCGATCGAGGCGATTTCCGAAGTGTCGCACCATGTCCATGTGCCGCAGTCCATGCTGGGCAAGGGCGAACATTACGCGCTTGAGGTCAAAGGCGATTCCATGATCGAGGCGGGAATCAACGATGGCGATGTCGTCGTGATCCGCGAAACCAGCACCGCTAACAACGGCGATATCGTCGTGGCCCTTGTCGAAGGGCAGGAAGCGACGTTGAAACGGTTCCGCCGCACCGGCAGCGCCATCGCGCTGGAGGCGGCGAACCCCGCCTATGAAACGCGTGTGTTCCGTGACGATCAGGTCAAGGTGCAAGGCCGTCTGGTGGGTTTGATCCGCACCTATTGACGCGACAGCAGAACGGCTTCCTCGGGCGCACCGGTGCGCCCGTTCCACGGCCTGTTGCCCGCCCGCGCCTCTGCCGCGTCAATGCGCAGATCACCCGCCTCGGTCTGCCCCAGCGCGAGCGCGCCCGTGTCGCGCAGCCGGATCACGTCATAAACAAGACAGGGGCGCGCAACCTCATCCGCCTGATTGACAACCAGCACATCCGCGCCGTCACAGCCTTGCAGATCGGCCAGCGCGGTCTTACCCGACACCTGCAAGATCCGCCAGTCCCCCAGCATGGCCGTCACCACGCGGCCATCACGCTGCAATCCGCCCCGCGCGGCGGCGATGTCCTGTGCGACCGGCGCACCATCGTTTTCAAGCCAGATCCCCGCCACGAAACTGCCCCCTGTCGGTTTGGACAGGCTCCGCCCCTCGGGTCCCATCAGCCCCAACAACGCGCCATCATCGGCGATCAGCAACGCAGGCCGCGTTCCCTGCTGCCAGATCACGAAGGGCAGCACGGCGACGGCAAGCCCCGCAAAACGCAGCCGCCCCTGCCACAGGATCAGCCACAGCAGCGCCAATGTCAGCAGCGGCAAGACGAGGCCGGGTGGTGCGATCACGTGGCTGACGGCATGCGGCTGGGCTGCCGCCGTTGCGGCCACGAACAAGATCCAGCGCAACCCCGGTTCCATCAGCGCAAAGCCGATCCATTCCAGCCCAACGGGCGCAAGACAGGCCGCCAGCACCGCCGCCGGCATGACCAGCACGCCCATGAGCGGGACGCTCACCAAATTGGCGATCAGGCCGTAATGCGACACCATGTTGAAATGCGCAGCAGCATAGGGGGCGGTCGCAAGGCCAGCGACAAATGACGACAGGAACACCGACAAGACCGGACGCGTCCAGCGCGGCAGCCGGTAAAGATCGACACCGCGCAACGCGCGGAACACCGCAACAAGCGCGACAGTGGCCGAAAACGACATCTGGAACCCCGGGCCGGTCAAGGCATCGGGCTGCCAGACCAGCACGATGATCGCGGCGATGGCGACCGCCCGCAACGTCAACGCACGCCGCCCCAAGAGCACCGCCACCAACATCACCGCCACCATGATAAACGCCCGTTCAGTCGCGACATTCCCCCCCGACAAGGCCAGATAGAAGGCCCCCACGATCAGGGCCGCGACAGCCGCGATCTTTTTCGTGGGCCAGCGCAGGGCGACATAAGGAACCAGCGCCAGCCCATAGCGGATCACCGCAAAGACAAAGCCGGTCAATAGCCCCATATGCAGCCCCGAAATCGCCAGCAGATGCGCAAGGTTCGACGCACGCAGCGCATCCAGACTGGCCTGCCCCATGCCGGACCGGTCGCCCGTCATGATCGCGGCGGCAAAGGCCCCCGGCTCGCCGGGGATCGCCTCCTGCACGGCGCGCGAAATCGCCATGCGTGCCGCGAAAATCCGCATCATGGCGTCCGGCGCGTCGGGCTGCGCCAGCCGCAGCACGGGGGTGCGGGTATAGCCGACCGCCCCCAACCCCAGAAACCATGCGTGGCGCTGAAAATCAAAGCCGCCCGGTTCGGCAGGACCTGCGGGCGGTGACAGATGGCCGGTCATGATCAGCACCTCGCCGGGCCGATAATCGGTCAGCATCTGATCGCCGTGGACCGATACGCGCACACGGGCGGGCGTGCGGTGAGGTGACATCCGCTCAAGCACTACACGGTCGAGTGTGAGGCGGACCGCATCGCTGGCCGAGCGGTCGATATTGACCACGCGCCCTTCGATCGCGCCGTAATAGCGGAACGTCAGCGCAGGGGCTGCGACGGCTTCGGTCCGGTATTTCGCAATGCCCGCGCCTGACAGGGCGATGACCAGCGCAAGCATGACAGGGCGGTAGGCGACCGTGGCAAACCGCAGCGCCAGCCCCAACCCCAGCGCCAAAGCGCCGCCCGCCGCAAAGATCATATCGGTCGGTTCCTGTATCTGCGCGAAATACCACCCGATCCCCAGCGCGAGGCAGACAGGCACCCAGCACAACAGGCGCCCGCGCTGCGCCAAAAGCGCGTCTTCGACCACGGCTCGCACTTGTTCTTCGTCCTTCGGCTGGCTATCCCCAAGGGGCACCGGCAGATTAGTCCAAAGTTGGTGAACGAAAGGTTAAAGCTCGTCATGTCCCGTCCCGTCGTCACACGTTTCGCCCCTTCGCCCACGGGTGCCCTGCATATCGGGGGCGCGCGCACGGCCCTTTTCAACTGGCTTTACGCGCGCGGGCGCGGTGGCAAGTTCCTGCTGCGGATCGAGGATACCGACCGCGCGCGATCCACGCCCGAAAACGCGCAGGCGATTTTGGACGGGCTGACCTGGCTGGGGCTTGATTGGGACGGCGAGCCGGTCAGCCAATTCGACAGCGCGGCGCGGCATGCGCAGGTCGCGCATGAATTGCTGGCGGCCGGCAAGGCGTATAAGTGTTTCAGCACACAGGACGAAATCGAGGCCTTCCGCGAAGAGGCGCGCGAACAGAAAACCTCGACGCTGTTCCGCTCGCCCTGGCGCGACGTGCCTGCGGCCGATCACCCCGACCTGCCTTTCGTCATCCGCATCAAAGCTGCGCGCGAAGGCACGACGACCCTGCATGACGAGGTGCAGGGCGATGTCACATGGTCGAACGACCAGCTTGACGACATGATCCTGCTGCGCTCGGACGGCAGCCCTGTCTATATGCTGGCCGTTGTGGTCGACGATCACGACATGGGCGTGACCCATGTGATCCGCGGCGATGACCATCTGGCCAATGCGTTCCGGCAGAACCTGATCTACGAGGCGATGGGCTGGCCCAAACCCGTTCTTGCGCATATCCCGCTGATCTATGGCCCCGATGGCAAGAAACTGTCCAAACGCCATGGCGCGACGGGCGCGGCCGAATATCAGGCGCTGGGGTATCCGGCGGCGGGGATGCGCAACTATCTGGCGCGGCTGGGCTGGAGCCACGGCGATGCGGAATTCTTTACCGATGCGCAGGCGCGCGACTGGTTCGATCTGGGCGGAATCGGCAAATCTCCTGCACGGTTCGACACTGCCAAGCTGGAACACCTGTGCGGCCAGCATATCGCTGTGGCCGACGATGCTGCGCTGCTGCATGAATTGCAGGGCTACCTTGCGGCAACCGGCGCCGATCCGTTGAATGATGCACAAAAAGACGGGCTGCTGCGCGGCATGTATTGCCTGAAGGAACGCGCCAAGACCTTCCCGGAACTGATTCAAAAAGCAAACTTTATCCTGACCAACCGCCCCATCGCCCCGGACGAGAAGGCCGCCGCGCAACTTACCGATGTATCCCGTGGTATACTGTCGGAATTGACGCCGCAGTTGCAAAATGCTAGCTGGACGAGAGATACTCTGGAAAGCATCGTCGCGACCACTGCCGAGGCACATGACACCAAGCTTGGCAAACTGGCGGGACCGCTGCGCGCAGCCTTGGCCGGGCGTTCGGTTTCCCCCAGCGTGTTCGACATGATGCTGGTTCTGGGGCAGTCCGAGACGATTGGCCGCCTTTCGGATGCCAGCAAATAAACCAGATCGTCACATGCTGTGATTATCCGGTAGTATGGAACAAGCACGCGCTGCGCGAATTGACGATGCGCCGCAGATGAGGGGAAGCACGATGGCTGAACAGACAGATACCGCGACACTGACGATCAAGGGCACGTCCTACGACCTGCCGATCTATTCCCCGACCATCGGCCCGGATGTGCTTGATATCCGCAAGCTTTACGCACAGGCCGATGTGTTCACCTATGACCCCGGTTTCACCTCGACCGCGGCGTGTGACAGCACGATCACCTTTATCGACGGCGACAAGGGCGAATTGCTGCACCGTGGCTATCCCATCGACCAGTTGGCCAGCCAGTCGCATTACCTCGAAGTGTGCTATCTGCTGCTGTATGGAGAGCTGCCGTCGGCAGCCGAGCTGGAAAAGTTCGAATCTCTTGTGACCAATCACACGATGATCCACGAACAGATGCACAACTTCTTCCGCGGGTTCCGCCGCGATGCGCATCCGATGGCAACCATGGTGGGTGTCGTGGGCGCGATGTCGGCCTTCTATCACGACAGCACCGACATCAACGACGAACACCAGCGCGAGGTGGCGTCGATCCGCCTGATCGCCAAGATGCCGACCATTGCGGCGATGGCCTATAAATATTCCATCGGCCAGCCTTTCGTCTATCCCCGCAACGATCTCGATTATGCGGCGAATTTCCTGCATATGTGCTTTGCCGTGCCTGCGGAAACCTATCACGTGAACCCGATCCTTGCCCGTGCGATGGACCGGATTTTCACGCTGCATGCGGATCACGAACAGAACGCCTCCACCTCGACCGTGCGTCTGGCCTCGTCCTCGGGTGCGAACCCGTTTGCCTGTATCGCCGCTGGCATCGCCTGTCTCTGGGGTCCGGCACATGGCGGGGCGAACCAGGCCTGCCTGGAAATGCTCAAAGAAATCGGCACGCCGGACCGCATCCCCGAATTCATCGCGCGCGCCAAGGACAAGAACGATCCTTATCGCCTGATGGGTTTCGGCCACCGCGTGTACAAGAACTTCGACCCCCGTGCGACCGTGATGAAACAATCCGCGGACGAGGTGCTGGATCTGCTGGGCGTCGAAAACAACCCGATCCTGCAGGTCGCCAAGGAATTGGAACGTCAGGCGCTGGCCGACCCCTATTTCGCGGACAAGAAACTGTTCCCGAACGTCGATTTCTATTCAGGCATCATCCTCGAGGCGATGGGCTTTCCGACATCCATGTTTACCCCGGTGTTTGCGCTTGCGCGGACCGTCGGCTGGATTTCGCAGTGGAAAGAACAGCTTGCCGATCCACAGCTGAAGATCGGCCGTCCGCGGCAATTGTATCTGGGCGAAACTGCCCGCGATTACGTCGATATCGAAAAGCGCTGAACACAACGGGCCGCCTTCGGGCGGCCCTTGTTGTAGCGGGGACTCCCCATGCGCCTGACCACCGAATGCTTGATAATGCGCGGCCCGCGCGCGGATGACCTTGACGCGATGTTTGCGATCTTCAGCGATCCCGCGACGATGAAGCATTGGTCCACCCTACCCCATACCGACAAGGCCGTGACGCAAGCCTCGCTTGACGACCGGATCGCCAGTTTCGCGCAAGCACCAACCTATTTCCAGATCGAGATGGCGGGGCGACTGATCGGCTGCGCCGGGCTCTACAAAAGCGACGAGATCGGGTTCATCCTGCATCGCGCCTTTTGGCGGCAAGGGATCGTGTCCGAAGCGATGCGCGCCATCATCCCCTATCTGTTCGCAACAACCGGTCTGCTGCAACTGACCGCCGATGTGGACCCCGGCAATGCGGCATCCATCGGCCTGTTGAAACGCCTTGGCTTCTGCGAAACCCACCGTGCCGCCAACACTTACCTGATCGGTGGTGTCTGGTATGACAGCGTCTATCTGGCCCTGCCCCGGTCTGCGGGCTTGCCTGGGGACTGAAACAACCTTACCCTCGGATTCGGTCATCAGTTCACCAAGGCGTCGCCAGACCGCGCAGGACCCCGCTAAACCTGAGATTGGCACAACGATCCGCTGACCTTTCCAGCCGGACGACAAGGGCGACCATCGCACCCCGTGACGGGTCCGGCATCCAGATAAAGGCCAGATCATGCCACGCGATATCCATGCGATCACCATTGCCGACCTGTCGGCGTTTACCAAATCACTGCGTGCCGCCTTGTTGCGTGCAGACGCCATCCCCGGCCATGCCGCGATGCTGGGCCTTGTGGCCCAAGCGGCAGGCTATGCCAACTTCCAGCACCTGAAAGCAGCGCCGACACCCACCGCCGCCAAACCCTCGCGGCGGCTGGCCCGTGCCTTGCGCTCATTCGACGGCGGCGGCATCATGACCCGCTGGCCGCAGCAAACAGCGGTGCAGGGTTTGTGCCTCTGGGCGTTCTGGGCACGCCTGCCCGCGCGGCAGGACCTGACCGAAAAGGAGGTGAACGCCGTCCTGAAAGCCGGTCACAGCTTTGGCGATCACGTCTTGTTGCGCAGGTCGCTGATTGATCACAAGCTGGCGACACGCACGATCGACGGCAAGACGTATCGGCGGATCGAACAGGCGCCGCCGCCAGAGGCACTTATGCTGCTGTCAGCCCTTCAGCGCCCTTCGTAGACCGGCTTGCGTTTTTCCAGAAACGCCACAACGCCTTCCTGAAAATCGCGGGTCTGGCCGCAGCGGCCCTGCAAACGCGCCTCAAGCGCCAGTTGTTCGTCGAGTGAGTTCTCGAACGAACTGCGGATCGCCTTTTTCAACTGCCGGTAGGCCACGGTCGGCCCCTGCGCCAGATGGGCGGCGCGAGCGTCGATGTGGTCGGCAAATACGGCGTCGGCGGCAACCTCGTAGATCATGCCCCAGTCGCTGGCCTGTTGCGCCGTGATCTTGTCCGCAAAGAGCGCCGCACCCATCGCCTTGGCCGCCCCCACCTGACGCGGCAGCCAATAGGTGCCGCCTGCGTCGGGGATCAGGCCAATGCGGGTGAAGGCCTGCACGAAATAGGCCGATTCTGCAGCGATCACCACGTCGCAGGCCAGCGCAAGGTTCGCGCCTGCCCCTGCCGCAGGCCCGTTCACGGCGGCGATGGTCGGGATGCGGCAATCGAATATCGCCTTGAGCATCGGCACATATTCGTCGCGCAGCGTGCGTTCGAGATCGAGCGACGCCGCAGACCCGCCATCGCCCAGATCCTGCCCCGAACAGAACGATTTGCCCGCCCCGGTCATGACCAGCACGCGCGCGTCCTTTTCAGCGGCTTTCACGGCATGCGCGATTTCGGCGCGCATCTGTGTGTTCAGCGCGTTCATCACCGCCGGACGGTTCAGTGTCAGCGTGCCGACCGCGTTGCGGATGGTAAGAGTGATGGCCTGATAATCCATTGCGCTGTCCCTATGCGATTTCTGCGCCAGATTACTGAACCAAGCGGTTCAGGAAAGCACAACATGACGTCAGGACCGCAATATCTTTTGTAATTCGGCCTTTTCGTCGTCGCTCAGGTCGTCGGGGGCTGCCGCAGGGCGTCGGATCACTGTCCAACCGATGCCAAGTGCTATGAGCAGCATCACAGGGGCGGCATACCACAGGATGACGTTGATACCGCTTGAATCAGGACGCAGCAGGACGAATTCGCCATAGCGGGCGACAAGGAAATCCACGGCTTGCTGATCGGTGTCGCCATCGACCAGACGTTCGCGCAGCAGGATGCGCAGTTCGCGCGCCAGTTCCGCATTGGATTCGTCGATGCTTTCGTTGCGACAGACCGGACAGCGGAGCCCTTGTGACAAGTCACGGGCGCGTTGTTCCAGCGCCGGGTCATCAAGAATTTCATCGGGCTGCACTGCAAAAGCGGACGACGCGACCAGCAGGAATATGGCGATCAGCCGCATCATTCGGCAGGCACCGCATCGACCCGCCTGCGCACCGGCTTGGCCGAGGCCGCGCCCACACGCAACCGCCGGTCCGACAGCGAGAAGATCCCGCCAAGCGCCATCAGGATGCATCCGCCCCAGATCCAATTCGCGAACGGTTTGTCATAGACCCGGACGGCCCAACCGCCGTTGACCTGCGGATCACCGACCACGACATATACGTCGCGGATAAATCCGTTGCTGATCGCGGCCTCGGTCGTGGGCATGTTGGCGACCGGATAGAACCGCTTTTCGGGTTGCAGCGTGTAGAGTTCCCGGTCGCCCCGCCAGATGGACATATCCGCCATCGTGGTGACGTAGTTCGGCCCCTGCAACTGGTTGACAGCGTCCAGCTGCACCTGGAACGCGCCCATGTCCCAGCGGTCGCCGATCTGGGCGATGCGGATATCCTCTTTTTGCCAGGCCAGCATCGCGGCGACGGCAAAAACGGTCACGCCCATCCCGATATGCGCTGTGGCCTTGCCCCAATCGGCACGCGGCAGATTACCGATGCGGCGCAGGCGCGTGCGCAGGTCGTCGCGCCCGGCGCGCAGCCACAGATCGGCAATCGCACCGCCGACGACCCAGACACCCAATGCCACACCGACAGGGCCAAGCGCGGAATTGCCGCTTTGTACCGCATAGGCCAGTCCCGCCAGCGCGACAGCCAGCACAAGCCAGCCTGCCATCGCCTTGGACATCCGTTCCAGTGTGCCGCGTTTCCACGCCAGCATCGACCCCAGCGGCAGGGCGATCGCAAGCGCCACCATGAAGGGCGTAAAGGCCGCGTCAAAGAACGGCGGTCCGACCGACAGCGTCCGGTCGAACAGCATTTCCGCCGCCAGTGGCCACATCGTGCCGATGAACACGACAAAACAGCTCACGGCAAGCAGGATATTGTTCAGCACCAGCGCGCTTTCGCGGCTGATCGTCGAAAAGACGCCTTTGGACTGCATGGCCGAGGCGCGGAACGCGAACAGCGTCAGCGACCCGCCAAGGAAGATGCCAAGGATGATCAACAGCAGGATGCCACGTTCCGGATCAACGGCAAAGGCATGGACCGAGATCAGGACACCCGACCGCACGATGAACGCGCCGAGCAGCGAGAAGCCGAAAGCGAGGATCGCCAGCAGGATCGTCCAGCTTTTCAGCGCCTCGCGCTTTTCGACCACGATTGCCGAATGCAGCAAGGCGGCGGCGATAAGCCATGGCATCAGGCTTGCGTTCTCGACCGGGTCCCAGAACCAGAACCCGCCCCAGCCCAGTTCGTAATAGGCCCACCATGACCCCAGCGCGATGCCCACGGTCAGGAACATCCAGGCGGCCAAGGTCCAGGGGCGCACCCAGCGGCCCCACGCCGCATCGACGCGGCCTTCGATCAGGGCGGCGACGGCAAAGGAAAACGCCATGCTCAAACCGACATAGCCGAGGTAAAGAAACGGCGGATGAAAGGCGAGACCGGGATCCTGAAGAAGCGGGTTCAGGTCGCGCCCGTTCAGAGGGGGCACCTCGAGCCGCAGAAACGGGTTCGAGGTGAAGATCACGAAGGCGAGGAACGCAACGCTGATCGATGCCTGGACCGCGAGGACCCGCGCCCGCAAACGCATCGGAAGGTTGCCACCGAACCAGCCCGCACAGGCACCAAACAGCGCAAGGATCAGGACCCAGAGCAGCATGGAGCCTTCGTGATTGCCCCAGACGCCGGTGATCTTGTAGATCAGCGGCTTGTCGGTATGCGAATTCAGATAGACCAGTTGCAGCGAAAAGTCCGACACGATGAAGCCCCATGTCAGCGCGGCAAAGGAAAAACCAAGCAGCAGGAACTGGACCGTCGCGGCGGGTTCAGCCAGATTCATCCATGCGACGTTGCCCCGGTGGGCCCCGATCAATGGCACGACCATCTGGACGATGGCAACGCCAAAGGCCAGAATCAAAGCGAAATGCGCAAGCTCGTTCAACATGCGCGACTGTTACCCTATCGGCGCCTCCGTGGGAACAGCGACCTGCATCACGTCAGCGATACAAATTGGCGCAGCTAGAGCGTGAAACCGCCCTGCACCGCATAGCTGACAACGGCCATCAACATCCCCCCGATGATCAGCCGCACCAGCCATTTGAGCGTGTCCTCGATCGCACCAAGGCGGTTTGCGACGTTGTCGCGATGCACCTCATCCACCGCATTGCGGGTTTCAAGCAAGCGCAGGCGCGATTCCAGCCTTTCCATGACGCTAGCTTCCATGCGATGCCTGCCAGTCCTGCAAGGCGGGGTTTGTCGTCTCCGTGCCGGGTGTCGCGGGCTTGCGCGCCACAGCAGCGGCCGCCAGCACACGCTGGAAATCCTGTTCCTTGGCCTGATGGCGCGCGCCGAAATAGAAGCTGACAATCGCGCCCATCAACCACCAAAGCGGTTCGGGCACCAGCGCCAGCCCGGTCATTCCTGCGGCGAACCCGTCAGGGTCGACCATCGCCATGACGAACAGCCAGATCGTCCCCAGCGCAAGCATCGGGCGCGGCAGACGGTTGAGCGCATCGACCATCCGATCGAACAGCCCTTGGCGGGCATGGACGAATTCGGCGGCGAATTGTTGCAGGCTTTCGCTTTTGGCATCGGCGTCGCGCACAGCGGATTGTTCGGCATTGGGCCGGAACACCTGCGCGGTTTCCACCAGCACGTTGCGGCTGTTGCCAAAGAAAAAGCCCATGATCCCCGAAATCAACCCCATGCTGCCGTCCTTTGCTGATGTTGCGCCGCTGTCAGGTGATAGCGCGGTGAAATGAATTCCTCGGCCCGTGTGATCCAGCCGCCTTTGCCGCCATCACGCCTGCGGGCGTATTTCCGGCTGGCGGGGCGGCGGTCGGCAAGGTCGTAGTAGTAATTGCGCCGCGCGACCCCGTAGGCATCGGCCAGATGGTCGGGGGCAGCCGCGGCTGCGCGGGCGGCGGCGGCAATGGTTTGCGGACCGATCGCGCCGTCCACTTCGACAGGGATGCGCATATCGACGAGCAGCCTTTGCAGGATGCGCACGGCATGGGCACCGGCGTTGACATACATGTCGAACACGCTTGACCGGATCACCTGCGGCAGGCGGTCAATGCCGGGGCGCTCATAGTAATGTTCGACAAAGATCGCCACCGCCTGCGCGCGGTCAAGCTGCTGCACATCGGTGGCATCGACCGTGCCATCGCCGTTCAAATCCAGCCCGAGCCTGCGCATCGTATGGATCGTGACGCCATGTTTGGTGGCACCACCCGGATCATCGGGGTCATTCACATAGCCGCCTTCACGGGCGACGATTTCGGCGGCGATGTCGGTGATGCTTTGCATGTCCTGCCCTCACTTGGGTGAGAGGACAGGGTATCAATCCAAGGTTAAGGCGAGATGCGGGCACCGTTCGGGTCTACATACACGCCCTGCGCCTTCAGCGCGTCGAGCACTTCTGTCGGCATATAGGTTTCGTCATGTTTGGCAAGGATTTCAACGGCTTCGAACCGGCCGTCGATCAGGTTGCCTTGGGCGACGACGCCTTCACCTTCGGAAAACAGGTCAGGCAGGATGCCCGCATAGACGACAGGGATCGACGCGCCGCCATCTGTCACGGCAAAGGTGATTTCCTGCCCCTGCCCGCGCACCAAGGTGCCGCGTTCGACCAGTCCGCCCAGACGGAAGCGTTCGTTGGGTGTTGGCGGAGCCTCGGACACCTCGGACGGCGAGCGGAAGAACTGGAAACTGTCACCCGGCAGGAAATACAGCAACACAAGCACCAGCGCGACGCAGGCCCCCGCGATGGAAATCACCTGCACGCGGCGGCGTTTCTTGAGGCTTTTCAAACCGCTCATGGGAAAACCGGCACCAGCATCAGACCATCCGTTTCATTCAGACCCAGCATCAGGTTGGCGTTCTGCACGGCCTGCCCTGACGATCCCTTACATAGGTTGTCGAGGGTGGCCACGACAAGGGCGCGGCCCGAAATGCGGTCCGATGTCACACCGATATGACAGAAATTCGATCCCATCACATGGCCTGTGCCGGGACATTGGCCGAAAGGCAGGACATGAATGAACGGCTCGTCCGCATAGGCCGCTGTCAGCGCGGCATGGATCGCCTGCGCATCGCCGCGCAGATAGCAGCTGGCCAGAATGCCCCGGCTGACCGGCACCAGATGCGGGGTGAACTGGATTTCGACCTTGCGTCCGGCCAGTGCGCTGAATTCCTGATCGAATTCCCCCAGATGCCGGTGCTTGCCGCCTTGGGAATAGCCAAGGACATCGCTGCTGCGTTCGGTGAACAGCATGTTTTCCTTCAGCGACCGCCCTGCCCCCGAAATCCCGTTTTTCAGATCGCAGATGATGTCGTCTAGGTCGATCAGGCCGCCGCTGATCAACGGGCGCAGCGCGAATTGAACGGTGGCCGCGTTGCAGCCCGTGCCAGCGACCAGCCGCGCGGATTTGATAGCGTCGCGGTAAAACTCGGTCAGACCGTAGACGGCGGTTTTCTGCAATTCGGTCGCGACATGGGCGGCACCATACCATTTTTCATAGGCCGCAGGATCACGCAGCCGGAAATCGGCACCCAGATCGACGACTTTCACCGATTGGGGCAGATCGCGCACCAGCGCTTGCGACAAACCATGCGGCAAGGCGGCGAACACCAGATCAATGCCGGAAAAGTCGATATCCTCCATCTTCACCAGCACGGGCAGGTCCAGATGGCGCAGATGCGGGAACACGTCGGCCATCTGCTGGCCAGCCTTGCGGTCGGCAGACAGGGCCGCAATCCGCAGACGCGGATGGGTGGCGATCAGGCGGACAAGTTCGGCACCGGTATAACCGGACGCGCCCAGAATGGCGATATTGTAGGTCATGGCGAACCTTTCCTCAGGCGGCTGTAAAGGTGATCTGGCGGCGCAGGAATTGCGTGGCGCGGGCCGACACGCGGGCCGGATCGCCCGTGGTCAGAAAGGCGCTGTCGCGGCCCGCGCCGATCATTTCGGGGCGGCGGGTCAGGTAATCGGCAAGGCTTTCGGCGACCAGATTGGCCTGGCTGAAGACCTTCACCTCTGGCCCCAGCGCGTCCTGAAATACCTTTTCCATCAGCGGATAATGCGTGCAGCCCAGCACGGCGGCGTCGGGCGTGGGCATCTTGCGGCGCAAGGCATCGACATGGCTGCGCACCAATGCCTCGGCCAGGATCATGTCGCCATCCTCGATCGCATCGACGACACCGCCGCAGGCTTGCGCCTCGACATCGACTCCGATGGCGCGGAAGGCCAGTTCGCGCTGGAAAGCGCGGCTCGACACCGTAGCGGGGGTCGCGAACAGGGCGACATGTTTGACAGCGACTTCGCGCGGGGGGGAATTGTCGCCCCATTGCCGTTCTGTCAGCGCCTCGATCAGCGGCACGAAGACGCCCAGCACGCGTTTGCCCTGTGGCACCCAGGCTTCCTGCATCCGGCGGAGCGCGGCGGCAGAGGCAGTATTGCAGGCCAGGATCACCAGATCGCAGCCCGCATCGAACAGGCGCTGCGTGGCGGCGGTGGTCAGGTTGTAGATATCGTCAGGCGTGCGCACGCCGTAAGGCGCATGGGCGCTGTCGCCCAGATACACCAGCGGCACATCCGGCAGTCGCGCGGCCACCGCGTCAAGCACCGTCAACCCACCCAGTCCGCTATCGAATATCCCTACGGCCATCGCGCACCTTGTATCTGTCTTCGAATTCATGCCCGATCATGGTCGGATCGAGCGGATCGAGACTTAACTCATAGGTGGCTTTGCGCAGGAAATCCATGCATGCTTTGGTGTCTTTTTTCAGCCCCGCCAGCACATCGGCGGCGATAGGCTTGCCGATGACGACGCGCACGGGCTTGTTGATCCGCGCCTTGAATTCGCGGATCAAAAGACCCATCCGCAGGGTGTAATGCAAATGGCTGGCAAGCTGGAACAGGCGGCTGTTGCGGCCTTCAAAGAAGATCGGGACGACGGTGGCGTCAGATTTGGCGATCATCTTGGCGGTGAAATTGCGCCAGCCGGGGTCCATCGGCTGCGAGAACGGCTTGGCGGATGTCGACACCGTCCCGCCCGGGAAAATCCCGATCGCCCCGCCTGCGCCCAGATAACGCACGGCCTCGGCCCGCGTGTCGAGGTTCAGCTTGGCGGCTTCCTTGGTTTCATCGAAAGAAATCGGCAGGATCACCTTTTCCAGATCGGGCGAGGCGCGGAAAATGCGATGCGCCAGCACCTTGAAATCGCCACCGCGCCGCTGCGACAGGATCAAGCCCATCATCAGCCCGTCCAGAATGCCATAAGGGTGGTTGGACACCACGATCAGCGGGCCACAGCTGGGAATATCGTCCAGCGATCCACCCGCGACCTGTAAATCAAGGCCGTAGCGCGCGGTCATCACCTGCCAGAAATCCGCACCCTGGGCCACGTCGCGGTCATAGCCGCGCGCCTTTTTGATCAGACGCAAGCGGCCCGTCGCGTTTTCCATCACGCGGATCAGCGCACGGCCCCCGCGTCCCTTGGCCGACGTGGCATAGGTGATATCCCGCGCCACCTGCCGATCTTTGCGCATCGCTTACCCCTGCACCAAATCCACGCGGGTCTTTAGCAGGGTGATGCAAAGTTTACATGACAAAGCGTTGCGCCTGCACAATCACTCTGCCGCCTGCTGCATCGGTGCCGCACACAGGCTGGCAAGCAGTTCCTCGCGCCGTTTTGCGGCCTTGCGGGCATTCGCGTCCTTGACGGGGCCAAACCCGCGAATGTCGAGCGGCAGGCGCGCCAAGGCCACGGCAGCGTCACGTGTATCGGGGCGCAGGATGCGCAGCACTTCGGCCATATCTGTCTCGTATTGCGCGATCAGCGCGCGCTCCATCCGCCGTTCGGGGTTGCGGCCAAAGGGGTCGAACACCGTGCCGCGCAGGAATTTGAACCGCGCCAGTTTCGGAAAAGCACCACCCATCCGCGCGCCGAATTCCCGTTTCATGGGCCGCCCGTCGCTGCCGGTTTTGGAAATGATCGGCGGCGCCAGATGATAGGTCAGCTTCAGCTCGCCATCAAACTCGGCGGCGGCCTTGGCGCGGGTCTGGGTCAATAGGCGCGCCACCTCGTATTCATCCTTATAGGACAAGAGCTTGTGATACCCCAGTGCGACCGCTTCGCGCAAAGGCTGATCCTGAAACTGGTCGACGAATTTGCGATAGCGTTTCGCCAGACGTGCGCCTTGATAGGCGGTCAGGTGATCCATGCGAAAGGCGATCTTGTCCTCCAGCGTCTGCGGGAAGGCCACCACATTCGGCGCAAGGATCGCCGCCGCATCCGCCGGATGCAGATAGGCCCAGCGGCCCAGCTCAAACGCGCGGATATTGCGGTTGATCGCAGCGCCGTTCAACTCGATCGCCCCAAGGATCGCCTCATAGCTCAGTGGGATCGCGCCCATCTGCCAGACCGCGCCAAAGATCATCATGTTGGAATAGATGCTGTCACCCAGCAGCGCCTTGGCAAGATCAGAGGCATCGAACAGGGTGACGCCATCGCCCAACCGCGCCTGCAGCGACAGGCGCAACGCGTCGGCAGGCAGTTTGAATTCGGTGTTGCGGGTGAAATCGCCGGTGATGATCTCGTGGCTGTTGACGACACCGCGCGTGCGGCCCGTCTTCATCAGGCCGAGCGTCTTGGCCCCCGCCGACACCACCAGATCGCCGCCGATCAGCGTGTCGCATTCGCCGGTGGCGACACGGATCGCGCTGATATCGCGCGGGTTTTCGGCGATGCGGCAATGGATATGCACAGCCCCGCCTTTTTGGGCGAGCCCCGCCATTTCCATCATGCCCGCGCCTTTGCCGTCAATATGGGCGGCCATCGCAATGACCGCGCCGATGGTCACAACGCCCGTGCCCCCCACGCCGGTGATGACAGTGTTATGCGTGCCGTGGATGGTGGGCAGCACAGGGTCCGGCATGTCGGGCAGATCGACGGCGGCGGTCGCTTCCTTGCGGATTTTTGCGCCTTCGATGGTGACGAAAGACGGGCAGAACCCTTTGACGCAAGAAAAATCCTTATTGCAGGACGATTGGTCAATCGCGCGCTTGCGCCCCAGTTCGGTTTCCACAGGAACGATGCTGACGCAGTTGGATTGCACGCCGCAATCGCCGCAGCCTTCACAAATGTCGGTGTTGATGAAGACGCGCTTGTCGGGGTCGGGGAATTGCCCGCGCTTGCGGCGACGGCGCTTTTCGGCGGCACAGGTCTGAACGTAAACGATGGCCGACACGCCTTTGTATTTACTGAATTTCTCTTGAACAGCTTGGAAATCGGCGCGTTCGTTGATGTCCAGTCCTTTGGGGAAAACCGACAGGTCCAATTCCTCTTTCGCGTCATGGACGAGTGCGATGTTGCGCACCCCCATCGCCTGCAATTCGCGGCAGATCTGGTCGGCGGTCAGCCCGCCATCGTTGCCCTGCCCGCCGGTCATGGCGACCGCGTCGTTATACAGGATCTTGTAGGTGATGTTCGTTCCTGCCATCAGCGCGAACCGGATCGCCTGCACGCCCGAATGGTTGTAGGTGCCGTCGCCAAGGTTCTGGAACACATGGTCGCGGGTGGAAAATGGCGCCTCACCGACCCAATTGGCACCCTCGCCGCCCATCTGGGTGAAGCCGACGGTGTTGCGGTCCATCCATTGCACCATGTAGTGACAGCCGATGCCCGCATAGGCCCGACTGCCTTCGGGCACCTTGGTCGATGAATTATGCGGGCAGCCCGAACAGAAATAGGGCAGACGCGCCGCCAGTTCCGGCGCATTGTCGGCGCGCCGGGCCTCGGCCAGGGCGGCCATGCCTGCGCTGATCCCATCCGATCCACAGCCTTCCTCGATCAAAATCCCGCCGATCTTTTCGGCGATCCAGATCGGGTCGAGCGCGGCACGCGTCGGGAAAATCTCCTCGCGGCGCCCTTCGGAATGTTCGTCGCCCTTGTGCCAGCCGTAGACGCGGGTGCGGGTATCGTCGAACAAGGCCTCTTTGACCTGCACTTCGATCAGCTTGCGCTTTTCCTCGACCACGATGACCAGATCAAGACCCGCCGCCCATTCATGGAACGACGCCATATCGAGAGGCCAGACCTGCCCGATCTTGTAGGTGGTGATGCCAAGGCGCTCGGCGTCGCCTTCGGTGATATTCAGCAGTGCCAATGCGTGTTGCAGATCAAGCCAGTTCTTGCCCGCCGCGACAAAGCCGATGCGCGCGCCAGCCTTGCCCCATTTGCGCTGGTCCATCCGGTTGGCGCGGCTGAACGCCTCGGCGGCGAAGCGTTTGTAGTCGATCATCCGCGCTTCTTGCAGTTGCGGGGTGTCGACCAGACGGATATTCAACCCGCCTTCGGGCAGGGCCATGTCAGGAATGACGAAATCGGCGCGGAACGGATCGGCATCGACTACGGATGTGACCTCGATCGTGTCCTTCATCGTCTTGAGCCCGACCCAGACGCCTGCATAACGCGACAAGGCCCAAGCATAAAGGCCGTAATCCAGGATTTCCTGCACGCCCGCAGGTGAGACGATCGGCATATAGGCATCAACCATCGCCCAGTCGGACTGGTGCAAGGTGGTAGAGCTTTCGCCGGTATGGTCATCGCCCATCGCCATGATGACACCGCCATGGGGGCTGGTGCCCGCCATATTGGCGTGGCGCATCACATCGCCGGACCGGTCCACGCCAGGGCCTTTGCCGTACCAAAGACCGAACACACCGTCATATTTGCCTTCGCCGCGCAGTTCTGCCTGCTGGCTGCCCCATAGGGCCGTCGCGGCCAGATCTTCGTTCAGACCCGGCTGGAACGTGATATCGGCTGGTTCCAACACCGATTTCGCCTTGCTCATCTGCATATCGACCGCACCCAGCGGCGATCCGCGATATCCGGTCACATAGCCCGCCGTATTCAGCCCGGCCCGCGCATCACGCGCCTTTTGCATCAGCATCAGACGGACCAGCGCTTGGGTCCCGTTCAGCAGGACGGGCGACTTTTCCAGATCGTATCTGTCGTTGAGTGTGATTTCATGGCGGCTCATCTGACACCCTCCCAAGCGCTTGCAGGATCATTATAGGTCAAACTTGCTGACCTACAAAGAACAAAATACCGCACAAGAAAGTTTGCAACCTTTTGCTGCAATAGCGTAATGAAGGATAAATGTGAGCGTTAACAACAGCACTGAAAGCGCGGAATGGACTGGGATAAGCTACGAATCTTTCACGCGGTCGCTGACGCGGGGTCGCTGACGCATGCGGGTGACACGCTCCATCTGTCGCAATCGGCCGTGAGTCGCCAGATCCGCGCCTTGGAAGAGGCGCTGAACACCACCCTGTTCCACCGCCATGCACGCGGGCTGATTCTGACCGAACAGGGCGAATTGCTGTTCGATGCGACCAAGTCGATGAACAAGCGGCTTGAAACCGCCTCTGCCCGCATCCGCGACAGCGAAGAAGAGGTATTCGGCGATCTGCGCGTCACGACGACCACGGGTTTTGGCACGCTCTGGCTTGCGCCGCGCTTGCCCAAGCTGTTCGAGACCTATCCCGATCTGAAAATCGACCTGATGCTGGAGGAACGCGTGCTCGACCTGCCCATGCGCGAGGCCGATGTCGCGATCCGCATGAAGGAACCCTCGCAGGCCGACCTGATCCGCAAGCGCCTGATGTCGGTAAGGATGCGGCTTTATGCATCGCCGTCATATCTGGAAATGAACGGCACGCCGGAAGCGCTGGCTGATCTGTCCGATCACCGGCTGGTCTGCCAAAGCCTGAATTCGATCCAGGTCTCGGCGGGCGCGACGCTGGTCCAGCATCTGCTGACCAGCGATGTGCAGCATCTGTTCACCGTCAATAACTACTTTGGCGTGCTACAGGGTGTGCTGAACAATATCGGCATCGGCGTGCTGCCCGATTATGTGATCGAGGATTTTCCCGACCTCGTCCGGGTCCTGCCCGAACTCGAAAGCGGTGAAGTGCCCGTATTCTTGGCCTATCCCGAAGAGTTGCGGCAGTCCAAACGGATCGCCGCATTCCGCGATTTTGTCCAGGAAGAGATTTTCGCCCATAGGCGCAAGATTCGCGAAACCGTGCCGCAATAGGCGCGGACCAGGCCGACGATCTGTCCCGTCTCCGAAAAGTTTGAATCAATTTCAGCAAAGCTGCGCCTTCCGGTTGCTGCGGCCCGTCAGTATTTTCATTGAATCTCAACTATTTGATGAGGTGCAGATCGCGGCGCATCTGCCCAATTGCGCGGTCGTGCTGCCCCCAACATGTTTACCAATGCCTTAAGCAAGGTATCGCCGCGCCGCGTAACGGCCCCTATGACAACATCCGTGATGGCCTTCGGGTCATTGAGTGATGAGTTGCAGGTGTTAACGATGATGATGTTAAAGATAGCCGTCATGGCCATGGCCATGACTTTCGGAACTGTTGTGCAGGCCTATGATCTGATCCCCGACCGGATCACCATTCCATTGGCGACCAACCATATCAACAGCGAGGCCAGAGACCGTCTGAACGAAAACAACCCCGGTCTTGCGCTGACCTGGGACGCGGCCTTGGCGGATGTCACCATCGGGGTCGTGCGCAACAGCTTTTCCGACCCCGCCCCTTTCGTCACCCTGTCTCGCGACTTGTGGCGCGGCGACACATGCAGTGCCGCGGGCTTTTTCGGCACGGCCCATTACCCGTCGCTTGCGAACCGGACCAGCTATGACGTCAATGGCTGGATCCCGGTCGGCGGGCTGCATCTGGAATGCGGACCGGGTTTTGTACAGGTCATGCCGGGCAGCAGCATCATGGACAAAGCCCCCGGCAAAGGCCATGCCAACGCCATTCTGGTCGTGGGGCTGACCTTCGACCTTGGCAAGTGACAACGAGCCATGCGTGCAACACATAGCGGGAATGCACCACCATCAGGAGATTTTTTCTTGATTGGTCAAAAAACGCGCCCTATCTGTTCATCCGAGGGCGATGATGCGTAATTGCTCATCACCCTCACCTCCCTGTTGGACTTCGCCGGGCCTTGTGCCCGGCTTTTTTTTGCGGCGCGCGTCGCATGCCATGCATAACTGCGCTCAAAGACACGCTTTCCGCGTGCAGGCAAAGGTCAAATACAACCTTTTGTAAGCTTCTCATGTTCTTCCGCATTGCAGCAAAAGGATGCGTCACCGCAGTATCGTCGGCGGAACATGCCAAATGCGTGATAATGCAGCAGATGGCGAATCACGCATTTCATCAGATCGTGACTGACAGGCGCTGGATCGTCCGCTGGTTGTCGTATTTCCCGATGCGGACAATCTGTTGCATTGAAACAGGATCGTCTTTTTTCCGCAGACAGATCCTGCGGCTTGGTATCCGCAACGCCCCCATTGATCCAGATCGCTACACTGGAACCGAAGGCGAACCAGAATCTGAACAATAACTTGTTCTATATTGCTATTTTTGCATGAAACCTGCGGCGATCGACACCAACCAACAAACAACGAGGTCGCAATACAACCCTAGGCATCAAAAAACGTTAGGTCTGAGACGAAACCTGAACTATCCTGAATCCGCGGGGTCGTCTGTGGTGGGACTGTCGCCGCCCGTGGAGAGTAACCAATTGTTATAGGTAGTCCCATGCAAAAATCCCAAAACAAGTATCTTATCGCTGCAATCGCAGCGTGCATCCCGATGTCGCCCGTTTTCGCGGAAGGTCTTGGTGTGTCCGTCAAGATCGGCGGCATTTCCGCAGGCGTCAGCGTTGGACGCGGGTCCATCGCGTCGGCCGATGTCAATGTTGGCGGATCGCACGGCGGCAATGCGGTCTCGGCCGGCGTCAGCGTCGGCAGTGGCAGCAATACCGGCGGCGGGTCCGGCAGCGGCAGCAATTCAGGCGGCGGGACCGGCAGCGAGAACGGTTCCGGTGGCCATTCGGGCGGCAGCTCGGGTGGTGGCGGTGCCTCTGGCGGCACTGACGACAACGCATTCGCCGCGACCAATCCCGATTTTCGGGTCGCCCCGCCCGTCTTTCCGACAGGCGACATCATTGGCACGACGGTCTGGACACGCGACAACGTGCTGGTCGGGATCGTCACCGGGGTGCGGCCCGGCCCCGATGACAACCTCATGCTGAGCGTTGAAATCGTCGACAACTTCGGCATCACCCAGAATGTCGTCATTTTCCAGATCGGGGCGCAAACAGTCACCGAAGGTCGCCTGACGCTTAAAATGATGCGCAACGAGCTGATCGCACGTCTGGCCTGATACAGGCCTGATCGCCTGCGTTTTGCGTCTTTAACCCCTCGGTCCACGCCTGTATGACAGGCACAGGACCGAGGGGACATCATGACAGAGCCAGCCATCACGCCCGATCTCATCGCAGCCCATGGGCTGAAACCGGATGAATACCAGCGTATTCTGGACATCATCGGCAGGACCCCGACCTTTACCGAACTTGGCATCTTTTCGGCGATGTGGAACGAACATTGTTCCTACAAATCCTCCAAGAAATGGCTGCGGACCCTGCCTACGACCGGCCCGCAGGTCATCTGCGGCCCCGGTGAAAACGCGGGCGTCGTCGATATCGGCGACGGTCAGGCCGTGGTCTTCAAGATGGAAAGCCACAACCACCCCAGCTATATCGAACCTTATCAGGGGGCCGCGACCGGAGTGGGCGGCATTCTGCGCGATGTGTTCACCATGGGCGCGCGCCCGATTGCGGCGATGAATGCGTTGTCCTTCGGCGAAACCTCCCACCCCAAGACGCGGCAGCTGGTCAATGGCGTCGTCGCTGGTGTCGGCGGCTATGGCAATGCCTTCGGCGTGCCGACTGTGGGCGGCGAAGTGCGGTTCCATCCCGCTTATAACGGCAACTGCCTTGTGAACGCCTTTGCCGCAGGGCTGGCCGATACGGACAAGATTTTCTATTCAGCCGCCTCCGGCGTGGGCATGCCTGTCGTTTACCTGGGTGCCAAAACGGGGCGCGACGGTGTCGGCGGCGCGACCATGGCCAGCGCCGAATTCGATGACAGCATCGAGGAAAAGCGCCCCACCGTGCAGGTCGGTGACCCGTTCACCGAAAAGCGCCTGATGGAAGCGACGCTGGAACTGATGGCCACGGGGGCCGTGATTTCCATTCAGGACATGGGGGCTGCTGGCCTGACCTGTTCGGCGGTGGAGATGGGCGACAAAGGCGGGCTTGGCGTGCGGCTGAACCTTGACGCT
The DNA here is from genome assembly GCF_000382265.1 of Yoonia vestfoldensis DSM 16212. Lineage (GTDB taxonomy): Bacteria > Pseudomonadota > Alphaproteobacteria > Rhodobacterales > Rhodobacteraceae > Yoonia > Yoonia vestfoldensis. The sequence continues at coordinate 155,896 of NZ_KB907980.1, forward strand.
GTTCCGCAACGCGAAACCGGCATGACCGCCTATGAAATGATGCTGTCGGAAAGCCAGGAACGCATGTTGATGGTCCTGCGCCCCGAACTGGAGGCCGTAGCGCGCGCCGTTTTTGTCAAATGGGACCTTGATTTCGCCATCGTCGGCGAAACCATCCCCGAGGATCGGTTCATCGTTGTCCACAAAGGCGAGGTGAAAGCCGACCTGCCGCTGGCCACCCTCTCCGGCTCCGCCCCCGAATATGACCGGCCCTGGGTGCCGACCCCGGCGCAGGACGCTTTGGGCGATGTGGTGGGCGTCAGCCCGATCGACGGTTTGCGCGCATTGATCAGCACCCCGAACTATGCGGGCAAGCAATGGGTCTATGAACAATACGACAGCCAGGTGATGGGCGACACCGCCCGCATCCCCGGCCTTGGTGCAGGCATCGTGCGCGTGCATGGCACGGACAAGGCGCTGGCCTTCACCTCGGATGTGACCCCGCGCTATGTCATGGCCGACCCGGTGGAAGGCGGCAAACAGGCCGTCGCCGAGGCTTACCGCAACCTGACCGCCGTGGGCGCAAAACCGCTGGCCACCACCGACAACATGAATTTCGGCAACCCCGAAAAGCCCGAAATCATGGGGCAATTCGTCGGCGCGATCCAGGGCATCGGTGAAGCCGTCAAAGCGCTCGATATGCCGATCGTGTCGGGCAACGTCTCGCTTTACAACGAAACCGACGGCAAGGGCATCCTGCCTACACCGACCATCGGGGCTGTCGGTATCATCACCCATCCCGATCAGATCATCGCCGGTCAGTTGCGCGACGGCCATGTGCTGTTGCTGGTCGGTGAAACCTCGGGCCATCTTGGCCAATCCGCCCTCCTTGCCGAGGTCTATCACCGCGCCGAAGGCCCGCCGCCGCCTGTCGATCTGGACGCCGAGCGGCGCAATGGCGACTTTATCCGCGCCAATTGCGTCTTCATCACTGCCTGCACAGATCTGGGCGACGGCGGTCTGGCCTTGGCCGCGTTCGAGCTGGCTGAATCCGCAGGTGTGGGCATCACGCTTGATGCCGGCGACACGCCCACGCTTTTTGGCGAGGATCAGGCGCGTTACCTGATCGGCTGCAATTTCGATCAGGCCGAGGCGCTGATGGTCGCTGCAGGTCAGGCGGGTGTGCCGCTTGCCACCGTGGGCAAGGCCGGCGGCGACATGGTGACATTCGGCAGCGAAAGCGCGGCTCTGGTCGATCTCGCCCAGATCTATCGCACGAGCTTTGAAAAAGCGCTGGCCTGATGGCTTCTTTTTTCCAAAAATACTCCTGCCGGAGGCAGCGCCTTGCTTGCCGCCCGCATCACACCTAACTTGTACATGAGACGCCCGAAAAGGACCGCAGATGCCCATCACCGCCCATGAGATCGAAACGCTGTTGCGCGAAAGCTTCCCGCAGGCCCGGATCAGCGTACAGGGCCATGACGGCGCGCATTTTGCCGCAGAAGTCATCGACGAAAGCTTTCGCGGCATGAACCGCGTGCAACAACAACGCGCGGTCTATGCCGCGCTCAAGGGCCGGATGGACGGCAGCCACGGCGAATTGCATGCGCTGGCGCTGACCACCAAGGCGCCCGATTGAAACACGACCTGACAAAGGACCCACATATGACCGCCAAAGACAAAATTCAGGAAACAATCACATCCAACGATGTCGTATTGTTCATGAAAGGCACGAAATCCATGCCACAATGCGGGTTTTCCAGCCGCGTCGCGGGTGTTCTGAACTTCATGGGCGTCGATTTCGCCGATGTGAACGTGCTCGCTGACGAAGACATCCGCCAAGGGATCAAGGATTTCTCAGACTGGCCGACGATCCCGCAGCTTTACGTCAAGGGCGAATTCGTTGGCGGCTGCGACATCATCACCGAAATGACCCTGTCGGGCGAGCTTGACACGCTATTCGCGGACAAAGGGGTGACCTTCGACAAGGACGCCGCCGACAAGATCCGAGAAGCGAACGCCTGATCAGGCGAGTTTCGCATCCACCTGATCCGCCAAGGCTTCGGCCCTGGCGGCCAGTTCTGCCAGTGTTTCCACAACATCCGCAGGCACCACAGGCACCTCGATCCGCTGGGCCTCAGGACGAGGTGCCGCTTGCATCTGGTCGATCTTCGCGCGCAGTTCGACCGCTTCGACCTGCGCCTCGCGCAGTTTGTCCTCCAGCCCGGCTGTCTTGTCGGCCAGCAGCAACCCCGCCATCAACAACATCCGCGCTTCGGGCAGACGGCCGATCTGTTCGGCCAGCGTCGCAGCTTCGGCATCCAGCATGGCGGCGGCGGAATGCAGGAAATGCTCCTCGCCTTCCTGACAGGCCACCTCGAACGTGCGGCCCCCGATAAAGATTTCAACCTGTGGCATGGGCGGCCTCCTCGACCAGCGGTTTCAATTCGGCCAGAATCGCATCGACCTCGGCGGCATCGGCGGCGCGCAGCGCCTGCAAGGCCTCGACCTCGGCGGCAAGCGCGCTGTCGATCAGCGCAGGGTCAAGCCCCGCCGTCAGCGCGTGGCGCAACTGCCCGTTCAGATCGCGCAACTGCTGGGTCGCCGCACGCAGCCGTTGCAAATGGCCGTCCATCGCCTGCAATTGCGCGGCTTGGGTTTCCAAGCGCCGGGTCAGGTCGCCGTCCCCCGCGCCCTGCGTGCTTTGCAGCTCGGTGATCTGGGCCATCAAGGCAGCGTTTTGCGCCCGCTCGGCCTGCAAGGCGTCAAAAAGCGAACTTTCCGCCGCATCCGCCTTGCCCTGCGCCTCGACGCCACGGCGGATCCGGTCAAGTGCCACCGTGATCCGATTTCCGAGTTCAAGCACATCACTCATTGCCCGCCCTTTCACATAGTCGCGCGCCGGATTGCCCCGATCCGGGCCTGAACTTCAACCCGTACCGGCCCCGGTCAGCGGCGAAATTTCGCCTTGCCCCCCGAATCGTTCCGGCGTTTTCAAAGCCTATGCCATCAACAGCAGCGCAGCAAACGCGATGACGTCATTGATCAGAACAGCTTAGCTGTCGCGCTTGATCTTGGGGGCGACCCTGATATGACGCAGCCAAGAGTTTGTATTCCCCTTTGCCTGAAGGACTGCCCCCTTGGATATTGCCGCCCTGCGTTCCGCGCACCCCGAACATTGGAAAAAAGCCGCCGCCATCCGCACCCTGACGCTTGATGCGGTTGCGGCTGCCAATTCCGGCCATTCCGGCATGCCGATGGGCATGGCCGACGTGGCGACCGTCCTGTTCGAAAAGCACCTGAAGTTCGACCCCAAAGCCCCCGCCTGGCCCGACCGCGACCGGTTCATCCTGTCGGCAGGGCATGGGTCGATGCTGCTTTACGCGCTGATGTATCTGACCGGATATGAGGATATCACGCTCCAGCAGATCAAGGATTTCCGCCAGTGGGGTGCGAAAACCGCAGGCCATCCCGAATACGGCCATGCGCGCGGGATCGATACGACCACGGGCCCCTTGGGTCAGGGCATCGCCAATTCGGTCGGGTTCGCCATCGCCGAGGAAATCCAGCGCGCCCATTGGGGCGCAAAGATCGTCGATCACCACACCTATGTCATCGCCGGTGACGGCTGCCTGATGGAAGGGATCAGCCAAGAGGCGATCGGTCTGGCTGGCATGCAGAAACTGGGCCATCTGGTCGTGTTCTGGGACAACAACAACATCACCATCGACGGCACTGTCGATATTGCCGATATCACCGACCAGCCGGCGCGCTTTGCGGCCTCGGGCTGGCATGTGCAGGAAATCGACGGCCATGATCCGATCGCCATCGACGCCGCCATCACGGCAGCCAAGGCCGATCCCCGCCCCTCGATGATCGCCTGCAAGACGCATATCGCCTTGGGCCATGCCGCGCAGGACACGTCCAAAGGCCATGGTGCGCTGACCAATGCCGACCAGCTTGCTGCCGCGAAAACCGCCTATGGCGCGCCCATGGGGGCGTTCGAGGTTGCCACCGACGTGCTGGACGCTTGGAAAGCCATCGGCGCCCGCGGGGCAGAGACACGCGCCGCATGGGAGGCACGCTTTGCCGCCCTGTCCGGCACCAAGCAGGCCGAATTCACCCGCGCCTATGCCGGTGACGCGCCCAGGAAACTCGCCGCCACGATCCGCGCGCTGAAAAAGCAAATCTCGGAAAGCGCGCCTTCGGTCGCAACGCGCAAATCGTCCGAAATGACGTTGGAAGTCATCAACCCGATCATGCCCGAAACCATCGGCGGATCGGCCGACCTGACAGGGTCGAACAACACCAAGACCGGCGATCTGGGCGTGTTCCACCCTGACACCCGCAAGGGCCGCTACATCTATTACGGCATCCGCGAACACGGCATGGCGGCGGCGATGAACGGCATGGCGCTGCACGGCGGCGCGCGCGCCTACGGCGGCACGTTCATGTGTTTCACCGATTACGCACGTGGGGCGATGCGCCTGTCCGCGCTAATGGGCGTGCCGGTGACCTATGTGATGACCCATGACAGCATCGGTCTGGGCGAGGATGGCCCGACCCACCAGCCGGTCGAGCATCTGGCGATGCTGCGCGCCACGCCGAACATGCATGTGTTCCGCCCTGCCGATACGATCGAGACGGCGGAAGCCTGGGAAATGGCGCTGACCAGCAAGACCACGCCATCGGTGCTGGCCCTGTCGCGCCAGAACCTGCCCACCGTGCGCACGACCCACACCGCCAAGAACCTGACCGCGCAAGGCGGCTATGTGCTGGCCGATGCGGATGGCAAAAGGCAGGCGATCATCATGGCGACAGGGTCCGAGGTGGAGATCGCGCTGGCCGCGCGTGACCTGCTGCAGGCCGAAGGGATCGGCACGCGTGTCGTGTCGATGCCTTGTTGGGAATTGTTCGAGGAGCAGGACGACAGCTATCGCCGCAAGGTTCTGCCCGCAGGCCCCGTGCGCGTCGCGGTCGAGGCGGGGATCCGTTTCGGCTGGGACCGCTGGCTCTTTGGTGAGCGCGGCAAGCGTGAAAAGTCCGGGTTCGTCGGTATGCACGGCTTTGGCGCCTCTGCGCCCGCTGAACGGCTTTATCAGGAATTCGGCATCACCGCGCAGGCTGTGGCCGACAAGGTGAAATCGCTGATCAAATAAGCCGGGGTGAACCCCGGCCTACTGGGACACCGCGCCCGACCGTCAGGCGACAAAGCGTAGGCCGGGGTTCACCCCGACCACTCCGCAACACACCGTAGGTCGGGGTTAACCCCGACCGACCCCGAACCGCCCTGCCCCCGCAACCGCCAGCGCAAGGCACCCGCCCGCAATCGACCAGTTCTTGACGAAAATGCTCATCTGCCACGGATCATCGGGGATGAAGTGAAACACGCTGGTCACCGCGCAATAGGCCGCAAGCGACAGCGCTACAGGCCGCACGGCGACACCCGCCACCAGTGCCAGCCCTGCCAGCGCGTTATAGGCCAAGGCCAGCCAGACCAGCGCCACCGGCAAACCGAAACCCGCGAGCAGTGCCGCGGCATTACCCGGACTAACCACCTTTTGCACCGCACCGCCAAGGAACAGGGCCGCGATCAGTAGCCGCGCCAGCAACAGCAAGGCATCGTTCATTTGCCCGACACCCGCTGCATCAGCGGCGCAACCGCATAGGTCGCGACCGGGATCAGCACGAAACCGATGATCACTCCCAGCAGCCCGTCCATCGCCGCCGTCGCAATCCATTCAGTCGCATCCTTCATGCCCGCTGGCACAAGATGGCCCAGGACGACAGCCCAGCCGTGGATCTGGTGGCCAAGGGCCGCAAAACCCAGTTCCTCCAGTCCGTGCACGATGATCGACCCGCCAACCCACAGCATCGCCGCCGTGCCGACCCATGTCAGCCCCAATAAAAACGTGGGCATCCCCGCCACGATCCCCCGCCCCAGCCCGCGCGTCAGCGCCAGACGCCCGCGTGCGGCCATGGCAAGGCCGACGTCATCGGCCTTTACGATCAGCGCGACGGCGCCATAGACCATCGCCGTGATCGCCACCGCAACGAGCGCGAGGACAGCAGCCTGGCTCCAGATGCTGGGCGCGTCGATGGCGGCAAGGGCGATGGTCATGATCTCGGCCGACAGGATGAAATCGGTCTTGATCGCGCCTTGCACCTTTGCTTCTTCCAGATGCGCGGGGTTGCCGGTGGCATCGGGATGCGGGTCGCGTTTCCGAAAGGCATGCAGCAGCTTTTCGGCCCCTTCGAAACAGAGGTAAGCCCCGCCCAGCATCAGCAAAGGCGCGATCAGGAAAGGTGCAAAGGCCGACAATGCCAATGCGGCGGGCAGCAGGATCACCAGCTTGTTGCGGATTGACCCCAGCGCGATGCGCCACACGATGGGCAATTCGCGGTCCGCCGAAAAGCCCTGCACGTATTTGGGTGTCACGGCGGCATCGTCGATGACAGCGCCCGCCGCCTTGGCCCCCGCCTTGGTCGCCTGTCCGATCACGTCATCGACAGAGGCGGCGGCGACCTTGGCGATGGCGGCCACATCGTCCAGCAAGGCGAGCAATCCGCTCATTCCACGATTCCTTTGTTGCTGTGTCGACACTGGCCGTCCCGGCCCCGTTCGGCAACCCCGCCATGTTGGCGCAAACATTTAGCGGTAACAGCAACATACACCGCATGTTACCGTTAACATATTGAGATTGCGTAGATTTTTTCTGGACACAACGGTATGCACTTGGCAAGACCTTGCCCAACAAGGGGGATGCCACATGACAATCACCATCGGGATCAACGGGTTCGGGCGCATCGGGCGCTGCACGCTTGCCCATATCACCGAGGCGGCACGCAACGATGTACAGGTCGTCAAGATCAACGCCACCGGCCCGATTGCGACGAACGCCCATCTGCTGAAATACGATAGCGTGCATGGCCGGTTCGGGCATCCGGTGACAGTCAAGGGCAATACGCTCGATCTGGGACGCGGCCCGATTGACGTGATGTCGAGCTATGATCCCGCCACGCTGGACTGGGACGGTGTCGATGTCGTTTTGGAATGTACCGGCAAGTTCAACGACGGACACAAAGCCGCGGTGCATCTGGACCGCGGCGCGCGCAAAGTGCTGATCTCGGCGCCTGCGAAAAACGTGGACCGCACCGTGGTTTACGGCGTCAACCACCGCGATCTGGTGGCGACCGAACGACTGGTGTCGAACGGGTCCTGCACGACAAACTGCCTTGCCCCGCTTGCCAAGGTGCTGAACGACGCCATCGGGATCGAACGCGGCATCATGACGACGATCCACAGCTACACGGGCGACCAGCCGACGCTGGACCGGCGGCACGACGATCTCTACCGCGCGCGGGCTGCCGCGATGGCGATGATCCCCACATCGACGGGGGCGGCCAAGGCCTTGGGCGAGGTGCTGCCAGAACTGGCCGGCAAGCTCGACGGCACCGCGATGCGGGTCCCTACCCCCAATGTCAGCGCGGTCGACTTGACCTTTGAGGCCGGAAAATCCGTCACCGTCGCCGAGGTCAACGCCATCGTGGCCGAGGCCGCAGGCGGTTATATGGGCATGGTCATGGCCTATGACGCCGAGGCCAAGGTCAGCATCGACTTCAACCACACCACGCAAAGCTGCATCTTTGCCCCCGACCAGACCAAGGTCGTGGGCGGGCGCATGGTGCGCGTGCTCGCATGGTATGACAACGAATGGGGCTTTTCCGCGCGTATGGCCGATGTTGCGGCCACAATGGGGCGCTTGCATTAAACGCGCGTGCCGCTAGACCGTTGCCATGACGAATGGCATCGCGGTTTTTCTTCTTGTGCTGATCGGGGCGGCGCTGGCCTATGACGGGCTGGCGAACGATTGGCAGGGTTTCCTGTTCACCATGCGGAAATTCGTCGATCTGATCGAATATCTCGCCTTCTGGCGCTGACGGGTCCGGCATCGGCGGTTGACCTTTTGCGATAAATCGCAATGTTAGCGCCAACATTCATCCCCAAGGAGGATACAAGCATGGCCGTCAAAGTAGCAATCAACGGATTTGGCCGGATCGGCCGCAACATCTTGCGCGCCATTATTGAATCCGGCCGCACCGATATCGAGGTGGTGGCGATCAACGACCTTGGGCCGGTGGAAACCAACGCGCATCTGCTGCGCTTTGATTCGGTGCATGGCCGTTTCCCCGGCACTGTGACCACGACCGAGGACAGCATCGACGCAGGCCGCGGCCCGATTAAGGTGACCGCGATCCGCAATCCAGCTGATCTGCCCTGGGGTGACGTCGATATCGTGCTGGAATGTACGGGTATCTTCACCAGCAAGGACGCCTGTCAGGCGCATCTGTCCACGGGTGCCAAGCGCGTGCTGATTTCCGCCCCCGGCACCAATGCGGACAAAACCGTGGTGTTCGGGGTCAACCACCAGTCGCTGACCAAAGACGATATCGTCGTCTCGAACGCGTCCTGTACCACGAACTGCCTGTCGCCCGTCGCCAAGGTGCTGAACGACGCCGTCGGGATCACCAAAGGATTCATGACCACGATCCACAGCTACACCGGCGACCAGCCGACGCTGGACACGATGCACAAGGACCTTTACCGCGCACGCGCTGCTGCCCTGTCGATGATCCCGACCTCAACGGGGGCTGCCAAGGCCGTGGGTCTGGTGCTGCCGGAACTCAACGGCAAGCTTGACGGTGTGGCGATCCGCGTGCCCACGCCCAACGTCTCGGTCGTGGACCTGACCTTCGAGGCGAGCCGCGCCACCACCGTGGACGAGATCAACAACGCGATCATCGCCGCCGCTGATGGCCCGCTGAAAGGTGTCCTTGGCTATACCGCCCTGCCGATGGTCAGCAGCGATTTCAACCACGATCCGCATTCATCGATCTTCCATCTGGACCAGACCAAGGTGCTGGATGGCAACATGGTGCGCATCCTGTCGTGGTACGACAACGAATGGGGCTTTTCCAACCGCATGGCGGATACCGCCGTCGCCATGGGCAAGCTGCTGTAAACACACGCCTTTCACGGCGAATGGCCGGTCCCTTGCGGGGCCGGTCTTTTTTTGTGCATTCCGCAAACCCCGCCATGCAGCGAATGCATATCCGCTAGCGCTAACTGTCAGTTGTTCTGCGCCGCAGCATCGCTATTTGTGGATCAAGACAAACGAAAGCGACAGCAAAAGGAGCACGCCTATGACCGTCTTGACCAAAGTCCGCATCGCCGTGCAGAAACGCGCCGCCTATCTGCGTCTGAAGAACGAACTGGCCAGCATGCCGCAGGATGTGGCAATCGACCTCGGCCTGTTCCGCGAAGACGCAGCCAAGATCGCCAGCAAGGCAATCTACGGCTGAACCCGGCCACAGGATGACGACCAAGCCGCGCCTTCGGGGGCGGCTTTTGTGTGTCTAGCCGCGCAGGCGCTGGATCAGCGCGGCATTGACGGCAGGGGTGACGAATTTCGACACATCGCCACCTAGTCGCGCGATTTCCTTGACCAGCTTGGACGCGATGGCCTGATGTTCGGCTTCGGCCATCAGGAACACCGTTTCGATCGAATCGTCCAGAATGCGGTTCATCCCCACCATCTGATATTCGTATTCGAAATCCGCGACGGCCCGCAGACCCCGGATGATCACGTTGGCCCCAACGTCGTGGGCACAGTTGATCAACAGGTTCTCGAACGGGTGCACGACGATCTCGCAGCCGACATCGCGGCCCAGCGGCACACATTCCGCCTCGACCATGGCGACGCGTTCTTCGAGCGTGAACAGCGGGCCCTTGTCGCGGTTGATCGCCACGCCGATGACCAGCCGGTCCACCAGCGTTGCGGCACGCCGCACGATATCAAGATGCCCCAGCGTGACCGGATCGAAGGTTCCGGGATAAAGACCTACGCGCATGACGCACCTCTGGCAGAAAGAATATTGCGCGCAGGCAACACTATCGCGCGGCGGATTGCAACGGGGCTAGTGCCCCATGATCATCCCCGCCAGCGCGTCTTTTTCCATCGACAGTTCCGCCAGCCGCGCCTTGACCACGTCGCCGATGGAAATCAGGCCGATCATCTTGCCGTTGTCCATCACCGGCAGGTGGCGGAAGCGCCCTTCGGTCATCATTTCAAGCACCTGATCGGCGCTGTCGGCGGTGGTGCAGGTGGTCAGTTTGCTGGTCATCATCTCTGACACCGGGGCGGACAGGGCGCTGACCCCGCGCTTTCCCAGTTCACGCACGATGTCGCGTTCGGACAGGATGCCGTCCAGCGTGTCACCGTCGCCAGAGACGACGACCGTCCCGATCCGCTTTTCAGACAAGATCGCGACTGCGGACGATACAGGATCGGTCGGCTTGACCGAGAAAACGCCGATATCGGCTTTGGATTTCAGGATTTGCCCGACGATCATGATGTGTTCCCCCCACGTTCTGACGATGGTTCAGCGTGTCAAACCGCAGACCCGTCTGTCAAGCACGCGATGCGTTCAAGGCGCGCGACCTCGGCCGTCAGCCCGGCGCGGATCGCGGCGGCGACGCGCGTCAGCCGGTCCGATTGACGCGCCGATTTGTGCCGCACCAGATAAAAGGTACGCGTCAGCGCCACCTTGTCGGTCAGCACACGGCGCAGTTCGGGCGCGAAAGGCAGCGCGAAATCATGCACGATTCCGACACCCGCGGCACGGATCATCTGCAACTGCACCGCGACCGAATTGGAGGCAAGCTGCACACCCCCTGCCCCCAAGGCGCCCAGATAATCCAGTTCCTTGTCAAAGATCATGTCGGGGATGTAGCCCACGACAGGCCGCCCGCGCAGATCATCCAGCGTAGCGACGGCGGGCGCATCCGCGCGCATGGCAAGGTGCAGCTGGTAATCGGTGATCTTCTGCACGATCAATTGCCCTGCGACAGGCGGGCTGACGGTGATCGCCATATCCGCCTCGCGCCGGGACAGGTTGACGACGCGGGGCAAGGCCAGCACCTGCATTTCAAGATCAGGGTTGTCGTGTTGCAAGGCGGCACAGACCTGCGGCAGCAGGAAATTCGCGACACCATCGGGCGCCCCGATGCGGATCTGCCCTGTCAGCGCCGTGGCACCCCCGCGCGATTCCTCGACCGCCAGCGCGAATTGCGTTTCGGCATCGGCGGCACGGTCGCGCAACCGCTCTCCCAGATCGGTCAAGGCATAGCCCTGCGGCGATTTCACGAACAGCGCCGCCCCAACGCTGCGTTCCAGCCGCGCGATCCGGCGGCCAAGGGTGGCAGGGTCCATCTTGGTCAAAGGCGCTGCGGCAGACAGGCTTTCGGTGCGGGCCACCGCCAGAAACACGCGCATGTCGTCCCAGTTATCCATCTGCGCCCTGCGTTTATGCAAAATGATTTTGACATATTGTCGCTTTTACCTGCAAAAACGCAAGGCTATAGTGCCTGCAACCCTATGGAGGATGCTATGCAGGAACTCACCCATTACATCGGCGGCGAACACGTCAAAGGCACGTCCGGCCGTTTCTCGGACGTTTACAACCCCGCTACCGGCGAAGTGCAAGCGCGCGTGCCGCTGGCCAATGCTGCCGAACTGGACAAGGCCGTCGAAATTGCGGCCAAGGCGCAGCCTGCATGGGCCGCCGTGAACCCGCAGCGCCGCGCCCGGGTGATGATGGCCTTTGTCGGCCTTCTGAACCGCGACATGGACAAGCTGGCCGAGGCGCTCAGCCGCGAACACGGCAAGACCATCCCCGACGCCAAAGGCGATGTGGTGCGGGGGCTGGAAGTCGTCGAATATTGCATCGGCGCGCCGCAATTGCTGAAAGGTGAATTCACCGACAGCGCCGGCCCCGGCATCGACATGTATTCGATGAAACAGGCGCTGGGTGTCACCGCGGGCATCACGCCCTTCAACTTTCCCGCCATGATCCCGATGTGGATGTTCGCCCCTGCGATTGCTTGCGGCAATGCCTTCATCCTCAAACCCTCCGAACGTGACCCATCCGTGCCCCTGATGTTGGCCGAACTGATGGAAGAAGCGGGCCTGCCCAAAGGCATCCTGCAGGTCGTCAACGGCGACAAGGAAGCGGTGGATGCGATCCTTGACCATGACGTGATCCAGTCGATTGGCTTTGTCGGATCGACGCCGATTGCGGAATATATCTATGGCCGCGGCTGTGCCAACGGCAAGCGCGTGCAGTGTTTCGGCGGTGCCAAGAACCATATGATCATCATGCCCGATGCCGATATGGACCAAGCCGCCGATGCGCTGATCGGCGCGGGCTACGGGGCCGCTGGCGAACGCTGCATGGCGATTTCCGTCGCTGTTCCCGTCGGCGAGGAAACCGCCGACCGCCTGATCGAAAAACTGGTGCCGCGCATCGAGAAACTGAAGGTCGGCCCCTATACATCCGGCAATGACGTCGATTACGGCCCTGTCGTGACCGCCGCAGCCAAGGCCAATATCCTCAAACTGATCGAAAGCGGTGTGGCGCAAGGTGCAGATCTGGTCGTCGACGGCCGCGATTTCAAATTGCAGGGCTACGAGGACGGTTTCTTTGTTGGGCCGCATCTGTTTGACCGCGTGACAAAGGATATGGACATCTACACCAAGGAAATCTTTGGTCCTGTCCTGTCGGTCGTGCGCGCCCAGACCTATGAAGAAGCGCTGGGTCTGACCATGGATCATGAATACGGCAACGGCACCGCGATCTTTACCCGCGACGGCGACGCCGCGCGTGATTTCGCCAACCGGATCAATATCGGCATGGTCGGTATCAACGTGCCGATCCCGGTGCCTTTGGCCTATCACACCTTTGGCGGCTGGAAGAAATCCATGTTCGGCGATCTCAACCAGCACGGGCCGGATGCGTTCAAGTTTTATACCCGCACCAAAACGATCACCTCGCGCTGGCCCTCGGGCATCAAGGACGGCAGCGCCTTTTCGATCCCGCTGATGGAATGACGCAGATGGCAAGGGCGCAAGCCGCCCTTGCCAAACCGCCCGCAGGCGCGCAATAATTAAACACCTGTTCATTTCTTGCTGGGGGAGGCATCATGGACTTTGCGCTGACCGAAGAACAATCCGCGATTTTCGACATGGCGCTGGCCTTCGGGCAAGAGCATATCGCGCCTTTCGCGCGGGCTTGGGAAAGCGACGGCACCATCCCCAAGGACCTTTGGCCCAAACTCGCCGAGCTTGGTTTCGGCGGCCTTTACGTCTCCGAAGACAGCGGCGGCGCGGGGCTCTCACGCCTTGACGCGACCTTGGTGTTCGAGGCTTTGTCATATTCCTGCGCGTCCGTTGCGGCGTTTTTATCAATCCACAACATGTGCGCGCGGATGATCGACAGCTATGGCGCGGACGATCTGAAGGCGCGCATCCTGCCGCGCGCCTTGTCGATAGACCTGATCCTGTCCTATTGCCTGACCGAACCCGCATCCGGTTCTGACGCCGCAGCGTTGAAAACCCGTGCGGTGCGCAGCAATGAAAACTACCTGCTGACCGGCACCAAGGCCTTCATTTCCGGCGGTGGCTATTCGGACGCCTATATCGTCATGGCACGCACCGGCGACGCAGGCCCCAAGGGGATCAGCGCAATCCTGGTCGAGGCGGACGCCCCCGGCCTGTCCTTCGGCGGGCTCGAGGACAAGATGGGCTGGCGGTCGCAACCCACCCGTCAGGTGCAGCTGGACGATTGCGCCACACCTTTGGGCAACCTTCTGGGCACCGAAGGCCAGGGCTTCACCTATGCCATGGCGGGGTTGGATGGCGGGCGGCTCAACATCGCCGCCTGTTCCATCGGGGCGGCGCAATGCGCGCTGGACCAGACGCTGGCCTATATGAAGGACCGCAAGGCCTTCGGCCAATCACTCGACCAATTCCAAGGCCTGCAATTCCGGCTGGCCGATGCCGAAATCGCGCTGCAATCGGCGCGCACCTTCCTGCGGCAGGCGGCGTGGAAGCTCGACACGGGTGCACCCGACGCCACGAAATTCTGCGCCATGGCGAAAAAGCTTTGCACCGAAACCGGCAGCATGGTGGCCGATCAATGCCTGCAATTGCACGGCGGCTACGGCTATCTGGCGGATTACGGGATCGAAAAGATCGTGCGCGACTTGCGGGTGCATCAGATATTGGAAGGCACGAACGAGATCATGCGCCTGATCACCGCGCGCCAGATGATCCGATGAGCGATATCATCATCCGCAAGGACGGTCGCGCAGGGCTGATCACGCTCAACCGGCCCAAGGCGCTGAACGCGCTGACATGGGACATGTGCCTTGCCATCGAGGCGGCACTGGACGACTGGCGGCACGACCATCAGGTCGATCTGATCCTGATCGACGGCGCGGGCGACCGGGCGTTTTGTTCGGGCGGCGACATCGCGGATATGTATGCCAGTGGGCAGCGCGGCGATTTCAGCTATGGGCAGCGGTTCTGGCGCGATGAATACCGCCTGAACCGCAAGATCCACCATTTCCCCAAACCTGTCGTGACCTTCCTGCACGGTTACACCATGGGCGGCGGCGTCGGCATCGGATGCCATGCTAGCCACCGGATCGTGTGTGAGGCAAGCAAGATCGCCATGCCTGAATGCAGCATCGGGCTGGTGCCGGATGTGGGCGGCTCCCTGATCCTCGCGCGCGCACCGGGGTATCTGGGCACCTATCTGGGCCTGACCGGTGACCGGATGGATGCAGGCGATGCGATCCACGCAGGGTTTGCCGACCATTTCATCCCCGCAGCCTATTGGGAGGCGCTCAAATCGGTCCTGATCACGACCGGGAACGTTGCGGCGATCAAGGCAGGCCCGCCGCCCTCCAGCCGCCTGAAAGACTGGCAAAGCGTCATCGACGCCGCGTTCTGCGCGCCGGATGTGTCCGAAATCCGCGCGCGGCTGGCAGCGCAGGATAGCCCGCTCGCCGCGCATGCCCTGCCCATGCTGGACTACAACGCCCCGCTCGCCATGGCTGTCGCCGCACGGATCATCGCGGCCGTCAGGCAGGACCCGACGATAGAAACAGCGCTCGACCATGAATTCCGCTACACCTTCCGCTGCGCCGCGCAGGGCGATTTCATCGAAGGCATCCGTGCCGCGATCATCGACCGTGACCGCAGCCCGCGCTGGCAGCCCCATACCATCGACGACATCACGGCAATGACCGCCCCCTTGGGCAAGGACGCACTGATCTGGGAGGATGAGACATGAAGATCGGCTTTATCGGGCTTGGCAATATGGGCGCGCCGATGGCCGCGAACCTTGCGCGCGACCACGCGGTGACAGGCTTCGATCCGGTGGCGCAGCCCGCTGGCCTGACGCTGGCCAAAAGCGCGCAAGAGGCGGTTCAGAACGCCGATGTCGTCATCACCATGCTGCCCGATGGCGCGATCCTGCGCGCGGTCGCAGCAGAGATTCATCCGGCGATGAAGCCCGGTGCCATTCACCTCGATTGCTCGACCGTCGATGTGGACAGCGCGCGCGCGGTCGCTACAGCAGCAGAGGCCCACGGGCTGCAAGCCATCGACGCACCTGTGTCGGGCGGCATCGGCGGGGCCACAAACGGCACGCTGACCTTCATGGCCGGCGGCCCCCTGCCCGCGTTCGAGGCCGTCCAACCGCTTTTTGCCATCATGGGCCAAAAGGCCGTGCATTGCGGCGCTGCGGGCAACGGTCAGGCGGCCAAGATCTGCAACAACATGATCCTCGGCGTCACCATGATCGCCACCTGCGAGGCGTTTGCGCTGGCAGACAAGCTGGGCCTTGACCGGCAGGCGATGTTCGATGTGGTCAGCACCTCGTCGGGGTCATCGTGGTCGATGACCAGCTATTGCCCTGCCCCGGGTATCGGCCCTGTCAGCCCCGCCGACAACGGCTACAAACCCGGCTTCGCGGCGGAACTGATGCTCAAGGACCTGCGCCTCAGCCAGCAGGCCGCATTGGCCGCCCATGCCGACACGCCGCTGGGCCAAGCCGCCACCGCACTCTACGCGCAATTCGTGGAAGCAGAGGACGGACGCGGCCGCGATTTCTCGGCCATGCTGCCACGCTTCGCAAACCGCCAGCGCCCCTGACTTCTTATTTCCAGAAATACTCCCGCGCGGCGCGCCAGCGCCATCCCAAAGGATGGCGCTGTGACTACTCCGCCGCCACCTTGCGCGGGGTCAGCATCGGCTTGAGATAGCGGCCCGTGTGGCTTTCCGCGACTTCGGCCACCTCTTCGGGCGTGCCGACCGCGACGATCCGCCCGCCGCCATCACCACCTTCGGGGCCGATATCGATGATATGATCGGCGGTTTTCACCACGTCGAGATTATGTTCGATCACGATCACCGAATTGCCCTGATCGACCAATTCATGCAGCACCTCGAGCAGCTTGCGCACGTCCTCGAAATGCAGCCCCGTCGTCGGTTCATCCAGAATATAAAGCGTGCGGCCCGTCGACCGGCGCGCCAGCTCCTTAGACAGTTTCACGCGCTGCGCCTCGCCGCCTGACAGGGTCGTGGCCTGCTGGCCAACCTTGATATAGCCAAGTCCGACACGCATCAGCGCATCCATCTTTTCGCGGATGGACGGCACGGCGGTAAAGAATCCTTGCGCATCTTCCACTGTCATATCAAGCACATCGGCGATGCTCTTGCCCTTGAATTTGATCTCGAGCGTTTCGCGGTTATAGCGCGCGCCCTTGCAGGTTTCGCAGGTCACATAGACGTCGGGCAAAAAATGCATCTCGATCTTGATGACACCGTCGCCCTGACAGGCCTCGCAGCGGCCGCCCTTGACGTTGAACGAAAACCGTCCCGGTTTATAGCCGCGCGCCTTGGCTTCGGGCAGGCCCGCGAACCAGTCGCGGATCGGGGTAAAGGCACCGGTATAGGTCGCAGGGTTCGACCGTGGCGTGCGCCCGATGGGGCGCTGGTCGATGTCGATCACCTTGTCAAGGTGTTCAAACCCCTTGATCGTCTCGCAGGGCGCAGGCGTCTGGCGCGCGCCGTTGAGTTTCTGCGACGCGTTCTTGAACAGGGTTTCAATCGTCAGTGTGGATTTGCCACCGCCCGACACGCCCGTCACGCAGACGAACATGCCCAGCGGGAAATCCGCCGTCACGTCCTGCAGGTTGTTGCCCGTCGCCTTGACCACCGTGATCTTTTTACCTTTGCCCTTGCGGCGGGTCTTGGGCACGGCGATCTCGCGCTTGCCGGTCAGATACATGCCGGTGATCGACGCCTCATTCGCCATGATCTCGGCCGGGGTGCCTTTGGCGACCACCTGCCCGCCATGCACGCCGGCACCAGGGCCGATGTCAAAGACGTAATCGGCCTCGCGGATCGCCTCTTCGTCATGTTCGACGACGATCACGGTATTGCCCTGATCGCGCAGGTTTTTCAGTGTCGTGAGCAGACGGTCATTGTCGCGCTGGTGCAGCCCGATGCTGGGTTCGTCCAACACATAAAGCACGCCTTGCAACCCCGACCCGATCTGGCTGGCCAGCCGGATGCGCTGGCTTTCCCCGCCCGACAGGGTGCCGGAATTGCGCGCCAGCGTCAGATATTCCAGCCCGACATTGTTCAGGAACCCCAGCCGTTCGCGGATTTCCTTGAGGATCGCGACGGCGATTTCGTTCTTCTGCTTGCTCAGGCTGTCGGGGACAGTCAGGCACCAGTCATAGGCTTCCTTGATCGACATCTGCACGACCTGCCCGACATGCTGTCCACCAATTTTCACCGCCAGCGCCTCTTGCCGCAGGCGATAGCCGCCGCAAGTGCCACAGGGGCGGTTGTTCTGATAGGCCTCGAATTCCTCGCGGATCCAGTTGCTGTCGGTCTCGCGATAGCGGCGTTCCATATTGGGGATCACGCCTTCGAACGGGCGTTCCACCTGATAGACCCGCCCGCCTTCATCATAGCGGAACTTGATTTCCTCGGTGCCGGAGCCGCGCAGGAACACCTCCTGCACCTTGGGGTCAAGGTCTTTCCAGCGGGCGTTCTTGTTGAACCCGTAATGTTTGGCGATGGCCTCGATCGTTTGCAGGAAATAGGGCGACTTGCCCTTGCGCCACGGGGCCAAGGCGCCGTCGGCGATCTTCAGCGTCACATCGGGGACGACCAGTTGTTCGTCAAAGAACAATTCCACCCCCAGCCCGTCGCAATCGGGGCATGCACCAAAGGGGGCGTTGAAGGAAAACAGGCGCGGCTCAATCTCGGGGATCGTGAACCCCGATACCGGACAGGCGAATTTTTCCGAGAATGTGATGCGTTCCGGCTCACCCTCACCCTCGCCCGGTGCGGTTTCCAGCACGGTGATCCCGTCAGCAAGGTCGAGTGCGGTGCGGAAACTGTCGGCCAGCCGTGTTTCCAGACCTGCGCGCACCACGATCCGGTCGACAACCACGTCGATGTCATGGCGGAACTTCTTGTCCAATGTTGGCGGCTCGTCCAGCTCATAGAACTGCCCGTCGACCTTCACGCGCTGGAACCCCTGTTTGCGCAGGTCCAGAAATTCCTTGCGGTATTCGCCCTTGCGGTCGCGGATAATGGGCGCGAGCAGATAGCCGCGCGTCCCCTCGGGCATCGCCATCACGCGGTCGACCATGTCCTGCACCTGCTGCGCCTCGATCGGCAGGCCGGTGGCGGGGCTGTACGGTGTGCCCGCGCGGGCGAACAGCAGACGCAGATAATCGTAGATTTCGGTAATGGTGCCGACGGTAGACCGCGGGTTCTTGCTGGTGGTTTTCTGTTCGATGGAAATGGCGGGGCTCAGCCCGCTGATGTGATCCACATCGGGCTTTTCCATCATGTCGAGGAACTGGCGCGCATAGGCCGACAGCGATTCCACATAGCGGCGCTGCCCTTCGGCATAGATCGTGTCGAACGCGAGCGACGATTTGCCGGACCCCGACAGGCCGGTGATGACCACAAGCTGGTCGCGCGGAATGTCCACGTCGATGTTCTTGAGGTTGTGTTCGCGCGCGCCGCGCACTTCGATATGTTTCAGCTCAGCCATTCTGACCCCCGGGGACAACGTCCAATACATAGCGACCGATATCGACACTGCCAGTGCCGATCTAGAACATTAACAGAACATTTGCAAAATAAATGCGAAAGCGGTGCACGTGGTTTTCATGCGGGCGTAGTTTGGTCAGTGGAATACACGCAAGGGCCTGCGCAATAGTTTCGCGATCACATTAAATTTTATATCGTTTACAATCAAAGAATTAGAGATGACCTTTCACAACATCAAAAGGGCGCTGCGCCCAAGAATGAAAGGAATTCGCCATGAGAAATTCGATGATATCCGCCGGGGTTCTGGCCCTGCTGTCGCTGCCTGCATTCGCAGACGATCACAGCGCCGCCTCCGGCTTTGCGCTGTCCGCTGACGGCATGTCGCTGGTCACGCTCCCCGGCCTGACCGAAGCCGCCGAAACGATCACCCTGTCCGGCATGGTTGACGCAATTGCCTATCGCCCTGTCACGGGTGACCTGATCGGCATCGCACGCGACGGTATGGTCTACGGGATCGACACCACCACCGGCGCATTGACCGCGATGGACAATGCCGTC
Organism: Yoonia vestfoldensis DSM 16212; assembly: GCF_000382265.1. GTDB lineage: Bacteria > Pseudomonadota > Alphaproteobacteria > Rhodobacterales > Rhodobacteraceae > Yoonia > Yoonia vestfoldensis. Next base: position 175,422 of record NZ_KB907980.1, read on the forward strand.
GCCGCCGAAGTGATGGTGGCCGCGGACGCCGCGATCGGGTTCGACTTCAACAACAACATCGACGCCGTGCGCGCGGTGGGCAGCGACGGGTCCAACCTTGTCTATTTTCCCGAGGGTTTCGGCGACAATGACGAGCGCGCCAATTCCGTGCGGCGCTTTACCGACCTGTTCTATGTCGATGGTGACGCGAACGCCGGTGAAACGCCTGCCGTCTTTGCCAATGCCTATACCAACGCGATCAACGGCGCGACAGCGTCCGAAACGCGGCAATATGTGCTGGACGCACAGACCGACTTGCTCGCCACGCTGGCCAACAACGCAGGCGAACTGACCACCGTCGCGCCGCTGACGATTGACGGCGCCGCCGCTGATGTGGCGATGATGGGCGGGTTTGACATCGTGTCCGCCGCCGAGGGCGACAACATGGCCTATGCCGTGCTGATGCTGGATGGCGCCGAAACATCGGGCCTCTATGCCGTCGATCTGGCAACCGGTGCCCTGACGTTGCAAGCCGATCTTGGCGCTGCCGCCTTCACCGGTTTTGCGGCAATGCTGTCCAATTGATTTGAATGCGTCTGGTCGGACCTGTCCCAACAACGACCGGACGTACGGATGGCCGCACCCACCTGCGGCCATCCGTTTATCTGCGGTCCGGCAGGCGGCCAGTGAAGTTTTCATTTGGTGGCCGGGCAGAGGCATGGTTATCTGCGGCAAATTGTTTGCACAAGGTCATCACCCATGCGTCTTTTGCCCACCTGCCTGCTGATCGCAGGGCTGTCGACATCGGCCTTTGCCCAAGGCCAGCCGAACACGATCCTTGTTCTTGACGGGTCGGGGTCGATGTGGGGACAGATCGACGGCGTCGCCAAGATCACTATCGCCCAAGAGGTGATCGCCGACCTGCTGGCCGACTTTCCTGCCGAGGAAGGGCTGGGCCTGACCGTCTATGGCCACCGCACCCGCGGCAGCTGCACCGATATCGAAACCATCGTGGCCCCTGCCCCCGGCACCGCCCCGGACATCATCGCCGCCGTCAACGCGATCAAGCCTCTGGGCAGCACGCCGATGACCGACAGCGTCATCGCCGCCGCGCAATCGCTGCGCTATACCGAAGAGGCTGCGACCGTGATCCTTGTCTCTGACGGGATCGAGACCTGCAACCCCGACCCCTGCGCCGCCGCACGCCTGCTGGAAGAAGCGGGGATCGCCTTTACCACGCATGTGGTGGGCTTCGACGTCTCTGACCCCGACGCACTGGCGCAGATGCAATGCATCGCAGAGGAAACCGGCGGCCAGTTCCTGACAGCGTCCAACGCACAGGAACTTGACCTTGCCATGGCGGCCATTGTCAGCGAACCGGCGCCCGAGCCCGAACCGGCACTGGTCGGCATGACATTTACCGCCGTGATCGGCGACGACAAGCGCGTGATCGACACGCCCGTCCAGTGGGAAATTTCCGGCACCGCCGACCTGCCCGCCGACATGACCGGCAACCCGCTGATGCTGGACCTGCCCGAAGGTGCCTATACGGCGACCGCCTATCACACTGCGGTCGAGGTCGCGGGCACCGCGCAGTTCATCGTGATCGGTGGCGGCAACTCCATGGTCGAGATCGCTTTTGAAGAACCCGCCCCGACAGCGCGAATCGTGGCCCCCGCGACAGCACCAGCAGGCTCGCGGGTGCTGGTCGGCTGGGACGGCCCAAACGATGTCAGCGACAACATCCAGATCGGTCTGCCGGGTGAACGCTATGCGTTCTACACCTACACATCCGACGGCAATCCGGTCAGTTTGCAGATGCCATCCGAACCCGGCAGCTATGAATTGCGCTATGTCCTGCGCGACAACGAAACGATCGCCACCGCCATGATCGAGGTGACACCGGTCGACGTGACCTTGACCGCACCCGACGAGGCTGCCGCCGGATCGACCATTCAGGTCGGTTGGTCGGGACCCGATGCCGACGGCGACAACATCCAGATCGCCGAGGTGGGCGGCAGCTATTTCAGCTATGCCTATGTCCGCGACAACAACCCGGTCAGTCTGGCGATGCCGGCCACACCCGGCGTCTACGAATTGCGCTATGTCTTCCGCGACAGTGAAACCATCCTGACCCGCCCGATCACCGTGACCGAAGTGAAAATCTCGCTTGATGCACCAGCCACGGCGCCCGCGGGATCGCAGGTGGCAATCGGTTGGGCCGGACCCGATGCCGACGGCGACAATGTGCAGGTGGCCGAGACCGGCGGCAGCTATCTGACCTACAGGTATATCCGTGGCAGCAATCCGGTCATGCTGCAAATGCCGGGGGTGCCGGGCGATTACGAACTCCGCTACGTGTTCCGCGACAGTGAAACGCTTTACACGCAGCCGATCACCGTCACCCCTGTCACAGCCCGCGTTGTCGCACCTGCAAGCGTTGCCGCAGGCGAGGCGGTGCCTGTCGGATGGGACGGACCCGGCTATGAAGGCGACTACCTGACGATCGCGCGCCTGGGCGACGACGGTTATGTCAGCTATACCTATATGGGCAGCGCCAACCCCGCGACACTGACCGCCCCGACCGAGCCGGGCGAGTACGAAGTGCGCTATATCATGGGGCAGAATGTCGTCACGCTGGCCACCACAAAGCTGACCGTGACAGCGCCCTGACCAACAAAAAACCCGCCCCTGTGATGGGGCGGGTTTTGCGTTGCACTGCGACCGCGGATCACATGTGGATCACACGGTCATAAGCATCCAGCACGCTTTCATGCATCATTTCCGACAGTGTCGGATGCGGGAAAACGGTGTTCATCAGGTCTTCTTCGGTGGTCTCCAACTGGCGGCCGATCACATAGCCCTGGATCAGTTCGGTCACTTCCGCGCCGACCATATGCGCACCCAGCAATTCGCCGGTCTTGGCGTCGAACACGGTCTTGATCAGCCCTTCGGGTTCACCCAAGGCGACGGCCTTGCCGTTGCCGATGAACGGGAATTTGCCGACCTTGACGGTATAGCCCAGTTCCTTGGCCTTCGCCTCGGTATAGCCGACGGATGCGACCTGCGGATGACAATAGGTGCAGCCTGCGATGCTTTCGGGTTTGACGGGATGGGCGTGTTTGCCCGCGATCAGTTCGGCGACCATGACACCTTCGTGGCTGGCCTTGTGTGCCAGCCAAGGCGCACCCGCGATGTCGCCGATTGCGTAAAGCCCTTCGACCCCCGTGCGGCAATATTCATCCGTCACGACGTGGGTGCGGTCGATCTTGACGCCCAGGGCTTCCAGCCCCAGCCCTTCGACATTGCCGACGATGCCGACGGCGCTGATCACGGTGTCGAACTCGCGCTTTTCGACCTTGCCGCCGCTTTCGATATGGGCGGTGACCTTGTCCTTGGCGCGGTCCAACTGCTTGACCGTCGCCTTTTCCATGATCGTCATGCCCTGTTTGACGAATTGCTTTTTCGCGAAGGCGCTGATTTCGGCATCTTCCACGGGCAGCACGCGGTCCATCACCTCGACCACAGTCGTTTCCGCACCGAGCGTGTTGTAGAAGCTCGCGAATTCGATGCCGATGGCACCCGATCCGATGACCAGCAGTTTCTTTGGCATGTGCGGTGGCACCAGCGCGTGCCGGTAGGACCAGACCCGTTCGCCATCGGCTTCCAGCCCCGGCAGGTTGCGCGCGCGGGCACCCGTGGCCAGCACGATGTTCTTGGCGGTCAATTCTTCGGTGCCGGCATCGGTTTTCACCGACACCTTGCCCTTGGCGGGGATCGTCGCCTCGCCCATGATGACGGTGACCTTGTTTTTCTTCAGCAGGTGTTTGACGCCGCCTTCCATCTGCTTGGCCACACCGCGCGACCGTTTCACCACGGCGTCCAGATCATAGCTGACCTTGTCAACGCTCAGCCCGAATTCCTTGGCGCGGTGCATCAGGTGGAACACTTCGGACGACCGCAGCATCGCCTTGGTCGGGATGCAGCCCCAGTTCAGACAGATACCGCCCAGATTTTCACGTTCGATGACAACGACATTCATGCCCAGTTGCGCGGCACGGATCGCGGCCACATAGCCGCCGGGGCCTGCCCCGATGACGATCAGATCAAAGTTTTTCGCAGCCATCTGGCCCTCCCTGTTCAGAATTAGTTGAACGTTAAACTAATTTGACGGCGATCTCCAGTGACCTTGGGGCATATCCGGTATCGCGCGGATGCAAGGCAGGTCAGGCCGATTTTTCCTGCTGTGCGCGCAAGGCAAAACCATAGCCACCCGCATCCAGAAACGCCTGTTCGGCAGAACTGGTGCGCCGGCCAAGGGCCTCGTTGCGATAGGGAAAGCGGCCGAAGTCACGGATAATACGACGATGGGCGCAGGCGTGATCGCGGTTATTGTGCCCGGTTTCAGGCATCCGGCTGTGGATAAGCCGGACGGCGCGGTCCTGATCGGACAACGCTTCGGAATGCATCAGCGGCAGGTAAAAGAATTGCCGCGCTGGTTCGGATATCTTCATGTCCCAGTTACGGTCGATCGCCATCTTGGCCGCCGCCAGCCCCAGAAGATCCGTCGCAAAGGCCTTGGCCGTGCCACGGAACATGTTGCGCGGGAACTGGTCGGTCAGGATGATATAGGCCAGCGCCCCCGTCGGATGGGTCAGCCACAGCCCCAGCGCCCCCTCGGTCGCGGCGATCCATGTCTGCTCGAAACGCTCGCGGATCAGGGCGTCAAACTCGGGCTCGGATCTGTACCAATCCGAAGGCGAACATTCGCCAAGCCAAAAGGCCAGAACTTCGTCTTCACGCGCCACTGCCCCATTCCTCCCGCGGATGCCGTCATTACGTCAAAGGAACAGACAAATCGTGGCGTGACAAGAGCTTCGTGGCAGCAATGGCCTGAATTAGCGTGGTCTAATCGGCGCGGGCGGCCATCTCGTCGGTGACGGCGTCCAGATAGACCTCCTGCGCGACACCCACGGCAACGGCGGACGACCCGGCAGAGACTGGCGCATAAGGCACCTGATCCAGATCCAGCGCCGCGCGCTTGCGCCGTGTCGTGCGGAAGATACCATAGGCCCCGACGCTGAGCATCAGAAGGGCGGTGAACAGCCAGAACCCGTTATCGCCGATCGTATCCATCATCAGACCCACGATCAGCGGCCCCATGATCGCGCCCAGCCCATTGATGAACAAAAGCCCACCCGACGCGGCGGCCATATCCTCTTTTTCGAGGTAATCATTGGTGTACGCGATCAGCAGTGCATACAGCGGGTTCGATGTGCCGCCGACGATGGCCCCGCTCAGGATAATCAGCGCGAAACTGCCGGGGATCAGGAAGGCGATCAGCGACCCTAAACCGCCCACCATCGCGATCCAGATGATCAGCACGCGCCGGTCCATACGGTCCGACAGCCAGCCGATAGGATATTGCAGCACCAGCGCCGCGATATAGATCGCCGAAACGAAGAAAGAGATTTCCGCCACGCTCAGCCCCACGCGACTGCCGTAAACCGCCGACATCCCGAACTGCGCGGCAAAGACGCCGCCCAGCAGGAACATGCCCGCACAACCCAGCGGAGAGGTCTTGATCAGGTCCCGGATCTTCATTGGCTTGGTCGCCGAAAAGGCGGGCATCGGACGGGCGGACAGCAGGATCGGCGCAAAGGCCAATGACACCAGCACCGACGGGATGATGAAGATCACATAGCCCGACACATCGCCCTGACTGACGATATACTGCGCAAAAACGATCCCTGCCATCTGCACGATCATGTAAAGCGACAGAGCCTTGCCGCGTGTCGCATTGCTGGACGCGTCGTTCAGCCAGCTTTCGGCGGTGATATAGACGCCGCAGAAACAGAACCCCATGATCACCCGCCCGATTGTCCAAGCGACAGGATCGACCAGCGTGGGATAAAGGATCAGTACGGCCGAAATCATCGACCCCATCGCGGCAAAGACCCGCACATGCCCGACACGGCGGATCAGTTCGGGGGTGAAACGCGAGGAAAACAGAAATCCGAGGAAATAGGCCGACATCACGAAGGACAGCGCCAGCGTGCTGAATCCTTCCAGCTCGCCACGCAGGCCCAAGAGCGTGCCTTGCAGCCCGTTGCCCACCATCAACAGGAACATCCCCAGAAAGAGAGCCCATGATCCTGTCAATACCTGAAACATTCCGTCCCCCTTTCGGGTGCTGCCGTTCTTGACCGCGTCTGACCTGTCCTTAGCCGGAATGCAATGTCGCTGCCGTGACAATCACGCGCGGTCAGGGATCAAAAGCGACGCATCACCGTAGGAAAAGAACCTGTAGCGTTCCGCGATGGCATGGGCATAGATCGCCTTGACCCTGTCCATGCCCATCAGCGCCGATACCAGCATCATCAGCGTGGATTTCGGCAGGTGGAAATTGGTCATCAGCCCGTCCGCGATCTGGAACGCAAAGCCGGGTGTGATGAAGATATCCGTGGGCCCCGTCCAGGGCTGCATCTGCCCGCCCGCTGCGGCACTTTCGATCAGCCGCAGCGCGGTTGTGCCCACGGGGATCACGCGGTTGCCCGCTGCCTTGGTCGCGTTAATCTCGGCTGCGGCTTTCGCCGTCACCTCGCCCCATTCGGCATGCATCTTGTGGTCGCGCACATCGTCGACCTTGACCGGCAGAAAGGTGCCAGCCCCCACATGCAGCGTGACATAGGACATGGTCACGCCGCGCGCGGCCAGCGCCTGCAACAAGGGCCCGTCGAAATGCAGCGATGCGGTGGGGGCGGCCACAGCGCCCGCGTGCTTTGCCCAATAGGTCTGGTAATCATCCTTGTCGGCGGCATCCGACGGACGCTTGGCCTCGATATAAGGCGGCAGCGGCATGGCCCCCACGGCATTCAGCGCGGCATCGAAATCATCGCCCGCCAGATTGAACGCCAGCCGCGCCTGCCCGTCCGCGCGGCTGACCACGGTCGCGGATAGATCGCGGGAAAACACGATCTCTTCGCCGTCGCGCACCTTTTTCAGCGGCTTGACCAGTGCGGTCCAGTCACCGCCCGCCTGCGGTTCGAGCAAGGTCACCTCGATCTTTGCAGATGTCTCGCCCGCCTCGCCCGACCGCGCGCGGGTGCCGGTCAGGCGCGCGGGAATGACCTTGGTATCGTTCAGCACCAGCCGGTCGCCCGGTTGCAATATCTCCACCAGATCGGTGACGATCCGGTCCGCGATGCTGTCACCCTGCGCCAGCAACAGCCGCGCCGAGGATCGTGGCCGCGCGGGGCGCGTGGCGATCAGGGCATCGGGCAGGTCGAAATCGAAATCGCTCAGCTTCATTGGGTCAGCTCCGGTGGCGGGCGGCGGAAAATCTCGCGGAACATGCCGGGCGTCAGCGCGGACAGCGGGTTGACGCCGACACGCGGCGCATCCGACGTGCCCGCGATGGTGAAATTGAAGCCGATCAGCCCCTCGCCCTTGCGGGTCAGGAACGCGCCGATGCTGTTGACCAGATAGAACGGAGACACGACACCCTGCAAATCAAACCCCTTGTCGGCGAGCGTGTAAATCCCGTCGACCGAGATGCCAAGCCCTGGACCGACGGCACTGGCCTGCGTCACGATGACCTGATCGGGGGTCAGGCGGAATTGGGCATCGACCTCGTCAAAGGCCAGCCCCTGCCCGTCCAGCTGTTGCAGCAGCCCCACGACGCTGATCGCATCGAGCAATTCCGCGATGGCAGGCGCATCGCGCACCCGCAAGGACCGCACCGCCAGCGTGCCGTCAAAGGTGCCTTCGCCCCCTGCGGGCAGCAAGGTCAGATCAAGCGTGCCACCGATCGCCGTGCGAAAGAACCCCGCCGCCTGTAGGACGCTGCCCGCATCATCGCTGCGCAGGCGCACGGCGGACCGCCCGTCGCGCGGTGCCACCGTGCCCGTGACCGCCGCCGCACCGTTGAGCGCGGCAGCGAATTGTCCGGTGAACCCCGCCAGGGTGGTGAAATCCCCACGAAACCCTGTCAGCGTGATGCCGCCCGTGACCACCAGCCGGTCGAGCGCGATCCGCACCGGCCCGCCGCCGCCGCCACCACCGCCGCCGAACCTTGCGCGGCGCAGATCGATCATGCCGCCGCCGACCTCGACGCCCAAGGCCTGACCGGCCCCGCGCCCCCGCAGGGTGATCGGCGCATCCAGCCAATCGCCGATGCGGACGCTGGAAAACACCGCCTGCGCCAGCCCGCCCCCTGCGGCCAGATCAATACGCCCCTCGGCCTGCAAGCCGCCGCCGCTGATCGTCAGCCGCGAGATTTCGGGCACCGGACCCAACGTGCCTTCGATGCGCAAATCGCCTGTCGTGCCGGGGGCCTTGGCCCAGCCCACTGCGGGAACCGCGATTTGCAGCCCCTGCAAATCAGATGTCAGCACGAAACGCGGCGGTGCGCCGCGTTGCAGATCGACCTGCAACTGCCCGCGCCCTTCGCCACTGATCATGCCGGGCGGCAGTTCGATATCGAAGGCGCGCAAGGCCGCTTCGGACAGGGCGACCTCGGCCTGCAAGCGGCTGGCGCCGCGGTGCGCCGGGGCGAAAGCGCGCGTCCAATTCGCATCCGCCGCCACACCGTCAAGCTGCACCGGCCCGGTGATCGACAAACCGTCATCGTCGACCACGACCTGCATGGACGCGGCAGTCAGCACGCGGCCGGGCAGCAGCACGTCGCTGTAGACCTCCGACAGATCGACACCGATATCATATCGGATCTGGTCGCGCGGCGCGCGTGGCTGCAAGGGCCAGGTCACGGTTCCCTGCGCGCGCGCGGTGCCTTCGGCGATGGCGACCGGCAGATTGGCCTTGTCCATGAAGGTGAACGGCGGCTGATTGATCACCGACAGCAGGTCCGGCAGGCTGCTTTGCGACCGCAGCATCAGCGTCGCGGGGCTGGGCCGCTGGCGCAGGTCCTCGATCGCAAGCGCTGTGCCGTCCATCGCGACCGGACCACCAAAGGGTGCGGTCATCGTGCCTTCATCAACCGCGACGACGAAACGATGGTCGATCAGGTTACCCGTGCCCCGCGCCTGCATCACCGGGGGCATATCACGCATGACGACGACAACAGCATCATCAAAGGTGAAATGTCCCGCAACCTCGGGCGCGGCGCCGGGTTGCGCGCGAAGCCCGAAACGCACATCGGACAGGCGCCCCGATTTCACGTTCCGGGTGAACCAATCCCGCGTGCCGGGCCGGAACCCGTTTGGCCAAAGCGCGCGTAGCCTCTCGGGGGCGATCTGATCGATCGCCGTATCGACGTCGACCTGCCAACCTGCATCCGTGGCCGCGATCCGGCCCTGAGCCATCATCCGCGATGCGCCGTCCAACACAACCGCCTGCCCGATATCGACCACGAACGGATCGAGCCGCAGCCGCAGGTCGACGCTTGCCCCATCAATCAGGGGAGGCACATCGAACAGGCCCGGCGGGTTCAGCGCCACATCGCTGAGCTGGAATTGCGCAAGCAGCGCGCGCGGCAAGCCATCGGCAAAATCGCGCAGATAGGCGTCGCCGCGCGCATGCAGGCTGCCCCATTCGCTTTGCACTGCGATCTCGCTGAACCGGATCAGGTCAAGGACGGGATCATAGCTGAGGTCGGCATTGGCGGAAGAAAAGGCGACGGGTGCCGCGGCAGGGGTCGGCTGCAGCACACCCGCCCCGATCTCGAGCGTGGCCTGCAACGGGCCAAGCGCGCCATCCACGTCAAGCTCGGTACGCAAGTTCGCTGACAAGGGCGCTGCCACCTCACTGAGCCAGTTCAAGGCGGGCGATTGGGCGGCGATGTCACGGGCTTCGATATTGGTGACATTCACAGCCAGTTGCGCCGCACGACTGTCGCGCGGGCTGGCATAGGACAGCAGCGCCGTCGTCACATCGGCCCGACCTGACAAGAGCGACAGTTCCGCCTGCAATGTCACCTGACTGCCGCGCATGTCCAGCGCCACTTGCCCGCCGTCAACCGTCCAGCTGCGCCTTGCGCGCGCGTCGTCGAAATTGACGATCAGGCCGGTCGCCTCGGCGGTGCGCAGGGCATCAAAGACGGGACGGTCAAGGAACAGGTCGATCTCGTCCAGCCATTCAGGCAATGTGCGCGTGCGCCCCTCGGCCCCTGAACCCAGCGCGAAACCGAGGCTCCCGTCACGCGCCCGGCGCAGATTGATCTGCGCGCCGATGATGCGGACCTGTTGGACCAGCAGATCGCGTTGCAGGATCAGACCGCGCGGGGATATGTCCGCCTCGATCACCGGCACCCGTGTCACAAGCGCTCCGTTCCGGTCGATCAATTGCGTATCCAGCAGCCGGATCGAAGGGTGCAGGTCGCGCCCGATCCGCACCGAAATGCCGGCAAAGCGCAGGCGTCCCCCGTCGAGCACCTCGGTTCCGCGGTCCTGCACCATATCTGTGACCCAGCTTGGCGCCGTGATGTCGCGGTCGATGATCATGATCCCGGCGGCGGCCACGAACACCAGCGGCATCAGGCAGACAAGCAGCACACTGCGCAGCGCAAACCGTCCGCGGTGCAGCGGTCGCTTGACGCGCGCAGGCCGCGCGACCTCTGGTGGGTCTGGGTGTTGGTCTGGCAAGGTTTCTCCGCCCATGGGATGTTCGCCCCTTTATCTTTGACACTATGGGACTAAAACAAGGCAATCAAAACCTCAGCGGAGATCAACAAGCCATGACCCAACCTGTGATCGGCGAAACCGCGCCTGCGATCAGCCTGCCCCGCGACGGCGGCGACATTGTTAACCTCTCCGATTTCTCGGGCCAGAAAGTCGTGGTGTATTTCTACCCCAAAGACGACACGCCCGGCTGCACCAAGGAAGCGATCGGTTTTACCGAAAGCGCCGGTGATTTCGCCGCCGCCGGTGCCGTGGTGCTGGGCGTGTCCAAGGACAGCGTCAAGAAACACGACAAGTTCATCGCCAAGCACGACCTGAAAATCGCGCTGTTGTCGGATGAAGACGGCGATGTCTGCGAACGCTATGGTGTCTGGGTCGAAAAGAGCATGTACGGCAAGACCTATATGGGGATCGAACGCGCCACCTTCCTGATCGGGCCGGACGGCAAGATCGCGCAGGTCTGGCCCAAGGTCAAAGTCCCCGGCCATGTCGACGAGGTGCTGGCGGCGGTGCTGGCGCTTTAGCAGGCCGGTCTGTCCAGGCGTAACCTGCGCGCTGGATCGTCCACAAATTGTGCAGCACTCGGCGGAACCCTGCGCAGCTTGGCGCGTTTCCCCCATCGCGCAGAAAATCCGGCATTCGGTGTTGCGACACGGCGCTTGTGTGGCTAACACAGATCAGCATCGCCCCACCGGGAGAGGGGGCGGGCATGCAGCCAAGCAAGGTGGATAACTGGTGCGTTCAAGACTGATGAAACCGATCCATGCCACGCTCGAGCGGTGGTTTCCCGAAAAGCGTCTTTTCCTGCGATCCGATACAGAAACGCGGTTCATCCGTCTGACATCCGAAACCCAGCTTGTTGCATGGGTCGGCAGCACGATCGTCGTGGGCTGGACGATCGTCGCGACTGCGATCCTGCTGATGGACAGCATCGGGGCGGGCAATTTCCGTGCGCAGGCGCAGCGCGATCAGATGACCTATGAACAGCGGCTTGGCATTCTGTCGTCAGACAGGGATGCAAGTGCCGCCGAAGCCGCCTCTGCCCATGCGCGGTTCGAGATGGCGCTGGAACAGATTTCGATCATGCAGTCCGAACTGCTGGCGACCGAAGAAAAACGCCGCGAACTCGAAACCGGGCTGGAGGTCGTGCAGACCACCCTGCGCGACACGATGAAAGCCCGCGAGGAAGCGCGCCAGCAAGTCGCCACCCTGACCGAAAACGGCGATGGAGAGACGATGCTGTCTATGCCCGACGAAGCTGTGGGCACCGTCAATCTGCTTGCCAGCGCATTGGCCGAAACCGCCGCCGAACGCGACCAGATCGCCGAAGATGCCGGCATGGCCATCGAACAGGCCGCCGAGATGCAACTGGAACTGCGCCTTCTGCAGGAACGCAACGACCAGATTTTCCGGCAGTTGGAAGAAGCGATGCTGGTCTCTGTCGAACCGCTCGACAACGTCTTCCGCGCGGCCGGCATGAACCCCGAGACGCTGATCGAACAGGTCCGTCGTGGTTATTCCGGCACCGGCGGCCCGCTTGCGCCGATCCGGTTCACCACGGCCACGGGCGCGCCGGACCCCGACAGTCTGCGCGCCAATGCGATCCTCGCGTCGATGGACCGGATCAACCTGTACCGCATCGCCGCCAACAAGCTGCCGATCGCGATGCCGGTACGGTCGAACTACCGCCTGACGTCAGGCTTTGGGCAACGCTGGGGGCGGTTGCACGCCGGCACGGATTTCGCAGGGCCCGTCGGTACGCCGATCCATACGGCCGCGGACGGCGTCGTCGTGCACGCAGGCTGGCAATCGAGCTATGGCCGCCTCATCACGATCCGTCATGATTTTGGCCTCGAGACCCGCTATGCCCACCTAAACACGATTGACGTGCGGGTCGGCCAAAGGGTATCGCGTGGCGACAAGATTGGTGCTATGGGGAATTCTGGTCGCTCGACCGGGCCCCACCTTCACTACGAGGTGCGCGTCAATGGCAACCCCGTCAATCCGATGACTTACATAAGAGCTGGACAGAATGTTTTCTAAATCCAAAATCAATGAGCCCGGGCCAAAGGTGGCCGACACTCCTGCACCTGCGACAGCGGATGCCAGCAAGACCGGCAGCCCGGTTCCTGATTTCAAGACAACACCGCCCAAGGCAAAGCCTCCGGCATCTGTCCTGTCCTCGGACCTTCTGATCACCGGCAATCTGAAAACGACCGGTGACATCCAGATCGAAGGCCAGGTTGACGGCGATATCCGCGCCCATCTGCTGACCGTCGGCGAAGGTGCGACCGTCAAGGGTGAAGTGATCGCCGATGACGTCGTGGTCAACGGCCGCGTGATCGGCCGTGTGCGCGGCCTCAAGGTGCGCCTGACCTCGACCGCCCGCGTCGAAGGCGACATCATCCACAAGACCATCGCCATCGAATCCGGCGCGCATTTCGAAGGCTCCGTGCAGCGTCAGGACGACCCGCTGTCGTCCGGCGGCAAGAAGATGCCCGTGCTGCCCGCGCCTGAAGGCGACAAGGGCTGAGGTTTACGGACCTGCGTGATTGGGAAAGGGCGTCCGAAGGGGCGCCCTTTTTGTTTGGGGGATGTGGGAGTCACAAGCGGATGCGGCGGGAGGAATTTGACTGGATGTCAGTTGTGCGGGACGAAGCTGACGTCTGCTCGAACGCAACCAATGTCCACTATGGGATGGCCTTCACCTAGCGACAAACAGCACGGGTGGGCGAAGCTTAGAATTGAAGGCCGAGAAAAATCACAGCCAAAGGCACTGGCGACACAGCAAGAATGACTGTCAGGAAGGTCGAAAGTGGTGTAAATATTCCGCTCAGACCCGCAATGATCATGATGCCGCCACCGCCGCCGATGATGGAGTTGCCTGGCGCATTCACGGCGACCGCCATCGCGACATAGCGATACCGCAGGGCAAGGCGAAGAACGCGTTTTGACTGCCCTTCAAGAAGCATTGCAACACGCTCGTCTTTCGACAATGGTGCGGCACGGGCCACTAATTCAGCCGCACGCCGCATCCTCAAGACCTGCAAGAGCCGCCCTAGCGCGCTTATTGGTAGGAACCGTCCGACCGTGAAGGCTAGCATCATGGCGGCAATCGTACAGACGTAAATTAGTGGTGCAATCGCCGCTCCGAAACCTGCGAGGAGTGCAATACCGATTTCTGCCCCCGGCACAAACGGCATTGCAAGAAGCGCGACATAGGCCACGGCACCGATCATGATCGCTTTGTGCACCTGCTGCTCATTGTCGGGCCGGATCTGAAGGTCCAGCGCGTCACGGATCATGTGCACGCCCCATGTGGCCAGCACGATAAACGCGAAAAGGATACCGACCCTGACAATCAGGCCAGGCATCGTCAGCCCCTTAGACGTCATGAGCGGGGCTCAACCGGATACCGCCTCCAATGCGACTGCCGTGCCAATGACCCGGATTGGGATTTGGTTGGTCCAGTACCAGCGGCGTGTCGTCCAGGTTACGTCGATTGAAATATCATCACCTGTGACAGTGCCGTACCAGACCACGGTGTGCGGAGCATCGGCGCAGATCGCCGTAGTGGTAAAGTGGATCACCCCGTCAATTTCCTTGGTCTGATAGTCGGACCAGCCAAAGTTGCAGTAATTTTCGCAATCAACCGATTGGAACGTGCCATCACGAAAAATGATCTCATCTTCCAACTCTGCACCACTGGACAGATCCTTACCGTATACACGGAACGCAATCCCATCTAACGCGCCTGTCGCAGCCCAATCACCTTCAGGCACCACGAGATCGGGGATGTCTTCATTCATCACCGAGAGGGTCGCGGCGCCAGTGCCAAAGGTTGCAACGGCAATTGCGGCAATCTGTAAAATCTGAGGCATGAACTGCTCCGTCCGTGGAAAAACTCAAGTATTGGTAATCTCTCAATTATGGATCAAATGACTTAGCAGACAAGACAAATCATAAGTCGGGGACCAGCATTGTGAGAATGTGGTACCGCACGTTGATCCGATAGTTGCTATCCGACCATCGGAACTAACTCATAGCTGTCTCGTCTACTGCACATCAGTTTATCTCGTTTCCAGAAACCAGACCTTCGCTGCGGCACAGAATACCGACAGAATGGGCTCCAAGCAGATCTTCGCCTAAAGCGGCCCCTACCCCAACGCCCGCCGATACAAATGCCACGTCGCATGCCCCAGCACGGGCAGCACCACGATCAGCCCCAGAAACCACGGCAGCAGCGCCACCAGCGTTAGTGCTGCAATCAGGGCGGCCCAGCAGAGCATCACGCCAAGGTTCTGCCGCACGACGGCAAGGCTCGTCAGCATCGCGGTGACGAAATCGACCTCGCGGTCCAGCACGAGGGGCAGGCTGACAACCGTCAGGGCAAAAAGCAGGAACGCCAGCACCGCGCCCACTGCCAGCTCGACACCGATCATGGTCAGGCCGGTGGGGGTCAGGAACACCTCCCAACTGTCGGACACGTTGGTCATCGTGCTCAGCCCCATGAACAGCGCAAAGATCATATGTGCGAGAAACGTCCAGAACAGGAAATAGATCACGATGATCGCGCCCAGCCACGGCAATTGCCGCGTACGTTCCTGCCAGACGATGCCCAACACCGCCCGCCATGTCAGGGGCTGGCCCATCTCGATGCGGCGGCTGACCTCGTAAAGCCCAGCGGCGGCAAAGGGGGCGATCAACGGAAAGCCCAAGGATGTCGCCAGCGTCCACGTCACATGCCCGGCCCCAAGCCAAAGCATCCCGAATCCACCCAGCACGTAGACAGCGCTGAAGAAAAGCCCGAATTGCGGGGTTTTGCGAAAATCGGCAAGACCGGCACGCAGCGCCGCGCGCAAGTCCGCCAGTGCCAGGTCACGGACCTGCGGCGGGGCGGCGGCGTTGATCGTCTCGGTCTGCGTCATGCGCAAAGCTTGCGCCCAAGGGTGGGGTTTGGCAAGCCTGACGGATCAGTCCGCGTTGGCTGCGTCGCGCCCTTTGCCCGACATGTCGAGCGCCAGCGTTGCCCCCATCAGCCCGTCGAGGTCGCCGTCGAGTACGCCCTTGGTGTCCGACGTCTCGAACCCGGTGCGCAGGTCCTTCACCATCTGGTAGGGTTGCAGCACATAGGACCGGATCTGGTTGCCCCAGCCCGCATCGCCCGCGTTTTCATGCGCTTCGTTGACCAGCGCGGAGCGTTTGTCGAGCTCCAACTGGTAAAGCCGCGATTTCAGCGCCTTCATCGCGATGTCGCGGTTCTGGTGCTGCGATTTCTCGGACGACGTGACCACGATGCCCGTTGGAAAGTGCGTGATCCGCACCGCGGAATCGGTGGTGTTGACGTGCTGCCCGCCAGCACCCGATGACCGGTAGGTATCGAGGCGGATGTCGTTGGGGCTCACTTCGATCTCGATATTGTCGTCGACGACCGGATAGACCTTCACGGATGTGAACGAAGTGTGCCGTTTCGCGGCGCTGTCGAAGGGCGAGATGCGGACCAGCCGGTGCACACCGCTTTCGGATTTCAGCCAGCCATAGGCGTTGTGGCCCATGATCTTGTAGGTGACGGATTTGATCCCCGCCTCATCCCCCGATTGCATGGATTGCAATTCGACCTTATAGCCCTTTTTCTCGGCCCAGCGGACATACATGCGCGACAGCATATTGGCCCAATCGCAGCTTTCGGTGCCACCCGCACCGGCGTTCACCTCGAGGAAGGTGTCGTTCGCGTCCGCCTCGCCGTCCAGCAGCGCTTCGAGTTCCTTTTGCGCTGCCTTCTCACGCAGGGCTTTCAGCGCCTCTTCCGCCTCTATGATGATGTCGGCATCGCCTTCCATCTCACCCATCTCGATCAGTTCGATATTGTCGGCCAGTTCCTGCTTAATCCCGTCATGCATCGTCAGCGCATCGACCAGCACCTGCCGTTCGCGCATCAGCTTTTGCGCGGCTTCGGGATCGTCCCACAGCGTCGGGTCCTCGACACGGGCGTCGAATTCTTCCAGCCGATAGCGCGCGGTTTCGTAATCCATCCGCTGCGCGAGCAGGTTCAACGATTTCTGGATCGCATCGACATTGTTCTGCGTTTCAGCGCGCATGGGACACCTGTTCAGATTGGGTTTTGTGGGGTCTTACAACCCGCATCCGCCAGCGGCAAGGCGGTCAGTACAGACCGCCCGTGGACAAAGTCCCGAATGTCGCCCGTTCGCCGACTGTGGCGGTGCCGCCTGTCGATGTCGTGACCTCGCGCGATGCGCGCGGCACCTCGTCATAAAGCGGCAGATCGGCGGCCATGGCGAAACCGCCGTCATACATGATGCCAAAGATCGGCTCTTCACCAGCGCGGAAACATTCCGATACCACGTTGTCACCTGATGCGTCGTTGGGAAGGCGGGCGCCGCTGAAACGATCGATCTTGATGAACTGACATTGATCGGGGATCGCAAAGGGCGGCGCGCCGTAAACGTCGATCGCTTCGCGCATGAAGCGGTTGAAGACAGGGCCGCAGAACCCGCCACCCGATGCACCGCCGCCAAGGCTGCGTGGCTGGTCATAGCCGATATAACAGCCTGCCACGATGTTGGACGAAAAGCCGACGAACCACACGTCTTTGCTGTCGTTGGTAGTGCCGGTCTTGCCCGCGATCTGTGCCGGCAGGTTGATCGCCCCCGCCGCCGTGCCGCGTTCGACCACACCCTGCATCATGGATGTAAGCTGGTAGGCCGTCACTTCGTTCATCACGCGGGTACGGTTCGAAATGACGTTCGGGGCCTGCCCGGCGGGCAGATTCATGTTGGCGCAATCTGGGCATTGCCGTTCATCATGCAGATAAACGGTATTTCCGAAACGGTCCTGCACGCGGTCCACAAGCGTCGGTTCGACACGTTCGCCGCCATTGGCGAACATCGCATAGGCCGCAACCATCTTGAACAAGGTCGTCTCGTCCGACCCCAGCGAGGCTGCAAGCACAGGGTTCATACGGTCATAGACACCAAACCGTTCGGCATATTCCGCAACACGGTCGATCCCGATCTCTTGCGCAAGCCGGATCGTCATGAGGTTCCGCGACCGTTCAATGCCGGTGCGCAACGGGGTCGGTCCGTAGAACTGGTTGGAGGCGTTCGTCGGCCGCCACAGCCCCTGCGGCGTCATGATCTCGATCGGGGCATCGACCACGATGGTCGCGGGCGAATAGCCGCTGTCCAGCGCCGCGGCATAAACGAACGGCTTGAAAGACGACCCCGGCTGGCGCTGCGCCTGTGTCGCACGGTTGAACACCGACGCCTGATAGCTGAACCCGCCCTGCATCGCGATCACGCGGCCGGTGTTGACATCCATCGCCATGAACGCGCCCTGCACCTCGGGGACCTGACGCAGGCTCCACCGAATGAAAGCACCGCCATCATCCTGCACCATTCGGCGGACATGCACGACATCGCCGCGGGTGAAATTGTCAAAGAAATTGCCGCGCATCCATTCGATATCGCGGCGCGGAACGACAAAGGGTTCTGCCTCTGTCTCGGTGACACCTTCGATACCGATGCGCAATTCGTTCTCGGCCACGTCAAGCACGACGGCGGGATGCCATTGCGACACCAGCGTCACATCGCGGGCCACCTCGGTCGCACGCAGCGCTGCGCGCCATGCCTCTTCACCGGCCAGGGCCTCTTCGGGTATCGTCAGCCCCGTGCCGCGCCAGATGCCGTTGCCGCGGTCAAATTCTTCCAGCGCCTGCTGAAGAGAATGGGCAGCAGTGACTTGCAGATCAGGGTCCACGGTCGCGCGGATCGACAGCCCGCCGGAAAAGAATTCGTCCTGCCCGAAATCTTGGCTGAGCTGGCGGCGGATTTCATCGGTAAAATAATCGCGGTCCGGCAGGGTCGTGCGGAAATCCTCGTAATCCCCGCCCTGCACCGACAACAGCGGTGCGGCGGTCTCGGCGGCAAGGGTAGCGTCGTCGATGTAACCGTTTTGGTGCATCAGGCGCAAAGTGTTGTTGCGCCAGAAAACCGCCGCTTCGCTGTCACGCACCGGGTGACGGTTGCTTGGCGATTTGGGCAGAGACGCAAGATAGGCGGCCTCGCCCGGCGTCAATTCGGTCAACGGTTTGTTGAAATAGGTCAACGCCGCGGCAGTCACGCCAAAGGAATTCTGGCCAAGAAAAATTTCGTTCAGGTACAGTTCGAGGATCCGCTCCTTGGACATTGCCTGTTCGATGCGCACCGCCAGGATGATTTCCTTGATCTTGCGTTCGATCGACCGCGACCCGTCGAGCAGGAAGTTCTTCATCACCTGCTGGGTGATGGTCGAGGCACCGCGCAGGTCCTCGCCCCGCGATTCCACTGCATCTATCAGCGCCGCAACCATGCTGGTCGCGTCAAAGCCCTGATGGGTATAGAAATTCTTGTCTTCGGCCGAAATGAACGCCTGTTTCACCAGATCGGGAATATCCTCAGCCGGGGTGAACAGACGGCGTTCGACGGCGAATTCGTCGATGATGCGGCCTTCCCGCGAATAGACACGGCTGATCGTCTTGGGCGTATATTGTGACAGCGTCTCATAGCTTGGCAGATCGCGGCCATAAAGAAAGATGACGCCACCCAGACCCAATGCGGCCATCACCAGCCCCATTGTCAAAAAGGTGAAGATTCCGCCGAAAAATGAGAAGATGAAGCGCAACACGGGCCGAAGGTTTCCTTTCAGGATTGCTCGCGCTTATACGCCCTGCCCGGCCAATGGTCAAAACCGCAAATGCCCGCAGGATCGTCGCGACAGGCACGGACGATCACAATCGGCTGATCCGGCCTAGCGCGCTTCGTCCCGGTACTGCGCGACGGCGGCCGCGATCGCCGCCACCAAGCGCCCGCGGCTTTGAGGATTTACCAGGTTCTCCCGGTCTTGTGCGTTGGACAGAAACCCGGCTTCGATCAGAACGCTGGGAAAATCGGCGGCAAGCAGGACCGAAAAGCGCCCGGCGCGGCGGGGTTTCGAATTGAGCCGGACGCCCTGAACGGCCATCTCTGCGATGATGCTACCGGCAAAGGCCTTGGCCCTTGGGCCGGTGGACCGCCGTGCAAGGTCCATCAGCACCCCTGTCACCCTGTCCTCGGTGACAGACAGATCGACACCCGCCAGCAGATCGCCGCGTTCATGCCGTTCGACCAGCCGTGCGACCGCCATATCGCCGCTGTCCTCGGACAGGGTATAGACAGATGCCCCCCAGGCGTCATCCTCTTCCAGCGCGTCAGCATGGAGCGAGATGAACAGATCCGCCGCCGCCCCGCGCGCGATGCTCATCCGCGCAAAGAGCGGCACAAAGGTATCGTCGCTGCGGGTCAGCACCACCGCCACCCCGTCCTGCGTCCGCAAAAGGGCGGCGATCTCTTCTGCGAAGTCCAGCATCAGATGCGCCTCGGTGATTCCGTCGCGTTCGGCACCGGGGTCAATGCCGCCATGGCCGGGGTCGAGCACGACGACGAACGCATCGTCGGTGCGCTGGTCCAGGCCACCCAACGCCTGCGCGGTCAGCGCATCCCATCCGGGATCAGGCGGGGCACCGGCGGCGGCGGCGAAATCGGCGGCTGACGCGCGCTCCAACCTGACCGACAAGAGCGCGCCTCGGTCGTCCGTGGTGATGCCCGCTTCGATCAGGGTCAGCGGCGCCGCAAGATCAAGCACCATCCGCGTCCAGCCGGGGCGGTAAGGGCCGAACCGCACATCTGTGACTGCATCGGCTCTGTTGATCGGTGCCGCGCTGATGCCGCCTGTGTCGAGCCCTTGGAAATCAAGCACGAGGCGGCGCGGATCATCCAGCGTAAAAATGCGGTAAGGTACGATGTCGGACAGCCCCAATTCGATCTGGACCGACCGCCAGCCGTCGCGGATCGCCGATCTGTCAGGGTCGTATTTCGCCTGTGCCGTGACCGTCGTGGCCAGCAGGCAGACCAGCACGATCCAACGGATCATCCCGCGCGCGCCTGCATGAACCGCGCGATCCGGGCCAACCCTTCGGTGATATCGGCGGTGCTGCGCGCATAGGAAAACCGCAGCCAGTGATGCCCGCGTGCGGCGTCAAAATCGAGGCCCGGTGTAACAGCCACACCCGCCTGATCCAGAATCTCGGCGGCAAAGGCGCGGGCGTCGTCGGTATAGGCCGAGACATCGACATAGATGTAGAATGCGCCGTCCGGTGGCGCAAAGGCCCCCAGCCCCGCCGCGCGCAGCCCGTCGATCATCAAGGCGCGGTTCGCGGCATAGACGGCCTTGTTGGCGTCCAGTTCATCCGCGCAATCCATCGCATGCAGGGCAAGGCGCTGTGCCGCGTGCGGCGCGCAGATGAACATGTTCTGCGCCAGCCGTTCGACCCGGCGGACATGATCGTCCAGCACGACCATCCAGCCCACGCGCCAGCCGGTCATAGAGAAGTATTTGGAAAAGGAATTGACGACATAGACCTCGTCCGTGACCTCCAGCGCCGACACAGGCCGCAGATCATAGTCGATCCCGTGATAGATTTCATCCGAGATGAAGGCGGCATCGCGGGCGACACAGGCCTCGGCCAGTGCGGATAGCTGCGGTTTGTCCAGCATCGTGCCGGTGGGGTTAGCTGGCGAGGCGACGATCAGCCCTGCCAGATCATGCTGGGCCACATGCTGCGGCTGCGGCTGGAAACGGTCGGCAAGGCTTGTCGGAATATCGACGGGCGTCAGGCCGACCGCGCGCAAGATCTGGCGGTAGGACGGATAGCAGGGCGTGCCCAGCCCGACCCGGTCGCCATTGTCAAAGAGCGCCGAAAACGCGAGCAGAAACGCCCCCGACGCGCCCGAGGTGATAACCACGCGGGCGGGGTCAAGGTCCAGCCCGTACCAGTCGCCGTAATGGCGCGCGATTCGGGCGCGTAAGTCCGGCAGGCCAAGGCCCACGGTATAGCCCAAAGGGTCCGCCATATCCGCGACCAGCTTGGCGCGCGCGGCGGCGGGTGCGCCGGTGCCGGGCTGGCCGACTTCCATATGGATGATATGGCGGCCTGCAGCCTCGGCCTGCCGCGCGGCTTCCATCACATCCATGACGATGAAAGGGTCCACGTCGCCGCGGGTTGCGTGTCGCATTCTCTGCCTCTTGGTGGTTGCCGCGCGGGGCGCTGGAGCTACTCGGCGGCCAGATCGCCCTTGGCTTCGATCTCGGCGGCGCGGCGTTCGACCTGTTCGACGATATGGTCGATCATGTCGACATTGGACTGTTTGTGGCTTTGCTTGCCCGCCAGATAGACCATCCCCGACCCTGCCCCGCCGCCGGTGAAACCGACATCGGTCATCAGCGCCTCGCCGGGGCCATTCACCACGCAGCCGATAATCGACAACGACATGGGCGTCTTGATATGTTCCAGCCGCTTTTCCAGCGCCTCGACCGTCTTGATCACGTCGAACCCCTGCCGCGCGCAGGACGGGCAGGAAATGATGTTCACGCCGCGATGCCGCAGGCCAAGGGATTTGAGGATCTCGAACCCCATCTTGACCTCTTCCACCGGATCGGCAGACAGGCTGACGCGGATCGTGTCGCCGATCCCCATCCAAAGCAGATTGCCCATCCCGATGGCGGATTTCACGGTGCCGCTGATCAGGCCACCGGCTTCGGTTATCCCGAGATGAATGGGCGCGTCGGTCGCTTCGGCCAGTTGCTGATAGGCGGCGGCGGCCATGAACACATCGGACGCCTTGCAGGAAATCTTGAATTCGTGGAAATCGTTGTCCTGCAGGATCTTGATGTGATCAAGCCCGCTTTCCACCATCGCATCGGGGCAAGGCTCGCCGTATTTGTCCAGCAGGTGCTTTTCCAGCGACCCCGCGTTCACGCCGATGCGGATCGAACAATTGTAGTCGCGCGCGGCCTTGATGACCTCTTTCACGCGCTTCTCGTCGCCGATATTGCCGGGGTTGATGCGCAGACAGGCCGCACCCGCCTCGGCGGCTTCGATGCCGCGTTTATAGTGGAAGTGGATATCCGCCACGATCGGGACCGACACATTGCGCACGATCTCGCGCAGCGCCTTGGCCGAGGCTTCGTCCGGCACGGAAACACGCACGATATCGGCACCCGCATCGGCCGCGGCCTGCACCTGCGCAATCGTGCCTTTGATATCGGTGGTCAGCGTGTTGGTCATGGTCTGCACCGAGATCGGTGCATCACCGCCCACCGGCACATTGCCCACCATGATCTGGCGGGATTTGCGGCGGTAGATGTTCCGCCAGGGGCGGATGTGGTTCAGGGACATCGGTTCGCTTTCACGAGCTGGGGATTTGGTGGCAACCTAAGCGCCAACGATCCTCTGGGCAAGCGGCTGCGGCTATTGGTCGGTGACGACTTCCGCAACGCGGACGATCTCGGCCAGATCGTTGTCGCTGTCCAGATCGGCGATCTCATAGCTTTCGGTCAGGTTCTCGGCGGACAGCACCACATTGGAGGTCACGACACCGCGCTGGCCAACGGGACCGTAATGCACGCCGTTCACTGCAAAATACATCGCACCGCTTTCGCCAACGCGCAAGGTTGCGGGTTCTTCGGTCGCGGGCAGCACGAAGCTTTGACCCGGTTCCATGATCCCTTCCAGCAGCACCACGCCATCGGCCGCCTGTACCCGCACCCAAGCAGAACGGGCCGCAACCAATTGGACTTCTGGTACCGGGGGTTCGACGACCTGAATGCTGGGGGCGGGCAAATCAACGCCAGACGCAGCCGCCAGATCGGCCACGACCTGCTGGTCGACAGAGCCCGCGATGTCGGCCTCGGCGACAAGTGCGCCGATCATACGGGGAGTCAGTGTCGAAATCGGCGTGTCACGCGCCACAAGCACCGGCACATCAAGCGCTTGCGGACGATAGAGCCTGTCCAGCGCCTCGGGCGATGGCAGCGCCATATCGGCCAAAGCATCGCCAACGTCGATCGCATTGGTCCCGCCAGCCAAAGGGTCGAGGTCCGACACGACGACGGGGGCCTGTTCGACAGGTGCGAACTGCACGCGCTGCACCTCTTGCAGGACGGTCCAGCCACCAAAGCCCAGCCCACCGATCATGGCGGCCAGAACAAGAACCGAACCGATGGCGCGCAATTCGACCTGCGCGAACATCGATTCCTTGGCAGGCACGAAAGGGGTGCGGGATGACAGGAAGATATCCTTGCCGACAGGCACACGGCTTGTGTCCGCGACGCGATTCTTCAGCGATGATGCCTCTTCGGACATGCCATGCGCTGTGGCGAAACCGCTTTCCCTGCAGAAGGTCGCGAATGCTTCGTCCGGGTCCATCCCCAGA
The DNA here is from genome assembly GCF_000382265.1 of Yoonia vestfoldensis DSM 16212. GTDB lineage: Bacteria > Pseudomonadota > Alphaproteobacteria > Rhodobacterales > Rhodobacteraceae > Yoonia > Yoonia vestfoldensis. The sequence continues at coordinate 199,345 of NZ_KB907980.1, forward strand.
TACCGGGCGTAAGACCGCACATACCCGGCAATGAAACCGGGCGTGTCAAAGGCCGAAGGGTCCGCATTTTCAATCGCGGCAATGTAGGCTGCCTTGATCTTCAGCTCGCGCTGCACATCAAGCAGACTTTTGCCTAGGGTTGCACGTTCACCGCGCATGAGGTCGCCTAGACGCAAATCGTAGTCGTCAAACCCTTTGGTCTGAACGTCCTCCGCCGCGCTGGCACGCCTGAAGGTCTTTCCGATCATCGACTGTCCCGCCGCTCTATGCCCCTAAGCGTTGTACCGCCCGAATCAACCGGACAGGAACGCCTTTGAAACCAGTAGCATATCAGTGCCGCAGTTGCACATCGGCAATAGGCGTCATCCCGCCAATTCGGCCCGGTTCAGTGCACAATGTGACCATAAACCATCCAAAGCACCGACAAGCGCATTCATTTCACGCGGTCCGTGGACCGGCGACGGCGTAAATCGCAGCCTTTCGGTGCCACGCGGTACGGTCGGGAAATTGATCGGCTGCACATAGATGCCGAATTCGGACAGGAGCATGTCGGACAATTTCTTGGTGTGTTTCGGATCACCGACGATCAGCGGCACGATATGGCTGCCGTGATCAATGATCGGCAAACCCAATCCCTTCAAGCGCAGTTTCAGAATCTTCGCCTGCGTCTGATGCTGCTCGCGCAGCGCCTGATCCGTCTTGAGATGCGCGACCGAAGCCGCCGCCGCCGCCGCCACCGCAGGCGGCAGGCTGGTGGTAAAGATGAACCCCGGCGCATAGGACCGCACGGCGTCGCACATCTTGGGCGATGCGGCGATATAGCCGCCCATCACGCCATAGGCCTTGGCCAGCGTGCCATTGATGATGTCGATGCGGTGCATGACGCCGTCGCGTTCCGCCACCCCTGCCCCGCGCGGGCCATACATGCCGACGGCATGGACTTCGTCGCAATAGGTCAGCGCGCCGAATTCTTCGGCCAGATCGCAAAAGGCCGCGATTGGTCCGAAATCGCCGTCCATCGAATAGATCGATTCGAATGCGATCAGCTTGGGCGCTGCCGGATCGTCGGCTTCGAGTAATTCGCGCAGATGCGCCACGTCGTTGTGCCGGAAAATCCGCTTGGCCCCGCCATTGCGACGCACGCCTTCGATCATGGAGGCATGATTCAGCGCATCCGAATAGATGATCAAGCCGGGGAAAAGTTTCGGCAGCGTGCTGAGCGTGGCGTCATTGGCGATATAGGCGCTGGTGAACAGCAATGCCGCACCTTTGCCATGCAGATCGGCCAGTTCAGCCTCCAGCCGTTTGTGATAGACGGTCGTGCCAGAGATGTTGCGCGTCCCGCCAGAGCCTGCACCGGTGGCGTCAATCGCCTCGTGCATCGCGGCAAGCACGACAGGGTGCTGACCCATGCCCAGATAATCGTTGCCACACCAGACGGTCACGGGCATTTCGGACCCGTCGGGTTTCATCCATGTCGCATGCGGGAACTGACCACGTTTGCGTTCGATGTCGATAAAGGTGCGGTAGCGGCCTTCGTCGTGCAAGCGGTTGATCGCGGTATCCAGTTGGGCGTTATAATCCACCAATCCGTCCTTCTTGTCGTATCAAGGCGCTCTCCCTCAGGGCGCTTTGAATCGTTCTAAGCTGCATATAGGGCAGAAACCGCCCGGACAAGACGCTACAAACTGTCGCCCCTCGTTGCGCCGACCCTAGGTTCGCGCCGAAGCCGCGACCATGATCTGGATCAATAAACGATACCCCCTGCGATTTGTCCAATACGGGTGCGCGACGTCGGCCATTGACCTGCGGTGTGATAGGGACAACGTTGCGTCAGAATACATAAGAAAGGCTGAACCCATGTCCCTCGATCCCGTTCTCGACCGCATCGACGCCGATTTGCCGCAGGCGGTCGAGCGTCTGAAGGAATTGCTGCGCATCCCGTCGATCTCGACCGATCCGGCCTATAAGGCCGATTGTGACACCGCCGCCGACTGGCTGGTGGCGGACCTTGTGGCGATGGGGTTCACCGCATCGAAACGCCCGACGCCGGGGCATCCGATGGTGGTCGCCCATTCGGGCGGCGATGGTCCGCATGTGCTGTTCTATGGCCATTACGACGTGCAGCCCGTCGATCCGCTGCATCTGTGGGACCGCGACCCGTTTGATCCGCAGGTCGAAGAAACGCCCCACGGCAAAGTGATCCGCGGTCGTGGCACATCCGACGACAAAGGCCAGCTGATGACCTTTGTCGAAGCCTGCCGCGCTTGGATCGCCGTGCATGGATCGCTGCCTGCAAACATCACGCTGTTCTTTGAAGGCGAGGAGGAATCAGGCTCCCCCTCGCTGGTCCCGTTCATGAAAGAGAACGCCAAGGAACTGACCGCCGATATCGCCCTGATCTGCGACACGGGGCTTTATGGCGACAGCACACCTGCGATCATCACCCAGCTCCGCGGGCTTCTCGGCGAGGAGATTACCATCACCGGCCCCAACAAGGACCTGCATTCGGGCATGTATGGCGGATTGGCGATGAACCCTGCCCGCGTGCTGGCGCGTGTCATTGCCGCGCTGCATGACGAGGACGGGCGCATCACCGTGCCCGGTTTCTATGACGGCGTGCCGGAGCTATCGAACGAACTTGCCGCCGCCTGGGATGACCTACGCTTTGACGAAAAGGCATTTCTGGGCGATGTCGGCCTGTCGATCCCCGCTGGCGAAAAGGGCCGCCGCCCGCTGGAGATGATCTGGTCGCGCCCCACCTGCGAAGTGAACGGCATGTGGTCGGGCTATACGGGCGACGGGTTCAAGACCGTGCTGCCCTCGCAGGCACATGCCAAGATTTCGTTCCGCCTTGTCGGCACGCAGGACCCGCTGGCCATCCGCGCGGCGTTCCGCAAGATGGTGCAGGACATGATCCCCGCCGATTGCAGCGTGACGTTTCATCCCCACGGGGCCAGTGCCGCAGGCCAGATGACGACTACCCACCCCGCCTTTGACCAAGCGCGCAAGGCGCTGTCGGACGAATGGCCCAATGCTGCGGCCTATGTCGGCTGCGGCGGCTCGATCCCGATTGCGGCCTATTTCAAGAACATCCTCGACATGGACGCGATGCTGATCGGTTTCGGCAAAGACGACGACCAGATCCATTCGCCCAACGAGAAATACGACCTGTCGTCGTTTCACAAAGGCATCCGGTCATGGGCGCGGATCTTGCACGAGATGACCGTGAAGGGCTGAGGGCAGACACGACGCCGACTTCTAAAGCCGCCCTTCGAGCGTTGCGCAGCGAACGACTGCTTTTCGCCGATTCTGTTGAAAAACAGCTGTTCGCTCGCGCAGAAATTCAGGTGGTGATGAGCGCGCAAGCGCCTTTCTCGTCAGGCTGGGCGATCATGCTGCGGTGCAGGAAGGATCTTGGCCAATTTCCGGAGGTTTTGGGCGGTGGCGGCGAGCAAGAATTCGTCATTTGCGCCGTTCGGACCGCGCAATCGGAGCCGCCCCAGCTGCAGAATGCGTTTGAGGTGGGCGAAGAGCATCTCGACCTTCTTACGGAG
>NZ_KB907981.1 GCF_000382265.1 Yoonia vestfoldensis DSM 16212
CAGGTTCAACAATCCCCTCCCGCAAATACTTCTTGATCGTGTTGCGAGACACGCCCGTCCGCCGCGCGATCTCGCGAATGGGCATCTTGTCACGCAGCGCCCATTTCCGGATAACTTTTAAAAATCCCATGTCTATCACTCCAAGTGCTCCCAGCTGATTCAAGCCGGGGTAAGGTTGCACATGGGTCAATTCTCGATGACAATTTCTGCTGCTGCCGGGTCAGTTCTCAGTGACAATCAACACACCCTTGTCGATCAGACCTCGCAAAGCATTGTCTAGCGTCCGACGCCGGCTGTCCGGATTGTCAGCGGATGACACGCCGCGCCCGTCTACGCAAACCTGTCGCAGTTCCCTTTCATCCGCTTCAAACCCGTCACCCGCCAGATCTTCAAAATGGGCCATGACAGCCTTTTCACTGCGACTGAGCTTTGGCGCTGCGCTTTCCACAAAGGCGCACGGCGCGGCATAGGGCAGCCGGATCGTGTCGCCGTCCTCATCGTGCCCCGCGTCGATCGTGCCGATGGTGAACGCTATTTCCAGATCACAAGGCCCGTTGCGGTTTTTCGTGAGTCGGCCTTTCACTACGCCGTTATCATCCCTCTTGATGTGCAACGCCACGTCCAGCGCACCATTCAAGAGGCTATGCCCGCGGGGCAGACCTTGCTGCCCGTCCTTGGTGTCGTGATGGATCAGGACAACAGCCGCGCCCCATTTAGTCAGTGATCGGGCAGCGGCGACAACGCGCCCCATGCCTTCGGCGGAGTTTTCCTCAAGTGCCGGAAACGCCATTGCCAGAGTGTCGATCACGATCAGAGTCGGGCGTTGCTGTTCCACCGCCTCAAGCAATGCGGCAAGGTCGGGTGACTGATCGATCAGCAGGTTTGACACGCCTTCCACCAGCCGGAAAGCCGGTGCATCGCCATACGTCGCCCGCAACGCCTTGATCCTGCCCCGCATGCCGTGCGGATCTTCAGCCGCGACATAGAGCACGCCGCCGGCTTTGGATCGCATGCTGAATGCTTCAGAGCCTTGCGCCACCATGTAGGCCAGGTACGGCGCCAGCAGCGACTTGCCTGCACCGGGTGCGCCCACGATGCATGCCACGTCGCCGGGTGCGACCATGCCCTTGAGGATGTATCCGCGTGCCGGGGCAGCCTCACAATCGGCAGGGCTCAGGAATGACAAGCGTGAGGGCTGCATTGGATCAGCGCCGGTCCAGCCTTCAGCCTTGGCGATATGGTAGAGGCTGCCAATCCCGATGACTTCGCCCTTGCGGCTGCCGAATGATGCCCAGGTGCGCAGCTGGTCGGACTCACTATACTTGGCTGAGCGTTTGGACCAAACAGACCACAACCGGAGTCCCTCGGGGCTGCCTTGTGAATCATGGTGCAAGGCCTGCCCTATCGTCAGCCATCTGTCGCGGTCATCTGCGTTCTTGATTGCCTTCAGCGCACCCTTGATCCTATCCCAATCCGGCTGCATCGCTGCAAACAGGTCATCGTCATCGGCCGGTGCGGGCGTAGCTGGTCCCAATAGATTGGCAAGCAAGTCACCTTGCGATGCAACTTTCCCAATGCGGGGCAGCTCGGGCGCCTTGTCGATCGGGCGCCCGTCGATCAGATGCACCTCGGAGGCAGCCGTGCCGACGCTGCCGTAGAAGTAGCAGCGGGCGGGATCGAATGACTCACGGCCTGCGATGCCACCCAATGCCCCGTTTACACGTTCCACCAGTACAGCTGACTCTGCCACGCTGATCGGCGCTGATGTCGGGACCAGGACACGCCAGCGGGGCGCGTCGGGTGCGTGACTGGAGCTGGTGACCACCACGGCCGCGACATTGGCAGCGCGGAGTCGGGCGGCCGCCTCAGCGGGCTGCACCTCGCCGGCGTCATAGTCGATCTCGATACCGTGGCGCGTGTGCAAGTGCTCAGCCTTGCGGCCGCCGGTGAACGTGCCCAGTTTGACCAATGGCAATGTGCCTTTGTCTGCAGCCGTCACCGATGCAGCCCGATCGACAAACTGGCGTAGGCTCAGTGTGTCATGGGTCGGGTGCGTGTCAGTTTTCGATCGGAACAGACTGATCGGCAACGGAAGGTCTAGCCAGCTGACGGCTTGATTCGCTTGGCCGGATGCGCTATCTTTCTTCACATAGTTCGTGGCTGTTCTATGTCTCTTTTCAACGCCGCTCAGGTCTGCATCCTGAGCGGCGTTTATTTTTTCAATTCCCAGTAATTCGTCTAGCGTCTGTTGAAGGCCCACGGGCTATTCCTCTTGCTGAGGCCCCGCAAAAGTTTGACGATATGACGGAATTTTCAGCAATTTCAGTGCAGTGAAACCGGCCTGTTTTACAGGCTAAGCGATTGTTTCCGCTTGTTTTCACTACATCCCTAGGGACTGCCATTGGTTTCCCCCGTTTTTTTTGGCATGACCCCGATGCGCGGGGCGTTCGAGCGAGGCGATTGCGCGCGCGGGCGCCAGAATGGCCAGATGTCGGGGGCGGATTTTTGCAAGATTGCCTGACAAGTGCCGCACCGCGACCTCTGCGTGGCAGGGTGGCAGCCGCAAATGTCGTCGATGTGATGGCTTCTGCCGTTTCGTCCGCGACTTTGGCAGGTTAGGCTGGCGTCGATCATGACAAAAGGATTTCAAGGATGACCCTGACCTACCTGCACACGATGGTGCGCGTCAAAGACCTCGAAAAATCGATGGCATTTTACGCATTGCTGGGCCTGCGCGAGACGCGGCGCATCGACAATGACAAGGGCCGGTTCTCGCTCGTGTTCATGGCGCCTCCGGGGCAGGAGGAATGTCCGGTCGAACTGACCTATAACTGGGATGGCGACGACGGCCTGCCGTCGGACAGCCGCCATTTCGGGCATCTGGCCTATCGCACCAGCGACATCTATGCGCTGTGCCAGCATCTGATGGACAATGGCGTGACGATCAACCGCCCGCCCCGCGACGGGCATATGGCCTTTGTGCGGTCGCCCGACAACATTTCCATCGAATTGCTACAGGAAGGCGACAACCTGCCGCCCGCTGAACCCTGGTCGAGCATGGAAAACACCGGCCATTGGTGAAGGCTGGGTTCATCGCAGCAGGCTGCCTTTTGGCGGCGTCACCGGCGCAGGCTTGCAGGCTTGCGCTGGTTCTGGCGATGGATGTGTCGTCTTCCGTCGACACGGATGAAGACCGGCTGCAACGCGGTGGGCTTGCCGCAGCGCTCATCGCGCCCGACGTGCAAGAGGCGTTTTTTGCAAGCCCCGATCCCGTCGCGCTGTTCGTGTTTGAATGGAGCGGGCGCTATAACCAGCATGACCTTGCGGGCTGGCGGATCATCAACTCGGCCGCGGACCTGTTTGACGTGGCCGAAACGATCGCGCAAAGCAGGCGCAGCCACAATGATTTCCCTACGGCAATGGGCTTTGCGCTTGGGTATGCGGCGGTCAAACTACAGGAAGGGCCGTCCTGCCTATACCGCACGATCGACGTTGCCGGTGACGGCGAAAACAACGAAGGATTCGGCCCGCAGGACGCCTATGCCGCGTTTCCGTTCGAGAATGTCACCGTCAATGGCCTTGTCGTCAACGCGGGCGAGTTCGAGGCCGAAACCGAGTTGATCCCCTATTTTCGCGATCAGGTGATCCGCGGGCCGGGTGCCTTTGTCGAGATCGCCAACGGGTTCGACGATTATGAAGACAGCATGCGCCGCAAGTTGATCCGCGAGCTTTCTTTGCCGGTCCTGGGTGCATCGACCGTCGCAGGCGCACCCCCACGGCTGACCCCGCAGCGTCAGTAGATATACCTGATCTGATCGCTCCAATACCGCTCCACCCGGCGCAGCGCGCCGGTGATTTCGTCCAGACCGGCATGGTCCAGCACTTGCCGGTCAATCAGACCGTCGGCATGCGTGGCGAAAAGTTTTGCCACGACCTGCCGCACATTGCGCCCCTTTTCGGTCAGGCGAACCCGCACGGACCGGCGGTCGATTTCACTGCGCTGATGGTGCATATAGCCAAGGTCGACCAGTTTCTTGAGATTGTAGGACACATTCGATCCCTGATAATACCCGCGCGATTTCAATTCGCCCGCCGTCACCTCGTTGTCGGCGACGTTGAACAAAAGCAGCGCCTGCACCGCGTTGATTTCTAGGATGCCGACACGTTCGAATTCATCCTTGATGACGTCAAGCAGCAGCCTGTGCAACCGTTCCACCAGGGTCAGCGCATCCAGATAGGATGCCATGAAAGAGGCGCTGCGCGCCGCCGACATGCCGGATTTGTCCCGCTTGCCAAGGTCCGTGTGGATGCTCATCCCGAAACTCCGTCTATTGTGGTGGGACGGGTCTAAGGCAAACAAGACAACATAGGGTTAAGGCGGTCAGGCCGGCCGCGTGACCCCATGCGCGCCTGCAGCGATCCTGCCGATCAGATCGGCATAGACATCGGGCACAGCGAATTGCCCGCCGACCCAGCCGTAAAGATCGTGGTCATTTTCCGACAAAAGCGCATCGTAAAGCGCCAGTTCCGCGTCGGTCATGCCTGCCAGATTGTCGGCGGCAAAGGCCGACAGGATCAGGTCCATTTCCTTGATCCCGCGCCGCATGGACCGCATGTGCAACCGCTTGCGGGTATGTTCGATCGTTTCTGTCATAGGGTCCTGCGCAATACTGTCTGAAGCTGTTTTTCGACCTGCCCCATCTTGTCGAGGGTCTGCACCATCTGCGCGCGCAAGCGCCGCAATTCCTGCATCAAGGCCGCGACATCGGCAGGCATTTCGGTCGCATCATCGGGGGCGGACAAACCGTCGCCCTGCCCCGTCATCAGCCAGCCCAGCGACACCCCCAGCATGCCTGCCAGCATCTGCAAACGGTTGGCGCGCGGCTCGCCGGTGTCGTTTTCCCACGACACCAGCGTCGCAAACTTGACGCCCAGCGCCTTGGCAAGGTCTTTCTGGCTCAGCCCCGCGGCTTCACGTGCGCCTGCCAGCCTGTCGCCAAAGGTTGCAGCCTCTGGGCTGTACCAATCACTGTCTGTTTCGGTCACGTGGGACTCCTTGGTTCTTGCCATGCTCGGTCGGGTCGTCTTATGTCACGGATAGTGCAATTTGACCACCGGACATCCTTGATGACTTTTCTGTCTGCGACGCTTGATCGCGTGAAACCCTCGCCCACCATCGCCGTGACCACCAAGGCCGCAGAGCTCAAGGCAGCGGGGCGCGACATCATCGGCCTCGGCGCGGGAGAGCCGGATTTCGACACGCCGGACAATATCAAGGCCGCCGCCGTGCAGGCGATTGCCGAGGGCAAGACGAAATACACCGCCGTCGATGGCATCCCCGAACTGAAACAGGCGATCTGCGCCAAGTTCAAACGCGACAACGCGCTGACCTATGAACCCGCGCAGATCACGGTCGGCACGGGTGGCAAGCAGGTGCTTTACAACGCCTTCATGGCGACGCTGAACGCGGGCGACGAGGTCATCATCCCCGCGCCCTATTGGGTCAGCTACCCTGACATGGTGCTGCTGGCAGGCGGCACGCCCGTCACGGTCGAGGCGACGCTGGAGGCGAATTTCAAGATCACCGCCGACCAGTTGGAGGCCGCGATCACGCCCAACACCAAATGGTTCCTGTTCAACTCGCCATCCAACCCCACCGGCGCGGGGTATTCTTGGGACGAGTTGAAGGCGCTGACCGATGTGCTTGTGCGCCACAGCCATGTCTGGGTGATGACGGACGACATGTACGAACATCTGGCTTACGGCAATTTCAAGTTCTGCACGCCCGCTCAGGTCGAACCGCGCCTTTATGACCGCACGCTGACTGTCAACGGGGTCAGTAAGGCCTATGCGATGACAGGCTGGCGGATCGGCTATGCGGCAGGGCCGGAGGTTCTGATCAAGGCGATGCGCAAGGTACAGTCGCAATCCACCTCGAACCCCTGTTCGGTCAGCCAGTATGCGGCGGTCGAGGCGTTGAACGGCACGCAGGATTTCCTTGCGCCCAACAACGCGCTCTTTGAACGCCGCCGCGATCTGGTCGTCGATATGCTCAATCAGGCACCCGGCGTGGTCTGCCCACGCCCCGAAGGCGCGTTCTATGTCTATCCCTCCATCGCGGGCTGTATCGGCAAGACCAGCGCGGGCGGTGTGCTGATCGACAATGACGAAACCTTTGCATCCGCCTTGCTGGAGGAAACCGGCGTTGCGGTCGTGTTCGGTGCGGCCTTTGGCCTGTCGCCCAATTTCCGCGTCAGCTATGCCACCTCGGATGCCGCGCTGAAAGAAGCCTGCCAGCGCATCATCACCTTCTGCAAAAGCCTGTCATGACCGCCCTGCCGCCCTATTATTTTCGCATCCGCGACAATGGGGCGGCGGTGTTTCGCGTCGACGTCGAAGACCGGCACCGCCGGATCGATATGGACCAGATCGCCGTGGTCAACATCAACCGGGGTGATTTCAAGGCGCATGGCGATCATGTCCTGACCCCAGCGGACGAGGCCGTGATCCGCGACTGGATCACCGATCGCAAGGCGCTGCTGGCGCGGCGCGATCTGGACGATATCCACCGCACCATCGACCATCTGAACCTGACCGCCCATTGGGTACAAGCCCGCGCAGGTGATGCCGAACTGGACGAGGTCACGGACAAGCTTTTGCTGGCCATGCATGATCTGCGCAGCGTTCTGGTGCGCAAGAAAGCCGACAGGCTTGCGCGCGACAACGACAGCGGGCACCTACCTGACAGGTAATTGCACCCCTTTGCCCCGCCGGTCTAGGACGGCGACATGCCAATGTCGAAAGGGCCGATGATGACCGCATTCCGTATTCTGCTTTCCCTGATGTTCGCGGTGATGGCCGCGTATACCGCCATCGTCGTGTCGCGCGAAGGCTGGGGGCTGGTGCCGGTCTTTATCGGGGATATCGCAGGGCTCACATGGCGCGGGCAGTTCAATCTGGACTTCGCGACCTATCTGATCCTTTCGGCGCTCTGGGTCTGCTGGCGCGGCGGGTTCACGCCTCTGGCGCTGGCTTTGGGTGCGGCGGCATCGGTCCTCGGGATCATGTTTCTGGCGCCCTATCTGCTGGTGGCGTTGCAGCGCAGCGGCGGCGATATCCGGCTGTGGCTGCTGGGTGTCCAGGCGCAACGCCGGGCGGATTAAACCGCCTGCGGCAGCGCGCGCCCTTCGTCCCAGGCGATGATATTGTCGAGCGCCATCTGCCCCATCGCCTCGCGCACTTCGAGGGCGGCAGTGCCCAGATGCGGCAGGATCACGACGTTTTCCAAAGCACGCAACGCCTCTGGCACAAAGGGTTCCTTGGCGAAAACATCCAAGCCCGCGCCTGCGATCCGCCCCTGTTGCAAGGCTGCAATCAACGCATCCTCATCCACCACATCGCCGCGCGCGATATTGACGAAAATGCCCGTCGGTTTCATTGCGGCCAAGGCAGCAGCGTCGATCAGCCCGGTGTTGGCACCGCCCCCCGGCACCGTCACCACGATGATATCCGCCTGTTCCATCAGGTCATGCAGGCTTTCCACCTGACGCGCTGGCATGTCCACCATCTTGGGCGAGCGGTTGAAATACAGAACCGGCATGTTGAAGCCGTAAAGACAGCGCCGCGCGACGGCCTGCCCGATCCGGCCCATGCCGACGATGCCGACAGTCTTGCCGGTGACATGGGTTCCAAGCATCTGCGTCGGCTGCCAGCCGGTCCATTTGCCCGCGCGCACCAGCCGTTCGCCTTCGCCCGCGCGGCGGCAGGCGGACAGGATCAGCGTCATGCCGATATCGGCGGTCGCGTCGGTCACGGCATCGGGCGTGTTGGACACAGCGACGCCGGCGGCACGGGCGGCGGCCACGTCGATATGGTTGTAGCCGACCCCGAAATTCGCCAGCACGCCACAGCGAATCTCGCCTTTGAAGGCTTCGGCGGTAAAGCCGTCGCCCAAGGTCGGCAGGATCGCGTCATAGTCCCGCAGGGCGGCGGCGGCCTCGGCCACGCTTAGCCCTGTTGTTTCCGCGCGCAGGGTCACGTCAAACCGCGCGCGGGCGGCGGCAAGGACAGCCTCTGGCAAGGCGCGGGTGATGAGGATCTTTTTCAATGCAATCGCCCTCCCAAAGGCACGTGCTGATCGGGGCCGACCAGCACAACCGCGCCATCCGCGTCGGGCATACCCAGCACCAGCACTTCGGACATGAATTTGCCGATCTGGCGGGGGGGAAAGTTCACGACCGCAAGCACCTGTTTGCCGACCAGCGTATCGGGCGCGTAATGCACGGTGATCTGGGCGGATGTCTTTTTCTCGCCGATCTCGGGGCCGAAATCGATCCAGAGCTTGATCGCGGGCTTGCGCGCCTCTGGGAAAGGTTCCGCGCGGATCACGGTGCCGACGCGCACATCGACTTTCATAAAATCGTCAAAGCTGATCTCACTCATTGGCCAGTTCCCGCGCGCGATTGGCGGCAGCGGCGACAGAGCGGCGCATCAGGTCGGGCAGGCCCTTGTCCTTGTCCATCAGAACGTCAAGTGCTGCCTGCGTCGTGCCATTGGGCGAGGTCACGTTGATGCGCAGTTGCGCGGGGTCCTCGTCCGCGGTTTCGGCCAACTCGCCTGCCCCGCCCACGGTGGCCTTGGCCAGATCCATCGCCATCTGCGGCGTCAGCCCTTCGGCGACACCGGCGGCGGCGAGCGCCTCGATCATGTGAAAGACGTAGGCCGGACCGGACCCCGACACGGCGGTGACCGCATCCATCTGGGATTCTTCATCCAGCCGCACGGTCTGACCCACCGCCCAGAGCAGCGCCTCGGCCATGTCGAGATCGGCGTCGGTCGTCTTGGCATTGCCGATCAGCGCGGTGATTCCCCGGCCAATCGCGGCGGGCGTGTTCGGCATCGCGCGGATGATGGGGGTGTCGGGGCCAAAGGCCGCCTCGAACGTCGCAATCGGCGTGCCTGCGGCGATGGAGATGACCAGCGTCTTGCCGGTGCCCAGCGCCTTCACATCGGGCAAGGCGGTCGTCATCATCTGCGGCTTGACGGCAACCACGACTATTGCGGGGCTTTCGGGCAAGGTGCCACCGACATTGACGCCCTGCTGCTTGACCCAGTCGGACGGCTTGGGGTCGATCACCCAGACCGAGGCGGGCGGCAGACCATTGCGGAGCCACCCCGCCAGCATCGCCGACCCCATCTTGCCGCAGCCCAACAATACAAGACCACGGACGGCAACTTCGTTCATATTCATTCAATGGTCCTCTTGACGTAATCTCAAGAGGTTACGCCACGCCAAGGCGACTGAAAAGCCACCTTGGCGAAATTTTCATGCGCGCCCGTAGGCGCCGGCGATCGCGACTTCCAGCGCCTGTTTCGGGGTCTTGTCGGCCCATGTGACCAACTGGATCGCGGGGTAATATTGTTCGCAGGCATTCACCGCCGCGCCGATCATCGTGTCGATCTGGTCGGGTCCCGCCACCTGATCCCCCGCAAGCACCAGCCCGTAACGGTAGACCATCAAATTCTGTTCGTCCCACCATGTGAGCGAGCCCGCCCAAAGCCTGTCGTTGATCGCGTTCAGCGCCTCGTAAAGCGCGGGTTTGCGCGTGGCGGGGGGTTCCATCTCGAAGGTGCAGATCAGACGCAGGGTTTCGTCATAGGCTGACCAGGCCAGCGTGATCGAATAGGTGCGCCACTGGCCTTCGACGGCCATCGCGATCTGATCGTCGTGGATACGGTCGAATTCCCAGTCATGGTGTTCGGCAATATGTTCGACAAGGTCGATCGGGTGCAGATCATCGGCATCAAGGTAATGTTCGGACAACGCCATATGCTTGGCCTCACTGTGTTGGCGCGGGGGACTTGGCATGACCCTAGCGCTAGCTGCCTGCTCTAGGGGCGGTAGAGTTCTCGTTTAGCCCCTACAACATATCGTGTGGCAGGATCGGCCACCTGTAAAGCAGTTTCTTGGGGATAACCCTGCCGTCACGAATATTTCACGCGCGCCGATTGCCAAGCGCTGCGGCGCGGCCCAGATTACGTCCAACAAAGGAGCATCCGATGAACCTCGATCTGTTGAAAAGACTTTGCGAAATGCCCGGTGTGCCCGGCCACGAACACCGCGTGCGCGACCTGATCACATCCGAGATCAAGGGGATGTTCGACGCGGTGACGACCGACCCGATGGGGTCGCTCTTGTGCCGCCGCGACGCCAAGAAGAAAGGCGCGCCGCGCATCATGCTGCTGTGCCATATGGACGAGATCGGCTTTCTGGTCAGCCATATCACCAAGGACGGCTATCTGTATCTGCAACCCGTAGGCGGGTTCGATCCGCGCAACCTGTTTTCGCGCCGTGTGCTGGTCTGCACAGATCAGGGCGATTTCAAGGGCGTGATGAACCCCGGCGGCAAGCCGATCCACATCTCCTCCGCCGAAGACCGCAAAAAGGTGCCCGAAGTGACCGAGTTTTTCGTCGATCTTGGCATGGGCAAGGCTGCCTGCGACAAGGTCAAGATCGGCGATTTCGTCGTGATGGACGAACCTTTCATCGAGATGGGCAACAAGGTCGTGTCCAAGGCGCTGGACAACCGCATCGCCTGCTGGCTGGGGATCGAGGCGATCCGCGCCTTGGGCAAGAAAGGGCGCGGCGCAGAAATCCACGTGGCCTTCACCTGTCAGGAAGAGGTCGGATTGCGCGGCGCGCGCACGGCGGCCTATGCGATCAAGCCCGATATCGGGCTCGGCATCGACACAACGCTGGCCTGCGACACTCCCGGCATCCCCGAAAAGGACGCGACCACGACGCAGGGTGCGGGATTCGGGCTGCATGTGCGGGATTCATCGTTCATCGCCGACAAGGCGTTGGTCGGGGAAATCGAGGCTTTGGCGATCCGCAAAAAGATCCCGTATCAGCGCACGATGCTGGCCGCAGGCGGACAGGACGGGGCCGCCGCCCAACAGGCCGCCGCAGGCGCGCGCGCTGTCGGGATCGTCGTCGGCACACGCTATATCCACACGGTCACCGAAATGATCGACAGGGGCGATCTGCAGGCGGCATTGGATATTCTGGTCGCGTATCTGTCGGAATATTGAGACAAACTGCGGCAGGGCTTCAGCGCTGCCGCGACATATCCTCACACCAGCGCAACCTTGAGAAGCACAAGCCCAAGCGCGAGCAGAGCGGCAAGCCGGGCCTTGACGTAAAGGACCAGCCAGATCCCGACCAGAATAAGTGCGAAATAATAGGTCTGGTTGATCGCGCGAGAATCGCCCAGCGGTTGAAACAACACAGTAATTGCGGGGTTTACATCAAAAGGCATCCCGGACAGGCCGATCACGCCGATACAGAAAAGTAGCAATCCAGCAATAGACGCACATATATACGCGCAATAATCCACAAGAAAACCGTCGCAATTGGGCCAAGTACGCACACCCGACTATTCAGCGGTAGGGCTTATAGCCTGTGACGTCAACCCGCAGCGCCGGTTATTGAATGACCTGCCGCAGCGGAAAGGTCACTGCACGACGCAGCGGGCTCTGATCATTTTCATCGCGTCAAGCGCGGCGCGTCGGCCGGATATTCTGGCCGACGACGTCGAAGAACCGCAAACAACAACACCAACCAACAAGGTGATCAACAAAACATCCAACATACTCGTAACCTTCAACTCACACTGGCTAAACACTCTTTACCTGCCGCTTTTTTGCACACGAAAAGTGAGCGGAAAAAGGCAGTCGTGAGGTAGCATCAAGAAGCCCGCCGCAGAAACCTTCCCTTAAGTACAGGTTCTGACGACGGGCGTAACAAACAGCCAAAAAGTGGGGCTTTCAGGACATTTTCAGTCGTGACAAAGCCAGCACAGCCAGCGCCGCTTTCACGGGCCGATGCGTGGCGGAATTTTTGCTATTTCTTCGCTTCCAGCGCGGCGATCCGCGCCGCCAGCGCGTCGTTTTCTTCACGGGCCTTTTGCGCCATCGCGCGGACGGCGTCGAATTCTTCACGGGTCACGAAATCGCGGTCGGCCAGCCAGCGGTCCATCATGGATTTCATGGCGGTCTGCGCCTCGTCCCGCGCGCCTTGGGCCACGCCCATGGCATTGGTCATCAACTGGCTCAGATCGTCGAAAATCTTGTTACGGTTCTGCATGGCTCTCTCCAAGGCTGTTCGCATCTATATGGGGGCAAGCCGGGTGACAGACAAGCGGGTTGGCCTGCTTGACATCGCCGCACGCGCGCATCACGACTTGCGCCATGTTCGCAGCGATCCCCTTTCCCGATATCTCGCCAGAGATTTTCAGCATCGACGTGTTCGGCATCACGCTGGCGCTGCGGTGGTATGCGATGGGCTATATCGTCGGCATCGCTTTTGGCTGGATGATCATCAAGGCCGCATTGCGCCGTCCGCATCTGTGGCGCAACGGCGCGCCGATGGACCCCGCAAAGCTGGAAGACCTGCTGACCTATATCGTGCTGGGCGTCATCGGCGGCGGGCGTCTGGGGTATGCCTTCTTCTATCAACCCGCCGCGTTTCTTGCCGATCCGGTCGGCATCATCCGGATCTGGGAAGGCGGGTTGTCGTTTCATGGCGGTTTCATCGGCGTCGTGCTGGCGGTGTGGCTGTTCAGTCGCCGGCAGGGCGTGCCGCTGCCCGATCTGGGGGATATAATCGCCGTGGCGGCCACCCCCGCCATCCTGCTAGTGCGGATCGCCAATTTCATCAACGCCGAATTATGGGGCCGTCCGACGGATGTGCCGTGGGGCGTCATCTTTCCGGGCGCTGCCGCGCAATCCTGCGCCACGGCGACGGACCCCTGCGTACGCCATCCGTCCCAGCTATATGAAGCGGGGCTCGAAGGGCTGTTGCTGGGCAGCATCCTGCTGTTGCTGGCGTTCCGCTTTGGCGGCTTGAAAAAACCGTGGTTGCTGTCCGGTATCTTTTTTGCAGGCTACGGCATCGCGCGGTTCATCGTCGAATTCGTCCGCCAGCCTGATGCGCAATTCGTCAGCCCCGGCAATCCACTGGGCTGGGCGCTGCAATTCGGCGAGTATGGCCTGACGATGGGACAATTGCTGACGCTGCCGATGATCCTGACAGGGCTTGTCGTCGTGGTGGCGACCAGTCGCCGCAGATGACCGCGCTGGCCGACCTGCTGCTGGCCCGGATCGCGCGCGACGGGCCGGTCAGTGTCGCGAGCTTCATGGCCGAGGCGCTGATGCATCCTGTCCACGGCTATTACGCGACACGCGACCCTTTTGGTGCCGCGGGCGATTTCACCACCGCCCCCGAGATCAGCCAGATGTTTGGCGAATTGATCGGGCTGGCGCTTGCGCAGGCGTGGCTGGACCAAGGCGCGCCCGACCCTGTGACATTGGCAGAGCTTGGCCCCGGTCGCGGCACGCTGATGGCCGACGTGTTGCGCTCGACGGCCGCCGTGCCGGGGTTTCATGCCGCAGCCCGCGTGCATTTTGTCGAAACCTCACCGCATCTGCGCGCCTTGCAGGCCGCGCGTGTGCCGCAGGCGACATGGCACGACAGGGTCGACACGCTGCCCGAGGCACCGCTGCTGCTGGTCGCGAACGAATTCTTCGACGCCTTGCCGATCCGGCAATTCGTGCGCGCAAGTGCGGGCTGGCGCGAAAGGATGGTGGGCGCGCAGGACGGGCAGCTCTGCTTTGGCCTGTCAGAGGCGACATCTTTGGCGATGCTGGCGGATCGGCTGGGCGGCACGCAGGATGGGGACATGGTGGAGCATTGCCCCGCCCTGCCGGGCATCATCGGTACCATCGCGGACCGGATTGCGCGGCACGGTGGCGCGGCGCTGATCATCGACTATGGCGACTGGCAGTCGCTGGGTGATACGTTGCAGGCGCTGGCGGGGCATGCGCCCGCCGACCCGCTGGCCGCCCCCGGCCATGCCGATCTGACGGCGCATGTCGATTTTGCCGCCATCGCCGCCCATATCGGCAACACACGCCACACACGGCTGACATCGCAGGGGGTGTTTCTGGAACGGCTCGGTATCACGGCACGTGCGCGAAAACTCGCCACGGGGCTGACCGGCGCCGCGCTTGATGCGCATGTCGCGGCACATCGCCGCTTGACCCACCCCGCCGAAATGGGTGACCTGTTCAAAGTGATGGCGCTTTACCCCGCGACTGCCATGCCCCCGCCCGGACTGGACCCATGACGCTTGAAATCATCACCGATCCTGCACTCGGCACTGCACGCCACGGGTTCTTTACCCGCAAGGGTGGTGCGTCGTCTGGTGTGTTCGCTGGGCTGAACTGCGGTTTTGGCAGTTCGGACCAATCGGATATCGTGGCGATCAACCGCGACCGCGTAGCAGGCGCGCTCGATCTGACGGCCGACAGGCTGGTCGGCGTGCATCAGGTCCATTCCGCCGATGTGGTCACGGTCGAGGACGCAGGCCCGCTGGTGCAAAAGGCCGATGCGCTGGTCACGCGCACCAAGGGCATCGCGCTGTCGGTGCTGACTGCCGATTGCCAGCCCGTACTGTTCTGTGACGATCAGGCCGGCGTTATCGGGGCGGCCCATGCAGGCTGGAAAGGTGCGCTTGCGGGTGTGCTGGAACAGACGGTCCACGCGATGGAGGAATTGGGCGCCGCGCGCCGCAACATCGCCGCCGTCATCGGCCCGTCGATCAGCCAGCGCAGCTATGAGGTCGGGGCCGATTTCCGTGACCGCTTTGTTGCTGTTGATCCCGCCTATGACTGGTTTTTCATGGCAGGCGCTGCGGGACGGTTCCAGTTCGATCTGCCGGGCTTTGGGCTGATGCGCCTGCGCAAATGCGGGGTCGGGCGGGCGCATTGGACGCGGCATTGCACCTATGCCGATCCGGTCCGGTTTTTCAGCTACCGGCGCAGCGTGCATTTGCAAGAGGCCGATTACGGCCGCCTGATCGCGGCGATCCGTCTTTAATCAGGGCAGCAATACGGCGATGGATGGACGGCGCGGTGGCACGTTCATTTCCAGTTCACTCCGAGAAATCCCGCGCCCACAGGAAACGTCCTGATTTCATCGCTTTACACAGCGCAGCGCCGAATGACGATTTTGTAACGTTCGGCCCGTCTGCCGTCAAAGTCCTGCCAGTTTGATCGCGCATACTGATCAGACAAGGCCCGCCATAAGGGCCCGCAAATAAGAGGTATCGCCATGAAAAACCGTTGGCAAAGATCGCTTGACGCGGCAGAGGCCGCGATCGAAACACCCATGCCCTGGGCACGGGGTTCGCGACGGAGCGCCATGATCTCGCGGCGGCGTGCGCGTCTGGCAAACGTCAGCGCATAGCATCGCCCGATCACAGACCGTCCGATCCGGCGCTGCGCCGACCATAGCGTTGGCCAGCGACTGACGGTGCCATCGTCACCTCGCCACGAAGGTTTTCGCATGACTGCCCAATCAAACGCCGTCCCGACCTATGCCGCCACGCAAAGCACCAGCGCGCCGTCGCGGTTTGCAGGCCACCCGGGCCGCACGACACCGCAACGCAAGTACACGATTACCTATCTGCGCCCCAACGGCGAGATCGACGAGGTGAGCAGTATCGCCCCCGCAACCCCCGCTTTTGAAGATGCATTCGGTGCCTTGGGGCGCGGCACGATCCTGCAATCGCAGCACGGGCCGGTCGCGGTAGAAGATCTGTTGCCCGGCGACAGGTTGCGGCTGTCCGACGGCAACTTTGCCCCGCTCTTGTGGCGGGGGATGATGACGATCACACCCTCGCCAACCGACACCGGCCCGTCCCGGCTCAGCCTGACGCGGATCACCGCCGATGCATTGGGCATCGGACGGCCAATGCAGGATCTGATCCTCGGACCGTCGGCGCGCCTTTACCATTGCACCAACGGTGTGATGAAGCTGACCGGGAAAAGCGCCGCCTATATTCCGGCCCGTGATTTCGTGGACGGCAACCAATTCATCGAACTGCGCCCCGCGGCGGCTGTCCATGTCTATCAACTGGGCTTTGCCACGCATGAGACGTTGATGGTCAACGGGATCGGCGTGGAAAGCCTGCACCCCGGCACCGCCTTCAGCCTCGGGCTGCGGGGCGAGACGCTGGCGCAATATCTGGCACTGTTTCCACATCTGCGACGCTTGGATGATGTCGGGCTGTTCAAACATCCGCGCCTGCGGCTGCATGATCTGGACATGATCGACTAGCCCAACGCCGGGGTGATCTGCACGGATCGCCCCCAGAAGCGCCACATCATCAGGACCGCCGCGACCAGCAATCCCAAGACCAGCCCCAGCCAGATACCGATCCCACCCCAACCCCAGTAGAATGCCAGCAGATAGCTTGCAGGCAGCCCGATCACCCAATAGCTGAATGCCGCCATCACCATCGGCACTGTGGTATCCTGTACACCGCGCAACAGGCCCAGCACGACGACCTGCAACCCGTCAACCAGCTGGAAAAGGCCTGCGATCATCACCAGCGTGATGCCAACGTCGAGCAGGCGCAGCCTTTCGGGTTCGCTCGGGTCGATGAACAACGACACCAGCGTGGCGGGAATCAGCAAAAAGACAGCCGATGTCGCCGCCGCATAGAACGCCGACAGACCAATCGCGGTGATCCC
Source organism: Yoonia vestfoldensis DSM 16212 (assembly GCF_000382265.1). GTDB lineage: Bacteria > Pseudomonadota > Alphaproteobacteria > Rhodobacterales > Rhodobacteraceae > Yoonia > Yoonia vestfoldensis. The sequence goes on from NZ_KB907981.1 coordinate 16,597, forward strand.
GCCGCGCCGGAGCCCCTGTTCGTCGCGCCGCCCCAAGGCACGGCCCGCCCGCACCGTCGCCGCCTGCGAAAAGCCGATATGCACCATGAAAGTCAGGCTGGCCAGCTGGATCGCGATCCCGTGGGCCGCCAGCTCGATCGGCCCGATCCAGCCCATCATGATGGCCGAGGCGCTGAACAGCCCGCCTTCGGCCAGTGACGTCAGCCCGATGGGCCAGCCCAGCATAAAGACCCGGCGCATGATCTCGCTATCGGGGCGGTGGAAATTGCGGAAAAGTTCATAGCGCGGCAGCTTGCGCAGGATGTAACCCACCAGCAGCGCCACGGTCAGCAAGTTGACCATGACGGACGCGATGGCCGCCCCTTCGATCCCCAGTTCCGGCGCGCCCCAATTGCCGAAGATCAACGCATAATTGACCAGCCCGTTGAGCGCCGCCGTTCCGACCGTCGCCCAGAGGATAAAGGCGGTATGTTCAAGCGCCACCAGAAAGGATTTCAGCGCCATCACCAGCAAGGTGGGGATCATTCCCCAGATCACGATCTGCAGATAAAGATGCGCCTCGGCGGCGACAATGGGCGCTTGGCCGATGGCGATCAGGATCTCCTCGGCCCAGAAAAAGGGCAGCATGACGATCGCCCCATAGATGATCGACAGCCACAGTCCCATCCGCGTCACGCGCCGGACCTGCACATGGTCACGCTGTTCATTCGCCGCAGCCACCAGAGGCGTGATTGCCTGCGCGAAACCCGCACCCACGATGAAGACGACGAAAAACAGCGATGTCGCGATGGTGGCCGCCGCCAGTGCCGTGACATCATACCAGCCCAGCATCAGCGTATCGGTCATATGGATCGCGAATTGCGCCATATTGCTCAGGATGAGGGGGATGCCCAGCTTTCAGATCGCGCGCGCGTGTTCAGGATATGTGGTGGCGGCCTGTTGCATCTGGCTAGCTTTAGGCGCGAAGCGACGGGCCGTAAAGCGCAATCAGATGCTGCGCTGGACCAACTGCAAGGCGAGCACGAGCACAACCGCACCCGCCGCGATTTCAGCGCTGGCCATCATCCGCGCGGTGCCGCGGTTGCTGACCAATTGCAGCGCACTTTCGCGGAAACCGACAGCGGCAAAGGCCACAAGCATTGTGATGCTGGCGGTGCCCAGCCCCATGACAAAGGCGCCGATGATCCCCGCCCAATCGAGCCCGAACCGCCACGTCAGGATCAGCAGGAACACCGCCCCCGTGCAGGGGCGCACGGCAATCGCCGCGATGATGGCAGCGGCATCGCGCCAAGACCGGACCTCGGCCGCCTGTTCCACGCTGGGGCCATGGGCGTGACCGCAGCTGGCGCAGACTTTGTCATGCGTGTGGACAGGCTTGCGCAGGCCGCGCAGATGACGCATGCCGCGCAGCACCAGCCACAGCCCGACCCCCGCGATCAGCGCATAGCTGACAGGTTCCAGCACGTCATCGGCCAGCCCCGTCATCTGTTCGCGGCCCCAGCCCAGCACCCAGACAGCGGTATAGACCAGCACCACCGCCGTCGCCGCCTGCGCCAGCGACGAGGCCAGCGCGAGGCCCGCCAACCGCCCCACAGGCACCCGTGCGCCAAGGCCATAGCCGCCGATCACAAGCTTGCCATGCCCCGGCCCTGCGGCATGCACAAAGCCGTAGGCGAAACACAGCCCCCACAGCGTCAAAACGGCACCCGGATTGCCCTGTTGAAGCGCGCGCAAGGCCCCCGCCATCGCGTTCTGGACCTGCAACTGCGTCGCGGCGGCAGCCCGGGCGATCTGGTCGGCCCCGCCAAAGCCCCACAGCCAGAGTGCTGCCGCCCCGATCACGGCGAGCAATCCTACAGCTGTGCGGCGCATGTCACGACCACGGTATCGGCAAAGGACCGGCCGACTTCGGGGAATTCCTCATCGGGACCCACGTCGCTGGCGGGGCGGCCGTAAAGCAGTTCCTCGACCAGCGAATAGGCGGCGTCCAGATTGGCGGGGATGATGTCGACCGTGCAATCGTCGCGGCCTTCGACGGTGACGGGTCCGGCGACCGTATAGGCCACGTAATAGGTCGGATCATAAGGCAGGATCGTCAGCGCTGCGCTGCGGTCCGCGACCTGCGCCAGCGGGCGCAGGTGGGTTTCGCGCATGATCCCGTCCTGATAGACCATCGCATGGTCGCGTTTCGGTGCGAGCGGCAGCACGGTTTCGCCCTGCACGACCTCCAGGTCGCCGTTGAAATCGGCGGGCCATGCGGCGATTTGTTCATCGAGCATCTGTTGTTCGTCCGGCGTCAATTTCAAATCGCCATCCATGTCGATCCCCAGATCGGAGGTGACGAGCATGGAGAAGTAGGCGTCATAAACCCAGTCGAGCCGCACGCCGACGCTGCCATCCGCGTCGAACACGACGGCCATTTCGACCTCCACAAAGACATGCGGATGGGCCAGTGCCGGCATGGGCAGCAAAAGCGGGATCAGTGTCAGATTGCGCAACATGCGCCTTGCTACCGCGAAGCGCTGCGTGCCGCAATCGGGCTGTGGCGCGGCTGGCCGTGATCTGCCCATCACGCGAGCCAGCCTTTGTAATGCACGATCGGCGCCCCCGTCAGCGGCGCATGGATCGCCACATCGAACCGGAACCGCCCGTCCGCCGCATATTCGCGCGCGATGCTGATCGGTAAGGCGCGGCGCGGCAGGGGGATGGGGCCGATCCGGCCAGCGGTCACGGGAAAATGCAGCGCGTCTGCCGCGACATGCAGGTTCAGATCGAATGTGAACGGCCCGAAGCGTTCAGTGATCCGGTCCCCGTTCAGCCGCAGATGGGAGCGGAACCGGCTGGTGCCGAATTGCCTGACCCACACTTCGCCATCTGGCTGGGGGGTCATAGTGACGGTAACAGGCGTTTCCGCCACCGCTTTGGGAAAGCGGAACAGCGCCGCGATCAGCCGCGCCCATGGGCTTGTGCCGCGTGTCACGCTGGCCGTGCCGCGCCATGTCACCGTGCCGTCGATCCGGTGCAACGCCTGCACCTCGCCCGGCAATGCCGCAAAATCCGCCCCCAGATAGCGCGGGAACAGCGCATCGGTCATGGCAGCAGCCGCGCGCGGAACGCAGGGTCCGGCAAGGCGCACATGTCGCCACGCCCGAACACCGCATAGCGGTTGCGCGCCACGCGCCGGTACAGCCAGTTGCGCGCAGGGCGCGGCAGGACCCGCAACAGCGCGAACACCCTGCCCCAGCCGCCGCTGCGCTGGCCCACGCGGATCAGCGCGTCGAAATCGCGCCAGACCGTGCCGTTCTCGATAAACAGCCACGTGTCGGGGTCAGCGGGGTCCAGCCCGTTGGCGCGCATCAGCGCCGCCCCCGTCGCCGACTGGATCGGCGCGATGCGGATATCGCCCTGGCGGTCAATCCGGTGGATCACCCGCGCGCCCCAGCTGCAAACAGCACATTCGGCGTCCATCACCGCTATCGGCGGGTCATTGGTCATTGCTTTGCCTCGCACACTTACCCCTCAAGCTAAAATTTCGCGACTTGCCCGCAAGGGGCGTCCTTGTCGCAGGTCAGGTGCCGGTAGACCGGAACTTGTCCATCAGATAAGGCCCTGATTTCACGGGCGGATAGGCGTCCGATCCATCCAGTGGCACAATCTGCGCATCCCAGTCAGGCTGGTGGAAAAACGCCAGCGACTGCCGCGCGGGCTGATCGGGTTTCGCAACGACCCGGTGCAGGGTGCTGACCCAAACATCCGCCGTCCAGCGCGCCATCAAATCGCCGATGTTGATCACAAACGCCCCGTCGGGTGCCGGCACATCGACCCAAGTCTCGCCGATGCGCACCTGCAGCCCCTGACTGCCGGGCTGAGGCAGCAGGATGGTGAGCGAACCGTAATCCGTATGCGCCCCCGCCCGCTGCTGTTTGTCGCGCGGCACTCCTTGCGTTGCGGGATAATGCAGCGCGCGCAGGGCAGAGATGGGGTTGGCGATGAACGGATCGAAATGATCCTCGGGCAGATGCAGGGCGGCAGCGAAGGCGCGCATGATGCGCGCGGCCAGATCCTCCATCGCGGCATAATACGTCTCCCACGCGGGGCGGAACCCCGGCAGGTCGGGCCAGAGCGTCGGCTGATAGCAAAACGCCATCGCGTCAGGTGACGCATCCGCTGGGACACGCAAAGGGCCGCCGTTGAAGCTTTCCTTCAGATCGGGCGGCGTATCCTCGCCTTTGGAGCGTGCCAGCGCCTCGGTATCGGGGCCAAGATAGCCGTAGGGATAGCCCTGATAGGGCGGGCTGACCGTTTGTTTTGTCGCAGCATCCTGCGCGAGGAACGCCTGCGCTACCGCCCAGACGGCGGCGATCACGGCAGAGTCCACACCATGCCCGTCCAGCACCAGAAAGCCCGTGTCGCGGCAGATCCGGTCAAGCTCTGCCGCCTGCGCCGCGCGGTCATCTGCCGTCGCCGCCTCGAATGCGGCCAGATCGAAGCGCGCGAAATCCATCAGCCCAGCACCGCGCGCCATGAATGTTGCGGGGCGAAACCGACCATGCGCTTGGCCTTGGCATTGCTATACATTGTTTCGTTTTCAGACAAAGTGCCACGTACCTCGACCCCTTGGTAGAAGCGGTCGATCACTTCCTGCGCGGTGATCCCGACGCTGAGGTCGTCATTGCAGACGTTGAACACCTGATAGCCCAGCCCGTCGGTTTTCAGGCAGCAATCGACCATATGCCCCAGATCGCGCGCGTCGATATAGGCAAAAATGTTGCGGCGGCGGGTCGCAGGATCGGCGATGAAGGCAGGAAAGTTCGCCGCATATTCATGTGGTTCAATGACATTATTGATCCGCAGGCCATAGATATCTGTGCCGGACCGCGCCTGAAAGCTGCGCGCCGTCGCCTCGTTGCAGACCTTGGACATGGCGTAACTGTCCTGCGGCACGGTGGGGTGCTCCTCGTCCACGGGCACATAATCGGGCTTCACCTCGCCATGGGCAAAGCAGACGCCATAGGTGGTCTCGGAGCTGGCAAAGATCACCTTGGGCACGCCCAGTTTCACCGCCGCCTCGATCACGTTGTAGGTGGATTGTGTGTTGATCCGGAAACATTCGGCATCGGTGCCGATCATCACCCGCGGCACGGCGGCGAAATGCACCACGGCATCGAAACGCGGCACGCCGTCGCCTTCGTCCAGTTCGTGGAAATCGGTGTATTGCGACATGGCCCCGATCACCTGCCCCGCATCGGTCAGGTCTACCAGCAATGCGGACACGTCCAGACCGGACGGCACAAGGTCGATGTTCACGACAATATGCCCCTGTGCCTGCAGATGCCGGATCGCGTGTTTGCCTGCCTTGCCGCTGCCGCCGGTAAAGAAAATGCGCATTGGTGATCCTTTCACATGTCTGTTTGCGGCACCCTATTTGCGCGGGCGGGAAAAGACCATCTTTTGCCCCGCCAGATCGCCTGCCTTGCCCAGCCATGCATAGGCCAGCAACGCGGGTTCGCGGTCGCCCACGGTGATCCGGTGCAGGTGGTCGGGCGGGTTGAAGATCATCGAGCCCGGCACATAGACGCCCTGATGATTCTCGGACACGGCCCCCGACAGGCAGACATAGCTTTCGGTGATCCCCTGATGGGCATGGGCAGGATAGGTGCAGCCCGGCGCGAACAGCACGACGCCAAGGATGATTTCGGTGGTGACGACAGGTCCCTGTGGACCCGCAATTTCGGCATAGGCATAGGTGCCGGTCAGACCGGGCGGGACCTTTTCATAGCCATATTGCCAGGACAGGCTGTCCGCCACGCAATCAAGGCTGCGAATGATCGACGCCATCGTCCCCGACCGCCCCTGATCCAGCGCGCGGCGCAGATGGGCGGTGACAGGCTTTTGCGCGGCCGTTTGCAGGCGCAGTTCCGCGCCCGCCTTGATCACGCGGCTGATCGCCTCGCGTGCCTGGCGCTGATGGCTGCGGATACGTGGGCTGCCACCGGCAGGGATCTGGCGGTACAGCTCATAGAACTCGGCCAGCAGATACCGCCAGTCGGGCTGCGTCTTGATCGTCTGTGACACCTCGTCCATCGGCGCTCCTGTCGGTTTTGCGGTCACGCTGCCACAGCGCCATGGCCGACACAAACGCGATCTTGGCTTTGCGCAGGCAGAAATTCGCAGTATCCTGCCGTGACAAGAGTTTTGTCAGTCAGGGCCGTGTTATGGCAATCACATTCACCGTGTTTTCGCTCGGCCAGCTGCCGATCTGGGACCCGCAAGAGGGCAACAACACCCTTGCGACCGGCGCCGTCAATGCGGCGCTGGGGACATATGGGTCCACGGGCGACCCGCTTTTCAATGAACGCGTCACCTTTGCCCCGGCTGGAAACGGTTTTGGGGGTGGCTCGCCCGATTCCTACGACCTGGACAACAATAACTCCAACGACCAGTTCAGCATCAACGGCGGACCTGTCCAGACCTTTGACGCGTCGATGATCTTCAACGCGACGATCACCTATATCGACGGGACCACCGCGAATATCACCGCCGTCGTTTTTCAGGACAGTGCCGGCAATACCTATTGGGCGCCCGAGTTCGAGGAAGACCCCGATCAGCTGGCCATCGAGGCAAAGGCGATACGGGCGCTGACGCTGATCTCGCCCATCTACACGAACGGATTCGGAACGGGTTATAACCTTGCGGCCAACCGGTTCGACAGCCAGCCGTTATGCTTTACCCCCGGCACGCTGATTGATTGCCCAGGCGGGCCGCGCGACATTGACACACTGGCCGTGGGCGATCTGGTGCTGACGCGCGATCATGGCGCGCAGCCCATCCGCTGGATCGGGCGGCGCAGCTTCGCGGCCGTGGGCCGGATGGCGCCGATCCGCATCAGGGCGGGCCTTCTGAACGCGGGGCGCGATGTAGAATTCAGCCCGCAGCACCGTATCCTGATCGCCGATGCCACGGCGGAGTTGCTGTTCGGCGAACCCGAGGTTTTCGCCGCCGCGAAATCGCTTGTGGATGGCGATGCGATCAGCATCCGCACCGGCGGCGAGGTGGAGTATATCCACCTGCTGTGCGACCGGCACGAGATCATCAGCGCCAACGGCCTTGCCGCCGAGACGCTGTTTCTGGGCGAGGTGACGACCCAGACGCTCGACCCCGACAGCATCGCGGAAATCGACACGATCTTTCCGGGTCGCCGCAACACGGTCATGCCGCTGCACCGCATGGCGCGCCCCGCGCTGCGGCATTTCGAGCCCGCACTTTGGGTGCAGGCCACGGCGTCGCGCGGTTTGGCGCGCACGGGATAATCCCGCGCGGGGCGATCGCCGATTGCCCCGCACCGGCTGTCTCTGCCATAAAGGCGCAAACCACCAAGAAAAGAGCAGCCAATGGCCGACGACCTTTTGTCCACGACAGGACCCGACGATTACAACGCCTCCAGCATCGAAGTGCTCGAAGGGCTGGAACCCGTCCGCAAACGCCCCGGCATGTATATCGGCGGCACGGATGAACGGGCGCTGCATCATCTGGTGGCCGAGGTGCTCGACAACTCCATGGACGAGGCTGTGGCAGGCCATGCCAACAGGATCGAGGTGGAATTGCACGCCGATTATTCCGTCACAATCCGCGACAACGGGCGCGGCATTCCGGTCGATCCGCATCCCAAATTCCCCGACAAATCGGCGCTGGAGGTGATCCTGTGCACCCTGCACGCAGGCGGCAAGTTTTCGGGCAAGGCCTATCAGACATCGGGCGGTCTGCACGGGGTCGGTGCGTCGGTGGTGAACGCGCTGTCGGATTCGATGATCGTGCAGGTGGCGCGCAACAAGGAACTGTTCGAACAGCGGTTTTCACGCGGCCTGCCTTTGGGGCCGATCCAGAAACTGGGGCCAACGCAGAACCGGCGCGGCACGACCGTCACATTCCACGCGGACGAACAGATTTTCGGGTCGCAGCGGTTCAAACCCTCGCGGCTTTACAAATCCATCCAGTCCAAGGCCTACCTTTTCTCGGGCGTCGAAATCCGCTGGAAATCGGAAATCAACGACGGCGAAACCCCGCTTGAGGCGACGTTCCATTTCCCCGGCGGTCTGGCCGATTATCTCAAGGAAACATTGGGCAAATCCGCGACCTATGCGGACAAGCCCTTTGCGGGCAGCGTCGATTTTGCGGACAAATTCAACGAGCCCGGCAAGGTGGAATGGGCGATCAACTGGACGCCGGTGCGCGACGGGTTCATCCAGTCCTATTGCAACACGGTCCCCACGCCTGAAGGAGGCACCCATGTCGCGGGCTTCTGGAACGCGATCCTGAAAGGGATCAAGGGCTATGGCGAGCTGGCAAACAATAAAAAAGCCGGACTGATCACGCGCGAGGACCTGATGTCGGGCGGCTGCGCGCTGGTCTCCTGCTTCATCCGCGAACCGGCCTTCGTGGGCCAGACCAAGGATAGGCTGTCGTCCGAAATCGCCGCGCGCATGACCGAAGGGGCCGTGCGCGACCACTTCGACAACTGGCTGGCGGCGGATACGAAATCGGCGGGCGCGATCCTCGATTTCCTCGTTCTGCGGGCAGAGGAACGGCTGAAACGCCGTCAGGAAAAGGAAACCGCCCGCAAATCCGCGACCAAGAAACTGCGCCTGCCCGGCAAGCTGACCGATTGCACGTCCAAGGACCGCAAGGGCACGGAACTCTTCATCGTCGAGGGGGATTCCGCGGGCGGGTCCGGCAAGGGCGCGCGCAACCGCGTCAATCAGGCGCTGTTGCCGCTGAAAGGCAAGATCCTGAACGTGCTGGGGGCGGCGTCCAACAAGCTGACCACCAATCAGGAAATCAACGATCTTTGCGAGGCTTTGGGCGTCGGCATGGGCACCAAGTTCAACGTAGATGACCTGCGTTATGAAAAGATCATCATCATGACCGACGCCGATGTGGACGGAGCGCATATCGCCAGCCTGCTGATGACGTTCTTTTTCACCCAGATGCGCCCGCTGATCGACCACGGGCATCTTTATCTGGCCTGCCCGCCGCTCTATCGGCTGACCCAAGGCGCGCGGCGCATCTATGTGGCGGATGACGCCGAAAAGGAGCGGGTGCTGGCCAAGGGTCTGGGCGGCAAAGGCAAGATCGACGTGCAACGATTTAAAGGCTTGGGCGAGATGGACGCGAAAGACCTCAAGGAAACCACGATGGACCCCGCCACCCGCAAACTGATCCGCGTGACCGTGCACGACGAGGTGCCCGGCGACACCGCCGATCTGGTCGAGCGGCTGATGGGGAAGAAACCGGAACTGCGGTTCCAGTATATCCAGGAGAACGCGCGGTTCGTGGAGGAGTTGGATGTTTGAATGAAGCTATTTAGACGGCTAGAAAATTGGCTCAATAACCCCTCAAGTCTATTCACGATTTGTCCAAACGCATACTTCGTAATATACAACTTCTCATGGGACAAATGGATTTTTATTTTTGAGAACAGAATTTCTCGTGTAGCCCTATTGTTTACGGGGATAGGCTACTTCATATTGCTAAATGATTATGTTACTAGTGAAATCGGGTTTAAAAACATCACCGATGGGAAAAACTCGGTTTTGACTATTTCAAATGATGCAAAGTTAAGGTTCCTTTACTTTGGCAGCTTACTCATTGCGCTAGGTCGCCTAATCTATCTTTGGAAGCGTCCCTCATCCATAAAATTTGGTCCCGATTTGTCTAGTTGGGTTCACTATGGCTTCACTGAGCTAACTTACTCTGATCTGCATGCAATGAATGATCAAATTGATACGAAGGGACATCGTACTTTATACGGAAAGTACTACACAGATGATTGGGAAGCTTTCGCTGAAGAGGCACGGTGGCAACAAAGCGGCAAGTCTGAAAAGCTATCTGGGCTAGAAAAAAGAAAGAATAGGCAATATGTGAATTTTCGCGCAGCAAAGGAATGCCATGAGAATTTAATTAGATCTATTTTAATTGATAGATATTTTGAATATGCGGCATCAAGAAAATTCACTTTGCTAGTTGCCATAACGCTTAGTTCATTCGGCTTCGTGTTGTTCTTTATTCCCGCTTTAGATCTTTTTCTTACTATCCTTGCTGGAACACTCTTCGCTACTAGCCAGCCGTAGGGTGCGCATCCTGCGCACCACCCCGACCGCATTGGTGCGCAAAATGCGCACCCTACCCTTGCGTCAATCCCGCCCTATCTTCCCCTCATGCGCCATCTGATCCTCGCCCTCTTCCTCGCCTCGCCCGCCTTGGCCCAGCAGATCGAGACGGACCTTGAACTGGTCCTGCTCGCCGATGCCTCGGGGTCCATCGACGCGGATGAACTGCTGTTCCAGCGGCAATCCTATGCGACCGCGATCACCGATCCGGCGGTTGTGGCGGCGATCCAGAACACGCTTTATGGTTCCATCGCAGTCACTTACGTCGAATGGGCCAGCAATCAGGCGACGGTCGTGGACTGGACCATCATCGCGGATATGGACAGCGCCACCGCCTTTGCCGACGCGCTGATCGGCCCGCCACGGCAGGCGAGCGGCAGCAATGCGATCGGGGCCGCGCTGCTTTACGGGATGGACCAGATCGAAGGGAACGACATCCGGGGCTTTCGCCGGGTGATCGATTTTTCCGGCGACACGATGGCCAATACCCTCGGCCCCGCGATCACGACGTCACGCGATCAGGTCGTTGCCGCGGGTATCACGATCAACGCCTTGCCGATCCTGCGCAACAACGATTTCCGCAGCAACAGCGGGCTGGTCAATCTCTATGAACAGAACATCATCGGCGGCCCGAACGCCTTTGTCATGCCCGCGATGGACGGCGCGGAATTCACCGATGCCGTCCGCCGCAAGCTGATCTTGGAGATTGCGGGCACCGTGCCGGACACCGCCATCGCGACAGCGCTACTGGACCAGATCCCGTAGGCCACCTTAGCGCAGCACCAGATTGCCCAGCGCCGCACGGATCACGCTGTCGGTGTCGTCGCTGTCGCCTGACACAGCCAGCCCCACCAGCGCCCCCGGCGCACCACCGAAGGCGCGCGCATAATCCGCCGCTAGGTCCACGTTTTCAGTGAAAGACCCCGTGCCCGCCTGCCGCAAGGCGATGGTCACCCCCTGCCCCGACGGTCCATAGGGTGAGGGGATCACCTGCCCCGCCGCATGGTTGCCGCCCCAGGCATATTGCATGATCCGCACGTCGCTGTTGCCCAGCAGGCTGCGGATATTCGCGCCTTCGAGGCCAGGGGCGAGCTCTTCCGGCACGAACACGAAATAGAGCGAGATGTTGCGGTCATCCCCGCCCTTGCGGGCAAGGTCTGTCGCAGGCACCGATTGTTCCACCGTCCAGGACCAGGACGCGCCGCGCGTGCCCCATTCGGCACGCGGCACGCGGGTCCAGGCGATGGACACCGACCCATCGGACACCAACCCCATGTTCTGGCCAAAGTTGTAATCGTTCGAACTGAACAGCGACAGCCGCTGTTCCTGCCAGCCCGTGGCGAAACTGACGGGGCCCGCCAGCGCGGGGATGGTCGATGCCAGAAAAAGGGCGAAAGTAAGCGCGAAACGCATGTCTGATCCTCGGGTTGTTGCACAAAGCCTAAGGCAGACACGTCACCGGCGCACCAATCAGTGCAGCCGGTCACGACAATGTCAGCACGATGTCATCGTTGCAGCGTTTCGAGGTAATCGGTCAGCATCAGAAGCTTCCACGGCACCGGCGTGCCCAGCCCGTCGTTTTCCACGATCACCGTATCGCCCATGTCGCCCGCGCCGAATTCGGGCATCGCGCCCGATAGGTGCTGGCCGCGTTCATAGCCGTCGATCGTGCTCATGACCGCGTCGCGCGGGAAGGTGCCGCCGTTGCGCGCGGAAATCTGTGTGAGGTCGGGTGCCACGACGCCCAATTCTCGGGCCATCGGCCCGTTGCCGGTCGCATCGGCTCCGTGACAGGCGGCGCAATTGTCCAGATAGGCGGTGCGCCCATCGACGGGCTGTTCGTCGACACAGGCGGCAAGCACCAATACCGCGCCAAGCATGAATTTCTGCATCTTCTGCCTCCTTGTTTTTTGTGAGACTAGCAAAGTCGCAGACAGCAAGCCATGATCCAGATCATATACAGGCAAAGAACACCACAAAGGGCCACCCCATGTTCCAATATGCGCTGATCATGCTGGTGGCCGGCATCGGCATTCCGGTGCTGGCGGCCATGAACGCGGCCTTGGGCCGTCAGATCGGATCACCGGCGATGGCCGCGACGGTCCTGTTCATCGTTGCCTTCAGTGTGGCCCTCATCGCAGCCTTGCTGACCCAGCCGCAGGCGGCAGGCAAGCTTGCCGCGGCGCCCAAATATCTGTTTCTGGCAGGCACGCTGGTCGCGTTCTACATCCTGTCGATCACATGGATCGCGCCGGTCATCGGGGTCGGCAATGCCGTGTTCTTCGTCTTGCTGGGGCAATTGATCTCGGCGGCCGCCATCGACCATTTCGGGCTGTTTTCCGCACAGGTCACGCCGTTGACGGGCACCCGTGCGGCTGGCATCGCCCTGATGGCGGCAGGCGTGTTGCTGACACAAAAGGTCTAAAGCGGGACGAGAACGCCCGCGGTCAGCCGCACCTGCCGGTCCATGCGCGCGGCAAGCTCAAGGTTGTGCGTGGCGATCACCGCCGCAAGGCCAGTGTCCCGCACCAGCCCGATCAGCGTTTCGAACACGCGGTTGGATGTGTCGGGGTCAAGGTTGCCGGTCGGTTCATCCGCCAGCAACAGGGCCGGTTCATTCGCGAGCGCACGGCAGAAGGCAACGCGCTGCTGTTCGCCGCCCGACAGGGCCGCTGGCCGGTGCGCCGCGCGATCCGCGATCCCCACGCGGTCAAGCAGGGCCATCGCGCGGGTGTGGGCTGCCTTTTCGCTGACACCGTTGGCAAGCTGCGGCAGCACGATGTTTTCCAGCGCCGAAAACTCGGGCAGCAGATGGTGGAACTGATAGATGAACCCGACCTGGCTCCGGCGCACGCCCGTGCGTTTACGATCCGACAGGCGCGTCATGTCGGTGCCCGCGATGCTGACCGTGCCGGTGTCGGGGGTATCGAGCAGCCCCGCGATATGCAGCAAGGTCGATTTGCCCGCCCCTGATGGCGCGACAAGGGCCACGATTTCCCCCGCCCCGACCGTCAGGTCGACGCCTTGCAGCACGCGCACCTCGTTGGGTTTGCCTGCGTTATAGGTCTTGCGCAGGTCGTGCAGCGACAAAACATCATTCATAGCGCAGCGCCTCGACCGGGTTCATCCGCGCGGCGCGGCGGGCGGGAAAGATCGTGATGATCCACGACAGGCCCAGCGACAGCGACACGGCTTTGAGCACATCCGACAGATGCAATTCGGCGGGCACGTTGTAGATGCCGCGGATCGACGGGTCCCAGACGCCGCCGCCCGCGACATAGTTCACAAGGCTGAAAATCTGGTCGATATAGATTGCAAAAAGACACCCGAGGATGACACCCAGCGCCGTCCCAATGGTCCCGATTCCCGCCCCGCAGATGAAGAAAATCCGCAGGATCGACCCTTCGGTCAGGCCCATGGTGCGCAGGATGCCCACATCGCGGCCTTTGTTTTTCACCAGCATGATCAGCCCGCTGATGATGTTCATGGACGCGACCAGCACAAGGATCGACAGGATGATGAACATCACATTGTCCTCGATCGTCAGTGCGCGCAGGAAACGGCCCACGCGGTCCTGCCAGCTATAGGCCCAGATATTGGGGCCAGCGGCATTGGCGATGTCCTGTTTCAGCGCCTCGGACTGGTTGATGTCGTCCAGCCGCACATCGAGTTCATCCGCCACACCGTCGCGGTTGAAGATCGTCTGCGCCACCTCGAAGGGCAGATAGGCGCGCACCTCGTCGATCTGATAGCGCCCGGTGGAGAAGATATAGACCACCTCATAGGCGTTGCGCCGCGTCGATTGCCCCATGGGCGTGGCAGCCCCCGACCGTGTCGTGATCTCGATCCGGTCGCCAAGGCCAAGGCCAAGGTTCGCCGCCAAGGCAGAGCCAAGCGCGATTCCGTTCGGCAGATCGTCGATATTGCCGATGGTGCGTTCGCTGTCGACGATGGCCTCGGACGCCTTGAGATCATCCAGCTGGATGCCATAGATATCGGCTAAAGCGATCTGCCCAAAGGCCCCCGCCATTGCCTGCCCGCGCACCAGTGGGGCGACACTGGCGACACCCGGCACTTCCATGATCCGGTCGGACATGGCGGCGTAATCCTCGATCACCTCGCGCGGGCGCACGACGGTGACATGGGCATTGGCGCCAACGATCGTGTCGATGAATTCGGCGCGAAAGCCTGACCGGACGGCGAGCGTGGCGATCAGGGCGAACACGGCCAGCGTGACGCCGATCAGGCTGATCCATGTCATGACGCTGACGCCGCCTTCGGCGCGCTTGGCGCGGATATAGCGCCAGGCGATCATCCATTCGAATTTGGCAAAGGGGCGCGTTGTGTTCATGGCGGTCTTCTAGCGGGCAGGGCCGCGCATGGCCAGCGCCATCAGCGCTTGACCCCCGACAGGCGGGGAATATGCGATGGCGTTTCCGCCACCAGACGCGGTTTGGCGATGGGCGGCTCGCCTTTGATCGCGGGCGGTTTACGTTTGAAGGGCTGCGCGCGGGGCTTTTTGGTGGCCTTGAACGGAACGGCAACAAGGGCGGCCAGCAAGGCCAGCAGCGCCCAGCCTGCTCCGAATCCCGCGCCTGCGGCCACAGCGCCCGCCGCCGACAGCGGCATCGCAGGCTGGAAATCGGCCCAGACCGCGCGGGCGATGTCTGTATCGGCCACACGCTGCGGCATCGTCAGCCGCGCGACGGGGGATGCATTGCGCAAGGCGTCCAGATCGTCGGACAGTTGCGCGTGCCGCAGGATCGTGCGCCGCCACATCGCCGCCTGCCCGTCCATCGGCGGGGTCTGCGCCATTTGCAGCAACATTTCCTCGCGGCCGAAACCAGCCTCAAGCGCGGTTGCGTCGAAATCGACAAGTTGCGCTGTCAACGCATCCACATGCCCGCCCAGCCGTTGCAGGTATTGCTGCGAGAATTCAGGGAATTGCGACAGGCCAGCGGCCCCCGCCAGCCCACCGGCAAGGCCGATCACACGCAGGATCATGGTGTCGTGGTCCGATAAGTCATGGCCTGCCTCTTGCCCATTTTGCGCAGATCATAGCAAATCAGGCCGCTGCCGCGCATCATATCTGCGCGATCAGCGGGCTTTTGCGCGTCACGCGATCCCTTGATAGATTTTCGCGATCCGCGCCACGGCATCCGCAGGCGGCAATTCCTCACTTTCGCCCGTCCGGCGGCTGGTCAGTTCGACCACGCCGTTCTTGAGCCCGCGCGGCCCGACCGTGATCCGCCATGGCAGGCCGATCATGTCCATCGTGCCGAATTTCGCACCCGCCCGTTCGTCGCGGTCGTCGTAAAGCGGCTCCAGCCCCAGCGCGGTCAGGCTGTCATAGATCGCCTCACAAGCCGCATCAGCCTCTGCATCGCCTTGCTTGAGGTTGACGATCCCGCAATGGAAAGGCGTCACACCTTCGGGCCAGATGATGCCCTTGTCGTCGTGGCTCGCCTCGATGATGGCGCCCAGCAGACGCGACACGCCGATCCCGTGGCTGCCCATATGGACGGGGACCTTGCCACCCTTGCCGTCATCGACAAGCGCGCCCATGGCGTCGGAATATTTGGTGCCGAAATAGAAGATCTGCCCGACCTCGATGCCGCGCGCGGTGCGGCGGCGTTCCTCGGGGATCTGGTTGAACAGCGCTTCGTCATGGGTTTCATCGGTGCGGGCATAGCGGCTGGTAAATTCTTCCAGCACAGCAGCACAGGCGGCGTGGTCGTCAAAATCAATCGCACGGTCACCGAATTTCAGATCGGTGATCTCGCCGTCATAAAACACCTCTGATTCGCCGGTTTCGGCCAGAACAAGGAATTCGTGGGTGTCATCGCCGCCGATCGGGCCTGAATCCGCACGCATCGGGATCGCCTGCAGGCCCATGCGTTCATAGGTGCGCAGATAGCTGACCAGATGGCGGTTGTAGGCATGCAGCGCGTCCTCTTTCGTCAGATCGAAGTTATAGCCGTCCTTCATCAGGAATTCGCGGCCGCGCATCACCCCGAAACGAGGGCGCATCTCGTCCCGGAACTTCCATTGGATGTGATAGAGCGTCAGCGGCAAGTCCTTGTAGCTGGTGACGTAGGACCGGAAAATATCCGTGATCATTTCCTCGTTCGTGGGGCCGTACAGCATGTCGCGGTCCTGCCGGTCGCGGATGCGCAGCATTTCGGGGCCATAGGCGTCATAGCGTCCGCTTTCACGCCACAGATCGGCCGATTGCAGCGTCGGCATCAGCATCGGGATATGGCCTGCGCGCTGCTGCTCCTGATGCACGATCTCTTCGATCTTGCGCAGCACCTTGAAGCCGAGCGGCAGCCAAGAATAGATGCCCGCGCTGGCCTGCTTGATCATACCCGCCTGCAACATATAGCGGTGCGACACGATCTGCGCCTCGCGCGGGGTTTCTTTCAGGACGGGCAGGAAATAGCGGCTCAGACGCATGGCAGGGACCTTTATGGACGGCGAAATTGGCTTTGACGTGTAGTCCGCCAACCCAGCCCCCGCAAGCATTGTGATCAAGGCGGTCCGAAAATGCGCACGACCCTTGCAAGCAAGGCCCAATTGCCGCATCACAGCCAAAACCAAAGCGGAGTGACCGATGGCCCTGCCTGTCAAGGACCAGTTAAGATATTGGGGGATCGCGGCGGCCGTCTTCCTCGTCCTGCTATGGGCGCTGGGGGATGTGATCCTGCCCTTCGTGCTGGGCGGTGCCATCGCCTATCTGCTGGACCCTGTCGCGGACAGGTTGCAGCGCGCGGGGCTCAGCCGCGTGGTGTCGGTCAGCATCATCACGCTGGTTGCGGTTCTGGTGTTCATCCTGCTGATCCTGCTGGTGATCCCGACGCTGGTGAAACAGACGATCGCGCTGATCGAAACCGCCCCTGCCCTGTTCGAGCGTTTGCAGGCCGGGCTGACCGCGCGTTTCCCCGAATTGATCGAACCCGAAAGCACGATCCGCCAGCAATTGCAGGCCATCGGCGAGACGATCCAGTCGCGCGGGGGGGAATTGATCAACGGGTTGCTGAGCTCGGCGATGGGGTTGCTCAATATCCTCGTGCTGCTCGTCATCGTTCCGGTCGTGGCGTTCTACCTGCTGCTGGATTGGGACAACATGATCGCCAAGATCGACAGCCTGTTGCCGCGCGATCATGTGGCGACCGTCCGGCATCTGGGCCGCGAGATCGACCGCACGCTTGCGTCCTTTATTCGGGGGCAAGGCACGGTCTGCCTCATCCTTGGCACCTATTATGCCGCAGGGCTGATGCTGGCGGGGCTGAATTTCGGGCTGATCGTGGGCTTCATCGCCGGGCTGATCACCTTTATCCCCTATGTCGGCGCCCTTGTGGGCGGATTTCTGGCGCTCGGTCTGGCGCTGTTTCAGTTCTGGGGCTCGGTCGAGATCGCCGATGGCGACACCGTCACCTATGCAACGAATTGGCTGCGGATCGGGATCGTCGGCGCTGTATTTGCGCTGGGGCAGTTTCTGGAAGGGAATGTGCTCACGCCGAAACTGGTCGGCACGTCCGTCGGGCTGCATCCGGTCTGGCTGATCTTTGCGCTCTCGGTGTTCGGGTCGCTGTTCGGCTTTGTCGGGATGCTGGTTGCCGTGCCGGTTGCGGCCGTGATCGGCGTGCTGACCCGCTATGCGATGGGGCGCTATCGCAGCAGTTCGCTGTACCAAGGACAATCCAAAGACCCATGACCGCCCGGCAACTCAGTTTCGACTGGCCCAACGGAGTGGCGCTGGGGCCGGATGACTTTTTCGTCTCGACCGCCAATGCGACGGCCTTTGGAATGGTCACGGACCCTGACCGCTGGCCTTTGCGCAAACTGGTGATCGCGGGGCCTGCGGGCTGCGGCAAAAGCCATCTTGCTCGGATTTTCGCAGGCGCGCAGCCCACGCAGATCATCGCAGCCGCCGATCTGACCGCCGATTTTCTGCCAGAGGCGGCGGCACTGGTCATCGAGGATATGGACAGCCTGCCGCAAGCCGCCCAAGAGGCGATGTTCCACCTGCACAACCACCTGCAACACAGCGGCGGGCTGTTGCTGATGACCGCGCGCCAGACGCCGGGGCATTGGCCTGTGACCCTGCCCGACCTTGCCAGCCGAATGCAGGGCAGCGCCGTCGTGCAGGTCGCAGACCCCGATGACGCGCTGTTGCAAGCGGTGATGATGAAACTTTTCGCCGACCGCCAGTTGCTGCCGCCGCCCGACCTTGCGGCCTATCTGGCCCCCCGGATCGAACGGTCCTTTGCCGCCGCCGCCGCCATCGTGGCCGCGCTTGACAGCGCCGCTTTGGCAAGCGGTCACAAGATCAGCCAAAGGCTGGCCGCACGGCTGCTGGACAAGCCCGACTAGGCGCTGCATCATCGTCACAAAACCGCAACCTTCGCGGGACAAAAGGCTGCATGCTCAACGCAAATTTCCTTACCGGCGACTTTCCGGCTGCCACCTCTCTTGATGCGGATCTCGCAAGCTGCGCACGTTTCGTGAACCGCGAACTCAGCTGGGTCGGGTTCAACTGGCGCGTGCTGGAAGAGGCCGAGAACCCCCGCGTCCCGCTGCTGGAACGGCTCCGGTTCCTGTCGATTTCCGCGACCAATCTGGACGAATTCTATACCGTTCGCGTGGCAGGCCTGCGCGAATTGTCGATTGCGGGCAATGTCACGCCCGCGCTGGACGGGCTGACGCCTGCCGAACAGCTGGTCGAGATCGACCGCGAGGCGCGCGCCCTGATGACGCGCCAACAGGTCGTGTTCAGCGCGTTGGAAGCGGAATTGAAGGACAACGGCATCGCCATCCTTTCGCGCAAGGACGTGACCGAGGATGACCGCGAATTTCTGGACAATTATTTCCTCGATCAGGTGTTTCCGGTCCTGTCGCCGCTCGCGATCGACCCTGCGCATCCGTTCCCGTTCCTGCCCAACGAAGGTTTCGCACTGGCGCTGCAACTGGAACGCAGCGCCGACAAGCGCAGCCTGCGCGCGCTGCTGCCGATCCCCGCGCAGATCGCGCGGTTCATTTCGGTGCCCAGTGCGACGGGGCACAGGTTCCTGCCGCTGGAAGAACTGCTTTTGTTGCATATCCCGCGCCTGTTTCCGGGCTATCACGTCAAAGGCAATTGCGGGTTTAAGGTGCTGCGCGACAGTGATCTGGAACTCGAAGAAGAGGCCGAAGACCTCGTGCGCGAGTTTGAAACCGCCCTCAAACGCCGTCGCCGGGGCGAGGTTGTCCGGCTCAAGATTTCGGCCAATGCCCCGCCCGCGCTGCAATCGCTGATCATGTCCGAACTGCATGTGTCCAGCGATGCCGTGGTCGAGGTGGACGGGCTGATCGGTATCTCCGACCTTGGCGAACTGGTGCTGGACAGCCGGCCCGATCTGCTCTGGCCCACATTCACGCCGCGCGTGCCGGAACGGGTGCAGGACCACGACGGCGACATGTTCGCCGCGATCCGGAAAAAGGACATGCTGCTGCACCACCCTTATGAAACCTTCGACATGGTGGTACGGTTTCTCAATCAGGCGGCGCATGATCCCGATGTGGTCGCGATCAAACAGACGCTTTATCGCACGTCGCAAAAATCGCCCATCGTCACAGCGCTTTGCGAGGCGGCAGAGAACGGCAAATCCGTCACCGCACTTGTCGAACTCAAGGCCCGCTTTGACGAGGCCGCCAATATCCGCCAGTCGCGCAGGTTGGAACGGGCGGGCGCGCATGTGGTTTACGGCTTTGTCAACTACAAGACCCATGCCAAGATCAGCACGGTGGTGCGCCGCGAAGGCGACAGGCTGGTGACCTATACCCATTTCGGCACCGGCAATTACCATCCCATCACGGCACGCATTTATACCGACCTGAGCTTTTTCACCTGCGATCAGGATCTGGGGCGCGATGCGACCAAGGTGTTCAACTACCTGTCCGGCTATGCCCAGCCCGAGGGGCTGAAGAACCTGTCGATCTCGCCCATATCACTGAAACAGACCTTGCTGGACCGCATCGAGACCGAGGCGGACAACGCCCGTGCGGGCAAACCCGCAATGATCTGGGCCAAGATGAATTCGCTCGTTGAACCCGATGTGATCGACGCGCTTTATGCGGCCTCTGGCGCGGGGGTGAAAATCAGCCTTGTGATCCGTGGCATCTGCGGGCTGCGCCCCGGTGTGAAGGGCCTGTCCGACAATATCCGCGTCAAATCCATCGTGGGGCGGTTTCTGGAGCATTCGCGCATCGTCTGTTTCGGCAATGGCGCGGCACTGCCGTCGAAAAAGGCCAAGGTCTATATCAGCTCTGCCGATTGGATGGGGCGCAACCTGAACCGGCGGGTCGAGACGCTGGTCGATATCCAGAACCCGACCGTCAAGGCGCAGATCGTCAGCCAGATCATGGCCGCCAACATGGCTGACGTCGCGCAAAGCTGGGTGATGGCGCCAGACGGGCATTTCACCCGCGCCACGGTGCCCGAGGGCGAATTCGCGTTCAATTGCCACCGCTTTTTCATGGAGAACCCCTCGCTTTCGGGGCGCGGGTCAGCGGGGGCGTCGGATGTTCCGCAATTGACCCACACGGACGATTGACCGATACCTGTCAGGCGTCACACACGGGGACAGAATGACACAACAATCCGAGCCTGACAGCATCGATTGGGGCCCTTTCGGCCGACCCTTGTTCGAAGACCCGGCCGCACAGGCGCTGGCGCGGGTCGGTGTGGTCGATGTGGGATCAAACTCTGTCCGGCTGGTGGTGTTCGACGGAGCGGCGCGGTCGCCCGCCTATTTTTACAACGAAAAGATCATGTGCGCCTTGGGTGCGGGCATGTCGCAGACCGGGCATCTGAACCCCGAAGGACGCAAAAGGGCCGTGTCAGCGATCCGCCGGTTCGCTGCATTGGCCAAGGGCATGGGCATCCCCCCGCTGACCGCCGTGGCCACCGCCGCCGTGCGCGAGGCAACCGACGGGCAGGATTTCCGCGACGAGGTGCTGCGCGAAACCGGCATCAAGCTGTGGGTCATCGACGGCAAGGAAGAGGCGCGGCTGTCCGCGCAAGGTGTGCTGCTGGGCTGGCCAGGCAGCTATGGCCTTGTCTGCGACATCGGCGGGTCGTCGATGGAACTGGCCGATTTGGCCGACGGGCGCGTGGGCCAGCGGGTGACGTCAGCGCTGGGTCCGCTGAAACTGCGCGAAATTCCGGGCGGCAAAAAGGCGATCAAGGCCTATGTCCGCGCCACGATGCAGGACCTGCACAGGGAAATGAACCATGAAACGGGGATGCGCCTGTTTCTGGTCGGCGGGTCGTGGCGCGCGATCGCGCGGATCGACATGGAACGGCGCGGCTATCCTTTGACGGTGCTGCACGAATACCGGATGTCATCGCGCCAGATCAGCATGACCGCCGAATATATCCGCAAATCCGACCTGAACGACCTGCGCAATCGCTGCAATATCTCTGACAGCCGGATGTCGTTGGTCCCGCTTGCGTCCATCGTGCTGAAGGAATTGATGCGCACCTTCAAGCCCAAGGATGTCGCGGTCTCGTCTTATGGGATCCGCGAAGGGATGCTGTACGAACAGATGCCGCGCGCGCTGCGCGAACGCGACCCGTTGATCGAAAGCTGCCGTTTCGCCGAGGCCAAGGACGCCCGCCTGCCCGGCTTCGGGCGCATCCTGTATGATTTCGTCAAGCCGCTGTTTCCCCGCGCCAACTGGCAGCGCAAGCGGATCATCAAGGCCGCCTGCTTGCTGCATGACGTGAGTTGGCGCGCGCATCCCGATTACCGCGCCGAAGTGACCTTCGACAACGCAACCCGCGCCAACCTCGGTGGGCTGAAACATTATGAACGTGTGCTGCTGGGGCTTGCGCTGATGAACCGCTATTCCAGCAAGACCGCGAGCAGCCGGTTCGACCCTCTTTTCGCGATGCTGACGCCTGACCAGATCAAGGAAGCCGAGATATTGGGCAAGGCCATGCGCCTTGGCGCGATGCTCTGGCTGACGGCCGATGAACAGCCCGGCACGCTGAAATGGAACCGCAAGGCCGGTGAGCTGACACTGCGGCTGACCGAACACGCCCGCCCGCTTTATGGCGAGGTCGCCGAAATCAGGTTCAACGCGCTTGCGGCGGCCCTGAATGCGACAGCAACGGTCAAGTTCAGCGGCTGACCCTGACGCGCCCATGGTCGTTCCAAACCAGTCTCGCAAAAATTGCTGCCATTCGTCCAAGATTTGTCTTAATCTTCGGTTCACGTTTGAGGCGTGTCCTGTGACGTGATGCAAGTATCTTGCGTTGTCATGACCAGACACAGGGGAGAAGGGCGATGCTGGATTTGCAATCCACCGGTGGTGATGCCGTGCGGCTTGATGTCGCCATAGCGGCGATCAAAGGCAGCAGGGACTATCAGGAAGACACTGTCTTGTCGGGGTTCGCGCTGGGGCAATCGTCAGGCTTCGCGGTTGTGGCCGACGGTGTCGGCGGACACAGCGCGGGTGATGTGGCAAGCGCCATCGTCGCGACAGAGATGTTCTGCCAGATCAAACTGCACGAAAGCGCCCTGAACGTGGGCCTTGCACGGGCGGGCACGGTGCTGCGCGACGCCGCCGAGGCAGCGAACCGCAGGCTTGCCGCGCATGTGGCCGCGCATGAAGACACATTCGGCATGGCCTCCACCGTGCTGGTGCCGATGATCCGCAATCACAAGCTGACATGGCTGTCCATTGGCGATTCGCCCCTGTTCCTGTTCCGCGCCGGTGCGCTGCGGCAGTTGAACAAGGACCATTCGATGGCCCCGCAGATCGACATGATGGTCAAGGTCGGGTCTATGTCAGCAGAGGTCGGGCGCAATCATCCAGACCGCAACATGCTGACATCGGTTCTTGACGGCACAACAATCGCGGCCATCGATTGCCCGCAAGCGCCGCTGTCCCTGCTGCCCGGCGACACGATCATCGCGGCAACGGATGGTTTGCAATCGCTGCCCAACAGGACCATCGCAAATACGCTGATGCCGCTTCAGGACGCCAGCAGCGTAGAGGTCGGGGTGGCCTTGCTTGATGCGCTGACGACCATCGCGGACCCCGAACAGGACAATACCGCATTCGTTGTGATCAAGCTGCAACTGGTTGATGCAGAACCTGCGGCATTGGACGCCGACGCCCTGCCCATTCTGGCGATGGCGGATGACGGCCAAGACAGCATCGCTGACACCGAAGACCAAGCCGCCGCGCCGGACCAACGCAAAGCCTATTGGTATCGCGGCCAGAAATATTTTCGCGACTGAGGACGCGCGCTAAAGCTCGATTTCGCCGCCGTCGGTGTCGAGGTCAGGCACGAACAGCGGCGCATCGGGCTTGCGCCGCAGGATGATGTCGCCGTTAGGCAGGAATTCGGGCAATTCGTAATGCCGCACGTCATCGACGCGGTTCAGGAACGTGGCCAGGCCGGGGCCCATTTCGCGCAGGAAATCGCCAACGACCGGCCCCATCTCTTCCAATGTGTCGCGCAGGCTGTCGATCGTGGGCGACATTTCCTCCATCAGGCCACGCATGATCATGCGCGCCCCTTCCTCGACAAGGTTGAACCCGCCGGATGGCGCCTCCTCACCGCTTTGGGCAGACGCAGGGCCCGCCATCAGGGCGGTCAGGGCAAAGGCGGTCAGAGTGGCTTTCATACCGTTACCATATGCCTTTCCACCCCGATTTTCAATGTGGCCGGGTCAGATCCCCAGATCGAGCACGACCGGAAAATGATCCGACGCCAATAGCAGCGCATCGCGCAGAACCGGATCGTGGTAACAGGTCGGGTGGTCGAACGGGTGCCAGATCTGCCATTGCGGGGCCTTCACCCGCAACCCCGGCGACACCATGACATAATCCAGGAGCGCCTGCAGATACGGCTGATCCTTGCGCTTGAAACGCGCGGTCGTAGGCAGCGCGCCCACCTTGCGGCCCAAAGCCATGCGCCCGTGCGGATCATAAAGGCCCAAAGGCCCATCCTCGCCCAGCACGATCTCGACCCCGGACCGGCCGAACAGCTTTTCATATTCGTCCAGACCCGGCCCGTCGTTGAAATCGCCGAGCACGATCAGGTCGTCCCCCGCCGCCAGATGCGCATCCACGCGTTTGCGCAGCCAGACGCATTGCGCCAGCTGTTTGCGCCGGTTCTCGATCGCGATGCGCACGGCGGCGGCGCCGTCCTCGGCCCCATGCGGCGCTTTGGATTTGGCATGCACGCCGATCATCCGCAAAGGGCCCGCCGCCGTGATCACCGCCACCTCCAGCGGCGGTTTGGACCAGCGGATCGTTTCCGGTTGCGCATCGACATCCAGATCGACGCGGTATTTGCCGTCAAATGCGGGCGCATCGGGGCTGGATTTCGGGTCATGTCCGGCCTGCATCACAGCGGGGTCGAACATCAGCGCGATCTGCTGTTGGGTCTCGTTGGGAAATCCGGTCCGCACCGCCCGCGCCCGCAGGTCGAAATCCCGCGCGAATTGCGTCAGGGCGCGCACCGTGCTGCGCCTGCGATTGGTGTCGGGGGCTTCGATCACCATGACCGCATCGGCATCAAGGCTGCGAAACACATGGCCCAGCGCCGCCGTCTGCTGGCGCTTGGTCACATTCCAGCGCGACGACCAGCTGTCGTCATCAATCAACCGCCCCGCATCGTCGAACAGCGTATTGAACCATTCAACGTTATAGGTGACGATGCGCATCAGCGTTTCGCCCTGATCTCTTCCCAAGCGCGGTTGATCGCGACCATGCGCCGTTCGGCGAGCTTGACCGCCTCAGGCGGGACACCGCGCGCGATCATCCGGTCGGGGTGCGTGTCGCGGACAAGCTGCGCCCATGCAGCGCGCACCTGATCCATCGGCGCTTCGGCATCCACGCCCAGCACCGCATAGGGATCACGTTCTGCATCGGGAACGAATTGCGCGCGGATGCGCTGGAATCGGCGTTCGTCGAACCCGAAGATCGCGGCCACCTCTTGCAGGAACGCATCTTCGGTCTGGTGATAGCTGCCATCGGCCAGCGCGATATGGAACAACCCTTCGAGCAGGTCGCAAAGCGGGCCTTCGTGATCGCCGAACATCGCCTTGATGCGGCGCGCATAGATGTCGTAACCCGCAACATCCTGCCGCGCGAGATCGAAGACGCGGGCGGCGTTTTCCTCTTCTTCGGGCGCAATGACGAACACGTCGCGAAAGGCGCGGACCTCGTTGCGCGACACATGGCCGTCCGCCTTGGCCATCTTGGCCCCCAGCGCGATCACGGCGATGGTAAAGGCGACACTGCGGTCAGGCGGCGTGCGCAAGCGGTCAAAGACCGCAAGCAGGCCTTCGCCTTTCGCAAGTGCGGCCAGCGCCTCGCCGATGCGGGTCCAGATCGACATGGGGGTCCTTTGATCAAAACATTGCCCGATCTTGAACCCGACCTGTGCGGATGTTGCAACCTTTCGCTGCACCTGCACGGATGAAAAAGCCTAGCCGAGGCTGCGCCGTCCCTGTGGCGTGTCGAAAACGGCGGCAAATCCCGCAGGCCCCGTGTGGAACAGGACCCTGTCATCGGCCAGCGGCAGCATGGCGCGCAGATCATCCGCCTGCGGATGGCTGACATTCAGTTCCACCAGACGACACCCGCTGTCGGCCAGACGGCGCGCAGGGTGATGCGTGCCCGTCGCCCATTGGATCAGCGTCGGATAGGCCCCGTCATAAGGCTTGCTGCCATCACTCGGCACCGTAATCCGCCACGCCAGATCGCCGCGTGACAGATCGCGTGGCAATCCCACCGCAGCGGGCGCATCGCGCAACACGGCGTCCAGATCGTCCGTCTGGCAAATCCAGTTGCCCAGACGTGGCGCGCCGCTGAAATGATCCAGCCCGAACCATGTCGGCCCGTCATAGGGCGCGGCACCCGGATCCTTGGTGATGACCTCCAGATACAGATCATCCCCCAAGCCCAGCAGCGTGTTATGCGTGCCATAGCGGACATGCTTGCCGCCGGGCTGCATGGTGACGCCAAGTGCGGCCTCGACAAAGGCGGTCCCCGTGGCCAGATCCTCCGCCACAACGGCAAGATGGTCGAGTGTCAGCATGGTCTTTCCTTCATCGTTCGAGCCCAAATATCCCCGCCGGAGGCATCCGGTCCCGCAGGGGCCGGATCGGCATGGGTGCAAGCACCCATCCTACGCGGATAATCAATCGGCAATCCGGCAACGGACAAGCCCAAACGCCTTGGCCAAGTTTTCTTTTTTCAGGATTTGATACAGGCGGTCACTGACGAAATACGTCTTGCGCGGCAGCTTTGGGTCCACCCAGATATCAGGTCCCTCTGCTGCGTTCCGTTTCAAAACAACATCATCTGCCTTGATTGTGGACTTTATCGTGTAAGTGTAGGGCCGCGAAAATGGACGAAGCATGGTTGTCTGTTCATCATCCAGCGCCTCTTTGCAGACACCGATATTCAGGATGAAAACGGACTGATCGAAGGTGATATTCTTATCCCGCTGGTAAAGCGTGACCGGATAAAGGTTGGATGGCCCAAGATCAGCCTGGCGCAAGGCATCAGCCAGACGTTCGGATACCACAGGGCATATCCAACGGACGTAATCGCCAAGAACTTTTGGTACCCTATAAGGTTTTCCCTGTGTTTCCAGAACTCTGGGAAACCGCGAGCCCGGCAGGCTTTGCCCCGTTTCATTGTCAAGAATGAGTGCGTTGTCTCTCGCCACAAGTTCTTTCAGCTCTAGCCCGTCGTCAGGAAAACCAAACCCGTATTCATCGCCCGGACGTTTACCATCAATACTCACCCATGCATGCTTACTCATGCCGCATCTCCCTTACTCATCTTACGCCCCTCATCTTCTCCAACGTCGCCGCATCTACCAGCCGAGTCACGATGGGGTGCGGATCAGCCACGCGCGGCCCTGATCAGGTGCAGGATGTCTTCCGCTGCCTTGGGGATATTGGTGCCGGGGCCAAAGATCGCCTTGACGCCGCTGTCATAGAGAAACTGGTAATCCTGCTGCGGGATCACGCCGCCGCAGATGACGATGATGTCGTCGGCCCCCGCATCTTTCAGCGCCTGCACCAGTTTGGGGGCCAACGTCTTGTGTCCTGCGGCCTGCGACGAAATCCCGATCACATGCACGTCGTTGTCGATGGCGTCCTGTGCGGCCTCGGCGGGGGTCTGGAACAGGGGGCCGACATCCACGTCGAACCCGATATCGGCAAAGGCGGTGGCGATGACCTTGGCGCCGCGGTCATGCCCGTCCTGCCCCATCTTAACGACGAGCATGCGGGGGCGGCGCCCGTCTTCCTTGGCGAAGGCCTCCACACTGGCCTGAATGGCCGCGAAACCGGCATCGCCTTCGTAGGCGGCACCGTAAACCCCCGCGAGCGTCTTGACCTCGGCGCGGTGGCGGCCGAACACTTTTTCCATCGCCATGCTGATTTCCCCCACGGTGGCGCGTGCGCGCGCGGCGGTCACGGCCGCCTCCAACAGATTGCCGCCCTCGCCTGCGCGGCGGGTCAGTTCAGCCAGCGCCGCATTGCAGGCTGTGGCATCACGGGCGGCCTTGGTGCGTTCGATCCGCGCGATCTGCGACAGGCGCACGGCCTCGTTGTCGATATCAAGGATGTCGATCGGGTCCTCGTTGTCCTTGCGGTATTTGTTGACGCCGACGACGACCTCGGTGCCACGGTCGATGGCGGCCTGCCGTTTGGCGGCTGTTTCCTCGATCCGCAGTTTGGGCATGCCGGAGGCGACGGCCTTGGTCATGCCGCCCATTTCCTCGACCTCCTGGATCAATTCCCACGCCTTCTCGGCCAGCTCATGCGTCAGGCTTTCGACGTAATAGGACCCCGCCAATGGATCGACGACTTTCGTCACGCCGGTTTCTTCCTGCAAGATCAACTGGGTATTGCGCGCGATCCGCGCCGAAAACTCGGTCGGCAAGGCAATCGCCTCGTCGAGCGCATTGGTGTGCAAGGATTGCGTCCCGCCCAGCACCGCCGACATCGCCTCGTAGGCGGTGCGGATCACGTTGTTATAGGGATCCTGTTCCTGCAAGGACACGCCCGAGGTTTGGCAATGGGTGCGCAGCATGGACGATTTGGGGTCCTTGGGGTCGAATTCCGCCATGATCCGCGACCACAGCAGGCGTGCCGCGCGCAATTTGGCGGCCTCCATAAAGAAATTCATCCCGATGGCGAAGAAAAACGACAGCCGCCCTGCGAACTGGTCCACATCCATGCCGCGTGCGATGGCCGCACGCACATATTCGCGCCCATCGGCCAAAGTATAGGCCAGTTCCTGCACAAGGTTCGCGCCGGCCTCTTGCATGTGATAGCCGCTGATGCTGATCGAATTGAACTTCGGCATCTCGGCTGTGGTGTATTCGATGATATCCGCGATGATCCGCATCGAGGGTTCGGGCGGATAGACGTAAGTGTTCCGCACCATGAATTCCTTGAGGATGTCGTTCTGGATGGTGCCGGACAGCACATTGCGCGGATGGCCCTGTTCCTCGCCCGCGACGATGAAATTGGCCAAAATCGGGATTACCGCACCGTTCATCGTCATGGATACAGACACTTTGTCCAGCGGGATGCCGTCGAACAGGATCTTCATATCCTCGACAGAATCAGTGGCGACACCGGCCTTGCCCACGTCCCCTTCCACCCGTGGATGGTCGCTGTCATAGCCGCGATGCGTGGCCAGATCGAACGCGACAGAGACACCCTGCTGCCCTGCGGCCAGCGCCTTGCGGTAGAAATTGTTGGATTCCTCCGCCGTCGAAAACCCCGCATATTGCCGGATCGTCCAGGGGCGTCCCGCATACATCGTGGCCTTGACGCCGCGCGTATAGGGCGCCGCGCCGGGGATGCCGCCCAGATGCGGCAGGTCGGCGGTATCCTCGGCAGTATAAAGCGGCAGGACGGGGATGCCTTCCAGCGTGTGCCATGTCAGCGCATCCAGTGGCTTGCCGCGCAACTCGCTGGTGGCCAGCTTTTCCCATGTTTTCTTGTCGGTCATCGCAGGCTCCTGTTGGCTGTGTGACATCCCGTCGCAAAAAAGGTGTTGTCCTTGTGGCATTGGGACTTAGCTTTGCGGCATGGTCGGACTATATCGGTAAGTATGAAAAGATTATTAGCCATCGCGCTTGGCGCGCTTGTTGCCACCACCAGCCTGTCGGCTGATGAGGCGGCTGTCGAACAATCCGTAATCGAACGGTGGGAAACAGACCGGACGCAGGTTTTCGATGCGTCCGAGGTCACTTTGGCAGAACTGCAATGGCTGGCCCGCGCGGTCGTCGTTTTCGCGGACACGCCCAACGATCCAAGGTTCCGCCAGCAGATGGACATGTTGCTGGCCGATATCGACCGGCTTGTCGAACGCGACGTGATCCTGATCACCGACACAGATCCGGCGGCGCGCACATCGGTCAGGCTTGAACTGCGTCCGCGCGGATATGCGCTGACTGTCGTGGACAAGGACGGGCGCGTCCTGCAACGCAAGCCCGAACCATGGAGCGTGCGGGAACTGACGGGGTCCATCGACCGCACCCCGCTGCGCGCGCAGGAAATCGAGGACCGGCGCGGCGAAAGTATCCGCTGACCGGTCATTCGAATTCCATGATCACGTCATCGACGGCAAGGCTGTCACCGGCACTGGCGTTGTTCTTGGAAACCACGCCCTTGCGTTCGGCGCGCAGGATGTTTTCCATCTTCATCGCTTCGACGGTGCACAAAGCCTGACCTTCCTGCACGGTATCGCCCACGGCGACATCGACCTTGACGATCAGGCCGGGCATCGGACACAACAGCACCTTGGACGTATCGGGCGGCAATTTTTCCGGCATCAGCGCCGCCAGTTCCGCCTGACGCGGGCTGCGCACATGCACCTTCAGGTCCGCACCGCGATACCGCACGCGGAACCCCCCGGATATCTTGCCGATCTTCAACACCAAGGGCGCGCCATCAACGTCAAGCCGCGCAAGCGGTTGTCCCGGTGTCCAGTCGCTTGTCACGCGCAGCGTGTTGCCTGCGATCGTCACATCGGCACCTTTCTTGTCGGCGGCGATATGCACGCGGTGATGTGTGCCCTGGATCGAGACGACCCAATCCTCGCCCACGTGCCGTTCATGGTTGCCCATCCGCCCGCTGATCCGCGCACGCCGGATTTCCGACACGCGGTGCATCGCGGCAGCAGAGGCGGCAATTTGCAGACAGGTGGCATCAGGCAAGGTCGTGCCGTGGAACCCGTCGGGGAATTCCTCGGCGATGAAGGCGGTGGTCATATTGCCGCTGGTAAACTTCTCGTGGTCATAGACCGCCGCCAGAAACGGCAGGTTATGCCCGATGCCTTCGACCTCGAACGCGTCCAGCGCCAGTCGCATTTCTGCAATGGCCGACGCGCGGTCCGGCCCCCAGGTGCAGAGCTTGGCGATCATCGGGTCGTAATACATGCTGATCTCGCCGCCCTCGAACACGCCGGTGTCGTTGCGCACTGCGCGTGTCGGCGTCGCCTCTTCGACAGGCGGGCGATAGCGCGTCAGCCGCCCGATGGACGGCAGGAACCCGCGGTACGGGTCCTCGGCATAAAGGCGGCTTTCCATCGCCCAGCCGTTGATCTTGAGATCACTTTGCGCAAAGGGTAAGTGTTCGCCCGCAGCCACACGGATCATCTGTTCGACCAGATCAATGCCGGTGATCAGTTCGGTCACAGGATGTTCAACCTGCAAGCGTGTGTTCATTTCCAGGAAATAGAAATTCCGGTCGCCATCGACGATGAATTCCACCGTGCCCGCGCTGGTATAGCCCACCGCCTGCGCCAGCGCGACAGATTGTTCGCCCATCGCCTTGCGGGTGGCCTCGTCCAGAAACGGGCTGGGGGCTTCTTCGATGACCTTCTGGTTGCGGCGCTGGATCGAACATTCT
Source organism: Yoonia vestfoldensis DSM 16212 (assembly GCF_000382265.1). Taxonomy (GTDB): domain Bacteria; phylum Pseudomonadota; class Alphaproteobacteria; order Rhodobacterales; family Rhodobacteraceae; genus Yoonia; species Yoonia vestfoldensis. Next base: position 47,714 of record NZ_KB907981.1, read on the forward strand.
CGTTCATGCAGATAGACCGCATTGCCATGCTGGTCGGCCAATACCTGAATTTCGATATGGCGCGGTTGTGTGACGAATTTCTCGATGAAAATCCGGTCGTCGCCGAAACTGCTGGCGGCTTCGTTCTTGGACGACTGGAACCCTTCGCGGGCTTCCTGATCATTCCAGGCGATGCGCATGCCCTTGCCACCGCCACCGGCACTGGCCTTGATCATCACAGGATAACCGACCTGATTGGCGATCTTCACCGCGTCATCGGCGTCTTCGATCAGCCCCATGTAGCCCGGCACGGTCGAGACATTCGCCTCCTGCGCCAGTTTCTTGGAGGTGATCTTGTCGCCCATCGCCTCGATCGCACGCTTGGGCGGGCCGATAAAGGCGACGCCCGCAGCCTCCAGCGCCTCGGCGAATTTGGCGTTTTCGGACAGAAAGCCGTAACCGGGATGTACGGCCTCGGCCCCTGTCGCCTTGATCGCGGCCATGACCTTGTCGATCACGATATAGGATTGGTTGGCGGGGGCAGGCCCGATATGCACCGCCTCATCCGCCATCTTGACGTGGAGCGCGTGACGGTCGGCGTCGGAATAAATCGCGACCGTCTTGATGCCCATCTTGCGGGCTGTCTTGATGACGCGACAGGCGATCTCGCCACGGTTGGCGATCAGAATTTTCTTGAACATCAAAGGTCCCCCCGGAAACGGAAAACCGCCGCCGGGGTCATCCCCCGACGGCGGCCAACAACAATATGATCGCGCCGAAGCGCTGCGGTGTTAGCGGCGCACCGGACGGCAGACGCCGACGTCGTCACAGAACACGCCTGCGGCTGCGCCTGCCAAAACGGTGCCCGTGCGATCGGTGCCGAGGATTTCAGCCGCGACCAGACCTGCGCCAGCGCCAGCGACGGCACGTTCGGTGTCGCTTTCCAGGCAAGCGGAAAGTGCGAAGGCTGCGAAGGCCGCGAGGATGATTGATTTTTTCTGCATGGTGTTCTGCCTTTATTCGGTTTCTCGAAGATAGCGTCAAAATCGACGTTATTGCCCGTCAACTCAATAGCGGTTTTGCCGTGATATCCAATATCAGCCGGAATTCCGCCGATTGCACGGTCAAAAAGGGAAACCGGCCCGCCTGTGCGACAGGCAGACCGGTGAGGGGAAGGGTAAACATGGTCAGACGATACGGAGGCACGCATGCCAATCCGCGCCGCCATGTCTGTGATCATGACGCAGGCCCGCGATAGCGCAAAGCGCGCAATCCGCGCAGCCCCGAAATCGGCGGTTTCCTGCCCCACCGCATGCGCGACCGATATGGTCATTCGTTCAATCCGGGGATGTCGGGGAAACTCTGGCGCGCGACCTTGACGTCGATCCGCAGCATCGCCTCGTAACTGGCGGGATCGAACGGGTCTTCGGCGGGGATGACCTCGCGCCCGAAAAGCCAGCTCAAACGGCCCGCGTCCAGATTGCCGCGCACAAAGGGTTCCTCGCCGAACGCCTCCCACAGGGCCTGCATGAATCCGGCGTCCGCGCGTTTGTCGGCGGGTCGGCGGTCGGGATAGCGGATACGCTCGGACAGGGGCGTCGCCCCGTCCTTGTTCGCACGGCGGATCACAAACTGGAAATCCGTCCCCGGCAGGCGGCCCGGAAAGCCGCGGTGTTTGTCCATATATGGCAGCGCCATCAGTCTGACCTTTGGTTCAAAGCGGAATGTTGTCGTGTTTCTTCCACGGCATCTGCGTTTTCTTGCTCCGCAGCGATGCAAAGGCGCGGCAGATCCGCTTGCGCGTGGAATGGGGCATGATCACCTCGTCGATGAACCCTTTTTCAGCGGCGACGAAAGGATTCGCGAACCGCGCCTCGTATTCGGCGGTGCGCGCGGCGATTTCCTCGGCGGATTTGCCGCGATGGATGATCTCGGTCGCGCCCTTTGCGCCCATCACGGCGATCTCGGATGTGGGCCAGGCATAGTTGAAATCGGCCTGAAGGTGTTTAGACGCCATCACGACATAGGCCCCGCCATAGGCTTTGCGGGTGATGACCGTGACCTTGGGCACGGTCGCCTCGCCATAGGCGTAAAGCAGTTTCGCGCCGTGCTTGATGACGCCGCCGTATTCCTGTGACGTGCCCGGCAGGAAGCCCGGCACATCGACCAGCGTCAGCACTGGAATTTCGAACGCATCGCAGAACCGCACGAACCGTGCGGCCTTGCGGCTGCTGTCGATATCCAGACACCCCGCCAGCACCATCGGCTGATTGGCGACAACGCCCACGGTGGACCCTTCCAGACGGATGAAGCCCGTGAGGATATTTTTCGCAAACTCGGCCTGAATCTCGTAAAAATCGCCTTCATCCGCGATTTTCAGGATCAGTTCCTTCATGTCGTAAGGCGTGTTCGGATTGGCGGGCACCAGCGTATCAAGGCTTTCCTCGATACGGTTCACATCGTCAAAGAACGGGCGCACAGGCGGCTGTTCGCGGTTGTTGAGCGGCAGAAAGTCGAACAGGCGACGGGTTTCGGCCAAAGCCTCCACATCATTTTCGAACGCACCATCGGCGACCGATGATTTGCGGGTATGGGTGGTGGCCCCGCCCAATTCCTCGGCCGTGACGATTTCATTGGTCACCGTCTTGGCCACATCGGGGCCGGTCACGAACATATAGCTGGACTCCTTCACCATGAAGATGAAGTCGGTCATCGCAGGGCTGTAAACCGCGCCACCGGCACACGGCCCCATGATCAGGCTGATCTGCGGGACGACACCCGATGCGGTGATATTGCGCTGGAACACGTCGCCATAAGCGGCAAGGCTGGCCACACCTTCCTGAATCCGCGCGCCACCGGAATCGTTGATCCCGATCACGGGCGCGCCGTTCTGCATCGCCAAATCCATGATCTTGCAGATTTTCTTGCCGTGGGTTTCCGACACCGACCCGCCCATGACGGTGAAATCCTGGCTGAACACATAGACCATGCGGCCATTGATCGTGCCCCAGCCCGTCACCACGCCGTCACCCGCAGGCCGGTCCTGTTCCATCCCGAAATCGGTGCAGCGATGCGCGACGAACATGTCGAATTCCTCGAAAGACCCTTCGTCCAGCAGCAGGTCGATCCTTTCGCGCGCGGTCAGCTTGCCTTTGCTGTGCTGCGCCGCGATCCGCTTTTCGCCACCGCCAAGACGTGCGTCAGCGCGCCGGTCTTCGAGTTCCTGCAGAATGTCCATGCCAGCCCCTCCCCTTCAGGTTTCAACCTGCATAGCATGTTCAGGGCACGAATGAAGCGGGATTGAGAAAATTTGCAAATAACGCATTTCGCAAAGTCATGTTTCTGCAAATCAGCAAATAGCACGCGACGTCGGTTCATGAATGCACAGACCGGTGGGCGGTCTTGCGCATGGACTTCCCCCGCAGCCAGTCCTAACTAATCGCAATGACAACCATGCCCGATATCCGGTTTCTGGACCGGACGACCCCGCCCCATATATTGACGCTGATCCTGATCACAGGCATCTCGGCGTTGAACATGTCGATCTTCCTGCCTTCGCTGGCGGCGATGACGGCCTATTTCGAGACCGAATACGCCGTCATGCAGGTGTCGCTGTCGGGCTATCTGGCGGCCACGGCCATCCTGCAAATCTTTGTCGGCCCTCTGTCCGACAGGTTCGGGCGGCGGCCGATCCTGATCGGGTCGCTGTCGATCTTCATCCTTGCCACCATCGGCGCGCTGTTCTCGACCACGGTCGAGATGTTCCTGTTCTTCCGCATCCTGCAAGCGGCCGTCGCCACCTGCATGGTGCTGGGCCGCGCCATCGTGCGCGATATCGTACCGGATGCAGAAGCCGCGTCGATGATCGGCTATGTCACGATGGGCATGGCGCTGGTGCCGATGGTCGGCCCGATGATCGGCGGCACATTGGAACAGGCCTTCGACTGGCACGCGACTTTCGTGTTTCTGGTGCTGGCCGGGATGGGCACGCTGGCGCTGGTGCATTACGATCTGGGCGAGACCCTGGCCCAAGGCGGCATCGGGTTTCGCGCGCAGGTGAAATCCTATCCCGAATTGCTGAAATCGCCCCGCTTCTGGGGTTATGTGATGTGCGCAGCCTTCGGGTCGGGGGCGTTCTTTGCGCTGCTGGGTGGTGCGTCCTTCGTCGGCACGACGATCTTCGGTCTCTCGCCGGTGTGGAACGGCGTCGCCCTTGGCGCACCCGCGATCGGCTACGCAATGGGCAATTTTCTGTCGGGGCGGTTTTCGGTCAGGCTGGGAATCAACAAGATGGCGCTGATCGGGACAGGTGTCACGATTGTCGGCCTTGGCATCTCTGTGCTGCTGACGCTTGCAGGGATCATCCATCCCCTGGTGTTCTTCGGGTTCTGCACCTTTCTGGGGCTGGGCAACGGGCTGACCTTGCCCAACGTCATGGCAGGCTCGATCTCTGTGCGCCCGCATCTGGCGGGCACGGCCAGCGGGCTGGGCGGTGCGATCATGATCGGCGGTGGGGCTGCCCTGTCGCAATTCGCAGGCAGCATCCTGACCGTGGAATCAGGCACCCTGCCCTTGCAGCTGATCATGCTCGGAACGTCCATTCTGGCCTTCCTGTCGGTCGTCTTTGTCGTGTGGCGGGAAAAGCGCATCGCTTGACGCAGGCTTTGCAGCGGCTAATCATGGGCCGCAAATTTGCAAAGGTGCGTCATGGCGATCCAGAAACTCTATGCCGGGGCCAAGCTGCGCGAATTGCGCGGACGGCTGGCGATGACGCAAAAGGCCTTTGCCGATAAACTCGGCGTCTCGCTGCCCTATCTCAACCAGATGGAAAACAACAACCGCCCCGTGTCGACGGCGGTGGTGTTGGGGCTGGCGCAGGAATTCGGCTTTGACGTCACCGAGCTGCAATCGGGCGACGAGGCGCGCCTTGTCGGTGACCTGCGCGAGGCGCTGGCCGATCCGGTATTCACCGGCAGCGCCCCCGCCTTGGCCGATCTGCGGCTGGTGGCGGCCAATGCCCCCACCCTCGCCCGCGCCTTTCTGGACCTGCACCGCGGATACCGGCAAACCCATGAACGGCTTGCGTCCCTCGACGAGGCATTAGGCCGCGAAGACGCGCGCCTGCGCCCCAGCCCGTGGGAAGAAGTGCGCGATTTCTTCCATTATTGCGACAATTACATCGATGCCGTGGACCGCAGCGCCGAGCGCATGGCGGGCCAGTGCCAGCCGGACGAGAGCATCGCGCAGGCCGCGATCCGGCTGCTCGCCAATGCGGGCATCGGCGTGCGCTATGCGCCCAGCGACACGCTCCGCGCCTTCGACCCCGCGACACGGCAGCTGACGCTGTCGGCTTCGGCCCATCCGGCGACGCAGACCTTTCAGCTTCTCTTGCAACTGGCGCTGGTCACACATGCCCCCTTGCTCGACGCCACGCTCGACCTTGCGCGGTTCCAGTCGGACGAGGCGCGCAGTATCGCCAAGGTCGGTCTGGCGAATTACTTCGCGGGGGCGGCGCTGATGCCCTATCACGCGTTCTTACAGGCCGCCCAAGACACGCGGCACGATCTGGAACTGCTCGCAGCGCGGTTCGGCGCGTCGCTGGAACAGGTGGCGCACCGGCTGTCCACCCTGCAACGCCCCGGTGCCAAGGGCATCCCGTTCTTCTTTGTCCGCGTCGATCAGGCGGGCACGATCACCAAACGCCATTCCGCGACGACCCTGCAATTCGCCCGCTTCGGGGGGGCCTGCCCGCTCTGGAACGTACATCAGGCGTTTGAACTGCCGGGGCAATTCCTGCGGCAGCTGGCCGAAACACCTGACGGTGCGCGCTATTTCTGTCTGGCCCGCGATGTCAGCAAATCGGGCGGGTCCTATCACGCGCCCACCCGCCGCTATGCGATCGGGCTGGGCTGCGAGGTGCGCCATGCAGGCGCCATCGTCTATGCCGATCACATGGATATCGCAGCACCTGACGCCTATGCGCCGATCGGGATTTCCTGCCGGATCTGCGAAAGGCGCAATTGCCACCAACGCTCGGTCCCGCCTTTGGAACGGCATCTGCGCGTCGATCCGAACACCCGCGGACTGCTGCCCTATCAGCTCGACTGAACACGACTTCTTATTTCCAAAAATACTCCGGTGCGAGGGGCAGCGCCCCTTTTTGCGGCAAAGCCGCAAACGCTCCGCGGGGGATATTTGGGCTCGGAAGATGCGAAAGATGGGGATTGCAAAATATGTGCCGCCCCCCGAAGATCGACCCAAACGGGAGGACCACCATGGAATTATCGGGCAGCCGCGTGATCGCGGCGGATATCGATGCCGTCTGGGCACATCTGAACAACCCGGACACCCTGCGCGCCTGCATTCCGGGCTGCGAGGATCTGACCGGATCGCCCGAAGACGGCTTCGCAGCGACCGTCAAGCAAAAGGTCGGTCCTGTTTCGGCCACCTTCAAAGGCGAGGTGACGTTGGAAAACGTCATCCCCGGCCAGAGCTATACCATCGTGGGCGAAGGCAAGGGCGGTGTCGCAGGTTTCGCCAAAGGCAGCGCCGATGTGGTGCTTGCCACCGTCGAAGGCGGCACGGAACTGACCTATAACGCGACGGCCAAGGTGGGCGGCAAGCTCGCGCAACTGGGCAACCGGATCATCGGCGGTTTCGCCAAGAAAATGGCCGACCAGTTTTTCGAACGGTTTCAGCAAACCGTCGAAGGCACGGACGCCTGATCAGGCGGCGCGCAGGGCTGCGGCGATCGCGTCTTTCAGCCCCAGACGGGTCTTGCGCATCGCGGTCATATGCGCGTCGTCGGTCGGTTCCAGATCGGTTTCGGCGCGGTGGATGGCACGGTTGATGTCGTGATAATCGTCGCAAAGCTTTGCAAAATGCACGTCGGATGTCTTGAGATCATGCAAGGCTTCGGTCTGGTCGGGAAATTCCTCGTGCAGTTCATGCGGGGTATGGGTCATGGGGCGTCCTTTCACTGTGACTGCCCCGACCATAGGCGCGCGGGCTGGCCCGCGCCTTGATCCCGATCAATTCCGCGCGGCGCGCCAGCCTGCGGCGCGGGCTTCGGCCTCGAAACAGAACCAGCGTTCACCGCTGCCTTCGTTGATCACGGTGCGGTCGTAGTCGCGGTTGCCGGGGCGGTGGTAAATCCGCCCGCTGTTGGAGATATTGCCCTTGATGTTGCAGGCGGCATCGGGGGCGGCGGGGCCCGCATTGCTGGTGGCGCGGAAGGATTCAGGGTTTTCCATCGTCGCGGACCAGAGCCCCCGCGCGGCAACGGCGGCGGCCTTTTCATCCAGATCATAAAGCATGGAATAGCGGCGATATGCGGTGGCCCAGCCTTCCGCGACGATCACCTGCCCCAGATCGACGCCACCGACATCGCAGGTCGCAACCTGCCGGCCATAGCGGTCCACGTCGCGGGTGGTGCAACGGGCGCGCTGCCCGTCGAAGCGCGCACGCACCTGATCGGCGGCCCAGCGCCCGCAGTCGATGGTCTGCCGACCGATTGTGCAGGGTTGCCCCAGTTCCGGCGCATCCACCCCGAACAGGCGCACCCGGTCGCCGCCGACATCGAACGTATCGGCGTCGATCACGCGGATCGCGCCGCTGGGGTTGGCATGGGCGGCACCCGCGAAAGCGAGGCCAAGCACGAGGACGATTTTCAACATATCCCCGACCTAGCGGCGGACGGGGGGACGGATCAATAGACTTTCTTAACCAAGGTTAAGATTTCGTTAAGATCACCTCTGGCTGGTCTGCCAATCGGGGTGAATCCACGGCTGGTCATTGGCAGGCGGCAGCGGATTGCGCCGCAGGATATGGTCCGCCGCCTTTTCGCCGACCATGATCGAGGGCGCGTTCAGGTTGCCGTTGGTGATGCGCGGAAAGATCGAACTGTCCGCGACGCGCAACCCGTCCACGCCGATCACGCGGGTTTGGGGGTCGACAACGGCCATCGGGTCATCGACCGCCCCCATCTTGCAGGTGCCGCAGGGATGATAGGCGCTTTCGGCATGGTCGCGGATGAAGGCGTCGAGGTCTTCGTCGGACTGCGCCGCCTCACCGGGCTGGATCTCGTGCCCGCGGTAATCATCAAAAGCCGGCTGTGCGAAAATCTCGCGCGTCAGCCGGATGCATTGGCGAAAATCGACCCAATCCTGCGGGTCGGACATATAGTTGAACGCGATGCGCGGATTGTCGTCGGGATTGGCCGACCGCAGCGTAACCTGCCCGCGTGACGCCGACCGCATCGGGCCGACATGGGCCTGAAAACCGTGGCCTTCCGGCGCGATCTTGCCATCGTAGCTGACGGCGATGGGCAGGAAATGGAACTGGATGTCGGGGTAGTCGACGCCCGCGCGCGAGCGGATGAAGCCCGCGCTTTCGAACTGGTTTGACGACCCCAGACCGGTTTTCCAAAGCAGCCATTCCGCCCCGATCCGCGCCTTGCCGCGCAGGTTCCAATAGGCGAAGAGCGTGACAGGCTTGGTTGCGGCCTGCTGGATGTAAAGCTCCAGATGGTCCTGCAGGTTCTGGCCCACGCCGGGGCGGTCGGCCACGACGGGAATACCATGTTCGGCCAGATGCGCGGCGGGGCCTATGCCGGACAGCATCAGCAGTTTGGGTGAATTCAGAGGCGAGGCGGCGATGATGACCTCGACATTGGCGCGGATGACCTCGATCTTCTTGCCGCGCGATACCTCGACGCCGACGACGCGGCCGTTCTCGATCACGATGCGGCGGGCAAAGGCGCGGGTCAGCGTGCAATTGGGCCGTGTCAGCGCGGGCCGCAGATAGGCGCTGGCGGCGGACCAGCGATGGCCTTTGTAGATCGTAGCGTCGAACGGGCCAAAGCCTTCCTGCTGTTCGCCGTTGTAATCGGCGGTCAGCGGATAACCTGCCTGCGCTCCTGCCTCGACAAAGGCGCGGGTCAGCGGGTTCTTGCGCGGACCACGGGTGATGTGCAGCGGGCCGTCCTTGCCGCGCCAGTCGGGATCGCCGCCATGGCCGCCGTCGTGCCAGTGTTCCATCCGTTTGAAATAGGGCAGCACATCGGCATAGCCCCAGCCCTGCGCGCCTGTCTCGGCCCAATAGTCGAAATCGCGGGCATGGCCGCGCACATAGATCATCCCGTTGATCGAGGACGACCCGCCGATCACCTTGCCGCGCGGCGTCACCAGTTGCCGCCCGCCCAGATGCGGTTCGGGTTCGGACTTCAGCCCCCAGTCGTACATTTTCATGTTCATCGGATAGGACAAAGCCGCGGGCATCTGGATGAACGGCCCACGATCCGACCCGCCATGTTCGATGACCAGAACGTTTTTGCCCGCCTCGGCCAGACGGTAGGCGATGGCACATCCGGCAGACCCGGCGCCGACGATGACGTAATCAGCCTGCATCAGAACGGTGCCTCAAGCTTGTCCATGCGCACATAGACGCTTTTGATCTGGCTGTAGTGGTTGATCGCCGCCTTGGAGTTTTCGCGTCCCACGCCGGACAGTTTCATGCCGCCGAAAGGGGCCTCGACCGGCGCGTCGTTGTAGGTGTTGATGTAACAGGTGCCTGCCTCGAACCCCGCCGCCATGCGATGCGCGCGGGCGAGGTCCGCGGTGAACACGCCAGCGGCGAGGCCATAGGGCGTGTCATTGGCGCGGGCCAGTGCTTCTTCCTCGGTGTCGAAATCGAGCACGGACATGACGGGGCCAAAGATTTCCTCTCGCGCGATGGTCATGTCGTCGGTGACATCGGCAAAGACCGTGGGGGTGAGGAAAAAGCCCGCCTTGTCCGGGATCGTGCCGCCGGTGACCAGCCGCGCGCCTTCGGCCTGCCCCTTGGCGATGAAGCCTGTGACGATGTCGCGCTGGCGGGCGCTGACCATCGGGCCGTAGTTTGTGGCGGGGTCCTGCGGGTCGCCCATGACGACGCCTTGCAGACGGTCGGTCAGGCGGGCCAGAAACGCCGCCTTGATGCCCTTTTGCACGAAGACCCGCGTGCCGTTGGAACAAACCTGCCCCGACGAATAGAAATTCCCGAGGATCGCGCCCGAGACGGCGGCATCCAGATCGGCATCATCAAAAATGACGAGCGGGGATTTGCCCCCCAGTTCCATCGTGACATGGCGCATCCCTTCGGCGGCGGCAGCATAGACCTTGCGCCCTGTTGCGACCGAGCCTGTCAGCGATACCTTGTCAACGCGGGCATCCGTGATCAGCGACGCGCCAACGGCGCCATAGCCTTGGATCACGTTATAGACGCCTGCGGGCGCGCCTGCCTCGTGCAATATCTCCGCGACTTTCAGCGCGCAAAGCGGGGTGACCTCGGACGGTTTGAACACCAGCGCATTTCCGCAGGCCAGCGCAGGCGCGCCTTTCCAGCAGGCGATCTGGGTGGGGTAGTTCCACGCGCCGATGCCCACGCAGACGCCCAAAGGTTCGCGGCGGGTATAGACGAAATTGTCACCCAAGGGGATATGTTCGCCGGTGATGCTGCCCGCCAAACCGCCGAAATATTCAAACGCATCGGCACCGGATGTGGCATCGGCGACGGATGTTTCCTGATAGGGTTTGCCGGTGTCATAGGTTTCCAGCACCGACAGTTCGTGGTTGCGATCCCGCATGATATCGGCGGCGCGGCGGAGCACGCGGCCACGCTGCGTGCCGGTCCAGCTGGCCCATTCCTTTTGCGCGCGCTTGGCGGCAGTCAGCGCTTGATCGACAATGGCGGGGGTTGCGGCGTGGAGCGTCGCGATCACCTTGCCCGTGTAGGGGTAGACCACCTCGATCACGTCACCGGCGGTGTCTTCGACGTAGGCGCCATCGATGAAATGGCTGGCTTTGGGTTGGGTTATCATGACTTTTATGCCTCCGGCGGGGATATTTTTACTCGGAAGATGATCATTCACCGCGCGGAAATCGCTGGTTATCTTCGAGCACGTTGATGTCCATATGGTTGCGCATGTAGCGTTCGGATGCCTTTTGCAGCGGCTGGTAGTCCCACGGGTAATAGCTGCCGTTGCGCAAAGCCTCGTAGACGACCCAGCGGCAGGCCTGAGACTGGCGCACATCGGCGTCGAAACGGGCGAGGTCCCAGCGGGCGTCAGCCTTGACGCGCAGTTGTGTCAGCGTGCCTTGGTGGGCGGGGTGGTCCGCCAGATTGGTCAGTTCCTGCGGGTCCGCGTCCATGTCGAAGAGCTGGTCAGGGTCCAGCGTGCAGCGATTGTATTTCCATTTGCCGTAGCGCAGGCTGACCAGCGGGGCCTGGCTCGCCTCGGCGGCATATTCCATCGCGACGGGGGTGTCGCGGGTGCCGCCCTGCCCCAAAGGCACAAGGCTTTCGCCGCTGGTCCATGGCATGACCTCGGACATATCCACGCCCGCCAGATCGCAGAGCGTCGGCGTCACGTCGATCGTGCTGACGGGGATGCTGTGCAGGCCAGGTGCCATCGCGGGGCTTGCGATCATCAGCGGCACGCGGGAGGACCCGTCGTAGAAACACATCTTGAACCAGAGGCCGCGTTCGCCCAGCATATCGCCATGGTCGGAGACAAAGACGATCGTGGCCTCTTGGCGCGTGTCGTCGAGCACTTGCAGGATGTCCCCGATCTTGTCGTCCAGATAGCTGATATTGGCGAAATAGGCGCGGCGCGACCGGCGGATATCGTCATCGGTGATGTTGAAATTGTCGCGGTCGTTGGCGTCCAGAATGCGCTGGCTGTGCGGGTCCTGATCGGCGTAAGGGATCGGGCCTGTCTGCGGCATCAGGTGATCGCAGTCTTCGTACAGATCCCAGTATTTGCGGCGCGCCACATAGGGGTCATGCGGATGGGTGAAACTGACCGTCAGGCACCAGGGCCGCGCGTCATGGCCGCGCCCCAGATCATAGAGCTTTCGGGTCGCGTGATAGGCGACCTCGTCGTCATATTCCATCTGGTTGGTGATCTCGGCCACGCCGGACCCCGTGACAGATCCCATGTTGTGATACCACCAGTCGATCCGTTCGCCCGGTTTGCGATAGTCCGGCGTCCAGCCGAAATCGGCGGGGTAGATATCGGTGGTCAGCCGTTCCTCGAAGCCGTGCATCTGATCTGGGCCGACGAAATGCATCTTGCCCGCAAGGCAGGTTTGATAACCCGCACGCCGCAGGTGATGCGCGTAAGTTGGAATGCTCGATGCGAATTCGGCGGCGTTGTCGTAGACACCATTGCGCGACGGCAACTGGCCCGACATGAACGCCGCCCGCGCGGGCGCACAAAGCGGCGACGCCGTGTAGCTGTTGGCGAAACGGGTGGATCGCGCCGCCAGCGCCTTGAGGTTGGGCGCGTGCAGCCATTCGACAGGGCCGTCTGGGAACAGCGTGCCGTTCAGCTGGTCGACCATGATAATCAGCATGTTCGGTTTCGTCATTGCGCGATCTCTTTCAATTCCATGGCAAGCAGCGCCAGCACCTGTTCCGTCGCATCCGAAGGGACCACCTGCCCGCGTGCCAGCCCCTGCCGCAGGTAAGACCCGTCGATCAGCCCCGCGATCCGCACGGCGGCATCGTCTGCGCGCGCGCCGATCAGGGGTCGCAGGTCATGCACCAGATTGCTGTGCAGCCGCCGCTGATAGACCCGCAACAGCCGGTTCGCATCTTCGGAGGTCTGGGCGAGGACGTAGAAATTCAGCCAGGCGGCGATCACATCGGTCTGGAAGTTCGTGGAACTGAACCCCGCCCGGATCACCGCCTCGACCCGGGCACGGGGGCCGCGCGCAGAGCGCAGCGCCGCACGGACCTCGGTTCCATAGACCCGCAGGACGTGCCGCATCGCCGCCAGAAAGATCTGTTCCTTGCCGCCGAAGTAATGATGCGCCAGCGCCGACGACATACCTGCCCTTTTGGCAATGGCACTGACGGTCACATCGAGGTTGCCCACAGCGCCGATTTCGTCAATCGTAGCCTGCAATAGTGCAGCGCGACGGATCGGTTCCATTCCTAGCTTGGGCATGTCATCCTCTTTCGGGTTGCGCGAGACACTTAATTCGTTCTTTATTGACTCGTCAATCAAGAAAAAACCACAGGGAGTTATCCATGAAACTGAAATCAAGCCTGTCGGCACTTGCAATCTTTGCCGCGATGCCGGCCTTCGCCGAATGCGAACTCGTCACTTTTTCGGACGTCGGCTGGACCGACATCACCGCCACCACCGCCGCGACGACCGTCGTGCTCGAGGCGCTGGGCTACGAGACGGAAACCAAGATCCTGTCGGTGCCGGTCACATACATTTCCTTGGCCGAAGGCGACATCGACGTCTTTCTCGGCAACTGGATGCCCACAATGGAGGCCGACATCGCCCCCTACCGTGAAGCGGGCACCGTCGAGACCGTGCGTACCAATCTGGAAGGCGCGAAATATACGCTGGCCGTGAACCGTGCCGCCGCCGAGCTGGGCATCGACAGCTTCGACGACATCGCCGCCAATGCCGACGCTTTGGACAACCGGATCTATGGGATCGAACCGGGCAATGACGGCAACCGCCTGATCATCGACATGATCGCCGCTGACGCCTTCGGCCTGTCCGGATTCGAAGTGCTCGAAAGCTCCGAACAGGGAATGCTGGCACAGGTGGACCGCGCGTCAAGCCGGGACGAACCCATCGTTTTTCTCGGCTGGGAACCGCATCCGATGAACGCCAACTTCGACATGGAATACCTCGAAGGCGGTGATGACTGGTTCGGCCCGAACCTCGGCGGCGCGACCGTCGCGACCAATACCCGTGCGGGTTACGTGGAAAGCTGCCCGAATGTGGGCCAGTTCCTGCAGAACCTCGAATTCACGCTGGCCATGGAAAACGAGATCATGGGCGCGATCCTGGATGACGGAGCCGATCCGGCAGAGGCGGCGACCGCATGGCTGACCGCCAACCCCGAGATCCTGACCGGCTGGCTGGACGGCGTCACAACGCGCGACGGTGGCGATGCAACAGCCGCCGTGAATGCGGCGCTGGGTCTTTGATCTGACGGGTGAGGCCCGCATCAGGGCCTCGCCCACCAAGCCGAAGGAAGCAGCGTGAACTGGCTGACCGACAACAAGATTCCGATCGGACCATGGGCGAAATCCGTGTTCGACTGGCTGAACGCCAACCTGGGCTTTGTGTTCGACCGGATTGCGGCGGCCCTCGAATGGTTGATCGACAGCATTCTGTGGGCGCTGGAAACACCGCATCCGCTGGTGGTGGTCGCGGTTTTCGCCGCACTCACCTGGGCCTTGCAGCGCAGCTGGAAAACCACATTGCTGATCATTCTGGGCTTCTTCTTCATTCTCAACCAAGGCTACTGGCGCGAGACGATGCAATCGCTGACGCTGGTGCTGTCGGCCTGCGTCGTCTGCATGGGGATCGGCGTGCCGATCGGCATCGCCGCTGCCCACCGCCCCCGGCTTTACCGCGCGATGGTGCCGGTGCTCGACCTGATGCAGACGCTGCCGACCTTCGTCTATCTGATCCCGGCCATCGTGTTCTTCGGCATCGGCATGGTGCCGGGGCTGATCGCCACGGTGATCTTCGTTCTGCCCGCGCCGATCCGGCTGACCTATCTGGGTGTGGCGTCCACGCCCACCGCCCTGCTCGAGGCGGCACAGGCCTTCGGCGCGACGAAACGGCAGGTCCTGATCAAGGTCGAACTGCCCTCGGCCATGCCGCAGATCATGGCGGGGCTGAACCAGACGATCATGCTGTCGCTGTCGATGGTGGTGATCGCGGCTCTTGTGGGGGCCAGCGGGCTGGGCGTGCCGGTGATCCGCGCACTGAATTCGGTGAATACCTCGCTGGGGTTTGAATCCGGCTTCGTCATCGTCGTCGTGGCGATCATGCTCGACCGGATGTTGCGGGTGAAACAGAAATGAATGCGGTCGAATTCGACAATGTCAGCATCGTCTTCGGATCGAAACCGCAAACGGCGCTCTCCCTGATGGACGAAGGTCTGGACCGGGCCGAGATCATGACCCGGACCGATCAGGTGCTGGGCGTGCATGATTGTTCGCTGAACGTGGCGCAGGGTGAAATCCTGGTGCTGATGGGGCTGTCAGGGTCGGGCAAATCGACGCTGCTGCGCGCGGTCAACGGGCTGAACCCTGTCGTGCGCGGCGCGGTGCGCGTCCATGACGGCGACCACAGCTATGACGTCACTCATTGCAGCGCGACCGATCTGCGGCGGCTGCGGCAGAAATCGGTATCGATGGTGTTCCAGCAATTCGGCCTGCTGCCATGGCGGACGGTGCGCGACAATGTGGGGCTGGGGCTGGAACTGGCCGGGATGGACAAAGGCAAATTGCACGCCCGCGTCGATCAGGAACTGGCCATGGTGGGCCTGTCCGAGCGCGCGGATGCGCTGGTGGGCGAGCTTTCGGGCGGCATGCAGCAGCGCGTGGGCCTTGCCCGCGCCTTCGCCACCGACGCGCCGATCCTGCTGATGGACGAACCCTTTTCGGCGCTTGACCCGCTGATCCGCACCAAGCTGCAGGACGAACTGCTCGACCTGCAAAAACAGCGCGGCCGCACGATCATCTTCGTCAGCCACGATCTGGACGAGGCGTTCAAGATCGGCAACCGCATCGCCATCATGGAAGGCGGGCGGATCGTGCAATGCGGCACGCCGCGCGACATCTACACCAACCCCGCGAACGGCTATGTGGCCGATTTCGTGGCCCACATGAACCCGCTCGGCGTGCTGACCGCGCGCGACGTGATGATCGCAGGTACCGCCGACGGGCCGCAGATCGACGTGGACACACCGGTGCAGGCGATCCTGCAAAAGATCGGCACACAGGCGCTGCAAGTCGTGGAAAACGGCCAGCCCGTCGGCCAGATTACCCAAAGTTCGCTGATCACGCGGCTCGCCCCCGCCTGACCCACCTCGTCCGACTTCTTTTTTCCAAAAATACTCCCGCCGGAGGCGCGCCGTCAGGCGCTCTCTAAACCTTGGTCTGCGTCACGACCGGCGTCACCTGCCTGCGCGCCACCGCCTCGCGCCATGTGATGAAACTGACAGAGGCCATGATGACCAGCCCGCCGAACACGACCCAGCCATCGACCGCCTCGCCAAAGACCACCGCGCCCAAGACCACCGCCCAGACCAGCTGCAAAAACGTCACCGGCTGCGTGACCGTCAGCGGTGCCGCGGCGAAGGCCAGCGTCATGGTGTAATGGCCGGCCGTGGCGAAACAGGCGACGAGAAACAGCCAGCCGACCTGCGCCAGCGTTGGTGTGACCCAGACAGCGTAGGCAAAGGGGGCCAGCCCGATCGTGACCGTGATCGACAGCATCCCCACAACGACCGCCGCCGATACCTCGCCCGACAGCCGCTTGGCCAGAAGATAGCCCACCGCGAACAGCACAGCCGTGCCCAGCATCGCGATATGGCCGCTTTCCACCGCCTTCACGCCGGGGCGCAGGATGATCGCCGCCCCCACGAGCGCCAGCAGCACCGCGATCAGGCGGCGCGGCGGCAGCTTTTCGCCCAGAAACAGCGCCGCCCCGATCGAGACATAGACCGGCGAAAGATAATTCATCGCCGTCACCTCTGCGATGGGAATGCGCGCCATCGCGTAGAACCACAAGATCACCGCCAGCGAATGCACGACGCCGCGCAGGCCGAACATCTTCATCTGCCGCGCTGTCAGGCGGGCCGACAGGATCGGCCGGATCATCGGCAACAGGAACACAAGCCCCAGAACGTAACGCAGGAACGCGGCCTGCGCGGCAGGAACATCATCGCCCACGTGTTTCACGATGGCCGTGACGGCGACAAACATGACGCCGGTCAGAACCATCCACAAGACACCCGCCACGGGGTTTGACGCAGGACGCATGGGCTGCAAATCACTCATGCCTTTGGGTCGCACCAATAAACGCCGGATGCCAGCGACATTTTCGCACTGGCACAGGCCGCGATCCGCCCTTACCAAAGGGGCATGAAGATACTTTTCCTCGGCGATGTCATGGGCCGCTCGGGCCGGACCGCGATCACCACCCACCTGCCCCGCCTGCGCGCCGACTGGCGGCTCGATTTCATCGTGGTCAACGGCGAGAACGCGACATCCGGCATGGGCCTGTCCGCGCCGCATGCAAAACTGCTGCTGGAAGCAGGCGCCGATGTCATCACGCTGGGCGATCACGCTTTCGATCAAAAGGACATGCTGGCCTTTGCCGCAGCAGAGCCGCGCATCATCCGGCCGCTGAACTTTTCCAAGGCCGCCCCCGGCGTCGGCGCGCGGGTGTTCAATGCCACCAATGGGCGCAAGGTTCTGGTCGCACAGGCGCTGGGTCAGGTGTTCATGAAACGTCCCTTCGACGATCCGTTCTCGGCGCTCGACACAGTGCTGCGACAATATCCGATGGGGGGGCAGGTGCAGGCCAGCCTGCTCGACATCCATTGCGAGGCGACATCCGAAAAGATGGCGCTGGGGCATTTCTGCGACGGGCGCGCCAGCATCGTCGTCGGCACCCATACCCACGTGCCCACGGGTGATGCGATGATCCTTGGCGGCGGCACCGCCTACCAGACCGATGCAGGCATGTGCGGCGACTACAATTCGGTCATCGGCATGGACAAGGCCGAACCCCTGCGCCGCTTCATCACCGGCATGCCCAAGGACCGCTTCACCCCTGCGGAATCCGAGGCGACGCTGTCGGGGCTTTACGTCGAAACCGACGACCGCACCGGCCGTGCCACCCGCGTCGTGATGGTCCGCCAAGGCGGCAAACTCGCGCAGAGCGGGCCCGCATGACGCGCGATCACGCGCTGCTGACGCTGGCGCTGGTGGCCCTTGGGGCAGGATGGGGGCTGACGCAACCGCTGACCAAGATTACCGTGACGGGCGGCTATGAACCGCTGGGCATGATCTTTTGGCAGATGCTGATCGGCATGGTGTTGCTGGGGGCCTGGCGCTGGCGGACATTGGGGCGCTTGCCTGTCACGCCGCGCACGATTGCCTTTTGGCTGATGATCGCGACGCTGGGCACGCTGATCCCCAATTCCGCCAGCTATCGCGCGGCTTTTGATCTGCCTGCGGGGGTCATGTCCATCGTGATCTCGACCATCCCGCTGATCGCATTTCCCATTGCACTGGCGCTGGGAAACGACCGGTTTTCGTGGCGGCGCATGGCGGGGCTGGCGCTCGGTCTGACAGGCGTCGCCCTGATCGCCCTGCCCGAAGCGAGCCTGCCGGACCGCGCGATGGTGGCCTTCCTGCCTTTGGCGCTGATCGCCCCGTTCTGCTATGCGCTTGAGGGCAATATCGTCGCGAAATGGGGGACGGCGGGGCTTGATCCGGTACAGGTGCTGTTCGGAGCCTCGGCCATCGGGGTTGTGATCGCGCTGCCCATGGCGCTGGCGACGGACCAATTGCGCGTGCCCGCAGCGCCTTTCATCCTTGCCGATCTGACGATGCTGCTGGGTGCGGTCATCCATGTCGTGGTCTATACCGGCTATATCTGGCTGGTCCGGCGCGGCGGGGCGGTTTTTGCCGGGCAGATCAGCTATCTTGTCACAGGATTCGGAGTCATCTGGGCCATGCTGCTTTTGCGCGAAAACTATAGCCTGTGGGTCTGGGCGGCCCTTGCGGCGATGGCCGTCGGCCTGACGCTGGTGCGACCGCGCGTTGCCGAAGAGCCCGCGCCGGCCCAGGCTTTGGCGCATGACTGAGCTGTTCGCGCTGACCCAGACCCAACAGGCGTGGCTGACCCTTGCCGTGCTTGTCGGCATGTTTGTGCTGTTCCTGCGCGAAATCTACCCGACCGAAGTCGTCGCGATGTGCGGTGTCAGCATCCTGCTTGTGACGGGCGTTCTGCCCTATCAGGCGGCGGTCGATGCGTTTTCCAACCCTGCGCCATGGACGATTGCGGCGATGTTCATCATCGTCGGTGCGCTTGTGCGCACGGGTGCGCTTGATGCAATGACACGGCTCGCGGAACGGCAGGCCAAGGTCAGCCCCGCACGGGCCATCGGCGGCGGGTTGCTGTTCGTGGCGCTGGCCAGTGCGATCATGAACAACACGCCGCTGGTCGTGGTGATGATCCCGGTCTTTATCCAGATGTCGCGGTCCTTGGGTGTCTCGGCCTCCAAGCTGCTGATCCCGCTCAGCTATGCCGCCATTGTGGGCGGCACGCTGACGCTGATCGGGACCTCGACGAACCTGTTGGTAGATGGTGTCGCGCGAGCGTCCGGCATGGAACCTTTCGGGATACTGGAGATCATGCCGGTCGGTCTCGTCGTCGTGGCATGGACCTTTACCTATATGTATTTCATGGCCCCGCGCCTGCTGCCCGACCGGCAAAGCATGGCGGGCATGCTGTCGGACAGGTCGAAGAAAAAGTTTTTCTCCGAAGCCGTGATCCCCCCCGACAGCAACCTGATCGGGCGTGATGTGACCGGCGTGCAATTGTTCAAGCGCGACGGCGTGCGCCTGATCGACGTGGTGCGCGGCGACCAATCGCTGCGGCGCGATCTGAAGAACGTGAGCTTGCAGGTCGGCGACCGCGTTGTGCTGCGCACCGAGATGACAGAGCTTTTGTCCCTGCAGGCCAACAAGGAACTGCGCCGCGTGGATCAGGTTTCCGCGGTTGAGACAACGACAGTCGAGGTGCTGATCACCCCCAATTGCAAGATGGCCGACCGCCGGTTGGGGTCGCTGCGGCTGCGGCGGCGCTATGCGGTCTATCCGCTGGCGGTCCACCGGCGCGACGCCAATATCAGCCAGCAGATCGACGATATGACCGTGCGCGTCGGCGATACATTGCTGCTGGAAGGTGCGCCTGCCGATATCGCGCGTCTGGCCGAGGATATGAACCTTGGCGATGTGTCCGCCCCATCGCAACGCGCCTACCGGCGGGGCCATGCACCGATAGCGATCGGAGTCCTGTTGGCCATCGTCGGACTTGCCGCGCTGAACGTGGCCCCGATCCTGATGCTGGCGATGATCGGGGTGACGGTGGTGCTGATGACCGGCTGCATCGACGCGGACGAGGCGTTTTCCTTTATCGAAGGCCGGTTGCTGGCGCTGATCTTTGCCATGCTGGGGATCGGATCTGCGCTGCAATCCTCGGGCGCGGTGGAGATGATCGCGACGGCGGCGGCCCCTTACATGATGGCGCTGCCCCCGTTTCTGGTCGTTCTCGCCGTCTACGCGCTGGCAAGCCTGCTGACGGAAGTGGTGTCCAACAATGCCGTCGCGGTCGTGATGACGCCCATCGCGATTGGCCTTGCCACAGCGCTGGGGGTGGACCCGCGCCCGCTGGTCGTGGCGGTGATGATCGCCGCCAGCGCCAGTTTCGCGACCCCCATCGGGTATCAGACCAACACGCTGGTGTTTGGGCCGGGCGGCTACAAGTTCGCGGATTTCCTGCGCTTCGGCATCCCGTTGAACATCACGCTGGCCCCCATCGTGTCTTTCGTGATCCCGCTGATCTGGCCTTTGTGAGCGGGCTTGCCCCTGCCCGTGCGCTTGTCTTATAGAGGCGCAGATTTACACTGGACATGACAAGAGGTTTCCCATGGCGGGCCATTCCAAATGGGCGAATATCCAGCACCGCAAGGGCCGGCAGGACAAGCTGCGCTCCAAGCTGTTTTCCAAGCTGGCCAAGGAAATCACCGTGGCCGCCAAGATGGGCGACCCCGACCCCGACAAGAACCCCCGCCTGCGGCTGGCCGTGAAAGAGGCCAAGTCGAATTCTGTCCCCAAGGACGTGATCGACCGCGCGATCAAGAAATCGCAAGGCGGCGATGCTGAAAATTACGACGAAATCCGCTATGAAGGTTACGGCCCCGGCGGGATCGCCGTGATCGTCGAGGCGATGACCGACAACCGCAACCGCACCGCATCGACCGTGCGCTCCACCTTTACCAAGAACGGCGGCAATCTGGGTGAGACCGGATCGGTCGCCTTCATGTTCGACCGCAAGGGCGAGATCGTCTATCCCGCATCCGTCGCGGATGCCGATGCGGTGATGATGGCCGCCATCGAAGCCGGTGCCGAGGATGTGCAAAGCGACGACGACAACCACGTCATCTATTGCGCGGATGTGGACCTTGCCGAAGTGTCGAACGCGCTGGAACCGGCCTTGGGCGAATCGATCTCGACCAAGCTGATCTGGAAGCCCAACATGACCACCGAGGTCGATGCCGAGGGTCTGGCCAAGCTGATGAAACTGCTCGACACGCTGGAAGACGACGACGACGTGCAGCGCGTGACCGCGAATTTCGAGGCGTCCGACGCCGTGATGGCGGCGTTTTCGGAAAGCTGAGGGTCGAAAGAACTTTCAGGCCTCCGGCGGGGATATTTGGGCTCGGAAGATGATCAGGGCGCGTTCACTCGGGACGCGTTTCATCGGGGTGAGTTGAGAACAGGGCGATCTTGTTGCCCTGCGGATCGCGTAGGTAGCCGACATAGAAATCCGGCCCGTAGGCCGCGCGAAACCCCGGCTGGCCTTCGTCGGTGCCGCCTGCGCCAAGGGCTGCGGCGTGCAGGTCGCGGACCTGTTTTTGGTTGCGCAGTTCGAACGCGACCATCGTGCCATTGCCTGCCGAGGCGGGACGCCCGTCGAACGTCGGCTTGACGTAAAAATCCGGTGGGGCGAAGGGCTGGCCCAGAGTGACGGGCAAAATATAGCTCAGCCCCTCGGGGCCTTCTTGGACGGTGTAGCCGATGGCCGACAGGAAGGCTGCGTAAAACCGTTCGACAGCCGCCATATCGTCAGCGCCGACTGTGACATAAGCGATCATGGGGCGTGGTCCTTTCGGGTTGGTGTGGCGATGATAGCTATGGGGTGATGATCCCCTGTTCGGTGACGATCAGGTCCAGCGGCTGGTCGGTGGGTTCAAGCGGCAGGGCGGGGTCTTCCTGCGCGGCATAGGCAAAGCCAATGGCCAGCACAGGGCCCTGTGCGCGCAGCTGTTCCAGCGTCCGGTCATAGAACCCGCCACCATAGCCCAGCCGCCCGCCCTTTCGGCTGAACGCCACCAGCGGCACGATCAGGATTTGCGGGGTCATCCAGTCCCCTGTGGCAGGGACCTGTGCGCCGAACGGGCCTGCGATGAGCGCGCAATCGGGGTCCCATAGACGGAATTGCAACGGCTGGCCTTTGGCAGAGATCACAGGCACGCCGACGGGGCCATGGGCGGACGCCTCGGCCATGGCGGGGGTCGGGTCGATTTCGGTGCGCATCGCCATGTAGCCAGCGAGTGGCACGCCACGGTAACCCGCCAGAACCTGGCTCAGATAGCCGGCACTGGCCGCATCGGGCCGGTGCGCAGCAGCGCGGCGGGCAAAGGCTGCGGTGCGGGCGGCGGATTTGTCGATCACAGCAGCATGATCGAGGCGAGCCCGAGGAAGGCGAAGAACCCCACGACGTCGGTGACGGTGGTCACAAACGTGCCCGAGGCCAGCGCGGGGTCGATCCCGAAACGGTCCATCACGACCGGCACGCCAATACCCGCCAGGCCCGCGACCAGCAGGTTGACCACCATCGCTGCGGCGATCACGACCCCCAGCATCGGCGCATCGAACCAGACCGTGCCCACTACGCCCATCACGACCGCAAAGGCCAGCCCGTTCAAAAGGCCGACCATCGCCTCGCGCCGGATCACCCGCCAGACGTTGGAAGGTGTGAGGTCACGTGTCGCCAGCGCGCGCACCGCCACGGTCAGCGATTGCGTGCCCGCATTGCCGCCCATGGACGCCACGATCGGCATCAGCACGGCCAAGGCCACCAGCCCCGCGATGGTTTCCTCGAACAGGGAAATGACCAGCGAGGCGAGGATCGCCGTCAACAGGTTGACCGCAAGCCACGGAAACCGCTGTTTCGTTGTCTCAATCACATTGTCCGACAGGCTGCCTTCGCCCACACCGGCAAGGCGCAGGATATCCTCCTCGGCCTCTTCTTCGAGGAAGGCCATCGCATCGTCGATGGTGATGACACCGACGACACGGTCGTCGTCATCGACCACGGGGGCGGTGATCAGGTGATAATGATTGATGGCCTGCGCCACCTCTTCCACGCCTTGCGCGACGTGGAAGGTGCGGAATGTCTCCTCGGTCAGATCGCGCAGGGGGGTGGTGCGCGGATGGCTCAGGATGCGCCCCAGCGTGACATAGCCCACCGCCTTGAGCCGCGGATCGACAAGGATGATGTGATAGAACTGGTCCGGCAGCACCACGTCCGAGCGCAGATAGTCGATGGCATCGCCCACGGTCCAGTGTTCGGGCGCGCGCACCAGTTCGGACTGCATGTGGCGGCCTGCCGATTCCTCGGGGTAGGACAGCGCCTGTTCCACCACGACCCGGTCGCTGGCGTCGAGCGCGTCGAGCACGGCCTCCTGCTGGTCCTCGCCCAGATATTCGACCAGATCGACCACGTCGTCGCTGTCTAGATCACGCAGGGCGGTGGCCAGTTCGGCGGGTGCCAGCTGCTGGATGATCTCTTCGCGCAGGTTTTCGTCCAACTCGGACAGGATGTCGCCGTCGATCCCGCCTTGCCACAGCGTCAGCAGGTCGCGCCGTTCCTTGCTGTCGATCAATTCGATCAGATGCGCGATATCGGCAGGGTGCAACGGGTCAAGAAGCGCATCAACCGCCGCCGCGTCGCCCTGCATCACGGCGTTCAGCACCTCGGCCACGGTCCGGTCTGTGATGCCGAAGGCCTCTGCGTCAACCTCGTCGTCGATATCCGCCATCTGGCACCTCCGTTGTCGCGCGCAGCATAGTCAAAGCGTCCACGGGGACAACGCCATTCCCCGATTTACGCAGGCTTTTGCGCAGCCTATAGGGGTCGGATGACAAAACATCTTCTTCTTGGCCAGACGCTTGGATTTTCCGGCAATCCCCTTAATGGCGACTGGGCCGATGCGGTGCGATACGATTCCGCAGGCGGTGTGCTGGTGGATGCAGGCCGGATCGTCGCCGTGGGTGACGGGGCGGCGTTGCGCAGCGCCCATCCCGATGCACAGGTCGTGGATTACGCGGGCAAGCTGATCAGCGCGGGCTTTATCGATGCGCATATGCATTATCCCCAGACCGCCATCATCGCGAGCTGGGGCAAGCAGCTGATCGACTGGCTGAACACCTATACGTTCCCCGAAGAGGCGCGCCTTGCCGACCCCGCCTATGCCGCCGAGATCGCGGTGCGCACGATCGATCTGGCCGTGGCCTATGGCACCACCACGCTGACGAGCTTCTGCACGATCCACCCTGCGAGCGTGGAGGCATTCTTTACCGCCGCCGCCGCGCGCGACATGGCCGTGGTCGCAGGCAAGACCTGCATGGACCGCAACGCGCCCGACAATCTGCGTGACACGGCGCAGGCGGCTTATGACGACAGCAAGGCGCTGATCGCGCGCTGGCACCGCAAGGGCCGCGCGACCTATGCGATCACGCCGCGGTTCTCGCCCACCTCGACGCCGGACCAGCTGGCCGCCCTTGGCGCGCTGTGGGCCGAGAACCCGACCTGCCTGATGCAGACCCATCTGAGCGAGCAATTGCCCGAAATCGCCTGGGTCCGCGATCTGTTTCCGGATGCCCGCGACTATCTGGATACCTACGAGACCTTTGGCCTGCTGGGCGCGCGCGGTCTTTACGGCCATGCGATCCATCTTGAGCCGCGCGAGATTGCGCGGCTGGCCGAAGTGGGCGCCGCCGTCGTGCATTGCCCGACGTCGAACACCTTCATCGGGTCGGGGCTGTTCGACCTGATGGGGCTGGCGCGCGCGGGGCTGACCATCGGGCTGGCCACGGACACAGGCGGCGGGTCGTCGTTTTCGATGCTGCGCACGATGGCTGCGGCCTATGAGATCGGGCAATTGCGCGGCGTGGCCCTGCATCCCGCGCAGCTGATGTGGCTGGCGACCGAAGGATCGGCGCAGGCGCTCCACATGACAGGCGAGATCGGGCATCTGGGCGTGGGGGCTGCGGCGGATATCACCGTGCTCGACCTTGCCGCGACCCCCGCCATCGCGCAGCGCAGCGCGCGGGCCGATGATATCTGGGACGCGCTGTTCCCGACGATCATGATGGGTGACGACCGCGCGATTGCCGATGTCTGGATCGCGGGGGTGCGGCAGGGCCGCGGATAGACCGGCGAACGAAGCTAAAGGCAATGATACGCCAGATACGACCCGGCACGGACCGTAAGGTCCGTGGTGGCGACCGGCACCGCGAAGGGCGCGACAAAGAACCGTTCCTCGCTGATCGCCGGGGCCAGCCTATGGTCCCTGATGCCAAGGGCGGCTTTTGCGAAAGGCCGCTTGCGTTGGGTTTGCGCTGGCGCGCTACGGACAACCCATGCATTCTCGTCCAGATCGACGGGTTCCGCAAAGTAAGTCCACAACCGCGAGCTGCGCACCGCCCACCACAGCAGATAATCCGCGCATGGCGGCAGAATGGCCTTCAGCCCGAAGGCGCGGTCGCGCCGGGGCTCATCACCAAGATTGGAAATTGCCAGCACGGCATCCGGAAAATCCTGGTTGATCAGGATGATCGTGCGCTCTTTGGACTGCCCAAAGTGTTTTTGATCGAGGCTTTTCAGAAAAAATGCAGCCTCGAATTCCGATAGCCCGGTGATCGGCCCCTGCGGCGCGATCAGCGCAAGATCATGATATTGCGCAAAAAGGTCCGGCGATGTACCGGAATCAATGTGCCACCCGTTTTCTGCAAAGACTTTCACCGCATCATCGCGGTCGATCTTGCGGGCAATCTTTCGCATGATGACGTCGATGATCAATGCCACAGCGCGGTCCGCCTGCGCCGCAAGATCAGGCCCGTATTCGCGCATGGTGCGATCACGCAAGGTAGCGTAGTCGCGTTTGATATGCGAGCGGACCAAGGAAAGGTCACGGTGCGACAAGACGGTTTGTTCGATGGTCATGGACCCACGCTGCGCCAAACCCGGTGAGAAGCGCAAGGCGTTCGTGCTGGTTGGTGCCGCAGAGACCCACGATTTCAGCGCACGAACGCTTTGCCTGACGCAGCCCAAAGGCGTGAACGTCCGCGCCAATCCCGTCAGCGGGCGATTGACAAAAGAGCGTAATCGGCAATTCTCAACTGACACGTTCTGTCAGTTGCGGGGGGCTATCCAGAGAAGGCTCAATCAACCGGCTTCAGGAGTATCCCATGCCCAACGTCATCGAAACCGTCACCTTCAAGATCAACGACACCACCAGCCCTGCCGCATTCGTCCGGCTTGCAGCCGCGATGAACAGCTATCTGACCACCTGTCCGGGCTTTCTGTCCCGCCGCCTGTCCGTTTCGGAAACCGGCGTCTGGATCGACCATGTCGCTTGGGCGGATATGGACGCCGCCAAGGCTGCCGCGGCCAGCATTGAAACAGCGCCGGAGGCTGCGGCCTTCATGGGTGCCATCGACGGGCCAAGTGTCACGATGCTGCACGGCACCGTCGCAGTCGCGGTGAACTGACTGCCCATGCCGCGCAGCGCGCGACTGGCGGACATTGTGGAGATCATCCGTGACGGACGGCTTCACCTTGCGCGCGACATCGCGGCTGCGCTGGATGTATCGGTGCGCACAATCTATCGCGACATCGACACGCTTGTCGCGTAAGGAGTGCCGATCGACGGCGAACGCGGGGTCGGTTATCTGCTGCGCGACCCCGTGTTCCTGCCACCGATGGCGCTGTCGCTGACGGAACTGGAGGCGCTGAATCTTGGCATGGCCATCGTGCGCGAGGTCGCGGACGCGGAATTGCAGGTGGCCGCGAAGACCCTGCTGGCAAAGGTGGGCGAACATGCGTCCAACAGACGCCGCGCACCGAAATCATGGGGCTTTGGCGTCTACGAATTCAAGCCCGCCCGCGCAGGGTTCCGGCACATGCCGCTGTTGCGCCGCGCGATCCGCGACAGGCTCAAACTGCGCATCACCTATCTGTCACTGGATGACATCCCGTCCACGCGGATCATCCGCCCGTTGCAGACCGAATACTGGGGGCAGGTCTGGACCGCTACGGCGTGGTGCGAATGGCGCGGGGATTTCCGCGCTTTTCGCATCGACCGCATCGAGGTCTGCGAAGCGACCGACAAAACGTTTCATCCCGAAACCGGCAAGACCTTGGATGATTATCTGGCGCTGGTCGCGGAGCGGATGGCAAAGGACGCCGGACAACCGTGACTATTGGTGCCAATGGACGATCTTGGTCGCGCGGCCGGATGTTTCCGGGCCAAACGGCGGATCAACATTTTCCACATCGCGCAGGACAGCACGACGCCGTCCGAAGGTGCGACAGACGCTTTCAAGCAGGCGGATGCAATCGCTTGCAAAATCAGTTCCGGTTGACATGGTTTCCACCTCTCTCGTGGCCATGAAATGCGCGGTGGGGGGTCATAAAATCTGCGGCCGGGGCGAAAACGCCGATCGCAGGCAGCTGATGCACGAGGCTGTCAGCCAAGGGGGGAATTGATGCGCTGACGACGCGCCTGCTGTCGGCCTGATCTTGCTGCCGCGTGTGCTTTGCGGTGATGACGCAAGCCGCGCTGATCGCCCGAAACGGCACCGGTGGCCTTGCCCAAACGTCGGATGCAATCGCGTTCTGGATGAAATGCATTCTTGTCCCTCCGGCAGGTCACAGGATATGCTGTGCCTGTGATCAGCCTTTCACAGGGGCACATCGTCGTCGTGGACGGTTGTCTGAAATTTTGCTGAATCTTGTGAAAGCCGGATGATTGTTCCGGATTAATGTGTGCTGTGGTTCATCGTTAGTTCGACTATCATTCAATAGGCTTGTTTTTGACACTTGGCTCTCCCAGGTTCGTGCTGAACGACACGGTTCTCGACGTGAATGCCGGTACGCTCACGCGGGCTGCAAAACTTGTTGCACTGCGGCAAAAGTCTTTTCTGCTGCTGGGTCTGTTGGCTGGAAAGGCCGGACAGGTGGTCACCAAGGACGAATTGCTCGACGCGATCTGGCCTGATGTCACCGTCACCGAAGATTCCCTGACGCAAGCCATCCGCGATGTCCGCACCGCGCTCGCGGACACCGATGCGACGCTGATCCGCACGATACGCGGTCGTGGTTACCTGATGGACCTGCCACCGGACAGCGCCGTCCAGGATGGGAACCAACCCAGCGCCCTTCCCCGCGTTCTCGTGATGCCGTTTTTGCAGCGGCCCTATGACGCCAAAATGGCGCTGCGCATCGATGCCCTGGCCGAGGATGTCGCATCGGGGTTGACACGATACCGGACCTTGCGGGTCGTCTCGACAGTATCGGCACGCGGCGCGCTTCTCGATGGGCGCGACGCGGTCGGCGTCGCACAGCTTTTGCGCGCCGACTACGTGATCGAAGGCACCGCTTTCTATCAGGATGACAAACTGACCTTGCGACTTTCGCTGACGGAAATCGCTTCGTTCGAACAGGTCTGGCGCGAAACGCTGGATTGCACGGGCGATGCGATTCTGTCGGCATGGGACCGGATCGTGGCACGGGTCGTCGGCCATATCGTCAACGGCATAGAGGTCGAGGGCCATCGGCACGGGTCATCGGCGCAAACCAGCAATCTGACAGCATATGACCATCGGGCGCGCGGTCTTGCCTTATGGACCAGCGATGATGTCGAGACGGCGCAGGTATGCCTTGGACACTTTAAGGCGGCCGTCAAGGCCGACCCGGGTTTCGCCTTGGCATGGACCCATATGGCCTGGGCGGAATTGACCGTACATGAATATGCGTTGGCACCCGCTGACGTGCGCGAACGGACGCTGGAATATGCACGCCACGCGGTCACACTTGCCCCCTTCGACGGCCGGACGCATTCCGGTCTTGGGTACATCCAAGTCATCTGCGGTCATTTCGCGCAGGCAGAGGCGAACGCCCGCTTTGGTCTGCAACTGAACCCGTCCAGTGTCGAATGTCTGTTCGACTATGCCGTCATCGTCATGAACAGAGGCCGTGCTATCGAGGTGATCGGCATATTGGACGAGGTGGCGGATCTGTGTCCCTTGCGGATTGCATATGACGCGCCTTTGCGCGGTCAGGCGCTTTTCATGGCTGGCCGCTACTGCGAAGCGGTTGACGCTTTCCTGCAAATTCCGAAACTCTCGCTCCGCAGGCGGGTCTTTCTGGGCGCGATGCTGGCCAAGGCAGGCCGGACCGACGACGCGAAGGCCATCATTCAGGCCGTGGTGGCCGAACAGCCCGATATGGACCACATCGACATCATGCGACGCGGCTACACGTTGGAACATGCGCACGACCGGCAGCACCTGATGGACGCGGTGGCCTTGGCGTTTGACCTTGCCGGCGTGGCGCGACCCTAGACCGCGCGCTTAACGGCCCGGTCAACACCCGTCCGCAAAGTTCAGCACCCAGATGTCGCCCGACCGACCCAGGCCGTAGCTGCGATAACGCGGGCCAAGCATGTTTGTCAGATGGCCCGGCGAGGCGGCCCACGCGGCGAGCACTTCTGCTTCGGATCGCTGGCCCTTGGCGATGTTTTCGGCCATCGCGCCTGCGCTGCATCCGGCAACCCTGATCCTTTCTGACATGTTGTTGCCGTTCGGGCCACCCGGCGACTGGTGCGAAAAATAGCCCGCCTGCGCCATATGGTCCGCATGGGCCTGCGCCGCACGCGTCAGGCGCGGGTCCTGTCCAAGGCCGGACAACCCCCGGCTTGCGCGCAGGTCGTTCAGCCCGCCGCCAAAACCCGCCGTGGCGATTGTCGCAGGGACCGAGCGTGTCACGGCCTGCTGCTGGGGGATTGGCACGATCACGAAACACCCCGACAATGCAACGGACGCCACCAGGGCGAATACGATTTTCATGCCACGTGACCCTTTGGTTTCTCTGTCTTCCTGAACCAGAGAGTTGCGGCAAAGCCAAGGCAGTATTCGGGCATTCGCAGGATCAGGCCATCACCGAACCGTGTGCAGGATCGCAAGCGCCGCGGCATGGATCTGGCGATTGGCCGCGGCAAGCACCTGTCCGCCCTCGTGTACGGGTCCGCCTGACCAATCGGTGACGATCCCGCCTGCCGCCTGGATCACGGCGATCGGGGCCTGTACGTCATAAGCGTTCAATCCTGCCTCGATCACCAGATCGACCTGCCCGGCCGCCAAAAGCGCGTAACCATAGCAGTCCATGCCATAGCGTGTCAGCCGCACCCGCCGTGCCACAGCCTGAAACGCCTGCATCTCGGAGGCGGTGCCGATTTCGGGAAAGGTGGACAACAGGATCGCCTGATCCAGCCCGCGCGGTGCGCGGGTGGCCAAGGGTGCGGTCCCCATCGGTCCGGTCACCGTCGCCTGCCCGAAACCACCGGCGAACCGTTCGCCGATATAAGGCTGGTCGACGATCCCATATACAGGGCCATCTGCGTCACCGACGGCGATCAACACACCCCATGTCGGCGTCCCGCTGATATAGCCGCGCGTGCCGTCAATCGGGTCGAGCACCCATGTCAGGCCGCTGGTGCCGCCGGTCTGGCCGTATTCCTCGCCAAAAATCCCGTCATCGGGACGTTCGCGTGCCAGCACGTCGCGCATTGCGCGTTCGGCGGCACGGTCAGCGACGGTGACGGGATCGAAATGGGCATCGGCCTTGTTGTCTGCGACCAGACCAGAGGTGCGGAAATGCGCCAGTGTCACAGGGCGCGCGGCATCGGCCAACAGGTGAGCGACGCGGATCAGGTCCGCCTGCGTTGCTTGATCCATGGGCCTGTCCCTTGCGCTGCGTTCACCAGGTTGCGGTAACGCAGCGCAGTTTCACAGGCAAGAGCGTGTTCAGGCGGCTTCGCTCAGCACGCGGGCCAGATCGAAAAGGCGGCGGCGCTGGTTTTCGGGAATAGCATAGTAGGATCGCAGCAATTCCAGCGCTTCCTTGTCGGTCAGGATATCGCCCGGCATATCGCTGCCGGGCGCTTCTGCCGCAGGTTGCGCGTCGTAGCCTTCGAAAAAGAACGAGACCGGCACGCCAAGGACATGCGCGATGTCCCACAGACGGGATGCGCTGACGCGGTTCATGCCGGTTTCATATTTCTGGATCTGCTGAAACTTGATGCCGACGTTTTCCGCAAGCTGCTGTTGCGTCGTCCCATTCATCCAGCGGCGATGCCTGATCCGCTTGCCCACATAGACGTCGACCGGATGTTTCATGGTGTTTCCTTATCAGAAAGGGCCCGCTTGTTCTTGTTGGGGGGGGCCGGATTTACATATCAAAAACGGAAACGTCCACACGTTTCCTTCATGACTGCAAAGATGCCACCTTTCCCGCCTGACACGCAACGGTTGCAGTCCTTGTCCTGACCTTAAAGACAGGTAATGCGCGAAAAGTGGCCCACGCGGTCGCTCAAAGGGTGGTCGCGCCTGGCCTTTGCCAGATGCTACAGCTTGGGCCACACCACCAGAAGGGATTCGATCCGATGCGCGCATTTCAGGTTTCGTCATTCACCAACCCGCCCGCCTTGGCCGAAGTCGCCGTACCGGTCCCGGCGCCGGGCGAGGTTTTGCTCGACATCGCGGCCTGCGGGTTGAATTTTGCCGATCTGTTGATGGCCAAGGGGACGTATCAGGATACACCTGCGCCACCCTTTACGCTGGGGATGGAAGTGTGCGGCAAGGTCGTGGCCTTGGGCGAAGGTGTGACCACGCCCGCCATCGGCACCCGCGTCGCGGTTTTCGGCGGTCAAGGCGGCATGGCGGAAAAGGGCGTGTTTCCCGCCGCCTTGTGCCGGCCCGTTCCCGACACCATGACCGCCGAGGTCGCGGCCGGTTTCATGGTCGCCTATGGCACGTCGCATCTGGCGCTGACGCAGCGCGCGCAATTGCAACAGGGCGAAACCTTGCTGGTGTTCGGGGCCGCTGGCGGCGTCGGGCTGACGGCGGTGGAAATCGGCAAGGCGCTGGGCGCGCGCGTGGTCGCGGTGGCGCGCGGTGCGGACAAGCTCGCCGTCGCAAGCGCCGCCGGGGCGGATCACGTGATCGACAGCGATACGCAGGACATCAAGGCCGCGGTCAAGGCGCTGGGTGGTGCCGACGTCGTCTATGACCCGGTCGGCGGTGCGGCGTTCAAGGCCGCCCTTGGCGCGTGCAAACCGATGGCGCGCTATATCGTCATCGGCTTTGCCAGCGGCGACGTCCCGCAGGTGCCTGCCAATATCCTGCTGGTCAAGAATATCGACCTGATCGGATTTTACTGGGGCGGCTATCTCAAGGTCCGACCTGACCTATTGTCCGATTCGCTGGCCGAATTGCTGGGCTGGCTGGCCGAAGGGTGCCTGACCCCGCATATCAGCCATGTGCTGCCGCTCGAACAGGCGGCGGAGGCGCTGGAACTGATGCGCAGCCGCGCCTCGACAGGCAAGGTCGTCATTGTGCCATGACGGGGGCTTTCAACGTGTAGAACCCGTCGCGGATGAACCCCGCCAGATCGCGGATCACCGGATTGTCGACATCGGCGTGATAGAGGTTGATGTTGAAATCGCGCAGATCGGGCAGCGCGCCGCCATGCGCGATCCGTTCGAAATGCCGCGGTTCAGCCCCCGCCAACATCGTATGCACAGCCAGATCGGCGCTGACGGTGGCTTCGATCGTGCGGCTGGAATGGCTTTCGACGGCCATCTCCCACGGGATGCCCGCCTCGTCCAGACGGCGCTGCACGAAGCCGCGAAAGATGCAGCGGTGTTCATAGGCCAGCCGCAGCGGCCGTTCCTTCCAGATCTGCCCGCCCGGCGCGCCAAGCCAGATCAACGGGATCGCGGTCAGTGTCTCGCCGTCCTGTCCCACACGGTCCTCGGTCGTCAGGATCATGTCGAGCGCGCCACGGCGATATTCTTCCAGCAGGTTGCTGGTGAAAGATGACGACAATTGCACCCGCATCCGCGGATAGGCGGCGGCGAAACGCCGCAAAACCTGCGGGATCACCGGATAGATGATGTCATGCGGCACGCCCAGCGTCACCTCGCCTTCATAGGCGATGGAGGTGAGCTTGCCATAGATTTCATCGTTCAGGATCAGCATCCGCCGCGCATAGCTGAGCAGTTGTTCCCCCTGCGACGTCAGCGCGATGCCCCGGCCTGTCCGGTCGAGCAATTCTGCATCAAGCGATTCCTCCAACCGCTTGAGCTGCATCGACACTGCCGATTGGGTCAGATGCAGCAGGCCCGCCGCCTTTGTCACGCCACCGGTGTCGGCCACCGCCACGAAGGACCGCAGGGCGGTCAGGTCAAGATTGCGCGCCATATCAATATCCCTGATACTTTAGCTATCAAACATTCATTTCTCTTATGACGCCTCCGTCGCTACATATCAAGCATCAAGATGCAAATCACACCATTGATCAGGAAAGGGAATATCATGACCATTGCTACGCACACGCAATGCGGCTTGGAGACCGGGCAGCGCGCAAGATTGTCCATTGTCGCGCGGATCCGGCACGCATGGGGGCTGGCGCGACAGCGGCGGACCTTGCGCCGGCTTGATGCGCATATGCTCCGGGATATCGGAATCACACCGGAAGCAGCCCAGCAAGAAGCCGCAAGGCCCATCTGGGATGTTCCACGGCATTGGCGCCAATAGCGACGCGTCCCCAGGGTGCGACATTGTTGCGCAAATCGGTCGGAATAGCGGTTAACGGTCCGGGAAAGTCTTGAATAACGGGGTCAGCCTGCCAATATAGCCTTCAAGGATGCCGTACCGGCGCCGCTGTCTTATTCTGGAGGAAAACATGGCTCAATTCGAGACAATTCGCACGGCCGGTGGGGTTCGCACGGCCGCAATCGACGAGGGTCTTCGCGCCCATATGAACAAAGTCTACGGCACGATGTCCGTGGGCATGCTGATCACCTTTGCCGTGGCCTGGGCTGTCGGTACTGCCCCTGCTTTGCTGGGGATGTTCCGTGACCCGATCACGCTGCAACCCAACATTCTGGGCTGGATCGTGATGTTCGCACCTCTGGCGATGATCTTCGGCTTCGGTGCGATGATCAACCGCTTCTCGGCTGCCGCCGCGCAGACGTTCTTTTATGCTTTCGCGGCTGTCATGGGCCTGTCGATCGCATGGATTTTCGTGGCCTTCACCGGCATGTCGATCGCGCAGATCTTCCTCATCACCTCGATCGCCTTCGCGGGTCTGAGCCTGTACGGCTACACCACGAAAAAGGACCTGTCCGGCTGGGGCACGTTCCTGATGATGGGTGTGATCGGCATCGTGGTCGCGATGATCATCAACCTTTTCCTGCAGTCGCCCGCGATCATGTTCGCGATCTCGATCCTCGGCGTGCTGATCTTTGCAGGTCTGACCGCCTATGACACGCAGCGCATCAAGTCCGAATACGTTGCACATGCCGCCCACGGCGACAGCGAATGGCTGGGCAAATCCGCCATCATGGGCGCGCTGAGCCTCTACCTGAACTTCATCAACATGTTCATGTTCCTGCTGCAATTGTTCGGCAACCGCGAATAAGCGCAGGCAACACAATGACGGGGGGCCGGTGGAAACACCGGCCCTTTTTCGTTGCGGACAGCACCGTGTGGGTGAATGATGACGCCGTTATCGAAAGGATCACCATGCCCGTTATCAAGGCGCAGGACGCGATACTGGATCAACCGACCGACACCCACCCGGTCATCGGCACCTACACCGCGCGCCTGTTCAGCGACACCGGCGGGTTGACGCAATTCGGTGCGTTCACCGAAACCCTGCCGCCCGGATCACGGTCATCGCTGCGCCATTGGCACCAGCAAGAGGATGAGATGATCTTTATGCTGGCTGGCGAGGTCGTGGTTCATGAGGGGCCCGACCAGACAAAACTGCTGCCGGGGGATGCGGCCTGTTTCAAAGCCGGCTCTCCGCGCGGGCATTTCCTCGAGAACGCGTCGCAGGCCGATGCAACCTATCTGGTGATCGGCACCCGCGCACCCCGCGATCAGGTCACCTACCCTGACCATGACAGGATACTGCACCTCGACCGGACCGATGATACCCGCTGCTACACCACCTTTGCGGGGGCAACCGCAACGACCCCCTACTGACGCAAAGGACCGCGCGCAAAGACCTGGTTCGACCAGATCACCCGACCGAGGGCGCAAGGTGGTTTCACCTGGCTAAAGGACCACAGCACCACATCGCGACAGCGCAGGGCCGGACGCGGTCGCAAGCCGGGTATCCGGTCGCGCATCATCCGCCTGTGGGCGACAATAGCCCATCTTCAAAAGCCACATGATATGGGCGATCGCGGTTTCTTGGGTGCAGCCGCTTTGGGCGCAGGTCAATGCAGTCAGGTCCACCATGCTCCGGGGTCCGCTTTGCAAGGCCTGCAACAGCACCCGGAGCACCGGCACGGAATGCAGGCCAGCGGTCGCGAAATACGCCGGCACAGGCCGCTTTTCCAATCGGGCGGCGCGGGCCTTTTCGGTCAAGGCGATCACAGTGTCGCGCGGCAAAACGCGGCTGGCGTAATGGGCGAAAATGCGGCTCAGGTTCTGACCGTCATAATCGGCACATTTGTGCCATGTGGTCACTGCGGCGATACCGGACAGTTCGGTCCAAAGTTCGAAATATTGCGCGACGACCACTGACCAGTCATAGGTCGTCACCGCCCGCGTGCGTGCCGCCTCACCCATTTGTCGGCGCAGCTCCGGATTGTCGACCAGCAGGTCCAGACATTGCCGCATGGCATCGGGATCGACAACAACCTGCTGTCCAAAGGCAAGATGTTCGAACATGTCAAATCCATCATAGACACCTGCAGCAGCGCTCAGAAATTCATCCGCTTGGACGATATAGGTCGGAATACGAAATCCGGTGACGCCGTGGATGACGGTTTCCCGATAGCCGTCCCAGTCAGATACGATTTGTGGCACACCACAGGCCATCGCCTCGATAGGGGTGATGCCAAAGGTTTCCTGAACACTGTCAACCAGCGAGACAAAGATATCAGATGCGGCATGAAACAGATGCCGGTCGCGCGCCGGCACGGCGCGGAACAGGATCTGGTCGCCCACCCCCGAAGCAGCGGCATGTCCACAAAGCGCCTGACGGGTAAAGGCATTGCCCGACCCTCCAATCAAAAGCCGCAAGGACGGGCGCCCTGGAGCACGGCACATATCGGCAAAGACGTCGATCAGCGGCAAAAGATCCGCCTTGTCCATTGCAGACAGGCGTCCGATCCATGTGATCAAAAGCACGTCCTCTGGCAGCCCCAGTTGGCGGCGCAGCGCGGTCTTGTCACGCGGCCGAAACCGGTTGGTATCCACACCAAGCGGAATGACAGGCGTTTGTGGCTTGAACGCCAGATCAAGCCCGTGGCTTTGACGCAGTGCATCTGCCACCGCCCCGGTCAGGTTGAGAAAGGCCTTTCGGGCCGATTGCGTCGGACAGATCATCGCATCGCAGGGGAAACCCGGACGCAGCAGCATTCTGGCGATCCAACTGTGCGCCATCTGCGGATAGCTGAAAACATGCGGCGTAGCGGTGATCGGGATCAGGCGGTCGGCAAAGCGATCCCGCAGATCATGGGCCGATTGCAGGTTTCCATCCAGATCGTGAAAATGGGTCAGCCGCCACTGCGCAAAGTTCTGTTTGAGCGCGCGTATATCTGCATGTTCGAGCCGGTGGCCAGCCTGAGGATTGCGGGACATTCGTGAACAGAGCGGACCAAAATCCACGGTTTTGGGGGCAAGAAACGGGCTGTTGTAAAACAGGCAAAGATCCGATGGCGGGGCCATGCCAGCCACCGCATCCAAAACGCCATCTACGGCGATGTCGCGTCCGAACACACCATCAGGGTCCGGTTCTGGCTCGGGCATATCCACGAACATGCCGATGCGCATGCGGTCGTCGTGACAGTCCTTCATGTTCCAAGCCCCGCACGCTGCAAGCTCAATTCAAGGCACGCGGCGCTGTAATAGGGCAGAACCGCATCATCATGCCCGCCGTTCCGCCATGCCGCAAAACCGTTTTGCAATCGGTCTTGATCCACAAGTCCGATCCGCACGATGCGCGCATCCGCAAAAAGAGCCTGAATCCGGTCGAAAGACCCGGTGCGAAATCCTGTCGCGAGGGCGGGCAGAAAGCTGTCGACATGTCGGCAACCCGCCAACAGGTCAGGACAATCAAGCGCGCGCAGCATTTCGCGCTCGATCCGGCGCCCGACGCGCCAGTCCCATGGTAACATGGCGCAAAAGCGGACGAGTTCGCGGCTGCAAAGCGGATGCACAGGCCAAATTCCATGGCGCATGTAGACCGCTGCCCCGAATGCCACCGTTTCCAGCGCAGAGGAGTCCAGTGCCGCGCGGGGCGCAACCACGGGCCGGTGGCGATCCAAGGCTTGCTGCGCCGATGGCGTCAGGAAATCAGGCATGCATGGCGTTTCCGATGCGGGTTCAAGCGGGGCCAGATGCGGAGGCGGGGGCGCTTCGCCTGGGTATAAACTGCACAATTCGTCGCCGCCGAACCCGGTCAGCATCGCCCGTATACCCAGATCGGCAGCCTGTGCCAAAAGGGTCCCGACGGCTTCGTCATAGGTTTCCTCCCACGGCGCGCCGCCCGCCCCTTGCCAACGGGGCGATCCCGGGAAAAGAGGTGTCGCCATGGCAAGATCGCGCGTGTGGTCCTTGAGCCCGAACCGCGCGATCACGGCGTCGCGCCGCTCGGACTGGCCGGGCATGCCGGGCAAATTCAGACCGAAACTTTGTAGGCCGGGTTGTTTCCGCGAGGCGATGATCGACACAAGCGCGGAATCCAGACCGCCGCTCAGTTCTGTCCCGACCAACACATCCGCTGGCAAAGACCGCGCAAGGGCGCTGGACAGGATATCAAGGGCGATCTCCACCGGATCGGCCGCAGGATCAAGCGCGGCTGACCGGGGTTGCGGGTGCGGCTTTGGGGGAACCGCGCGCAGCCCGCGCCCGGGCCGCCAATCCAGCGTGCTTTCTTCGGTCAGCACGTGCAAATCAGGATAAAACGTCTGCGGCCCGTAGGGCATATCGAAGTCACGCAAGAACCGGGCAGCCGAGCCGATGTCGATCTTGCGCACCTCGGGGATCAAATGCTGGGGGTCCCAATGGCCCAGCAGCACATCGCCTTTTTCCAGCAGATAAACAGGGGCATTGCCGCCCTGCCCCGCGAATAGCCGCACCGACCCGGTGCGATGATCCACCAGCAGCAGCGTCAATTGCAGCGGCCAGCGCAGATACCGTGATACAACGCGGTGCAGATCGGCATCGTTGATCCGAATCTCGGCCGGGGCGGCCTTGGGCGCGTTGCCGGCCCCCCGTTCGCGCACGATCAGACAGGTGGTGTGCGGGCTCAGGATCAGCAGGTGTTGCAACATCGGGTTCGCAAACGGAATAATTTCGCTCTGGGCCGCGACGAGCCTGTCGCCTGTATGCCGCCAATCGACGCCCCATTTTCCGCGCAGATCGCCTGCATCCAGCCGAAAACTCAGCATGATGACCGGTCCTCGATCAGGGCATGCACAAGCGCCGGAACGGCGGCTTCGTCGTTCCGGGCCAGCCCGCCGGTGATCAGCACATTGCATTCCGCATCATCGCGCCAAAGATATACGTCCTCATCATGGCTGTACCAATCCAGTATGAAGTTCACGGCGGGATACCAGCCGCGAAACACATGCGCGATCAGGTGCTCGACCCGGTGCAGCGATGACTGGTCCTCGATGGTTGCCACGCTCCCGCCGACCCGCGCGTGTCGTGTACCGCGTGCGGCCACCGCATTGACAGGGATATCGGTCGTCGCAAAAGCGGCTGGAAAAAACGTACCGTTGGGCAAATCCATCGGGGCCACAGCGCTGACACCTTGCCCGTCGGCGCCGTTGATACGGTCCCAATCGTCGCTCCCGACCAAGGCGCGCGTCTTTGGCGGGGTACCGAACCCGCCCGAGACAACACGATGGATCTGCAACGCGAAATCACCCACGACGATCCCGTCCCGGACGAGGAAACGCCCGCTCAGGTCCGGACCCTGCGGCGACAGATCGGTGGCAATATCGAAATATACCCCCTCGTATGCGCCCCAGACCGCACCGAGGACCGGAACGGAATTGCCGTTGACGTCGACCAGTTCATCCGTCAATGCGACCCGGCTCGCCGCAACCATGCCGCCGTCATATTGCATGAGCAGCGCATCCATTGGCAGGACCTGCGTCACATCCAGACCACTTGCGCGATAGCGCAGACAAATCATGTTATCATGCCGATCTGCCCGGCGCTGCCGCACGAAATCCAGCGATACCGTCTGCGAACCACCTGTCCGATCAACGGCCAGAACCGGCTGGCTGCATGCAAGAGCGATCGGGATCAGCGCGTTGTCGGGCGCGGCGAGCACCCCGGCCCCAAGCGCGCCAGAGGGACAAGGGCACGAACATAATTTTCCATCAACCGAGACCATGACCGGCTGGCCGGGCCGTTTGCCGAGGTCGTGGCAAGCCGACGTCAAAAGCGCTTCAATTTCGGCACAGGTTGCGCTGCCGCAATATTGGGGGGAGATCTGGCTGTTCATGGCAAACTCGTTGCTTTTCGGGTGGCGGTGAGGCAATGCGCTGCCTCACCGTTTCAGGGTGACCGCGTCAGCGCTTCTTGCGACGCTGGCGGTCCCGTGCACCGCTGGCTTTGGCCAGTGTGGCATTCTCGGCGCCGCTGTCATCCGTGGTGCTTGCTTCGATCAGGCGATACTTCTTTTTGCGCTGCCGGTCGCGCGCGCCATTGATCTTGGCATAGGCACCGTCCACCGTCCCAAGATCGTTCTCGGGCTCTGCGCTGAGCTTCTTGCGCCTTTGGCGATCCCGCGCCCCAGAGCTTTTGGCAAGCGTTGCCTCTGTTTGCGGGTCAGCAGGGAGACGCTGCTTTTTGCGACGCTGACGATCGCGTGCCCCGGATACCTTGGCCATCGGCAGCGGATCATCGCCGTCGTCCTGGACGAAAATCCAACCTCCATCGTCGACAAGAAGGCTTTCCTCGTTGTCATCGTCGTCCGAAAAATCCGATCCGACGGGTTCCGCGCATAATGCGCATTCAGGCGGTGTCGGAGACAGCTTTGCCGTCTCGAACGTCAACAGACGGCAGGCATTCGACGGATAGGGCTGGCCGGTTGCATCCTCTTCGGGTGGTGTGACGTCCAGATCGAGATCGTCCTTGGGCCGCCGTCGCAGATAACGGTAAAGCACCTCCATCTGCGCTATCGCCATATCCATCTTTCGGAAATACTCCTCTCCGAACCAGACGGAACGCAGCACAATGGACGCACCGTACCAATCGGCCTGACCTTCGCAGGTGACACCGTTTTCAAACGTCGGCCGGCCCATCAGATGCCCGATTTCATGGGCGATCGCGAGGGTCAGCCCCTCGATTTCGAAGCCTTCCATACGGGCAAGACCGCCAGACAGATAGATCGTCGGCTCACCTGTCAGCGTATCAACCCAAGAATAGGAATTGATCGTGTCATCGTACCAGTTGAATTCGTAATTCAGGTCCGGATAGACCGACATGAAGATGTTCTTGATCACGAATTCGGACATATCAAGGCGATACTGATCGGACAGCGGCAGTTTCTTGGCCTTGTACCGCAGGGCGATGGCCTGCGCGCCCGGCAGGAATGCGCTGGCATGATCCGGGATATCGACCGTAAAGTGATCTGCCGGGATAAAGACTCCACCGTTCATTTGACGCATCCCCAGCATGGCGCAGCCGGGGTTGACGCCATTCTGCTCGCGCCATTCCGCGCTGCCGACGAAGGGGCGGCCATTCTCGGCCAGGGTCTTCGTCTCATCGGCATTGACAGGAAAATCGACATAGATCGAGACGGCGTAATCGCCGGTCACCACACCATCGGTCAACACAAGATGTCCGTCGAGATTCTGGTTTGGCGGGTCGAGCGATATCGCCAGTTCAAAAAACTGTCCGACATAGGTGCCCCAGCGGATTTCGTCGATCTGGACCGCATCGCCGTTGTCGTCGACCAATTCGTC
This sequence comes from Yoonia vestfoldensis DSM 16212, assembly GCF_000382265.1. Lineage (GTDB taxonomy): Bacteria > Pseudomonadota > Alphaproteobacteria > Rhodobacterales > Rhodobacteraceae > Yoonia > Yoonia vestfoldensis. The sequence goes on from NZ_KB907981.1 coordinate 88,651, forward strand.
CTTGACCTGGAGGACACCCGCCCCGACCAGCGTGCCGTTCTTGAGAAGGAACGGGTGGTCCATCGTCACAACCCGTTCCAGCGGCACGCCGTTCATGGTGTATTTCAGATAGATCGTGTTCTGAGTTTCACCTTTGCTCGTCCCGACCATGGATTCAACCAGTTTGGGTTTGAAATCAAGGCTCCGACCGGCAGCAAGCACGGTCGTCTTGCCGATCTCGACGGTCTCGATGGGGATTTCAGCGCCGTCTCCGGCGGCGATTAACGTGCCTTCGCCGACGCAGCTGCAGATACAGTAGCAAAGGCTCTTGCCTTTCTCATACATGATCCACTTTCCGGCTTCCTTGCCCAGATCGTGGCAGGCGATGTCCATGCTTTGCTTTTTGGGCACACAGAAGGCGTCTCCGCAGTACTCAACAGTCATCTCAAGTCTCCTTTGGTTGGTGAATGATGGGGTCGGACCAGCGGGTCAGGCCCGGATGCGCCGGATTCTCGTCCGGGCAGCGCTCGTGCGGGACGGCAGTCTTGGCCCGCAGGTTGCAGCCGCACAGGCCACAGGTTTTGGTGCTTCTGACCACAGCTGCTGTCATCTTGTGCAATGGGCCGGGGGCACTGTCGCGCTGGTGCGGGCATTGCATGCAAGCCTCCCAGCGGCGGGCGCGGGTCTCGTCATCCACATTGCGCAATCCGTTGCGCAACCACGTCAGGGCAGACCGGCCAAGACTGTGGTCCGCGTGGCCGGAACCGTCAGCGTCGCGGTCATCCCGCCCTTTACGGCCAAAGTGGTCGAGCACCGACACAGGAGCCGCCGGAGGATTGGCCAGCAGGTGACGTAACGCTTCGGGTGATTGCCGGACCGCCATCAGCTTTTGGGCGAACCAGTGGCTGGTCATCACAGCGGCAAGCGCGCGGTCGCTGACGGGCGCGTCCAGACCAAGCTGGGCTTGCAGACGGGCGTGCAATTCGTCGCGGCTGCCATGGCCGAGGGTTTCGATCAGATCCATCACCCGGCAATCCCGTAGAATGATCGCATATATTTCATGATGTCCTCCTTGTAATCGGCTGATTTTGTAACCAAATCCGCGCCCCAGACCGGGTTCTGGGACAGCTGCGCCAAAAGCGCGTCGGCCGCGACGCTGACTTGTGCCATCGGGTTTGGTGCGGTGGGGTTGATCGGCAGTTCGGCGATCATGATCGCGTTTGACTGCACGCTTTCTTCGTCAGGGCGGCGCACGTTCGGCGTCAGCGACTGGCCCGCATTCTGGGTCGTCGGCGGCGTGCGGTTGACATAGGTGACGCGGTGCATGACCCGCCACACTTCGTTGGGATTTGTCAGGGCTTGCCGCAGCGACAGCGCGTCTGGATCGAACTTGCCGGCGTAGTCGCCCTGCCCCATCAACCAGTCCCGGTCGACAATCCCGTCCTTGAAGTTTTCGAAATTGCGCTTGCTGGGTGCGCGGTAAAAGCTCATGAACCGGTACGACCGCACCTTGCCGGGCGATTGTTTGCGGCTATAGACCAGTTCGCCCTCTTCGTCCTGCTCGACCAGCCCGATGTAACGCTGGTCACCGTTCAGATCGACCTGTAGCGAGAAAAGCGCGGAATCGTGGTCCGCCTTCTGTGCCATGGTCGTGATCGTGGTGCCGAACATCGCATCAAGGTTGAAGATCGGACCGGGCGACATGGAAAATTCGGTGAAAATTCCGGCCTGCGCGGTCATGGAGAAAGAGCCGCCGCTGGTTTCTTCGCGCAGCGCCATGAATTGCTGCTGTTCGGAATAGAGGCCACCATCGGCGGTCCACACATAGGTGTTGACCATGCTGCGCCGCGCCATTTTCGCGCGCCAGCTGTCGATGCTGAGCGACGCCTTGTCCTTGACCCCGATCAGCGCATTGACCAGACTTTGCCCGCTGTCCGCGATATCGGTGGCATCAGGGTCCAGGACGTCGACGCGCTGCCCCAGTTCCGCCGCGTTGAAGTTTTCGAAATACGCCTGCCGCTGCTTTTGCTCGCGGTCGATGGTCGCTTTGATGGCATATGCTTCAAGTGGTTTGAAGTAACTGGATTTTTCACCGGGTTGGAGGTTCGGATAGGCGATGTCCGGTTCGAACCCGATCCAGCCGTCCAGCGTGCCATTCTTGACGTATTGATCGTCGATCTTGAACATGAGTATGTTCATGTCTTCGGGGATGTCAGGATTGGCTTGCGCCGTATATCCGACCAAGGCCCCGCTGCCTTCAAGGCGCATGGCGAACAGGTCGGCCGTGGCCGAGCGGACCAGCGCATAGCCGATGTTGTCAGGATAAAAGATATCGCCGACGCCCGCATCGATCGCATAGCTGTTGGGATACCAGCCACCCCGCGATTCAAGGTATTTCTGCGCGATGACGCTTAATTCCTCGGTCGCCAGTCCTTCGCCGGTGACGTCGATCTGCGAATTGCTTTGCACGGCCAGTCCGCCAGACCCGGCGACGGAATAGGTTTTGGCCTGGACACCAAGGCCGACGCTGAATTCGGAATCCGCGCCGAACCCGATCTGCATGTTCACATCGGTGGTGGTCCCGACCGTGCGCGAGGCCGTATAGCTGTAGGATTTTGTGTTGGTTTCATCAAGAAAGATGGTCGATGCGCCGATATAGGACAGCGGATCGCCCGGATAAAGCTTGAGGTTTTCCGCAGGAAGCGGCGGCGCACCCTCGATGTAGCCGATCAACGTCGGATCGACCTGCACCTGTCCCACGAATTGCAGGATCAGGTCGCCCAGCTGAAAATCACCGCCTTGCACGAGCAGGCCGCTATCCGCATCGATCATTGCGAGGCTTTGCATCAGGCTGGCATAAAGTTCACCGCGCGCATCGCGCCGGGTCGCACCATATTGTCCCGCCGCGCCTGCGTAGCAGGATTTGATGTTCTGCGGCTTGGCCACGTCGCCTGCCGCACTGCGCACTTGCGGCGGCTCCAGTCCGACCGGCACCTCGGAGACGATCCACGTGATATCGTCACCGCTGCCGATCCATTGGCCGGTGTTGCCGTTGCCGGTCTGGTCAGCGATCAGGCAGTCGGACCCTTCGTCAAAGCCCCAGAAGGCCGCCAGCTTTGGCTCTTTTCCCGTCAGCAGAGTATGCATCGGACCGCGAATTTGCGCGCCGCTGCGCTGCGACGCCCAGACCCGCAATTGCGATATCTGGCCGGTGAAAAAGCGGCTGAACGTATCTTTCAGGGCAAAGGCACCGATCGTTGCCTGCGCATCGCCATATCCGCCGGCTGGCAGACTGCCGGCAACGCTGCCGCATGCGACACCGTTGATCAAGAAACGCCACCCGGCCATGAAATCCGCCACGACCCACATGGCGTCCACGATCGTCTCGGTCAGATCGATACGGCCATCAAGGATACGCGCGTTGTTGTCGCTTTTCCGGTCAAAGACGACGCCGCCCCTGCCAGCATCGAAATCCCAGGCCGACACGAGCCCGCGTGCGTTCGACGGAATCTCGCGGCGCATGAAATAGTCGATCTGCCAGTTCATCTGGCCGACATTCCACAACCGCGACATCGAGATGACACCTTGCAGGTAATTCGTGAAATAGCCCGCGCCAAGCGTGACCCGCGCGTCTGACAGCGCGATCGGATCAGTGACGCGGTCAAAGGCTTCCATCTTGCCATCGACAAAAATCTTGTGCGCGAAGGCCCCCTTGTCGATCCGCAGGAAATTACCGCCTTCGAGCACCCCGTTTGCGGTGCCCGCCACATCCATGACGGTCGTGCCGAACAGGTCGTTGAATTTCCAATACCCCACCAACCCACGTTCGGTGCTGGCAAGCGGCTGAAGGATCTTTTGACGGATTTCGTCCAGATCAAGCCCGCGGTTCCAGAGGCTGACTTCGTTGATCGCGCCGATAAAGGTGTTCTGCTGGGTAAAACCACCCACCGTGTAATTGTAACTGGTGGCGCCGACGACCTGCGCACGCCCGTCCTGCGGCATAGCCATGCGCGGATAGACCTGCGCGTTGCTTTGTGGTTCTGGCACGCCGTCGATAACCAGCGAAATGCCACGTGTCGCGTCATAAGCGGCCGCGATATGCACCCAGTCGTCACGACGCAACGCGCTGCTGGCGCTGATCGTGAATTGTTGCCCGCCGTGGGCCGCAGCGAACCCGACGACGCCGTTGACGATCTGTAGGTTGAATAAAAGCTCGCGCTCCGCATCCACAGAGATGAAAAGGGTCTGTTGGGTCCCGTTGTCCTGGGCCGCCCGTCTGACCCACATCATGACCGTCACGCCATCCTTGGGTGGGCTGTCGACCTCGGGCAGTTTGACATAATCACCCTGATCAAAGGCGATGGCGACCTCGCGGGTATAGGCGACGTCATAGACGCCACTGACATGATGCCATTTGCCAATGTCCAGCACGCTTTGTGAGGTGACACTGCGCAGGACGGAGCCGGTCTGGGTTGCCTGCTCCACGCTGAATTCAAGTTTACCGTCCGGATTGACCGCCAAGATCCAGCTGGTGCCGTTGTTGGGCTCGGTCTTGGCCAGAACAATCTGCTTGCCGCCAAGGCCGTCAAGCTTGATCCAGCTTTCCAACGTCACGGCATCGGTCGTCTTGGTGTTTTCGTTGGCACCGGCGTCCAGATACCGCTGCCCCCCCAACTGGATACCGAACTGGGTCCGGAAGGAGGCCGCAAGATGGGTCCAGCCCGCCCCCATCGGGATGGCGGTGTCAGCAACGTTCACGATGCTGCCCTTACCGGCATAGGGCACGCCGTTGCGCAGACCAAGAAGATAGCTGACCGTGCTGTCCGGCGTCTGGCCGGGTTTGTGGAACGCAAAGAGCGTTTGCTCGTCGCTTGCGGGGTTGGCGACAGGCGCAAGCCAGCCCTCGATGGTGACGTCGCCATCAAGAACCAGAGATCCCGCATAATCGTCCATCGCGGCGGTCGGCACGATCTGTACCAGTTGCCCGAGATCGCCCATGTCGATGCCCAGTTCCGGCGGATAGGGCAGCCAGCGCATCCCGGCACCCGCGCGCAGGCGCACGGGCGGTTTCGCCGTGCTGACAATCTGCACAAGCGCGACTTCCCCATTCGAGGGCAAAGGCCCGGTTATCACCGAAAAAACAGAGCTTCCGCTGCCTTCCGTGGGCGGCGGTCGATCCTGACCGTCACCCGCAGTGATCATGACCTTGGTGTAATCATAGACCGGACCTTCGGCTTCTTCCTGTGCCGGATCATCGGTTTTTTGCTGCGCGCGGCCGTTCAGGACCTTTGCGAAATCGACAAGGTCCGCAGGAACGGCCGGCCAGACCTCCTTGTAGCCTGTGTAGCTTTGCAAGGTGACCTGACAGGTCGCGTTCTTTTGCGGCTTGATGGCGATCAGCGTCTTGGTCGGATCCGGATTGCCCATCGCGGACCCCGCAACGCGGGCGGCGAAACGCAGATAGCCCGTTTCCGCGTCACCGCTGACAGCAGTGGCAAGCCACGGCACGCCATAGCTTGCGCGCGCCACGATCGGCGAATATTGCGCCGCCATCGCCGCCCCGGTCGCCTTGTCGCTGAAATAGACATGGATCAGGGAATCCCCGCCTTCGTGCAGGCAGACCCGCGCAGTCGTGGCGACATATCCGACGAGACCGGAACAGACGGTCAGACCGTTGGCGTCGAAAAGAACCGGTTTACCCGTGATCGTCACCGGCGCCGTGGACGAAACCCATTTCGCGCCGCGCAATGTGCCATCGGCGGCGGCCCCTGTCGCGGCGGCATTGGCCAGTGTGGTGAAACGCGTCGCATCGTCGGGTTCGTTGCAGGGCCATAGCCCGACTAGATCGCCCCAATCGGGGTCATCCGGCCCCGGCACCCGGTTCATCCCGGACAGGACCTGCGCCTGATCTCGGGCCGTCTTCCAAAGCCGCAGCGCACAGATGTCGCCGGTGAAACCTTGCGAACCACCCAAGGTCAGCCCTGTCGCGGGCGGATCGACGCGGCTGCCGGTCACGCCGTTGGCCGCACTGAACACCTGTCCGTTGACCACAAGAGACGCCTTCGTGCCATCCCAGACGGCCGCCAGATACGTCCAATCCGTTACGCTGAGCGCGCCATCCGCTGCGACCACCACGCCACCCGGACCAAAAAGATAAGGCACGCCACCCTCTAGCCCAAGCGTGAAGGGAACATCGGCATCATCGGCGCTGGCGACAACCTGAACCCAGTCATCGGCGAGCGTGGTGGGCTTGATCCACGCGGCGATGGTCATCGTCGCGCCGGTCGCGATGGCGGGAAACGCGACCCGGGCGGCAATCGAGGGATCAAGCCGAAGCGCGGATTGCAGCACGGCATCCTGCGCGACCGGGATCGCATCCCCCACTCCCGTCAGCCGGCCATCACGGCCGATCCCGAAATCGACAAATGCCAGTTGGCTGTCAGGGCCGACCGGAACGGCCAACAAGGCGCGGATCTCACGTTTTTGCAGCGTGACCTTGCCGTATTCATCTTCCTGCCATTCCTGCTGATCATAGCGGATCAGATCGGCAGGCGCCTGAAGCGAGAGCGCGCTTTGCGCCTTGTCGTGCAAGGCAAAGACCGCGCTTGGCGAAATGACGCCCGTGTCGGGGTCCAGGCAATCCTCAAGATCAAAGCCGCCATCGGCGCTGCGCAGGATCGAATAGCCGGTCAAACTGTCACTGCCGGTATGCTGGACGAAGAATTGCCAGCGGGTCTGACCCGTCAATTCGGTCGGCAGGATGGCCACCGTAAACCGGCCCGCCATGACATCGCTGAGAAAGCTCAGTTCGACCGTCGGTTCAAGGAACAGCCGGTCATTCATGTCCTTGTGGCCGAACGTGTCCTTGCGATCGACCGGGATGTCCGCCTTGCGGCTGCGGCGATAACGGACTTGGGTCGCATTCACGATCTGGCCTGTCAGGCCATCGTAAACAAACTTGTCACAATAGATTGTCCCGGTCGGCGCAGCGCGGAACACATAGATAAAGGCATTGTCGCTGACCACGCAGAAATCCGCATCGGCCAGTGGGACGCTTTGCGCCATCCGCACGGTCAGAACTTCGCGCCCGACGGTGTACACCTCGTTGGGAAACGTGATGCGGACCGGGTCGCGCCAGGACGAATCCGTTGATGGGTTATCACTCATCGTGGAATGGGCTGAATAGAAAATCGCCGGATCAGCCGGATCGCTGACATCCATGAAGAACGTGATTGCCACCCCAGTGAAATCGATTGTCTTGGTGTATTTGCGGCTCATCGTGATTTCGCTACGAAACGCAGCCCTCTTCCTGACCATGCAGTTGCGGTCCGACGCCGGCTTTCATGAAACCATCGCGGACCTTGACCACCAATCGACAGGACCGTCGCAATCACTGCGCAAAAAAATCGCGGGGATTGTCGCAAGAAAAACGCAAAAGGGACGGATCTGCGCTTCTTGCGCAAAGTTTATGTCGCAGGCACGACTGAACGGAAAACGGGCGCCGAGGCGCCCGCGTTCAATGCCGGTCGATGATATGTGGATCAGCCTGGATAGGCAGGAAGCGGCGTCAGACCAAGGCTGTTTTCCCACTGCGAGAGCGTCATGTCGGTCAAGTCCGCCGGAACATGACCAGCCGGAATCGCAGCCGGCGGAAGCGTGACATAAGGCGCACAGGCAAGAGCGCATCCAACAATGCCATGCGGGATCGTCAGTTGCTTGGACCCAATGTAGATACTTTGATAGGCAACGCCCTGATCCTGGCCACACCGCAGGATCGACAGGGCGATGTTGCGTTCAAGCTGCTCGAGGGGCTGTTCGCCCGTTGCTTCTGTGTCCGACGCATCTTCGATGAACAGATTGGCCGTCGTGCTGCGGTCTTCGGCGATCGCAAGGGCCAGCGCACACCAGACCGTCGTGGATTTGGTTGGATTGACCGTGCGCGATTTGTTGGCGCAGACAACCATGGCCCCAGGCAACGGGTTGAACCGGCGCTGATCGCGGCTGCCGAACAGCCGATAGGCGGCATCCAAAAGCGGCGTCAGCGGCAGGATCGGCACAGGCTGGCCGTCATGGCGCGGCAAGGTCATCTTCGGCAGGATCAGCCCCCCGGCAAGACCATCATGACGGGCCAGATCGTGACCCCACACTGCACCGTTCACCCCGCAGAACGACGACGCGGTCAGCATGTTGATCTGCCCGATATAAGCGTCTTCGCATTCCGCCCGGTCATAAGAAACGATGCCGTCCAGCCCGTCATCCATATCCGCCTGCACCGTGCCGATCGAAAGCTTGAGCGCCGCGATATAGCCATAGCCAGCGGCCGGCGGATTCATGTAGCCGGCACAATTATTGGGAAATGGGCCAATCGCGTTGTTCACGACGTCCTTGATGTTCATGCGTTTCGACCTTTTGGTGTGGATCGATGGGTCGCGGCACGCGACCCATCAGGCAAGATATTTGGTGAGACGCGGTCAGTTCGGCGATCTGAGCGTGACGTGAGCCGACACAAGCGCGCCCGGATCGGCCCGGTCTGCATGCCCGTCGGCAAATGTCACCAAGATGGTTCCGTGATCCACATCGGCCCGATAGAACGGTCTGTCCATGCCAGAACTGCGATGTTGCCTGAACGCATCTGGCGCAATGCCAAACAATGCGCTGACATCCCCCAATGTGGTGGTCTCATGCGCGTACCGCGCCGCGTCACGTTGGACATATCCTTGTGCAAGAAGGGTCTTTGTCGGCGGAACCGTACCCTGCCCGGTGCTTTTTGTTGGGGATCCGTGCGATTTGGTCATGTCCAGGGTCCCCGGTATTGTCAGGATGTTGCGCTGGGTAAACCGCACCTCGGTCATCGGATCACTGATCGTATGCGGGCAACAATCGTGGTAATAGGCGTTCGACAGGGCCATGCGCAGGTTGGCCTCGGTTTGCCAGCTTGCACCCATCCCGGAATAATGCCCGGTGCCCAGCATGTCCTTGCCCATGTACATACAATTAAGGCCCATCCAGAACCCGTTCGGTGCCAGCGTGGCGTAATCGTCCTTGTTGTGGAAATACAGGTAGTCACCCGGAATCGGTGGATCCTGCAAAGAGGCAGCCTGCATGTAGAGCGTGGCAGGGTTAGGTGTTTTGCCGATCCGCCAAGGGCCGACATACATGGTGCCGAATTTTGCGGCCATCGTATCGAACCGTGCGGCACCCAACCCGTTCAGCAGCCCCCAGTAGACACACAGCTGAACCGCACCGGCGCATTCCCCCCGAAACGGAAAGATCGCCCCCTCGGCCGGTTGCATCACCGCGCTGGGGACCGTGCCGTCGACCTGCTGCCATTCGGCATCCCAGTCATCCTGTGGATTCATGAACGCCCAGAACGCAGAGACGCGGCTTGGCCCGGTGGTTCCGATCCGGGTTTTCAATCCGATATCCGGGTTGAAATAGTCGCAATCATTCGCGCCGATGTTCAGGTCGGCCATGGCCGCGATGGCCGCGAGACGAAACAGGATATTGTCCAGCAATCCCGTGATATCGCCAAACTGCAACTCGACCGAGGACGCCTGCATCGCCGCGATCATTTCCTGTACCAGCGGACGATCAAGTGCGGCGCCAACAGCAGACGGAGCCACCTCTTTCAACGATGTCAGCACGATCGCAGGATCTGTCAGAGGCGCGCCGTCAACGACGAGCCCCTTCATAGCGGCCTTGTCGAGAGCCATTTCGGTTCCTCCTTGAAATATATGGACTATTGGCAACAATATCACATCATGACACGCGCCGGACCTTGTGCTGTCGCCCTTCCTGTCACGGCTGAGAAATCTGTACCGCGGTCCCATAAAAAAATCGCAAAAGATGTTATGCCCCTGTAGAGTGTGGGCAGAGAACCTATCACAACTTTAAGATTGGGGCCTTCTTTGGCAGGCGAATCAAGTCAAGCCGTGCTTCGATTGTCCATTTTAGGTGGTTTTGCGCTGGGGCCGCGAAATGGCCCGGACATCACATTGCCAACCCGGAAATCATGGGCACTGCTCGGGTTCGTCGCGCAGAATGCCACCAAAGTCGTATCGCGCGAAGAGGTGGCGGCCCTTTTGTGGCCCAACAGCGGCGAAGAACAGTCCCGAGCCAGCCTGCGACAAGAGTTGTCGGTCATCCGAAGGGCATTGGCACCGTTAGGTGTCGACCCGGTTCATGCGACCAAGGAAAGCCTGCAATTCAACGACCACGAAATCGCGGTGGACAGCCTTGCTTTTCTTAGCGCGGCGCGCACCGACCCGCGACTGGCCACGCAAGCCTATACCGGACCACTTTTGGCCGGTTTGCGAACGCCCTCCGCCCCGTTCGAGGATTGGCTCAACATGGAGCGGATCCGGCTGCAGGACACCGCGCTGACCTGTGCGAACAAGGTTCTGGAGGAACAGATCGCGCAGGACGACGCGCCATCCATCATCGCGGCGGCCAATGCCGTTCTGGCGATCGACCCCACAGTCGAAGAGGCGCATCGTGCGCTGATGTCGGGGCTGTTCCGGTCCGGCCGACGGGCAGAGGCGCTGCGGCAATTCGAGCGTTGCACGACAGCGTTGAGCCGCGATCTTGATTTGGCGCCATCCGCCGAGACACGCAAACTGGCGGAATACATTCGCAATGCCACAAAGTCCGGCGCGAAAGTACCACCGCCGGCTGTGCTGCCGGCCCGCGCGACCCAACAAAAACGGCATGTCACCGTCACCGTGATTGGCGCACGACCGATTGGAACGGACAACGACGACATCGAAGGGTTCGCCGGTCGCATGGACAGCCTGCATGCTGCCTTGGACGCGATCCTGACCCGCCACGGGGGGCGGATCGTTCAGCGCGTGAATGACCGTATCTTCGCCGTTTTCGGCTATCCGAAGGCCTCGGAATACGATCTGGACCGGGCCATTCGCGCCTGTCTGGATGCCCGCGCGACGATCATGGCGTCGGGTGACACGCCGGCAGCAATGCACGCGGAACAGGACATCCGCTGTGGCATCGCGCAAGGCGAGGTACTGATCGGGGCCGATACGGCAGCCCCATCGCCGAGTCACAAGGTGACTGGCCCGCCGATGGGCCGGGCGCTGGAACTTCAGGCGGCGGCCAATGCGGGCGATATCCTGATCGCGACCGAAGCAGCAGCGCTGGCCGCGACGGGGTTCGTTCTGGAAGACGTCCCAGCTGGTGCCGGCCTTCCGGCGCGGCGCGTACTTCGTGCGCGGAATTTCCAAAATCGGTTCGACACCAGCCTCGCGGACAAGACGCTGTCCGAGTTCGTATCAAGAGAGTCCGAGCTGACCGCGCTGTGCGACGCGTGGTATCGCACCAAAGGCGGTGCAACAACGGTCGCCCTGATTTCCGGTGATCCGGGTGTCGGCAAGTCCCGCCTGCTGTACGAAACGCTGAACAGGATCGGCGGGCACACGTCGAATACGACCCGGATCAACGGATCGCCTCATCACATGGAAACGGCATGGGGCCCGTTTCTGGCCTGCCTGCGACAAGTGCTGCGGCTGGATGACCATGACAACCCCGAAACGCGGCGTGATGCAGTCGCCCGGTGGTGGGCGACAACCGCCGACCCCGCGCCTGAACAGGACCATCTCGGCCATATTCTTGGTGATCTGCTTGTCCCCGCGCGCGCGTATCGCCACAAGGCCTCTCCAGAGCCGGATCAGCGGACCATCCATGACGCCATCGTCGAGGCGCTCATGCGACAGGCATCAACCCGGCCCAAGCTGTTCATCCTCGAAGACCTCCACTGGTTCGATCCCTCCAGCCAAGATACGTGGCGCCACCTGCTTGCCCGGCTGACCGACACCTCGGCCTTTGTGCTGATGTCCCATCGGGACGGGGCAGCCTTGAACGATCGCGCCATTCCCGGCCTGATGCGGATCGAACTGGCGCCGCTGTCCAAACATCACGCCATGCGCCTTGCCAAATCCATCGAGCAGGCGACGCTGCCCGCCAAGGTAATCGAGGACACGGTGCGCAGGTCGTCCGGTATTCCACTTTATGTCGAAGAACTTGTTCAATCGACTTACGGACGGAACGCGGTGCCCGACAGTTTGCACGCGTCCTTGATGGCGCGCATCGACCGCCACCCGGAATGTCGTGACATCCTGCAAAAGGCGTCAGCGATCGGGATGACATTCGGATTCGCGCTGCTCAAGCAGACGCTTGATATCGACGACGCCGAGCTGGAACAAAAGCTGCGGCAACTCCAGGCGTCGCAACTGATTTTTCGTGTCGGGCTTCCACCCTATGCGCATTATGAATTCAAGCACGTCCTATTACAGGAAATGGTCTATGACACGATGCTGCGCGCGGACCGGCAGCGCTGTCATCTGCAGATCGCGCACCAGCTTGACCGGCCGCACCACCATGACCTGACGGTGTCACCTGAAATCATTGCACGACACTTTGAACTGGGCGGGGAAACGGACAAGGCCCTTGAATTTTTCGAACGGGCCGGTCGTCACGCCGCTAGCATATCAGCCCATAGCGAAGCGGCAGAGCATTTCCGCAAGGCCATGTCACTCGCCGCGGGCGCGGACCCGGCAGTCAGGCAGCGGCTGCTCTTGCAACTGGGGGCGCAATTGCTTGCGACAAACGGGTTCGCCGCAGACGAAGTGTCGCGGGTCTACGACGGCGTTCAAGAACTAGGCAACACGGATGCATTGAAGGTCGATGTTCTGCAACTCTTGTGGGGACGCTGGAGCCATTGCATCGTGCGGGCCGAAGTGTCCAAGGCCGATGCCATCGCCGACCAATTCGATCTTCATGCCCAGCGCGAGAAAGCCGGGGTCGCGTCTGCCGCATCGCATTATATCGCAGGCGTTTCGTCATATTACAAAGGGGCGATCCGAAATGCGATCGACAGCCTGCGCGCCGCACAACAACAGACCAATGCATTCGATGCGCAAGATCAGGTGCGCCGTTTCGGCCTGGATCTGTCCGTTGCCAGCCACGCCTATCTTTGCTGGGCGCTGACGCTCGCCGGGCGACACAGCGATGCAGATGACGCAGCGCAGATCGCGGTCCAGTCATCGGAAGAATGCCGGCACGAATTCACCAAGGCATTCGCCATGGTGTTCGTGGCGCGCATGCACGCGCTCAAGCGCGATTTCGAAGCGACGCGACAGCATGCCTTGGCAGCATTGCACCTGTCCGAAGGTCAGGGGTTCGCGCAATGGCAGGCGCAGGCACAGATGCTGCTGGGGCGCGCGCTTGATCAACTCGGAGACGGCAACGGTCTGCCGTTGATCCAGCGCGGATTGAGCGGATATCTGGCAACCGGCGCACAGCTTGCGCGCCCGATCGGCCTGTCATGGCTGGCAGATTGCGCGCAGGCTGGCGGCGATTTCAGTCAGGCACAGGACCTCATCGAAAGGGCGACGACATTTTGCCATGAGAGGCAAGTGCATTACTACCTGCCGGAACTGGCGCGGATGAAAATCAAGATATCTGCCAGCGCCGACGGAATTTCTGATCACATCGTCGAAACCGAACTGAGCCGCATCATCACCCTGACCCGTGAAAAGGGCAATTTGATCGTGGCGCATAGGGCGGCGCGCGATCTTGCCGCGCTCTATACGCGCCAAGGGCGGCCTGAGGCTGCCAAGAATTTACTGATCAGCATCTGATATCGCCGGACCTTGCGTCAGACCGCGGCACCCGCGCTTGGCAGTCAGATTGATGCTGTGTCGCAAAAAGGGAAATAGCCCGCGCGCACTGGCAGGTCATCCAGCGCCGTAGAGGTGGACACCGGCAAGGCGTCGCAGGACAGGCACCCTTTGAGGCATCTCGACAATCCGCAAAAAGCGCGATGCCCGGATGACAGCCTTGGATCGCGATGCAGACCCAGCGTCGGAACGGCAACCGCCGGAAATCTGTGCGTGAAAAGGGAAGTTGTATAGTAGCGATCGGATGTTGAGACGCGCTTCATCCGCAGGCCCGGACCGAAAAACTGGTACCGGACAGCGTTTTCGTTTTGGACAGCGTCGAACAGAAATGAGGGCGGCGAATATGTCATCTTGCGATGCGCCGCTGACCGATCCTGTCAGTCAGCAGCAAATGCGCTAGCTTTGGAAAAACTGCTTTGTGTCTCGTGTCGCCGCAAACGAACGGCGACTGGCGACTTATCGATGCAGGTTCAGGTCATCGCGGTCAGCGAATGTTACCGTCCCCGGCGAGGCAGGATCATTACTTGATCTTGCCTTCCTTGTATTCGACATGCTTGCGCACAACGGGATCGTATTTCTTGATCGCCATTTTTTCGGTCATCGTGCGTGCGTTTTTCTTGGTCACATAGAAATGCCCGGTCCCCGCGGTGGAGTTCAGGCGGATCTTGATCGTGGTTGGCTTCGCCATGTTCACTTCTCCGGCTTCGCGGGGCTGGGCCCACGGTGATATGATTGAAGCTGCCTTTTACCGCGAAGCAGGGCCGAGTCAACCGCAAAGGGCGGATTTGCAGCGCGAAACTGGCGGTGTCCGCCGCATCCCACAGGGCGGGGCAAGCCCCGGCCGATGTCACCCGGCATTGTATCGCGCCGGTGCGGCGGGTAGTGTGCCCATGCATGATGACCCATCAGCATCGGTCACACGAGGAAAGACGCCACCATGAGTGTATTTCGCGCCATCTACACGTCGCAGCCCTTTGGCTATGACGAAGCCATCCTCAGCAGCATCCTGATGCAGGCGCGCAAGGCGAATGCGCGTGACGACATCACCGGGGCGCTGATCTGCCGGGCGGATATCTATCTGCAATGGCTCGAAGGCCCCGAAGACAAGGTGCGTGACGCGATCCGCAGGATCAGCCGCGACGACCGCCATCTCGATGTGCAGCTCCTTGTCGCCGAACCAGCGGAGGCCCGCGTCTTTGGCGATTGGGCCATGCTGCACGATCCGGCGAAGACATGGATCTGGTCGCAGGCCGAAATCGCCGATGGCGCATTGGACCGGGCGACGCCGGAGGAGATCACGGGTTTCTTCCTGCATCTAGCCGAGGCCAGCGACGCCGAACCTTCCGGCACCTGATCCGACGACAGCGTCATCCGCCGCGCTGTCCGTCGCAAAACGCCACAGATGCGGCGTTGCAGCGAAGGCAATCCACCCCGTCCTGTGACCAACCTGATGTAAAGGGTTTTTCGCGCGAAAGGGTGCCGCATGATCAAGGTTCTGTCAGGCGTCTGGGCGCTTTTGCTGGGCATCGTGCTGATCATGCTGGGCAACGGGATGCATTTCACCCTGATCGGCCTGCGCGGCGGGATCGAAGGATTTTCGCCCGCGGCGCTCGCGATCGTGACCTCCGGCTATTTCATGGGCTTTCTATCGGGGGCACGCCTGACGCCGCTGCTGATCCGCCGGGTCGGGCATGTGCGCGTCTTTGCTGCTCTTGGCAGCTTCATGTCCGCAGGGCTGATCGCCTTTCCGTTGCTGGCGGATCCGTGGTTCTGGACCATCCTGCGGATCGTCATCGGGTTCTGCATGTCGGGCATCTATGTCGCCGCTGAAAGCTGGCTGAACAACGCCGCCACGAACGACACACGCGGCAAGCTTTTGTCAGCCTATATGATTGCACAGACATTGGGTATCATCGGGGCGCAAGGTCTGCTGACATTGGGCGATGCGGGCACATCGGTCCTGTTCATCGCGGCGTCTATTCTGGTGTCCGTCTCCTTTGCGCCGATCCTGCTGTCGGTTGCCCCCGCCCCCGCAATCGCGGTGGCGCGCCCGATGCCGTTGCGCGCGCTTTTCAGCGGCTCGCCGCTGGGAACGGTCGGCATTTTCCTGCTGGGCAGCGTCTATGCGACCCAATCGGGGATGGGTGCGGTTTTCGGAACGCAGATCGGGCTGACGGCAAACGAGATCGCTTTGTTCATCGCGATGCTGTTCGCGGGGGCCTTGGTTCTGCAATACCCGATCGGCTGGCTGTCGGATCAAATGGACCGCCGCAAGCTGATCTTCGGCGCCGCCGCCCTTGGCGCGGCATCCTGCACCATCGGCTGGATGACAGGCGGCGGGCTCATACCGCTGATCGCTGCGGCGTTTTTTGCAGGCGGGGTGACGACGCCGCTTTACGCCTTGTTTCTGGCCTATACGAACGATTCGCTTGCGGCCGAGGATATGCCCGCAGCGTCAGGCGGGCTGGTGTTCACCTTCGGCCTTGGCGCGATCATCGGGCCGTTGGTCACCGGGTTCGCCATGGAGACGCTGGGTCCATACGCATTCTGGTTGGTCCTTGGCGTGACTTTCGCCGCGATCGCGGGCTATGCGCTCTACCGTATGACGCAAAGGGCGCCTGTCGCGGTGGACAAGACCGAAAGCTACCTTAACGTATTGCCAAGCAGTTCCACCGTCGCCGTCGAAGCCGCCGTGGAATGGGCAGAAGCAACAGCGCAATCAAAGTGACGTCCGACGGACCTGACACATGACACAGACGCAATCCGATCTTGCCATCCACAGGCTGCGCCCTGGTGACGATGCACGTTTCGACGCGATGCTCGACCTTTTCGCAGAGGCGTTCGATGATCCTGACAACTATGCGGCCGCGCGCCCCGGGCAGGCCTATCGGAACGATCTTCTGGCGCGCGGTGATGTCGTGGCACTGGTGGCGGTGACGGGGGCGGATGTCGTTGGCGCGCTCGTGGCCTACGAATTGCGCAAGTTCGAGCAGGAACGCAGCGAATTCTACATCTACGATCTGGCCGTCGCAGAAGCATGGCGGCGGTGCGGCATCGCGACAGCGATCATCACAGCGCTGAAAGAGATCGCCACAGCCCGTGGTGGTGCGGTCATCTATGTCCAGGCGGACCATGGCGACGACCCCGCCATTGCGCTTTATACCAAGCTTGGCACGCGCGAGGATGTGATGCATTTCGATTTGCCGCTGGACTGACGCAGGTTCCGTCACCCGCCTTGCCCCGACGACAGCGGGCGGGATGTGCTGGATCAGTCATCGCGCGCATTGACCGGCGCTCGGTTCCGGTCAGATCGTTTCAAGCCCGCAAATACGGGCAACCAGCTTTCTCGGCGCACCACCCAACCTTCGTAATCGGGACTGAACTGGTCAATCTCATCTAGGCTGCCCAGATGGATCTCGATCTCATTTTCGCTGCGCGCAAAGACGGATGACCCGCACTGCGGGCAGAAAAAGCGACCCTGATAGGACGCGGTGTCCCCGTCGATCTGCACAGCGCTTTGGTGAAAAATCGCCGCCGCGTAGAACAGCGCGCCGTGATGCTTGCGGCAGTCCAGACAATGGCAGATGCCGGCCCGCAGGGGCCGCCCCGTCGCGCTGAAACGCACCTTGCCGCACAGGCACCCGCCGGTGAAATGTTCCATATCACCTTGCTCCCCCAAATCTGTAGTCCGCAGAAAGAATGGCTGCACGTCGTCAGCAATCAAAGCTCAAAGTTGCGCGGATGGCCTGTAAGCCGGATTCTGTCCGGGTGGCGAACCACCCTGGATGACCATTCATCTGGAGCGCCTGTTGCCAGACGCCCTCTAGCTGCCAACCCGGACCGCTCGGGTTCAAGCCTCCCTGCGGCTGATATCCCTTGCAGGATCAACACCGCACGCGGTCCCTATTTGGCATTGCTCCCGGTGGGGCTTGCCTTGCCGCTCTGGTTGCCCATCGCGCGGTGGGCTCTTACCCCACCGTTTCACCTTTTCCCCCGTGTAGAGGGTAGTCTGTTCTCTGTGGCGCTTTCCCTGGGGTTGCCCCCGCCGGGCGTTACCCGGCACCGTGCTTTGTGGAGTCCGGACTTTCCTCGAACCCGGATCAAGTCCGGGACCGCAGCCATCCAACCATCCGCGCAAGCGCAGTTAGGCAGCCTGCCCGCCCGCGTCAACGGGGAAACGGCGGGCAAGGTCCGCGATCAGGCCTGCATCAGTGGCATCCAGCGGCCCTTGCGCCCAGGGGCGGAACCGCAGGCGGAAGATCTGCAGCAGCAGATCGGGGTCATCCGTGGCAGTATAGCCAAAGGTGCGCATGGCAGCGGCGAAACCTGCGGGGTCAGCCTGCCCCGCCTCCGGCCAGACCGACAGGCCCTGCAAGGCCAGCCTGCGCCAGTCAAAGCGCGGGCCGGGGTCGATCTTGCGGCCGGGGGCCATGTCGGAATGGCCGATGATCCGCTCTGGCGGCATATCCCAGCGCCGCATGATCCCGCGCAAAAGATCCTCCAGCGCGTCCATCAAGGGGGCGGCGAAGGGGCTTTTGCCGTCGTTGGCAAGCTCGATCCCGATGGAATGGCTGTTCACATCCGTGACCGCCCCCCAGCGCCCTGCCCCCGCATGCCAGGCGCGCAGGTCCTCGGGGACAAGCGACAGCACCGTGCCATCCTCGGCGATCAGGTAATGGGCGGACACCTGCGTGTCAGGGTTGCACAGCGTGTCGCAGGCGGCAGCAGCGCTGGCCATAGCGGTGTAATGGATCACCACCATATCAGTGCGCGCACCATCACGGCGCGGCCCGCAATTGGGGGATTTGCGTTCCGCGCGGATCAGTTGCGCACGGCCGCGCGGAAGGGTTCGGGGTCCCAGCCGCAGGCAAAGCCGTCCCCATCAGGGTCGATTCCCAGCCGGTCACGGTCCGGGCCGCCCCGCGCAAGGAAATCCCGCTGCGCGTCATCAGCCGTCGCATAGGCGGCGCAATTGCGCTGGAACCGCGCCTGACCGGACAACAGCGACCGGCTGTACCATTCCTGCCCGCGCGCATTGGGCGCGTTCAGCGCGTATTCGACGATATTCGGCCCGGTGCCTGTCGGGCGTTCCGGCAAGGGCTGCGGGGCGATCTGTTCCTGTGCGGCAATTGCCGCCTGACGGCGCTGCGCATCACTTTCGATGGTCTCGCGGCCCGACACGGCGTCAAAGTTCTGTTCGTCGGAAATGCCCGTATTGCTGCGCGCAAGCGGTGCCGGCACCGGCGTCATCGGCGGCTGCAAGGCAGGTTGCACCGGCGTGGCCGCCGGCTGTGCAGGCAGAGGTTGGCCAATCTGCGCCTGACCGATGCCCGCGGCCGCGAGTTCGCTGGCAGGGATGAAACCGCCAACCGGACCCACCGGGGCAGTCTGCACGGGTGGCGGTGGTGCAAAGGGATCGGGCGCACCGGCAAGCGCTGCCTCGCGGCGGGCGCGTTCGATCTCGAACATGGACCGGTCATCAAAGCCAACGCCACGCGGACGGTCGAATTCGCGCGGTGTGCAGGCAGCCAAGACAAGCGCACCAGCCAGTATCAAGATCCCTGTTTTCATTCCTTGCACACCCCTATCACCTGCAATCATCCGCTTGAAACTACCACCACTTCACTGGCTTGGCTACAAAGCCCGCAGCCGTTTCCAGCCGGTAGGCGATGTTCAACAATTCCGCCTCTTCCCACGGCTTGCCGATCAGTTGCAGACCAAGCGGAAGACCTTGCGCGTCGCGCCCGGTGGGCACCGCGATGCCGGGCAGACCGGCAAGGTTCACCGTCACGGTGAACACGTCGTTGAGATACATCTTGATCGGGTCGGCATCCGCCATTTCGCCGATGCCGAAGGCGGCCGATGGCGTCGCGGGCGTCAGGATCGCGTCAACACCGGCGGCGAAGGCGTCGTCAAAGTCGCGCTTGATCAGGGTCCGCACCTTGCGGGCGCGGTTGTAATAGGCGTCATAGAACCCCGCCGACAGCACATAGGTGCCGACCATGACACGGCGCTGCACCTCGGGGCCGAAGCCTTCGGCGCGGGTCTTTTCATACATCTGCGTGATGCCGTCGCCCGCCGCCAGTTTCGCGCGATGGCCGAAACGTACGCCATCATAGCGCGCAAGGTTCGACGAGGCTTCGGCGGGGGCGATGACGTAATAAGCGGGCAACGCATATTTTGTATGCGGCAGGCTGATATCGACGATCTTGGCACCGGCGTCGCGCAGCATCGCTGTGCCGTCTTCCCAGAGCTTTTCGATCTCGCCGGGCATGCCGTCCATACGGTATTCGCGCGGAATGCCGATGGTCTTGCCCTTGATGTCGCCGGTCAGGGCCGCCTCGAAATCGGGCACGGGCAGATCGGCGCTGGTGCTGTCCTTGGGGTCATGGCCGCACATCGCCTGCAACATGATGGCGCAATCGCGCACATCCTTGGTCATCGGCCCCGCCTGATCCAGCGACGAGGCGAACGCCACGATCCCCCAGCGCGACACGCGGCCATAGGTGGGTTTCAGGCCGGTGATACCGGTAAAGGCCGCAGGCTGGCGGATCGACCCGCCGGTATCGGTGCCTGTGGCGGCAAGGCAGAGATCAGCGGCAACAGCACTGGCCGAGCCGCCGGACGAGCCGCCGGGGGTCAGGTTCCGGTTGTCGACCTTCCACGGGTTGATCGCAGGGCCGTAGGTCGAGGTTTCATTGGACGAGCCCATGGCGAATTCGTCCATGTTCAGCTTGCCCAGCATCACGGCGCCTGCATCGAACAGCTTGCCGGTGACGGTCGATTCGTATTCCGGCTTGAAGCCTTGCAGGATGCCGGACGCGGCCTGCGACGGCACACCCTTGGTGCAGAACAGATCCTTGATGCCCAAGGGGATGCCGCACATCGCGGGCGCGTCGCCCGCCTTGATCCGCGCATCGGCGGCGCGCGCTTGCGCCAGTGCGATTTCGGGGGTCTTGTGGACGAAAGCGCCCAGCGCGTCCGCGCTGTCGATGGCGGTCAGGCAGGCCTGCGTGATCTCGGTGCTGGTGACGTCACCCTTGCGCAGCGCGTCGCGGGCGGCGGCAATCGTCAGTTTGGTCAGATCGGACATTATTCCACCACCTTCGGCACGGCAAAAAACCCTTCGCGCGCATCGGGCGCGTTTTTCAGCACGGCGGCCTGCTGGTTGCCGTCTGTGACCACATCGGCGCGGCGTTTCAGCCGCTGCGGGGTGACCGAAGTCATCGGCTCCACGCCGTCCACATCCACTTCGTTCAATTGTTCGATGAACCCGAGGATCGCGTTGAATTCGGCGGCGAGCGCCGGCAGCGCGTCCTCGGCGACCGCGATGCGGGCGAGCTTGGCCACGCGGCGGGCGGTTTCGGTATCAATCGACATGGGCAGAATTCTCCGGTGCAATCTTCATGCGCGTTTAGCGGTCTCGGGGCGCGCCCGCAAGCATATGGCGGCGGTAAACGAGGATCATCCATGCGAGCATGCCAGCGTTGAGGATATGCCAGAGGAAATGCGTCCCGAAAGGGATGACATTGCACAGGATTTCATCAACCGAGCGCGCGGTGATCGACAGCGCCAGCAGCGCCGCCCCTGTCAGGAACCCCCGCGTGATATGGGGCGTTTTGTGCAAGGCCAGCCCGTAGACCACCAAGAGGATCGGCACGGTCCAGTAGAAGGCCGAAATGCCGAAGAACGGCAGCATCCCCAAAAGCGGCACCGTGATCGCAGCGAAGGGCAAAAACAGCGCCGTCGCCCCCAAGGCAGGCCAGACCCCCTGCCCGATCACATCCCGGTGCACCGCGAATAGATAAAGCAGGATGAAAGCTCCAATCGGGACCACATCCATCAGCGCGGACCAAGGGGTTGCGAAGGTGTGGAACAGGAAACTGCCCATCCCGATGGCGAAAAGGATCGCAGCAAGCGCGCGCGCCAGCGGCAGCCCTGCGGTGCGTGGCCAGACCCAAAGGGCGGCGATGAGGAAGGCGAGATTGGTCAGCGCATTGATCGGTTCGGACCAGAAGCCGGGGTCGATGCGTTCGCAATAGGCGTCGATATGGCTGTGCCAGTCCATGCGTGGCCTCTTGAGGATGGGGTCGAAAGACTCTTATGCCTCCGGCGGGAGTATTTGTGGAAAAAAGAAGTTGTGATCAGCGTTTTGCAGCGAAGAAATCGCGCAAGAGCTGTTCGGCCTCGGCGGTGCTGATGCCGTCATAGATTTCGGGCCGGTGGTGGCATTGCGGATGAGTGAAGATGCGCGGGCCTTGTGCCACGCCGCCAGATTTGGGGTCGGCGGCGGCATAATAAAGCCGCGCGATGCGCGCATTGCTGATGGCGGCGGCGCACATCGGGCAGGGTTCGAGTGTGACGTAAAGATCGCAGCCGGTCAGCCGTTCCTGCCCCAGCGCGGCACAGGCGGCGCGGATCGCGAGCATTTCGGCATGGGCGGTGGGGTCGTTCAGTTCGCGCGTCCGGTTGCCCGCCTGCGCGATGATTGCACCGTCACGTGCGATCACGGCCCCGACCGGCACCTCGCCGCGGACAGCGGCGGCGCGCGCCTCGGCCAGCGCGAGATCCATATGCGAGCGGAAAACCATTGCTGAGTGATGCCCGCGCGCGCAATCTCTGGCAAGGGCCGATCAAAGCGGCTAAGGGTCAGCCATGAGCAATGATACACCCCAGGGCGACCGGATCGCCAAAGTCCTTTCACGCGCGGGTGTCGCCAGCCGCCGCGACGCCGAACGCATGATCGGTGAAGGCCGCGTCAGCGTGAACGGCAAGGTCATCACCAGCCCCGCGCTGAATGTGACGGATGCCGACCGGATCGTGGTGGATGGCAAAGCCATGCGCGCGCCCGAGGCACCGCGCCTGTGGCTGTATCACAAGCCTGCGGGATTGGTGACGACCGAGCGCGACGAAAAGGACCGGCCCACGGTGTTCGCATCCTTGCACGCGGAGATGCCACGGGTGATGTCGGTAGGGCGGCTCGATCTCAATTCCGAAGGGCTGTTGCTGTTGACCAATGACGGCGGCGTCAAGCGGCGGCTGGAACTGCCCAGCACGGGCTGGCTGCGCCGTTACCGCGTGCGCATCAACGGGTCGGTCAGCGAGGCGCGGCTGGAGCAATTGCGCGCAGGCATCACGGTGGACGGCATCCGCTATCAGCCGATGATCGTGACCTTCGACCGCCAGCAAGGTGCCAATGCCTGGCTGACGGTCAGCCTGCGCGAAGGCAAGAACCGCGAGATCCGCCGCGCGATGGACGCCATCGGCGTGACGGTGAACCGCCTGATCCGTGTCAGCTACGGCCCGTTCCAGTTGGGCAATCTGGAGGCGGGTGCCGTCGAGGAGGTTAAAGGCCGTGTCGTGCGCGACCAACTGGGGCTGACCGACAAGGATCTGGGCAAGGACAGTGCCAAACCCGCCCCCACACGGGTGCGCAAGCCGGTCAACCGGCCGGTAGCCGGAAAAAAGCGGTCAGGCTGACCCTTTCGCCGCAGGAATCGACGCAAAACTCTCGCATTATCGCGCAAGGCTCCTTATCTGGGGAACGACCATGACCGGAGTATCTGCCCCATGTTGCGTCTGATCCTGCTGCTGAGCTTTGTCGCCGTTCTGGCGATCGGCTTTCTGGCTGTGCTGGGGGCAGTGCGCGTCATGGCGGGCGGTGCCGCAGAAAAGGACCCAGACCCCATGCCCGCCCCCTTTCGACGGATTTCCTATATCGTGCTGGTCGTGCTGATGTTCGGCGTGGCGTCCGGCTGGCTGGGATCGGCCTGATGGCAAAACGGTTCGGCGGCAAGTTCAGCCCTGACGGGGCCACAACAGATCCACGCGAGGCGGCGGTCGATCCGGTACGGATCAAGGCGGCGGGATCGCGGGGGCGCATCCTTTACGTGCCCGCCGTGGTGCTGGTGTTCACATCGCTGAATGCAGGGCCTGCGGTGCTGGTCACCGCACTTGCCGGTGCCGGGGTGCTGACGCTGGCGGCGTGGCTTTTGCAGGAAGGGCTGCGCGCCGAAGCGGCCTATGATGCCCGCAAGGTCGCGCGCCGCCCCGCCTTGCCGCGCAAGATGCTGGCTTCGGCGCTGACGGGTTTGGGCGTGGCGATTGCGGCCTATACCGGCGACAGCGGCATCGTGGGATCGGCGCTTTATGGCGTGGCGGCGCTTGCGCTGCATGTCGCGGCTTTCGGGATCGACCCGCTTGCCGACAAAAAGGTCGCGGGGCTGGACCGGTTCCAACAGGACCGCGTGGCGCGCGTGGTGGACGAGGCCGAGGCGCATCTGACCGATATGGCCGCCGCTATCGCCAGCCTGAACGACCGCCGCCTGATCGAACGGGTGGCAGGATTCCAGCGTGTCGCGCGCCGCATGATCGCCAAGATCGAAGAAGACCCGCGCGACCTGACAGGCGCACGCCGCTATCTGGGTGTCTACCTGATGGGGGCGCGTGACGCGACATCCAAGTTCGTCGACCTTTACCGCCGTGGCCCCGATGCCGGGGCGCGCGCGAAATACGAGGCGCTTTTGACCGATCTGGAGCAGAACTTTGCCGCCCGCACCGAAAAGATGCTGGTGGATGACCACGCCGACATGGATATTGAGATCAATGTGCTGCGCGACAGGTTGCAGCGAGAGGGCGTGAGCCTGAAAACGAAAGGGAACGAGTGATGTCCGAATCTACCCGCGAAAAGGCGGCCCAGGCTTTGGCCGAGGTCGAAAAAGTCACCGCTGTCGTGTTGCCCGAACCGTCGCGCGATCTGGTGGTGCTCGACAGCGCCGATACGGCCACCAAGGCGGAAATCAACCGCCGTATTGCCGAGATCAACATCGGCGATACCAATTCCATTGTGTCCTTCGGTGCCTCGGCCCAGACCGACCTGCAAGCGATCAGCCAGAGCATGCTGGCCGGTGTCCGCAACAAGGATGTGGGCCCAGCGGGCGACAGCCTGCGCAGCATGGTCACGACGATCCGGGGCTTTTCGGTGTCGGAACTCGACGTGCGGCGCGAACGCAGCTGGTGGGAGAAACTGATCGGGCGTGCCGCGCCCATCGCCAAATTCACCGCCCGGTTCGAGGAGGTTCAGGGCCAGATCGACAAGATCACCGATGACCTTTTGCGCCATGAACATGTGCTGCTGAAGGATATCGAAAGCCTCGACATGCTGTATGACAAGACCTTGCAGTTCTATAACGAGCTGGGGCTCTATATCGCTGCTGGCGAGGCGAAGCTCGCGGAACTGGATGCCACGACCATCCCCGCGAAAGAGGCCGAAGTCCAAGCCGCCCCCGTGGATGCGGCGATGATGAAGGCACAGGAATTGCGCGACCTGCGTTCTGCCCGCGACGATCTGGAACGCCGCGTGCATGATCTGAAACTGACGCGTCAGGTGACGATGCAGTCGCTGCCCTCGATCCGGCTGGTGCAGGAGAACGACAAGTCTCTGGTGACCAAGATCAATTCGACCTTGGTGAACACGGTCCCGTTGTGGGAAACGCAACTGGCGCAGGCCGTGACGATCCAGCGGTCGAGCGAGGCTGCGCGCGCGGTGCGCGATGCCAATGACCTGACCAATGAATTGCTGACCGCCAATGCGCAGAACCTACGTGACGCCAACAAGATCATACGCACCGAAATGGAACGCGGCGTGTTCGACATCAATGCGGTGAAAGCGGCGAATGCCAACCTGATCGCCACGATCAACGAAAGCCTCGAGATCGCGGACGAAGGCAAACGCAAGCGCGCCGAGGCCGAGGTCGAGATGCAGAAGATGGAAGAAGAGCTCAAGCAGACCCTGTCGGCCGCGCGCGCGCGCAAGACTGGGACTGGCGACGTCATCGGCACCTCGACCGGCATGGCGTAAGCAGGGATGACGGCAGCACGGTTTATCGTGGCGTTTGCCATGACGGCGGCTTTTCTGACGGGGTGCGAGGTAGCGCCCCCGTCGGACCCCGTGCCACCGCCACAAGCCGTGCCTGCCGTCATCATGCCCGCCTTGCCTGCCGTGCGCGAACCCAGCGCGGCGAGCCGCAATCTGATGGCCCATTATACCGCCTTGCAGACCCAGATGCTGACGCAGAACCTGCTGCGCAGCGATGGCGGCGGGGCGGATACGCCGTTCACCGATACGATGCTGGCACGCAATTTTGCCCAGATCGCGCTGGCTACCGAATATGGCGACAACAGCGATTTCACCGTCCGGCAGGGCGGGCAGACCACGCTGCGCCGCTGGGAACAGCCGATCCGTATGAATGTCGCCTTCAGCGACAGCGTGCCGCTGGCGCAGCGCGATCAGGACCGCACCAGCGTATCCGCCTTTGCCGCACGGCTGGCGCGGCTGACAGGCGTGCCGATCAGCCAGACCGACGAGAGCCCGAATTTCCACGTGCTGTTTCTGGACGATGACGACCGCCGTGAGGCGGCTGATCGGCTGCGCAAGCTGGTGCCTGGACTGTCCGATGCGACGATCCGGGGCATCGTGTCCCTGCCGCGCGACCAGCTTTGCCTTGTCGCGGCTGTGTTCCAGCCCGGCCAGTCCACCTATGCGCAGGCCGTCGTGCTGATCCGCGCCGAACACCCCAACCTGATCCGCGCCGCCTGCCTGCATGAGGAACTGGCGCAGGGCATGGGGCTGGCCAATGACAGCGACACCGCGCGCCCGTCGA
Organism: Yoonia vestfoldensis DSM 16212; assembly: GCF_000382265.1. Lineage (GTDB taxonomy): Bacteria > Pseudomonadota > Alphaproteobacteria > Rhodobacterales > Rhodobacteraceae > Yoonia > Yoonia vestfoldensis. The sequence goes on from NZ_KB907981.1 coordinate 114,983, forward strand.
TCTTTAACGACAGCGAGGAATTCGCGCTGCTGACCCGGCATGACGAATTGCTGCTGCGCATTCTTTACGACCGCCGCCTTGCCGCCGGCATGACCCCCGCCACCGCCGCCCCGATCGCCGCCGAGATTGCGCGCGATCTGACGGTCGCGGGTGCCAGCTGACCTTAACCCACCTAGGGAGACCGCCCATGTCCATCTTCGACTTTCTGTCCGGCCAGTTCATCGACGTCATCCACTGGACCGACAACACCCGCGACACGATGGTGTGGCGGTTCGAACGGCAGGGCCACGAGATCAAATACGGCGCGAAACTGACCGTGCGCGAAGGGCAGGCTGCCGTTTTCGTCCACGAAGGGCAGTTGGCCGATGTGTTCACCCCCGGCCTTTACATGCTCGAAACCAACAACATGCCGATCATGACCAGTCTGCAGCACTGGGACCACGGGTTCAAAAGCCCGTTCAAATCGGAAATCTATTTCGTCAACACGACGCGGTTCTCCAACCTCAAATGGGGCACCAAGAACCCGATCATGCTGCGCGATCCCGAATTCGGGCCAACGCGCCTGCGCGCCTTTGGCACTTATACCGTGCGCGTCGCCGATCCGGCCGTGTTCCTGCGCGAAATCGTCGGCACCGACGGCGAATTCACCATGGATGAAATCAGCTACCAGATCCGCAACATCATCGTGCAGGAATTCAGCCGCGCGCTGGCGGCGTCGGGTATCCCCGCGCTCGACATGGCGGCCAATACCGCCGATCTGGGCAAGCTGGTCGCCACTGCGATCGACCCCACGTTGAAGAAATATGGCCTGTCCCTGCCCGAGCTTTACATCGAGAACATCAGCCTGCCGCCCGCCGTGGAAAAGGCGCTGGATGCGCGCACCTCGCGCGGGATTGCGGGCAATCTCGACGAGCATCTGAAATGGAAAGCCGCCGAGGCCATGGCCACCGAAAACTCTGCCGCAGGGCAGGCGATGGGGATGGGCATGGGGGCGGCTTTGGGCATGCAGATGGCCAACCCGCAGACAGGTCCTTGGGGGCCGGTCGCGGCACCCCCTGCCCCGCCACCGCCGCCACCCGTCGAACATGTCTGGCACATCGCCGAAGGTGGTCAGGTCACCGGTCCCTTTTCCAAGGCCGCGATGGGCCGCAAGGTCACGGACGGCACGCTGACCCGCGCCAGCATGGTCTGGACCCAAGGGCAGGACGGCTGGAAACCAGCCGAGGATGTGACGGAACTTGCCAATCTTTTCACCGTCATGCCGCCACCCCCGCCCGGCGCATGACACAACGGCGGCTGACAATCCTGCTGCATTGGTCGATGTTCATGATGCTTCTTGCCATGATCAAAGGCGGCACGGCCAATGAAATCCTGCGCTGGGCCTTTGTCGGCGCGGGGGCGGTATGGCTGGCCATGACAGCGGCCAAGGGCATGTTGGGCAAACCCGGCCCCAAGCTGCAAGGCGCGCTGCGGGCGGCCTATCCGTGGATGCATCGCGGGCTTTATGCCGTGATGGCGGCCAGTGTCGCGATCAATGCGGCGGCATTGCTGGGCTTTGCCAGTCTTGATCTGGCGTGGAACAGCCTACTGGTGCTGCTGATGGTCGGTACGTTTCACGGCCTGTTTCATTTCTGGCGGCACAACGTGCTCTATGACAATGCCCTACGGATGATGCTGCCGCGCTTCATGCACAAGATCCTATGACCAAGACCATCCCCGCCGCCCCTGTCGATCACCGCTTTCCCTGCGATGCCTGCGGGGCCAACCTGCGGTTCGATCCGCGGGCGAACCAGCTTGTCTGCCAGCATTGCGGCAATACCCAAGAGATGCCGCAGACCACGACGACGGGCAGCATCAAGGAAATGGATTTCCGCCGCGCGCTGGACCAGCACCTGCCCGAGGCGGATATCGAGATCACCCGCACCGTCGCCTGCACCACCTGCGGCGCGGAATTCGAATTCGACCCAGATGTGCATGCCGCCGAATGCCCCTTCTGCGCCAGCCCCGTGGTCAGCGACACCGGCACGCACCGGCATATCAAGCCTGCGGGGTTGCTCCCCTTCGCGCTCGATGAAGCGACCGCGCACAAGGCGATGAACGACTGGCTGGGCAGCCTGTGGTTCGCGCCGGGCGGCCTGACCGAATATGCCCGCAAGGGACGGCGGATGAACGGCATCTATGTTCCCTACTGGACATTCGATGCCGATACCGCCAGCCGCTATACCGGCCAGCGCGGAACGCATTACTATGAAACCCGCACCGTCGTGCGCAACGGCAAGACCCAACAGGTGCAGGTGCGCAAGACCCGCTGGCGCGCCGTGTCCGGGCAGGTCGCGCGGTTTTTCGACGATGTGCTGGTGCTGGCGTCCAAATCCCTGCCCAAACGGCACACCGACGGGCTGGAACCCTGGGACCTCAGCGCGTTGGAACCTTACAAGCCCGACTACCTCGCCGGTTTCCGCGCCGAAGGCTACCAGATCGCGCTCGAGGACGGGTTCTCCGAGGCGCGCGCCTATATGGACCGGATGATCGCGCGCGATGTGAAATACGACATCGGTGGCGACGACCAGCGGATCGGGCAGATCGATACGCAAATCAGCGCTGTGACCTTCAAGCATGTCCTACTGCCGGTCTGGCTGGCGGCCTATAAATACCGCGGCCAAAGCTATCAGTTCGTGGTCAATGGGCGCACCGGACGGGTGCAGGGCGAACGGCCCTATTCGGCATGGAAGATCGCAGGTGCCGTGATCGCCGGTCTGATCTTGGCACTGGTCGCAGGTTTCGTTATCGCTAACACCCAATGACGGGAGAGATACGATGATCCTATGCTGTGGCGAAGCCCTGATCGACATGCTGCCGCGCGAAACGGCAGCGGGCGAGGCGGCCTTCGCCCCGCATGCCGGTGGCGCGGTGTTCAACACGGCCATCGCACTCGGGCGGCTCGGCGCGCCGGTCCAGTTCTTTTCGGGCCTGTCGTCGGATCTGTTCGGCACGATCCTGCGCGACCAGCTTACCACCTCTGGCGTGGATGCCAGCCCCGCCGCGATCAGCGACCGGCCCACGACGCTGGCTTTCGTGACGCTGACGAACGGCCATGCCTCCTATGCTTTCTATGATGAAAACACCGCAGGCCGCATGCTGACCCCCGCCGATCTGCCCGACACGCAGGCCGAGGCGCTTTTTTTCGGCGGCATCTCTCTGGTCGTCGAACCCTGTGCGGCCGCCTATGAGGCGCTGATGCTGCGCGAAGCCCCGCGTGCGGTGACGATGATCGACCCCAATATCCGCCCCGGTTTCATCAAGGATGAAGCCGCCTATCGCGCGCGGCTGGACCGGATGCTGGCGGCGGCGGATATCATCAAGATCTCTGACGAGGATCTGGCATGGATCAGCGGCGATACCGATGCCGCTGCCTTGCGCGCGAAAACAGGCGCTACCGTCGTCCTGCTGACGCGCGGTGCCGATGGCGTGACGGTCGTCACCGCGACAGGCCATTTCGATGTGCCGGCGGTCAAAGCGACGGTTGTCGATACAGTGGGTGCGGGCGACACGTTCAGCGCGGGGTTTCTGGCAAATCTGGACGCGCAGGGATTGCTGCGCAAATCCGTGCTCCGCGCAGCTGACCGCGATGCTTTGGCGCGCGCGACCGCCTTCGGCGCAAGGGTCGCCGCCGTCACCGTCAGCCGCGCGGGTGCAAACCCGCCCTGGGCCTCCGAGCTGTGAGAGCGCTGGTCCAGCGCGTCAGCGAGGCCAGCGTCAGCGTGGACGGGGCCGTGATCGGCCAGATCGGACCGGGTCTGCTGATCCTTGTCTGCGCGATGGCGGGCGACACGCCGGACAAATCCGCCACCCTTGCCGCCAAGATCGCCAAACTGCGGATTTTCAAAGATGACGCGGGCAAGATGAACAAAAGCCTGCTCGACACAGCCGGTGCCGCCCTGATCGTCAGCCAGTTCACGCTGGCCGCCGACACATCGCGCGGCAACCGCCCCGGTTTTTCCACCGCCGCCAGCCCTGACCTTGGCCGCACCCTTTATGAACAGTTCATCGCCGACATCGGTGCCTTGGGCATCACCACCGCCACCGGAACATTCGGCGCGGATATGGCGGTGTCACTCGTCAACGACGGGCCGGTGACAATCTGGATCGAAATCTGACGCCATCTTCCGAGACCAAATATCCCCGCCGGAGACCAAAAAGTCCTTCAGCAGCCTTTCCCCACGACCAGCACCCAATAGGGACCGCGCGTGCCTGTCGTAATCCCGATGCCGAATTCCTCGACCCTTGGGTGCAGCATGATTGTGCGGTGACCGGGCGAATTCATCCAGCCGGTGATGATCTGTTCGGATCGCGGATAGCCCCAGGCGATGTTCTCTCCGACAATACAATCACTGTAGCCCACAGCACGGACCCGCTGTTGCAGGTTCGACCCGTCTGTCCCGATATGGGCGAAGAATTCGTTGCGGTGCATGTCGCAGGCATGGGTCATCGCGGCGCGGCCCAGATCACGGTTGAACCGCAGCGGACGCTCGCCATTGGCCTGGCGGCTTGCGTTCAGGCCGGCGGCGATTTCGGTCGCAAGCTCATTGACGTTTTCAGGCGCCACGCAATTGGCGGCCAGCGCGGCATTTGCCGAAAGCCCCGTGATCAGTGCCACCAGCAGCGCCTGCAAAACGATCATCGCGCGTCCCCTTTTCATTTCGCCCATTTCCTGAGCAAGACGCGCAAATCGGGGCAAGGCTATGGCAAGACGGGGGAAGTTACGGGGCAATCAGACCTGCAACTTGGGCAGGTGTCGGCCAATCATGCTGAGCGCAAAGATGAATACCGCCACGCAGATGATCGACGGTCCAACCTGCGTGTCGAAATGCAAGGCAAGCCGCAGCCCACCCAAGGCGGACAGCGCCCCGATCGCCATCGCGAAAAAGGCCATCCGTTCGGGCGTGCTGGCAAAACCGCGCGCGCTGGCGGCAGGGATGATCAGCAGCGCCGTGATCAGCAGCGCGCCCACGACCTTGATCGCGACGGCGACTACAGCGGCGACCAGCACCGTCAGGATCAGTTGCTGGCGGCGCGGGTTGATGCCCGCCGCATGGGCCAGATCAGGGTTCAGCGTCGCGGTCAGCATCGCGGACCAGTGCCACCAGAGCACACCCATAAGCAGCGCTCCGCCGCCCCAGATCACCGCCAGATCGCTGCGCGTCACGCTCAGCACATCGCCGAACAGATAGGCGTCGAGGTCGATCCGCTGCCCCGGCACCAGCGTCACAGCCACCAGCCCCAAGGCCAGCGCCCCATGCGCCAGCACGCCAAGGATCGTGTCGACAGCGACCCCCTGCCCGGTCAGCGCATGGATCAGCACCGCCATGCAAAGGGCGACAACCGCGACACCCAGCGTGATCGACGTGCCGAACAGCAGCGCCATCGCCACGCCCAGCACAGCCGCATGGGCCGTCGCATCGCCGAAATAGGCCATCCGCCGCCAGACCACGAAACAGCCCAAAAGCCCCGCCGCCACGGCCGTGCCCACGGCGGCAAGGGCGGCACGCACCAGAAAATCATCCAGCATTATTCCGCCGCCTCGTGATGGTGATGGCCATGATCGTGGTCATGTTCATGCCGGTACAGCGCCAGCGCGCCACCCGTGCCCGTCCCGAACAATTCGCGGTAGGCGGGGGCGGCGGACACGACTTCGGGCGTGCCTTCGCAGCAGATATGGCCGTTGAGGCAGATCACCCTGTCGGACGCGCTCATCACCACGTGCAATTCGTGGCTGACCATCAGCACCGCACAGCCCAAGTCCTGCCGCACGGCAGCGATCTGGCGATAGAAGGCCGCCGATCCGGGCTGGTCGAGCCCTTGGGTCGCTTCATCCAGCATCAGCACGTCGGGGTTCGCCAAAATCGCGCGTGCGAGCAGCACACGCTGGAACTGCCCGCCCGACAATTGCGACATCTGCTGTCTTTGCAATCCGGCCACGCCCGCCGTGCGCAACGCCTCGGAAGCAGCGGCGGCAGGCACCGGCTTGGGCAGGTTCAGGAACCGCGCCACGGTGATCGGCAAGGTCGGATCGATATGCAGTTTCTGCGGCACATAGCCGATGCGCAGGCCGGGCGCGCGGGTCACTGTCCCCTTTTGCGGTTTCAGCGCGCCGATCAGCAACCGCAGCAACGTGGATTTGCCCGATCCGTTGGGGCCCACGATCGTCACGATCTCGCCTTTGTCGAGCGACATGCTGACGTTCTGCAGAACCCTTTGGCCACCATGGCCAAAGTCGATGTGGCGCGCGTCGATAAGGCTCATGCGGCGGCATCCGGCTGGCAGGCAGGACAAATCCCTTCGGCCTCGATCATCGTCTGCTCAAGCTGGAACCCGTTGGCGGCGGCGGCCTGTGTCAGGCTGCGCGAACTGGCCTGTGCCTCGGCCACGGTGCCGCATTTGCGGCAGATCATGAAGGCCGGATCATGCACAGCACCGGGATGCGCGCAGGCGATAAAGGCGTTCAGCCGCTCGATCCGGTGGGCAAAGCCCTGTTCGACCAGAAAGGCCAGCGCGCGATAGGCGACGGGCGGTTTGGACCCCAGCCCTTCGGCATCAAGCCGCGCCAGCACGTCATAGGCCCCAAGGGCAGAGTGGCTTTCAAGTAGAATTTCCAGCACCCGCCGCCGCACGGGGGTCATGCGGACCTTGCGATCCACGCAAGCGCTGTCTGCCGCCGCAAGTGCGGCGCTGATGCAGCTGTCGTGATCGTGCCGGGCAAAGGCCATGGGGTCTTGGGACATTGTGCGCCTTGTTATGATATAACATATCAAATATAACATCACATCGAAATCACCACAAGGACCACGCCATGATTCGTTTTCTGTCCCTCTGCGCACTTGCGCCCACCGCTGCCCTTGCCGACGTGCCACAGGTGATGACCGATTTCGCGCCTATTCACAGCCTGACAGCACAGGTCATGGGCGATCTGGGCACGCCCGATGTGTTGCTGCCCCCGGGTGCGGACCCGCATGATTTCGCCCTGCGCCCCAGCGACGCCGAAGAACTGGGCGCCGCAAACCTGATGATCTGGACCGGCCCGAGCCTGACGCCCTGGCTGACCGACCTGATCGACACGCTCGCCCCGAATGCCACGCAGGTGACCCTGCTCGACGTCGCCGGATGGGAGACGCTGCCGATCCGCGACATCCAGAAATTCGTCGTACCAGCCGCCGAGGATGATCATGACCATGCGCATGACGATCATGACCATTCTCACGATCACGATCACGCCCATGATGACCATGGGCATGACCACGGGGAGTCCCATGACCACGGGCATGACGATCATGCCCATGGCGATCACGACCACGACCATGGTGACTTTGACCCCCACGCCTGGCTTGACCCGAACGTGGCACAAGTCTGGGTCGCCGCGATTGCCGATCAGCTTGGCAACGCTGATCCTGAGAATGCCGTGACCTATGCCGCCAATGCCGAGGCAGCGATTGCCCGGCTGACAGTGCTTGATGCGGAACTGGCGGCACAACTGACCCCGTTCGCAGGTCTTGCCTATATCCTGCCACATGACGGCTATCAGTATTTCGAGTCCCGCTACGGGCTGACCGCCGCCGGTGCGATTTCCGGCATCGACGCGCGCACCCCCGGCCCTGCACAGGTCGCGAGCCTGCGTGACCAGATGGCCGACAGCCAGATCGTTTGCGTCTTCAGCGACGCCGAAATCGGCGACCGTTGGGCGACCGTCGTCACCGAAGGCACCGAGGCCCGCACCGCCCAGATCGACGGTGTCGGCGCAGGTCTGGACAGTGGCGCCGCGCTTTACGAAGCGCTGCTGCGCCGTCTTGCCGATGACTTTGCCGCCTGCCTTGGCGGTGCGTAACCGGCCCTAGAAATCAGTGGGCGCGCCGCCTTCCGCCTTGCGCCGCGCCACGAAATCGGCCAGCTCTTCCTTGATGGCCACATCCAGCGGCGGGGCCTCGAAGGTCGCAAGAATATCCTTGTAAAGGTGATGCGCGCGTTCCGCCGTGCCGATGGACCCCGCTGCCTCCCACGCCTCGTGATTGCGCCAGTCGGACACAAACGGCTGATAGAACGCCTGTTCGAACCTGTCCTGCGTGTGCTGTGTGCCAAAGAAATGCCCGCCCGGTCCCACCTCCTTGATCGCGTCAAGTGCGATGTCGTCAGGCCCTGTCGCGGTCAGCATCGGGTCCATGTAACGCTGGATCATCTGGACGATCTCGCAGTCCATGATAAACTTTTCCGGACTTGCGATCAGCCCGCCCTCGAGCCAGCCCGCCGCATGATAGACAAGGTTTGTGCCGGACTGCACAGCAGACCAGAGCGAATTCGAAGTCTCCCACATCGCCTGGCCATCGGCGAGGTTTGCGGCGCAGACGCCCGAGGCCCGCATGGGCAACCCGTAGAACCGCGCCATCTGGCCCGTCATCTGGGTCGCGCGCATGTATTCGGGCGTGCCAAAGGCGGGCGCGCCAGATTTCATGTCGACGTTGCTGGTGAAGGTCCCGATCACGCAAGGCGCGCCGGGGCGGACATATTGGAACAGCGCGATGGCCGACAAAGCCTCGGCAATCGACAGGGTCACGGCCCCCGCCATCGTCACGGGCGCCATCGCCCCAGCGAGCGTGAAGGGTGTGACAATCACAGCCTGCCCGCGCCGGATGCAGCGAAGGCAACCGTCGATCATCGGCACGTCGTGTTTCAGGGGCGATGTGGAGTTGATGTTGGTGTACATATGCGGTTTGGACGCAAACTGATCCTCGGTCAGACCGCCCGCGATGCGGACCATCTCCATCGCATCCTCGACCCGTTCGCGCCCCAAGGAATAGGCATGCGCGACCTTGTCGGTCAGGACCATCTTGTCGTGGATCACGTCGAGATGGCGCACAGAGGCGTGCACATCCACAGGTTCCACCGGATAGCCGCCGGAAAAATGGATGCAGTTGAAGTACTGCGTCAACCGCAACAGGTTCGCGCATTGCTCGCGCGTGCCGGAGACTTTGCGCCCGATTTCCAGATCGTGGTAATTGGGCGGCGAGGCGACGGCCCCGAACAGGATATGCTTGCCGCCGATCGTGACCTTGCGATCGGGATTACGCGGGGTGATGTCGAATTGCGCAGGCGCATGGGCCAGCATTTCCATCACCCAGTCGCGGCCCATGCGCACATTGGTGCCGTTCACGGTGCAACCGGCCTGCCGGAACAGCGCCAGCGCCTCTTCGTTCAGAAACTCGATCCCGATCTCTTCAAGGATGCGCATCGCGCCGTCATGGATTGCCTGCACGCCGTCGGGCGTCAGCGGTTCGGTCGGGCGGTCGGTGTTGACCGGCAGGTGCCAAGACATCTGGTCGATCGCCGCCGTGCCGCGCCGTGTCGCATTGCCTGCCCGTCCGCCACCGCGCCGCCGTGTCTTGCCATCTGCCTGCATCGTGATCCCTGCCATTTCTCAGGGCAGGATGGCAAAACCAGCGCGGGGATGATGACGAAAAACCGACAAAAGCCGTCGCATTCAGCTTGCGATCAGCTTTTCCCGCCGCAGCCATGCGGGAATATCGGCGATACTGTCAAGCACGGTATCGGCCAGCCCCGCCAGTTCCTCGCGCGGGGCGGGTCCGGTCAGCACACCCACCGTCAGCATCCCCGCTGCGCGCCCTGCATGCAGGTCATGCGTGCTGTCGCCGACCATGATACACGCGTCAGGGCCCAGCCCCGTCGCGCGGCAAAAGCCGATCAATTGCCCCGGTCCGGGCTTGGCACCGTATCCGCTGTCATAGCCCGCGACAAAGGCGAAATCGGACCGGATACCGGCCTTGTCGAGATGGCGCAGCGCGGGGCCTTCGGCGTCGTTGGTGACCACGCCAAGGGTCAGGCCCAATTGACGCAGCCCCGCAGTATAGGCGCGCAACGGCACCGCCTCGACCTGATCGACCTGTGCTGATCCCGCATTCATTCGCCCGATCAGCGCGGCCTTGTCCACGTCGCCGGGCAGCACGTCAAGGATCGCATCAGCCACATCACCCACGGTCGAGGCGATCACGATGCTGCCGGGAAAGAACCGCCCATTTTCCATGTCGTAACCCAGCGCCGCCGCCAGTCTTGCGCACAGGATCGGGTCGTCGCCTGCCTCTGCCACCAGCATGGCGCGGGTCCAAGCACCCCAAGTGGCGTTGAAATCGAACAAGGTGCCGTCCTTGTCAAAGATGATGCCTGCAATCACGGTCGGTTCCTTCGTGCTTTGGTCCGCACCGGACCCGACCCGCAGGCCGGTGTCAAGCATCAGGTCCAATGCACCTGTTCGGACCCCGGCAAGGCATAGCGCGCACGCAGCGGCATGTCATAGGCAAGCCCCTGCGCATCGCAAAAGGCCATGACCCAAGTGTCGTCCGTCGTCAGGAAATCCAGCACCGCCGCCTGAAAGGCGGGTTCCGCCGCGCGGTCGCGCAGATCATCGACCGACGCCCCGCTGGCCCCCAGAAAGGTCGTGCAGATCTCGTCCTGCCCGGCCATCCAGCCCAAGGCCTGAAGCGCGATTACCTGCGCCTGATCCGGTCCCATGATTCATCCTTTATTCACTGGAAAGAATTTCTTAACCAATACGACCGAAACTGTCTGCAGGAAACGCCCTTGTTTCCGTGATGAGGACGCAGACATGTCGGGAAGGATATTGATCGTCGATGCGGTGCCGACCAACAGAATCGTGCTACGCGTCAAAATGCTGGCCGCGCAATTCATCGTCGAAGCCTGCGCATCGAACGCCGAGGCGATGGCGATCATCGCCCAGCATCGCCCTGACCTGATCCTCGTGAACCTGTCCGACCCGGCCGAGGACCGGCACGGATTTTGCAGCGCCTTGAAGGCGGACCCCGACACCAGCACCATCGCGATCATCGCCGTGGGCATCGCGGATACGTCGCGCGCGCGGTTTGCAGCCCTTGATGCGGGAGCCGACGACGTGCTGGCGCGCCCGATGAATGACGCGCTGCTGCTGGCGCGCATCCGCAGCCTGCTGCGCGCACGCTCTGCCACCGAGGAATTGTTCCTGCGCGACAGCACCAGCCGCGCGCTGGGGTTCAGCGAAAGCCAGACCGCCTTTGTCACACCGGGGCTGGTCACGCTGATCGCGCCGCAGACCGCGCCGGTGACACAGCTGATCGCCACCTTGCACGCAGGGCTGGGCCATCCTGTTGTGATCCAGACCGCAGCGGCGGTGCTGCGCGACAATGACGACGCGCCTTGCCCCGATCTTTTCATCATCCCCGCCGCCGACCCCAAAGGCGATGCAGGACCGCTTTTCAGCCTTGTGTCGGACCTGCGCAGCCGTGTGGAAACGCGCCTCGCGTCGGTACTGGTCATGGTCCCGGACGATCGCCCCGAAATAGCCGCGCTTTTTCTGGACCTTGGTGCCGATGATGTCGTCACCCAAGGCGCTCTCCCGCAAGAGGTGCTTCTGCGCGCCAGGGCGCTGGTGCGGCGCAAGCAATTGCACGACGCCCTGCGCCGCAATCTGCGCGACGGGTTGCAGGCCGCGGTGACCGATCCGCTGACGGGGCTTTATAACCGCCGGTACGTCGACCATCACCTGTCGCGGATGTCCGAACAATCCGCCGCCGCAGGGCGCGCGCTGGCCGTGATGATGATCGACATCGACCATTTCAAGGCGATCAACGACAGCTATGGCCATGCCGCAGGCGACAGGGTGCTGGTCGCGCTGGCCGCGCGCCTGCGCGACAATCTGCGCGCGGTCGATCTGGTCGCCCGCATCGGCGGAGAGGAGTTTCTGGTCGCCATGCCGCGCACCAGTGCCGCACAGGCGCAAGGGGCCGCTGACAGGTTGCGCAGGCTGGTCAACCAGACCCCTTTCGATCTGGGCGAGGCGCATGCGCCGATACAGGTCACGATTTCTGTCGGCGTGGCGCTCAGCGGCGAGGCGGGGCAAGACCAGCCCGACACGCACCGCATCTGCGATCTGGCGGATGCGGCCCTGTATCGCGCGAAATCAGCCGGGCGCGACCGTGTGGCGATGGACCTGACGGCCGCCTAGCGGCGCAATTCCTGTTCCAGCCGGTCGGCAAAGGCCTGCCGGCGTTCAGGTGGCATCGCCGCAATCCTGTCCAGCACCGCCATCCGCGCGCGCGCCTGCACCTGGTTCAGCCGGTCCGCCTGTTCCTCGAGCAGGGCCAGCGTCACCGCCGGATCATAGGGATCGGCGCGCAGGGCGGCGGCAACCGCCGCCATCTGACCGCGAAAATCATGGCCGCGCAAACTACGGTCCGCGCGCAAGTCGCGTCCAATCGCGCGCCGTTCGTCGTCGGACAGCGCGCGCGCGACAGGGCCGACGCCAAAGTCGATCCGTGGCGACGCGCGGTCGCCAAAGCGGCCCGACACCATCGCGCCACCGATGATGCCTGCCACCGCAAGGTTCAGCGCCAGCGACACCACCAGCACGATGCGCCAGATACGGGACGGGCGCGTCTGCACATCAGCCATCGGACAAATCTCCTGCGATCATGAATTCCTCGGCTGACAATCCCAGACTGACCGTCTCGCCCAAAAGGCCTGTGGCGTAATCCGCGACCACGGGCGGCGGGGCGATGCCGATCCAGATACCTGCGACCGTCGCCGCCGCCAGACTACCCAAAGCGGGCCAGCCGCCGATCATCGCGCGCATCTGCGCCAGCACCGAAGGCTGCGGGCGCAGCACCGGCACCGGGCGCGCGGCATCCGCCAGCACCCGCGCGATCAAAGCGTCATCGGGCACGGGCGCCAGATTGCGCGCCTGCGCGAACAGATCGTCCAGCATATCGTCAGGCGGGTTCGTCATCGTCATACCCCAATTCTGCCTTGCGCCCCGCCATGATCGCGGAAAGCGCCCGTTTGCCGCGCGCCGTCAGACTTTCGACCGACGCCACGCTGATGTCCATGATCCCTGCGATCTGCGGGTTGGACAACCCTTCGAGATGCCGCAGCGCCACCGCCTGCGCCTGCCTGTCGGGCAATTGCGCCAAGGCATCCGACAACGCCCGCAGCCTTGCGCGGGTCTGCATTTGCGCCGCGACCGATGGCGTGGCATCCAGCGGTTCGGCCACCTCGTCGATCGCCACATGCCGCCTTTTGCGCAATCGGTCGGTGCACAGGTTCACGGTGACCCGGTACAGCCAAGTCGTGACCTGCGCCTCGCCCCGCCGCCAGTCGGGCGCGATCCGCCAGAGCCGCAACATGGCGTCCTGCGCCACATCCTCGGCCTCGGCACGATTGGCGAGCATCCGCAACGCCTGCGCCAGCACACGCGGCAACAGGCGCTGCGTCAGCGCCTCCGCCGCGCGGGGGTCGCCGCTGGCATGAGCCAGCAACAGATCCTCGTCCGAGGCATGGGCGAAAAGGTCGGGTACCGCCGTCATTTGTGATCGTGCTAGCGGCATCCGCCCCCCGTGACAATCGGCGACAGGCGGGTGGCCTGCCGCGCGGGTCTGGTTCAGTCAGTCTGGCGCTGGCCATGCCGGGCGCCACGCGCCTCGCGCGCGGCCTCGATCTCGGCCATCGTCACCCTGCCGTCGCCGTCAGCATCGACGCGGGTGAACATCCGCTCGGCGCGGGTGGCGGCACGGGTCTGCGCAAAGGCGGTGAATTCGGCCAGCGTCACAGCGCCGTCGCCATCGGTGTCCATCGCGGCAAAGTCCGGTCCTTGCCGGTGCCCTTGGGCGGCAGCCGCCCCTGCCGTGAGCGCAAGCGTCGCGACCAGCCCTGCAGTGATCCATCCATTTTTCATCTTCTGTCCTTTCGGTTTCCGGCGGCCTTGTGCCGCTGACCCAGATTGAACGGGATGACCCGGCGTTTCCGTCGCGGGCCGGTCAATTATTCCGGTCAAGCCGTGAAACGGTCCGGCCAACCCTTTCCTTTTGACCTGCGAAAGGCCATGTAAATCACAAGCACAGGAGGGTCTGATGACCGACACATCCCCGCACGCCGCCGAACGCCCCACCAAACCCGCCATCATGAACGGCTTGCGCAGCCGCTGCCCGCGTTGCGGCGAAGGCAAGCTGTTCGACCGCTATCTGCATGTCGCCGACACCTGCCCCAACTGCGGCGAGGAATTGTTCCACCACCGCGCCGATGACGGCCCTGCCTATCTCGTGATCCTGCTGGTCGCGCATATCATCGGCTTTGCGATCCATCTGATGTGGGTCGTCTGGCGACCCGAACCGCTGGTGATGGCGACGGTCCTGTCCGTCGGCGCCGTCGGGCTTTCGCTGGCCTTGCTGCCGCCGATGAAGGGGCTGATCGTCGGCATCCAGTGGTCGCGCCGGATGCACGGGTTCGGTCATAACGCATGACGCCGGTGCGGGACGCGGCCACGATCATCATGCTGCGCGACGCAGACACCCGCCCCGCCGTCCTGATGGGGCAGCGCGGCGCGTCTGTCGCCTTCATGCCGGGCAAATTCGTCTTTCCAGGCGGTGCGGTCGACCCCAATGACGGCTGCATCCCCGTGCCGGACCTGTCACCGCTTGATCACGCAAGGTTGCAGGCCGACAGCAGTCGTGCCCCCGATTGCCTTGCCGCTGCCGCGATCCGCGAATTATGGGAAGAAACCGGGCAGGTGCTGGGCACCGCCGCCCCTTGGCCCGACCCGCCGCAAGGCTGGCGCGGTTTCGCCGCCACAGGCCACAGGCCCAATGGTGCGGCGTTGCAGTTTTTCTTTCGCGCCGTCACGCCCGTCGGCCCGCCACGCCGTTTCGATGCGCGGTTCTTTCTGGCGGATGCCGCCGATCTGGTGACCGACCCCGATGACTTTACCGGGGCCGAGGATGAACTGGCCAACCTGCAATGGGTCGCCCTCGACCGCGCGCGCGGCTTTGATCTGCCTTTCATCACGCAGGTCGTGCTGGCGGAACTGGCAGGCTATATCGCGCGTGGCGGCGATCTGCCCGATGTGCCGTTCTTTCGCAATGACGACGAGGCGCATCTGGTCAGCCGTCTTGGCGGGCGTTCCCCGCTTTAGCGCGGCCAGAGAGGGTGCGGCACCGGATCCTTGGCACGCCACAGGTATTGCCGGAAAATCTGTCCGTAGGACCGGAACAGATAACCGCCGTTGCGCCGCAGGTAATGGTCCTTGCGTGCGCGGTAGACGGCGGGCAGCGCGTACCACGGCACCGTCGGGTGGATGTGATGCACGACATGCAGGTTGTTGTTCAGAAACAGAAACGCCAGCGGCCCCCGATCCTCGATGATGACGCTGCGGCCACTGGCGCGGACATGCGCCTGATGTTCCAGAAACGTGCGCAGTTTCAGCAAGGACAGCCCCAGATAGGCCGCCAACAGATACGCCCAGACCGGCATCGGCGATACCGCGACCAGCATCAGCACAGCCGCCATGCCCGGCAGGTGCAGGGCCCAAGCGCGCCCGATCTCCGCCGTGCCGTTCCGCCATTCGCAGATCAGGAAACTGGCCGTGCCTACCAAAGGCCCCAGCAAAAGCCGCCCCGCCAGCGTGTTGTTCAACCGCAGCACAGCTTGCACAGGGCGCGGCAAGCGGTCCCAGACGGCGGGGTCCATGTAGTTGCTTTCAGGGTCGTCATAAGGGTCGGTGATGACCTCGTCATGATGATGCGCAAGGTGGGTGGCGGCAAAACGGGTATAGGGAATGACCAGCGTCAGCGGCGGGCAGACCAGCAGGTCGTTCATCCATTGCCGCTGGAACGGATGGCCATGAATCGCCTCGTGCTGAAGCGAGGAATGCAGCGCGATGGCGAGCCCCGCGACGATCACCCCGACTGGCAAAGGCAGCACCCACAGCGCCCCAACCCAGACGGCATAACAGCCAAGGATCAGCACAAGCGTGGGCCATTCGATACGGAAAAATCTATTGGATTTCATGCAGGTAGATTATGCCGACACGGTCTGTCCGTGAATGTCGTGCCTGGTTCACAAAAGTCTGTATATGTGATAATGATCACCAATGATGTTAAAAACCGACAAACGCGACCGTGCCCGGCTGTTCCGTGACAGGCTGGTCGCCGCAATGGACCGGACCGGCACGACGCAGGCGGCACTGGCGCGGCGCGTCGGCGTGGATCGGTCGACCCTGTCGCAACTGCTCAAGGATCAGGGCGCGCGCCTGCCCAATGCGCAGCTTGTCGCGGAATGTTCGGCCGCCCTTGGCGTCAGCGCCGACTGGCTCTTGGGGCTGTCGGATTTCCCCGAACAGGCCGCCGATCTGGTCGCCACCGCGATTTCCATGCCCGAAGCGTCGCGCGCCATGGTCGATGACCAGATCTTCGCCTGGCATCAGGAGGCCGCAGGCTACAAGATCCGCCATGTGCCGTCGGGGCTGCCCGATATGCTCAAAACCACGGACATGCTGCGATGGGAATACGCGCCCTCGGTGGGCAAGACGATCGAACAGGCGATCGGGGCCAGTTCTGACAGGCTGAACTGGATGCAGCGGTCCAAATCGGACTACGAAATCGCCATGCCGCTGTCAGAGCTGGACAGTTTCGCGCGTGGTCAGGGCTATTACAGCGGCCTGCCTCTCTCGGTCCGGCAGGTGCAATTGCGCCGTTTCCGCGACTTGCACGATCAGCTCTATCCTGCCCTGCGGCTGCATCTGTTCGACAAGCGCGAGGTTTATTCAGCGCCGGTCACCGTCTTCGGCCCGCTGCTGGCCGTCATCTATGTCGGGCGCAACTACATCGCCTTTCGCGACACCGAACGGGTCACCGCAATCACGCGGCATTTCGACATGCTGGTGCGCGGCGGCAAGGTAGGCCAGCGCGACATGGCCGCACATTTCGACCGCTTGATCAGCCTCGCCGCTACGGCCGAACCAGCATCAGACGGTCAAGATCATAGCCATTGAACGCCAGCATCCCGCGCGCGGCGGCCAGCCTGTCGGCAGGGATCACCGGATCGCGGTTCAAGATCCAGCCTGACCGACCGTCAGGTGCCCCCAGCACGACCGTGCGATAGGTCTCGTCCGCCCAGAGCACCCAAAGATCGGCGTCACCAAAAGGCACCGACGGAAACGCGACCTGCAACCGTCCAGGGCCGACGATGCTGGCACTGCCTTCGATGACGGACCGCACGGACCCGTCGGGATTGCGACAGGTGTTGCGCACCGAAATCCGCCCGTCCGGCAAGGCACCATATTCGGCCGTAACGCCGACGCATCCCGCCTCGAAAGGCACCGGATAGCGCGCGACCTCGTACCATGTGCCCAGAAACCGGGCAGGCTCGAACACGGCCTTGGATGACATCGGCACGGCGGTATCGCGGTAAACCTCGAACAGCCCGCCGCGCGGCTCTCCGGGTTGCACGGAACAGCCCGCCAGCAGGAAAGCCATCATCACGAAGTTGCGCATCATGGCCCCCGACTTCTTTTTTCCAAAAATACTCCCGCGCGGCGCGCTCCGGTCCCGCTCGGGGGACCGGACCAAACTCCCGTCAATAGGGCATGGGGTTCGCTTTGTGCGCCGCCTCGATCGCGGCCAGCAGATCATCCGTCAGCACAATATCGCGCCCTGCAAGGATATGCGACAGCTGCTCTTTCGTCGTCGCACCGAAAATCGCCGAGACAGGGAAAGGCCGCGTCGCCTGCCAGGCCATCGCCATATGCACCGGATCGACGCCATGATCGCGGGCCAGATCCAGATAGACCTGTGTCACCGGCAAGGTGCGCGGCGTCATCCGTCCACCCAGATTGCCGTTGATCGACAACCGGCTGCCTGCGGGCACGTCATGCTGATACTTGCCCGTCAGCAGACCGCAGGCCAGCGGCGAATAGGACAAGAGCGTCACATCCTCGTTCACGGCCATTTCGGCCATGTCAGTGTCATAAAGCCGGCACAGCAGCGAATATTCGTTCTGCACAGACACCATGCGCGGCAGACCGGCGGCTGTCGCCTGATCGACCCACTTGGTCATGCCCCAGGCGCTTTCGTTGCTCATGCCGATGGCGCGGATCTTGCCGGCCTTCACGCAGTCATCAAGCGCCTCCAGCACGTCCAGCATATGATCCATCGTCCGCTGGCGGTCCTGTCCGGACGGATCATAGCTCCAGTTCTGGCGGAACGCGTAGGACCCGCGCTCTGGCCAGTGCATCTGGTAAAGGTCGATCACATCGGTCTGCAACCGGCGCAGCGACGCATCCACCGTCTGCCGGATGATCGCCCCGTCATAGCCGCGCCCGTCGCGCACCCAGCCCGGATTGTTGCCCGACACCTTGGTCGCGATCACGACCTCGGACCGGCGGCCCGATTTCGCGATCCATTCGCCGACGATGGTTTCGGACAGACCCACGGTTTCGGCGCGGATCGGGTTGACCGGATACATTTCGGCGGTGTCGAGGAAATTGATCCCCGCATCCAGCGCCATGTCGATCTGGGCGTAAGCGTCGTCACGGTCGGTCTGGTTGCCATAGGTCATGGTGCCAAGGCACCAGTCGGTGACCGTGATATCGCTCCGGCCAAGTGTTATTTTCTGCATGTCTTTTCCGTTCTCAGAACCGGTAGACCAGCCCCAGCCGGGTGGTCGTCGTATTCTCGGTCTCGCCCTCGGTGATGAAAGACCGGATCAATTCGCCGCGAAACGCCAAATTGCCTTGCAAGTCGAATTCACCCCCAAGACCAAGGCTCAGCCCTGTATCGGTCGTGTTTTCATAAACGAACTGGTCAAACCCCGCCGCCCCGAAGGCCGTCAGCGTGCCGAGCCGGTAGCGTGCCACGCCGCGCAGGCGGCGCGTATCGAAATCGCTGCTTGCCCCCAGTGCAAACCCGAATTCGGCCTCGACGCCCACGGCAAGCAATTGCCCGCTGGTGACGACGCCCCCCAGCACGGTGACAAGCCGGTCGGAATCGCCTGCATGCGGCAGCGCGTAATCGCCGCCCAGCGCGCCATAGGCTTCCAGCGCATGCAGTGGGGTGGACAGGGTCAGAGCAGTGATCACGGCAACAAGTGTTTTCATCGGTGGCGACCTTTTGTTGAAATCGGGCTGTTGGCGATGTGTAAGCCGCAATATGCTGCGGTGCAACAGATGTCAGGCATCTGGCATCTGGCCCCCGACATCGCTAGACAGAGGCGAAACTTTGCAAGGACGTCGCATGGCCCGCCATCTGATCACTTCCGCCATTCCCTATATCAACGGGATCAAGCATCTGGGCAACCTTGTGGGCAGCCAGTTGCCCGCCGATCTTTACGCCCGCTATCTGCGTCAGCGCGGCCA
Source organism: Yoonia vestfoldensis DSM 16212 (assembly GCF_000382265.1). Classification (GTDB taxonomy): domain Bacteria; phylum Pseudomonadota; class Alphaproteobacteria; order Rhodobacterales; family Rhodobacteraceae; genus Yoonia; species Yoonia vestfoldensis. The sequence goes on from NZ_KB907981.1 coordinate 134,217, forward strand.
CGAGGTGCTGTTTCTGTGCGCCACGGACGAACACGGCACGCCTGCGGAACTCGCCGCCGCCAAGGCGGGCAAGCCGGTCGCGGAATACTGCGCCGAAATGCACGACGTGCAGGCACGCATCGCGGACGGGTTCGGGTTGTCGTTCGACCATTTCGGTCGGTCCTCCAGCCCGCAGAACCACAGGCTGACGCAGGCCATGGCGGGCCGTCTGGCCGAGATGGGCCTGATCCGCGAAGTGACCGAGGATCAGGTCTATTCCGACACCGACGGCCGGTTCCTGCCCGACCGCTATATCGAAGGCACCTGCCCCAATTGCGGTTTTGAGTCCGCGCGCGGCGATCAATGCGACAATTGCACCAAGCAGCTGGACCCCACCGACCTGATCAATCCCCGCTCGACGGTTTCCGGCGCCACCGATCTGGAGGTGCGCACGACCAAGCACCTTTATCTGCGGCAATCAGAACTGAAAGACGCCTTGGCCGACTGGATCGACAGCAAGAAAGACTGGCCGATCCTGACGACATCGATTGCCAAGAAGTGGCTCAACGACGGCGACGGGTTGCAGGATCGCGGCATCACGCGCGATCTGGACTGGGGCATTCCCGTGCGCAAGGGCGATCAGGATTGGCCCGGCATGGACGGCAAGGTGTTCTACGTCTGGTTCGATGCCCCCATCGAATATATCGCCTGCGCGCAGGAATGGCAGGATGCGGGCAAAGGCAGCGGCTGGGAACGCTGGTGGCGCACCGACAAAGGCGCGGATGATGTCCGCTATACCCAGTTCATGGGCAAGGATAACGTACCGTTCCACACCCTGTCCTTCCCCGCGACCATCATGGGCACGCAGGAACCGTGGAAGCTGGTAGACTACATTAAATCCTTCAACTACCTGAATTACGACGGCGGCCAGTTCAGCACTTCACGCGGGCGCGGCGTGTTCATGGATCAGGCGCTGGAAATCCTGCCGTCCGATTACTGGCGCTGGTGGCTGTTGTCCCACGCCCCCGAAACATCGGACGCGGAATTCACATGGGACGCGTTCCAGCAGGATGTGAACAAGGACTTGGCCGATGTGCTGGGCAATTTCGTCAGCCGGATCACCAAATTCTGCCGATCCAAGTTCGGCGAGACCATCCCCGAAGGCGGCACACAAGGTGCGGCCGAAGAGGCGCTGATCGCCGCCCTCACCCAACGCCTGACCGCCTATCAGGCCCATATGGACGCCATCGAGGTGCGCAAGGCTGCGGCAGAACTGCGCGCGATCTGGGTCTTGGGCAATGAATATCTGCAGGCCAACGCGCCGTGGACCACGATCAAGACCGATCCCGAAACTGCCGCCATGCAGGTCCGCCTTGGGCTGAACCTGATCCGCCTCTATGCCGTGCTGTCCGCACCCTTTATCCCTGATGCCAGCAAGGTCCTGCTGGACGCGATGCAGACAGATGATACCGCTTGGCCCGAGGATATGGCGGCGGCCTTGTCCGCCCTACCCGCAGGTCATGCGTTCACCGTGCCGGACAACCTGTTCCGCAAGATCACGGACGACGAACGCGCCGACTGGGCCGAACGGTTCGCGGGTGTGCGGACATAAGGCATGACGCATGGCCAAGACACCGCTTCTTGATGCGCCGCAGGTCGAGATCACCTCGCTCGCGGATTTGCGCGGGTGGTTGCAGGCCAACCACACCGGCCCATCGGGTGTCTGGCTTGTCCTGTTCAAGAAATCCGTTCCGGCCAGTCACGTGCCTCTGACGGATGTGGTCGATGCCTGCCTTTGTTTCGGGTGGGTGGACAGCCTTCCGCGTGCCAAAGACGACGCGCGCAGCATGCTTTATATCAGCCCCCGCAAGACCGGATCGCACTGGAGCCGTGTAAACAAGGACAAGGTCGCCCGGCTGATTGCGGCGGGGTTGATGACCGAGGCCGGTCAGGCCGTCATCGACCGCGCCAAGGCGGACGGAACCTGGACGGCTTTGGATGACGTCGAAAACCTGATCATCCCGGATGATTTGCAAGCAGCCTTTGACGCGGCACCCGGCACCGAGCGGACCTGGCACGGGTTTCCGCGCCCGGTAAAGCGTGGTGCGCTGGAGATCCTGCTCAACGCCAAAAAGCCCGACACGCGGCGGGCCAAGATCGACCGGATCGTGGATGATTGTGCGGCAGGGGTAAGGCCGTTCCAGTGGACGGCGAAACCACGACGCTAAGGCGGCCTTGGCGCGACACCGCGCCAAGGCCCGTTTTCATTACACGTCAGCGAACAGATCGACGGCACCGCGCCGTGCGAAATATTCGGCCTGGCTGATCGGGCCTGCCCCGTTGACCAGCGTGCGGTAAGCCTCGTAACTTTCCACGATGCGGCGACCCATATCGTCGTCGTTGGCTACGCCTGCGGTGACCTCGAAAGACACGCGCGACAATTCGTTCCACACATCATCCGGCAGACGTGTCGGCCGGACCCCGGATTCCGCGAGCAACTGGACCAGCGCGATCCCGTTGTTGCCATAGAAATCGGCCGTATGCGATGTCAGTTCGGCATCGCAAATGGTTGTGAACAAGGCGCGGTCCTGGTCGTCGAGGCTGTTCCACAGATCGAGGTTCATGCCGAAGGACGCCATCGTCGCGGGTTCGTGGAAGCCCGGATAGATATAGGTCGACAGCAGTTTCTGGAACCCGAATTGCAGGTCGTTATAAGGACCGACCCATTCTGTCGCGTCGATCGAGCCTTCGAACAGCGCCGCGACGATCCCGTCGGCAGGCAGGCTTACCGCCGTGGCACCCAGCGCATCCAGCACCTGTGCACCCAGGCCGGGCAGACGCATGACCAGGCCTTCAAAATCGTCCGTGGTCAGGATTTCCTTGTTGAACCAACCGCCCATCTGCACACCGGTCCCGCCGCAGGGGAAGGCCTTGACGTTGTAACCTGCGTTCAGTTCGTCCCACAATTCCTGACCGCCGCCGAATTTGGTCCACGCAGTCTGTTCCGGCATGGTCAGCCCAAGAGGCACGGTGGTGAAGAAGTTGAAACCGCGATGCTTGTTCTGGAAGTAATATTCGGCCGAATGGTAAAGATCGACCTCGCCAGCGCCGACAGCGTCATGCACGCCGAACGCCGGGACAAGTTCGCCGGGCCAGTACAGTTCGATGTTGTAGCGCCCGTCAGAGACGATATTGACCTGCTCAGCCAAGCGCTTGGCACTGTCGGCGAGACCACCCAGCCCTTCGGGCCAGGACGAGGCAAGCCGTAATGTCCGCGGCGCGCCCTGCGCGATGGCTGGGGTCGCCAGCGCTGCGGCACCCGTCAGGGCGGCGCCCCCGCCGAGCAAGGCGCGCCTGCGCGAGATCGCCTTGGAGTTCGATTGCTGGTTCAGCATGATATTGTCTTTCGCTACAGGTGTCATTGGGCCAGCGCCCCTTTGCGCGCCGAGACAAAGGCGGCTTCGCCGATCTCGCTCCAGCCGGCGACATCGCCGATGAAGAACAGATACCCGTCGGCCACATCGGCGCCGAGGTTGCCGGACCCGAAGATGTCCGACATCACCTGATTGGCAGCAGCGATTTGGGCGTCCCAGATATCGGCGGGCATGTCGTGACGGGTGATGGCGTCACCGGCGGCCTGCAAGGCCACGGCGCTGTCATGCATGGTGATCGTCCGGTTCATGCCGTGTTCGGCGGTGATCGCGCGTTCGAGCAGGCTCTTGTTCACATCCGACAATGCGTTCCACGTCGCAAGGTTGACGCCCAGCGACAAGGCCGCAGAGGGACGCCCGGCATTCGGCGTCGTGATATGCGGGAAGGTCGCAAGCAGACCTTGCGCATCCATCTGCGCCACGCTCAGCCCTTCGAAGACATCAAGACTGGACAGATCAACCGCCTCGGCACGGATGTCCACGACATTGCCGACGCCCATCGCGCGCATCGCGTTGACGCCCAGCCCGACCGAGCCTGCGGCGGCGCCGGTCAGATCGTTCATCCCGATCAGCGGTGCCTTGGACCAGAGCGGCAAGGGGCCGTCGTCACCGATCATGAAGCTTTTGACGCCGTATTCTTCGCCCAGCAGGTCGAGCAGAAAGCGCCCGTCGCCCGCGGACAACCAGCCTTCAAGCTCGCTCGGGCTCATCCCGCCAGGCATGGCGGAATAGATGCCGAACGCCGGGTTCGTGCCGATAAAGGCCTCTTCGGCGGACAGATACATGTCGGCACCACCAGAGGAGACCGTGTCCAGAAAACCAGCGGCCTCGGTGGACGGGCTTTCGGTGACGGTGACCTCGATCGTGCCGCCGGACACGGCCGCCAGACGGGCCGCCAGCGCACGTCCCGCGTCCGGCCGGTCGGTGATCAGGGACAGCGTCATGGCGGTTTGCGCCTGTGCCGTCTGCCCCGCGACCACCATGGCACCCAAGCCGGTGCCGAGTAGGGTTCTGCGTTTCATCGTTGATTTTCCTTCGATCGCTTGCCGGGCTGGAATCGCGTCCAAAACCCGAGGATACTTCAAATACTCTGCGCGTATGGCCGGCTGCTTAACGCAGCCAGACCTCGACGCGGCGGTTGCTTTCGCGCCCGTCAGCGCTGTCGTTGCATCCCACTGGTGCCAGCGGACCGTATGACGCGACCGACGTCCGCCCGGCCAGAACATCACCGCCGATCGCCGTGACCAATGCATCGCGCACCGACCCCGCACGCAGCAGCGCCAGACGTTCGTTCAGGTCGAACCGGCCCACGTCATCGGTAAAGCCGAGGATCAGGATGTCACGGTTGCGCGCTTCGGGACTGTTGAGGAAATCGACCATACGCTGCACGTCTTCCAGCGCCTTGTTGTCGAGGTTGGCAGAGCCGGTGGCGAAACGGAAGGTGGTGGACAAACGGTCCGCCGTGGCCAGTTCGCGCGACAGGTTCTGCACGGCGGCCAGCGTCGCACCCGTGCTTGCCGATAGGATTGCAGATGTCATCCGCGTCCCTTGCAGGCTGATCGGCTGGGCGACCACGCTTTGATCCACATAGCCCACGCTTTCGATCAAGGGCTGTGCGGCGGGCGAGGTCATGAAGTTGACAAAGGATGCCTGTGTGCCAGTCAGGGCCTCATCGCCCGTGTAGGCATAGACCCGGCGGCTGAGCGGATATTCTTCCGCCTTGATCGCGAAATCCGTGGCATAGGCCAGCGGCCCGCAGGTCTGGCGGATCGGCAGGACTTCGGCGGATCCGGTATCGGACAGCGTGGCCAGCGCGATGGCGGTCGGATCGGCCACGACGGCGTCGGCAACCAAGCTGTCGTCGCTCACGCGTTCGGCGCCGGCGCGCAGGCGGGCACGGTTGGGAGCAAGAACAAGCTCGGAAAACGCGGTGTCGACCGACGAACCCGCGGCGGGCAACAGCATCCGGATCGGGGCGTTGTCACCGCCGAGATCGGACCAGTTGGTGATCCGGCCCGATGCGACCAGCGCAAGATCTTCCAAAGAGATGGATCGCACCATGTTGCTTGGGTGGACGATCGGCACCAGCGCATCAAGCGCCACAATGCGTTCGCGGCTGAGGTCGCGCAGGTCGGTGCCACCGGCGGCAATGACCGTCTGCGCGATCGAAACGGGAACCGGCACCTTGGTCAGGGCCACGTCGATCTGGTTCTGCACCAGTTGCAGGAATGCATCCTCGGCATCCTGCACCGCGACGTTGACGGCACCGGCGGCGGTAGCCGTCTCTGTGTTCTGAAGATCGATGCGTGCGACAATGCCGTCGTCGTTCGGCACCGACAGGCCCGACAGGCTGCGCGTTGTGGCAAAGCCATTCACAAGCACCTGCAACAGCGACGCGGTCTGTGGCTCTGTGACCGCGACGTCTAGATCAAGGCTGACCGTCAGCTGCGGACATCCGTCACCCGCGCAATTCGTCGCCAGCCGCGACAGCCGCAACTGTCCGATATCGGTGTCGAGCACGTAGATTTCTTCGTCGAACGCGATCAGTTCACCCGTGATCGTGACAGCGTTATCCTTGCTTGAAATCGTGACTTGTTGCGCATCCGCAATCAGAGGGGTCGCCACCAGACAGGTCGCCAACGCCAGCTTTTGTCGAAAATCTTTCATCTCTGTGCCTCGGTCTTGTTACTGGCCTGACGTGATGCCGGCCACTTGCATGACAAAAACGGCTAAAGCTGCAATTGGGCAAAAAGATGATACAAATGCGTCAGGCGGGCTGATTGTTTCCAAACCGACCCTATTCCGATACAGAACCGCGCCACGGCCAATTCTGCGGGATTCACGCCGCATCACACCAAACCCCGCAGTCGCGGATATCGACAGCTGGGTCATTCCGGCAGGATTGTGACCTGATTGCGAAGCTGGCAGGATAGCATTGGCGGCACGATGACGGTCTGGTCAGTGCCGCGACGGACACAAGGAAAAAAGAGCATGATCATCGGCCATATCGGCGCGCGCGCGGGCAGCAAGGGCGTTCCGGGCAAGAATTTTCGCCTTTTGAACGGCAAGCCCCTGATTGATTGGTCGCTCGACCAGCTATTTGCCTGCGACCGCATCGACCGCGTCGTGGTCTCGACCGATTCGCCCGAGATCCATGCCCATGCCGTCTCACGCGGCTGTCTGGACATCGGACTGCGTCCCGCGCATCTGGCGACCGATACGGCCGCAAAATGGCATGTGTGGCAGCATGCGCTGGCCGAGGTCGAAAAGCAGACCGGCGCAGCAGATGTGTTTGTCGACCTCGACTGCACCTCGCCCCTGCGCCTGCAACAGGACATCGACGCGGGGCTCGACCTTTTTGCGCGCGAACAGCCTGACATGGTCATGTCCTGCGTCGAAAGCCGCAAGAACCCTTATTTCAATATCTTGGAGACTGACGCGACCGGCGCGCTGCATGTGTCCAAACCGCTGCCGGGCGGTGTGGTCGCGCGCCAGCAGGCGCCGCAGGTCTATGATCATGTGGGCCTTGTCTATGTCCTGCGCCCCGACTACCTGCGCGCGGCGTCGGGCCTGTTCGACGGCCGCGTCATCCCGCTGGTGTTGCCGGTCGAACGCGGGTTGGACGTCGACAGCCCGTTTGATTGGGAGATCATCGAATTTCTGATGGGCCGCCAGATCGCGCAAGGGCTGCGGTAAGGGGTGCGGCTGCGCCGCATCAGGGGCGATGCCCCTCCCCCGGACGTGGTCCGGGGTTCACCCCTGAGTATTTCTGGAAATAAGAAGTCGAGGGCGCGGGTCTAGCGCCAGCCCTGCCACGGCCAGAGTGCGGCCTGTTTGGCGGCAAAGCTGCGGGTCAGCGCGTCACGGTCGTATTCGTCCCGGATCCAGTCGGCGATCCCGATCGGCGCCTGCGCAGCACGGGCCGCGTAGACATCAAGGAAATGATCGAGAATGCCGGTGCTTGTGCGCCGGATATGCACATAGCGGAACGACAGTTGCTGTCGTGCCTGCGCGATGCTTGCGCCTTCATGATGCAGCAGATAGATCGCGGCGGCGAGCCCGGTACGGTCGGCACCCGATTTGCAATGCATCAGAAACGGGCGCTCCATTGTCGCGAAAGCGTCGAGCAATGCCAGCAATTCCTGCTGATCAGGCGCGCGCCGCGCGGCCATCTGCACATTGACCAGCGTCAGCCCGAGACTGCGGCAGCTTTCGACCTCGAACAGGTGATGCGGTTGCAACGCCTCGCCGCGCAGGTTGAGCACGGTCTTGATCCCCATCTGCGCATAGGCGGCAAAGCGGGTGTGGTTGGGGTGGTTCGAGCGATAGACGCCCGGTGCCACCTGATCGAAGTTATGCCAGCGCCGCCGCAGGATACCGTGGTCGAGCCAGTCGAGATGCCATTCAGACCGCCGCCGCTCCACCGGGTCGGTGATGTCATGGCCGAAGGAATTGCGAAACTGTTGTTCCGTCCTTTCAAGCATCTGCTGCAATCTGCGAAACATGCGGGCCCTTGGTCGCTGTGGTGGCCGTGACTTGGACCATGTGCACGCGCAATGCAATCCCACGCACGAATTGCCCCTTGGTATGAAACAGCCTAGAAAGCCCATGAAACCTGAACCGGAGACAGAAATGGACATCGCAGGCCGCAAGATCGGACCCGAGCACCCGCCCCTTGTGATCGCCGAGATCGGCATCAACCATGGCGGCGATCTGGGCGTCGCCAAGGAAATGGTGCGCCTTGCCGCCGGTGCCGGCTGCGAGATGGTCAAGCACCAGACCCATATCATCGCCGACGAGATGACCGAGGAAGCCAAGCAGATTTTCCCGCCCAATGCCGATGTGTCGATCTGGGAGGTGATGGAGGCCTGTGCGCTGTCGCTGGATGAAGAGGCAGAGCTGAAGCGCTATACCGAGAGCCTTGGCATGATCTGGATTTCCACGCCGTTTTCACGCGCAGCGGCGGATTTTCTGCAGGACCTGGACGTGCCTGCGTTCAAGATCGGATCGGGCGAGGCGGACAACCTGCCGCTGATCCGCCATATCGCGCGGATGGGCAAACCCGTGATCATGTCGACGGGGATGCAGAGCATCGAAAGCATCCGCGCATCGGTTGCCATTCTGGACGGCGCGGGCATCGACTATGCGCTGCTGGAATGCACCAATCTTTACCCGTCCCCGCCCGAGATCGTGTCGCTGCAAGGTGTGACAGACCTGAAGAACGCGTTTCCCAATGCGGTCGTCGGGTTCTCGGACCATTCGATCGGGCCGGATATGGCGCTGGCTTCGGTGGCGCTTGGCGCGTGTATTCTCGAACGGCATTACACCGACACGCGGTATCGCAAGGGACCTGATATCATCAATTCGATGGACCCGGCCGAACTGCGCTATCTGATCGACCGTGCGCGCGAAATCCACATCGCGTTGCACAATCCCAAGCAGCGCACCGCAGCCGAAGAAGATGTCTATCGCTTCGCCCGCGCGTCCGTCGTGGCGGACCGGGACCTGCCCGCAGGCCATGTCATCACCGAGGCGGACATCTGGGCGCGCCGTCCCGGGTCGGGCGAGATCGCAGGCTATGATTTCGACAAGGTGCTGGGCCGGACGACAAACCGCGCCCTGCCGCGCAACACCCAATTGAAATGGTCCGATCTGGATGGGTAAACTGACGCGCGCCGATCTCGGCATCTGGCTGATCAACCTTGACCGCGACACGGACAGGCTGGCGGGGATGCAGCGACAGCTGGATGCAATGGGACTGGAATACACCAGGTTTCCGGCGATTTATGGCAAGGATCGGGCGGACGAGCTGATGACGCGCGTCGATGCCACAGCCTTTGCGCGCAATATGGGGCAAGCGGTCGCGCACGGGCAGATCGGCTGCTACGCAAGCCATGTCGCGGTATGGGAGTTGTTGGTGCAATCGCCTTACAAGGTCGGTCTGATCCTGGAGGATGACGTGGTGTTTCACGATGATTTCCTGGACAGCCTTGATCTGGCGCTGGCCGGGGCCGCGCAATGGGACACGCTCCGGTTTAATTGTATCCGCGCGAAATGGCCGGTCTCTCAGGGGCGGCTGGGGAAATATTCACTGAACGCCTATGTCGGGCCGTTCACCGGCAATGCCACATATCTGATCAAGCGCGATATCGCCGCAAAGCTGGCACCGACGTTCTGGCCGCAGACGCGCGCGCATGATCACGAGATGAACCGCTTTTTCCACCATGATTACCGCCAGTTCGGGCTGGAGCCCTTTTCCAGCCACGTCGATGACGGCGGCGTCAGCACGATCACCGGCACGGGGTTCGGGCTGGTACGCAAGTTTCCGTGGTATCGACGTTTACCGCATTACCGGCTCAAGGCCGCGAATTATTTCCGCAGAGCGTGGTGGTTGATGCGGAAAGGGCATCTGCGGGCAAAGCGCCCCTAACGCAGATCAGGTGGCGCAAGCACGCAGAGGATATCACCGCCATGGCGGTTATACGCACCGGCAAACTGCCGCGTTCTTGTCATATGTCGCAAGAAAGTTGCGGCCAGATCCAATCCTTCGAAACGCGGCTTCGGGCGCGCGATATCCATTGCCAGCTCAGGGTAATTGGCCTCCATGAACCGGCGCGCGATCTCTCGGTAGCGCACAGGTACTTTTGCTCCCTTGGCTGACCAAGGTTTCGCTGTGCCGATAAAATGCACGATCTGTGTATCGACATAGGCCTCGAACAACGGGCGAACGACGACCCATTGCCAGTTCCACGCCGGATGCAACATCGCCCAAGCGTCTTGCAACATGATATTCAACAGCGTTTGATCCAGTTCGAACACCGATCCGGCATGCTTTTGCGCGGTGGCAATACAACGCAGCCGGATGTCTTGTGCACAAAATGCCACGCAATCGATCAAAAGAACGCCTGCGTTGAAATAGCTTCCCGTGATACCAACCGCCGCCTGATCTCTGGTTTGACGTGTCGGGTGTTTCCATTTCGTCGTGTCCAGGCAGGCACCAAGCACCCGCCCGCCCAGATCAAGTGTGAACACATCGCTCAGCGCCGTGCCCACAATGAAGACGTCACTGTCAATATACAGTATCCGGTCATAGTCGGACGCAAAAGCTTCTGGCAATGCAAGCCGCATATAGGTGGCAACCGACAATCTGTCAGTGACCGGCATACCCTCAAACGCATCGCCCACGTCGATCCGGCACATGCGGATGTCGTGCCCTTCCAGCGCGGGCGGCATGTCCAGCGCATCCAGCGAGGTGATGCAAACGTCGAAATCGCGCACCGGAGTGTTGCGCAGCAAGGTGTGGATCGTGAGCGCCGCATAAGGCAGATATTTCTTGTCGCAGCACAACACCACCGCATGCCGGGATTTGGCCGGGCGGTTTTCTGCGATGACGCGGATCTCGCTCATGTATTGAACAGGAAATGCAGCACGTCGCCATCCTTGACGGTATAGGTCTTGCCTTCGGCGCGCATCTTGCCGGCTTCTTTGGCAGGCTGTTCGCCCCCCAATGTCACGAAATCATCATAGGCGATGGTTTCCGCGCGGATGAAGCCGCGTTCGAAATCACCATGGATCACGCCGGCAGCCTGCGGCGCGGATGTGCCGGCCTTGATCGTCCAGGCGCGGGCCTCTTTCGGGCCGACGGTGAAGTAGGTTTGCAGGTGCAGCAATGCGTAACCCGCGCGGATCAGACGGTCGAGGCCCGGTTCCTCGAGCCCCATTTCGTCAAGGAACATCTGCGCCTCGTCCGCATCCAACTGGCTGATCTCTTCTTCGATCCGCGCAGAGATCACCACGGATGAATTGCCCTCGGCCGCGGCCATGTCGGCCACACGGGCAGACTGGCTGTTGCCGGACCCGGCGCTGCTTTCTTCCACGTTGCAGACGTAAAGCACGGGTTTGGTGGTCAGCAGTTGTAGCAGACGCCACGCCTTGGCATCCTCGGCATCGACGGGCACGGTGCGCGCGGGCTTGCCGTCTTCCAGCGCCTTTTGCGCGGCTTCCAGCAGACGAACCTGTTGCACGGCATCCTTGTCGCCGCCTTTGACCTTGCGGGTCAGATTCGCGAGACGGCGTTCGATGCTTTCGAGATCCGCCAGCATCAGTTCGGTTTCGATCGTGGCGGCATCCTCGACCGGATCGACGCGGCCTTCGACATGGGTGATGTCGTCATCCTCGAAACAGCGCAGCACATGGGCGATGGCGTCGCATTCGCGGATATTGGCAAGGAACTGGTTGCCAAGACCCTCGCCCTTGGAGGCCCCTTTCACCAGGCCCGCGATATCCACAAAGGTCATGCGTGTGGGGATGATCTGCTTTGATCCGGCAATCGCGGCGAGCTTGTCCAGCCGCGCATCGGGCACGGCGACATCACCCACGTTAGGTTCGATGGTGCAGAACGGAAAATTCGCGGCCTGTGCGGCGGCGGTTTTCGTCAGCGCGTTGAACAAGGTCGATTTACCGACATTCGGCAGCCCGACAATTCCCATCTTGAAACCCATGCCCGTCTCTCCTTTGATCCTTGCGCGCTTCTAGGGGGCTAGGTGCGGGCCTGCAAGCATTTGTCGGGTCAGTTGCCTTGCCCGGCCCAGATCGCGGCGTTCAGCGCCGGGTTGGGAAAAATTTCTGCATCAAGCCGCGCATGCCCCTTCTTTTCGACCAGGCTCGGCGCAGCCCCGAACAAAGACCGGCCAAGGCCGGCCTGCGCATCGGGTCCGGCTAGCCCGGCAAAGGCCAGCAGGGTTGGAAAGACGTCCATCATGCTCGCCTCGCGGTGGACGGCCGTGCCGGGGGCCGCACGTGGGCTGACAAAGCCCAAAGGCACAAACAGGACGGTATTGGCGCGCGTGCCGACCGGTGCCATCGCCTGCATGACGGGGCTGTGGTTGAGGTGGTCGGACAGGAACACCATCACCGTCGGTCGCTGACGTCGCGCCTGCACCACGTGGCGCGAAAATCGCCCTGCATTGGCCAGCATGCAGCTTGCGCTGGCGGCAAGGTCGGACCCCAGCACAGCAATCGCGTCAGGCGTGCAATTGCGGGACATTAAGGCCTGCGCGCCATGCGGGCCGAATGTCTGGACCGCCATGAACAGCGGTGCCGGATCCTGAACCAGCCTGTCATACGTGCTGATCGCGGCGTCGAACACCATTTGGTCATCCACCACCCAACCGGTATAGGCGCGGGTGATCTCGTCGCTTGTGAACATATTGCGCAGGCGCGGCAGATCGGTGATGTCGTCAACGCCATGGCTGGCAAGAAAATCGCCCTGCCGCCCGAAGTCATTTGTCCCGCCGGTGACAAAGGCGCGGCGATACCCCTCTGTGGCAAGGATATCGGGCAGACATTTGTGCTGCGGTAGAAATGCCGTGCCAGCCAATGCATCGTTGAAGGCGAAATGCCGGTTCGGCAGCAGCGGCAAGCCGCATTGGCTGGCGACAATCCCAGCAATCGACCAGCCCGTGCCCGCCACCTGTCGCACTGCCGTGAAATCGACGCCCACCGGACGCAACGCCAGCAGGTCGGCATAAGCTGCTCCGAACGTGGCCGTGTCGGCAAAGGCACGTTCCAGCCCTTCCAGATAAATCATGATGATGTCGGGCTTTTCGGTCGCCGCAACCGGAGGCGGCGGCACGATCTGCACGGTGAGCAGGTCGGGTCGCACGGGCAGGACCGCCGCACGCATCAGCGCCACGCTGACCGGGTTACCCAGAACGAGGAACGTGACCGCCAGAACGACGCCTCCCCGCGGCAGCCCGAACAGCGCGCGCAGCCAGATCACGCCCAGCACGAAAAGCGCGACCGCAAGGCTGGCCACCAGCACCGGATGCCCAAACCCCAGCAAGCTGATATCGGTCGTCCCCGATGGCAGCACGGACAGCAAGGCAAGCACATCGACGCGGCCGAACGCGCGCGCCAATGCGACAAGCGGCATTGCGCAAACACCGACCAACAGCAAAAGCACCGCCCAGCGATCCGGCCAAAGCCACAGTCGTCGACCGCCAATGATCACGCAAAACAGGGTCAGCCAGCCGATTGCGCGCCCGATCTCGACGACACGCATATCCGCCCTTGCGATCACGATGCCGGACAGCACCATGTTGGCAACGATCAGCAGACACAGGACCGGCTCGCGAAAACGCCCCCACCACATCGACATCAACCCAAACCCCATCACATACCGACTGTCGGGCAGGTATAAGTTCGGCGGCGTTTGTCGGTCAAGCAAACCGCGTTGCGCGAAAGCGTGCATGCGGATTGCGTTTCCCGCCTCAATCGCGCACACCAAACCCGGACAGCAGGAGGATCGACATGAGCAGAATCGACGCCAAATTCGCGCAGTTGCGCACAGAGGGCCGCAAGGCCTTTGTCGCTTATGTGATGGCGGGCGATCCCGATTACGCCACGGGGCTGGAGATCGTGAAAGGTCTGCCCGCCGCCGGTGTCGACATCATCGAACTGGGCATGCCGTTCACAGACCCGATGGCCGATGGCAATACGATCCAGTTGGCAGGCCAGCGTGCGCTCGCGTCCGGTCAGACACTGGAAAAGACACTGGATTACGCGCGCGCCCTGCGCGAGACGGACATTACGACGCCGATCGTGATGATGGGCTATTACAACCCGATCTATTCGCGCGGCGTCGATCAGTTTCTGGTGGATGCCGCAGGCGCGGGCATCGACGGGCTGATCATCGTCGATCTGCCGCCCGAGGAAGACGACGAGCTTTGTATTCCCGCGCAAAAGGCGGGGATCAATTTCATCCGGCTGGCGACGCCGACCACCGATGACAAACGCCTGCCCAAGGTCTTGGAAAACACATCCGGTTTTGTCTACTACGTCTCGATGACCGGCATCACCGGCACCGCCGCCGTGCAGACGACCGAGGTTGCACCGGAAGTGGCGCGCATCAAGGCCAAGACCGACCTGCCCGTGATCGTGGGTTTCGGCATCAAGACACCCGAGGCCGCGCGCGCCGTGGCACAGGTTGCCGATGGGGCTGTCGTCGGGTCCGCCATCGTGGACCGGATCGCGCGGGGTGACAGCGTGGCCGATGTACTGGCCTTTGTCGCCGATCTGGCGCAAGGCACCCATAGCGCCTGAGCCATTGCAAGAACGCCTCGGATCGGTAATGTCATTTTACCAATTCGGGGAAACGCCATGCCAATCATCACCACGATCGCCGACCTCAAGCGTCTGCACAAACGGCGCACGCCCAAGATGTTCTATGACTACGCCGAAAGCGGGTCATGGACGGAACAGACGTTCCGCGAAAACACATCCGATTTCGACCTGATCCGTCTGCGCCAGCGAATCGCGGTGGACATGACCAACCGCACCACAAAAAGCACGATGATCGGGCAGGACGTGGCCATGCCTGTGGCACTGGCGCCTGTGGGCCTGACCGGCATGCAATCCGCCGATGGCGAGATCAAGGCGGCGCGCGCGGCCGAGAAATTTGGCGTGCCCTTCACCCTGTCCACCATGTCGATCTGTTCGATCGAGGATGTGGCCGAAAACACCACCAAGCCGTTCTGGTTTCAGGTCTATACCCTGAAAGATGACGATTTCATGCAGCGCCTGTTCGATCGCGCGCGCGCGGCGGGCTGTTCGGCCATCATCATCACGCTGGATCTGCAAATCCTTGGCCAGCGGCACAAGGACATCAAGAATGGCATGTCCGCGCCACCGAAATTCACGCTGGCCAGCATGGCCGACCTTGCGACCAAATGGGGCTGGGGCATCGAGATGCTGCAAACCAAGCGCCGCTTCTTCGGCAATATCGTGGGGCACGCCAAGGGCGTGTCGGACCCATCCTCGCTGTCGTCCTGGACGGCAGAGGCGTTCGACCACGCGCTCGACTGGGACCGTGTCGCGCAGCTGATGAAGATGTGGGGCGGCAAGGTGATCCTGAAAGGCATTCTTGACGCCGACGACGCCCGCAAGGCAGCGGCCCTGGGGGCCGATGCGATCATCGTGTCCAACCACGGCGGGCGGCAGCTGGACGGGGCGCTGTCGTCGATCCGCGCGCTGCCTGCGATCCTGGATGCGGTGGGCGACAAGGTCGAGGTGCATTTCGACGGCGGCATCCGGTCGGGTCAGGACGTGCTGAAGGCGCTCGCGCTGGGGGCCAAGGGCACCTATGTCGGGCGCGCTTATATCAACGGACTGGGTGCCATGGGCGAAGCTGGCGTGACGAAGGCGCTGGATATTATCCACAAGGAACTGGACACCACGATGGCGCTGTGCGGACGGCGCGACATCCGCGACGTGGACCGCGATATCCTGCTGGTGCCAAAGGACTTTGAAGGCGCGTGGATGTAAGCCGCAACAGCGAATTGCCCAACAACCGTGAGGAATTTGCATCGTTTGTGGCTTTTTTGTGGTGAACCCACGATGAATTGATTGACCGGGATCAAAACCGGCCTAAGGCTGGTCGCGATCGCCGATGCCGTATGCAAACGGTCCGGTCGTCAGATCGCAAACCAGAAGTTAGGAAAATTGAAATGCGTATGACCAACATTTTTGCAACGGCCGTTGCTGTTGCCGCTTTGTCCACGACCGCTTTCGCTGGCGGCCTGTCCCCTGAAGTGATGGAAGCACCCGTCGTCATGGCCGAGCCTGCGCCTGCCGGTTCCTCCATCAACCCAGTCTTCATCGTGATCGGCGTTCTTGCTGCCCTGCTGATCGCATCCTCGCTGGACGACGATGATGATCCTGAGCAAATGCTGGTGACCGGCGAACAAGAAATCGTCGGATTAAACTGAACATAGTTCAGATTGCGACGCAAATTTGGCCGCGCCAGATCATTCTGGCGCGGCTTTTTCTTCTAAAAAAGCGTTACTTTCAGGTCGTAATCGGCAAATCTTCTGGTTTTTATGGTCTTTTTCTAAGCAGAACGGGTTGACTGGCCTTCCGCATGCGCAAACAGTGAGCCTGCGAGCGACGGGCGGGAGCAAACCGACTTTGTCAATCAAACGATCTCAAGGAGAACGACCCATGCGTATTATGACATGCCTGACAGCCGCGACAGCCGTCGCAGGCTTTACCACAGTTGCAACCGCAGGCGGGCTTGCCCCCGAAGTAATGGAAGCCCCGGTCGTCATGGCCGAACCTGCGCCAGCAGGATCGTCGATCAACCCCGCCTTTGTAGTGGTCGGTGTGCTCGCGGCACTGCTGATCGCGGCATCGCTGTCAGATGATGATGAGGATGAGGTCGGGTAACCCGTCGGCTGACCCATCGTTGTTCGTCGGACGACATCAAGCGCCGCGCCAGATCACTCTGGCGCGGCCTTTTTGCTCGTGGCCACAGCATCCGCATCCCGGATGACGGCCCGTTCCAGACTATGGATTTCCCTATATTGACCCAAGCGGACCCGCGCGTGTTACTGGCCCGGCTGTCGGATGGGGGCACCTTGCATCAGCATTATTTGGACCACTGGAGTTTGACCACATGCGTATTCTGACCACCCTGACCGCCGCGACCGCTCTTGCCGCCTTGACGACCGCCGCAACCGCGGGCGGCCTGTCCCCCGAAATCATGGAGACGCCCGTCGTCGCCGTCGAACTCGCACCCGCAGGATCGTCGATCAACCCCGCCTTTGTCGTGGTCGGCGTTCTGGCCGCGCTGCTGATTGCGTCGTCGCTTTCGGATGACGAAGAAGAAGTCTGCAACACCACCGCCTGTCTGGAACCAGACTAAACGCGGGCCAGCCCCCTGGATCGGGCTATTCGGTCTTGGCTTTCGGGTTCAAACCCGATCGACGCCCTTGAAGCGACGGCGCCACAGGTGACCGTTTAGGCCCGATCTGTCGCCAAAGCCCTGTCTTTTAGGGCAACCGACTGGAAAAAGATTTGACGACACTGCGTTTCCGGCGAAACGAATATTCCTGTGCGGTGCATCAGCACATACTTAATTCAACTTTGCTCATCATTCAGGAAAAAAGCATGTCCCGTTTTACAACACTCGCCACAGCTGCGGCATTTGCAGCCGTTACCACTGTCGCCTCTGCCGGTGGTCTGTCCCCCGAAATCATGGAAGCGCCCGTCGTCGCACAAGAGGCGGCCCCTGCGGGGTCTTCCATCAATCCGGCCTTCGTGGTCGTGGGCGTGCTGGCCGCGCTGCTGATCGCGTCCTCGCTGTCGGGCGATGATGAAGACAACGGCCGTATTCTGCTGCCGTGCGAGGGACCCTGTGACACCAACATTGTGCAGCTCCGCTAAGGCAGCACAGAACACGCATCTGCGCCCGGTTGACGGGCGCGGACCTGGCGGTGGCGTACCCGGCCGCGACGTTCAGCTTTGCGTCGCGATGCCACCTGCGACATGCGCCTTTTGCCGCGACACCAGCACCGCCAACGGCAAGGTCGCCAGCAGCAGGACCGCGACAAAAAGAAACGCCACCCGCAGACCGAAAGCCTGGCTCAGCAGACCCATCAGCATCGGTGCGAAAAAGAATCCCGAAAATCCGATCACGGCGGCGCGGCTGATCGCCTCGGTGCGCAGATGCGGCGGCACCAGCTTGCCCACCAGCGCCAGCCCCATCGGCCCGATCACCGACACGCCCAAACCAAGGATGCCGAACCCAACATAAGCGACCAGCGGCGTCGGCGCGAATGCGGCAATCACCGCCCCGCTGGCCGAAAGGATCGACGCGCCAAAGATGACATTGACCTCGCGCAGGCGTTCGGCGACGGCCTGTCCCGAAAAGCGTCCCACCGCCATCGTCAGCCCCAGCATCGCAGGCCCCAGCGCACCTTCGGCAGCGCCGCCACCAAGTGTGCGTTCGACATGGAGCGCCGACCACGCCTCGACCGTGGCCTCTGACATAAAGGCGATCAGCACGATCCCCCCGCAAAGCACGATGGGCCAGAGCGGATAGCGGCCCTTGTAGCCGTCTTCGGCGGCGACATAGGTCACGTCCATCCGCACGAAAGGGATCAGGCAGACGGCGAAGAATGCGAAACCCGCGAATACCGGCGCAGGCGGCAGCCCCGCGGCGCGCGTGGCGCTGACGATCAGGGCGGCACAGGCATAGGCGACAGAAAACATCGCGTGGTTCGCATTCATCAGCGGGCGGCGGTGCGTTGCTTCCAACTCGCTGACGCGGGCATTCATCACCACATCGAGCAAGCCCGATGCCAGCCCCACCAGCGCCATGGACGCGGCGAAAGCCAACGGATGCGTGATCTGCGACGGCAGCAGCCAGGCAAAGGCGAGCGCCGCGATCGCGGCCTGCATCGACCGCGCGCCCAGCCAGCGGTCAAGCCGGGGTGCCAGCCACATCGCCGAGACCAGCCCTGTCGCCGAGCCAAGCAGCAAGGTGCCGAAAAGCGCATCCGACGCGCCCAGCTGTGCCTTGATGACGGGCACATAGGCTGCAAAACAGCCCCAGAAAATACCCACCACGACAAAGGCTGTGGCGGGACGACGAGACAGAATCAAGGCGCTGCGAATAGACATGACGCCATGGGTGACGCCCAAAAATTTCCAAAGCAAGTTTCAAATTGCAGGTGCTGGGGGTGAATTCCGTCACATGGGTCATGACCCACGCCATCTGCGGGTTTTACATCTTTTCAATCCGGCAAAATGCCCTTATAGGGCGGGCTTCATCGGGCTCGGACACCCTTGGAGGCGGGCCCCATAATCAAAGGACTATTACTATGGCTGGACAGATTCCTGATCTGAACGCCAAGGTACGTGCGGGGACAGGCAAGGGGGCCGCCCGCCAAGCTCGTCGTGATGGCGACGTACCTGGCATTGTTTATGGTGGCGGCGTTGACCCGCAATCCATCAGCATCCCTTTCAACTATCTGCTGACGACCCTGCGCAAGGGCCGGTTCATGTCGACGCTTTTCAACCTCAAGGTCGAAGGCCAGGACGACGTGCGTGTGATCTGCCGCGGCGTGCAGCGTGACGTGGTCAAGGATCTGCCGATCCACATCGACTTTCTGCGCCTCAAGCGCACCAGCCGCGTGAATCTGTTCATCCCCGTTGAATTCATCAACGGCGATACCTGCCCCGGCATCAAGAAAGGCGGCGTTCTGACCGTCGTGCGCAACGAAGTCGAGATGGACGTGCTGGCAGGCGATATCCCTGACCACCTGACCGTCGATCTGGCCAAAGTCCAGATGGGCGATGTCATCCACATCAGCGACATCACCCTGCCCGAAGGCGCCAAGCCCGTCATCGACCGTGATTTCGTGATCGCCAACATTTCCGCACCACGTGCGCTGCTCGCCAGCGACGATGATGCCGAAGAAGAAACAGAAGCCGCCGACGCCGAGTAATCGGTCCGCGCGCAACCCGATCAGGGCACCCCACGGGGTGCCCTTTTTCATGCGCGGGGACTGGTGCGCCGCCGCGCCGCCTATTAGGTTAGCGGCATGAAACTCCTCATCGGCCTTGGCAATCCCGGCGCGAAATACGCGCAAAACCGGCACAACATCGGCTTTATGGCGATGGACCGGATTGCCGCCGATCACGGCTTTGGCCCGTGGCGGTCCAAATTCCAGGGCCAGATCGCCGAAGGCCGGTTCGGATCGGACAAGGTCACGCTGCTGAAGCCCGAAACCTTCATGAACCTGTCCGGCCAGTCCGTGGGCGAGGCTGCGCGCTATCTCAAGCTGACACCTGCCGATCTGATCGTGTTCCATGACGAAATCGACCTTGCTCCCGGCAAGGTCCGGTTGAAAACCGGCGGCGGCCATGCGGGCCACAATGGCTTGCGCTCGATCCACGCGCATCTCGGGCCTGACTATGACCGCGTGCGCCTTGGCGTCGGCCATCCGGGGCACAAGGACGCCGTGCCCGGCTATGTCCTGCATGATTTCGCCAAGGCCGATCTGGACTGGCTTGACGACGAATTGCGCGGCATCAGCGACGGCGTCGCGCATCTGGTCGCGGGCGACGGCGCGCGCTTTCTGAACGCCATCGCATTGCGGACCGCCCCGCCGCGATCCTCGACCAGCGTGCCCAAGCCAGCCAAAGCCCCCGAAACCCAACCAGAGCCAGAGACCCGCAGCGCCATGTCGCGCCTGCTGGACAAGTTCCGGTGACAGCCACCGCCATCAGCGCGGCTTTTGCCGCGCAAGCGGCGGCCTGCGATAGTCTGGGATCGCCTTTCATGGAACGGTTGATGCGGCTTTGCGCAACGCAGGCTTGGCCCGCAGGTGCTGTCACTGACCGCATCCATGGCTGGACCGGCGATCTGGGACCAAACGGACAATCCGTGCCGCTGCGGCTCGCTGGCGCGCTGCATGCGCTGCGCCTGCAAGGCAATACCACGCTGGCGCAGGTCTATCCGCCGCAGGCCTACGACGCCGCGACCCTTTGGGCGGCGGTGACAGAGGTTTTGGTCAGCGAAGAGGCCGCCATCCTGCACTGGCTTGACAGCCCGCCTCAGACCAACGAGGTGCGGCGGTCCGCCCCCGTGATCGCACTTGGCCATTGGCTGACGGATCGTTTCGGCCTGCCGCTTCGCTGCAGCGAACTCGGGGCCAGCGCGGGGCTGAACCTGCATTGGGACGACTACGCACTGGCGGTCGGCGGACAGAGCTTCGGGTCTGCCGCCCCTGCCCTGATGCTGCGACCTGACTGGACCGGCCCGCTGCCGCCCCAGACGCAGCCACTGGTCAGCGCGCGCGCAGGCGTCGATCTGAACCCGCTTGACCCGCAATCGCCCGCCGATAGGCTGCGCCTGCAGGCCTATCTCTGGCCGGATCAGCCTGAACGGCTGGCGTTGACCGAAGCCGCCATCGCCAATGCGCGCACGCCGATCACCAAAGGTGATGCGATCGACTGGCTGACGGGTCATCTTGACCACCACGCAGGTCAGGTCCACGTTCTTTATACGACCATCGCCTGGCAGTATCTCCCCGTCGCCTTGCAGGAACGCGGCACCGCCATGATCAACGCGGCAGGCCGCACAGCGCGCGACGACGCGCCGCTTGCATGGTTCGGGATGGAACCGGATGGCGCACGTCCGGGGGCGGCGCTGACGCTGCGGCTTTGGCCCGGCGACTTGACGTTTGCGCTGGGGCGCGCAGATTTTCACGGACGATGGGTTCACTGGAATCCCGTCCAGACAAGCAAGAAAGACTGACCCAATGGAAAAAGACCCGTCCTTCAACGTTCTCGGCAGCACGCTTGCCACCTGTTCGACAGCCCCCATGACCGGCTTTTTCCGCAACGGCGCCTGCGACACCTGCGCACAGGACAACGGCAGCCACACGGTCTGCGCGGTGATGACGGATGAATTTCTGGCGTTTTCGAAATATGTCGGCAACGATTTGTCCACGCCGCGCCCCGAATTCGGCTTTCCGGGGCTGAAGGCGGGCGACGGCTGGTGCCTGTGTGCGGGTCGCTTCCTGCAAGCGCATGAAGAAGGCTGCGCACCGCAGGTCAACCTGCATGCCACCCATGTGCGCGCGCTCGACATCGTGCAGATCGACGTGTTGCGACAGCACGCGCTGCCGTTCGACTAGACGCCGAAAACCCCATCTTCCGAGCATAAATATCCCCGCCGGAGGCAAAAAGTTTTTCCTGCCACCGACGCGGCTTTACGCCTTCATATCGAACCCAAGATGCTTGGCCACGGTAAAGATATCCTTGTCGCCGCGTCCGCACATGTTCATCACCAGCAGATGGTCGGCAGGCAGGTCGGGCGCGATTTTCATCACATGCGCCAGCGCGTGGGATGGCTCCAGCGCGGGAATGATTCCTTCCAGCGCACAGCACAGCTGGAACGCCTCCAGCGCCTCGACATCGGTGATCGAGACGTATTTCGCGCGGCCGATATCATGCAACCACGCATGTTCAGGCCCGATGCCCGGATAATCCAGACCCGCCGAGATCGAGAACCCTTCAAGGATCTGCCCGACATCGTCCTGCAACAGATAGGTGCGGTTGCCATGCAGCACGCCGGGGCGGCCGCCGGTCAATGACGCGCAATGTTCCATCTTTTCGTTGACGCCTTTGCCACCGGCCTCGACCCCGATGATATTGACGTCCTTGTCGTCCAGAAACGGATAGAACAGCCCCATCGCATTCGACCCGCCACCGATGGCGGCGATCAGCGTGTCGGGCAGACGGCCTTCGGCCTCTTGCATCTGGGTCCTGGTTTCCTGCCCGATGATGGCCTGAAAATCCCGCACCATCGCGGGATAAGGGTGCGGCCCCGCCACCGTGCCGATGCAATAGAACGTGTCGCGCACATTGGTCACCCAGTCGCGCAGGGCATCGTTCATCGCGTCCTTCAGCGTGCCACGGCCCGAGGTGACAGGCACAACCTCTGCCCCCAGCAGTTTCATGCGGAACACGTTCGGGGCCTGCCGTTCGACATCATGCGCGCCCATATAGACCACACATTTCAGGCCGAATTTCGCACAGACCGTCGCCGTCGCCACGCCGTGCTGACCCGCGCCGGTTTCGGCGATGATCCGGCTTTTGCCCATGCGGCGGGCTAGGATGATCTGGCCCAACACGTTGTTGATCTTATGCGCGCCGGTGTGGTTCAGCTCGTCGCGTTTCATGTAGATCTTGGCACCACCCAGATGCGCCGTCAGCCGTTCGGCATGATAAAGCGGGCTGGGGCGACCGACGTAATGGGTCCACAGATCATGCATTTCCGCCCAGAAGGTCGGGTCGGTCTTGGCATGTTCGTATTGCTCTTCCAGTTCCAGGATCAGCGGCATCAGGGTCTCGGACACGAAACGCCCGCCGAACTGGCCGAAACGGCCTTTTTCGTCGGGGCCGGTCATGAAGCTGTTGAAAAGATCGTTGGCCATGGGACACCTGTTGTTTTGGGTTGGGACAGACCTAACGCCCCTTGCGGGAATCGTAAACGCCTAACGCAAGGCCGCGCAAAACGCCGCAATCAACGCCGCATCCTTGACGCCGGGGGCGGATTCGACGCCAGACGACACATCGACCTGCCGCGCCCCTGTCAGCGTCACAGCTTCAGCCACATTGGCAGGCGTCAGCCCACCCGCCAACATCCACGGCACCGGCCAGCGCCGCCCCGCGATCAGCCGCCAGTCAAAGGCCAGACCATTGCCACCGGGCAGATCGGCATCCACAGGCGGTTTGGCATCGACCAGCAACTGGTCCGCCACCTGCGCATAAGTCTCGAGCGCTGCCAGATCATCCGGCCCCGCCACACCCACGGCCTTCATCATGGGCAGGCCATAGCGCGCCTTGACCTCGGTCACGCGGGCAGGCGTCTCTGCGCCGTGCAATTGCAGGATATCGACGGGCACCTGCGCCAGCAGCGCATCAAGCTGGGCGTTATCGGCGTTCACCACCAGCGCGACCTTTGCCACACCCGCAGGCACGGCAGCGGCCAGGGCGGCGGCCTGCGCCAAAGTCACATTGCGGGGGGATTTTTCAAAGAATACCAGCCCGACATAGGTCGCCCCCGCCTGCACGGCAGCATCCAGCATGGCCGCATCGCGCAGCCCGCAGATCTTGACCCGTGTTTGCAATGGCATCAGCGCGTGTTTTCCAGCAGCACCAGCACGTCATCCTCTGACTTCGCCCCGACCGAGGCCGTGCGCATCTGTTGCAATTCGCTGCGCAGCGCCTCGACCTCGCGCGATTTCGCGCGGGCATCGGCGCGGATGCGGTATTCGCGCACCCATTCCCACAGGAACCCGATGGCAAGACCGGCCCCCACGCCGATGAAGATCACGACGAACAAGGGCAGCGTCACATCGGGCGAAAGCCCCAGCAGATCACTAAGCCAGACAGGCATGGCGCGGACAGTCACAGGGTCGCGGTTGGCCAGCCCGATCAGAATCAGGCAAAGCGCAACGATGGCCCAAAAGGCATAGCGGATAGTCTTCATCGGACCCTCTTACTGACCGTTTAGCCGGTCACGCAGCAATTTGCCCGTCTTGAAGAACGGCACATGTTTTTCATCGACTTCGACCGCCTCGCCGGTGCGGGGGTTGCGGCCCAACCGCGGGTCGCGCTTTTTCACGGAAAAGGCGCCGAAGCCGCGCAATTCGACACGGTTGCCCTGCGCCATCGCATCGGTGATCCGCTCAAAGATGGTGTTGACGATCTTTTCGACGTCACGCTGATAAAGGTGCGGATTTTCATCGGCAATTTTCTGGATCAGTTCCGAGCGGATCATGGCAGCATCCTTTGGTTTGGCAGTACGCAGACAGACGCGATGCCCCAAACTATAGAAACAAAGACCGGATACGGAAAGCACGGCTTTCGCTGCTTTTGAAGTTTTTTGCTGCAAAGCGACTGAATTTACAGGGAAGTTTGGCACTTTTCCGCCAGAGCGTTGCGGCATAGGCGGTGCCGCAGCGCAGCACAGCGCCCCGATTCGCCCCACGCCCAAACAAAAGCCCCGCCGCAATCGCGTGCGGCGGGGCTGAATTTGCAATCTGGGATGGTATCAGTCGCGCTTGAGCGCGGCACCCAGAATATCGCCCAAGGACGCACCGGAATCCGAGGAGCCGAACTGTTCGACGGCTTCTTTTTCTTCCGCGATCTCGCGTGCCTTGATCGACAGACCCAGCTTGCGGGTCTTGCTGTCGATGTTGGTCACGCGCACGTCGACCTTGTCACCCACGCCGAAACGCTCGGGGCGCTGTTCGGCACGGTCGCGCGACAGGTCGGACCGACGGATGAACGATTTCATGCCTTCGTATTCGACCTCGATGCCGCCGTCTTCGATCTTGGTGACTTCGACGGTGATGATCGAGCCGCGCTTCACGCCGCCGATGGCATCCGCAAAAGGATCACCGTCCAGCGCCTTGATCGACAGGCTGATGCGTTCTTTTTCCACGTCGACTTCGGCGACCTTGGCCTTGACCACGTCACCCTTGCGGAAATCGCCGATCACGTCTTCGCCACGGCCTTCCCATGTCAGGTCGGACAGGTGGACCATGCCGTCGATGTCGCCGGGCAGGCCGATGAACAGACCGAATTCGGTAATGTTCTTGACTTCGCCTTCGACCTCGGTGCCCTCGGGATGGGTTTCTGCGAACACTTCCCATGGGTTACGCTGTGTCTGCTTGAGACCAAGCGACACGCGACGCTTGGCGCTGTCGATTTCCAGCACCATGACTTCGACTTCCTGAGAGGTCGATACGATCTTGCCGGGATGGACGTTTTTCTTTGTCCAGGACATCTCGGACACGTGGACCAGACCTTCGACACCGGCTTCCAACTCGACGAATGCGCCGTAGTCGGTGATGTTGGTCACGCGGCCCTGATGGACCGAGCCGAGGCCGAACTTGGCTTCGACGGCATCCCATGGATCGTCCTGCAGCTGCTTCATGCCCAAGGAAATGCGGTGCGTTTCCTTGTTGATCTTAATGACCTGCACCTTGATCGTCTCGCCAATGGCAAGGATCTCGGACGGGTGGTTCACACGGCGCCACGCCATGTCGGTGACGTGCAGCAAGCCGTCGACGCCGCCCAGATCAACGAAAGCACCGTATTCGGTGATGTTCTTGACCACGCCGTCAACTTCCTGACCTTCGGTCAGGTTGCCGATGACTTCGGCGCGCTGTTCGGCACGCGATTCTTCGAGGATCGCGCGGCGCGACACAACGATGTTGCCACGGCGACGGTCCATTTTCAGGATCTGGAACGGCTGCTTCATGTTCATGAGCGGGCCGGCATCGCGCACGGGGCGCACATCGACCTGAGAGCCCGGCAGGAACGCGACAGCGCCGCCAAGGTCCACGGTGAAGCCGCCTTTGACGCGGCCAAAGATCGCGCCATCAACGCGTTCTTCGTCGGCATAGGCTTTTTCCAGACGATCCCAGGCTTCTTCGCGGCGGGCCATTTCGCGGGAAATGACGGCTTCGCCACGGGCGTTTTCGACCTGACGCAGGAACACTTCGACAGTGTCGCCGACTTTGATATCAGGGGCTTCGCCGGGATTTGCGAATTCTTTCAGATCGATACGGCCTTCCATCTTGTAGCCGACATCGATGATGGCCTGGCCCGCTTCGATCGCGATCACCTTGCCCTTGACGACAGACCCTTCTGCGGGTGTGTCCATTTCGAAGCTTTCGTTCAAGAGTGCTTCAAACTCGTCCATTGTATTTGCCATGTGGCGTCGTTTTCCTAACGTTTGGTTTTATACGGGCCGAGCGGTTGTCTCCGCCGGTCTTTGGGTTTCGATTTGGTCGCGCGCTGATGCGAATGTAAAACAACAGGGCCGGTACAGACCGACCCCGTGCAAGTCTCACGTCCGCGCCTGTCATCGGCACTTCGACAGGGCGGCGTATAGGGGGGAATGACCCATGAAGCAAGTGGTTTTGCGGCTCAAACCGCTGCCAACGCGCCCTGCACCGCCGCGAAATAGGCACCGATCTGCGCCCCATCGACCAGCGCGTGATGCACCTCGAGCGTCATGGCCATGTCGCTGTGCCCTCCATGATCGACGATCCGGCCCCATGTCACACGCGGGATGCAATCCTGCGGCCCCGGCAGGGCATTGTTGATGCTGGTGTAATCGAGCCAGGGCATGCAGGACAGATAGGCCAGGTCGTCGCGTTCCCCATCGTTGGGTGCCAGATCCGCCCCCGCGGCGGTCTGGTCGATCAGCGCCTTGGCCTGTCGGTCGAAGCTGTCGAAATCCGCAACAAACGGCACATAGGCATAGCCGAATGACCCCGCCTGCGTCGGCACCGTCATCGACAGGGTGATCATGTCGTGACGCACCACCTGATTACCGCGAAACCGCATGCAAAGCTCGGGCACCGCATGGATGCCTGCCCCGATCGCATGCAGGCAGGCGCGATAGGGCGACAGGCCAGCGGCCTTGCGCGCCATGACCGCGGTTACATCCAGACGGGACGTGACCGCATAATGCGGACGCTCATAGGTCCGAAAGAACCGGAATTGCGCCGCCCGCGGCCATGTCGCCAGATCGACCGGATGGGTAGCCATCAGGCGCGCGCTGCGGAGACAACCGCGATCGCCTCTGCCACGGCCTGATCGACATTCATGTCCGAGGTGTCGATCAGCACCGCATCCGCCGCCGCAGCCAGGGGTGCCGTCGCGCGGCCCGCGTCGCGCGCATCGCGCGCCTGCACATCCGCGAGCACGAAATCCAGCGTGGTGTCCACGCCCTTGTCGCGCAACTCCTTGAACCGGCGTTCGGCGCGGCACTGGGCCGAGGCGGTGACAAACAGCTTCACCTGCGCGCCCGGACAGATCACCGTGCCGATGTCGCGGCCATCCAGCACCGCCCCTTCGGGACGCGCGGCGAACCCGCGCTGGAAGGCCGTCAGCGCATCGCGCACGGCAGGGTCGGTGGCCACACGGCTGGCCGCCTGCGCCACATCCGGCCCGCGCAAGGCGTCGCTGTCCAGATCGCGCGGATCAAGCGCACGCGCCGCCGCCACCGGATCATCCCCCGCCAGCACGCGCGCGCCCACAGCACGGTAAAGCAGCCCCGTATCCAGATGCGCAAAGCCGAAATGCGCCGCCACCGCGCGCGAAATCGTGCCTTTGCCCGCCGCGGCAGGCCCGTCGATGGCGACGGTAAAGCTCATGCGCTGATCCGCGCGATGGCGGCACCCAGATCGTTCATCAGCGGCTCGAAAATCGGGAAAGACGTGGTGATCGGTGCGGCATCATCCACGGTGACAGGCTTTTGCGCGGCCATCCCCATGACCAGAAACGCCATCGCGATCCGGTGGTCGAGGCGGCTTTGCACCGTCACACCGCCCGGCACATTGCCGTGGCCCAGACCCGTGACGCGCCACCAATCAGGGCCTTCGTCCACGGTGACACCCGCAGCCCGCAGCCCCTGCGCCATGGCGTCGATCCGGTCGCTTTCCTTGACACGTAATTCCTGGACGCCGGGCATATCGGTCACGCCTTCGGCAAAGGCCGCAACGACAGACAGCACCGGATATTCGTCGATCATGCTGGCCGCACGCGCTGCCGGCACAGTGATCCCGCGCAGATCGGGCGAATACCGCGCGCGCAGATCGGCCACAGGCTCGCCGCCTTCGCTGCGCAGGTTTTCGAACGTCAGATCGGCACCCATGTCCTGCAACGTGGTAAACAGGCCCGCGCGCGTCGGGTTCAGCCCGATATTGGGGACCAGCACATCCGACCCCGGCACGATCAGCGCCGCACAGACAGGGAACGCGGCCGAAGACGGATCGCGTGGCACCACAATATCCTGCGGCTGCAATTCGGGCTGCCCGGTCAGGGTGATGACACGGCCTTCCTCGGTGTCTTCGACGGTCAGGGTCGCGCCGAACCCCTGCAACATCCGCTCGGTATGGTCGCGCGTCGCCTCTTTCTCGATCACGACGGTCTGGCCGGGGGCGTTCAATCCTGCCAGCAAAACGGCCGATTTCACCTGCGCCGACGGCACCGGTACGACGTAGCGGACAGGCACAGGACCCGCAGCCCCGACCAGCGTCATCGGCAAACGCCCCCCTGCCCGACCTACCGAGCGCGTGCCGAACAGCGCCAAAGGATCGGTCACACGGCCCATGGGACGGCCATTCAAGGACGCATCGCCGGTGAAGGTCACCGTGATCGGCGTCGTGGCCATGGCCCCCATGATCAGGCGCACGCCAGTGCCGGAATTACCGCAGTCGATCACTTGGTCAGGTTCCGCAAAACCGCCCACGCCGACCCCGCGCAGCGACCATTCGCCGCCGCCATGATCGGTCACTTCCGCACCAAAGGCACGCATCGCCTTGGCGGTATCCAGCACATCATCGCCCTCGAGCAGGCCGGTGATCCGCGTCTCGCCGATACACATCGCGCCAAGGATCAAGGACCGGTGCGAGATCGACTTGTCGCCCGGCACATGCGCCTCACCCTGCAGGGGGCCGCAGGCGCTGGACATCATCGGAATGGGGGTCGCGTGGGATGACATGAAAACTTCCTTGGTGTGTGCGCCCTCTGATACCGCAGTGCGCGCAAGGGGTCCATCACGGCCCCCCATCTTCCGAGCATAAATATCCCCGCCGGAGGCAGATAAGTTCTTAAACCCTGACGAAGGTCAGGTAATGCGGCACCCGCCCCTCGCGCAGCGCCTTTTGTTCATAGCGCGTCGAAATCCAGTCAGCCCACGGCTTGCGCCAATCGGCAGGGGTTTCAGCCAGCCAGTCAAAGCCTTGGCGCGGCACTTCTTCCAGCGTCTGGCGGACGTAATCAGGGATATCGGTCGCCACACGCAAGATTGCGCCCGGTTTCATCACGCGGTGCAGGGGCGCCAGATGTTCGGGTGTGACGAACCGGCGGCGATGGTGGCGTTTCTTGGGCCAGGGATCAGGATAGTTCAGGAAGGCCCGCGCAATCGACTGCGCGGGCAGCACATCGAACAGATCGCGCACATCGCCGGGATGCACGGCGAGGTTGTCGACCTCCGCCTTGCGAATCTTGCCCAAAAGCATCGCCACACCGTTGATGAAAGGCTCCGCCCCGATGATCCCGATCTCGGGATAGCTCTGCGCCATATGCACCAGATGCTCGCCCCCACCAAAGCCGATCTCGAGCCAGACATCCTTGCCCGGAAACAGCGCGCCCAGATCAAGGGGGGTGCGGTCGGGGTTCGCCTCCCAGCTGACAGGGCCGGGCGACAGCGGGTCGAGGTCGTTTTCAAGGTAATCGTGCTGGCTTGCACGGATCGTCTTGCCACGAAAGCGGCCGTAGAAATTGCGCCATGGTGCGCCGGATGGGTGATGTGTCTTGGTCATGCGGCGGCGTGTAGCAATCCCGCCGCCGCATGGCAATCTCGGTAAGGTGGGTCATGACCCACCTGACGTGTCAGACAGCGCGCTTGAGCGCCTCGACCAGATCGGTCTTTTCCCAGCTGAACCCGCCATCGGCCTCGGGCGCGCGGCCGAAATGGCCATAGGCCGAGGTGCGCGCATAGATCGGGCGGTTCAATTGGAGATGTTCGCGGATGCCGCGCGGGGTCAGGTCCATGACCTGTGCGACAGCCCGTTCGATGGCGGCGGGATCAACCTCGCCCGTGCCATGGGTGTCGGCATAGATCGACAAAGGTTGCGCCACGCCGATCGCATAGCTGAGCTGGATCGTGCAGCGTTCGGCCATGCCGGCGGCGACGACGTTTTTCGCCAGATAGCGCGCGGCATAGGCGGCAGACCGGTCCACCTTGGTCGGGTCTTTGCCGGAAAACGCGCCGCCACCATGCGGGGCCGCCCCGCCATAGGTGTCGACGATGATCTTGCGTCCGGTCAGACCGGCATCGCCGTCAGGACCGCCGATGACGAAAGTCCCCGTGGGGTTGACCCACCATTTCGTGGCTTCGGTGATGAACCCTGCGGGCAGGACTTCGCGGATGTAAGGTTCCACGATGGCGCGGATGTCGGCGCTGGTCTGGCTTTCGAACTGGTGCTGGGTGGACAGCACGATGGATGTCACCTCGACCGGCTTGCCGCCTTCGTAACGGACCGAGACCTGGCTTTTTGCATCGGGGCGCAGCGTCGGTTCTTCGCCCGATTTGCGCACCTCGGCCAAACGGCGCAGGATCGCATGCGCATATTGGATCGGCGCGGGCATCAGGGCGTCGGTTTCGGTCGTGGCATAGCCGAACATGATGCCCTGATCGCCGGCCCCTTCGGGCTTGCCTTCGGCCTCGTTCACGCCTTGGGCGATATGGGCGGACTGGCCGTGCAGCAGGTTCGTGATCTCGCAGGTGGCGTGATGGAATTCGTCCTGCTCATAGCCGATATCCTTGATCGCAGCGCGCGCGATCCCGTCGATCCGGCCCATGAAATCGGCAAGTCTGGATTTGTCCGACAGACCGACCTCGCCCCCGATCACAACGCGGTTGGTGGTGGCGAAGGTTTCGCAGGCGACCCGCGCTTGCGGCTCTTCGGCCAGAAAGGCATCCAGCACCGCGTCGGAAATGCGGTCGCAGACCTTGTCCGGGTGGCCCTCGGAAACGGATTCCGAAGTGAAAATATAGTCTTGTCTTGCCATGGGGACGTGCTCCAATAAAATTTACCGTCACGCCAGGAAGCCGTTGTGACAGAACCAGCCATCCGTCTATGGCTTGGCCGCAGTGGCGTCAATCGCTATTGCGCTTGCGGTTAACGACACAGATCGCAATGCCGAGCAGCAGCAACAGGCCGACCGGCCAGTCACCCACAGCCGTATAGGGCGGGGCTGCGCGGACAGCGGGCAAAGCCGTATCCAGCGCCCCGTCCACGCCCAACGCCAAAGACGCGGTGATCCGGCCCTGCGCGTCGATCATCGCGGAAATGCCGGTATTGGCGACGCGCACCATCGGCAGCCCTTGTTCGATGGCGCGCAACCGTGCTTGCGCGAGATGCTGATGCGGGCCTGCCGCCTCTCCGAACCAGCCATCGTTGGTGATCAGAAGCAGCAGGCGCGGGCGGTCAGGGCCGGTCACGATTTCTTCGGCAAAGATGCCTTCATAGCAGATCAAGGGCACAGCCAGCCCGATTCCGGGGATCGCCACAGGCCCCGGTGTCGCGCCTGCGGCAAATCCGCCACCATCGGTCGTGGCCAGCCCGCGAATGCCGAAGCGCCCCAAAGTGTCGCCAAAGGGGATGTATTCACCGAACGGCACCAGATGCTGCTTGTCATAGGTCGCGGTAACCCTGCCGCCCTGTTCCATCACCACGAGCGAGTTGAAAAACCGCCCCAGATCGTCGCGCCTTTGCACGCCAAAGACCAGCGGCGCACCACGGGCCGCGCCGTCGAGCAGGCTCAGATCGTCGATGATGAAGTTCAAAAGATACGGCACGGCCGTTTCCGGCCAGACGATCAGGTCGGGCCGGTCGCCCTGCCCTGACAGTTCCACCAGCCGGTTGACGAATTGCTCGCGATAGACGGGGTCCCATTTGAGATGCTGCGGCGCATTGGGCTGCACCAGCCGCACGACAGGCGCGTCATCCGCAATCTGCGGCGCAGGGCCGGGCCGCAAAAGAACAGCGACCAGTAGCAGCGCAACCAGAGCCGCACCGCCCGACCACCATGCCCGCCGTGCGATCCGTGCCACGCCCAGCGCCGCAAGCAGGGTGATGCCCGTCAACAAATGCGGCCCGCCGATGCCGCTGGCCTGCGCCATCCAGGTCGGCACCCAGATATGACCCAGCAGCGCCCATGGAAATCCGGTCAGGATCAGGGACCGGGTCATTTCGACGGCGACCAGCAACAAGGCCAGCATCAGCTGACTGCGCGGCGCGATCCGGGCGGCAATCCAGCCTGCGACAGCCCAGAACAAAGCCGCGCCAACCGCCATCAGCACAATCGCGAACGGTGCCATCCAGCCGTGGCGCGGGGCGTCGACAAGAAACGGCTCCACGATCCAACGCAGCGCAAAGGCGAAATAGCCAAGGCCGAAAAACCAGACCCGCCATGCTGCGACACGCGCGCGGGCGACGTCACGGTGCAGGACCAGCAGCACGGCCAGCGCGGCAATCGTGGCGGGCCAAAGGTCGAGGGGGGCCTGCCCCAGCGCCGCGATCACGCCCAGCGCAAAAAGCACGCCAAAGCGCGCCCAGCGCGGCAACCTGTCAAGCATCACGGGTGGTGTTCAGGCGCACGCGCAGCCGCTTGATCCGGCGCGGATCGGCATCGACAACCTCGAATTCCGGGCCATCAGGGTGCTGGATCACTTCGCCGCGCGCGGGCAGATGCCCGGACAGCATCGTGACCAGACCGCCCAAAGTGTCGATCTCTTCCTCGTCGATGTCGTCGTGGTCGGTCAGGTTCATGCCGATCTCGGCCTCGAAATCCTCAAGGTCGGTGCGCGCCTGCGCCAGATAGACGCCAGGTTTTTCCATGATCCAGGTTTTCGCCTCGGCGATATCATGTTCATCCTCGATCTCGCCCACGACCTGTTCGATCAGGTCCTCGATCGTCAAAAGACCGTCGGTGCCGCCATATTCGTCGATCACCAACGCCATGTGGATGCGTTCGGCCTGCATCTTTTGCAACAGCACCCCCAGCGGCATCGACGGCGGCACGAACAGCAAAGGGCGCAGCATGTCGCGCAGGTCAAGTTCCGCGCTGCCGCCGTTGAACCCGTAGCGCAGCGCGAAATCCTTGAGGTTCGCAATGCCGACCGGCGTGTCCAGCGTGGTATCGTAGACGGGCAGCCGGGTCATGCCGCTGTCGCGGAACGACTTGACCAGTTCGTCCTTGGTGATGGTCAGCGGCACCGCGACGATGTCTGTCTTGGGGACGGCCACATCCTCGACCCGCATCCGGCGCAGGTTCAACATCCCCAGCACGGTCGGTGCAGGTGCCGAAATGCTATGCGCTGTTTCGCTATTGTCGTCTTTCAAGGTCTTGGGCCTGAAACCCAGTCCCAGGCGGGCCAAAAGGCCCGGTCGCTCTGCTGTCTGGTCCTGCTGCGCGCTTTGCGCTGCGCTAGAAGAACCGTCGCCGTTATCGCCCATCTTGTCCTTATCCGTGGGGCGGTCTGCCCCGGTCACTCTCTATATGGGTTATCAAGACCCATTTTGCCAAGTATCTCCGCCTCTAAACCTTCCATGAGGGTGGCATCAAGGTCACGCTCGTGATCGAAGCCCAACAGATGCAATGTGCCATGCACCAGCAAATGCAGACAATGATCAACAAAAGGTTTGCCGGCAACCGCCGCTTCGCGCGCGCAGGTGTCGTAGGCGATGGCGATATCGCCCAGCTCGGCATCCGTCACAGGATCGGGGGCCAGCGGAATTTCGCCCGCCACGCTGGCCGCGCGTTCGTCGGATGGCCAGCTAAGCACGTTCGTCGGCGCAGGCTTGCCGCGAAAATCCGCATTCAGCGCTGCGATCCGGGTGTCATCACAAGCCAGGACCGCGATTTCAAAGACCGATGGTTCCAGCCCCAGCCTGTCCAGCACAGCATCACTTGCGCGCTGCGCCAGCACGTCGATATCAATCGCCGCCCAGCGCGCGTCTTCCACCACGACATCGACGGTCACTTGGGATCATCCGCCTCGTAGGCTTCGATGATCGCAGCAACCAGTGGGTGGCGCACCACATCTTTCGAGGTGAAATAGTTGAAGCTGATCTTGGGGATATGTTTCAGCAGGCGTTCGGCATCCCACAGCCCCGAATTCACCCCGCGCGGCAAATCGATCTGCGTACGGTCGCCCGTGATCACCATCCGAGAACCTTGACCCAGACGGGTCAGGAACATCTTCATCTGCATCGTGGTCGCGTTCTGCGCCTCGTCCAGCACGACAAAGGCATTCGACAGCGTACGCCCGCGCATGAAGGCCAGAGGCGCGATCTCGATCACCTTTTCCTCCATCATCTTGGCCGCTTGCTTGCCCGGCAGAAAGTCGTTCAGCGCGTCGTACAAGGGCTGCATGTAAGGATCGACCTTGTCCTTCATGTCGCCGGGCAGATAGCCCAGTTTCTCGCCCGCCTCGACCGCGGGACGCGAGAGGATGATCTTGTCGACATGGCCGTTGATCAGCATGTTCACGCCGACAGCCACCGCCAGATAGGTCTTGCCCGTGCCCGCAGGCCCGATGCCAAAGGCCATTTCGTGGTCGAACAGCGCCTTCACATAGGCTTTTTGCGCGTCGGTGCGCGGTTCGACCAGTTTCTTGCGGGTCTTGACCTCGACCCGCGCGATTTCGCCCTTGAACAATTCGATCTGGTCGGCAGGCCCCGGCGTGCTGGCAAGACCCATGCGCAATTCGCGGTCGATATCGCCCGCATCCAGCGACCGACCCTGTTCCAGCCGCTGATAAAGCGATTTGAGCACTTCGAGCGCGTCCTGACGCGGCCCCTGTTCCCCGATCACGGCGAGCAGATTGCCACGGCGCAGGATCTGCACGCTGAGCTTGTCCTCGATGGTGGTCAGGTTGCGGTCATATTCGCCGCAAAGGTCGATCAACAGGAAGTTGTCGGGGAATTCCAGAACGGATTCTGTGACGTCGTCGGCGGGCGGGGTCAATGCACCAGTGGCCAAACAGCTCTCCTTTGAGTCTATATATAGCTATCGTGGCGCGTCACACCGCAAGGCGCAAGCCGCCAGATCGCTTTGTAACGCAAATGCGGTCACAAAGTTGCGCAGACCGCGCGTCAGGTGGGTTTTGATCCACCCTAGCCGATCAATTCACCCTTCAGCGAATTGGGGCTGTCCTGCACGATCCGCACCCGGCGCACCTGCCCCAGCACATCGGCGGGCGCATCGGCATAGACGGCGTGCAGGTAATCCGATTTGCCGATCATCTGGCCCGCCTCGCGGCCCGCCTTTTCGAACAGGACCTTGACCTCGCGGCCGATCATGCTGGCCTGCGTCTGTTGTTGCTGGTCGCGCAGCAGGGCCTGCAGGCGTTGCAGCCGTTCGTCCATCACATCATCGGGCAGTTGTGGTTTCTCGGCTGCGGGGGTGCCGGGGCGGGTCGAATATTTGAACGAATAGGCCTGCCCGTAATGCACATCGCGCACCAGTTGCAGCGTATCTTCGAAATCCTGATCCGTCTCGCCGGGGAAACCCACGATGAAATCGCCCGACAGCAGAATGTCGGGGCGGGCGGCACGGATACGGTCGATCAGGCGCAGGTACTCCGCCGCCGTATGCTTGCGGTTCATCGCTTTGAGGATACGGTCCGACCCCGACTGCACCGGCAGATGCAGATAGGGCATCAGCTTGTCGCAGGTCCCGTGCGCGTCGATCAGCGCCTGATCCATGTCGTTGGGGTGGCTGGTGGTAAAGCGGATGCGCTTCAGCCCGTCAATCTCGGCCAAGGCCCAGATCAGTCCCGCGAGGCCCCCTTCATGCCCGTGATAGGCGTTCACGTTCTGGCCCAGCAGCGTCAGTTCGCGCACGCCCGCATCGACCAGTTCGCGCGCCTCGCGCAGGATACGGTCGGCGGGGCGCGACACCTCGGCCCCGCGGGTATAGGGCACGACGCAGAAAGCGCAGAATTTGTCGCAGCCTTCCTGCACAGTCAGAAACGCGGTCGGGCCGCGTTTGGCCTTGGAGCGTGATTTGAGCGTCTCGAACTTGTCATCATCGGGGAAATCGGTGTCGAGCGCCTTGGCGCCCCCCTGCACCGCCGCATCCATCGCGGGCAGGCGGTGATAGCTTTGCGGGCCGACGACCAGATCGACAAGCGGCTGGCGGCGCATGATCTCCTGCCCTTCGGCCTGTGCCACGCAGCCCGCCACCCCGATTTTCAGATCAGGTTTCGCGTCTTTCAACACCTTCATCCGGCCCAGTTCGGAATAGACCTTTTCGGCGGCCTTTTCGCGGATGTGGCAGGTGTTGAGCAGGATCATATCCGCGTCATCGGCACGGTCGGTCTGCACATAGCCCTGCCCGCCCAGCGCCTCGGCCATGCGTTCGCTGTCATAGACATTCATCTGGCAGCCATAGGTCTTGATAAAGAGCTTTTTGGGCGCAGTCATGGGGTTCTATCCGGTCTTGGGTCGGGCGTCTTCTAGCGGCTTGGGGCTTTGCTTGCAATGCGGCGCGATCTGGCACAATTTGCGCGGGCCTTTCACGGATGCCAGCCGCCCATGCATTACCCCAGCCTTGCCGCCCTGACCGCCGATGCCGCGCGCGCCTTGTCCAGTGGGCCGGTCTGCCTGATCCTGATCGAGGATGCGGTCGCGGTCGACCAGACGATCCGGCATCATGCGGCCCTTGGATTTGGCTGCGTGATCGCGTTCTGCGATCCGGCCATCGCCTTGCTCGACGATGTGCCGCTGCACCGCGTGGATCATGACGTGACCCGCCCCGAGGCCTTGCAAGAGATCGTCAACACCGTCAGTGCAGCGGCGCGCGGGGCATGGATATTCACCTGCTACAACGCCGAATTCCTGTTCTTTCCCTTCGGCGAGGACCGCAGCGTGCGCGAGATGCTGACCTTCGTGACCGAGGAACGGCGCGACAGCGTGATGACCCATGTGATCGACCTTTACGCCCGTGACCTGACCGCCCATCCCGATGCGGTCGATCTTGATGACGCGTGGTTCGATGGCGCGGGCTATTTCGCGACCCCGCGGCTTGATCCGGTGGGCGAACCGCTTGACCGGCAGGTCGAGGTCTTCGGCGGGCTGCGCTGGCGGTTCGAGGACCATGTCCCACCCGCCCGTCGCAGGCTGGACCGTGTTGGGTTTTTCCGTGCGGCCAAGGGCGTGGTCATGGGGCCGGACCGCCGGTTCAGCGACCCCGAATACAACACCTATGCCTGCCCGTGGCACCACAGCGTCACCGCCGCAATCTGTTCGTTCCGCGCGGCCAAGGCTTTGCGGCGCAACCCCGGCAGCCGTGACGCGATCGCGGGGTTTCACTGGCCGAAATCGGTGCGGTTCACATGGCAGGCGCAGCAATTGCTGGATCTGGGGATGATGGAACCGGGGCAATGGTTCTGAGGGTTGTGCCCCTCCGGTGATGCCATGATGCATAAGGCCAGTCGGTCGCGCGCCGCACGAGGCCCGCGCGGACGGGGGCCGTGGCGATCAGGTGCATATGCAGGGCGAAATCAGCCTCGGCACGGATCGGATGATGTTTGCACCCGCGCGCCCAGATGCCTGTGCCGGTGGTCATATCGCCCGGCACCGGCACGTGCCGCGCAAAGGTGGATTTGATCATCCGCCACCGCCCCGGAAAATCCGCGTCACCCGCAGGCAGGGTCCAGATCATGTGCATCTCAGCCGATAGGATCACGGCGGCGTCGATCCGGAACGGCGCCTGTTTCTGGCAGAGCCGCACCACATCACGCAAAAGACCGATCCGTGCGGTCAGCAGGTCGCAGGTCTGATCGTGCAAACGGACGGTGAAGAAAGCGGTCCCGCCGGGGACGTAGCGCCGGATATAATGTGTCATCCGGTCAGCTTGGCGCAGAATAGTTAATTTAGAATGTAGCGCGCACTGAAAGCCACCTTACTTACGGCGCAGCCGGATCACCACATCGACGGATGCAATCTCGGCCCCCGCAGGCGCATGGGGAAGGCGGCGGATTTCCAGTTCCTCGGCGGGTGCATCCGTCAGGCTGGCCGTGTCTTCCCAATAGAAATGCGGATGGTCGGTCATATTGGTATCGAAATAGCTTTTCGAGCCATCGACCGTGATCTCGCGCATCAGGCCCGCATCGCAAAAGGCGCGCAGCGTGTTGTAGACGGTCGCCAGCGACACCTTTTCGCCAGCGGCACTGGCGGCATCGAACAGGCTTTCGGCGGTGACATGGCGGTTCTGGCCATCGCCCACCAGCAGTTCCGCAAGCGTCATCCGTTGGCGTGTCGGACGCAATCCTGCACCGGCCAGCCAGTCGGTCCCGCGGTGGTTCTGCATGTCTTTCATCGAGCCTGTCCCTTGTCTCGCCTTAATATGGGAAGAAACCCGTCAAAATCAAATGAAAAGACACGCGCGCCCTTGGTCTTGCCCTTGGCGAACGCGCAATGATAGTCATCGGGGCAACGCAGCGAACAGAACGAGACCAGCACAATGGCCGATTTCCCCACCAGTTTCGACAAAGAAGCCCTTTTGAAATGCGCCCGTGGCGAGCTGTTCGGCCCCGGCAACGCGCAACTGCCCGCGCCGCCGATGCTGATGATGGACCGCATCACCGCCATTTCGGGCGACGGCGGGCTGCACGGCAAGGGCCATGTGGTGGCCGAATTCGACATCACGCCGGACCTGTGGTTCTTTGACTGCCACTTTCCGGGCAACCCGATCATGCCGGGCTGTCTGGGGCTGGACGGGCTGTGGCAGCTGACGGGCTTCAACCTTGGCTGGCGCGGCTGGCAAGGGCGCGGCTATGCTTTGGGCGTGGGCGAGGTCAAGCTGACCGGCATGGTCCGCCCCGACCGCAAGATGCTGACCTACAAGGTCGATTTCACCAAGGCCCTGCAAACCCGCCGCCTGACGATGGGCGTGGCCAACGGCATCGTCGAGGCCGACGGCGAGGTGATCTATCAGGTGACGGATATGAAAGTGGCGCTGAGCGAGAGTTGAGGGGGGGGGGGGCCTGACAACCATCTAGGCACAAAATGAGACGGTTATGTAACCAAGTCTAGCGGCAAGTCCGAAATGTCTCTCAGGCGTTTTCCTTGAATCATCGTGTCGAGAAGCTCAAGAGTTTCTTCGCGCCGTTGTTCTACCAAGGCGTTGCGCAATTCGTACAGGGCGAAGTGATAGACGCAATCAATGTCGCCAGTTCCCAGAGCCAATGATGCCACACGCCCGGGTGTCGGTTCGCCCGTAATGACGGCAATATGTGGCAATCGTCCTTTACGGTTTCTGACTAAGTTAAGCCCTTCTGACCGGGCATTCTGCGCCCGATCGCTGCGCAAGGTCCATTTGCAACTGATAGAGGCGTGCAGGATATCAAGTGGCTGATTAACAGCGCGCAGGCTTGAAAGCCGTCCTGTGGATGTATCAACCAATGCGCCCTGTGCGTTTATGGCGTGGTCAGGCAAAGGTGATCGCGTGACAACAACATCTGGCTTGATAAGGTAGTCTGCACCGATAGCGGTCGCAATCTCGCGATTTGATCTAGCAATCGCCTCAAGTTCGTCGAGATGTGCATATTGATCAAACATCGCAATACCACCGCCTTTGGTATACAGCTTCTACTCCAAAACCCGAAAGTTCTCGTGGGTTATGACGCGGAAGTTGTCTGACACCTTGTCGCGGAAGTTTTTCCATTCCTGCGGGATGGTTTCACGCATGAATGCAAGAATGGCGTCGGCAAACTGTTTCTGACTTGGGTAGTATCGATTATGGGTGACGTATTGATGCAAGACGGCCCAAAGCCGCTCAATCGGATTGAGATGGGGGCAGTAGGTTGGCAGCTGGATCAGATGGATGCGGCAAGCCGTCCTGGCAAGAAAAGCCCTGACATCGGGCCCTTTGTGGTAGGCGGCGTTGTCCCAGATGACATGAATGATGCGCTTGTCGGGGTTGCGGGCCTCGATCTTGGTCAGAAGCTGCGCGGCACTGACCCCATCAACGGTTGTGGGCTCGACAAAAGGTGCATCGAAGGTTTCGAGGTTCACAGCCCCATGAATGTTCACGCGACCACGCCCCGCCGTGCTGAGAACCGCTGGATTTGATCCAACCTTCACCCAGCCAAATGCGGGCTTGGTCTGGTATTCCGGATGCACAGCGTCCGCGAAGTAAACGGCTTCATCTGCTGGCAACTTGCGCATCAGGCGTTCGTATAGCGCGATAAAGGTTGCCTGTTTTTCCGCTGACGCCACGCGCGGCAGGGGCCGGGGCTTGCGGTATTCAAAGCCCAGGCGGGCCAGGAGCTTGATGCAGCCAGAATTTGAGTAGTCCAGACCAAACTCAGCACAGATATGTGCTCGGATCTCGACCGTCGAGCGACAGAAGCGGTCTTCCAGCCAAGCGCACAACGCAGCCTCCTGTGCCTGCGACATACGGGACTGACCGCCCTTCCAGCCGTCGAGGGCAAGCGAATCCCAGCCAACTTGCAGGTAGGTTTTATGCCAGCCCCGGATCGTGTCGTCGTCCAGATACAGGAAATCCGAGATCTCCTGGCAGGATTTACCGTCGTCGAGCAGCAGGATCGCATTTGCCCGACGGGCAATACCGTGATCTTCGCGCTGACGGCGCACGCACGCCTCAAGCTCGATACGGTCTGATGCGGAAAGAAAGCCGGGGCGGATCATAGGCATAGCTGAATCGTTTCAAACCCAGCCGTCAAGACGTCAAATTCGGCTTCTGCAGGACTCGGAGTATAA
>NZ_KB907982.1 GCF_000382265.1 Yoonia vestfoldensis DSM 16212
ACGGCATAGATCTCGGCGATGCGGCGCAGGCCTTCGGCGGCGATCTGTGAGCCGTCGCGGTCAAAGACTTCCTTCAGCTTGCGGCGCGCGTGTGCCCAGCAATGGGCCACGCGAATGGGATCGCCGCCCTTGCGGGTAGGCTTGGTCAGTCGGTTGTAGCCCTGGTATCCGTCGATCTGCAGGATGCCGTCAAAGCCGGTGAGGAAGGTTTCGGCATTCTCGCCCGCTCGACCGGGTGCATAGAAGTAGACCACACCGGGTGGGTCCTCGCCGCCCCATGGCCGGTCATCGCGGGCCAGTGCCCAGAGATAACCTGTCTTGGTTTTGCCGCGCCCTGGATCCAGCACCGGGGCGGTGGTTTCATCCATGAACAGCTTGTCGGATCGTTTCAGGTGTTCAGCCAGCCGGTCGACGATGGGCTTAAGGTGGAATGCCGCCTTGCCAACCCAGTCGGCTAAGACAGCGCGGTGCAGATCGAGGCCAGCCCGCGTCAGGATCTGGCTCTGACGATACAATGGCAGGTGGTCGGCATATTTGCTGACCAGCACATGGGCGATGCTGGCCTCGGTCGGCAACCCGCCCATGATCAGATGCGATGGTACTGGAGCCTGGGTCACGCCGTCGGTGCAGGTCCGGCAAGCGTATTTGGGGCGGACGGTGACAATCACACGCAACTGCGCCGGCACGATGTCCAGCCGCGCGCTGCGATCTTCGCCAATCTTGTGCATGACACCGCAGCCACAGGGGCAGATCAGGCTGTCGGGTTCGATAATCTCTTCGATGCGCGGCAGTGCGGCCGGTAGATTACCGATGATGCGTTTTGGCGCAGGCCTGGTTGCCGTTTTCTCACCTGTCTTGGCGGCCAGATGCTCCTTCTGCACCTCGACCTCGGCCAGTGCGATGGACAGATCCTCGAAGGCCAGCTGCCGCTCATCCTCGGTCAGCTTTTCCGACCGCTTGCCATGCAGGGCATGGTTCAGCTCGGCGATCAGATGCTGTTGGCGTTGGGTAATATCCTGAAGTGCTGCGATCGTTTTCATCAACGACGTAACCACCGCACGCTGCGCGGCAGGGATAGTGGAAAGGTCAATGACAGGCGTCTCAATCATAGCCCGAGACTACGATAAAACCTCAGTAAAAACACGCAAAAGACAGCGCTTGATTCATTCTGCCGCAGCCGGTGGGCGCATCTCCAATGCCTTGACCTTCCGCCAGTCCAGACCGGCAAATAGGGCCTCAAACTGGGCGTGGTTCAGCGTCATCATCCCGTCCTTGATCGCTGGCCAAGTGAAGGTCGTATCTTCCAAACGCTTGTAAGCCATCACCAATCCGGTGCCATCCCAGTAGAGCAGCTTCAGCCGATCGGCACGGCGCGAGCGGAACACAAACACCGTGCCGGTGAATGGATCCTTGCGCAGCACCGACGACACGATCGCCGCCAGACCGTCATGACC
The DNA here is from genome assembly GCF_000382265.1 of Yoonia vestfoldensis DSM 16212. GTDB lineage: Bacteria > Pseudomonadota > Alphaproteobacteria > Rhodobacterales > Rhodobacteraceae > Yoonia > Yoonia vestfoldensis. The sequence continues at coordinate 1,455 of NZ_KB907982.1, forward strand.
TTTCCTGAAGTCGACAGGCTGCGTCGAGACCAGAACACGCACGCGGTTTGACGGGAACATCATAGGTTGGCTTCCAGGCCGCGCACGACCGATACAATCCGTTCCGCTGAGGCCCCGGCTTCCAGCCGGATCACGACTGCGCCCATGACAATCTCCGGCCTATCCTCCGCACCCGTTTTACCAAGCGGGGCCTCGTCAACGGGTCCAACGATCAGAGACGCGAATTCCGCAGGATCTTCCGGCGCAGGTAGCACCAGCCGTCCGGTCCGCGCCAGCGTCCGCCAGGAGGACAGATGGTTCGCAGGCACACCATGCCGCAGCGCTACCGCATTCACAGTGCTGCCCGGCAACAGCGTCTCCGCCACGATCCGTGCTTTCAGCTCATCCGGCCATTTCCGGTTCCGACGACCCCGGCCGCCAACCGGGAGAACCTCCGATGTAGTCTCCATGGAGAAAATCCAGTCCAACAATCAACAGGGTCCAATGAACCCATCATGCTGACAGACGGAAGGTGTGGGGCAGGAAACGCTTACCGCTTTTCGATCGAACGACAAAGTGGAACGATTGGCGGGGAAAGGCTCAGTCAACCATGCGGCGGTTGGCGTACAGGGTACGCCACGGTGTCAATGGCGGCGTAAAAGCGGGCCACGCGAGTGACGGCTTCAGGCGGCGCAGTCTTCTGACCTCGCCGCCGTCGCGAATGACCGGTTTGCGCGACTAGTTTGCCGACAGCCAAGCTGTCGTGGTCGTCTTGCCCTGTGTGCGCTGGTCTTCACATCTGCCCGATATTCTGGCGACGATTGCCGATTGGGCGATAATTTGGGGATACGGGCCAGCCAAAACAGCGAAATAGCTGTTTCATATAACTTTTGTCGAGGAAATATGGTGCCCAGGAGAGGACTCGAACCTCCACATCGTTGCCAATACTAGCACCTGAAGCTAGCGCGTCTACCATTCCGCCACCTGGGCAGGTGTGCTTTGGGGGCAATACGGCGGCGGCGCGGGCGTGTCAACGGCTTTTGAAACGGAATCCGCAGGATCTTTTGCCGTGCCTGATTGCGCCTTGTCTGGCAGGGGGTGGGGCGGTAAACGAAGGCGAACCTGAACAAAGGCTGCGTTATGTCCAAGCTTGTCACCATCTTCGGCGGATCCGGTTTTGTGGGGCGGTATATCGCCCGTCGTATGGCGCAAAACGGCTGGCGGGTGCGCGTCGCTGTCCGCAACACGAACGAGGCGATGTTCGTGCGGACCTATGGCGTCGTCGGGCAGGTCGAACCTGTGTTCTGCAACATCCGTGACGATGCCAGCGTCGCGGCTGTGACCAACGGGGCCGATGCTGTCGTCAATTGTGTGGGCGTTCTGGCCGAGGTCCGCAAAAATACTTTTGCCGCTGTTCAGGCCGATGGCGCGACCCGGATCGCGCGCATCGCAGCCGAAATGGGCGTGACGCGCATGGTTCACATTTCGGCCATCGGCGCGAGCGACACATCGGCCAGTGACTATGCCCGCACCAAGGTCGCCGGTGAACAGGGCGTGCTGGACCATATGCCCGGCGCGATGGTCCTGCGGCCGTCGATCATCTTCGGGGCCGAGGATGAATTCTTCAACCGTTTCGCGGGCATGACCCGTCTGGGCCCCGTTCTGCCCGTCATCGGGGCCGATACGCTGTTCCAGCCGGTCTATGTCGATGACGTTGCCGCAGCCGCCGTCAAGGGCGTGCTCGGCGAGGTGCCGGGCGGGATCTATGAACTGGGCGGGCCGGATGTCGCGACCTTCCGCGATCTGATGCAGCAGATGCTGGCTGTCGTGCGCCGCCGCCGGTTGATCGTGAATATTCCGTTCTGGGCCGCGCGGATCATGGCCGGTGCGTTCAATATTCTCCGCATTGTGTCGCTGGGTCTGGTGACGCCGCCTGTGACGCGCGATCAGGTCGCCAATCTTGCTGTCGACAATGTCGTCGGCGATGGGGCCAAGGGCTTTGCCGATCTTGGGATCAAGCCCACAGCGTTGATGGCCGTGCTGCCCGATTATCTGTGGCGCTTCCGCCCATCGGGCCAGTATGACGCGATCAAGGAATCGGCCAAGAACCTGCGGTCCTAGCGATAAGCGATCACCAGCAGCACAATGCCAAGGCCGATCCGGTAGATGACGTAGGGCGTGTAGCTCACGCTGCGCAGCAACCGCATCATGATTGCAAGGGCCGCCCATGCGGCCAAGCCCGACATGACAGCCACGATTGCGATGTCGCGCAGGTCCGCCGCCGTGGCGGTGCCAACAACGTCTAGGCTCAGCAGCGCGCCAGAGGCGATGATCGTCGGGATCGACATCAGCATCGACAGCCGTGCCGCGTCGGGGCGGGCATAGCCCAGCATCCGCGCCGCCGTGATCGTGATGCCTGACCGTGACGTGCCGGGGATCAGCGCCACCGCCTGCCACAGTCCCATGATCGCCGCATCCTTCAACGTCCAGCGTTCGGCCGTCTTGGTCGTTTCACCCTTTTGGTCAGCGATGTACAGCACGATCCCGAACAGCAGCATCGCCCAGCCGATCACTGCGATCCCGCGCATTGCGTCGGCCAGTCCGGTCACTTTCAGGATCAGGCCGGCGATGATAACGGGGATCGTCGCGATCAACAGGCAGAGCGCCAGAAACGCACCCTGCGTGTCGACCTTGCCGCGCAGCAGACGCAGCGTCCCCGCGAGCGCAAGCCGCACATCCGCCCAGAAATAGACGATCACCGCTGTCAGCGTGCCCAGATGGGCGGCGACGTCGATGATAAGCCCTTGGTCGGCCATGCCGGTCAGGCGTGGCAGCAGGATCAAGTGACCGGACGACGAAACGGGTAAAAATTCGGTCACGCCCTGTATCACAGCGATCAGTAGCAGATGAAAAGTCGTCATAGAAACCGCCTTGGTGATTCGCTAGCCGCACCCTATCCGCCCGGGAATCTGAGGGAAGAGAAGAGTTAGGTAACAAATGATACCTAATTTGGCGATCAAAATGCCATCCATCATGCCTCGCACGCAAAAATTCATCAATATAGGTCAGCATTGCTGCCTTTTCATTTCCTCGACCTCGCTCTAGAACCTGTTTTGAGCTTGATTGGGAGGACGGCAATGGCTGGCCAGACGATGTTGAAATTTACCACCGTTCACCGGGATATGCCCGAAAAACGGCCACCCGACCTGCGCAGGCAGGATTTCAACGAAATCTATGCTGAATACGCGCGCGACAAGGCGGCCGAACAGGCCAGCCGCTGTTCGCAATGCGGCGTGCCCTATTGCCAGACGCATTGTCCGCTGCACAACAACATTCCCGACTGGCTGCGCCTGACCGCCGAAGGGCGGTTGCAGGAAGCCTATGAGATTTCGCAAGCCACCAACACCTTCCCCGAGATTTGCGGCCGCATCTGCCCACAGGATCGCCTGTGCGAAGGCAATTGCGTGATCGAACAATCCGGCCATGGCACGGTCACGATCGGGTCTGTGGAAAAATACATCACAGATATGGCGTTTGAAAACGGCTGGGTGCAGCCCATCCGCCCTTATGCCGAACGCGCCGAAAGCGTGGGCATCATCGGCGCGGGCCCCGGTGGTCTGGCCGCGGCGGATATGCTGCGCCGTCAGGGTGTGCAGGTCACCGTCTATGACCGCTATGACCGTGGCGGCGGGTTGATGACCTATGGCATCCCCGGTTTCAAACTGGAAAAAGACATCGTCATGCAGCGCATGGCGCAGCTGGAAGATGGCGGCGTGCAATTCGTGCTGAACTGCAACGTGGGCGAAGACCTGTCGTTCGACGCGATCCGGGGCAAGCATGACGCCGTGCTGATCGCAACAGGCGTTTATAAAACCCGCGACCTGCCTGATTCCAGTGCCGAAGGCATCGTGAACGCCATCGACTATCTGACCGCCAGCAACCGCAAATCCTTTGGCGACGAGGTGCCGGAATATGACAGCGGCGCGCTGAACGCTGCGGGCAAGCGCGTTGTCGTCATCGGCGGCGGCGACACCGCGATGGACTGCGTGCGCACGGCGATCCGTCAGGGTGCCGAAAGCGTCAAATGCCTGTATCGTCGTGACCGCGCCAACATGCCCGGATCGCAGCGCGAGGTCGCCAATGCCGAAGAAGAAGGCGTCGAATTCATCTGGCTGTCCGCACCTTTGGGTTTCGAAGGCGATGCCGTGTCCGGCGTGAAGGTGCAGAAAATGCGCCTTGGCGCGCCCGATGCAACAGGTCGCCAGATGCCCGAAGTGATCGCCGGTGCCGATTACATCGAAGACGCTGATCTGGTGATCAAGGCGCTCGGCTTCGAGCCCGAGGATATCCCGACCCTTTGGGGCGTGCCGGAACTGGCCGTGACCCGCTGGGGCACGATCAAGGCCGATTTCAACACCGGCAAGACATCGCTGGACGGCGTCTATGCCGCCGGTGACATCGTGCGGGGCGCGTCGCTGGTTGTCTGGGCGATCCGTGACGGGCGCGATGCAGCCGCGGCGATCCTTGATTATCTGGGGCAATCCGCATCGGTCGCCGCAGAATGACGATGAAACCGCTTCTGACCCTGATCGCCTTGACGGTCGCGGCCCCTGTCGCGGCGCAGCAGACCTTTGCGCCGCCGCAAGGCTGCGCTGGTAAACTGACCGTGCAGCACCGCAACTGTGTCATGGTCAACGTCTGGACCTGCGAGGCGGATGCGGCGGGCGATCAGTGGATGGCCCTGATCGGCCAAGGCGGCGTATTCAGCGTCCAGCGCGTCGATGACCAGTTCCAGTGGATGGAAAGTTACAAGGTCACGGGCAACGAACAATTGCAGGTGCCTGCCCCCGATCCGGCATCGCTGGATGAACTTTTCGCCACACAGCTTGATACATGGGATTTCACGCTGGACACCGATGCCGGCACCGAACGCCATGTGGGGTTCGACATGCTGACGGGTGAAACGGTCGTGATCGACGGTGAAACCCTGTTGGCCACCGAATTTCAGGGCCGCACAATCGATGGTGACGGCAACGAGATTTACGCAGGCTCCGGCCGCCAATATGTCAGCGAAACGCACCGGCTGTTCCTGCTGGGCGAAGCCTGGGAAGACGCGTCGCCCGATCAGGTGACTGATTCCTCGCCCGTGGAATTCATCTATCCGGGCGAGCCGGGGTTTTTCAGCGACCAGCCCAAGTTCGAATGCAACGTGATCGAATCGGGGTTCCGTCCATGAGAACCGCGCTTGCCCTTGTCCTGCTGACAGGACCCGCCTTTGCCCAATCCGGGCCAGCGACGTATTCACTGCCTGCGGGTTGCACGGCCTTTGTGACCATCCAGAACAAAAGCTGCGAGGTTGAACACCATTTCACCTGCACAGGTGACGCCGCGGGCATGAAACGCCGCGTGTCGCTGGACGAACAGGGCATGACCTATGCGGGCCAGATCGACATTCAGGCACAGTGGATCGCAAGTTTCCACGCGCAGGCGGGTCTGACCGAGATGCTGGAAGCGGACCCTGCCGACCGTGCGTCGCTGACCGGATTGTTCGCCACGAACCTCGATACCTTCGATTTTCGCACCCTGTCCGCCGAAGTCGGCGAGACGCGCTATGTCGGGCAGGACACGCTGACGGGCCGTCAGGTCACCATCGACGGCGTGACGCTGGACGAGACCGCCTTTCAGATCACCGCCTATGACGGGTCGGGCACCGAAATCTGGTCCAGTCAGGGCAATGAATTCGTCAGCCGCGATTGGCGCATGTTCCTGTCCGGCACCAGCACGATCACCACCCCAGACGAAACTTTCGAGATGGATGGCACCCCCGTCGAATTCATCTTTCCGAACGAACCGGGATTTCTGAGCACCCGACCGAAATACGATTGCGGCCTCGCCATTTCATCTGCCGATACTTTCAAGGAGAACGCGCATGACAACCTATGATGCAAACTGGGTCGCGGCAGAAGAAGCCAAGCGCAAGTGGATGTCGGAAAACGGCCTGTACCGCGATGACGACGAACATGCGTCCTGCGGTGTCGGCCTCGTGGTCGCCATCGACGGCACGCCATCCCGCGATGTCGTGGAAAAGGGCATCAACGCGCTGAAGGCGGTCTGGCACCGTGGCGCCGTCGATGCCGATGGCAAGACCGGTGATGGTGCGGGCATCCATCTGCAGATTCCCGTGCCGTTCTTTTACGATCAGGTCCGCCGCACCGGCCACGAACCCGACGACGACAAGATGATCGCCGTCGGTCAGGTGTTCCTGCCGCGCACCGATTTCGGCGCGCAGGAACGCTGCCGGACCATCGTTGAATCCGAAGTGCTGCGGATGGGTCATTACATCTATGGCTGGCGCCATGTGCCCGTGAACACCGAAGTGCTGGGTGACAAGGCCAATGCCACACGGCCCGAGATCGAACAGATCCTGATCCGCTGCGAAAAGGACATGACCGAGGAAGAATTCGAGCGTGAGCTGTACATCATCCGCCGCCGGATCGAAAAAGCCGCCGCTGCAGCGCAGATCGCCGGTATTTACCTTTGTTCCCTGTCCTGCCGGTCGGTGATCTACAAAGGCATGATGCTCGCCGAACAGGTCGCGGAATTCTATCCCGACCTGATGGATGCACGGTTCGAATCCGCCTTCGCGATCTATCACCAGCGCTATTCCACAAACACCTTCCCGCAATGGTCGTTGGCGCAGCCGTTCCGCATGCTGGCCCACAACGGCGAGATCAACACGCTCAAGGGCAACATCAACTGGATGAAAAGCCATGAAATCCGCATGGCGTCTGGCGCATTCGGCGACATGGCCGAGGATATCAAGCCTATCATCCCGTCGGGCGCGTCCGATTCCGCTGCATTAGACTCTGTATTCGAGGTCCTCGTCCGTGCGGGTCGCAATGCGCCGATGGCAAAAACCATGCTCGTGCCAGAGGCGTGGTCGCAGCAGGCCGTGGAAATGCCGCAGGCTTGGCAGGATATGTATGGCTATTGCAATGCCGTGATGGAACCATGGGATGGTCCCGCCGCCCTTGCCATGACCGACGGGCGTTGGGTCTGTGGCGGCCTTGACCGGAACGGGTTGCGCCCGCTGCGTTACGTCGTCACCGGTGACGGTCTGCTGGTTGCCGGATCCGAAATGGGCATGGTGCCGGTGGATGAAGCCACCGTCGTGGAAAAAGGCGCGCTTGGCCCCGGCCAGATGATCGCTGTCGACATGCAGGAAGGCCGACTTTACCGAGATACCGAACTGAAGGACAAACTGGCCGCCGCCCAGCCGTTCGGTGATTGGGTGGAAAAGGTCGTAGACCTAAACAATCTGATGCGGGACGTGCCCGAAAAGGCGCTGTTCGACGGTGCGGACCTGCGCAAGCGGCAGGTCGCGGCAGGTTATTCCATCGAGGAACTGGAACAGGTGCTGGCCCCGATGGCTGAGGACGGCAAGGAAATGATTGCCTCGATGGGCGACGATACGCCCTCCGCCGTTCTGTCCACGACCTATCGGCCGCTGTCGCATTTTTTCCGCCAGAACTTCAGCCAAGTCACCAACCCGCCCATCGACAGCTTGCGCGAAAGCCGCGTGATGAGCCTGAAAACACGGTTCGGCAACCTCAAGAACGTGCTGGACGAGGATTCGTCGCAGACCGAAATCCTTGTGCTGAACAGCCCGTTTATCGCCAACGCCGAATTCGATGAAATGGTGCGCCAGTTCGGCGCGTCCGTCGCCTTTATCGATTGCACGTTCGAACCGGGACGCGGCGCGCTGAACGTGGGCCTGCAACGCATCAGGGCCGAGGCGGAGGATGCCGTGCGCTCGGGGGCAGGCCATCTGGTGCTGACCGATCAGCATCAATCGCCTGACCGCGTGCCGATGCCGATGATCCTTGCCACATCCGCCGTGCATTCAGGGCTGACGGCCAAGGGGCTGCGCACCTTCTGTTCGGTGAACGTCCGGTCGGCGGAATGTATCGACCCGCATTATTTCGCCGTGCTGATCGGCTGCGGTGCGACGACGGTGAACGCCTATCTGGCGCAGGATTCCATCGCCGACCGTCTGCGGCGCGGGCTGATCGACGGCACCCTGACCGAAGCTGTGCGCCGCTATCGCGCGGCCATCGACGCGGGCCTGCTGAAAATCATGTCCAAGATGGGCATTTCGGTTCTGTCATCCTATCGCGGTGGCCTGAACTTCGAGGCTGTCGGCCTGTCCCGCGCCATGGTCGCCGAATATTTCCCCGGCATGCACAGCCGCATTTCCGGCATCGGCACGACGGGCATTCAGGCCAAGGCCGAAGAGGTTCATGCCAAAGGCTGGAAAGGCGGCAGCGACGTGTTGCCGATTGGCGGCTTCTACAAGGCGCGCCGTTCGGGTGAAAAGCACGCTTGGGAAGCGCAGACGATGCATATGCTGCAAGCTGCCTGCAACAACGCGTCCTATGCGCTTTGGCAGCAATATTCCAGGTCGATGCAGGCCAACCCGCCCATCCATCTGCGCGATCTCTTGGCGATCAAGCCTTTGGGCGCGCCTGTGCCGATTGAAGAGGTCGAAAGCATCACCGCGATCCGCAAACGGTTCGTGACGCCGGGCATGTCCTTGGGGGCCCTGTCGCCCGAGGCGCACAAGACGCTGAACGTCGCGATGAACCGCATCGGTGCGAAATCCGACAGCGGCGAAGGCGGCGAAGACCCCGCGCATTTCGTGCCGGAACCCAATGGCGACAACCCCAGCGCCAAGATCAAGCAGGTTGCGTCGGGCCGTTTCGGCGTGACGGTGGAATATCTCAATGCCTGCGAAGAGCTGGAAATCAAGGTCGCCCAAGGTGCCAAGCCCGGCGAAGGCGGCCAGTTACCCGGCATGAAGGTCACAAAACTGATCGCCCGCCTGCGGCATTCCACCGAAGGCGTGACGCTGATCTCGCCTCCGCCGCACCACGACATCTATTCGATCGAGGATCTGGCGCAGTTGATCTATGACCTCAAGCAGATCAACCCGCGCGCCAAGGTGACGGTGAAACTGGTCGCGTCTTCTGGTGTCGGCACGATCGCGGCGGGCGTGGCCAAGGCCAAGGCCGATGTAATCCTTATTTCGGGTCACAACGGCGGCACGGGCGCATCGCCCGGCACGTCGATTAAGTACGCTGGCCTGCCATGGGAAATGGGCCTGACAGAGGCGCATCAGGTTCTGGCTATGAACAATTTGCGGGAACGGATCACCCTGCGCACCGATGGCGGACTGCGCACCGGGCGCGATATCGTCATGGCCGCGATGCTGGGGGCCGAGGAATACGGCATTGGCACGGCGGCGCTGATCGCGATGGGCTGCATCATGGTGCGCCAGTGCCAGTCCAACACCTGCCCTGTCGGCGTCTGCACGCAGGACGAAGCCTTGCGCGGCAAATTTACCGGCAATGCTGAAAAGGTCGTGAACCTGATCACTTTCTACGCCACCGAAGTGCGCGAGATATTGGCCAGCATCGGCGCGCGCAGCCTTGATGACGTAATCGGGCGCGCGGACCTGCTGACGCAGGTCAGCCGTGGCTCGGCGCATCTGGATGATCTGGATCTCAACCCGCTGCTGATCACCGTCGATGGCGCGCACAAGATTCGGTACGACCGGCACCGTCCGCGCACGGCGGTCAATGACACGCTGGATGCGCAGATCGTGCAGGATGCAGCACGCTTCCTGAACGATGGCGAAAAGATGCAGCTGGATTATGCGGTGCAGAACACGTTGCGCAGCATCGGCACGCGCACCAGCAGCCACATCGTGCAGAAATTCGGGATGCGCAACGCGCTGCAACCCGACCATTTGACGGTCAAGCTGCGCGGGTCCGCGGGGCAATCGCTTGGCGCTTTCGCGGCACCGGGGCTAAAGCTCGAGGTATCGGGCGACGCCAACGACTACGTCGGCAAGGGTCTTTCTGGCGGTACTATCGTCGTCCGGCCCCCGATGATAAGCCCGCTGGTGGCCAGCGAGAACACGATCATCGGCAACACCGTGCTTTACGGTGCGACGGCGGGGTATCTCTTCGCAGCAGGCCGTGCGGGTGAACGGTTCGCCGTGCGCAATTCTGGCGCGCATGTCGTGATCGAAGGTTGCGGCACCAACGGTTGCGAATACATGACCGGCGGTGTTGCTGTAATTCTCGGGAGCATCGGTGCCAACTTCGGCGCGGGGATGACCGGCGGCATGGCCTATCTCTACGATCCTAGTGGCATGTCGGCGGCGTTGATCAACATGGAATCGCTGGTGACCTGCCCGGTGACGGTGGCGCATTGGCACGACCAGTTGAAGGGTCTGATCGAACGGCACGCCAAGGAAACCGGGAGCCGCAAGGCCGCTGATCTGTTGCAGCACTGGGATCTGGAGAAATCCAATTTCTTGCAGGTCTGCCCCAAGGAAATGCTGATCCACCTGAAACATCCGCTGATGATCGAGGAAACCGCGATCCCGGCGGAGTAATTGCAACGCCCCGCGCTGAATTCAGCCGCGGGGCGGCCCGTTTGCTTGACCGCCCCCGTCGCCTTGTGGCTATAGAGGGCGATGGCAGAAACCTCCAAACCCACGAAACGGCGCGCGCGTAAGCCTGCGGGCGACAAGGCGGCAAAAAAACCGGGCCTTGTGCGCCGGACCTTGCGGCCTGCCCGCCGGTTTTTGGTCTGGGGTATTGCGGGGATTGCGGGTTTCGTGCTGGCCTGGACCCTGCTTTACGCGCTGATCAACCCGCCGACCAACGCCTATATGCTGTCCGAAAGCCGTAGGCTCGGCGGGGTGCAGCAGGACTGGGTGCCGATGGACCGGATCGCGCCGGTGATGGCCCGGTCCGCTGTCGCGGCCGAGGATGCCAATTTCTGTCTGCATTGGGGTCTTGACGTGAACGCGATCCGCGATGCGATGGAACGCGGGCGGGGCGGGGCCTCGACCATCAGCCAGCAGGTCGTGAAAAACGTGTTTTTGTGGCATGGCCGGTCCTGGGCGCGCAAGTCGATCGAGGCGGTCTGGACCCCCGTGACCGAAGTGTTCTGGAGCAAGCGGCGCATCCTTGAAATCTATCTGAATGTCGCCGAATTCGATGCGGGCGTGTTCGGCGTGCAGGCAGCCGCGCGGCATTATTTCGGCGTCGATGCCGCCGATCTGACCCCGACGCAGGCGGCACGGCTGGCCGCGATCCTGCCTGCGCCAAAGGAACGCTCTGCCGCCAACCCCGGCACATTCACCCGCAACCGCGCCGCCCAGATCGTTCAGGGTGCGCAAACCATCGCGGCGGATGGCCGCGCGGATTGCTTTGAGGAATGATGCAACCATTGAACCCCAGCGCCTCTTGCGGCATGCAGATACGATCACCCAACCCAGGTTTGCCATGAACACGCTGTACCATTACCCGTTGTCGCCCTTTTCGCGCAAAGTCCGGCTTTGTCTTGCCGAAAAGAAGATCGAGGTCGGTCTGGTCGAGGAACGCTATTGGGAACAAAGCCCCGAATTCCTGCGCCGCAACCCCGCCGCCAAGGTGCCGGTGCTCAAGATGAACGGGCGCCTGATGTCCGAAAGCACGGCGATCTGCGAATATCTGGAAGAAGTGCAGCCGACCCCGCCCCTGATGCCGCGCGACGCGGAAGGCCGCTACGAGGTGCGCCGTCTGGTCGGTTGGTTCGATGATAAATTCTATCATGAGGTCACGTCCAAGCTGATCGGCGAACGCGTCTATCGCAAGGTGATGGGGCGCGGCTATCCCGACAGTGCCAACGTCAAGGCGGGGGCGCGCGCGATCAAGTATCATCTGGATTACATGGCGCATCTGCTGGAACACCGCCGCTGGCTGGCGGGCAACGAAATGACGCTTGCCGATTTCGCGGGCGCGGCGCATCTGTCCTGTCTGGATTATACCAGCGACGTGGACTGGAACCGTCACGAGGTGGTCAAGGACTGGTATGCCAAGATCAAGTCGCGGCCTGCCTTCCGGTCCTTGCTGGCCGATGAGGTGCCGGGCTTTCAGCCGGCGGCGCATTATGCCGATCTGGATTTCTAAGAAGGGGCGCTGCCCCCTTGCCCCTGACGGGGCAATTCCCCCGGGATATTTGGGCTCGGAAGAGGGATGAAGGAGCGCCTGACAGCCTTTGCGCGTGACGCGGGTTTCGCCAAGGTGGGTGTCTGTCGTCCCGATGCGGTGCCGGAAATGGCCGAACGGCTGGCGGCTTTTGTGGATGATGGCCGCCATGGCCAGATGGCGTGGATGGCCGAGCGGATGCAGTGGCGCGGCGATCCCACGGCGCTTTGGCCCGAGGCGCGGTCGGTCATCATGCTGGCCGAGGTTTATACCCCAGACCATGATCCGCTGGCGGTGCTGCATCAACGCGACCGGGCCGCGATCAGCGTTTATGCGCAGGGGCGCGATTACCATGATGTCGTAAAGAAGCGGCTCAAGGTCGTGGGCCGCTGGCTGATCGATCAGGTGCCGGGGGCTGAGATCAAGGTGTTCGTCGATACGGCCCCCGTGATGGAAAAGCCGCTGGCGCAGGCGGCGGGCTTGGGGTGGCAGGGCAAGCATACCAACCTTCTGGGCCGTGATCTGGGCAACTGGTTTTTTCTGGGCGCGATCTTTACCACCGTCGATCTGGAGCCCGACGCACCCGAGGTCAGCCATTGCGGGTCCTGCACGGCCTGTCTGGACATCTGTCCAACGCGGGCTTTTCCCGCACCCTACCAGCTGGATGCGCGGCGCTGCATTTCCTACCTGACGATCGAGCACAAAGGCCCGGTGGACGCCGACCTGCGCGGCCTGATGGGCAACCGGATTTACGGCTGCGACGATTGTCTGGCAATCTGTCCGTGGAACAAGTTTGCAGCCTCTGGCCGTGATGCACGGCTGGCCGCGCGCGACGATCTGCTGGCGCCGCCGCTAGTGGAGCTTGCGCTGCTGGATGAGGCTGGCTTTCGTGCCCGTTTCGCCGGGTCGCCGATCAAGCGGATCGGGCGGGACCGTTTCGTGCGTAACGTCGCCTATGCGATGGGTAATTCCGGTGATCCGGCCATGGTGGCAGCCCTGTCACATCTGGTTGATGACGCGGATGCCACGGTGGCGGATGCGGCGCGCTGGGCTATTCTGCGCTTAAAGGGAGAATTGCCATGATCCGACTGTTCGCCTTTATGTTGGTCCCGTCTTTTGCCGCGGCGCAGGTGGATCAGGGCCGGCCCAATGCAGATTTCACGCCTGCGTACCAGAACCAGACCCGTGCCCCGGCCTTGCCTGCGACTGCTGTCACGGTCGAGACCTTTGCTGTCGGGCTGGAGAATCCCTGGGGGATTTCACCCCTGGGCAACGGGCAGTTGCTGGTCACCGAACGGCCCGGTCGCCTGCGTGTCGTCAATCTGGATGGCGAGGTGTCTGTTCCCCTGCGGGGCCTGCCCGAGATCAGCGCAGAACGGCAGGGTGGCCTTCTTGATGTCGCGGTGAGCCCGAATTTCGTGACGGACCGAACTATTTTCTGGACCTATTCCAAGCCTGTGCAGGGCGGCACGGTGACCGCCGCCGCGCGTGGGCAGGTGGCGGATGATGGCAGCCTCAGCGATGTGCGCGACATCTTCATCCAGAACCCGCCGTCGCGCACGCCCATGCATTACGGCAGCCGGATCATTCCGACCGCCGATGGTGTGGTCTGGATCACGACAGGCGAGCGGTCGTCGGCAGGCGAGCGCGAACTGGCGCAGGATGTGGGCACGACTTATGGCAAGGTGATCCGCGTCGATTGGGACGGGCAGCCGTTGCCCGATAACCCCTTTGTCGGACAGGACGGGTTGGACACGATCTGGTCCTATGGTCACCGCAACCCGCAAGGGGCAGCGATGGGTCCGGGCGGGCTGTGGACGGTCGAACATGGCCCGGCGGGGGGTGACGAATTGAACCAGCCGCAGGCCGGGCGCAACTATGGCTGGCCAGTCATTTCCTATGGCGTGAATTACAACCGGACAGCGGTGGGGGCGGGTACATCCTCGATGGAGGGTATGGAACAGCCCGTCTATTACTGGGACCCCGTGATCGCGCCGGGTGGCATGGCGTTCTATGACGGCCCCTATGCCGACTGGCAGGGCGATCTGTTCATTGGCTCGCTGAACCCCGGCGGTCTGACGCGGTTGAAGATCGAAGATGGCCGTGTCGTGGGCGAGGAATGGTTGCTTGATGGTGTCGGCCGTATTCGCGACGTCGAAGTGCTGGACGACGGGTCCATCCTGTTGCTGGTCGATGCGACGCGCGGGGGAATCCTGCGCGTCACACCGCAGTAAGGTCAGGCACGGCGTGCGGCGGCAAAAGACACCAGCCGCCGTGATTTTTCATCCCAGAGATCAAGGCTTGCGCATTTGAGGCTTTGCAGCAGGGTCATGCGGCTGCATTCGACCAGATCCTGATGGTCGCGCAGCACCTCGGTCAAACGGTAGAACGGGATGCGGCTGTACAGGTGATGCACATGGTGAATGCCGATATTGGCGGTGAACCAGCGCAGGATCGGGGGCAGGTCGTAATGTGAACTGCCGTGCAGGGCTGCATCGTGCAGTTTCCAGTCTTCGGCGGCGTCCCAATGCGTCGTCTCGAACTGGTGCTGGACGTAGAACAGCCAGACCCCGATGGATGCTGCGATCAGTGTCGTGGGCAGGAACACAAGAAACAGCGCCGCAAACCCACCGACATAGACGATCGCGGCAAGGATAGCGGCGACGGCAAGATTGGTGCCCATCGCGCTGACCCAATATTTGCTTTCGCGCTGCATCCGGCCAAGCGGGACACGGTTTTGCAGGAAGAAGATATAGGTCGGCCCAAGGCCGAACATCACCAGCGGATGTCGGTACGCGCGATACATGAAACGGCCGAAGGGCGTGCGCTGGTGATATTCCTCGACCGTGAGGGTCATCACGTCACCGATCCCGCGCTGGTCCAGATCGCCCGCATGGCTATGGTGGATCGAATGGGTGCGCCGCCAGACGTCGTAGGGTGTCAACGTGACGACGCCCAAGGCGCGCCCGATCCAGTCGCTGACATTGCGGTTGCCTAAGAACGAGCCATGCCCGCAATCATGCTGGATGCAGAACAGCCGCAGCAGGAACAGGCCGTTCAGCGCCGAGATCAAGAAAGCACCGATATAGCTGAACTGCGATACCCAAACGGCAAGCACCCATAGCAGGATGAACGGGATCAGGCTGACACCCAATTCAAAGCTGCTGCGCCAATTGCTCGGTTCGCGGTACTGCGCAAGTATCTGAACCCAGTCGCGCGCGGTCATGTTGGTGGTCTGGTCGTTTGGTCTGATCATACTGTTCTTCTTGTGCCGTTTCGTAAGCGGTACCCTAGCGGGTGCGATTAGCAAGCGAAAAGGGCTTCATTGTGACCAGATGCCGCCATAGTGTCGCACCGAAAAGGGGAACACCATGCAGCCGCTCAAGGGAATTGTCTTCAAGGTCGTGTCCGTCTGCATGTTCATGGCGATGGCGGGGCTGATCAAGGCGTCCTCCGATACGGTGCCGCCCGGACAAGCGGTTTTCTTTCGGTCTTTCTTTGCCTTGCCGATCATCTTTGGCTGGCTCGCGCTGCGCGGTGAATTGCGGCATGGCTGGAAAACCAAGAACCCGATGGGACATTTCTGGCGCGGGCTGGTCGGGACCTCGGCGATGGGTCTGGGCTTTGCGGGCCTTGGCCTGTTGCCGCTGCCCGAGGTCACGGCGATCGGCTATGCCGCCCCGCTGCTGGTGGTCATCTTTGCCGCGATGTTCCTGAACGAGGATGTGCGTGCCTTCCGTTTGTCCGCCGTGGCGCTGGGCATGGTCGGCGTGCTGGTCGTGCTGTCGCCGCGCCTGTCGGTGGGCGCTTCGCTGAACACGACCGAAACCCTGGGTGCGATCGTCGTCCTGATGGGGGCCGTGCTGACGGCATTGGCGCAGGTTTTCGTGCGCAAACTGGTCGCCACGGAAACGACGGCGGCCATCGTGCTGTGGTTCACCGTCACGTCGTCCTTGCTGGCGCTCTTGACGATTCCCTGGGGCTGGGTGGTCCCGACCTGGACGATTGCCGCGCTTTTGGTGATGGCGGGGCTGCTTGGCGGCGTCGGCCAGATTTTCCTGACTTCCAGCTATCGTTTCGCCGATGCCTCACTGGTCGCGCCATTCGATTATACCTCGATGATCCTGGCGCTGGCCATCGGCTATTTCATCTTTGACGAAGTGCCGACCGGCACGATGCTCATCGGGGCGGGCATCGTCATCCTTGCGGGCGTGCTGATCATCTGGCGCGAACGCAAGCTGGGGCTGCAACGCGCGCAGCAGCGCAAGGCGACGGGAAACATGGGCAGTTGAGGCTGGTCAGAAAGAGCGCGAACAAAGCCCGCATCTGTGCTATGGTCAGGGTCCGCAGCAAAGAGGAGGATTCCATGAAACATCCACTTGATCGCGCTCAATCAGGGTCTGACAGCGAATTGCAACGTGCCATCGGCATGAAAAAGGATGCCTTGCCGCGCCGCGCAAGCCTTGACCTGCAAAAGCGGCCACGCAGCCACAAGCCCGCGCGCCGCGCCGCCGAATTCGTGCGGATCGCCCGCGAGGAAGAAACGCCCGTCTGGCAGCGCTAGACGTCAAAAAGGGCGCCGTTCGGCGCCCTTTGCCCTGTCCGCTTAAGCGCGGACCAGCTTTTCGTAATCCGCCGCGATGTCTCTGGTCAGCGCGCCGACCTCGAAATTGTAGTCGCCGATCTGGCCCACTGGCGTGACCTCTGCCGCGGTGCCGGTCAGCCAGCATTGCTGGAAACCTTCCAGTTCTTCGGGCATGATCACGCGTTCATGCACGGTGATCCCCTTGTCGCGCAGCATGCCGATCACGGTCTGGCGGGTAATCCCGTTCAGGAAAGCATCGGCCGCAGGCGTATGCACTTCACCATCCTTGACGAAG
Source organism: Yoonia vestfoldensis DSM 16212 (assembly GCF_000382265.1). GTDB lineage: Bacteria > Pseudomonadota > Alphaproteobacteria > Rhodobacterales > Rhodobacteraceae > Yoonia > Yoonia vestfoldensis. The sequence goes on from NZ_KB907982.1 coordinate 18,358, forward strand.
AACAGGTTGGCACCTGTCGCCTCTGCCACATAGCCGCGATAGTCGAACATCATCGCGTCAGAACAGCCTTTCGCCTCTGCCGCGTGCTTGGACATGGTGGCGATCATGTAGAGACCCGCCGCCTTGGCCTGGCTGGGCGCGGTTTCGGGGCTGGGACGTTTCCATTTCGCGATGTCGAGCTTGGCACCGCGGTTTTTCGCGTCGCCGTAATAGTTGCCCCATTCCCAGACGGCCACGGCCAGATGCACGGGGTTGCGCGCGGCAGCGACACCCATGTCCTCACCCGATCCACGCCATGCGATGGGGCGGACATAGGCGTCTTTCAGTCCGTTCGCGTCGAGTGCGGCTTGCTTCGCCGCTTCGATCTCGTCCACGGAGTAGGGGATCTGGAAATCGATCAACTGCCCGGACTTGATCAGCCGTTCGGAATGTTCGCGGGATTTGAAGATCTTGCCGCTGTAGCACCGTTCGCCTTCAAAGACCGAAGAGGCATAATGCATTGCATGGGTCAGGATATGCACCTTGGCATCGCGCCATTCCACAAGTTTGCCGTCCAGCCAGATCTTGCCGTCCCGATCGTCGTATGCACCCGCCATGCGTTCCTCCACACTTTGCAATAATGTCGCAACAAGGTCCGTTTCGGATATAATGTTGCGCAATTTCGCGAGATCGCTAACAGTTGATTCTTGGAATGTCAATAAAGCTGACGTATTGTCGGCGTCGTAACGAGGGAGGACAGTATGCCAGAAGGTGCGAGGCCCCAGATGGGGCAAAACCTGCTGTTCCTGACGGATGAACAGTTGCGCAAGGGGATCGAGGCGATGTTCTTCGCCTACCGCGGCTTTACCGCAGACCCGGATCGTATCCTTGCGCAGAAATCCTATGGCCGTGCCCATCACCGCGCGCTGCATTTCATCCATCGCAGCCCCGGCACCACCGTCAACAACCTGTTGTCCATACTTGGTGTTACGAAACAATCGCTTAATCGTGTCTTGCGCAGTCTGATAGAGGACGGTCTGGTCGTCAGCAGTGTTGGCAACAAGGACAAACGCGAACGGCATCTGCATCTGACACCCGCCGGTGCGGCACTGGAACGCGAATTGTCCGACGCCCAGAGGGACCGGATGCGTGCCGCCTACCGCGCGGCAGGCCCTGCCGCCGTCGTCGGCTTCAGACAGGTGCTGGAAGCGATGATGGACCCCGAGGCGCGCCAGCATTACGAGGCGATGAAGGACAAACCTGAATGAGTGACGATGCCCACCTGTTGATTGTAGATGATGATGCCCGCATCCGCAGCCTTTTGCAGAAATTCCTGATGCGGGCCGGATTCCTTGTGACCACCGCGCGCGATGCCGCCCATGCCCGTCGCGTGCTGGCGGGTCTGGAATTCGATCTGATCGTGCTCGACGTGATGATGTCGGGTGAAGACGGGATAGCGCTCTGCCGTGACTTGCGCCGGACCATCACGACGCCGATCATGCTGCTGACGGCCAAGGGCGAAACCGTGGATCGCATCACTGGGCTGGAGGCAGGGGCGGATGATTATCTGGTCAAGCCGTTCGAGCCAAAGGAGCTGCTGTTGCGCATCAACGCGATCCTGCGCCGTGTCCCCGCCGCCGAACCTGTCACGATCCTGCCCAAGGTGCTGCATATGGGGCCTGTCCGCTATGATATCGAACGCGGCGAGATGTGGCACGGCGAAAACCTTGTCCGTCTGACCGCGACCGAAAGCCAGCTGATGCGCATCTTCTCTGGCCGTCCGGGTGAGCCTGTCACCCGCACCAAGCTGGTCGAGGAATTGAGCCGGTCCGGCGGCCAGACACAGGAACGCGCGGTCGATGTGCAGATCACCCGTCTGCGCCGCAAGATCGAGACCGACCCCAAACAGCCGCGGTTCCTGCAAACTGTGCGCGGCGAAGGCTATATGCTGGCACCGGAGTAAGAACTTTCTGGCCTCCGGCGGGAGTATTTTGGGAAATAAGAAGGTGGTTGAGGTTTCGCATGGAATTGGGTTCTGTGTGGGCATGACAACTGCTCTGATCTTTCATGATGATGGCTATGGCCATGTGACGCCCCCCGGCCACCCCGAGCAGGTGGCGAGGCTGGATGCCGTGTTGGGTGCGCTTGCGGACATGGATCTTTTGCGCGTCAAGGCTCCGTTGGCGGCAGAGGATGATCTGCTGCGCGCGCATCCGCAGGCGCATCTTGATGCCTTGCGCGCCGCTGCGCCTCAGACAGGTTGGCGCGCGCTTGATGCCGATACGCATATGTCGCCCGGCACGCTGGCGGCGGCCTACCGCGCGGCGGGGGCAGTCGTGCGCGCGGTCGATCTGGTCATGGCGGGCCAGGCCGCGAATGCCTTTGCCGCCATGCGCCCGCCGGGTCATCATGCCGAACGCGAGACGGCGATGGGGTTCTGTTTTTTCGGCAATGTCGCCATCGGAGCGAAACATGCGCTGGACCATCACGGGCTGGCCCGTGTCGCCATCGTCGATTTCGACGTGCATCACGGCAATGGCACGCAGGATCTGGTCGAGGATGATCCGCGCATCCTGTTCTGTTCCACCCACCAATCGCCGCTTTATCCCGGCACGGGGGCCGCGCATGAAACCGGGGTTGGCAATGTGCTGAACGTGCCTTTGCGCGAAGGCACCGGGTCAAAGACGTTTCGCGATGTGATGGAGCGTGTCGTGCTGCCGCGCGTCGATGCCTTTGCGCCCGAGCTGATCCTGATCTCGGCAGGGTTCGATGCGCACCGCGATGATCCGCTGGCAGGGCTGGCGTTGACCGAAGCGGATTTCGCTTGGGTCACCGCGCGGTTGTGCGATCTGGCGGACAGGCATTGCCACGGCAGGGTGGTGTCGGCGCTGGAAGGCGGGTATGACCTGCCGGCGCTGGGCGCATCCGCTGCCGCCCATGTCAGGATTTTGGAGGAAAGAGGCCGATGACCGACGTTGACCAGATGAGTTTCGAGGACGCGATCAAGGAGCTGGAAACCGTCGTGGGCCAGCTGGAGCGTGGGGATGTGGCCCTCGACCAGTCCATCGCGCTTTATGAGCGTGGCGCGGCGCTGAAGGCCCGCTGCGAGGCCAAGCTGAAGGAAGCCGAAGAAAAGGTCGCCCGCATCACGCTTGGCGAGACTGGCCAGCCCACCGGCACAGCGCCTTTGGATGGCTGATCTGCTTGCCCGGCGACCGCTGCCTGACGCCCTGGCGCAGGCCGCCCGGATCGCGACGGAGACGATAGAGACCGGCCTGACGGGCCTTTCTGGCCCCGTGCCGGAGGCAATGATCTATGCGGCAAAGGGCGGCAAGGGTTTGCGCGCCTTTCTTGCGATCGAGACGGCCCGTCTGCACGGAGTCTCGCCGCAGGTTGCGGCCCATGCGGCGGCGGCGATCGAATGCATTCACGCCTATTCGCTGATCCATGACGATCTGCCCTGCATGGATGACGACGACCTGCGGCGTGGCCAGCCCACGGTGCACAAACGCTGGGACGAGGCGACCGCCGTGCTGGCGGGGGATGCCTTGCAGGCGCTGGCGTTTGAACTCTTGGGGAGGCTCGATTGCGCGGAGGCAGCCAAGGTCGATCTGGTGCTGACCCTGGCGCAGGCGGCGGGCGTGCGTGGCATGGTGGGCGGGCAGGCGGCGGATATCGCGGCGGAAACGGCGGATGTGCCGCTGACGCTGGACCAGATCATCGCCTTGCAGGCGGGTAAGACTGGCGCGTTGATGTCATGGGCCGCCCTTGTCGGGCCGCGCATGGCACGCGCGGATCAGGCCGCCTTGGGCATTTATGGCGATTGTCTGGGCCTTGCCTTCCAGATCGCCGATGATGTGCTCGACGTGACCGGCGACGCCGCGCTTGTCGGCAAGGCCCTGGGCAAGGATGCGGCGGCGGGCAAGGCGACATTCGTGTCGCTTCTGGGGCTGGATGGGGCGAAACGCCGCGCTGAGGATCTGGTCACGCAGGCCTGCGATGCGCTATCTGGCTATGGCGATGATGCCGAAACATTGAAGGACGCCGCGCGTTTTGTGACCGCGCGGGCGCATTAGGAAGGGTCGCCATGTCGGACCAACCCAACACCCCGCTTTTGGACAATGTCCAGACCCCCGCCGATCTGAAATCCCTGTCGGATGCGCAGTTACGCAAGCTGGCCGATGAATTGCGCGCCGAGACGATTGCCGCCGTGTCCGTGACAGGCGGGCATCTGGGGGCGGGGCTTGGCGTGGTGGAGATGACCGTGGCGCTGCATGCCGTATTCGATGCGCCCAAGGACAAGATCATCTGGGATGTGTCGCACCAGTCCTATCCCCACAAGATTTTGACAGGCCGGCGCGACCGCATCCGCACAATCCGGACCGAAGGCGGGTTGTCGGGGTTCACCAAAAGGTCCGAAAGCCCCTATGACCCGTTCGGGGCCGCGCATTCCAGCACCTCGATTTCGGCCGCCCTTGGTTTTGCCGTGGCGCGGGATCTGGGTGGCGATCCGGGCGATGCGATTGCCATCATCGGGGATGGCGCGATTTCGGCCGGTATGGCCTATGAGGCGATGAACAACGCGGGCCATCTGGGCAAGCGGCTCATCGTCATCCTCAACGACAATGAAATGTCTATCGCCCCGCCCGTGGGGGCCATGTCGTCCTATCTGTCGCAGCTTTACGCAGGTGCGCCGTTTCAGGAATTCAAGGCCGCCGCCAAGGGTGCCGTTTCGCTGCTGCCCGAACCGTTCCGCGAAGGGGCCAAGCGCGCCAAGGATGTGCTCAAGCATATGACGGTGGGCGGGACTTTGTTCGAACAGTTGGGTTTTTCCTATCTCGGCCCTATCGACGGGCATGACATGGACCAGCTTTTGTCCGTTTTGCGCACCGTCAAGGCGCGGGCCGATGGCCCGATCCTGATCCATGCGATCACGAAAAAAGGCAAGGGCTATGCACCCGCCGAACGCGCCAGCGACAAGGGGCACGCCACCGCGAAATTCGACATGGTCACGGGCAAGCAGGCGAAAGCGCCCATCAATGCGCCCAGCTATACATCCGTTTTTGCCGACAGCCTGCTGAAACATGCGAGCCTTGATCCGCGCATCTGTGCCGTGACTGCCGCCATGCCCGATGGCACTGGTCTGTCCAAATTCATGGAACGCTATGCCAGCCGTTGTTTTGACGTGGGTATCGCCGAACAGCATGCCGTGACCTTCAGTGCAGGACTGGCCGCGGGCGGGATGCGCCCGTTCTGTGCGATCTATTCGACGTTTCTGCAACGCGGGTATGATCAGGTCGTGCATGATGTGGCGATTCAGCGTCTGCCGGTGCGTTTCGCGATCGACCGCGCAGGGCTGGTGGGTGCGGATGGTGCGACCCATGCGGGGTCGTTCGATGTGGCCTTTCTGGCCAATCTGCCCGGCTTCGTCGTCATGGCCGCCGCGGACGAGGCGGAACTGGTCCGTATGGTTGCGACCGCCGCCGTGCATGATGACGGCCCTATCGCCTTTCGCTTTCCGCGCGGTGAAGGTGAGGGCGTTGAAATCCCCGAAGACGCCGCCCCGCTCGAGATCGGCAAAGGCCGCATGATCCGCGAAGGCGCGCAGGTCGCCATCCTGTCGTTCGGCACACGCCTGTCCGAGGTGACGCGCGCCTGCGAGGCGCTGGAGGCCAAGGGCATCAAGCCGACCGTCGCCGATGCGCGTTTCGCCAAACCGCTCGACCGCGACCTGATCTTGCAACTGGCGGCGGATCACGACGCGCTGATCACCGTCGAGGAAGGCGCCGTTGGCGGTTTTGGCAGCCATGTCGCGCAATTGCTGGCGGATGAAGGCGTGTTCGACCACGGCCTGCGGTTCCGGTCGATGGTCCTGCCAGATACCTTCATCGATCAAGCCAGCCCCAAGGCGATGTATGATGTCGCGGGGATGAATGCCGCGCATATCGAGGCCAAGGTGCTGGATGTGCTGGGCGTGGTGCGCATGGGCAAACGCGCCTGATCCGACCACGGCGGTCCCTTCTTAATGAATCCTTGGCTGTCTGTGACTAGGTTGGTCACGGACAGGATGGGAATCAGACATGAAAGACTTGCAGCCGGACACGTCCATGCACGACATCGACGATGGGCTGATGGCCGACCTTGCGCGGCGCTTGGGGGATCTTTCGATCGATATCGCCAGCGTGTCGGGGCATGTCGACGACACGGCCAAACAGGTCGCCGACCAGTCGCGCAGGGGTGTCGAATTCGCGCAGCGTGTCGATCACATATCCGGCAGGGCGCAATCTGTCATGACCTCGGCAGAGGCCGCGCAGGATATTTCCTCCCAAGCCGAAGCCAGCGCACAGGAAAGCGGCACGCGCCTGCATGCGATGGTGGCGGATGTGACGGCCTTGATCGATACAGTGACCCATATCGCCGATCAGTTCAGCCGCCTGCAGGACACATTGACCAGTGTGGCGCGCGTGTCCGGCGAAATCGGCGAGATTTCGCGCCAGACGAACCTTTTGTCGCTGAACGCTGCTATCGAAGCCGCGCGCGCGGGGTCACACGGGCTTGGCTTCATGGTGCTCGCGCGCGAGGTGAAGGACCTCTCGCAGACCACGCGCGACGCGACCGAGGAAATCTCTGGCACGATTGCAGCGCTTGATCGCGAACTGGCGGGGCTGCGCGACGAAACCTCGCGCGCGCTGACACGCGCTGGCGTGGTGCGCACCCAGATCGGCGACGTCAGCAGCCTTGTCGAAAACATGCCACGCGTGATGGGCGCTGTGTCATCCGCGCAGCGCGACATCGTCGGTGCCTCGACCAGCATCGCCACCGAGATCGAGCAGATGAAATTCGGGATCGACGGTTTGGCTGGCGGGATGGCGGCATCCGACAAAAGCCTCGACAATGCGCGGCAAAAAATGCTCGACCTGACCCACAGTTCCGAGGCGCTGACCGCGATGACAGCGCGGATGGGTCTGAAAACCATCGACACGCCTTACATCAATGCCGTGCAGCAACTGGCGGAGCAGATCAGCGCACGTTTCGAGCAGGCCGTGCAAAGCGGTGAAATATCGTTTGCCGATCTCTTTGACCAGGATTACCGGCCTGTTCCCGGCAGCAATCCAGCACAGGTGGTGGCCCGCTGTGTGCGTTTTACCGACAGGGTGCTGCCAGCGTTTCAGGAACAGATGCTGGGGTTTTCAGACGATGTCGTGTTCTGTGCCGCGGTCAATACTGACGGCTATCTGCCGACGCACAACACCAAGTTCAGCCAGCCGCAACGGATCGAAGATCCCGCATGGAACGCTGCCAATTGCCGCAACCGGCGCATTTTCAATGATCGCGTCGGACTGGCCGCTGGCCGCAGCACCCGCCCGTTTTTGTTGCAGGCGTACCGCCGCGACATGGGCAACGGTACCTTCGCGATGATGAAGGATGTGTCCGCCCCGATCAAGGTCAACGGCCGCCACTGGGGCGGCATCAGGTTGGCGTATCTCGCCTGAGCGCGCCTGTGTTGCCGTCTGGCGCGTATCTGTCGAAAAGGATGAAACCACCAAACCCCGCGATGATCGCGAGCGCCAGAACCAGAGGACCGGTCACAATAACTGGCAACGCCCCATGGATGGCAAACATGCTGGACCGATAGCCGAAATTCGCAACGACTGGCGCCATGGCCGCGATCCCTTTCCAGGCATTCCGGTGGTTGTTGGCAGCCAGACGGCGGATTTTTGCGGCTTTGACGCTGGCATAGACAGGCGCGAAAGCCAGACAGATCAGGAACCAGGTATAGGGAGCGGTCCACCAGTCATAATCGTTGACTGCCACAACCAGAAACAAAAACAGCAACAAATAGACCACTGCGACCAGCGAGAGACCCAACGCCAAGGCCACGACCAGACCGGCCAGTATCAATCGGGCGCGTGTCGTCGCCCCGGTGTGCTCTCTCGTTTCGGCGGGGCCAGCTTAACGTACCGGCGGCCAGGGTCACCTGATTTCAGTCGCCGCCGTGACGGATAGGCCGGTCAGTCTTTTTGTTGTTCGGATTTAGCAGCACCTGCCGTACCACTCACCTCGTCCAGCCGTTTCTCAATCGCGGCGAGCTTGCTCAGCACTTCGTCGCGATAGGCATCTGTGGCGGCATTGCCTTCCTCGGCATGGGCGTCCTGCATGGAATTGACGATCAGACCGACCAGCAGGTTCACCACCGCAAAGGTCGTCATCATGATGAAGGGGATGAAAAAGGCCCAGGCGTAGGGGTACACCTCCATCACCGGACGGACGATGCCCATCGACCAGCTTTCCAGCGTCATGATCTGGAACAGCGAATAGCCCGACGCGCCCAGCGTGCCGAACCATTCGGGAAAGCTGTCGCCGAACAGTTTTGTCGCCATCACCGACCCGATGTAGAACACCAGCCCCATCAGCAGGAACACCGACCCCATGCCGGGCAGGGCGGTGACGAATCCTTCGACCACGCGGCGCAGCGACGGCACCACCGAAATGACGCGCAGCACCCGCAGGATCCGCAGCGCGCGCAGCACCGAAAGCCCGCCACTGCCGGGCAACAGCGATATGCCCACAATGACGAAGTCGAAGATGTTCCAGCCCCCTCGGAAGAACCGAGGTCCGTAGGCAAACAGCTTGGCCGCAAGTTCGGCAACAAAGATCGCAAGACAGATCCGGTCAAGCAGCAGGATCAACCCGCCGGCCCGCGCCATCGCGGTGTCCGAGGTTTCAAGGCCGAGGATGATCGCGTTGAAGATGATCACGCCAACGATGAACTGCGTCACGACCGGCCGGTCAAGAAAGGCGGATGTTCTGGTACGCAACGTCATCGGTCTATCCCTGATCAAATCTTGCCCGGATATGCGTGTTATGGCGTAAAACGGCAAGGGGCGCTGCGGGTCTCGGGGATTGCAGCGGTCCGAATTTATGACAAACGTGACGGCTGACACAGGACAAGCATGACCATGACCATCGTTTCCTTCTACCGCTGGGTCGTTTTCCTGCTGGCCGCGGGGTATTGCATCCGCACGCTGGTTTTCGGGGGCTATGATGCCTTTGGCGGGCCGTTCCGGTTTCTGACGATCTGGGCGCTGTTCATGTCGTTTTTCGCCGCGAGCCGGATGATGGCGCTGATGGAAGGACGCAGCGAAAGCCGCTGGGACGGTTTCGTGTGCATGACCGCCGTGATCAACACGATGGTGGTGATGCTGTACTGGCGGCTTTTCTTTGCTGATCCCACATCGGTGACGCCCGACGGGCAGTTGGCGGCCTGGCATCTCGAACTTTACCTGCATCTGGTCGGCCCGCTGTTGCAGGTCATCGACACGATCTTCATCCATCGCAGCTATCGGCGGTTGGGTCCGGCGCTTGCCTGGCTTGTCGGGGTGATCGTTGCTTATGTCGCATGGGCCGAATTGCTGGTCGGACCGATGAACGATACCCCTGTCGGCCGTGTCACGTCAGGCTTGCCTTACCCGTTCCTGAACAATCTGGAAGTGTCAGAACGAATGGTGTTTTACGCGACAAATCTGGCCACGGGGCTGGTGCTGCTGTTCGTCTATGCGGGTATCGCGCTGATCGTCAGGCGTCGTCTTCCTGCGCCAGTAGCGCCCTGAGGCCTGCGCGGTAGTCGGGATAGATCAGCCGCACGCCCAGTTCGTCCTTGATCCGGTCGTTGCGGACCTTCTTGCTTTCGGCGTAAAAGCTGCGCGCCATGGGCGTCATGTCGGCGGTCGCGAAATCCTCGGTCGGGGGCAGCGGCAGGCCCAGCAGTTCGGCAGCATAGCCGATCACATCCTCGGGCGGGGCGGGGTCGTCGTCGCAGACGTTGTAGATGCCGCCGGGGTTTGGCCGCGCGATCGACGCGGCCAGCACTTGGGCGATATCGGCAACATGGGTGCGGCTGAACACCTGCCCCGGCTTGATGATTCGTCGCGCGCTGCCGTCGCGCACCTTGGCGAAAGGGCCGCGCCCGGGCCCATAGATCCCCGCCAAGCGAAAGATATGCAGCGGCAGATCGGGGATCGCAGCCCAAGCCGCCTCGGCCTCGACCCGCGCGATGCCGCGTTTCGTGGCGGGTGTCAGGGGCGTGTTTTCATCGACCCAATCGCCCTGATGGTCGCCGTATACCCCGGTTGTGGACAGATAGCCGACCCATGCGAATTGACCCGCGCGGGCTGTGATTTCGTCCTGCAATGCGGCCAGCACCGGGTCGCCGTTGTCATCGGGCGCGGCCGAGATCAACAGATGGGTCGCGGTATCAAGCGCCGGACGCATATCCGCACCGGGCCAGATGCGCGGCTCGATCCCGGCGCGCAGCAAACGCGCGGCCTTGGCATCCGACCGTGTCGTACCGATGATCCGCCAGTTTTGTGCGAGCAACAGCCGAGCCAGCGCATCCGCGCTGAAGCCGTGTCCGAATGATAAAAGCGTCTTGGTCATAAGGCTTGGTGCCGCAGTGCGCGGCCTTGCGCAAGGCCCTCTGACGGCGGTCGCCGCTCCGTAAAGTTTAGTTAACGATTTGACAAAATCAGGATATCTGTTCCAATAAAGCCGACCCGGACGCTAAACAATACGCTGATGCCGGAACATTAGGCTGCCATGAGGCAGCTGTCAGACCAAAAAAGGAGAAGGTTATGAACAAGAACTGGATGGCCGCGGCCGCCGCCGCCGTTGTGATGACGGGTGGAGCGGTGCAGGCGCAGGATACTTTCATTTCCATCGGAACCGGCGGTGTGACGGGCGTCTATTATCCCGCCGGGGGCGCGATCTGCCGCCTTGTGAATCGTGACCGTGCCGACCACGGCATCCGCTGTGGTGTGGAATCGACAGGTGGGTCGATCTTCAACATCAACGCGATCCGCGAAGGCGCGCTGGAATTCGGCGTGGCGCAGTCCGACTGGCAGTTCCATGCGTTCAACGGTACCTCGCAATTCGAGGAAACCGGTGCCTTCGACGACCTGCGCGCCGTGTTCTCGTTGCATCCCGAACCGTTCACCGTGGTGGCCCGCGCCGACGCAGGCATCACCAATTTCGAGGACCTGCAAGGCAAGCGCGTGAACATCGGCAACCCCGGTTCCGGTCAGCGCGGCACGATGGATGTCGTGATGAACGCGCTGGGCTGGACCCTTGACGATTTCGCTGTGGCGTCCGAATTGCCGCCAGCAGAGCAGGCCGCAGCATTGTGCGACAACAACATCGACGCGATGATCTATACCGTGGGCCACCCATCCGGCGCCATTCAGGAGGCGACGACCGCCTGCGACACCGTGCTGGTCAACGTCACTGGCGAGGCGATTGACGCGCTGATCGCTGACAACCCCTATTACCGCGTTGCGACCATTCCCGGTGGGATGTACCGCGGGACCGATGCCGATGTGACCACCTTTGGTGTGGGGGCGACATTCGTCACCTCTGCAACCGTGCCTGATGATATCGTCTACGAGGTTACCGAGGCAGTCTTTGGAAGCCTGGATCAGTTCCGCGAACTGCACCCTGCATTGGCCGCGCTTCAAGCGTCCGAGATGGTCAATGACGGCAATTCCGCACCCCTGCACGAGGGCGCTGCGCGCTATTACCGCGAAGCTGGTCTGCTGGAGTAATCCGGTATTTTACCCGCCGGCCTGTGACGGTCGTCGGGTATCTTGCCTATGTGCCGATCTGGCGCTTTGACAAAGAAGAATGACAAGGGGTCCGGCATGAGCGACGAGAAACAGGCTTCGGATCGGCGCGGGTTCACTGACGAGGAATTGCAGGATCTCGTTGCCTCTACCGACAGTGGTGCGCGCAACCCCCGCAGCCGAGGCGTGGCGCTGCTGATCGCCGGATTGGCCCTGTTCTGGGCGCTGTTTCAGGTCTGGATCGCGGAACCGCAGTTCTGGTTCGGGCAATTGCCTTTCGTCAAGATTCTGGGGTCCGACCAGACCCGGCCCATGCACCTTGCGCTTGCTCTTTCGCTGGCGTTTCTGGCCTATCCGGCTGCCAAGACATCGCCGCGCGACCATATCCCACTTTATGACTGGGTGCTGGCGATCATCGGGGCCGGGGCCGCGCTTTACGTCTTCTGGTTCTCGCGAGAGCTTGCCACCACCGCACGGTCTGGTCTGCCGACAGATGCGCAGATCTGGATCGGTGCCGTCGGTATTCTTGTCCTGCTCGAGGCCAGTCGCCGGTCGCTTGGTCCCGCCTTGACCGTCGTCGCGACGATTTTCCTTGCCTACAGCTACTTCGGCCAGGGTTGGCTGATCCCCGACCTGATCGCCCACAACGGGCGCAGCTTTTCGTCCATCGTCAACACGCAATGGCTGTCGACCGAAGGCGTGTTCGGCATCCCGCTGGGTGTCTCTACCGCCTTCGTGTTCCTGTTCGTGCTGTTTGGATCGCTTTTGGACAAGGCAGGCGCGGGCAATTATTTCATCAAGATGGCTTTCGCGGGGTTGGGACACCTGCGCGGCGGTCCGGCCAAGGCGGCTGTCGTCGGCTCTGCCGCGACAGGCCTGATTTCCGGCTCGTCCATCGCCAATGTGGTCACCACCGGCACCTTCACGATTCCGCTGATGAAGCGGGTCGGCTTTTCCAGTGAAAAGGCCGGTGCGGTCGAGGTTGCATCCTCTGTCAACGGCCAGATCATGCCGCCTGTGATGGGCGCGGCTGCGTTCCTGATGGTCGAATTCATCGGGATTTCCTATCTGGAAGTCATCAAGCACGCCTTCATCCCCGCGATCATCAGCTATATTGCGCTGGTCTATATCGTGCATCTGGAGGCGTTGAAAAATGACATGCCCGCGCTGGGCGAAGGCGGCAGTCTGCTGGCCATGCTGCTCAAGGTTTTCGTCGGGTTCACGGTGGCGGGTGTCGTGTTTTACGGCGTCATCTGGGCGGTAGGCGTGTTGCGGAGCGTGGCGCCGGGTATCGCGCCATGGGTGATCTTCGCCTGTGTCGCGGCGCTCTATGTGGGGGCGCTTTACGTCGCGGCTCAACGACCAGAGCTTGAGGTCGACGATCCCAATGCCGAACAGGTCACGTTGCCGGTGATGGGACAGGTCGTGCCGACCGGATTGCATTTCCTGCTGCCGATCATTGTGCTGGTGTGGTTCCTGATGGTCGAACGGCAATCGCCAGCGAAATCGGCATTCTACGCCGTTCTTGTGATGCTCGCGATCCTGCTGACGCAAAAGCCGATCAAGGCGCTGATGCGCGGGCAAAGCGATCTTGGCGCGCAGTTCAGGGCTGGTTTCGATGACCTGATCGAAGGCATGATCGCAGGGTCACGCAACATGATCGGCATCGCTGTAGCCACGGGTGCCGCCGGTATCATCGTCGCGACCGTGACGCGCACGCCCATCGGCACCGAACTTGCCGGTCTGGTCGAGATGCTGTCAGGCGGCAACCTGTTCATCATGCTTCTGCTGGTGGGGGTGTTTTCGCTGGTGCTGGGCCTCGGCCTGCCGACGACGGCGAATTACATCGTCGTGTCGTCGCTGATGGCGGGGGTCGTCGTCAGCCTTGGGGCGGATCAGGGCCTGATCATCCCGCTGATCGCGGCGCATTTGTTCGTGTTCTATTTCGGGATCATGGCCGATGTCACGCCGCCCGTCGGTCTGGCAAGTTTCGCCGCCGCCGCCGTGTCGGGGGGTGACCCGATCAAGACCGGTTTCACTGCGTTTTTCTATAGTCTGCGCACAGTCGCCTTGCCGTTCCTGTTCGTCTATAACCCGACGCTCATCCTGTACGGGGTCGATCTGGGGACGGCGACGGGCATTCTGGTGGCCGTCCAGGTGTTCATTGTGGCGACGTTCGCCATGCTGCTGTTCGCTGCCGCGACCCAAGGCTATTTCCTTGCGCCTTCGCGGCTGTGGGAATCGGCGGCGTTGCTGGCCGTTGCCTTTACGCTCTTCGTGCCTAATTTCTGGCTCGACCGTGTCCAGCCCCGCTTTGCCGAACTGCCCGGCACCAGTTTCGAGACGGTGCTTGCCGAAACCGAACAGGGCGATTTCTTTCGCATCGTCCTGCAAGGGCCTGATTTCGCGACGGGTGATCTGCGGCAAACAACGCTGCGCTTTGACATCGGTGACACGCCGCCCGAACAGCGGCTGGGCGAGACCGGCTTTTTCCTGATGCCGATTGGCGAGCAGATGATGATGGAAGAACCGCTGCCGAACAGCCCCTATGCCGACACGTTGCGCAGTTTTGATTTCTATGGGCTGGATCAAGTGGAAATCCTGCGCGTGGAAACCCCGCGCGACCGGCTGCCGGCAGAGGTATTCTATCTCCCCGCGTTCCTGCTGCTCGGCCTCGTTATTCTGTTCCAGCGCCGCCGCCAGACCAAACCCGCATTCTGAGGATGATCCGATGACCAAATCCGTCCTGATGCCCATTGATCTGAACGACAAGGAAAGCTGGCCCGCCGCGCTCCGAGAGGCACTGTTGATGGTCGGCAATGACGGCGTTCTGCATGTCATCAGCGTGCTGCCTGACTTCGGGCTGGCGCAGGTCAGCGGTTATTTCAAGAAAGATTACGAAAAGCAGGCGATTGCCGCATTTGGCAAGGCACTGACGGACTGGATCAACAACAACATTCCCGACAGCGTCGATGTGCATCCGCATATCCTGCACGGTACGATCTATGATGAAATCCTGCGGGCGGCGAAAAAGCTGGCGGTCGATGTCATCGTCATGGGGTCGCACCGGCCTGCGTTCCGCGATTACCTGCTGGGCCCGAATGCCGCGCGCGTCGTCCGCCACGCCAATTGTTCGGTCTATGTCGTCAGGAGCTGACCTTGTCCCACCACGTTTTCGGTCGCGCCACCAAGGGCCAGCTTGCGCAGGCTGTCGCAGGTGACGGTTGCTATATCATCGACGCGGACGGCAAACGCTATCTCGACGGATCGGGGGGTGCGGCCGTGTCCTGCCTTGGGCATTCCGATGCGGATGTGCGCGCGGCGTTGCATGACCAGTTGGACAAGATCGCCTTTGCCCACACCGGATTTTTCACCACGGGGGTCGCCGAGGACCTTGCCGATCTGCTGATCGCCGATGCGCCTGAAGGGTTGGACCGCGTTTACCTCGTTTCCGGCGGGTCAGAGGCGGTGGAGGCGGCGATCAAGCTTGCCCGCCAGTATTTCATGGAAATCGGCCAGCCGCAGCGCCACCGTGTCATTGCGCGGCGGCAAAGCTATCACGGCAATACGCTGGGCGCGCTGGCGGCGGGTGGCAATGCATGGCGGCGCGCGCAATTCGCGCCTTTGCTGGCCGACACCAGCCATATCGCGCCCTGCTATGAATACCGCGACCGGATGGACGGGGAAACGCCAGAGGCTTACGGTTTGCGTGTCGCGGATGAGCTGGAGGCTGAAATCCAGCGTCTTGGCTCTGAAACGGTCATGGCCTTTGTCGCTGAACCTGTCGTGGGGGCGACGATGGGCGCTGTGCCTGCCGTGCCAGGGTATCTCAACCGTATCCGCGACATCTGCGACCGCCATGGCGTGCTGCTTATTCTGGACGAGGTGATGTGCGGCATGGGCAGGACCGGCCATCTATATGCCTGCGCCGAGGATGGCGTCGCCCCCGACATGATTACCGTGGCCAAGGGCTTGGGGGCCGGCTACCAGCCGATCGGCGCGCTGATCTGCACAGGGCGGATTTACGATGCCATTGCCGCTGGGTCGGGGTTTTTCCAGCATGGTCATACCTATATGGGCCACGCCATGGCCGCCGTTGGGGCCGGTGCCGTGCTGCGCGCGATCCGTGACCGCGGGTTGCTGCCACGTGTGCAACAGGCGGGCGAGACGCTGGATGCCGCCTTGCGCGCGCGGTTCGGCCAGCATCCGCATATCGGCGATATCCGCGGGCGCGGGCTGTTTCGCGGGCTGGAACTGGTGGCCGACCGTGAAACCAAGGCGGTGTTCGACCCCGCCCGCAAACTACACGCCAAGATCAAGGCGGCGGCGATGAAGGCGGGGCTGATCTGCTATCCGATGGGCGGCACGATCGACGGGCAGCGGGGCGATCACATCCTGCTCGCCCCGCCCTTCATCATCAGCGACGACCAGATCGGGGAATTGACCGACAAGCTGGGGCAGGCCATCGACAGCGCACTGGCCGCATGACGCGCCTGTTGCCTTTGCCGCAGATCATGGTCGCCCCCAACGGCGCGCGGCGTGGCAAGGCGGATCATCCCGCCTTGCCTGTCACGATTGCCGAAACCGTGGACACCGCGCGTGCCTGCCATGCGGCTGGTGCAGGCGCGCTGCACGCCCATGTGCGCGATGCGGCGGGCAGGCATGTGCTCGATGCAGGGCTCTATGCCGAACTGATCGCGGAAATGGCGCAGGCCGTGCCCGACATGCCCGTACAGATCACGACCGAGGCGGCGGGCAGTTTCACCCCCGCCGATCAGCGCGCCTTGCTGCGCCGGATCACACCCGAAGGCGTGTCGATTGCACTTGCCGAAATGCTGGCCGATGATGACCGCGCCGCCGCGCGGCGCTGCTATCACGATCTGGCGGCGGCAGGCGTGGCCGTGCAGCATATCCTCTATGACACCGCACAGGTGCAGCGGCTGGCGGATGAAATCGCGGCAGGCACCATCCCGCAGGATGACCTGTGCGTGCTGTATGTGCTGGGGCGCTATACGCCGGGGCAGGTCAGCGCGCCGGATGATCTGCTGCCGTTTCTGGCAGCGGCGCAGGATGCTGGTCTTGCGCCCGATTGGGGCATCTGCGCCTTTGGCCGGAACGAGACGGCCTGCCTGAAAGCCGCGCATGCCTTTGGTGGCAAGCTGCGGGTGGGATTTGAAAACAACCTGACGATGGCCGACGGGACGCAGGCCACAGGCAACGCGGCGCGTGTCGCGGATGTGGTGCACGCGATCAGCTGACCGCGATCAGTTGGGCGATGGGGCGGGTCTGTGCTGCGACCTGATCGCGCAGCGCCTTGAGCGTCATCGCATCATTGCGCACGAATTCCAGAAACATCTGGTTCAGATTGTTGAACAAAAGCGTGCCCATGGCCCGCGCATCCAGATCGGGGCGCACATCGCCACGGTCTTGCAGGGCGATCACCAGTTCGGTGACCTGCGCGGCAAGCCGTTGGTCCAGTTCGAAATAGCGCCGCCCGTTCGGCGTGCCCGGTGCCTCGATCGCAAGGGCCATCGCGGTGCGCCACATTTCCTTGGACAGATATTCCAGCGAATGATCGTAGTAGGAAAAGATCAGGGTCAGCAGCGCCGCCGACACCCCGTGCGGCGGATCGCGCAGGATCTGCTCGCCTGCGGTCAGCACCTCTTCGACTTCCATGGCGACAGTGGCGATCAGGATATCGCCCTTGGTCTGATAGTAGTTATAGACCGTGCCCACGGACACTTCGGCCATCTCGGCCAGATCTTCGATACGGACGGCGCGATAACCGTCTGCCCGAAACTTGGTCACCGCTGCCTGCAAAATGCGCCGTTCGCGATCGGCTTTCTGTTTTTCGCGCAATCCGGACATGGGGTTCCTGTCAGCCATTCGGTCAGGTCTAAAATTAATGTTGACTATAAAGATGAATGACTTCAACTTTTTTATCAAGACAAACGCGAAAAGCGGACCAACATCATCTCAACCGGGAGAATGCACATGAACCGACTGACTTCGACCCTGCTTGCCACGACCGTTCTGACCAGCGTCGCGGGCGCCGCTGCCGCACAGGACCAACTGAACGCGCTGGTCTGGTGCGACCACATGGACCCCGAACTGATCGCCCCGTTCGAGGCCGCGCATAACGTCACCGTCAACCTGCGCGAATACGAGGGGACGGGGGCGGCGCTTGCCCTTCTGGAACAATCCCGCCCCGGTGATTGGGATGTGCTGGTAATCGACGGGATCGACGTGTTCCGCGCGGTCGAAGCTGGCATCCTCGCCCCGCTGCCCGCCGATGAACTGCCCACCGCCGATTTCTTTCCCGAGGTTGTGATGGATGAAGTCAACACAATCGACGGTGTGACCTATGCCGTGACCGAGAAATTCGGCTACAACACGATTTCCTACAATTCGGCCAACGTCGATCCCGCGGATATGGAAACGCTGGCGACGGTCTGGTCGGAAAAATACGACGGGCGCATTTCGATCTATGATTACTACCTGCCCGTCATGGGCCTTGCTGCGCTGAGCGAAGGGATCGCCACCGCCGATATCAGCGCCGACAATCTGGATGCGCTGGGCGGTGTGATGACAACGATGCGGTCGCGCGCGGCAAGCGTCGCGGGTGTCGTCGCGGCCCAGACAGCATTGGCCACGGGCGAGGTGGATATCGTCGTGGGTGGCGGTGAATGGCTGACCGCCGTGCTGGCCGCCGAACAGCCGGAACTGACCTGGACGATTCCGTCCGAAGGCGCCGTGCGCTGGACCCAGTCGCTTGGCGTGGTCGAGGGCAGTGCGAACCCCGAACTGGCGCTGGAATTCGTCAAATATATCGTCAGCCCCGAAGGGCAGGCGCGGCTGGCGACCTCGTCCTGCTTCTGGGGCATGCCCGCGAACGCCGCCGCTGGTGATTTTCTGAGTGACGAGCAGAAAGCCGTGCTGCGCTGGGACGACCAGCCCGATTATCTGGCGCGCACCCAGCTTTATCCGGCCCCTGATGATGCGCTGGATGTCGCGATGCAGGATCTCTGGCTCGACACATTGGCGCAGTAATGATCGCCACGGGCCAGCGCGCAAAAGGCTGGGGCTTTGTCGCCCCGGCCCTGATCTGGACGCTGGCGTTCTTTATCGTGCCTTTCATCGTGATGGGCGCGATGAGTCTTGCCACCCTGGACGGCCGCAATCTGATCTGGGGGGTGTCATTCGACAATTACGCCAGTCTGGCGGAACGGCGTTTCCTGTGGCGCGCCATCGTCGTCTCGCTCGAAATTACCGTGACGGTGACGGTGGTCTCGGTCCTGCTGGCCTATCCTTTGGCGTGGATCATTGCCTTCAACGTGCCTGCGCGCTGGCAAAGGCTGGCGCTTTTGCTGGCAATCCTGCCATTCTGGACGTCCTATGTCGTGCGGTCCTATGCGTGGCTGCTGGTTCTGGCGCGCGAAGGCGTGGTGAACCAGACGCTGATGACTATCGGGTTGATCGCTGAACCGCTGACGCTGGCCAATACACGTTTCGCCACGGTGACGGGGTTCGTGCATTTCTTCGTCATGCTGCTGACGCTGACGATCTATGCCAATCTTGTGCAACTCTCGCCCAATTATCGCCGCGCCGCGCAGGATCTGGGGGCGAACGCATTCCAGACCTTCCGCCATGTGATCCTGCCGCTGACCTTGCCCGGGATCGTGACAGGGGCGTTTCTGACCTTTGTGCTGTGCATCGGCGATTACGTGACGCCGCAGATCTTGGGCGGCAATACCGAACTGACCGTGCCGCAGGTCATCATGGTGCAACTGGGGCGCCGTGCGGATTTCCCGCTGGCGGCGGCATTGGCGATTGTGCTGATGGGGATCGTGACGCTGGCCTATCTGGCAGCCGCGCGCTGGCTGAGGCTGGACCGGCTATGATGCGCGTCTTGCCCTGGGTCTATCTGGCTGCTGCCTTCGTGTTCATCTACCTGCCGGTCGGCACGCTGGTGCTGTTTTCGTTTCAGGACGGGCGCTTGCCTGTGCCGCCGTTCAACGGACCCAGTTTGCGCTGGTATGGCGACGTGCTGGGCGATGCCCGCCTGATGGCGGCGCTGGTCAATTCGGTGGGGGTGGCGTTCGTGTCCTCGACCATCGCAGTGACGCTTGGCTTTCTGGCGGCTTACGGCCTTGCGCGGCATCACCTGCCGGGGTCGGCGCTGGTGCGCGGGCTGCTGATCGCGCCGCTGACGGTCAGTTACCTGATCGTGGGGCTGGGCCTCTTGATCGTGCTGACGCAGACGGGGTTCGGGCTGTCGCTGGTCACGGCGGGGATCGGGCATGTCGTCATCAACCTGCCTCTGGCCTTTGCCATCATCTATGCCGCGATGGGGGCGCAACAACAGAACGCCGAACGCGCTGCGCGCGATCTGGGCGCGACCGAGGCGCGGGTGATCCTGCTGGTCACGGTGCCGATGCTGGCGCCTGCGATTGGTGCGGCTTTCTTTCTGTCGATGACCTTTAGCTGGGATGAATTCATCATCGCCTTCCTGCTGACCCGTTTTGATGTGACCCTGCCCGTGGAAATCTGGTCGCTGCTGCGGTCGGGCCTGTCGCCGCGGCTGAATGCGATTGGCAGCCTCGTGTTTTTGATCTCGGTCGCTTTCGTGCTGCTTTTGGAACTTTTGATCCTACGGAAACGCAAATGACCGCCCCAGTGATCCTGTCCGGCCTGAACCATTGGTTCGGCACCTACCACGCCTTGCGCGATATCGACCTTGCGATTGAGGCGGGCGAATATGTGGCGCTGCTGGGGCCGTCGGGCTGTGGCAAGACCACGCTCTTGTCGGTGCTGGGCGGGTTCATCGCGCCAAGCCAAGGGGTCGTGACCATCGGTGGCCGTGACATGACCCATGTCGCCCCCGCCAAGCGACCTACGACCACGATGTTTCAGGACTACGCCCTGTTCCCGCATATGTCCTTGCGCGACAATGTGGGCTTTGGCCTGCGTATGGCGGGCATGGGCAAAGCGGCGCGGCACAAAAAGGCCGAGGCGCAGCTGGCGCTGGTCGGGCTGGCCGATGCAGCGGGCAAGCGGCCGCATGAACTGTCTGGCGGGCAACGGCAGCGGGTGGCGCTGGCGCGGGCGCTGGCGGTGGAACCCGATGTGTTGTTGCTGGATGAACCGCTTGGCGCGCTGGACCTGAAACTGCGGCGCAGCATGCAGGATGAACTCAAAGCGATCCAGCGGCAGGTCGGCACGACCTTTGTCCATGTCACCCATGATCAGGAAGAAGCGATGGCCATCGCCGACCGGATCGTCGTGATGAACGCAGGCCGGATCGAGGATCAGGGACCGCCTGCCCGCATCTATCGCCAACCAACCAGCCTTTTTGCTGCCGATTTCATGGGCGAGATCAACCATATCCCCGCGCAGGTGACACCGGTGGGTGTTGAAACGCCCTTTGGCACCTTGCCCGCCAGCGGTCAGGCGCAAGGCCCTGCTGTTGTCTGCATCCGGCCAGAGGCGATTGGCACAGATGGCGCGCAGATTGCGCTGGGTGCGGCCCGCGTGCGCGATGCCGCGTTTTTCGGCACGCATGTGCGCGCGCATCTGATCCCCGATGCCGCCCCCGATCTGGTGCTGATCGCGCATCTGCCGCCCGGCCACGTCCCCGGCGTGGGTGACAGGCTCGATCTGTCGGCCAGCGCCGATACGATCAGCGTGTTTGCAAAGGAATGACCATGGACCGCGCCCGCCCCGAGGATTGGTACCGCGTGCAAAGCGTCAGCGACGGGATTTCCCTGATCGACGAACCCTTCATCCAGCCGTTCTACCGCTGCAATATGTGGCATGTGCGCGGGCGCGACCGTGACATGCTGGTCGATAGCGGGATGGGTGTCGTGTCCTTGCGGGACTGGGTGCCTTTGGTGACCGAACGCGCGCTGACGGCGGTGGCGAGCCATACGCATTTCGATCATATCGGCTGTCACCACGAATTTCCCGACCGCTGCGTGCACCGGCTGGAGGCTGAGCTGCTGGCCAACCCCACGCGGGCCGCGATCCTTGCGGACCCCTATGTCACCGATGACATATTCGACCGACTGCCGCCTGCGCCTTACCAATCCGCGACATATCAGGTGACATCCGCCCCCGCGACGCGGCTGTTGGAGGATGGCGATACGATCGATCTGGGCGACCGGCATTTCGCGGTGATCCACACCCCCGGCCATTCACCGGGCGGGATTGCCCTGTGGGAGGCGGCGACGGAGACATTGTTTTCCGGCGATATCGTCTATGACGGTCCCCTGATCGAAGACACCTATCACGCCGATGCGACGGATTATCATGCCTCGATGGTGCGGCTTTACGATCTGCCGGTGCGGGTCGTGCATGGCGGGCATTTCGGCAGCTATGACGGCACCCGCCACCGCGCGATCATCCGCGCGTGGCTGGATGCCAAGGACGGTTAGCCGTTCAGGTCCGGCAGCAGGCGCTTGTGCTTGCGGATTTCGGTTACGACCGCGCCAAAGGTCGAAAGGCCGCGCGCCTCGAGCATGGGGATCATGCGCAGGAATATGTCGCGCGTGGCGATGGCATCACCAATCGCGGTGTGCCTGTGTTCGTCGAGCAATTCGATCCCCAGCCGTGTGGCCAGTTCGTCCAGCGTATGGCCTTCGGTAATCCCGAACAGCACGGCGGACAGCAGCACTGTATCCAGCACGGGATGGTCGAATTTCACCCCGATTTTGGGCGCATAGCGGTGAAAGAACGACAGATCGAAAGGCGCGTTATGCGCGACCAGCACCGCATCGCGGGCAAAGCTGTGAAACCTGCGCCCCGCCTGCACCATGTCGGGCGCGTCTTTTACCATGGCGTCGGTGATCCGGTGGACGGCGGTGGAACTTGCGGGGATCGGGCGGCCCGGATTGACAAGGATGTCCAGCACCTCGCCGGGGGCCTGCTGGCCGTTGACCACGCGCAGGGCGCCGATCTGGACGACTTCGTCCTTGTTGGGTAGAAATCCGGTGGTTTCGGTGTCGAACACCACATAGGTCAGGTCGCGTAGCGGCACGTCCTCGATATCGCGGGTCTGGGTGCGGGTCGTCATTTCGAAATCAAAGACAACAGGGCGGGCGGGGCTGGCCTCGCGCGGGACAGGAAAGCTGAGCATGTAGCCTTGCCCCTCGCCCAGATCATGCAGACTGACATCCAACAACCGCGCGCCGTCGGCGGTGGCGATCTGCTGGTCCAGCGTCGCGCGTCCGCTGTCGGCAAGGTTCGCAAGTCCGGCACGCAGATAGGTTTCGTCGAAATAGTCGAACACTTTCTGCCCCAGCCCCAGATGGTGCTGATCGTCCAGCATCAGCGCGGCATGGCCGTCATAAAGCGCGATACGGTGGTCGGGGCTGACCATCAGCACGGCGGCGGGGATCGCCGACAGGATGCGCGTCAGATGTTCCCGTTCGGCGGACAGCCTGCTTGTCGAGCGGGCGAGGTGGTCATCCGCCTCGGTCCGCGCCGAGGCCAGCCGCGACGTCAGCGCCGCCGCCGCCTGCGCCAGATCGCCAAGGTGGCGCGCCATATCGGCATCGATGCCGCGGCGCATGTCGGTTGCGGCATGGGCCCGCATCGCGGCGGCGAGCCGTTCCATCGGGCGCGCCACCATGTCATCGACAATGAACCACGCCAGCGCGCAGATCCCAAGGATCGTGAACCCCGCCATCAGGCCCGCGCTGATCAGCACCGACCGGGGGTCGGCATGGTCAAGCCGTGCTTCGGCCATCATCAGCGCGCCGGCCACAGCCCCGATGCAGGCAACCGCCAGCAGAGCGAACAGGGCAAGCGTGCGCTGACGAGGGCGAAGCCTGTTCACCATCAGGCGGACCCTTCGCAGACAGCGGCGGTCGCAGGATCGTCAAGTCCGGTCTGGTCCCAGCGGGAAACGCTGATCGTGCCGTCGTCGTTGAATATGGCGTTATCCTCCAGCAGTGCGGTGCGCCCCTGGGCGCAGTCGAACAAGGCCGTCCGGAACTGCACCGGCTGCCAGCGGGCGAAAAAGATCACGTTGCTCAGGCGCAGGTCCGGGACATTGGGGTTGCGCTGCACGCCCGCGACATTCACGGCGGCAAAGCGGTTCACATAGGGCACAAGATAGGTCCATGGGCTGAACGGCGCGGAATAATCCACGGTCGAAATCACCTCGTAGCCTTCGGGCAACAGCGTCAACGTGCGCGGATACCAGCGGTATTCGCTGGTCAGGCTCATCGCGATCATGCCAATGCCGGCGAAGGCTGGCACGATCCAGCGCGGCAGGCGCCGGCCGGTCAGGCGGTTCAGGATCAGCGCGATACCGGCGGCTGCAAAGCCCGCGGCGACGATACTGATGATGTCGACATACATTCTGAAGTCCTTTGGTTTTATCGGATCATCCGATGACGCCGCGCCCTTGGGTCACGGCGGATTGCATGGTGCGCACGACGACAAAAGCGTCGCGCAGATGGCTGCGTTCGAATTCGGACAGCACGTTGGGCGACATGAAATTATCCGGTTTGGCACCGGCGCGGATCAGCGTCGCCTGATGGTCCAGCCGTGTCTGCGCGATCAGGTCATAAGCATCCAGCAGATCACGCCCACCCGCCTGACTGATCTGGCCTGCGCCATGCGCGCTTTCGATGCGCGCGCGGGTGTTGGCGCCGTCCAACTGGCCACGCAACGCATAGATCCGCCCCAGATCGACGACAGGGATCACCCCGTTCATCTTCATGTCGATATGGTTCTTGTATTCGCCGCTGCGGACGGTCGCAAACCCGCGCAGCAACCCCAGCGGCGGTGTGTGTTTTAACGAATTCGACACCATATGCGCCACGAAGATCGAATTGCGTGCGGCGGATTCAAGCGTCTCGCGGTGCAGATCCTCGAACAGGGACCGCGTCCCACCGATCGGACGCAGGTCGAACATGACCGACGCCAGCATCTGCGCCTCGGTGCTTGGCTGGTCGATCCAGCGCCGGAAATAGCTGCGCCAGACGCTGACGGGCTGGCACCAGCGCGGATTGGTCGCCATCATGTCGCCGGGGCAATAGAAATATCCGGCCGTGTCCAACCCATCGCTGACGAATTTCGCAAGCTCTGCGAAATAGGACATGTCGTCATCGGTCACGCTATCGTCCAGCATCAGGCAATTGTCCTGATCCGAAATGCCGGTCTGTTCCTGCCGCCCCTGCGACCCGCAGGCGAGCCAGAGATAGGGCACGGGTGGCGGCCCCAGCGTTTCCTCTGCCAGTGTCAGCAGACGGCGGGTGATCGCATCGGCGATATCGGTGATCAGGCGGGTGACGGTTTCGTGCCGGTTGCCCGCACCGACCAGTTGCACCAGCAGTTGCGGGATGCGCGCGGTGACGGCGGCCATTTCCGCAGGGGTGGTTGCCCGCACCACGTCGCGCACCAGCGAGGCAGAGTTCGTCGCCTGGAACCGCGTCAGGTTGGTCTGCGTGACGATCCCCACCAGCTTGCCCTGATCGACGACAGGCACATGGCCGAACCGCCGTTCCATCATCATGTGCAGCACGTCCGACCCGATGGCCGAGGGTGGCAATGTGTCGGGATCAGCGGTCATGATCCGGCTGACGGGCAGGCCGGTGTCCAGCCCTTCGGCGACGACGCGGTTGTTGATGTCGTGCAGTGTCACGATCCCGGCAAGCTGATCGTCCTGCATGACGGGCAGACAGGAAATCCGGTGCTGGCGCATCAGCTTTGCGGCTTCGGTAATCGTATCGGCGGCGGTGCAGGTGACGGGATTGCTGGCCATCAGCTGATCGACACGTGTTTCGGTCAGTGTGGCGGGGCGGGTCGCATCCACGGCATCACGGGTCCGGCCACGGGTAAAGAAACGGTGCGCGCCTGCGTCGGCGGCGATCAATTGGTGAAATGCGGCTGTCGGCAGCAACAGCAATTCGCCGTCGCTGAGTGCGCGAGCATTGGTGCCGGTCTTGCCGTCGCGCATCAATCCGCGCTCGCCGAAAGAATTGCGGCTGCTCAGTTGCGAGACGATCTCGCCGGTCTCGGTGGTGATTTCGACCTCGCCGTCGAGAATGACGTAAAGCCCGTCGCACGGTGTCCCGAACGGGTAGATCGCATCGCCTGCGGCCATCGGCACGCGGACGAATTGCGTCAGTACGCGCTGGAAATCGGCATCCGGCAGGCTGTCATAAGGGTGGATCGACAAAAGAAAGCGACGCAGATCAAGCATGGATCGGGGCATCTTGTGCATCCTGGTCCGGGCAATAGAGGCTTGCCGGAGCTCTGAAAAAAGAAAGCGGGCAGTCCTTGCGAACTGCCCGCCCTGTGCTCTTAGTGAGCGGTTGCAGCGCCCGCGCCTTTGGGCACGCGGATCGATTCAACGAGGTCCTGGATCTCGCGTGGTGGTGCCTTTGTCAGGCCCGAAACGAGATAGGCAGACCCGAAGTTCAGGATCGCGCCAATGGTCCCGAAGGACAATGGAGAGATACCGAACAGCCAGTTAGCAGGAATGTTCTCGTACGTCGCTGTGCCAGGGATGAAGAACCAGCCCAGGTACAGGAAGATGTAGACCGACGTCGAGATCAGACCCACCAGCATGCCGACGATTGCGCCTTCCTTGTTCACACGCTTGGAGAAGATCCCCATCATGAGCACAGGGAAGATCGTCGCCGCAGCCAGACCGAAGGCCAGCGCCACCACCTGAGCCGCAAAGCCCGGAGGGTTCAGACCCAGCCATGTCGCCAGCACGATCGCGAAGCCCATTGAAATCCGCGCAGCCAGAAGCTCGCCTTTTTCGGTGATGTTCGGGTTGATCGAGCCTTTGATCAGGTCATGCGAGATTGCAGACGAGATCGCCAGCAATAGACCTGCTGCCGTTGACAAAGCCGCTGCCAGACCGCCTGCAGCTACCAGTGCGATCACCCAGCCCGGAAGCGCTGCGATCTCTGGGTTTGCCAGAACCATCATGTCGTTGTCGATGCGTGTCAGTTCGTTGCCGGCCCAGCCACGTTCGGCTGCGATGGCCTGCATGTTTGCACTGCCTTCACTGTAGTACTGGATCATGCCATCGCCGTTTTTGTCTTCGAAGGCGAGCAGTCCGGTGTTTACCCAGGTGTTGATCCAAGACAGTTCCGGATTGGTGTTGATCTGCTCTAGCGAGATCGCGTCGCCATCCAGCGCATTGCCTTCCACGGCGTTGGGCCAGAATGTTGTCGTCAGGTTCAAACGCGCCATCGACCCCACGGCAGGTGCCACGGTGTAGAGCAATGCGATGAAAACCAGCGCCCAACCAGCCGACCAACGTGCGTCGGCAACCTTTGGCACGGTGAAGAAGCGGATGATGACGTGTGGCAGACCGGCGGTGCCGATCATCAGCGACATCGTGAACAACACCATGTTCAGCGTCGATGTCGTATACGACGTGTATTGCGTGAACCCGAGTTCCGTCACGACCTGATCAAGTTTGGCCAGGAAGGCGACGTCACCCCCTGTTGGTGCATAGCTGCCCAGCAGGCCCAGTTGCGGGAACACGTTTCCGGTGATCTGCAACGAGATGAAGATCGCGGGAATGGTGTAGGCCACGATCAGCACGCAGTATTGCGCGACCTGCGTGTAGGTGATGCCCTTCATCCCGCCGAACACCGCATAGGCGAAAACGATCGCCGCACCGATGTAAAGGCCGGTATCCGTCGACACTTCGAGGAAACGCGCAAAGGTCACGCCCACACCGCGCATCTGGCCGATCACGTAAGTCACCGAAATGACGATCAGACAGACCACGGCGACAAGCCGTGCGCCTTTGGAATAGAACCGGTCACCGACGAATTCCGGCACTGTGAACTTGCCGAATTTGCGCAGGTAAGGTGCCAGCAGCAGCGCCAGAAGCACATAACCGCCGGTCCAGCCCATCAGGAAGGACGATTGCGTATAGCCGCCCGCGGGTGCGAGCGCGATGATCCCCGCCATCGAAATGAACGACGCCGCCGACATCCAGTCTGCCGCCGTCGCCATGCCGTTCATGACGGGGGGAACACCCTGTCCGGCTGCATAGAATTCTGCCGTCGTGCCCGCGCGGGCCCAGACTGCGATGCCGATGTAAAGCGCAAAGGACGCGCCCACCACCAGCAGGTTGAGTGTATACTGATCCATTGGTTTCCCTGTCCCTTTTTGCTTATTCCTCGACGCCGAATTCAGCGTCGAGCTTGTTCATGCGCCAGGCGTAGAAAAAGATCAGCCCCAGGAACACCAGGATCGAGCCTTGCTGCGCGAACCAGAATCCCAGATCGGCGCCGCCGACCGAGATACCCATCAGCAACGGGCGCAAGATGATGCCGAAGCCAAAAGATACGGTTGCCCAGATGACAAGGCTTATCAGAATGATCCGCACGTTTGCGGCCCAGTAGGCGTTGTTGTTTTGTGGTTCCTCTGCCATTTAGGCATCCTCCCTTGTTACACTTAGTCGAAGCCGCGGAATGGACCGCGCCTTCTTTCCCTCCCTGTTACGCGACAGCCTTTTTGACGATCGCGCCCAGCTCTTCGGCGACCTGCCCGATCTCGCCCATGGCGTTGATCCGTTGCAGCGTGCCTTGTTTCTCGTAATAGGTGATCAGCGGCGCGGTTTGCGCGTGATAGGCCATCAGCCGTTGGCCGACGGTTGCCGCATTGTCATCGGCGCGGCGTTGCATGTTGGTGCTGCCGCATTTGTCGCAAGTGCCCGCGACGGCGGGCATCTTGTAGCTGTCGTGATAGCCTTCGCAGCAGTCGCCGCAGGCATAGCGCCCGGCGACGCGCACCACCATTTCGGCGTCGTCCACGTCAAGCGAAATGGCCGCGTTGATCCGCTGCCCGCTTTGCGCCAGCAGCTCGTCGAGCGCTTGCGCCTGCACGGTCGTGCGCGGAAACCCGTCAAGGATCACGCCCTGCTGCGTATCCGCCGCCGCCAGCCTGTCTTTGAGGATCGCGAGCACGATGTCGTCGCTGACCAGACCGCCTGCCGCCATCACTGACTTCGCGGCAAGCCCGGCCTCGGTCCCGGCGGCGACGGCCGCGCGCAGCAAATCGCCGGTGGACAGTTGCACCAAACCGAAACGGTCCTGCAACATGCGCGCCTGCGTGCCCTTGCCCGCACCCGGAGGCCCCAGAAGGATCAGCACGGCAGGGCGTGTCATGGTGTCGGCGCCGCTCATGACTTGTTCATCCGGTGTTCGATCAGGTGATCGACCACGGAAGGATCGGCGAGGGTGGAAATATCGCCCAGCGTCGTATGATCGTTTTCGGCGATCTTGCGCAGGATGCGGCGCATGATCTTGCCGGACCGTGTTTTCGGCAGACCCGGCGCCCATTGGATCAGGTCAGGGCTGGCGATCGGGCCGATTTCGGCGCGGACCCATTTCACCAGATCCTTGCGCAGATCCTCGGACGGTTCGATTCCGTTCATCAACGTGACATAGGCATAGATGCCTTGCCCCTTGATCGCGTGGGGATACCCGACGACAGCAGCCTCGGCCACGTCGACATGGGCGACCAGCGCGCTTTCGACCTCGGCCGTGCCCATGCGGTGGCCGGACACGTTGATCACGTCGTCCACGCGGCCGGTGATCCAGTAATACCCGTCTTCATCGCGGCGGCACCCGTCGCCGGTGAAATAATAGTTCTTGTAGTCGGAGAAATAGGTTTTCTCGAACCGTTCATGGTCGCCATAAACCGTGCGCATCTGGCCGGGCCAGCTGTCCTTGATGCACAGCACGCCTTCGGCGGCGGTCGTCGTGATCTCTTCGCCGGTCTGCGGATCAAGGATCACGGGCTGCACGCCAAAGAAGGGCAGCGTCGCCGATCCGGGCTTGGTCGGGATCGCGCCGGGCAGCGGTGTCAGCAGATGGCCGCCGGTTTCGGTCTGCCACCAGGTGTCGACGATAGGGCATTTGCCCTTGCCGATGACGTCATTGTACCAGTTCCACGCCTCGGGGTTGATCGGCTCGCCCACGGTGCCCAGCACCTTGATGCTCGACAGGTCGTATTTTTCCACGGGGGCGTTGCCATGCGCCATCAGCGCGCGCAGGGCTGTCGGGGCAGTGTAGAACTGGTTGACCTTGTGCTTTTGGCACACGGCCCAGAACCGGCCCGCATCGGGGTAGGTCGGCACACCTTCGAACATGATGGTCGTGGCACCATTTGCGAGCGGACCATAGACGATATAGCTGTGGCCCGTCACCCAGCCGACATCGGCGGTACACCAGAAGATGTCACCGTCGTGGTAATCGAAGGTGTATTGATGCGTCATCGCGGCATAGGCCAGATAGCCGCCCGAAGTATGCACGACACCCTTGGGCTGGCCGGTGGACCCTGACGTATAAAGAATGAACAGGGGGTCTTCGGCGCCCATCTCGACCGGGGCGCAGTAATCGTCAGCCTCCATCGCCATTTCATTGTAGTCGAAGTCGCGCCCGTCCACCCAGGTGGTCTGCCCGCCGGTGCGGCGCACCACCAGACATTTCACGCTGTCCTTGCAATGCAGCAGGGCCGCGTCGGTGTTGGATTTCAGCGGCGTGGACCGCCCGCCGCGCGGCGCATGATCGGCGGTGATCACGACTTTGGCGTCGCAGCCGTTGATCCGCGCGCCCAAAGCATCGGGCGAAAAGCCCGCAAAAACGATCGAATGCACGGCACCGATCCGCGCGCAGGCCAGCATGGCATAGGCGGCCTCGGGGATCATCGGCAGATAGATCACGACCCGGTCGCCTGTGCGCACGCCAAGCGTTTCCAGAATATTGGCCATGCGGCACGTGCGGCGGTGCAGTTCCTTGTAGGTGATGTGCTGGGCGGGGTCTTTCGGATCATCGGGTTCCCAGATGATCGCGGTCTGGTCGCCACGGGTTTCCAGATGCCGGTCGATGCAATTGGCGCTGACGTTCAGGGTGCCGTCCTCGAACCATTTGATGTCGATGTTGCCGGGCGCAAAGCTGGCGTTTTTCACCTTCGTGAACGGCTTGATCCAGTCGATTCTGTTGCCGTGCTCGGCCCAGAAACTTTCAGGGTCGCGGATCGATGCATCATACATCGCCTGATATTGGTCTGCCGTGACATGCGCCTTGGCGGCAAAGGCCGCAGAAGGCGCAAACCGACCGTCGGCGTGAGCTGTGCTTGACATGGATCCTCCGTTCGTCATCCCGGCTTTTCAGCCGATGGCGCACGTCACATGCGTGAACGCACAGCCATCTCCTCCGCGGGCAGGTTACCAGATTGCCAGAAGTTTCAAATAAGATAAGGAATTTGAACTCTTCTGATGTCAACGAATTAACAAATTTCGTGAATTTTTGTAAAGATACACCGGATGCCAGTAAATCAGCGCGGATCGGGGCCGTGACCGTGTCAGCTGTCTCGTCGGTCTGCCGCTTGGATTTCCCCGTCGCCCGCGATAATGATAGCGCGAACATTCCAAAAGGATCGCATCATGACTTTCACACCCGCCCCATGGCCACGCAAACTGCGGTCGCAGGAATGGTTCGGAGGGTCGTCGAAAGACGCGATCTATCACCGCTCGTGGATGAAGAACCAGGGCCTGCCCGCCGACCTGCTGGATGGCCGCCCCGTGATCGGCATCTGCAACACCTGGTCCGAACTGACCCCCTGCAACGCGCATCTGCGCGATCTGGCCGAGCGTGTGAAATTCGGCGTCTACGAAGCGGGCGGTTTTCCGGTGGAATTTCCGGTCTTCAGCCCGTCCGAAAGCACCCTGCGCCCCACCGCGATGATGTATCGCAACCTTTGCGCCATGGATGTGGAAGAGGCGCTGCGCGGCAAATGCATCGACGGCGTCGTGCTGCTGGCGGGCTGCGATAAAACCACGCCCGCGCTGCTGATGGGCGCTGCCTCTGTCGACCTGCCAGCCATCGTGGTGTCGGGCGGGCCGATGCTGAACGGCCATTTCCGGGGTGAGATCATCGGCTCAGGCACCCATCTGTGGAAATTCTCCGAAGCGGTGCGCGCAGGCGAAATGACAGCCGAAGAATTCGTCGAGGCCGAGGCGTCGATGTCCCGCTCGCCGGGGTCCTGCAACACGATGGGTACGGCCAGCACGATGGCCTCTATGGCCGAGGCGCTGG
This sequence comes from Yoonia vestfoldensis DSM 16212, assembly GCF_000382265.1. Classification (GTDB taxonomy): domain Bacteria; phylum Pseudomonadota; class Alphaproteobacteria; order Rhodobacterales; family Rhodobacteraceae; genus Yoonia; species Yoonia vestfoldensis. The sequence goes on from NZ_KB907982.1 coordinate 50,036, forward strand.
GCATGGCGCTGTCCGGCAACGCCGCGATCCCTGCCGTCGACAGCCGCCGCCGCGTGATGGCGCATCTGACCGGGCGGCGCATCGTGCAGATGGTCAAGGATGACCTGAAACCGTCCGACATCATGACAAAGGCCGCGTTCGAGAACGCGATCCGCACCAATGCCGCGATCGGCGGGTCCACCAATGCGGTGATCCACCTGCTGGCGATGGCAGGGCGCACCAAGGACGTGTCGCTGACGCTGGATGACTGGGACCGCTGCGGGCGCGATGTGCCGACGATTCTGAACCTGATGCCATCGGGCAAATACCTGATGGAAGAATTCTTCTACGCTGGCGGGCTGCCCGTCGTCATCAAACGACTGGGCGAGGCGGGATTGCTGCACAAGGATGCGCTGACCGTCTCGGGCGGGACGATCTGGGACGAGGTCAAGGATGTGCGCAACTGGAACGAGGATGTGATCCTGCCGGTCGAAAAGGCCCTGACGGCCTCGGGCGGCATCGCCGTGCTGCGCGGCAATCTGGCCCCCGGTGGCGCGGTGCTCAAACCATCTGCCGCGACGACCGCCCTCATGCAGCATCGCGGCCGTGCCGTGGTGTTCGAGGATATCGACGACTATAAGGCGCGCATCAACGACGAGGATCTCGATATCGACGAAACCTGCGTCATGGTTCTGAAAAACTGCGGCCCGCGCGGCTATCCCGGCATGGCCGAGGTCGGCAATATGGGCCTGCCACCCATGATCCTGAAAAAAGGCATCACCGATATGGTGCGCATCTCGGATGCCCGCATGTCCGGCACCGCCTTTGGCACCGTGGTGCTGCACACCTCGCCCGAGGCGGCGATGGGCGGCCCACTGGCTGTCGTGCAGAACGGCGATATGATCGAGCTTGATGTCGCCGGTCGCCGCCTGCATCTGGATATCACCGATGCCGAATTGCAGGCGCGTCTGGCGGCGTGGTCGGCGGAAAAATCGGGCGCCAACCCGCGTCCGGCCAGCGGTTACGCGATGCTTTACCATGACCGCGTGATGGGGGCTGACACGGGGGCCGATTTTGATTTCCTCGTCGGCCATCGCGGCAATGCCGTCGGCAAGGAAGCGCATTGATGCGCGCCATCTGCCTTGTGGGCATCGGCAAGATTGCCGTTGACCAGCACGTGCCCGCCATCGCCGCCAGCCCCGACTGGACCCTTGCCGCGACGGTCAGCCGCGCGGGGTCGGTGGATGGCGTGCCTGCCTATACGGATTTCGCGCAGATGCTGGCGAAACGGCCTGACATCGACACAGTCTCGCTCTGCCTGCCGCCGGTCCCGCGCTATGATTACGCCGCCGCTGCTATCGCCGCAGGTCGCCATGTGATGCTGGAAAAACCCCCCGGCGCGACCTTGGCCGAGGTGCAGGCGCTGGCCGCCATGGCGCAGGATGCGGGTGTGACGCTTTACACCACATGGCACAGCCGTATGGCCAAAGGTGTCGCCCCCGCCAAGGCCTGGCTTGCGGACAAGACCATCACCGCCGCCCATATCACCTGGAAAGAAGACGTGCGCCGCTGGCATCCGGGGCAGGATTGGGTCTTTGCACCGGGTGGCATGGGCGTGTTCGATCCGGGCAGCAATGCGCTGTCGATCATGACGGAAATCCTGCCGCGCCCCGTGCATCTGCGTCATGCCGATCTGTATTTCCCCGCCAACCGCGACACGCCGATTGCGGCCGAACTGACATGGACAGGCAATGTCACCGGCAGTTTCGACTGGCGGCAAACCGGCCCGCAAAGCTGGGACATCACGGTGGACACCACGGATGGCACGCTGGCGTTGCACGACGGCGGCGCGCGGCTCGTGATTGATGGGAAGGATATCGAATCCGGCCCCGACCGCGAATACCCCGCCCTCTATGACCGGATGGCGGAGCTGGTGAAAACAGCAGCATCCGAGGTCGACATCACCCCGATGATCCATGTCGCGGATGCGCTGACCTTGGGCAAAAGACACGTGGTCGAACCTTTCGATTTCTAAGCAAACCATTGCATCTTCAGAGTAAAAATATCCCCGCCGGAGGCTTCCCCGGAGGGGAAAAGGCGTTCACAAACTGCCAAAAATTTACCATTTGATAAAAAATAAAACTGTGGCAGGCTGAGAGTGACAAGCCAGACAGGATGCAGCCATGTCCAACCCGATGACTCCCGGAATAGCGGCGGCGCGATTGCCCGCCGAAACCCTTGCCCAGAATTTCGCCGACCTGCACGACCCGCTTGACCGGCACGAAGCCCGCGTCGCGGCCGATCGCTGCTATTTCTGCCATGATGCGCCTTGCGTGACGGCTTGCCCGACATCCATCGACATCCCGCTCTTCATTCGGCAGATCAGCACTGGCACGCCCGAGGCTGCGGCGAAAACGATCTTCGACCAGAATATCCTTGGCGGCATGTGCGCGCGCGTCTGCCCGACCGAAGACCTCTGTGAACAGGCCTGCGTGCGCGAAGCCGCCGAAGGTAAGCCGGTCGAGATCGGGCGCTTGCAGCGCTATGCGACCGACACGCTGATGGCAAAGCAAAGCCATCCCTATCACCGCGCGCCATCGACGGGCAAAACCGTGGCTGTCATCGGTGCTGGCCCTGCGGGGCTGGCCTGCGCGCACAGGCTTGCAATGCATGGCCATGACGTGACGATCTTCGATGCGCTGCCGAAACCCGGCGGGCTGAACGAATTCGGCATCGCCGCTTATAAATCAACGGACGATTTCGCCGCGCGCGAAGTGGATTGGCTGATGGGCATCGGCGGTATCACCTTGCAGACAGGCAAGGCGCTGGGCCGCGATCTGTCGCTTGACGGGCTGGCGGATGAATACGACGCTGTGTTCCTCGGCATGGGGCTTGGCGGTGTGAACGCGCTGCGCACCGCAGGCGAAGACAAGGACGGCGTCCGCGATGCCGTCGACTTCATCGCTGAATTGCGGCAGGCCAGTGACCTGACAAGCCTGCCCGTGGGCCGCGATGTCGTCGTCATCGGCGGTGGCATGACGGCGGTCGATGCTGCGGTGCAGTCCAAACTGCTCGGCGCGCAGAACGTCACCATCGCCTATCGCCGCAGCCGCGATGCGATGAGCGCAAGCCGCTATGAACAGGACCTTGCCGCGTCCCACGGTGTGCGGCTTTTGTTCAATGTCCAGCCCGTCGCGATCCACGGCAACGAGGCCGTGCGCGAGGTGGAACTGGAGTACACCGCCGACACGGGCGCGGGGCTGCAAGGCACCGGAGAGATGATCCGCCTGCCCGTCGACCAGCTGTTCAAGGCCATCGGTCAAACGCTGGTCACCGATGCAGGGCTCGCGCTCGACGGACGCAAGATCGCGGTGACAGGTGCCGGACGCACCAGCCGCGCGGGTGTCTGGGCCGGGGGCGATTGCGCCAGCGGCGGCGACGATCTGACCGTGACCGCCGTGGCCGAAGGGCGCGATGCGGCTATGGATATCCACGCGGCCCTGACCGCCTGAACGCAACGGCGTCGCGGGCGTGACCCGCGGCCTTTCACATTCCCGCACGAGGTCCCGGGTCAAGCCCGGGACGGGGCGGACAGCAAAGGATAAAGCCATGGCTGATCTGACAACGAATTTTCTGGGTATCAAATCCCCCAACCCGTTCTGGCTGGCATCCGCGCCGCCCACGGACAAGGAATACAATGTCCGCCGCGCCTTCGAGGCCGGCTGGGGCGGTGTCGTATGGAAAACGCTCGGGTCCGAAGGGCCGCCCGTCGTCAACGTCAATGGCCCGCGCTATGGCGCGATCTATGGCGCGGACCGGCGGCTCTTGGGGCTCAACAACATCGAATTGATCACCGACCGTCCGCTGCAGACCAATCTCGACGAGATCAAACGGGTCAAGGCAGACTATCCCGACCGCGCGATGATCGTGTCGATCATGGTCCCGTGCGAGGAACAGGCGTGGAAGGACATCCTGCCGCGCGTGCAGGAAACCGGTGCCGACGGGATCGAGCTGAACTTCGGCTGCCCGCATGGCATGTCTGAACGCGGTATGGGCGCGGCGGTGGGGCAGGTGCCCGAATATATCGAAATGGTCACGCGCTGGTGCAAGCAATATTACGACAAGCCCGTGATCGTCAAACTGACGCCCAATATCACCGATATCCGCAAACCGGCTGCGGCGGCGATGCGCGGCGGGGCAGATGCGGTCAGCCTGATCAACACGATCAATTCGATCACCTCCGTGAACCTCGACACCATGTCGCCCGAGCCGTCGATCGACGGCAAAGGATCGCATGGCGGCTATTGCGGTCCTGCCGTGAAGCCGATTGCGCTGTCGATGGTGTCGGAAATCGCGCGCCATCCCGACACGCACGGCCTGCCGATCAGTGGCATCGGCGGTGTGACCACATGGCGCGATGCGGCAGAATACATCAGCCTCGGCTGCGGCAACGTGCAGGTCTGCACAGCGGCAATGACCTATGGCTTCAAGATAGTGCAGGAGATGATCAGCGGGCTGTCGCAGTGGATGGACGAAAAAGGCTACACCTCAGTCGAACAGGTCGTGGGCCGCGCAGTGCCGAACGTCACCGATTGGCAGTATCTGAACCTGAACTATGTCGCCAAGGCCAAGATCAGTCAGGACGATTGTATCAAATGCGGCCGCTGCTATGCCGCCTGCGAAGACACCAGCCATCAGGCCATCGCCATGTCCGCTGACCGGACCTTTACCGTGATCGACGAGGAATGCGTCGCCTGCAACCTCTGCGTCGATGTCTGCCCTGTCGAGAACTGCATCACGATGGAAGCGATGGAACCGGGGCAGGTCGATCCGCGCACGGGCAAGGTCGTGCAGAAGGACTACGCCAACTGGACGACGCATCCCAACAATCCGGGCGCCGTGGCGGCGGAGTAGCGGGCAAGAGTTTTTGTCAAAAATTCTTGGCTTGCGACAAAAATCTTCGGACGAAGATTTTTGCTGTCAGGTGTGGACGACCAGTTGCCCTGAATTGCAGATGACGATGTATTGTCCGCCGCATTCGATCAGGTGAAAGCCGCGGCGGCCAACCTCCTCGACAAAAGCGGCGCGCCCGATTTCGCGGTCCACATCGCGGACGGCACGACGCACGATGCCACCCTTGCGTGCAGATTTCGCATCGAAAATGCGGGCACACCAACTTGGGTTGGCACGAGGATGACGGACAGTGGCGGCGTAAATGATCTGCATTGTGTCAATCTGCATCAACATCATTAATGCTATCCTAAGACCCGAGCAGCTTCCGATAAAGCTGGTCCAGAAACAGCGCCGCCCCGTCATAGGGCGCGCGGTCGCCCAGAACGGCGCGCACCTGTACGTCGAAATCGGCGTAATGTTGGGTCAACGCCCAGATCGAAAAGATCAGATGATACGGATCGACGGGCGCGATCTTGCCTGCATCGGCCCAGCCCTGAATGATCGCGGCCTTTTCATCGACCAGGCGCTTGAGGTCATTGCGCAGGATGTCTTCGATCCAAGGCGCGCCCTGCAGGATTTCATTGGCGAAAAGGCGACTTTCGCGGGGGAAATCCTTGCTCAGCGCCAGTTTGCGCCGCACGTAGGCGGTCAGTTCCTGCACCGGATCACCGGCTGCATCAAGCGCTTTCAGCGGATCGAGCCAGTTTTCAAGCAAGCGTTCCAGCAGGGCCGTGTGGATCGCTTCTTTTGACGGAAAATAATAAAGCAGGTTGGGTTTTGACAGCCCTGCCGCCTCTGCGATCTGGTCCAAGGTGGTGCCGCGAAAGCCGTATTGCGAAAACACATCAAGGCCAGCCGACAGGATCGCTGCCTGATTGCGTTGTTGAATTCGGGTCGGCGCTTTGGTCATCGTCGTGTTCTGCCTAATTTAGAGGCTGGACGGCCCGCCCGCTGTCTGCTTCGCTCGCATAACCAGCATTTGCCGAAACATCACGCGGAAAACTTGACTGGTCGTAAACCTCTGTTAGCGTTCTTTTGACCGTTTGGTCAAACCAAGAAAGACTGGAGAGCCCGATGCCATCCCCCGCAGAGAACCTCAAGATCAACGGCGCGCGTCTGTGGGACAGCCTAATGGAGATGGCCAAGATCGGCCCCGGTGTGGCGGGTGGCAACAACCGCCAGACCCTGACCGATGAAGATAGCGAAGGCCGGCATCTGTTCCAGCGCTGGTGCGAGGCTGCGGGCTGCACCATGGGCGTGGACGAGATCGGCAACATGTTCGCCCGCCGCGACGGCACTGACCCTGACGCGCTGCCGGTCTATGTCGGATCCCATCTGGATACCCAGCCCACTGGGGGCAAATACGACGGGGTGCTGGGGGTTCTGGGCGGGCTGGAGGTGATCCGCACGCTGAACGATCTGGATATCAAGACCAAACACCCCATCGTCGTGACCAACTGGACGAACGAAGAAGGCACACGCTATGCGCCCGCGATGCTGGCCTCGGGTGTGTTTGCTGGCAAACATGCGCTGGACTGGGCGCTCGACCGTGTGGATGCCAAGGGCAAACGGTTCGGGGACGAGCTGGAGCGGATCGGCTGGAAAGGCCCGGAAAAGGTGGGCGAGCGCAAGATGCACGCCTTCTTTGAGCTGCATATCGAACAGGGCCCGATTTTGGAGGCGGAAGGCAAGCAGATTGGCGTCGTCACCCATGGGCAGGGCCTGCGCTGGGTGCAATGCACGGTGACCGGCAAAGAAAGCCATACCGGATCGACGCCCATGCATATGCGCAAGAATGCAGGGCGCGGCTTGGCATTGATTACCGAGCTGGTCCACGAAATCGCCATGACGCACCAGCCGAATGCGGTGGGGGCGATCGGGCATATCGACGTTTATCCGAACAGCCGCAACATCATTCCGGGCAAGGTCGTGTTCACCGTCGATCTGCGCACGCATCTGCTGGACAAGCTGAACGCGATGGTCGCCGAACTCATGGACCGCGCGCCGCAGATCTGTGCCGACATCGGCATATCCTTCGAGGCCGAGATTGTGGGCCAGTTCGACCCGCCAGCCTTTGACGCAACCTGTGTCGCCGCCGTACGCAATGCCGCAGAACGGCTGGGCTACAGCCACATGGATATCGTCTCGGGTGCGGGCCATGATGCCTGCTGGATCAATGACCTGTATCCAACCGCGATGATCATGTGCCCCTGCGTGGACGGGTTGAGCCATAACGAGGCCGAGGAAATCTCGCCCGAATGGGCGGCTGCGGGGGCGGACGTGCTGTTTCATGCAGTGGTCGAAACGGCGGAGATTGTCGGGTGAGCGTGACGCAACAGAACGCCCCGGACTTGATCCGGGGCCTCGTCCATGGGGTAACGAGAGGCCCCGGATCAAGTCCGGGGTGTGTTGAGCTTTTACAGGATGTTCAACATTTGCCGCGATCTTCGCGGCATGACCCACTTTGTTTACATCATGGCCTCACGCCCGAATGGCGCGATCTACATCGGTCGCACGCGCGACCTGCAGTCCCGCGTGCAACACCACCGCGACGGACGATCCGCCCACACCGCGAAATACAAGATCAAGACGCTGGTCTGGTTCGAAACGCACGACGATTTCGACACCAGCCTGCGCCGCGAACGCGCGATCAAGCGGTGGCGGCGTGCCTGGAAAAACCAACTGATCCACACGGCCAATCCGCAGTGGCAGGACATCACCATCCATATCCCTGTCTGATCCGGGCACAGGTCCCGGCTTTGGGCCGGGACGGGTGAAGACAGGGAGAGACCAATGACCACAGTCATCAAGAACGGCACCATCGTCACGGCGGACCTGACCTATAAGGCGGATGTCCTGATCGACGGGGGCAAGATCATCGAGATCGGGCAGAACTTGTCGGGCGACGAACAGCTCGACGCAACGGGCTGTTATGTCATGCCGGGCGGGATCGACCCGCATACGCATCTGGAAATGCCCTTCATGGGCACCTATTCGGCGGATGATTTCGAATCCGGCACGCGCGCGGCCCTATCGGGCGGCACCACGATGGTCGTCGATTTCGCGCTGCCGGCCCCCGGTCAGGGTCTGCACGATGCCTTGCAGATGTGGGACAACAAGTCGGGCCGCGCGTCCTGCGACTATTCCTTCCACATGGCGGTGACATGGTGGGGCGAGCAGGTTTTCAACGAGATGGAAAGCGTCGTCCGCGATCGTGGTATCAACACCTTCAAGCATTTCATGGCCTATAAGGGCGCCTTGATGGTCAATGATGACGAGATGTACGCGTCTTTCGCCCGTCTCGCCTCTCTCGGGGCTATTGCGATGGTCCATGCCGAAAACGGCGATGTTGTCGCGGAACTCTCCGCCAAACTGTTGGCCGAAGGCAACACGGGGCCAGAGGCGCACGCCTATTCCCGCCCCCCGCAGGTCGAGGGCGAGGCTGCGAACCGCGCCATCATGATCGCCGACATGACCGGCGTGCCGCTCTATATCGTGCATGTATCCTGCGAAGAAGCGCACGAGGCTATCCGGCGCGCGCGGATGCAGGGCAAACGCGTCTGGGGGGAACCGCTGATCCAGCATCTGACGTTGGATGAAAGCGAGTACTTCAACCAGGACTGGGACCATGCCGCGCGGCGCGTGATGTCGCCGCCTTTCCGCAACAAGATGCATCAGGACAGTCTGTGGGCCGGTCTGCAATCGGGCAGTCTGTCGGTGGTGGCGACGGATCACTGCGCCTTTACCACGGCACAGAAACGTTATGGCGTGGGCGATTTCACCAAGATCCCCAATGGCACCGGCGGGCTGGAGGACCGGATGCCGATGCTCTGGACGCATGGCGTGCGCACGGGGCGGCTGACGATGAACGAATTTGTCGCTGTCACATCCACCAATATCGCCAAGATCCTGAACTGCTATCCGCGCAAGGGTGCTGTGCTGGTTGGCGCAGATGCCGATCTGGTGGTCTGGGACCCAGAGAAATCCAAGACGATCCTGGCGTCCAAGCAGCAATCCGCCATTGATTACAACGTCTTCGAGGGCAAGGAAGTCACCGGCCTGCCGCGTTTCACCCTGACACGCGGCCATGTCGCGGTGCATGACGGTGAGATGCGCACGCGCGAAGGGCATGGCCAATTCGTCAAGCGCGCGCCCAACACGCCGACGAACACCGCCCTATCCAAGTGGAAAGAACTGACGGCCCCCCGCCCTGTCGAGCGGACGGGTATTCCCGCGACGGGGGTTTGATGACCGCCGATACCGTGATCAGCGCGCAAGGGCTGAACCTGACGTTCCAGACCAATGACGGCCCGGTGCATGCGCTGAAGGATGTCGATCTCGATATCCGCAAGGGCGAATTCGTCAGCTTCATCGGCCCCTCGGGCTGCGGCAAGACGACGTTCCTGCGCTGCATCGCGGGGCTGGAGACGCCGACGGGCGGCACCCTGACCGTCAACGGCATGACGCCGGATCAGGCGCGCCGAGCGCGTGCCTATGGCTATGTGTTTCAGGCCGCGGGGCTTTATCCGTGGCGCACCATCGGCGGCAATGTGAAACTACCGCTGGAGATCATGGGGTTTTCCAAGGCCGAACAGGCCGAGCGGGTCGCGCGTGTGCTGGCGCTGGTCGACCTTGCGGGGTTCGAGAAGAAATTTCCCTGGCAATTGTCCGGCGGGATGCAGCAACGCGCCAGTATCGCGCGCGCGCTGGCGTTCGATGCCGATATCCTGCTGATGGACGAACCTTTCGGCGCGCTGGATGAAATCGTGCGCGACCATCTGAACGAACAATTGCTCGCACTTTGGGCGCGGACAGAAAAGACCATCGGTTTCGTCACCCATTCGATCCCCGAGGCGGTCTATCTGTCCACCAAGATCGTCGTCATGTCGCCGCGCCCCGGCCGGATCACCGATGTGATCGACAGCCCGCTGCCCAAGGAACGGCCGCTGGATATTCGCGATAGCAAGGAATTCATCGACATTGCGCACCGTGTGCGTGAAGGATTGCGGGCGGGGCATGTGGATGACTAGGCGCTGCCTCCGGCGGGGATATTTGGGCTCGGAAGAGAGGGGGGGCCGGGGATGAAATCGGTGTTGCCGATCCTCACGATCGTGGGTGCGATCCTGTTGATCTGGGTCGTTGCGGTGATCCCGATGAACATGCATCTGACCGCCGATCAGGCCCAGCGCGACGGGTTGGTCGTCACACCCGCCACACCCGCCGAACGGCAGGGCTATTCCGGTTTGGGGCTGAGTTTTGCAAACCCCGATCTGATCCCGTTGACCTATAATCTGGACCGTCCGCGCCTGCCCTCGCCGCATCAGGTGGCGGGCGAGATGTGGGACACGATTGCCTTGCGCAACGTGACCTCGCGCCAGTCGCTGGTTTATCATGGCTGGGTGACGCTGTCGTCGACGCTGGTCGGCTTTGTGATCGGCACGACCTTGGGTATCCTGCTGGCCATCGGGATCGTACATAACCGTGCCATGGATATGAGCGTGATGCCTTGGGCGATTGCCAGCCAGACCATTCCCATTCTGGCGCTCGCCCCGATGATTATCGTGATGATGGGGCAGTTCGGGATTCAGGGCCTGCTGCCCAAGGCGGTGATCAGCGCCTATCTGAGCTTTTTCCCCGTCGTCGTCGGCATGGTCAAAGGGCTGCGCAGCCCTGATGCGATGCAGATGGATTTGCTGCGCACCTATTATGCCAGTGCCTCGCAGGGGTTCTGGAAACTGCGGTTGCCGGCCTCGGTGCCCTATCTGTTCGCGTCGTTCAAGATCGGGATTTCGGCGGCGCTGGTCGGCGCCATCGTGGCGGAATTGCCGACAGGCGCGCGGGCTGGTTTCGGCGCGCGGATGCTGGTGGGGGATCAATATGGCAATCCGCTGGTGACGTGGGCGGCGTTGTTCGCTGCGGCGATCACGGCGGCAGCACTCGTCGCGATCTTCACCGCGATGGAGCGGCTGACACTGCGCCGAATGGGGATGGCGGCCGCATGACGGGACCGGCGCTGATCTCTGTTCTGGCGGTCTGGGCGGTGGGCTGGTTCATCAACGCGCAGCTGGCCGCCAGCCGTGTGGCGGACACGCGTATTGTGCGCCTGCTGGTGCCGGTGATTTTCGGGCTGACATTCGTGCTGATCTGGGAACTCTTGGTGCGGATGACGGGCGTCAGCCCCATTGTCCTGCCGCCACCCAGCATGATCGCCGAGCGGTTTGCCAATTCGCTGCCGATCCTTTGGGCGGATTTCCAGCAGACGATCATCAAGGGCGCGATGACCGGATATGTCATCGGGATGATCTGCGCTTTTGCAGTGGCGATCCTAGCCGACAGGTCGGATTTCCTGACGCGCGGCATCCTGCCCGTGGGCGGGTTCATGGCGGCGCTGCCCATCGTGGGGATCGCGCCGATCTTTGTGCGCTGGCTGGGCAGCGACTGGCAGTCCAAGGCGGCGGTCGTGGCGGTGATGGTGTTTTTCCCGATCCTTGTGAATATCGTGGCAGGCCTGCGCGACACATCCGCCATGCAGCGCGATCTGATGCGCACCTATGGCGCGGGCTATTGGCAGACCCTGTTCAAACTGCGCCTGCCCGCCGCGATGCCGTTCATCTTCAACGGATTGAAAATAGCGACGACTTTGGCGCTGATCGGGGCGATTGTTGCTGAATTTTTCGGCTCTCCCACGGTCGGCATGGGCTTTCGGATATCCACATCGGTGGGACGGCTTGCGCTGGATATGGTCTGGGCCGAAATTGTCGTCGCAGCGATTGCCGGCAGCACGCTTTACGGTGCTGTCGCATGGGTCGAGGGGCGGGTGACTTTCTGGCACCCATCGCAACGCAAATAACAAGCCCCGGCAAGAGGGCATCACACTGACTTGGAGGTCAAAATGAAGAAAACGATGATCGCGGCGGCGCTTGCTGCCGGTCTTGGCGGTGTCGCACACGCGCAAGACAACGACGTGACGCTGCAGTTGCAGTGGGTCACGCAGTCCCAGTTCGCGGGCTATTACGTGGCGCTGGATCAGGGGTATTACGAAGAAGAAGGGCTGAACGTCACCATTCTGCCCGGTGGCCCCGATATCGCGCCGCCACAGGTGCTGGCCGGTGGCGGTGCCGATGCGATGCTGAACTGGATGCCATCCGCCTTGGCCGCGCGCGAACGCGGTCTGCCGGTGGTCAACATCGCGCAGCCGTTCAAGACATCGGGCCTGATGCTGACCTGCTGGAAAGACACCGGCATTGAATCGGTCGAGGATTTCCGTGGCCGCACCATCGGTGTGTGGTTCTTCGGTAATGAATATCCGTTCCTGAGCTGGATGGCGCAGGCCGGGATCCCGACCGAAGGCGGCGAGGATGGCGTGACCGTGCTGCGCCAGGGTTTCAACGTCGACCCATTGCTGAACCGCGAGGCGGATTGCATTTCCACCATGACCTATAACGAATACGGACAGGTGCTGGATGCGGGCGTCGATCCAGCGGAACTCGTGACCTTCATGTACGAAGATCAGGGCGTCGCCACGCTGGAAGACGGGATTTGGGTGCTGGAAGAGAACCTCGAAGATCCCGCATTCGTCGACAAGATGGTCCGTTTCGTACGCGCCTCGATGCGTGGTTGGAAATGGGCCGAGGAAAATCCCGAAGCGGCAGGTGCCATCATCATCGAATACGATGAAACCGGTGCCCAATCCGAGGCCGCACAGATCCGCATGATGCAGGAAGTCGCCAAGCTGACCGCCGGATCGAACGGCGCGCTGGACCCAGCCGACTATGAACGCACCGTCGCGACATTGCTGGGCGGCGGGTCCGACCCGGTGATCTCGGCAGAACCCGAGGGCGCCTGGACGCATCTGATCACGGATCAGGCGCTGCAGTAGACTAAGGCCTTAGGGTGAAATGAAGCGGGCGCTGGTGTGATGCCAGCGCCCGTTTTTTTGCGACCGTTGGTCGGGGTTCTCCCCGACCATTTCCCGCTACACCCACACCATGGCGGGGTGAATTCCGCCCTACCTTTCCGTCAGCTTCAACTCGATCCGGCGGTTCTGGGCGCGGGCTTCTGCGGTATCCGCAGGGTTCAGCGGCTGGTATTCGCCAAAGCCGTTGGCGGCCAGGCGCGTCGGCGGGATGCCCAGATCCTCGGCCATGAACCGGACCACCGACAGCGCGCGCGCCTGACTGAGTTCCCAGTTGTCGGCAAAGCGCCCGCCCGGCGTGATCGGGATATCGTCGGTATGCCCGTCGACGCGGATGATCCAGTCGATGCTGTCGGGGATGTCGTCGGCGATGTCGTTCAGGATGCCCGCGACATTCGCGATTTCGGCGCGGCCTTGCGGGGAGAGGTCTGCGCGCCCGACCTCGAACAGCACTTCGGAGGAGAACACGAAACGGTCGCCTTCGATCCTGATGCGGTCCTGCCCTTCGAGCACCTCGCGCAGCTGGCCAAAGAAATCCGACCGGAACCGTTCGAGGTTTTCCGCCTCGGCCAGAAGACGCGCTGTTTCTTCTTCAAGCCTGATGCGTTCGGCCTCTTCAAGGGCAAGACGTTGCCGTTCTTCGGACACGACCCGCGCCAAGGCGGTGTTCAACTGCGCGCCCAGTGTTTCGATCTGGACCTGCGCGGCGCGATCGGCGTCTTCGGCTAAATTCAGCAGGGATTGCAAGTTGCCGACCTGATTGCGCAACTCAAGGATCTGTTCGTTGAGCACGGCGACCTGCCGCTGGCCGGCCTCTGACTGCGCCTCTTGTTCGGACAGCGCGGCATTGGCTGTGGCCAGCAGGGCGGCCTGCCGTTCGGCTTCGGTCAGCGCCTCGGCGCGCGCCGCGTCAAGCTCGGCCTGTGCCGCGCGGGCGGCGGCGAGCAGGGTCAGCGTCTCCTCCGCCTCTTGCCGCTGGCGTTCCAGGTTCAGGGTCATCGCGGTCAATTCCGCATCCGCGTTTTCAAGCCGGTCACGTAGGGCGGCAGCGGCGGCGGCATCGGCCAGACGCGCGGCTTCGAGCGTGCTGATCTGGGCCGCGTTTTCGTCGCGCACGGTCTCAAGATCGGCGACCAACGCCTCCAGCGCCTCGCGGCGGGCGGCGGCAAGGCGCGCGGCTTCCTCTCCGGCGTCGATTTCGGTGCGTGCTTGCGCAAGGGCAAGGTTCAGCGCCTCTTGTTCGGACAAAAGCTGGTCCTGCGCGGCCTCAAGGCTGGCAATCGTATCGCGGTTTTGCCGCTGGTCGGCGAGGAGGCCCGCGACCTGCGCCTCGAATCCGGTGATCTGGTTTTGCGCCTGTGCCAGCGCCTGATCCTGTGCGTCGCGTTCCACGATCAGGCTGGCGATCTGGCCCGCCTGCCGTGCGGCCTGTGCGTTGGCCGCGTCCAGATCGGCGGACAGCGTGGCGGTCCGTTCCCGCTCCAGCCCCAGCGTCGCGGCCAGGGCGGCCATTTCGCCCGACAGCACGTCAAGTTCGGATTCCTGCCCGGTGATCGTTTCGCGCAGGGTAAACTGGATTACCATGAAGATGCTGAGCACGAACATCAGCACCAGCAGGATGCCCGTCATCGCATCAACGAAACCCGGCCAGATCGCGTTTTGAAAGCGGTTGGATGATCTGCGGCTCAGCGCCATGGATCAGCCCCGGTCCCGTATCGCGCCGGCAAGCGCGGCCAGATCCTGCCGCAGCGCGCCGATGCTTTCCTGACGACCGGCGGACAATTCTTCCAGTATCCGCAGCAGTTGTACGTCGATCGACCGCAGCCGCATCCGGCTTTCAGCGTCGATCCCGTCCATGCCGCTGTCGTCGAGCTTCTGGATCAAGGCGGCCTGTCCGTCGGCCACGCGCGCCAGATGGGCGGATGTGTCGTTCATCGTCGTCGCCTGCGTCAGCGTGGCAATGGCCTCGGCCAGAGACTGGAACCGGCTGTCGGTGGCGGTGCGGTCGGCCTCGGTCTGCGCCAGAAGCAGCTGGATCGTGTCCATCAATTCGCCCATCTGCTCGACGATGGCCGAGGATGCCGCACCTCCGCTGCCTGTGCCTTCGTCGCCGTCGATGCCCACGCGTGTGATGGTGGACATCCATTCTTCCAGCTCGCGGTAGAACCGGTTCTGCCCGTGCCCTGCGAAAAGTTCGAGCAGACCGACGACCAGCGACCCCGCCAGACCCAGCAAAGAGCTGGAAAAGGCCGTGCCCATGCCGCCCAACTGGTTTTCCAACCCGTCTTGCAGGCGGCCAAAGATATCGGCCCCGGATTCGCCCTCGGTCGGGTTCAGCGACCGGATCGTTTCGACCAGCGCGGGCACAGTGGTGGCAAGGCCGTAGAACGTGCCGAGAAGTCCGAGGAAGATCAGCACGTTCCCGATATAGCGCGTGATCTCGCGGTCTTCGTCGATGCGCTGGGCCACGGAATCAAGGATCGAGCGGCCCGAACTGGATGAAATCTGCGTCCGCGCGCCGCGGGACCGTAGCAATGTCGCCAAGGGCGCCAGCAACGACGGGGCGGCGGTGAAGTTGTGCCCGCCGGTTTCGCGTGCGAAATGTTCGATCCAACGGACCGAATTCATCAGCAAGAACACCTGATTGAAGCAGGACAGCACCCCCAGCACGAAAACACCAAGGATCACCCCGTTCAGATACACGTTCGACAGGTAGATCGCCCTGATCTGGTCAAGCCCGAGGTAGATCCCCGCGCCCAGCAGCCCGATCACGATCAACATGAACAAAAGCTGGCGGATCGGTTGGGAAAACTGTGGCGCTGCCTTGGCTGCCCGTTTGTCTGACACGGAGGTTCATCCTCATCTGTTCGTCGTTCACTGCACCCATAGCAGCATATGGCGGTATAGGGACCAACCCTAACAAAATCGCGGCAATCTTATGTTGCCGTCAAGGCACGGACCCGGTTTGTCAGCCATGTCATGTCGGCATCCTTGATCCCCATTTCGGTCAGATGGGCGGCGGTGTTGTAGAGATATTCGGTATTCGGCCCGCGCCCGCCCACCGCATGGGCGATCATCTGCGCCTGACGTTCGAGGTCGAACTGGCAATACTGGATATGGTTGCGGTCCACGAGGTAGGCCAGCGCGCTGATGCTGTCTCCAGTGTCGGATGTCAGGCCGACGTCTTGTTCGACATAGGCGGAGGAAACCAATTCGCGTTCGCGCAACATCGTCAGCACGGTGGCTTCATCGTCGGCCGCTACTTCGAAGGCTGCGCCCGTGCATTGGCCGCCGGGCTGATAGTCGAGCGCGAGCACAAGGCCGGGGTGCTCCGGCGTGCCGCGATGATGGACAGAGAGCATGCAAAAACTGCGGTGATAATCGGGCAAGCGCGCCTTGATGCGCCGGACCGGCGCAAAGCCGGGGTTCCACAGCAGCGACCCATATCCGAAAACCCAAAGCGCCATATGACCGTCCTTCCCTGTCACGCCCATAAACACGTTTTGGGCCGCGACGGAAAGAGCTCAGACCGCGCGCATCAGGTCACCGAAGATCGCATCCTGATAATCCTGCATATAGATCCGCAGCCACGGCGTGTAATGTTCGGGGTGGCGCGTCATGTCTGCGGACAGATCGTAGAAATCTACCCAGCGCGTGGCCATCACTTCGGCGGGGTTCGGTGCGATCCGCAGGGTCTGGGGCGCATCGGCGACATACACCTCGACGACTTCGTGTTCGATCAGGCCGTTGCCGACATCGGCACGGTATTCGATCTGGTCACGATGCGTGGGGTAAAGGCCGGTGATCCCCAATTCTTCGTCAAGCCGGCGCAAGGTGCAATCGGTCGGGTCTTCGTCCCATTCGGGATGGGTGCAGCAGGTGTTGGCCCAAAGCCCCGGCGTGTGGTATTTCGACAGCGCGCGCTGCTGGATCAGCACGCGCCCGCGGTTCAACACAAACACGCTGACCGCCTTGTGTTTCAAGCCGCGCTGGTGCGCCTCGAGCTTTTCCACGGGTTGCAATGTGCCGTTGACCCAGGCCGGGATCATGATCGTCACGTGCGCAGCGGCGACACCAGTCGCGTCAGATGCGCAAGGTTCTTGATGCCGATCTTCAAATGAGCCAAGGGGCGTGCCTTTACCAGTTTCTTGTTCATATAGGCCTCGAACGTCAGCTTTTGCACGTCGACATCATGACACAGGGAGACAAACCGCTCACGCCGTTCGTCGCTGCGGTAATAGGCGTTCTGCATCGCGCCGAGAACCCGGAAAACCTGTTTGTGTTCCCGCATGAACAATTTGCGCGCCAGTTGCAGGTCCTTGACCCGGCCAGACGCCAGACAGGCCGCCGCCGCAGTCGCAGCAACCCGGCCGCCGACCATCGCGTAATAGATTCCTTCACCCGATGATGGCGCGACAACCCCAGCGGCATCGCCCGCCAATACGACATCCTTGCCATTGTCCCAGCAATCGAGCGGTTTCAGGGGGATCGGTGCGCCTTCACGGCGGATCGTCTTGCAATCGGTCAATCCGGATGCCGTCCGCAGATCGGCCGTCGCCTGTTTGACGTCGACCGATTTGATCATCGACCCCATGCCGACGCTCGCATGCGCGCCATGCGGGAAAACCCAGCCATAGAAATCGGGGGAAATCTTGCCGTCATAGACCACGTCGCAGCGCATCGGGTCATAGGTTGCATTGGCTGCGGGGGCTTCGATGATCTCGTGGTAGGCGATGACATAGGGGATCTTGTCGCCATCCTTGATTTCAGCGCGCGCGACGTTGGAACGCGCGCCATCGGCCCCGATGACCAGCTTCGTGGTCAGGCGCATGTCGTTGCCACTGATCTTGTCGCGATAGATGACATGGGTGCCGTCGGCGTCGCGTTCGATCCGCGTGAATGTCCCGGCATAACGATGCGCGCCCGCATCTTTCGCCCGTTGACGCAGGAAAGCGTCGAAATATTCGCGATCGACCATCCCGACAAAACCGTTTTCGATCGGGATATCGACCTGCCGTCCGGTGGGCGAGATCATCCGCGCGGTGTTCACCTTGGCAACGATCTGGTCGTCGGGAATGAAGAAATCTGCGATCAGCCGCGGCGGTATCGCGCCCCCGCAGGGTTTGATCCGGCCTTCCCGGTCGATGAATGCGACCTTGTGGCCGGATCGGGCCAGATCTTCGGCAGCAGTGGCCCCGGAAGGCCCCGCACCCACGACGACGACATCATATTGCATTGGCTATTCTCCCGGAACGAGGGTTGCGGACGGCATGGTGCGGTCCATGATCTTGACCGCCATGAAAGCGGCGGCAATGAAAAGGCTGGCCTCGCAGAGGAAGACAGCGCCAAAGGCTTGGGTATCAGTAAAGATCAGGCGGAGCGTATCGGCCATCGCGGCCCCGAGCAATCCGCCGAAACCTGCGGCGATGGCTTGCGCGGCGCCCCAAAGGCCCATGCGCGTGCCTTCGCGCCGCTCGCGGCCTTGACCGGCCAGCGCCATCATCGACCCGATGGCGGCGACGGCGAACATACCGTTGAAGAAACCCAAAGTGACGACAGCAGGCAGGATCGGTGCGCCCGGTCCGATCGGCCCCAGCAGCGTGATCATGGCCAATGCGGCCGCCGACCCCAGACAACCGGCCATCACCCAGTTGCGCAACGCGCCGATTTTCAGCCCTGTGGCCATGATCCCGACGGTCAGCATCCCGATGAACACGCCGCCGTTCTGCGCGCCCGACAGCGATGTGGTCTGCCCTGGCGTCAGGCCAAAGACCAGCCCGGCATAAGGTTCAAGGATCAGTTCCTGCATGAAATAGGCCGTCATCGACAGAAAGACGAACAAAGTGAAATTGCGCGCCTTTGGTTCGGCCCAGACCTCTGCCAGCCCTTCGCGGAAGGGGGTCGGGTCGGGTTCACGTGTGACTTTCAGGCCCCGCTCGACGCCCCAGACCGCAATGCAGGTGACCGCGATGGCGATCAGGACAACGGCGGCGACAATCTCGATCAGGCGCAGCGGGGTGTAGGGGTCGATCAGCGTGCCGACGATACCGGCAGTCATGGCGATTCCGAAGATCATCATCAACCAGGTGATCGTCGCCGCAGCAGCGCGCCGGTGTGGCGCTGTGGTTGTTGCAAGAAGCGCAAGAAGCGATGTTCCGGACGCGCCCACACCCAGCCCGATCATCGCATAGGCGGCGATGGACAGCGCCATTCCCCAGAGCAGGGAAGATTCAAGCACCAGTACACCGAGGCTTGCGGCCATTGCACCCAAAGCCAGTGCCACCATCCCGCCGATGATCCAGCGCGTGCGTTGGCCGCCGGCGTCGGACGCGTGCCCCCATTTGGGCCGCGACATCTGCACGCCGTAATGCAACGCCACCAGCAGGCCGGGGATCACTGCGGGCAAAGCCAGTTCGACCACCATCAGGCGGTTCAGTGTCGATGTCATCAGCACCACGATCGCGCCCAGCGCCATCTGCACCAAGCCGAGCCTGAATATCTGGAACCATGTCAACGTCATGCCATAGACCCCAATGCCGTCGCGGCGATCATCATGCCGCTGATATAGAACAGGATGCCCATACCTTGATACCATTGCGCCTTGCCCAGGGGATCGCGCAGCAGCACCCGCATTGCGGCCAGTTGTACGGCCAGCATGGCGACGATGCCCCATGCATGGAAAGGATGCCCCCAATATGCCATCAGGCCGATCACCGCGACTTGCGGCACCACCATCACCCAGCATGCGACGCGGGCGGCGCGGTCAGGCCCCAGCGTCACCGGCAAGGATCGCAGGCCCATCGCGCGGTCACCCTCGACCGCCTTGAAATCATTGAGCGTCATGATGCCGTGTGCGCCCAGCCCGTAAAGAACGGCGACAACGATGATCGGCACGGATGGCGCGCCGGACGTCAGGAGCGCGGCACCCGTGATCCATGGCAGCGTCTCATACGCCAGCCCGCAGAGCGCGGGCCCCCAGATGCCCGATTTCTTGGCGCGGACGGGTTCCGCCGAATAGGCCCATGCGGCCAAAGTCGCGAGGATCGTCGCACCAAAGACCCATGGCCCCAGAAGATACCCTATGCCAAGCCCGAGCCCCGTCATCGCGAGCGCGATCCACAAACCCCAGCGCCCCGGTATCCGCCCCGACGGGATCGGGCGGTCTGGCTCGTTGATGGCATCGACATGACGATCGCACCAGTCGTTGGCGGCCTGGCTCATGCCGCAGACGATCGGACCCGCCAGAAGCACGCCGAGCACGACCAGCGTCCAGTTACCCGAGAGAGCGACACCCGACGACACGATCCCGCAAAACAGCGCCCACATGGGCGGAAACCACGTCACAGGCTTTATCAGCCGCAGCATGGCCCGGGGTTCGGGCCAGCGACGGGGCGGATGGCTTGGGCTAAGATCGGACATAACGCTCATACTGTCAGTCTAAAGTGACAGTTGATGCCAAGGCAAGTGTAAACTAAAGCTGACACTGCGCCAATCGGTCGCGTCGGCCGGCGCGCGGATTACACAAAACCGCCGATCGATCAAGTCCCGTCACGCGACCCACCGTACGGTGGGTCTTTTGACAAGAATATCGGTTTACGGTCTTGTCGCAGCGCGGTGCTTGCATCCGCACGAACGGCCAACTGACGCGACCCTAGGTGGAACGGTTCTGATGAACGAAATTCTTGTCCCGGCCGACCCTGCCGATCTTATCGACCGGATCGTGGTTTTGCAGCTGCGCATGGAAACCGCCGACGATCCCCATGTCCGGTCCGACCTGACCCGCAAACATGCTTTGCTGTCGCGTCTGGCGGACCGGATCATGCCGCCCGATGATAACCTGAATGCGCTGACGCGGCAGCTTGGCACCGCGCGCAGGGATCTGGCCACGCTTGTGCGCGATCTGCAGGCCTTTGACGCGCGCAAGGATTACGGCGCGGCCTTCGTGGCCTTGTCGCAGGGGATGCTGGCGGCCATCACATCGGCCGAAGAGGCGCGCGACGGCATCAACCAGTGCTTTTCGCGCCTCGGGGCGTTGCCTTCGGCTGACCTGCTGCGCGAACCAGAAGCCTGATTCCGCCTATTTTAATCATATTGCTGCATTAATGCCGCCTTCACACCTTGCCTTCTACACGGTGCGTCGGCTGGCAGAGGTACGCAATGACAAAAGGCACGAACACTCCGACGATTATCAAGCGCAAGAAGGTGATCGCGGGCGGCGGTCACCATGGCGGCGCATGGAAGGTCGCCTATGCAGATTTCGTGACGGCGATGATGGCCTTTTTCATGCTGATGTGGCTGCTGAACGCAACGACCGAACAGCAGCGCAAGGGACTTGCTGATTACTTTGCCCCGACCATTCCCATCAACCGGGTGTCGGGCGGCGGCAGCGGCGCCTTTGGCGGCGACAATATCTTCACCGACAACACGCTCGCCCAAAGCGGGACAGGCGCGGCGCAGCCGACGATCGGCATGACCCCCGTCAGGACCGAAGACGAGGCAGAGCTTGACGCAGCCGCTGCCGCCCAGGTCGCCGCCTTGCAAGAGATCGAGGCGATCCTCATGGGCCATGGCGGCGAAAGCATGATCTCCGAACTTGCCTTGCGGCACGTCGTGACCCGCCTGACAGACGAAGGGCTTGTCATCGAGATTTTCGATCTGCCGGAGGCACAATTGTTCGTGGAAAACACAAGCGACCCCAATCCGGTCATGCGCGAAATATCGGCGCTTCTTGCGCGGCTTTTCGCCAGTGTCAGCAATCCTGTCACGGTCGCCGCCTACCTCAGCGCGCGGCCCGTCCCGATGCGCGACAATGGCGTCTGGGATCTGTCAGCGGGTCGCGCCGCCCAGATGCGCGAGATGCTGCAAGGCGGCGGACTCAACCCATTGCGCATCGTGCGCCAGATTGCGGCAGGCGATCGTCGCCCCGCAGTCGCGGATCCGACTGCCGCACGCAACAACCGGATCGAGGTGATCCTGCTGCGATCGGACATCTGACGAAATACCGATTGCATTTTAGACATTAGGGCCATGTTAAGGCCACGCCTTTATCTCCTAGGAACAAGTTTGACTCATGTGTCGGAAAGGCCCCCTTGAATGAGCATATCCTCCTCCATGAACGCGAGCGTTTCGGGTCTCGCTGCGAATGCCTCGCGCCTTGCGACGATTTCCGACAACATCGCGAATTCATCAACTTTCGGCTACAAAAGGGCGGTCACCGATTTCGAATCAATGGTCATCGAAAGCGGGCGTGGGACCTATTCCGCCGGTGGCGTGCGAACCAGCGTGTCGCGCCTGATCGACGAACGCGGCGCCTTGGTTTCAACAACGAACCCAACTGACCTCGCCGTGCGAGGGCGGGGCATGTTGCCGGTCACTACCGCAACTGCGGTCGCGGTCGGCAACGGGGAAAACCCGCTTTTGTTGACGACAACGGGGTCGTTCCGGCCAGATGCGCAAGGATATCTGGTCAGCCCGGGCGGGCTTGTCCTGCTGGGTGTGCCCGCGCTCGCCGACGGCACGATCCCGAATTACCCGCGCGATTCCATCGACGGACTTGTTCCGGTCCAGATCAACGCAAACCAGTTCGCTGGTGAAGCGACGACGCGAATCAGCCTTGCCGTGAACCTTCCCGCCACCTCCACAAGAGAGGGGGCAGCAGGTGATATCGAAACGCTTTCGGTCGAGTATTTCGACAACCTTGGGGCATCTTCCAACCTGACTTTCAACTTCACGCCGACGGTTCCTACAAATGGCGCGTCGAATACGTGGACGATGCAGATACGCGACAGCGAAAGCGATCTGGACGCCAACGGCATTCCCGATCTCGTCGCCGAATACACGCTCGTCTTCGACGCCTCCCGCGGGGGTGGCGGCACACTGGCAAGTGTCGCGAACACCGCCGCAGCGATCGGCGGCCCCTATGATCCGGCCTCCGGCAGTCTGACGATCGCCGTCAATGGCGGTCCAATGGAGATTGTGATCGGGGAGCTGGGCAGTTCAATCGGCCTGACGCAATTGTCGGATGCTTTCGCGCCGGTCTCCATTTCAAAGAACGGGACGCCAGTGGGCAGTCTGACCTCTGTTGAGGTGGACCGGAACGGCTTTGTTCGCGCGTCCTTCGACATCGGGATCAATCGCGTCTTGTACCAGATTCCGCTGGTTGACGTACCCAATGTGAATGGGCTCGAAACGCTTGATCAGCAAAGTTTCCGCGTCACGCCCAACAGCGGGACATTTTTCCTTTGGGACGCGGGTGATGGACCTACCGGCGATATCGTCAGCTACGCCAGAGAAGAATCCGCCACCGACGTTGCTGGCGAACTGACTGCACTGATCCAGACACAGCGGGCGTATTCATCGAACGCCAAGGTCATCCAGACAGTCGACGAGATGCTGCAGGAAACCACCAATATCAAACGTTAACCTTCAGGATTCTTCGGCATGAGCATTTCAAGCGCCCTCAACAATGCAGTAACAGGCCTGACCGCGTCGTCGCGGCTGGCCGAGGTTGTGTCGTCGAACCTGTCAAACGCGCTTACGGAAGGGTACGGGCGGCGTGATGTCAGCCTGTCGGCTGCACAGGTCGGCGGCAAGGGCGGTGGCGTCCGGATTGATGGGATCACCCGTTTCTCCGACCCGGGTCTGTTGGCGGACCGGCGGCTTGCCGATGCAGCCCTGACTGGCGAACAGCGAAGCGCAAATGCACTCGTTCGCTTGGAAAGCAGCTTTGGCGGTGCCGATGGCGTGACAGGTCTGGCTGCGCGCTACGCCGCTTTCGAGCGGGCCCTCATCAGCGCCAGCAGTGACCCTTCGTCGACGACACGTCTGACAGCGGCAGTTTCGCGCCTTTCAGACGTGGCGACGACATTGCAGGCCCAGACCCGCAGCACCCAATCTCTTCGCCAAGAGGCGGATGCAGCGATTGCAAGCGATATTGACAGGCTTAACCGGGGTCTGCGCGATGTCGCGGAACTGAATAAGGATATTCTGCGAATTAAGGCTTCTGGGAACGATACATCGGGCCTTGTAGATGCGCGCCAACAGATCGTCGACGACATCGCGACGATAGTTCCGCTGCGGGAATCGATGCGCGACAACGGCACGATTGCCTTGATGACGACAAATGGCACTACACTTCTGGACGGCCGTCCGGTCCAGTTCGGCTTTGCCCGAACACCGACGATCGCCGCTGACATGACCCTTGCGTCGGGGGCGCTGTCCGGCGTGACACTGGACAACGTACCGCTTGATCCGGTGACGGGGGTCGGACGTCTTGGTGGCGGCTCACTTGGCGCAGCCTTCACTATGCGCGACGTGACATTGGTCGAAACCCAGATGGGCCTGGATCAGATCGCCGCTGATCTTATCGCGCGTTTTCAGAATTCGGCGAATGACGCGACGATTGTGAGCGGATTGCCGGGCCTTCTGACCGACGAAGGTGGCGTTCTGGATCTGGCTGATCTGACCGGCCTTGCCGGACGAATTGTCGTGGCGACCTCGATCGATCCGACCAAAGGTGGCGATCCGACCCTTTTGCGGGATGGCTTGTACGCCGCTCTGCCAGGTCCCATTGGCAACAGCGCTCAACTGGATCAATGGCTGACCGCCCTGACCACCCCAAGGTCCGATGTGCCCGGTATCGCCACGCGGTCCGCCGCGGGGCGGATTGCCGACTTTACCGCCGACATCGGTATGCGACGGCTGGCTGCCGAGGAAGCCGTCAGCTTCTCGGCAGCGAAGTGGGACAATTTGCGCGCAGCGGAACTCGCTAACGGGGTCGACACTGACTTTGAACTGCAAGTGCTTTTGCGCGTCGAACAAGCTTATGCCGCAAATGCCAGAGTCATCGAGACCGTCAACCTGATGATGCAACGCCTGATGGAGATCTGACCATGCCTGTGACAAGTGTAGGTGATATGGCGCAACAATTCTTGTCACAGCGTGCCGGAGGGGCGATCAAATCTGATCTGTCGCGACTGTCGAACAGCCTGTCCTCCGGTCGCGTCGCCGACATTCCGCGCCATCTGAACGGCGAAACGGCCCGGTTCACCGGAATAACGCACAAGCTGGCACAGATTGAGGGGTTTCGTCTTGTCGGGCGTGAGACAGGGCAAATGCTGGATGGCATCCAGACGGTTTTGAATCGGGTTAATTCCGCGCGGTCGGAACTGGCAGGTCAGCTGCTTTTGGTCAGTGACAGCAGCACCTCTGCACAGGTAGACGATTCTGCGCGATTGGCGAAGGGCGCATTCGACACGATTGTCAGCGCGCTGAACACACGTCTGGCTGACCGGGCCTTATTGAGCGGTCGAGCGGTCGACGCGACGCCGCTCTTGGCCGCTGACGCGATCTTGGCGGACCTGCAGGCCGCCATCGGCGCAGACCGGTCGGTCGCGGGAATCAGCGCAGCGGTGACCGCATGGTTCGACGACCCGGCCGGTGGTTTTGCGACTACCGGCTACATGGGGGACAATGGCGCCACTCTGAAGCGGCAGGTCTCCGAGGATCAGCGTATCGACGTGTCCGCACGTGCCGATGATCCAGCGATCAGGGAGACGCTCAAGGCGGTCGCGTTAGCCGCCGTTGCCGCGGATTTGCCCGGGCTGGGTGGCGAGGCGAAACTCCGCCTCGTTCAAACGTCAGGGGCGCTCCTTTTCGAGGCCGCCTCGCAGATTGTGGCGATGCAATCGAGGATCGGGTCTGCGCAAGCTGTCCTTGCGGAGACGCAGACCGAGATGACGGCGCAGGAAACAGGTTTACAGATGGCAGTCAATGACCTGATCTCGGTTGATCCATTCGATACGGCGACGCGCCTGCAAAGCGTGCAACTGCAACTTGAAACCCACTACAGCGTTGTAGGACGATTGTCGCAACTCAGCTTGCTGAGGTTCATCTGATGCGGGCGCTGTCTTTGTGCGTTGTTCTTGCGTGGGCGATCCTGCCGCAGTTGCTGTGGGCATCGCCGATCAGGATCAAGGACTTGGTTGAATTTGACGGCGTCAGGTCCAATGACTTGGTCGGCTATGGGCTTGTCGTAGGGCTGAACGGCACGGGCGACGGCCTCCGCAATGCTCCTTTTACAGAAGAAATTCTCAGCAACACGTTGGAACGGCTCGGCGTGAATGTCTCCGGTGAACAGTTTCGGCCAAAGAATGTTGCGGCGGTGCTTGTAACCGCCAGTCTTCCTCCGTTCGCACGGGCCGGAAGTCCGATGGATGTAACCGTATCCGCTATTGGTGATGCAAACAGCTTGCTGGGGGGCACCCTGATCATGACGCCGCTGAACGCGGCCGACGGCGACATCTATGCTGTCGCGCAAGGTACGATCATCGCAGGTGGCGCATCAGCAACGGGCGATGGGGCTGCCGTGATCGCGGGTGTGCCAACCTCTGGCGTTATTCCGTCCGGTGCCACGATCGAGAAAGAGGTCGCTTTTGATTTCACCGGGTTGACGCGATTGCGCCTTGCCCTGCGGACGCCGGATTTCACCACAGCGGGTCGCATCGAACAAGCGATTAACCATCATTTTGGTGGGCATGTCGCCTTGATGACGGATGCCGGGACCGTAGAACTGAACATCGCAGCGACGCGCATGTCGTCGCCCGCCCATGTTCTTGGCCGGATTGAGAATATCATGGTGGAACCGGAACGGCGCGCCCGCGTCGTTGTCGACCAACGCTCGGGGACCATCGTCATGGGCGAAGATGTGAGGATCAGCCGTGTCGCCGTGAGTCAAGGTAACCTGACCCTACGCATACAGGAATCACCTCTGGTTGTGCAGCCCAACCCATTCGCCGCCGGAGAGACCGTCATTGTGCCCCGCACGGAGGTTGACCTGCAACAAGAGCCAGGGATCGGACTTGCGGAAGTTTCCGGGGGTACATCGTTGAGCGAGGTCGTCGCCGGGTTGAATGCACTTGGCGTCGCGCCACGTGACATGATCGACATTCTGAAAAGCATCAAGGCAAGCGGTGCCTTGCACGCGGAATTCATCGTGCGCTAGCCCCTGCGCCGCGCAGCCGCTACATGTGTCGTCCCAGATCAGGCTGAAGCCAGCGCAGGTTCTTCCGTGGTTTCGTAACACTCCGACGGTCTATTGAGTAAATGACAAGTGCCGCGACAAAGCCTTGTCCAGCAAGGGTGAGCCTGTGTGGGTTGTGACAGCCCGGATCCCCAATGCAACTTGCGGGCACAAGATTGGAAATGGTGGCTGGACATCGGCTTTTGCCAGTTGCCCCGACCGAAAGTTGACCTTGCAGGCCCGAAGGCCCGCCCCACCGGGCTTGTCCTGATGTCCTGATGTCCTGATGTCCGGTGCGCTGGAGGGCGGTGGGGGGGTGGCATGCGCCGGATGCCACGGCCTGCGTCGATCCTTGGTCAGCCGTAGCTGCGCACGAGGCTGGATGCAATCAGGCCCCAACCGTCCGCGACAACGAAGAAGGCGAGCTTGAAAGGTAGCGACACGATGGCGGGCGGTACCATCATCATGCCCATCGACATCAGGACCGCAGCGACGACAAGATCGATGATCAGAAATGGAATGAAGATGAGGAAACCGACCTGAAAAGCGCGTTCCATTTCACTGAGCAGGAACGATGGAATCAGAACTGACAGCGGTGCGTCAATCGGCGATACCGCAGCATCAATGTCCGGACGCAACGCGGCCAGCGTGGCAAACGTATCGGGTTCGATCCGCGCCGCCATGAACCGCTGTAGCGGGTCCATTGTTCGCAGAAATGCCTCGTCCAGCGGCATGTCGTCGTTCATCAGTGGCGCGATGCCGCCAGCCCAGGCTTCGACAAAGACTGGTTCCATGACGAAATAGGTCAGAAACAAAGCCAGACTGACGAGCAGCATATTCGGGGGCGATTGTTGCAGTCCTATCGCCTGGCGCAGAATCGCGAAGACCGTCACGATGAAAGGAAAGCAAGTGACCATGATCGCGATGCCCGGTACGAGGCTGAGGACCGTGATCAGGACCAGCAATTGCACTGATCGGGTCGCCAGTGACCCGTCATCCCCCAAGGTGATCGCGAAATCCTGAGCGCCCACCGGGGCACTTGCCGCGAGGATCAGCAGGGCAGCCAGCCAGAACCCGCGCATCTTAACCCAGATCGCCGGCATCGTTCGCCACTTCGGTCAGACGCACGGCCAATTGACCGGGCTCACCGCCTTCGAGTTCCTGAAGCTCGCCTCGTGCGATCAGCCGGTCTCCGATGTAGAGTTCGACAGGGTCGTCGATCCGTTTGTCGAGCGCAAGCACGGCATTTTCCGCAAGGCAAAGCAGATCCTTGACCAAAGGCCGCGCCTTTCCAACCGACACGGAGATTTCAATCGGGATCCGGTTGAGGGGGTGATCGTCCGCTCCTAACCGATGGGCAGGGTGGGTTTCATCCATTTTCGCTAATCCTATGATTTTGATGCTGCAAAGAGGAAAGAATCTGCGCGATATCGGCCAGGCAGCGATCCATATCGAGATAGGTGTCACCGGCTGCCTGTCCGATCCAGGCGGCATGGGGCGTCAGTGTCGCATCGGCCACAACGCTGACACGCGCGCCGATTGCGGCCGTCGCCTCCCGGACGGGGCGCAGTTGCGCGGGGTGGACATGAACAATGATCGCATCGCCCTGATCGGCAGCGTGGCGGGCCATGACAAGATCAGCGATTTGTTGGGTAATCCCCAGTTTGACGCATTGCGGCAGAACAAAATCGACAAGAGCCGTGACCAAGCTGCCGTATGATTCCATCACATCGCGCTGCGCCTCTCGGTAGGTGAAGGTCATGTCAGTCAATGACTGGACAAGATCCTGGCTGAGCCGGTCTGCGTCGGCATTGGCGGCATCTGTGGCGGCCTCAAATCCTGCGGCATAGCCATCGTGATAGTCCTGACTTGGCCCGGGATCAGCGACCTTGGTCATGTCAAAGGATTCGAGGCTGAACGAACCGCGCATCAGCTACGCCCTGCTGGCGCCGGATCTTCGATCCAATCCTGCAGAATCTGGATCGTTTCTGGCTGACGGTCGGCGATCATCCTCCGTAGGCGCGTTACCGGATCGTCGGTGGTTTCGGCCATATCAAAGCTACCGGTCATGAAATCGGCCATGTTGTCGTCATTGACAGCCATCGCCATCGCCATCGACGGGCCGGGTTCGCTGGTGCCTTCGATGAGGTTGACGTCCCGCGGTGGCGGCAGCAACCGTGATGGCGCAAGGATGGGCCGCACGACAAACAGGCCTAGGATCAAGGCCACCACTGCAAGCACGCCGATCTGGATCAGTTGCATCAGGTCCAGCGGCAGGCCCGCGACCCCGGCCTCTGCCGCTGTTCCCAACGGTGCGATCGGATCGAAACGCATCGATTTCAGCGTGATGACGTCACCGCGCCCCGCGTCCAGCCCGACGGCAGACGCGACAAGTTCTTGCAGCGACGCGAGTTCTTCCGGGCTGCGCGCCGCAGTGGTGACCGTGCCGTCGGCCGCTGTCGTCGTCAGGTCATTGATCAACACGGCCACCGTGAGGCGACGGATCGCGCCGGGTTCGCGGAGCAACTGGCGTTGGGTTTCCGACACCTCGTAATTGGTCAGCGTCCGGCTCTCGCTGTTTTCGTTGCTGGACGCCCCGTTGCCGCCAGAGGCATCGCCGTCAGGCAGATTCGAGGCGACGGTCACACCGCCGTTGCGGCTGTCGGTGGATGCGCCGCTGCTTTCGGTGATGTCGGTGCTGATGGCGATGCGGCTGTCTGGGTCGACAAGTCGTTCGGTGATCGATTCCGTTTCGGTGACCGTGTCGATCGCGACTTCGACGACCGCATTGCCGATGCCGACGCGCGCGGCAAGCAAACGTTCTGCCCGCAACCGCAAGGCCGCAGCCCGGTCCTCGCTTGCCGGCATGCTGTCCTGCCCATCGCTTTCGGACAAAAGCCCGCCATTGTCGTCGATCACAGCCACCCTTTCAGGCGCAAGCCCCGGTACCGCCGCGCCGACAAGAAACTGCAACGCGCGGATATGTGACGCAGCGAGCGTACCGCCGCTGGTCGTGACGGTGACTGCTGCGGTTGCGGTCTGGTCGCGGTCAAACGGGCGGTTCGACGGTGTCGAGATATGCACACGTGCCGCCCGAATGTTCGGATTGGCAAGGATCGTACGTGCGAGTTCGCCCTCTTTTGCGCGCCAGTATGCCGCGTCGAACATCTGCGATGTGGTGCTGAACCCCGACAGCTGATCAAGCAGTTCATATCCTTGGCTGCCGGTTGCAGGCAGACCTTCGCCTGCCAGACCCATGCGCAAACTGTCCCGCAGCGCAGTCGGAACATAGATATTGGTCCCGCGTACTTCGTACATCACCCCGCGCTGGTCGAGTGCGGCAATCACATCGCCAGCGGCGCGCGCTTCTAGCCCACCGTATAGCAACCCCATGTCCTGCGAGCCCGCCCCGCGGGCGATGAACAGGACCGCGACGAACACCGCGACGCTTGCCGCGATCACAAGGATGCGCCGTGAACTGTCGAGTGCTGACCAGACCGAGCCTAAACTGCGCAAAGTGGTTCTCCAACCTGAGGGGCATTCTGCCGATGCCCTTGTTTGACCGATGAGCCTTAACAATCGGTTAGGGCTTCTTGGGCTATGACGTTTTTTGAAAAAGCCCGAGAGGAACACCCATGACCGCTGCAGCCGATCCCGCCCCTGAGCCCCGCAAAGGCAGCAAAAAGCCTTTGTTCATCGGGCTGGCCTTGGCTTTGGTGGGTGGCGGTGGCGGATTCTTCGTTGTGCAATCCGGGCTGCTGGCTGGCGGTGCAGGGGCGGAACACACGCCGAATCATGCCGAGTCGACGATGGCCCCCCTGGACGTCGCCTTTGTTGCGCTGGATCCGCTGGTCATCTCATTACCTGCCACCAACGGGCGCGATCATCTGCGGTTTTCGGCCCAGCTCGAGGTTCCGCATGCCTACGTCGCGGAGGTCGAGGCGATCAAACCGCGCATCGTTGATGTGTTGAATGGATATTTGCGTGCGGTCGCGCTGGCCGAACTGGAAAATCCCGCAGCACTGGCGCGGATGCGCAGCCAGATGCTGCGTCGGGTCCAGGTCGTGGCTGGTGATGGCCGGATCAGCGACCTGCTGATCATGGAATTCGTTCTCAGCTGAAGAAGGATAAGACGCATGGATTTGATCTCAGACATGCTGCTCGTTTCGGGGGCGTTCGGTGCAGGGTTCTATTGTCTTGTGCTAGCGCGCCGGCTGCGCAGGTTCACCGATCTTGAACAAGGCGTGGGTGGGGCGGTCGCGGTATTGTCGGCGCAGGTCGACGACTTGACCAAGACGCTGAACCGCGCGCAGGCCACCGCCAAAGGATCTGTGGAAACACTGGCCGAAGTCAGCCAGCGGGCAGAGGCAGCCGCGCAAAGGCTCGAATTGCTGGTCGCGTCGATGCACGATCTGCCTGAACCTGCTCGCCAGGCACCCGCCCAGACCCCGGTGTTTGCCCGGCGCGATACGGTTGGACGGGCCCCACAATGACGGCATCTACCCTGCGTCGCCGCAATCGCGGGACATTGCATGTCCTCGCCGGGCTTCTGATGCTGTCAGCCATCTTTCGCGCCGGTGCGCATATCGATCCCGCATTTGCGCAGGAACTTGAACAGCCCGCCCCGATTCTCGCGGATACCGGGCCGACTATGCAATCCGCCGACCTTTTGGCGGCCTTTCAGGCACGCGAGGCGCGTCTTGTCGAACGGGAAGGCCAGTTGCGCGACCGGCTCCAGGCTCTCCGTGTCGCAGAGATCGAGATTGCCGAAAAGATGCAGGCGATGCGGCAGGCTGAAGAATCGCTGAGCGCCACGATTGCCCGCGCGGAAACTGCATCCGCCACCGATCTTGACCTGCTGCGCGCGGTCTATGAAAACATGAAACCAAAGGATGCAGCCGCCCTGTTTGTCGAAATGCCGCCCCCGTTCGCAGCGGGATTTCTGGGTATGATGCGGCCGGAAGCTTCTGCTTTGATCATGGCTGAACTGCCTCCGGCGGTCGCCTATTCCTTCAGCGTCGTGCTGGCTGGGCGGAATGCGAACGCGCCCACCGAATAGACGGTGAGGGAACATTAACACTTGGGCTTTAGATCTGTGGTTGCCATTGCATTTATTCAAAGGACAGGGGCGTCATGATTGGTCTGATCGGCATCGTCGTTGTATTTGCAACGGTTTTTGGAGGCTATCTGCTGGCTGGCGGCAAGATGGGCATCATCCTCAAGGCGCTGCCATTCGAAATGCTGATGATTCTGGGTGCAGCGGTCGGCGCTTTCGCTATCGCGAATGACAAATCCACGGTCAAGGCGACGATCAAGGATCTGGGTAAGGTCTTCAAAGGTCCCAAATGGAATGCGGACGATTATCGCGATCTGCTGTGTCTGCTGTTCGAGTTGATTCGCGTCGCGCGCACGAATCCCGTCGCGCTGGAAGGTCATATCGAAGCACCTGAAACCTCGGCGATTTTCGGCAAATATCCCAAGATCCTTGGTGACCGCGAAGCTATCGCGCTGATCTGCGACACGCTGCGGTCGGCGTCGATGAATTATGACGATCCGCATCAGGTCGAGGAAATCTTGGAAAAAAGGATCGAGGCGACATTGCACCACAAGCTGCATTCCTCGCACGCCCTGCAGACGGTCGCGGACGGATTGCCGGCCCTGGGAATTGTCGCGGCGGTCCTGGGCGTGATCAAGACGATGGCGTCGATCGACCAGCCCCCCGAAGTCTTGGGCAAGCTGATTGGTGGTGCCCTCGTGGGCACGTTCCTTGGCGTCTTTCTGGCCTATGGTTTTGTCGGACCTTTTTCGAACAAGGTCAGGGTTGTCGTTGAAGATGATGCGCATTTTCACCAATTGATCCGCGAAGTTCTGATCGCCAACCTGTACGCCCATGCGCCCAACATCTGCGTCGAAGTGGGGCGCCAGAACATGCCGAGCCACTACCGCCCCAGCTTTGCCGAAATGGAAGACGCCCTGAAAGCCACCAAGCAGGACGCCGCATGAGGTATCTCATCCTTACCGTGCTGGTTGCCTTGCTGCCTCTGGCTGTTGTTGCGCAGCCGGTCGCTGTTCAGACCGGCGAACATGCCGACTTTTCACGGGTCGTGGTCCGGTTGCCCGCCGAGGCGGAATGGGGTTTTGGTCGGAGCGCGGATGGCTATGTGCTGCGGTTGCCGGTGACCGAGGGATACGATCTGCGACGTTTTTTCGACCTCATCCCGAAAACGCGGATCACGGCGGTGTCGCAGGATGCCGCATCGGGTGAACTGCGGCTTGCCGTCTCCTGCATATGCCGGGCCGATGTGTTTTTCATTTCCCCCCGCTTTCTCGTCATCGATATCGCAGATGGCCCCGCAGACCCCGCGTCGCCGTTCGAACAATTCATCGACGGCGAAACGGCATCTTCACGGCCGTCTTTGTCTGGTCCTGGGTTGTTGCCTATCGTTTTCCCTGATGATCAGTCCGCGGAACCCGCGCTGCCTGTCGCGCTTCCCTTGCTGGCCCCGGTGGCGCCTGTTCAACCGATCGCCTCAGACGTGACAGATGAACTCGACGCGCTTGAGAGGCTCGTTATCGAAAGTTTGGGTCGCGGATTGACGACGGGTGTGCTGGAGCCTGATATCATCAGGAATGCGGCTGCCCCGGTCAGACCGCCGCAGGTCGCCCCTGACCTGCCTTTGCCTGGCATTTCGGTGACTACCGGCATCGACCGAGCAGCCTTGCCAGCGGATGAACCGCCGCCTGTGGCCGCAGACGGGACGGCCTGCGTTCCGAATTCCATGGTCGATCTGGCCGCGTGGGCCGATGATCGGTCTTTCGGTGATCAGATCGCCGCCAAAAGGTCTGCTTTGGTGCAGGAATTCGACCGCCTGGACCCCGATGTCATACTTGGTCTGGCGCGTCTGTATCTGCATTTCGGCTTTGGTCGCGAAGCGATCCAGACCCTTGAGCTTGACGGGGCGGGGTCGATGGAGCGCACCTATCTGCGCCTGCTTGCGCAGATCATCGACGACGATCCCATCAGCTTCCCGGATGTCAGCCTGCAATTATCATGTTCGTCGGATATTGCGCTCTGGGCCTTTCTCGCAACCCCGGTGGGTGGGGTCGGGACCACTGGTGACCGTGCCGCTATCCTGCGCGCGTTCAAGGATGTGCCGCCGTTTCTGCAACGCCATCTTGGACCCCGGCTTGCCGAACGCTTTGCGGCAATCGGCGACGACGACGCGGCAGATCAGGCGCTGCGCATGGCGCGCCGCGACGCACCCGACGAGATCGACACAATTCTTGTGGCCGCGACCCTTGCGGCGCGTCTTGGCGATGATCTAGCGGAGCTTGAGACATTGACCATGCTTGCCCGAACAGACCCCAGGATCACGGCAGAGGCGATGATCAGGTTTCTGGTTGAATCCGCCCGCCAAAAAGTCCCTGTACCCGACGCCGATATGATCACTGCGGATGCATTGCGTTTCGAACATGCCGCGACGCCGCTCGCCGAGGACATCGCCGCCGCGCAGATCGGTGCCTATCTTGCCGCAGATGTGTTCGCTGATACGATCCTTCTTCTTGATGAAATAAAGCCAACGTTGGACGCGGCCCGATTTGCCGATTTGCAGATGGACATTGATCTGGCAGCCGTCGCACGGATGCCGGACGCGGAATTCCTGGCCTACATTTTTGCAAGGCATCTGCCTGAGGAGGCGTTGGGATTGCGCGAAGATGTGGCGCAGCGCCTGCTGTCATTGGGATTTCCCGACCAGGCCTTGCGCGTGCTCGGACCGGCCACGGCGGAACAGCAGCAGGGAAACGCGAGATATCTGCGCGCCGCTGCTTTGCTTGACCTGAATGATCCAGACGCGGCGCTGCGCGTCCTGCGCGACGATGCAACGGATCGCGCAAGCGACCTGCGCGCGGTGGCACGGTCCGTACGGGCGGGCAATGCGACGCCGACGTCGCCCCGTACGGTCACCGACGATATCAGATCCGATTGGCGAAGTGGGAACTGGGCCGGTCTCGCGGACGCCGATGACCCACTGATCCGAGATACCGTCGCGGCCGTGCTGAATACCGATGGTCTGGCCTTTGATGATCAGGCACCGCTTGCAAGCGGTCGCGCGTTGCTTGATGACGCGGCCCAATCCCGCATTCTGCTTGATGGCCTGCTGGACAGGTTCATGCCGCCGGACGATTTCTGACGCTCTGGCCTCATCGTTTGGTAACCATTTCCGGTCAGTCTGGACAGAAGGACGGGTGGCTGCTCGCACAGTCACCGCCGCGACATCCAAAAAGGAACACCAGTTTGCTTGGTCTGACGCTGCGTGACATTTTTCAGCCGACTATCCTGCTGGCTCTGGCCTTGATGGCGATCATCGTGATGATGATCCTGCCGATGCCCGCGTGGGTGCTTGATATCGGTCTTGCCGCATCATTCGCGCTGGCGATCCTGATATTCACTGTGACCCTTTTCATAGACCGCCCATTGGATTTTTCCGCATTCCCGACAATCCTGCTGGCGTCCTTGATGCTGCGGTTGTCGTTGAACGTGTCATCAACCAAGCTCATTATCGGCGAAGGACATACCGGCACCGATGCCGCCGGCGAGGTGATCGAAGGCTTCGCCATGTTCGTGATGGGCGGCAATGTGCTGTTGGGGCTTGTCGTGTTTTGCGTGCTGCTGATCGTGAACTTCGTCGTCATCAACAAGGGGGCAACCCGGATGGCCGAAGTGGGTGCACGGTTTGCGTTGGATGCCATGCCCGGAAAGCAGCTGGCCATCGACAGCGATATGTCGGCAGGGGCCATTGATCACCAGGAGGCAAAAGCGCGGCGGGAACGTGAACAGGCAGAAACAACTTTTTTCGGCTCTCTCGATGGTGCGTCCAAGTTTGTAAAAGGCGATGCGATCGCCGGTCTGCTGATCACAGCCCTGAACCTGGTGATGGGGCTGATCATCGGCATCACGGTCCATGACATGCCGCTTGGGCTTGCCTTCGAAACCTATGCAATCCTGACGGTCGGCGACGGTCTGGTATCGCAGATTCCGGCCGTCGTCATTTCAATTGCCTCGGCGCTTTTGCTTGCGCGCGGCGGTGCAACCGGCGCGACGGATCTCGCGCTGGTGGCGCAATTGGGCCGCCATCCTGCGGCTCTTGCGACTGTGGCTGTCCTGATGGTCCTTTTCGCCCTGGTGCCGGGCTTGCCGTTCGTTCCGTTCATTACTGGTGGCCTGGTCCTCGGCGGCTGCGCCTATGCGCTGGCCTCGGCGGCACAAAGAAAATCGGCCCAAGCAGACGGGCACGCACCGACGAAAGAACAGGCGACGATACAGGAATCCATCGGCGATATGCTGGATCTGGACGATATCCATGTCGAATTCGCGCCAGATCTCGTGAATATGGTGCTTGATCCGGGTACTGGCCTTGATGCCCGGATCGTCAATATGCGCAATCATGTCGCGACCAGCTTTGGCGTGCTCCTGCCCGAAATCCGGCTGACCGACAACGCCGCTTTGCCGCCGGGATGCTATGTGATCAAGATTCAAGGTGTTGAACAGGTGCGCGACGTCTTGCGTCCCGGTCTGATTCTGGCGTTGCTCAACGACACGGACGGCCCCGACATGCCGGGCACGACCGTGAAGGAGCCTGTCTATGGCGCGCCTGCCCGTTGGATTGACCCCAGCCGACAAGACATCGCGGCACTGAACAATCTGACGACAGTGCAACCGACCGAAGTACTGGCAACGCACCTGCTCGAAATCGTGAAACGGAACTTTCCCCGATTGTTGACGTTCAAGGCCCTGCGCCGGCGGTTGGACGAAATGGTCAACCTGACCGACAGGGCGCGCGGCGATGCCAACCGCAAGATGCTTGACGAGCTGATACCCGACAAAGTGCCCGTTGATGTGTTGTTGTCCGTCTTGCGCCTTCTTCTGGAAGAACGGGTGTCAATTCGTAACCTGCCCCTGATCATCGAGGCGACGGCAGAAGGGCGGCAGATGTATCCGTCGGTTGACGGCGTGACGGAACATGTGCGCCAGCGGCTTGGTTTTCAGCTTGTCGCTGCGCTGCGCCGCCCCGATGGAACAATCCCGCTGATCCAGCTCGCCCCGGAATGGGAGGACACGTTCACCAGCTTCGAAATCCGGTCTGACCGCGCCGCCGGGGACGTGGCCCTGCCACCGGAACGGTTCAACGAACTTGCCGACGGCTTGGCCGAAAAGCTGGGGCAGGCGGCCAGTGCCGGGGCCTATGCCGCAGTGGTCACGACCATGCGGCGGCGGCGGTTTCTGCGGACAGTGATGACGGCGAAGGGCATCATGAACCCTGTTTTGTCCTTTGAGGAAATCGGGATAGATGCACGTCCGGCGCTTGTGGGCCTGGTGCCTGCATGATCGCGGAACTGCTACCGCTGGTCCCGTTTTCGCAGGCCTATCTTTGGGCGGGCTTTGCCGTTTTCATCCGGGTCGGGGCGATGATGGCGGTGTTGCCCGCGTTTGGTGATCAGCCGGTTCCGATCAGGGTGCGTCTGGTGTTGGGGATCATGTTTACCTTGATTGTAGCACCGGCGGTCAGCGAGGGTATCGGATCTTTGCCTGCGACGATGCCTGCTGCGGTGATCTTGCTGGCACCTGAAGTCCTGACCGGGCTTTTTTTTGGTTTGTTTTTGCGTTTTTTTATTCTGGTCTTGCAAATCGCGGGCTCGATCGCTGCACAGGCCACGTCGTTATCCCAGATTTTCGGGGGCACCGCAGGTGTCGACCCGCAACCTGCCATCGGGCACATGCTTGTCGTGGCGGGTACCGCCCTTGCGGCATTGTCGGGTCTGCATGTTCAGGCGGCGGCCTATATGATCCACAGTTATATGCTGGTCCCATTCGGCACCGGGTTGGACCCGCGGCTTGTCGCGCAAACCGGGGTAGAGCAGGTCGCCCGCACGTTCAGCCTTGGCTTTTCACTGGCCGCGCCGTTCTTGATTGCATCATTGATCTATAATGTCGTGCTTGGCGTGATCAACCGCGCGATGCCGCAACTGATGGTGTCTTTCGTCGGTGCGCCCGCCTTGACCGCTGGCGGATTGCTGTTGCTGCTTCTGGCCGCGCCCTTGATGCTGAGCGTCTGGATCCTGGCGTTCACAGATTTCATGAGCAACCCGTTTGGGACCCCCCGATGAGCGATGATGAAGAAGGCGCTGACAAACCGTTCGAACCAAGCCAGAAAAAACTGGACGACGCCCGTGCCAAAGGCGAATTTGCAAAATCCGTCGATCTGACGGCAGCTGCGGGGTACGGCGGTTTCTTTCTGGTCTGCCTGTCGATCGGTCAGGTCACGCTTGTGGCGCTGGGCGATTCGATGCTCGTTATGCTGGAACAATCCACGGAAACCGCGGCATTGGTCTTTGACGGATCAGGTACAGCGATCATCGGGGGCATCATCTGGTCGGCAGCGGCCCCCGTGTTGCCGTGGTTCGCGGTGCCCGCGGTGCTGGCGTTGCTGATGGTCGTTGCGCAGCGCGCACTGGTTTTTACCCCGTCCAAGATCGCGCCCAAGCTTAGTCGAATTTCGCCTTTGGCCGGCATCAAGAACAAGTTCGGGCGTCTGGGGTTGTTCGAGTTTTTCAAGAGCATGGTCAAGCTGATCATCTACACGGTGAT
This sequence comes from Yoonia vestfoldensis DSM 16212, assembly GCF_000382265.1. Taxonomy (GTDB): domain Bacteria; phylum Pseudomonadota; class Alphaproteobacteria; order Rhodobacterales; family Rhodobacteraceae; genus Yoonia; species Yoonia vestfoldensis. The sequence continues at coordinate 88,550 of NZ_KB907982.1, forward strand.
CATGGGTGCGTTTCTCTATGCGCAGATCGACGTGATCATCGGATCGGTCCATTTGCCGTCTGCCTTGGTCATGGCGACGTTGGGCGACATGGTGGTTCTGCTGGTCGGGATCGTCTGTGTTGTCGCGCTGCTGATGGGGGGAATCGACTATCTGTGGCAGGCGGGCGAACACCTGCGCAAGAACAGGATGAGCCGCAAGGAAATGATGGATGAGCTCAAGCAATCCGAAGGCGATCCGATGATGAAGCAGCAGCGCCGCATGCGGGGTCAGGAAATCGCGATGAACAAAATGCTGGCGGATGTCCCCCAAGCCGACGTCGTCATCGTGAATCCGACCCATTATGCTGTCGCCCTGCGATGGGATCGACAGGCAGCCTCCGCGCCGGTCTGTGTGGCAAAAGGTGTGGACGAAATCGCCGCGCGGATCAGGGAATTGGCGCACGAGCATGCAGTACCCGTCCATTCCGACCCGCCGACCGCGCGGGCACTGCATGCCGCTGTCGCAATCGGCCAGGAAATCGCACCCGATCATTATCAAGCGGTTGCTGCCGCGATCCGATTTGCCGAGGCTATCCGTCAGAAGGCGCGTAAGCGGTGACCCGACGTCTTGGCAGGATCACCGACCTGCAAAATCTCACAGATCTTGCGCTGCGGGCGGCGCAGGCCGATTTGGCCGCGCTCAAGGCCAAAGAAGCGGATTTGCGCCAGAACCTGATTGCTTTGTCGGGGCAAAAGACCCGTGATCCGCGGCCCTTGCATGACCCGGCGCTGGTCGCAGGGGCAGATTTGCGGTGGCAGCGTTGGGTGGATCAGCGCCGTGCCGCGATCAATGCCGAGCTGGCACAAGTCATGGCGCTGATCGACAACAGCCAGCGGCGCTTGCGTGGCCTGTTCGGTCGGGATCAAGCCGCCCGCGCACTGGCCGACCAGGTGCGGAAGGACCGTATGCGGCTGATGCGGCGCGCCACAGACTACGAATCCTGACGGACGATATCCATGATCAGCACATCGGTGACGTCATCGCCGATCACGCTGCGGGCTGTCTGTAGCAATTCGTTCCGCAAAGCCCGCATATTGGTGCCTTCGGTGAAGTTACCGGAAAACCCGCCGATATTGGCATGGTCGAACATGTCCTGCAAAAGCCCGTCGCGGAGTTTCGGTTCGGCCGCAAAGACGTTCGCGATACTGCCTGGAACGACCTCAAGGTTCAGCGACAAGACCACCATCGCCGCGACGCGGCCATTCTCTACGACCGGAATGACGAACTGGTTGTTCAACCGGGCATATTCGCGTGCCGGTCCGATGTCCGGTTCGGCCGCTGCGGTGGCGGCGTGGCCTTCCGAAATGTCACCGCAAGGCCCTGTTTCCTGCAGGGCAAGGTCCTTTTCATCGGGCTGCAACATCAGGCCGGCGCCGATACCAGCCCCGGTACCGACGAGGGTCAGGATCGCCGGAATAAGAATGGCTTTCATGGTGTCTCCTTAAAACGGTAGCAATCTTTCAAGTGTCTGCTGGCCGTATCTGGGTTGCTGCATGTCGGTGATCTGGCCGCGACCGCCATATGAAATCCGCGCCGAGGCGATCTTGTCATAGGTGATCTCGTTCTGGCGGCTGATGTCCGCTGGCCTGACAAAACCGGTGACGATCAATTCGCGCAATTCGTAATTTACGCGAACCTCTTGTTGTCCGACGATGGCCAGGACGCCATTGGGCAGCACATCCGTCACGGTCACGGCGACGCGCAGGGTCAATTGTTCGTTGCGGCGCACGGTCCCGTTGCCGGTTGCGTTGCTTTGCGAATTCAGATCCACAAGCGACCCGAACGTGGCGCCGTCCGGCAAACGCGGCCCAAGTCGCTGTGGGATGCCCAAAAGTTGCGGCACGCCTGCCTGCTGCGACGCCGACCGGGACCGGTTGGAGGTATTGGTGATCGATGCGCTGTCGTCGATCTCGATCACGACGGTCATGATGTCGCCGCGCTGGCGGGCCCGGTTGTCGCCCAGCAATGATCCGCGCTCTCCGGTCCACAAGGATGCCTGCGGTGACGGACCGAGCTGGGTGGTCGACACGATCTCGGGCATGCCCGGATTGATCATCGCATCGCGTTCCGAGTTGAACTGCTGCGGTGTGAAAGGCGGCGGCGCACCGATCGGCGTGGTGCTGCACCCAGCAAGGCACACAAGCAACACAAAAGCAGGGCGCATACGATGTCCTTTCATCATTGCGACACATATCCCGCACCATCGAGGCCGATCCGCGCAGTGACCGTCGCGCGCGAGGTCAGGTTCATGACGCGGATCAGGTCGCCCGGCCCGCCCCGGCCAAGCGCGCGGCCATCGGTCGAAATTGACAATCCGTCGTGTTGATAGGTCAGGATGATGATCTGGTTGCGTTCCACGACTGCGGGAAAACCGACATCACCCTGACGGATCGGGCGTCCGGCATAAAGCGCGACGCGGGTTTCCATGCCAATGATGCTTGTTGGGTCTGACACGCTTCCGGGGATGACCTGGTTGGAGGCCACCAGATCCTCGGCGGTGATAATGGATTGGGCGGGAATGGTGCGCGCGGCCAGCAACGTCTCGGCCGTTGCTGGCCCCGAAATCAGCGCCATGATCAGGATGTACGGCCTCATCGCAGTTGGACCATGGACCCGAGCATCTGGTCGGCGGCGGATATCACCTTGGAGTTGAGTTCGTAGCCCCGCTGCGCCTCGATCAGATCGGTGATTTCACGCACCGGATCGACGGAGCTGTTTTCAAGATAGCCCTGTCGTAGCGCGCCCAACCCATCCTCGCCGGGGGTGCCCACCGCGGACGGACCGGATGCCGGGGTTTCAAGAAACAGGTTCGATCCGATCGCCTCCAATCCTTTTGGGTTGGTAAAGCCGGCCAGCGTGAATTGCCCCAACAATTGGGGTTCGATCTGGTCGTCGAAAAAGCCGTAGACCTCGCCTTCGGCGTTGATCGCAACCGACCGCGTGTCGCGGGGAACCGTGATGTCGGGCACAACGGGGTAGCCGTCGGATGTGACGATCAGGCCATCGCCGGTCAACTTCAGCCCGCCATCCCTGGTAAAGGCGGCCTGACCGTTCGGCAACGTCACCTCAAGATACCCGTCACCTTCGATGGCAAGGTCCAGATCGCCGCCGGTCGCGCCGAGGGCGCCTTGACTTAGCATCACGGTCACCGCGCTTGCCCGGACGCCAAGGCCAAGCTGCACGCCGGTCGGCACGGCGGTTCCGTCCGAGGCGTTGATCGTGCCAGGCCGGACAAGTTGCTGATAATGCAGATCGGCGAATTCCGCGCGGCGGGCGTTGTAGCCCGTCGTGTTCATGTTGGCGAGGTTGTTGGAAATCACCTCGACCCGCATTTGCTGGGCCGTCATGCCCGCAGCGGCAATTTTCAAGGCACGCATGTCTTTTCTCCTTTACGACCGGATCGCTTCGATCACGCTACGAATGCGGTCATGTTCTTTTTCCAGAAAGCTTTGACCCAGCTCATAGGCGCGCTGGACTTCGATCATGCGGCTGATCTGCTGGATCGGATTGACGTTCGCGCTTTCCAGAAACCCTTGCAGGATGCGCCCATCCGGTGCGGCGTCGATCCCGCCACGGGGATCGAACAGAGTCCCGCTTTCGCGGATCATCTGGTTGGGATCCGCGGGCGTGAACAGACCGATCTGCCCGATGGGCGCCCCATCGGCGCTGATCGTGCCATCCGCGCCGATCCCGATGGGCCCCGCACCGACAGGCACGAAAACCGGTGCGCCCCCTGCATCAAGCACCTGATATCCGTCCGCGGTAACCAGATCGCCAAGCTCATTCGGGCCAAAGACGCCGGACCGCGTCAGGCGCTGCCCTTGCGGTGTCTCGATCAGGAAAAACCCATCCCCTTCGATCGCAAGATCAAAGGTGCCGCCTGTCTGCGCAAGGCTTCCTTGGGTCATGACAGTATCCCGAACCCGCGCTGTCGCCATCGACAGCGATTCGTTACCGGGACCCAGCGCCGTGATGTATTCCGAAAACAGGATGCCCTCTGCGCGGTACCCGGTGGTCGAGGCATTGGCGATATTGTTCGCAATGACCTGCATTTCCTGCAAAAGACCAGATTGCCGGGTCAGCGTTGTATACGTCGCATTGTCCATGCCTAGCCTCCGGCAATGATCGGGATGAGCGTATTCTTGAACAGGTCGACAAGGGTCTCGGACATGAACGCCATGGTGATCCAGAAAATCCCGATGATCGCGGCCAGTTTCGGGACGAAGGTCAGCGTCATTTCCTGCACCGATGTCAGCGCCTGGAACAGGCCAACAACCAGCCCGGCCGCCAAAGCGACGGTCAGAATGGGGATAGAGATCACGAAGGCGACCCAAAGTCCCTGACGCAGGGTGTCGTAAAACAATGCCTCTGACATTATACCGGCATCCGCAGGATTTCCTGATACGCCTCGACCACGCGGTCACGGACCGTCACTGCCGTCTGCACCGCCAATTCGGTCTGGGCCAAGGCCTGCACAAGGGCATGTGGGTCGGCCCCGCTGGTCATGGACTGCATTGCGATGGTTTCGCCGGCCCGCAATGTGGCCATGAAATCCTGCGCAACGCTTGCGAAAGCCGCGCCCGATGACCCTGGATCCGGCGCCATTGCGGATTTGCTGGCGGCGTAATTCTGGGCAACAAGTGCGCTGAGTTCCATTCTGAATCTCCTTATTTCCGAAGAAGGTCCATCAAGGCCGAGGACATCTGCCTGACCTGATCGAACATCTTGAGGTTGGCTTCATAGCTGCGCTGCGCCTCTCGTGCGTCGGCGATTTCCAGCAGCAGGTTGACATTGGACCCTTGGTAATAGCCGCTACCGTCGGCCAACGGATGTGCCGGATCGTAGATCCGCGCGAGGTCGGTCTGGTCCAGGCGCATGGGGCCCGTTGTCACCGATCCGGTGCGCTGCCCTTGGGTGACCTGTTCCTCGAACGAAACGATCTTGCGACGAAAACCGGGTGTATCGGTGTTCGCGATGTTTTCGGACACATGCCGTAAACGGTTTGCTTGGGCTTTCATGCCGCTGGTCGCAACGGACATGGCATCTGAGAAATCGTTCATGCGCGTCACCCCCGACCAAGCGTTGTGCGCAGAATCGTCATGCCATGCCGATAGATGGCGAGCGCGCGGCTGTGTTCACGCGCGACCGCAACCGACGCCAACATTTCGTCTTCCAGTGACACGTTGTTGCCGTTCGGGGATGGTTCGCTGCGTCCCGCGACAGGGCGGGCGGCTATTGGCGTAACGTCAGGAGCCTGATGCCCGGGCCGTGTTTGGCGCAAGGTCGGTGCGGGATTACTGCCATACACGTCGCGGAACGGGGCGATCTCTTGCGCATGGTAACCCGGCGTGTCGGCATTCGCGATATTGCGCGTGACAACGGCCTGACGTGCCCCTGCATGACGGGCCATCGCGCCGGCGGTCTGGAACAGCTCCAGTGATTGATACATCGAGGATTCTCCTCTGCTGGTTTCAATCATTGATTAAGGGCGATTCCTTAAGAACAGGTGTGCAGTTCATCCAAAGGAAGCCTTCATGTCACATTATCTGCTTGATCAGGTCCGCAATGCGGTCGGCCGGCTTGATCCGGTCCATGCCGGTGGCCGTGTTTGTGGTGTCGCGGGTGGGACTGTCCAGATCGGCGCCCTGCCGTCGCATGTTCAGATCGGCGATCGTGTCCGCATTCTCGCACGACCAATCAATCTGTCGGGGGAAATCGTGCGGCTTGATCTTGGATCCGCGCATGTGCTGGCCGATGGCGCGGTCGATGGCGTGTCGATCGGTGACCGCGTGATCATTGATCCTCCGGTGGCTTTCGCGCCGGATGATAGCTGGATCGGGCGCGTGATCGACCCGGACGGCAACCCGCTGGATGCGCGCAGCTTGCTGCCGGGGCCGCTGCCGCGGTCGTTGCGATCCGCGCCGCCTGCACCGCATCATCGCCGGGGCTTGGGTGTCCGTCTGGAAACGGATCTCGCGGTTTTCAACACGCTCTTGCCTATCGTTCAGGGCCAGCGGATCGGCCTGTTCGCCGGGTCTGGCGTTGGCAAATCCACGCTTTTGGGCGATCTGGTGCGCGGCAATTCGGCGGATGTCATCGTGATCGGGCTGGTTGGTGAACGGGGGCGCGAATTGCGGCATTTTGTCGATGACGTACTCGGCTCCGAAGGCATGGCGAAATCGGTTATTGTGGCGGCCACGTCGGACCGCGCCCCGCAGGTCCGGCGTCGCTGCGCATGGGCCGCGATGACATTGGCAGAGCATTTTCGCGATGCCGGCAAACAGGTTCTGCTGATCATCGATTCGGTGACGCGGTTCTGCGAAGCCCATCGTGAGGTCGCGGTCGCCGCAGGCGAACCCGCCAATTTGCGCGGCTATCCTGTTTCGACCGGCGCCGCGATAGCGGGCCTTTGCGAACGCGCGGGTCCCGGTGCCGGCGACATGGGCGACATCACGGCTGTCTTTTCGGTTCTGGTCGCGGGGTCGGATATGGATGAACCCGTCGCCGATATGTTGCGCGGTGTACTTGACGGGCATGTCGTGATGGATCGGGAAATTGCCGAACGTGGCCGTTTTCCGGCTATTGATGTGCTGCGGTCGGTGTCCCGTGCTTTGCCTGCGGCAGCAACGCCCCAGGAAAACAGCATGATTGCGCAGGCGCGGTCACATCTGGCGGTCTATGAAAAATCGGCGCTGATGATCCAGGCAGGCCTTTACGCACCGGGTTCGGACAAATCGATTGATGCTGCAATTGCCTGCTATCCAGCCTTGGACAGTTTTCTTACAATCAAGGACGGCCGCGGAACGCTGGCCCATTTCGCAAAACTGCGCCAGGCGATGGCGGGCAATGGCGGTGAAATGAAGACAACATTTGGTGACGTCGGCAAGCGTGCTTGATCTAGCCCATCCGGACGGACAACGTGTCGTAACCTGGGTGGGTGGATCCGCCCTGGTCTTGAAGCTGGGGGCGATCCGGTTGCTTTTCGACAGCGGCAGCAAAGATTACAATCTGCTGATTGCGACGCGGTCGGGTCGAAAAGAGCCTGCCTGAGGTTCTGACGCTTGCGAGTGCGCGAGATGGTTCCCGAGTCAGTAGCCGCGCTCCGACAGTTTCACCTCAGATCGTCGTTGTTGCGCTGTCACTGTGATGTGCAACGGCATGATTACCACGAACGATCCTGCGGCCATTGCGAAATGCGGCAGCCCTAGGCCAAGCGGCCCACCCGTGGCATCGACTGAAGCAGGCTCAGCGCAGCGGATGCGCCGGACAGTGCTGCAGATTGTGATGCTTCGGATCGGACCAGAAACATGCGTATAAGCTTTTCCTGCTGTGCCGGGTCCGAAAAATCAGCCATCGTCTGAGTCCCGAAGTTCGCCTGTGCCCGCGATTTGAAGATGTCTCGTTGCTTGTCGATATCGATGCTGGCAATGCTCGCGGGCAGGCCAAGCGCCGTTTCGAATACTTTGCGCAACGGCGTATTGCCCATCATTGAAAACCATTGTGCCCCATCGCTGGAGTTGCGTGAAACGATATCGGCGATGCCCGATTGCAGGTTCAAAGCCAGTCTCAGGTCGTTGTTCTGTACGCCGACCGCTCTTTCGAACTGGCGTTTTTCATACCTGGTCGTCATTTCCGAGGCAAAACCGGATAGAATCGTACGCGGAACAGGACGGTCCCCAAATCCGAAAGCGCGGCTGAATTCCGCATAGCGATTATCAGCCAGGCGGTTTGCGAGGGCGTCGTCCTTGATCGTGCCATCCTCAAGCACTTTACGGATGAAAAACCTGTTGTTGATGTCGTCATCAAGGCCGAATGCGCCAAGGGCGACGGACAGAAGCCGCCGATCATTGACAAGGTCAGCTGCGCTGGTGACGTTGCCGATATTCTCGCGGAAGTAATCAGTCGCGCGTACCACGGGTTGGCTTTTTGCAAAGGCCGCCTGTTGAGGTTCCAGCGTACGTTCAAGAAAACGCCAACCGACATATCCCGTCAGTGGAACAACCGGTTGGAAACTCATCATGTAGACGCCGCAAGAAGCCGCGCTTCGCGTGGCAGCAAATTGCGGAGGGACTTCAAGGTCCGATAGAAATCGTTTTCGGTAACGGCAACGGTCGCTGCGGTCAGGCTGGCCCGGCTGTCGTCGTCACGCAAGGCTTGGCTCAATTGTTCGATGCCCAGCAACAACTGCCGCCTTGCGTCGACAGGGGTGGCGTCCCCGGACAGGGCAAGCTGTGCGATGTAACAGACTCGTCGCACCGGCGTATTGACCTCGTCAGGGCGGATGGCGTCGCGCAAACGCAGGATGTTCGCGTTTGGTGTCAATATCGACAAACGTGTGCGCCGATCGCCGTTTTCGATAACTGCGCCATTCACCAAAATCCGTTCGCGCGGGTTGAGTTTGAGAACGAGGCCCGACATCAAGGTTCAACCTGACCGTTCAAGCCGCGCATCACGGACACATTGATGTCGACCAACGCCTGGACATCAGCTTTCCCTGCCAGCACCTTTTGGCTGTGCCGATCCGTGAATTCAGCAAGATAGAAGAGTTTCGCGCGCAAATCAGGCGGCAAGTGGTTATCCTGATCAGCGACACTCGCGGCAAGCGCGGCCCAGATGCGCCGGTTATCATAAATCGCGGAGGCAAGTGCAGGGAAATTCACGACATCATCCGACAGGGTGCGGCGTAACCGAGCAGTGACTTGGCTGAGCAGCTGCGATTCGATCGCACGGTCCGTTCGAATAGCCATCTGGGTCGGGGCATAGGCTTGCCGGGCTTGTTCAATAACATTCACAGGGGAGGTCCTTTCAGGACTTTGCTGAACAATCTGCTGTTTTCATGCAGTAACGGGGTAACGGTGCCGCTGCTGCGGCACCGCCCTTTGTGCGGCCTTACCTGAACAGCGACAGGATGGTCTGCGGTGCTTGGTTCGCAATCGACAACGACTGAACACCAAGCTGCTGTTGCACTTGCAAAGCCTGCAACCGCGCAGAGGCCTCTTCCATGTTGGCGTCGACCAATGCGCCGATGCCCGACCGAAGCGAATCCGTCAGTTGCGAGATGAAGTTGGACTGGGTGTCGATCCGGCCCTGGCTTGAGCCAAACGCCGCGGCTGCATCGATTGATGTGTTGATCATCGTTTCGATGTTCGAGAGTGCCGCTGAAACCTTGCTTTCCTCCGTCACGTCCAGCTTGTTGAGCCCGACCAGGCCGCCGGTTGCGGTGCCACCGGCCGCCCCTGCGTCTGAGAGGGTCAGCGCAGTACCGTCATTGTCGATTTGCAGCGACCAAGCGCCGGTCGTTGCATCCTGACGGACGTTCGTGCTGATGTCGGCCAGGCCAGCGCCATCAATGATCGACTTCAGGCCGCGCGCGACGTCTTCGAACGTCTCACCTTTTCCGGCGATATAGTCGAAGTTCATGCTGCCGATGCTTGCGCGATACCCGTCGCCCTCTGCCACGCCGGCGGTCGCCGAAAACGTAAGTTCCGATGCGCGCGCTGTAATGGTTTGGGTGTTGGTGGTCGCGGCTGCAGCCGTGACACCATTCGCCTGCAACGCAAATGTTGCTGCTCCGCTTCCGCTGGTGTTCACGGTGACGTCGTCGAATTTGGATACCGAATCGATCGTGATGACGGCACCTGTGACACCGGCGCTGACCCCTTCGATGCCAGCAGCGTTGATTGCTGCCGTCAGACCGGCCGCCAGATCGTTGACGGCGGTTGTTGTCGTCACGAACGTTGCCGTCTTGCCAGCGACCTGGAAGGTGTATGTCTCTCCCGCGACGATCGTGCCGGCGACCGTTGCCGCCAATTGGTTCGCGCCGTTGGAGAATGCATCGCCTGTTCCGCCGGGCGCAATGTTACCCCCCAGCGTGGTGGTTACGTTGCCTCCAAGATCGGCACCTGTACCGTAAACACCGGCATCAAAGCTCAGGTCCTGCCGCGCCACCGTGATGTTGCTTGCCGTCACAGTTCCGTCGCTTGCGCGGTCGAGCGAGGAAAGCACGTCGACATCGTCAGAGCCTTTGAGCAAGTTCAGGCCGTTGAATTGCGCTGCACCAACCACAGATTTGATTTGGTCGGTCAAAGCCGTGATATCGGCCTGCAACTTGCTCCGATCCACGTTCTTGCCCTGTGCGGCGACGATTTTCTCTTTCATCGAGGTCAGTAGGTCGGTCACCGTTTCCGCGCCGTTTCGCGCCACAGCCACCGAAGACTGCCCGAGCGAAAGGCTCTCAGAGATGGCTTTAAAGCCACGAACGTCGGATTCCATGACCTTCGAGATTGCCCAGACGGCGGAATTGTCTCTTGCTGATCCCACCTCTTTGCCGGTGGAGATCATCGACTGTGTCTTGGTCAGGTCGTTGTTGATGGATTTGAGGGTTTGCAGCGCGACCATCGCGCCGTTGTTCGTCAGAATACTGGACATGAATGTCGGTCCTTTAGGGGGCGCTTTGCGCCTGATTGGTTCAGAAATCTGCAGATTTGCAGGTTGACGCGCCATTCTGACGTTGCTTCGGTCACCGCGGTGTCCGTCACCTGCCGTTCGGGCAGTGCCTTGGACTTAAGCGCCGTAGCCTGAACAACGGATTAACGCCAAAGGTGGAAATTCAGCCCATTTGAATGAAATTATGCCTTTTTCACCAATTCGGGGCGCGAAACCGGGGCAACGGCAAACTGCCCCGACTGATCGTAGACTTGCAGCCCGTCCCGCACCGCCTGCAATGCAGCAAGCCGTACCCGGGCTGCGCTGATGCCCTTGATTGCGGCAGCCAGAAGGGACTGGTTCCTGGCAAGCAACCGCCCGATCGTTTGCAGGTCGCCAGTCGCCGTTGGTATGTGTTGCAGATGGGTCAACAAATCTTGCTTGCGCCCAGCAAGGTCATCAAGCACCGCGTACTCCCCCGCGATGATGGCTGCGGTTTCGGTTTCAAGCAATGCCACCAGATCGGCCAATGAGTCGTCACGCATCGGCGGACAGCTTCATCGCGTTGAACAGGGATTCGGCCAGACCGATGCCCCCTGATTTCGCAAGTTCAAGTGATTGGGCGTCGCGGAGAAAGGACGAAAACTGGTCTTCACCGATTCCCCCACCGAACGCGGAACGGCTGGCACCAAGACTGGCAGATTTCAGCATTTCTGCCAGAAACGTCGCTTCCAGCTTTTGGGCGGCTTCGCGTAGTTTGTTGTCAGCACTCAGCGATTCTGGCAGCGACACCGGCCAGCGGGGGGGCGGCAGTACAGGAATGGCGGTCATGTTCGGCTCCGTCTGGAATTTTTTTCAGACTGCGGCAAAGCTGTAAACATTCAGTAAGTTTCTTGTGCCAAAAACAGCGCGTGACCACATCGGACAGGAAACCGAATGTTAGTGCCTCTGTTGGTGCCTTCTGCGCCTGCCCCGCAAATTCCGCCGCCCGGGGCCGTTGCCGCCGACGGTCAAGACGGTTTTCAACTTGCCTATGACGCGTTGGTTGACGCGCTTGTGCCCGAACAGCCCCTTGGTGCCGATGCGGCGTTGCCCGTGCCCGATCCAACCGATTTTCCGGCGCTTGATCCGACCCAGCGCCTCCCGTTCGACGATAGTGATGGCGCCGCTGAAATGCCGGCGCCTGAACGCGTGACCGTCGCCAATGTGACGCCTGTTCCGGCAGACATCCTTCCGAAAGCAGCGCTGCCGGACCGGTCGGCCGACGACCCGCGGATGCCGATGAAAATGACGCAGCATCTTTTGGTCCAGATGATGTTCGACCGGCCGGTTGCCGCGGCGACGCAGCAGGTCGACGGCAGGACATTGCCTGTGTCGCCTTCCGGGTCATTGGCCGGGTTGCAGCAGGGCTTGCTGACGGACAAAACCGCGCGGGGCGGGGTGCATGATGAGGCTGCTGGCAATGCCCCGCAACCCGGCGCCACGGCCAAAGCCGCCACCCCACCGGTTCCTGCGATCCCGTCCGTCGCGGTGCCAGCTGCTCTCGCTGCGCCATCAATCGCGTTACCGACGCCCGCAGTTCCCCCAGAACCGGACATACCGCGATCGGCACCACCTGTCGCCGTGCACGACCAACCGACACAGCCGCTGCCCGTCGTCGCCGGCATGCAGCGCCCCGAACCGGCGGTCGCAGCGGTGAAACCGCCGGCGCCCAAGGTCGGCCTTGCGATGGGTGCGGACCCGTCGGACACGCCATTCGGTCTTTCCACCGACACGGCGTCGGTCGTCGGGGCGGCAAAGACCGGGGACTTGCATGGTGCGCCGACTGTTGCGCGCCATGTTGCCCAGCAGATCGCCGTCACCGTGACGCAGACTGCGGGGCAACCCACGGAAATCGCCCTGAACCCGGAAGAACTGGGTCGTGTCCGGATGAGCATGTCGACGAGCGATGGCACCCTGATGTTGCATATCACTGCGGATCGGCCTGAAACGACAGACTTGTTGCGCCGCCACATTGATACCTTGGCGCAAGAATTTCGCAGCTTGGGGTATAACGACATCACGTTTGATTTCGGCGACGGCCGGAAGCCGGGCCAGGATGGCCGTGATGCAGACCCGCTGACCGAACACCCCGACAATATGTCTGGCACCGTTGAACCGGAACCCACCGCAACACGGCGGGTGACCGTCGGCCTTGATCTGCGCTTGTAAGGAGAGATGATGGAAATCGCCCAGACCGCCCGCCCTGTGACAATCGATCCGGTCCAACCGGCAGCAAAGACGAAGATCAGTTCCGATTTCGAGACATTCCTCAGGATGCTTACAGCACAGATGAAAAATCAGGATCCGCTCAATCCTGTTGAATCCAGCGATTTCGCAACCCAGTTGGCGACCTTTTCCGGTGTCGAACAGGCCGTGCTGACAAATGACCTGCTCAAAGCCTTGTCGGCGCAGATGGGTGTCGCGGGGCTTGCCGATCTTGCAGGGTGGGTAGGCAAGGAGGTGCGCGCTGCCTCACCAGCCTATTTTGACGGGACCCCCGTCACACTTTACCCGAACCCCATGATCCTTGCCGATGCCGGCGAAATCGTGGTGCGCGACGCCAGCGGGATGGAGGTACAGCGCTTTGCGTCCCCGCCCACCACGGACCCGGTGCAATGGAACGGTCTTGGGGCGGGCGGCTTTCCACTTCCGCCGGGCGTGTATGATTTCGTCTATGTCAGCAAGATCGATGGCCAACCAATGGGTGAGGCTGCTGTGGACGTCTATAGCCGAGTGACAGAGGTTCGGTCTGAAGGTGGACAGACAAACCTGATCGTCAAAGGGGGTATTGCGATACCGGCGGGTGACGTCACAGCGCTGCGCGCATTGTCCTGACCCTTTTGGCGAAGGCCCTTGGCCATCCCGGCGCTCGGCACATCGACGCAGGATGATGCGCATCGCGCTTGCGGCAAGAAACGCAAGAAGAACACTTGCATCGCGGGCGTCGCGCTTCACGGCAGTGCCGATCAGATACCCTGTCGGACAATTCCGGCCAATCGGGTCATCCCTGCAATCGTCGTCGGGGGCAGCGATGATGCACTGATTTTGGCAGGCGTCACGTCGCTCACGGTGCATGATGTCGTCGGGATCGTGACCTGTCCCTGCACATTTCCAGAGATGCCGAGGATGTCACGCGCAACGCCCGCGGTCTTAAGCACTGTCCATGCGCAGCGCGGGCGACGAAAAGACCGACCGATCACGAGCCGGGGCTGTGGCGGCTGTCTGTCCCCGCCGGTGCGCAAGGCAACGCCGTGCTTTCTTTTGCAGGGCCGCGCGCAATCGCGCATCGTGAGGCATCGGCCAGGGCAGCGACAGGCTGCGGCTTTGCGCTGTATTGGGATCAGATTATCTGGCCGAGCCACATCGCGCCGCCCACCAGAACCCCGCCAAGCGCCATCCACGACAGCCGCGCAATGCCGCGTTGCGGTTTCGGTTCCGGCGGGGGGTTATTCAGGCGGATCAGGGCCTGTTCCGCCAAACGCGGCAATTGCGGACCAAAGCGTGACAGGATCATCGCCGTGCGCCCCAGATCGCGCAGCAGCGCCTTTGGTCCGATGCTCTGCTTGATGTAATCCTCGACCACGGGTTTGGCGACTTCCCAGATGTTCATCCGCGGATCAAGCGAGCGCGCGACACCTTCGACCACCACCATCGTGCGTTGCAGATGGATCAGTTCGGTGCGGGTCTCCATGCCAAAGCGTTCGGTCACTTCGAACAGATAGGACAAAAGCCGCGCCATCGAAATGCGGCTGGCATCCATGCCGAAGATCGGCTCACCCACCGCCCGCAGGGCACGGGCGAATTCATCGACGTCGCGGTTCGGCGGGACATAGCCTGCCTCGAAATGGACCTCTGCGACGCGCTGGTAATCCTTGCGGATGAACCCGAACAGGATTTCGGCATAGACGCGGCGGGTATATTCGTCGATCCGCCCCATGATCCCGAAATCATAGGCGATGATGTCGCCATTAGCGCTGACCTTCAGGTTACCCTGATGCATGTCGCCATGAAAATAGCCGTCGCGCAGCGCGTGATTCAGGAACAGCCCCAGCACGCGGTTCGCCAACACCCGCCGGTCATGCCCCGCCGCATCAAGGGCTGCATTGTCACCGATCCCGATCCCTTCGGCCCAGTCCAGCGTCATGACCCTGCGTCCCGAGAGATGCCAGCGGACCTGCGGCACGGTGAAACCGGCGTCATCCTTTGTATTGGCGGCGAATTCTGCGGCGGCAGAGCTTTCCAGCCGCAGGTCAAGCTCGCCCATCACCACACCTTCGAAATGCGCGATCACATCCATTGGCCGCAACCGGCGCGACGATGGCGACAGGACCTCGATCGTGCGGGCGACAAAGTAGAAGGCGTCGATGTCGCGCCGAAACGCGCGTTCGATGCCGGGGCGCAGGATCTTGACGGCGACGGCCTCGCCGGTGTCAGCCAGATGGGCCTTGTGGACCTGCGCCAGCGATGCGGCGGCAACAGGGGCGGAGAAGGTGGAAAACAGTTTTTCCACCGGCATCCCCAGCTCTCGCTGGATTTCGGCCTTCGCCTCGGCCATCGAAAAGGGCGGCATCTTGTCCTGCAGCACGCGCAACTGCACCGCCATGTCATCGCCGACGACATCCGGCCGGGTCGACAGGATTTGCCCGAATTTGATATAGGCGGGGCCAAGCGCCGTCAGCGCGCGGGGCGCGGGCGGCATGGCCGGATCGCCCTTGTAGCCCAACCATTGGAACGGCCAGACGAGCGACCGCAGGGTGGCACGCAGGAACGGACCGACGTCGAAAGCGTCAAGGATCACCTTCATCGCGCCGGTGCGTTCCAGCGTGGCGCCGGTCCTGATCAGCCGGATGATGTTGTGAGGTCCGCGCACCCTAGAGTTTCCACCCCGAATGCAGGGCGGCGACGCCCATCGTCAGGTTGCGGTATTTCGCATTGCCGAAGCCCGCGTCGCGGACCATGCCAAGGAACGTGTCCTGATCGGGGAATTGTCGGATCGATTCGACGAGATACTGGTAACTGTCGCGATCGCCCGCGATGATCTGGCCCATCCGGGGGATCACGTTGAAGGAATAGGCGTCATAGGCCGCCTGCATCATCGGGTTGGGGATCTGGCTGAATTCCAGCACCATCAGCCGCCCGCCGGGTTTCAGCACGCGGTACGCTTCTTTCAGGGCATCCTGCGGCCGCGTCACGTTTCTGATCCCGAAGGAGATCGTATAGACGTCGAAGGTGTTGGCCTCGAACGGCAGCGCCATCGCGTCGCCCACCACCCAGTCAAGGCTGTCGGACATTTGCGCCGCCTCGGCGCGTTTGCGCCCTTCGATCAGCATGGGTTCGGTCAGGTCAAGCACGGTCGCATGCCCGCGCCCTGCCCGTTTGAGGAACCGGAACGACACATCGCCGGTCCCGCCTGCGACGTCCAGCAAACGCTGGCCTGGCCGCGGGGCCAGCCAATCCATCATCGCGTCTTTCCAGAGACGGTGGATCCCGCCGGACATCACGTCGTTCATGATGTCGTATTTGCTGGCGACAGAGGAAAACACGCCCTGCACGCGGCCTGCCTTTTCATCTTCGCGGACGGTGTCGAAACCGAAATGGGTCGTCTTGTCTGTCTCGTCGGTCATCGGGGCTTGTGGTCCTTTGCGCTCGTCCCAACTATAGGGCGCAGAGAGAGGCTTACAACGCCGACCCGCCGATAGAAAGTGCGCCATGCCCGAATTGCCCGAGGTTGAAACCGTCAAGGCCGGAATAGCCCCCGTCATGGCAGGGCGGGTGATCGCGCGGGCCGAGGTTAACCGCCCTGATCTGCGCTGGCCGTTTCCTGAAAACATGGCGGATCGTCTGACCGGGCGGCGTGTGCTTGGCCTGCGGCGGCGGTCGAAATACATCCTTGTCGATCTGGACAGCGCAGAGACGTTGCTGATCCATCTGGGCATGTCGGGGCGGATGCTGGTGTCGGGGGCGGCGCAGGGTGCGTTCTATCACCCGCATCCGGCACCCGCGAAACACGACCATGTTGTGTTGCATATGGACGGCGGCGCGCGGATCACCTTCAACGACGCCCGCCGTTTCGGCGCGATGGACCTGATGCCGACGGCGGCACAGGACGATCACTGGCTGATCCGCGATCTGGGGCCGGAACCCTTGGGCAATGCGTTCGACGAAACCTATCTGATCGCACGGCTGAAGGGGCGCAATACGCCGGTCAAATCGGCCCTGCTCGACCAGCGGATCGTGGCGGGGCTGGGCAATATCTATGTCTGCGAGGTGCTGTTCCGCGCGGGCATTAACCCAAGGCGCAAGGCGGGCCAAATCGCGGCGCGCCGTGTGGCGACGCTGGTGCCCTTGATCCGCGACGTGTTGAACGAGGCGATCGCGGCGGGCGGGTCCAGCTTGCGGGATTACCGCCAAAGCGACGGTGAACTGGGCTATTTCCAGCACGGGTTTCAGGTCTATGACCGCGAAGGCGCCCCTTGCCTCACGCCTGATTGTGGCAGGCCGATCAGCCGAGTCGTGCAATCGGGTCGGTCGTCTTTCTTTTGTGCGCAATGCCAAAGATAACTTGAACGATGCGCAGCCTTTGTTAAGCACAGAGGTCTGACCATCAGCAAAAGGACGGCAGCATGGCCTATGAGACTATCATCGTGGATATGCGCGACGACGTGGCGACCATCACGCTGAACCGGCCCGATGCCCTGAATGCGCTGAACGGCGATCTGCTGCGCGAATTGTGCACCGCGCTGGAAGAGGCTGACGCCAGCGACAAGGTGCGCTGCATCATCATCACCGGATCCGAAAAGGCCTTTGCGGCCGGTGCGGATATTTCCGAGATGGCGGATAAATCATTCGTCGACCTCTACACCACGCGGTTCTTCGAGAATGAAACCGACCGCTTCAACCGCACGCGCAAGCCGATCATCGCTGCTGTTGCGGGCTATGCGCTGGGCGGTGGGTGTGAACTGGCGATGATGTGCGATTTCATCATCGCTGCCGATACCGCAAAATTCGGCCAGCCCGAGATCAACCTTGGCGTCATCGCGGGCCTTGGTGGCACGCAGCGCCTGACCCGTTTCGTGGGCAAGGCCAAGTCGATGGACATGCATCTGACCGGCCGTTTCATGGATGCCGCCGAGGCTGAACGCAGCGGGCTGGTCAGCCGCGTTGTCCCTGCCAAGGATCTGCTGACCGAAGCGCGCAAGTCGGCTGCCAAGATCGCCGCAAAGTCCCTGATCGCGGCGATGGCCGCCAAGGATGCCGTCAACCGCGCCTATGAGACGACGCTGGCCGAAGGGCTGCAATACGAACGCCGCCTGTTCCAGTCGCTGTTCGCGACCGACGACCAGACCGAAGGCATGACCGCCTTTCTGGAAAAGCGCGAGGCGCAGTTCCGCGACCGCTAAGATTTCGGGTTTCCTTCGGGGCAAAACTGCACTAAGGCGAAGCGCACATGCGCGAGAGGCCCGCCTAGGCCAGAATCACCGGTACTGAACCCGGTCGGGGCTTTTTGCGCTTAACAGAACATTTTGACCCGACGAAGGGAAAGACCCATGGCAAACTCACCACAGTCCAAAAAACGGGCCCGTCAGAACGACGCCCGTTTCCAGGTTAACAAGATGCGCCGTTCGCGTATCCGCACATTCCTGCGCAAAGTCGAAGAGGCGATCACCTCTGGCGATCAGGCCGCAGCGATCGCAGCTCTGCGCGCGGCGCAGCCAGAACTGATGCGCGGCGTGACCAAAGGCGTCGTTCACAAGAACACTGCCGCGCGGAAAATGTCGCGCCTGTCCGCACGGGTCAAGGCAATCGGCTGATCCACGGGCCACATCCGACCAGAATCGACGAAGACGCGCCCCATTCGGGTGCGTCTTTTTTTATGCAGGTGTTGCACCACTGCCGAGATTTTGGCGGAAAACAAAGCGGACGAAGATTCTTTTCAGGCAAAGTCAGAGTCAAGCACGTTGTTCTGTTGAAGCGGCCCCAAACCCCTTGCTAGCTTGACGATGCGATTCACATCGTTCCGGGGGGACATGGGGGGATCGGTCCGATCTGATACGCTGAAACCCGTTCTTTGGGCTGCGGCTGTCAGGTATTCGGGGACCGACCCCATGCAAATGTGACAGGGGTAATCTGCGCAAGCGGGGGGCGCCCGACATTTGTGTCTGCTTGGTCATTAGGGGCTGCTCCTTGATGACCATCGCTATCATGTCTCTCTTCATCTGCCGTTATGGCCGCGACCTGACGTCGCGTGCCGTCAATGGACCGTAGTTTGGCAAAGCGTATTCCGGTCGGAGAGGGACACTCCGAGCGTACGGATCGCTTTTGCCGGGTGCGATGTGTGGTCGTTTAAAGGTGTGCGGCTCTGCGGTGGGGTTGTGCGGGGTTTAGGGTAAAGAAAAGAATGACGAACGATATCTGGGCAAAGGTGCTGCTTTCACTGAAGGGGGCCCTTGGGGTCAATAATTTCTCCAACTGGATCGAACCCCTGGAATTCTCTCGCTTGGCGGAAGGTGTCGCCGTTTTTCATGTCCCGACCAATTTCATCGGCAATTACGTGTCCCAGAATTTTGGGGACCAGATCATATACCATCTGAGCCAGCAGGGCGAAGACGTGCAGCGCCTGCAATTCAAGGTGCCTGCGATGGCGCAGACGGCCCCGAAACCCGCGCCCAAGCCTGCGACGCGGACTGCCAGCGTCGATGAAATCTCTGGCTCACCTCTGGATGCGCGGTTCACGTTCGATACGTTTGTCGTCGGCAAGCCCAACGAATTGGCCCATGCCGCCGCGCGCCGCGTGGCCGATGGCGGGCCTGTGACCTTCAACCCGCTGTTTCTTTATGGCGGCGTCGGGCTGGGCAAGACGCACCTGATGCATGCCATCGCGCATGAATTGCAGCGCCGGTCGCCGGAACTGAACGTGCTCTACCTGTCCGCTGAACAATTCATGTACCGTTTCATTACCGCGCTGCGCGAACGCAAGATGATGGATTTCAAACAATTGTTCCGGTCCGTCGATGTGCTGATGGTCGATGACGTGCAATTCATCGCGGGCAAGGACAGCACGCAGGAAGAGTTTTTCCACACCTTCAACGCGCTGGTGGACGGCCACAAGCAGATCATCATTTCCGCCGACCGCGCGCCCGGCGAGATCAAGGACCTCGAAGACCGTATCCGGTCGCGCCTGCAATGCGGGCTGGTTGTCGATCTGCACCCGACCGACTATGAATTGCGCCTTGGCATTCTGCAATCCAAGGTCGAGGCGTTCTCGGCGCAATACCCCGGTCTCGCGGTCGCCCCCGGTGTGCTGGAATTCCTTGCGCATCGCATTTCGACCAACGTGCGCGTGCTGGAAGGCGCGCTGACCCGTCTATTCGCCTTCGCATCCCTGGTCGGCCGCGAGATCAATCTGGAACTGACACAGGATTGCCTGTCCGACGTGTTGAAGGCGTCGGATCGCAAGGTCACAGTCGAGGAAATCCAGCGCAAGGTGTCCGAACATTACAACATCCGCCTGTCCGACATGATCGGGCCAAAGCGCGTGCGCAACTATGCCCGCCCCCGGCAGATGGCGATGTATCTGGCCAAGCAGATGACCAACAGGTCCCTGCCGGAAATCGGGCGGCGGTTCGGCGGCCGCGACCACACGACCGTCATGCACGGCGTCCGCAAGATCGAGGAACTGAAACAGCTGGACAGCCAGATCGCGGACGATCTGGAACTGCTGCGCCGTGCCTTGGAAGCATAGCCGCGCTTGACGCTGGGACCTGCATCAGAAACAAAACACTTGAGGCCGCGCCGGAATGCAGTAGATTTCGCGTCCCGGCCTTGTCCGGCAACAGGATAGGCGGAGATTGGGACATGAAATTCAGCATTGAACGCGCGGTATTGCTCAAGGCGGTCGCGCAGGCCCAATCCGTCGTCGAACGGCGCAACACGATCCCGATCCTTGCCAACGTGCTGATCGAGGCGCAGGGCGACGAAGTGCATTTCCGCGCCACCGACCTTGATATCGAAATCGTCGACAAGGCACCCGCCAAGGTCGAACGCGCGGGTGCCACGACCGTATCGGCAGTGACCCTGAACGAGATCGTGCGCAAGCTACCCGATGGCGCGCTTGTCAGCCTGACCGAGGAAAGCGCGACAGGCCGCCTGACGATCGAGGCGGGGCGGTCCAATTTCTCGCTCGCGACGCTGCCCAAGGAAGATTTCCCCGTGATGGCCTCGTCCGATTACGCGGCCAATTTCTCGGCCAAGGCCCCCGTGCTGCGGCGGCTGTTCGACAAGTCCAAATTCGCGATCTCGACCGAAGAAACACGCTATTACCTCAACGGCGTCTACATGCATGTGGCCGATGGCGAAAACGGCAAGGTGCTGCGCTGTGTCGCGACCGACGGCCACCGTCTGGCGCGGATCGACGCGGAACTGCCGATGGGTGCCGAAAGCATGGCCGGCGTGATCGTGCCGCGCAAGACCGTGGGCGAATTGCGCAAGCTTCTGGATGATGACGACATGAAGATCGCGGTGTCGGTGTCCGAAACCAAGATCCGCTTTGCCACGCCCGATATCACGCTGACCTCCAAGGTGATCGACGGCACCTTCCCCGATTACACCCGCGTCATCCCGCAGGGCAACACGCGCAGGCTGGAAGTCGACGCCAGCGAATTCGCCCGCGCCGTGGACCGCGTGGCGACCGTGTCGTCCGAACGGTCGCGCGCCGTGAAACTGTCGCTGGACGAAGACCGCTTGATCCTGTCCGTCAATTCGCCTGATTCCGGTGCCGCCGAGGAAGAACTGGCCGTCGCCTATTCCGACGAACGGCTCGAAATCGGGTTCAACGCCAAATACCTGCTGGAAATCGCGAGCCAGGTAGACCGCGAGAACGCCGTTTTCATGTTCAATTCCTCGGGCGATCCGACCCTGATGCGCGAAGGCAACGACATGTCGGCGATCTATGTCGTCATGCCGATGCGCGTGTGACGGGGCGCAAAATTCTTCGCGAAGAATTTTGCCGGGGGAAGAATTTTCGTGAAAATTCTTCGCGCTGGCCATGACCCGGCTGGCGCTTTCGCAACTGACCCTGTCGCATTTCAGGTCGCATAAACGCGCGGTGCTGGACCTTGATCCACGCCCACTGGCGATTTACGGGCCGAATGGCGCGGGCAAGACCAATATCCTCGAGGCTGTCTCGCTGTTGTCGCCGGGGCGCGGGTTGCGCCGTGCGGGGGCTGACGATCTGGCGCGCAGGCCAGAGGCGCTGGGGTGGAAGATCACGGGCGTCCTGCAATCGCTGTATCAGGTCCACGAAGTCGAATCCTGGGCCGAAACAGGCCAGCCGCGCCAGTTGCGCATCGACGGCAAGACAGCGCCGCAGGTGGCCCTGGGCCGGATCGCGCGGGTGCTGTGGCTGGTGCCCGCGATGGACCGGCTCTGGATCGAAGGGGCCGATGGGCGGCGCCGGTTTCTGGATCGCGCAACGCTGAGTTTCGAGCCAAGCCATGCCGATGCCGTGCTGACCTATGAAAAGGCGATGCGCGAACGCAATCGCCTGCTCAAAGACATGGTGCGCGACCCGCATTGGTATGCCGCGATCGAAGGCCAGATGGCCGAGGCCGCAGCCCAGATCACCGCGAACCGCACGCAGGCCATCGCGGCGCTGACAGCCGCACAGGCCGAGGCTGTCAGCGCCTTTCCGACTGCGCTGCTGTCGCTCACCTATGCCGACCCGCTGCCCGATGATCTGCAAGCGGCACTGGCCGATCATCGCAGCCGCGACATGGCGGCGGGGCGGACGTTGCTGGGGCCGCACCGCGCCGATCTTGACGCCGTTTACGCTGACAAGAACGTGCCCGCCCGCGATTGTTCAACCGGAGAGCAGAAAGCCCTGCTGATCAGCCTGATCCTGGCCAATGCGCGCGCGCTGGCGCAGGATTTCGGCGCGCCGCCGATCCTTTTGCTGGACGAGGTCGCAGCCCATCTTGACGCCACCCGCCGTGCCGCGCTCTATGACGAAATCTGCGCGCTGGGCGCACAGGCGTTCATGACAGGCACCGGGCCGGAATTGTTCGCCGAACTGGGGTCCCGCGCGCAATACGCCGAAGTCACCGAAACGCACGGCCAGTCGGCAGTGGAACGCAAAGACTCACTATGACCGTTACCGCCTCGGGCCTTGTGCTGTATGCCGGTGCCTTGCTGATCCTGTTCATTACCCCCGGTCCGGTCTGGGTCGCGCTGCTCGCGCGCTCGCTGTCGGGTGGGTTTACCGCCGCATGGCCCCTGGCGGTGGGGGTTGCGCTGGGTGATATCTTTTGGCCGCTGGTCGCGATCCTCGGGGTCACATGGCTGGTCTCGGCCTTTGCCGAGGTCATGCTGGTGATGAAATGGATCGCCGTCGCCGTGTTCATCGTCATGGGGATCGGGCTGATCCGGTCGGGCGGGCACACGCTCAGCGCGGACAGTCGCCTGACACGTCCGGGGCGCTGGGCGGGCTTTGTCGCGGGCGTTGCGGTAATCCTTGGCAACCCCAAGGCGGTGCTGTTCTACATGGGCGTGCTGCCGGGCTTCTTTGATCTGACGCGGGTGACGCTGGCCGATATCGTGGTGATTTGCACGCTCAGCTTCATGGTGCCGCTGGTGGGCAATCTGGTGCTTGCGGGCTTTATCGGGCGGATGCGCGGCGCGCTCAAGTCGCCTGAAACGCTGCGCCGGATCAATATCGTGGCGGGCTGTTTGCTGGTGGCCGTCGGCGGCGTGATCGCCGTCAGCTAAGCGCTTTGAAATGCCACAAAATATGGTGCCATTCGCGTGACATCCCCGCATATTCCGCATATATTTTGCGGATAGATGAACAGGACTGACCCCATGGCCGATGACGACAAGAAACAAGAAGAATATGGCGCCGATTCCATTAAGGTTCTCAAAGGGTTAGAGGCTGTTCGCAAGCGTCCCGGCATGTATATCGGTGACACTGACGACGGGTCCGGCCTGCACCATATGGTCTATGAGGTCGTGGACAACGGCATTGACGAGGCTTTGGCCGGTCACGCCGATCATGTCTATGTGCGGATCAACGCCGACAGCTCTGTCACCGTGGGCGACAACGGGCGCGGTATTCCTGTCGGCATCCACGAAGGCGAAGGCGTGTCCGCCGCCGAAGTCATCATGACCCAGCTGCACGCGGGTGGTAAATTCGACAGTAATTCCTACAAGGTCTCGGGCGGTCTGCACGGCGTCGGCGTGTCCGTCGTCAACGCCCTGTCGGATTTTCTGGAACTGCGCATCTGGCGCGAGGGCAAGGAGCATTACGCCCGGTTCGAGGGTGGCTTCACTGTGGAATCCCTCCGTGTGGTCGGTGATGCCGATGGCCGCAAAGGCACAGAGATCACCTTTCTTGCCGCGCTGACGACCTTTTCCAACCGCGATTTCGATTTCCACATTCTGGAAAAGCGTCTGCGCGAACTGGCGTTCCTGAATTCCGGCGTGCGGATCATTCTGGAAGACCTGCGCCCAGCCGAACCCCTGCGTACGGACCTGTTCTATGAAGGTGGCGTGCGCGAATTCGTCAAATATCTGGACCGGTCCAAAACCCCGCTGATGCAGACGCCGATCTATGTGACCGGCGAACGCGATGACATCGGGGTCGAGGTCGCGATGTGGTGGAACGACAGCTATAACGAAATGGTGCTGCCGTTCACCAACAACATTCCGCAGCGCGATGGCGGCACGCATCTGGCGGGTTTCCGTGGCGCGCTGACCCGTGCCATCACCAAATATGCGACCGAAACCGGCATCACCAAAAAGGAAAAGATCGCGCTGACAGGCGACGACGCCCGCGAAGGTCTGACCTGCGTGCTGTCGGTCAAGGTGCCCGATCCGAAGTTTTCCAGCCAGACCAAGGACAAGCTTGTCAGCTCCGAGGTGCGGCCTGCCGTCGAAAACCTGATGGGCGAAAAGCTGAACGAATGGTTC
This sequence comes from Yoonia vestfoldensis DSM 16212, assembly GCF_000382265.1. GTDB lineage: Bacteria > Pseudomonadota > Alphaproteobacteria > Rhodobacterales > Rhodobacteraceae > Yoonia > Yoonia vestfoldensis. The sequence goes on from NZ_KB907982.1 coordinate 113,019, forward strand.
GAGGAAAACCCCGCCACCGCCAAAGCGATCATCTCCAAGATCGTCGAGGCTGCTGCCGCCCGTGAAGCCGCGCGCAAGGCCCGTGAAATCCGCCGTAAATCGGCGATGGATGTGAATTTCAATGCCTCCAAGCTCAAGGATTGTTCCGAAAAGGACCCGTCCAAGACCGAAGTGTTCCTTGTGGAGGGTGACAGCGCCGGTGGGTCCGCCCAGACCGGCCGTGACCGTGGCACGCAGGCGATCCTGCCGCTGAAGGGCAAGATCCTGAACGTGGAACGCGCGCGGTTCGACCGGATGCTGTCCAGTCAGGAAATCGGCAATCTTGTCATGGCGCTTGGCACCGGCATCGGGCGCGACGAATTCAACATCGACAAGCTGCGCTATCACAAGGTCATCATCATGACCGACGCCGACGTCGACGGCGCGCATATCCGCACGCTGTTGCTGACCTTCTTTTTCCGGCAGATGCCGGAACTGATCGAGGGCGGGCATCTCTATATCGCGCAGCCGCCGCTGTATAAGGTCACGCGCGGCCGGTCAGAGGTTTATCTGAAAGATCAGGCCGCGATGGACGAATACCTGATCGAACAGGGCATCGAAGGCGCGATGCTGCGTCAGGGCAATGGCGAGGAAATCGCCGGTGCCGACCTGCGCCGTATCGTCGAAGAAGCGCGGCAGTTGAAACGCGTGCTGGAGGCGTTTCCGACCCATTACCCGCGCCACATACTGGAACAGGCCGCCATTGCAGGGGCATTCGTGCCCGGCGTCGTGGAAAACGACCTGCAAGGCACCGCCGACCGCGTGGCCGCACGGCTGGACCTGATCGCACTGGAATGGGAACGCGGCTGGCAAGGCCGGATCACGCAGGACAAGGGGATGCGTCTGGCGCGGTTCCTGCGCGGCGTGGAAGAGGTGCGCACGCTCGACGGCACGATGCTCCGCTCGGGCGAGGCGCGACGCACGGGGACATTCACGAAAAGCTTGCAGGACGTCTATAACCTGCCTGCGACGCTGGTGCGCAAGGACCGCAGCCAGCTGATCCATGGCCCGCTCGACCTGCTGCGCGCCATTCTGGAAGAGGGCGAAAAGGGCCTGTCCCTGCAACGCTACAAAGGTCTGGGCGAGATGAACCCCGATCAGCTGTGGGAAACGACGCTCGACCCTGATGCGCGCACGCTGCTTCAGGTCAAGGTCGAGGATGTGGCCGAGGCCGACGATCTGTTCACCAAGCTGATGGGTGATGTGGTCGAACCGCGGCGCGAATTCATCCAGGCAAACGCGCTGAACGTGGAAAATCTGGACTTTTAGTTTGGCGGGGTGAACCCCGCCCTACGGTCTGCACATTGAGGTAGGTCGGGGTTAACCCCGACCCACCGCCTTGATCGCAAAAGCATAGGATCGTGCTGCGTCCTCAAGTGCTGCGAACCGCCCCGTCTTGCCAAAATGCCCAGAGGACATGTTGGTTTTCAAAAGCAGGATATTGTCGTCCGTCTTGGTGATCCGCAGCTTGGCGACCCATTTCGCCGGTTCCCAATAGGTCACGCGCGGGTCGGACACGCCCGCCGTCACCAGCATGGCAGGGTAATTCTGTGCGGTGACATTGTCATAGGGCGAATAGGCGCGGATATCGTCGAACGCCGTCTTGCTTTCGATCGGATTACCCCATTGGGACCATTCGCCGGGTGTCAGGGGCAGCGTGTCGTCAAGGATCGTGGTCAGCACATCGACGAAAGGCACGTCGGCGATGATGCCGACCCACAGGTCGGGGCGCATGTTGGCCACCGCGCCCACCAGCAACCCGCCCGCCGACCCGCCTTGCGCGACGATCCGGCCTTTGCCGGTGTAGCCTTCGGCGATCAATGCCTCGGCCGTCCCGATGAAATCGTGGAAGGTATTCACCTTGCGCCCGAATTTCGCGTCCTCGTACCAGGCACGGCCCTTTTCCTCGCCGCCGCGCACATGGGCGATGGCATAGACGAACCCGCGATCCACCAGCGACAGCCGGTTGGCGGAAAAGCCTGCGGGCATGGAGGCCCCGTAAGACCCGTAGCCATACAGCAGGCAAGGTGCTGTGCCAGCCAGTTTGGTCGTCGCATGGTGCAGGATTGTGACCGGCACCAGCGCGCCGTCATGCGATCGCGCCATGATCCGGCGGGTGACGTAATCGGCAGGGTCGTGGCCGCTGGGCAATTCGGTCTGTTTCATCAGCACGCGCGCACCCGTGGCCAGATCAAAATCAAACACTTGTGACGGCGTCGTGGGCGACGAATAGGTAAAGCGGAACATATCCGTTTCATATTCCGCACTCGGGTCGGCCCCCAAAGCATAGGCTTCTTCGTCAAACGCGATGCTTTGCACCGCACCCGAAGGTCCCTGATAGCAGATGCGCGGCAGCGCGTTTTCGCGTTCCACCCAGATCAGCCAGTCGCGATAGGCGGCCAGCCCGATCACCATGCGCCCCGCGCGATAGGGCACCAGATGGACCCAATGCGCGCGCTGTGGCGTGGCGACAGGGGCGGTGACGATCTTGAAATCCACCGCGCCGTCGGCGTTGGTCAGGATGACGAAGTGATCGCCTTGGTGGTCAATCTCGTATTCCAGCCCTTCGGTGCGCGCCTCGATCAGCTGAGGCGCTGCATCGGGCGTCGCGGTTGGGATCACCCAAACCTCGCTTTCGTCGTTCATGCCGGTTGCGATCTGGACATAGGCCCCCGACCGCAACCGGCTGACGCCCACGAAATAGCGGGGGTCTTTTTCTTCGTAGACCAGCACGTCATCTGCCGGAACGCTGCCGATGGTGTGGCGGAACACCTTGTTCGGGCGGTGCTGGGCGTCGACGCGGACATAGAACAGCGTGCGTTCATCCGCCCAGGCGACGGACCCCACATCCGCGATCAGCGTGGCACTGTCCTGTCCGGTGGCGGTATCGCGCAGGCGCAGGGTGAAAAACTCTGACCCCGTGGTATCGGCCTGCCACGCCAGCAACCCGTGATCGGGCGAGGATGCGACCGCACCCAGATCAAAATAGTCATGCACCGCCGCCTCGACGTTCACATCGAGCAGCACAACCTCATCCCCGCCATCCCGTGCGGTGCGGATATAGACGGGGTGTTCAGCCCCTTCGCTGTAGCGCATCACATAGGCATAGGCGCCGTTCTTGCGCGGGACGGATGTGTCGTCTTCCTTGATCCGGCCCCGCATTTCCGCGATCAGCGTGGCTTGCAAGTCGGCGGTGTCTGCCATGGCCGCGTCGTAATAGGCATTCTCGGCGCGCAGATAACCCGCGATATCGGCGGGCAGTTTTGCAGGATCGCGCATCGCCTCTTGCCAGTTGTCCGCGCGCAGCCAGCCGAAATCGTCATGCAGGGTGACACCATGCGCCTCTGTCGTGGTCGGGCGTTTGTCGGCCAAGGGGGCGTCGGGCAAATGTTTGAACATCAGGCGTCCTATCAAAGAATACGTTTACGCATCATCGCAAAAACAAGCGGTGCAGCCGCGATTACCAGCGTGATGCGGATGACGTGGATCACCGATACATAGGTCGCATCCTGCCCCATCGCGAGGGTCAGCAACGACATTTCCGTCAATCCCCCCGGCGCATAGGCCAGAAACGCCTGCGCCAGTGGCATCCCGCCCGCCAGCACGATGACCTCGGCAAACGCGACGGCAATGGCCAGCATGATCCCCGACGACAGCGCCGCCAGCCCCAGTTCGCGCCGCAGATCGGCGAGCTTTGCCCCGACAAAGCGGGTGCCGATCACGGTGCCGATGGTGACTTGGGCCGCGATCACGAACAGGCTGGGCGGCGGCACGGTTACGAGGGCAGTGTAATGCGCGATCCCGCTCAGGATCATGGGCCCAAAGACGGGGGCGGCAGGCAGGCGCGCGATCTTGCCCAGCCACGCGCCCGCGACGGCGCAAAGGCCAAGCACGGCGTAATCGCGCATGGTCAGCGCGTCGAGGGCTGTCCAGTTCGCATCATCCGTCCCCCCTGCCGACACCCCCAGCACCAGCCCGAAAAACAGCGCGACAAAGACGATCACGATCATCACCCGCGCGGCATGGGCAAGTGCTATCTGCCGTTCGCTGCCGCCAGCCTCACCCCCCAGCAGGATCATCTCGTTCAAACCACCGGGCATCGCGGCGTAATATGCGGTTACGCGGTCATAGCCGCCGACGCGGCGGTAGATCAGGAAAGACACCCCCGCCGCGACAAGCAGGAAAGGCGGCAGCAGCATCAGCGTCAGCACCCAAGTCGAGATCAGTCCGAACAGCTCTGCCGTGACACCGGACCCCAGCAGCACGCCGATGACGGGCACGACGACATTGCGCAATCCGCTTGGCCCCTTGACTGGCGCGCGCAGCATGGCGGCGGCGACATTGGCGATCATCGGCCCCAGCATCCACGGCAAGGGCAGCCCTGCAAGATACGCAATCCCCCCGCCTGCAAGCCCCAGCAAAAGCGCCAGCGCGGTCTTGCGATCAAAGCCCGCCAATATGCCGGACCCCGCGGTCCTTTGCCAAGGCGATCTGCTTTTGCCGTTCGCGGAAACGGGCCTTGTCGGCTTCGGTCGTCTCGTCCACGCAGTGATGGCAACTGACGCCTTCTTCAAACGCGGGATGATTGCGGTCCTCGGGCAGCAGCGGGCGGCGGCAGCCGTGGCACAGGATATGCGGCCCCTCGGCCAGCCCGTGCCCGACGCTGACACGCCCGTCAAAGACGAAACATTCGCCGTCCCACTTGCTGGCGTCCTGCGGCACCTCTTCGAGGTATTTCAGGATGCCGCCCTTGAGGTGATAGACGTCTTCCACCCCTTGGCCCATCAGGTAGTTGGTGGATTTCTCGCAGCGGATGCCGCCGGTGCAGAACATTGCGATGCGCTTGTTGTGGAACCGGTGCTTGTTGGCTTCCCACCATGCGGGGAATTCGCTGAAAGATTTGGTTTGCGGGTCGATCGCGCCGTCGAATGTGCCGATCGAGACCTCGTAATCGTTGCGGGTGTCGATCACGGCGACATCGGGGGCGCTGATTAACGCGTTCCAGTCGGCAGGGTCGACATAATGGCCCACCCGCGATACGGGGTCGATATCGGGCTGGCCCATGGTGACGATTTCACGTTTCAGCCGGACTTTCATGCGGTGAAAAGGGGCGTCAGCGGCGGTGCTTTCCTTCCATTCCAGATCCGCACAGCCGGGCAAGGCGCGGATATGCGCGAGCACCGCGTCGATGCCCGCGCGGTCGCCGGCGATGGTGCCGTTGATCCCTTCGCCCGCCAGCAAGAGCGTGCCGCTGATCCCGCGCGCGCGGCACAGATCCAGCAGCGGCCCGCGCAGGGCGTCGGGGTCGGCAAAGCGGGTAAAGTGGTAAAGGGCGGCGACGATATGCATGGGCATCCGATTACGCCCGCACGCCTTTGGGTTCAAGAGGGGCCAGCCGCCAGCGCCAGCCCGTCGGCGACCGCTGTGAACGCCTCGCCCCGTTCAAGGGTGGCATGGGGAAAAAGCGCGACCATCTCGGCCTCGACGGATTGCAGCAGGCTGGACCCGCCGACAAAGACGATCTTGCCGATGCGGGCGGGTGTGATGCCTGCATGCGCCAGCGTCTCGACTGCACAGGCCCTGATTGCGGCTGTGTGATCGGCCAGCGCGGCGGCCATTTCGGCCTTGGCGGTCTGTGCCCAAAGATCGGGGGCGATGATGCGCAGGTCGATGCCGGTCTGATCCGTGTCAGGCGCGTTCAGCCGGATCTTGGCGGCCTCCACCGCAAAGGCGATATCGTGGCCCAGTTCCATGTCCAGTACGGTCTGCAACCGCAAGAACAGGGCGGGATCGATGCCGAGCTTTGCAAAGCCTGCCGCCATGCGCCGGTTTTCGGGCGTATAGACAAAGGGAATCTTCTGCCATGTCGCCAGATCGTTGTAGATTGCATTGGGGGCCAGATGGCGCCCGTCGCCGAGAGCATTCCCGATCTCGGCCCCGCGCCCGAGCAGCGGCATGACCTGCGCCAGCGACAGCGCGCGGTCGAAATCGGTGCCACCGACGCGGACACCGTGGCTGGCGACAATCCGCGTTGCGTCCCCGTCGCGGGCGAAGATCGAAAAATCCGATGTACCGCCGCCGATGTCCACGACCAGCCCCAAGGCACCCTTGTCCAGAGGGCCAGCCGCCAGCGCCGCGGCTTCTGGTTCATACATGAAAGTCACTTCGCGAAAACCGGCCAGCAGGTACGCCTCGCGCAGATCCACTTCGGCCTGCGCATCGCGGGCGGGGTCGCCGGAATGAAACCGGACGGGGCGACCCGACAGGGCATGGTCATAGGGCTGGCCCGTCTCGGCCTCGGCCTTTGCGCGGATCATCGCGAGAAACCTTGCCACGACCTCCAGCAGGGTCAGCCGTTCATGCGCAATCATGCGCCTTTCGCGCAGCAGGGGCGTGCCCAGCACCGATTTCAGCGCGCGCATGAAACGGCCTTCGCGGCCTTGGGTCAGGGCAGCATTCGCGGCGGACCCATAAAGCGTGACCTTGCGGTCAGGGTCGAAAAACACGGATGTCGGCAGGGTTGTCTGCCCCGGCTCTACGCCGATCAGGTGCGGTCGGCCCGCGACCATCACGCCCGCCGCCGTGTTCGACGTGCCGAAATCAATTCCGAGCGTCGCCATTATGCCCCCGCAAAGACACTGGCGATAGGAAAATTGCGGCCGGGGCGCAAGCCCTCGGGTTTCGCTCGGGGCAAATCAGTGGCAGATTGCGCATATGCCTCAGGTTGAACAGGACCCCGCCATGACACATGCTTTGATCGTGATCGACGTGCAAAAGGATTTTTGCCCCGGCGGTGCGCTCGCCGTCGCGGATGGTGACCGGATCGTGCCGGGCATCAACGCCGTGATGAACGACTTCGACGTCGTGATCCTGACGCAAGACTGGCATCCTGCGGGGCATTCGTCTTTTGCCTCTACACATGATGCAGCACCGATGAGTATGATGGACATGCCGTATGGCCCGCAGGTGCTTTGGCCGGACCATTGCATTCAAGGGTCGCTGGGCGCGCAGTTCCACCCCGATCTGACGGTGGACCGCGCCGATTTGATCCTGCGCAAAGGGCATAACCCCGCGATCGACAGCTATTCCGCGTTCTTTGAAAATGACCGGACGACGCCGACGGGACTTGAAGGCTATTTGCGCACGCGTGGCATCGACCGGATCACGCTGGTGGGGTTGGCCACGGATTTCTGCGTTGCCTATTCGGCGCTCGATGCGGCAAAGCTGGGGTTTGGCGTCGCTGTGCGGATGGATCTGTGTCGTGCGATCGATTTCGACGGGTCGCTGGTCAAGGCGACGGCAGATATGGCGGCGGCGGGTGTCTCGCTCGGATGAGAGTGTCGATCATCATCCCGACCTACAACCGGCCCGGCTTGCTGCAACGGGCGGTCGCATCCGCTTTGGTGGCCTGTCCCGCTGATGGCGAGGTGGTCGTCATCGACGACAGGTCCGACACCGCCGAGACAGCCTTGCGTGACATCACCGACCCGCGCCTGCGGATCACGACGAACACAGGCGACAAAGGTGCGGCCGGCGCACGAAACCATGGCATCGCACAGTCCACAGGCGAGATCGTGATGTTCCTGGACGATGACGACGTGATGGTTGCGGATTATCCGGCGCGGGTGATCGCGGCGGCGCGGGAAAGCGTGGCGGACTTTGGATTTTCCGGTTTTGCTGTCGTCGAGGGCGTTTGCAGGTCATCCGAAGATTGGAAATTGAGCAATTCGCTCTCCGCTGAAAGTGGCATCGTCGGGACGCGTGTTCCGCTACTTCTCCGCATGCCGGGCTTTGGTGTCGGGTTCTGGATCAAGAGGACGGTTTTTGACCGCATAGGCCAAATTCGCACCGACCAAATTGTGGACGAAGATGGCGATTACTTTTGTCGTTTGTATGGACAGGGTTGCAAGGCGTGGTTTGAGGCAGAGCCCGGCAACATCATTATGCGAGATTACGGCTTGTCTCGAGAACATGCTCCGCAGCTGACACGCAGTGTGCGTCCCTCACTAGAGGCGGACTGCCACATCCGCACGTTACAGCGCAACCAGCATTACTTCGGGCTACGTTCAGAAGAGCGCTGGGCCTTGATCCGACGCTGCCTCCGATTCGCGGCATTCCACGGTGTAGATCGGACGGCACAAACCCTCATCCGCGACCTCACCCCGCTCGACTGGCGCATCCGCGCCTGGTTGTTCTGGCAGATGAAAAAGCGCGGGAAACACATCCACCAGCGCCGCGTCGCCCGCAAAAAGGCACGCAGCTAACTCTTGCCACTGCCCAGAGCGCTTGCTCTAACACCCCAAACCTTCAGGGGAACATCATGGTCGATATCGCCACCCGCGTCTGGAACCACAAATGGAAGATCGACCCGATCGTCCGCTCTCTCATCGATACCGATTTCTACAAGCTGCTGATGTGCCAGTCGGTGTTCCGCAACCACCCTGACACGCAGGTCACCTTCAGCCTGATCAACCGGACCAAATCGATCCGGCTCGCCGATCTGGTGGACGAAGGGGAACTACGCGAACAGCTTGACCATATCCGTTCCCTCCGCCTGACGCGCGGCGAAAGCACATGGCTGCGCGGCAACACCTTCTACGGCAAACGGCAGATGTTCACCCCCGTCTTCATGGAATGGTTCGAGAACCTGTCGCTGCCGCCCTATCACCTCGAAAAGATCGACGGGCAGTATGAACTGACCTTCGAAGGCTCCTGGCCCGAGGTCATGCTGTGGGAAATCCCCGCGCTGGCCGTGATCATGGAATTGCGCAGCCGCGCCGTGCTGAAAACGCTGGGCCGGTTCGAACTGCAGGTGCTCTACGCCCGCGCCATGACCAAGCTGTGGGAAAAGGTCGAGGACCTGCGCCATATCCCCGACCTGCGGCTCGCCGATTTCGGCACGCGGCGGCGGCATTCCTATCTGTGGCAGGACTGGTGCGTGCAGGCGATGATGGAAGGGCTGGGCCCCAATTTCACCGGCACCTCCAACTGCCGCATCGCCATGCAGCGCGAGATCGAGGCGATCGGCACCAATGCCCACGAACTGCCCATGGTCTATGCCGCCTTGGCGGATAGCGACGACGCCTTGCGCCACGCGCCCTATGCCGTGCTGGCCGACTGGCAGGAGGAACACGACGGCAACCTGCGGATCATCCTGCCCGACACCTACGGCACCAAGGGGTTTCTGGACCGCGCCCCCGACTGGCTGGCGGGCTGGACGGGCATCCGCGTGGACAGCGGCGATCCGGCGGCGGGGGCCGAAACGGCGATCGCCTGGTGGCAGTCGCGGGGAGAGGACCCGCGCCAGAAACTGGTGATCTTTTCCGACGGGCTGGACGTGGCCAAGATCATCGAACTGCACCAGCAATTCGCCGGACGGGTGCGGGTCAGCTTTGGCTGGGGGACGATGCTGACCAATGATTTCAAGGGCTTGGTGGCAGACGACGCGCTGGCGCCGTTCAGCCTTGTCTGCAAGGCGGTGAGCGCGAATGGCCGGCCCACGGTCAAGCTGAGCGACAACCCCAACAAGGCGATGGGGCCAGCTGACGAGATCGCACGGTATAAGCGCGTGTTCGGGGTGGGGGAGCAGGAGCGGGTGGAGGTTGTGGTTTAGAGGCGGCAAAACGCAAGTCTTGCCGCCCCCCTTGATTACTCGTCGTCGACGAGGATCGGCCAAGCGCGCTTACCGAAACGGCTCGCATGCACCTTTTCCCCGGTTTTAGGGTCAGTCTTCCAAGGACGGAAAATCCAACGCTTGCCGGGAGGCGCGGGAGGGAATTTATGTCCCATGCCCATGCTCCTTTATTCAGGATTATTGTTGATATGAAGCGCGACATGTGAGAAACAAAGATGTCAAGAATGTTTTTCTACCGCGCTTCACGGTGGACAAGCTACCACGAAAGCCGATCCGAAAGGATCGGCTTTCTCGTTCACCCCTGTCGGCCTGCTAGGCAGGGCAGCGTTACCGACAGGGGCTAGTTATTATCATAACGTAACGCATTGGCGTCCTCATAATTCAAAATCGACTTCATCATGGTCCAAACCATCGTCATTCGCGTTCGGACCAAGATACCATAGGCCATCTCTTTCAACATAGAGGCCGTCACTAGCGCCCTTGCGAAGTTCTCCACGGATCGTAGAGATAGCGATCATCTTCTCAAACTCTGTAACCGCTGCGCTTTCAATATCTTGTGGCGACGAGCCGAAAATCGCATTTTCGGCTAACACCCGTTGCACAAGTTTGCGCGGTAAACCGCGCGGTGCGCGTTTACGGTTGTCATTTTCGTCTTGAGCGGTGTCTGTTTTCGTATATTTTGTAATGCCACCCGACAGTAGTGACAACATGTGGGATTTTGCATGCTCTTCCCCCGCTTCAAAGGCAGCTCTTAAGACGGTTTCAAGCCGCTTTTGCTCAGCGTGAATGATGTCATCAATGCGCGACATGGCGACTCCTTATAACCGGTTACGGCTCATTCTGCTTCAAAGATTACCAGAGTGCGATAAGCGCGTCAACGGTGTTTGCATCGCATCAATTGCTTAGTGGCGCTACACACGGTTATCGCCTCTTTTATGTTTTTGTTCAAGCTGCATATTATTTAGCGCTGTCAGCAAGTTTCCGGTATCATCTGCTTTAATTGTGGCGCGCAGGGCGCGGACTCGCGCAAGAGCTAAACAATAGCGAGCGTAGGGTGCGCGTCTTTGCGCACCAACTTAATAGCGGCGGGGCACAAAGGTGCGCAGGATGCGCACCCTACCCCCTCACTCATCCACCTTCCCCCGCATCGCCTTCACTTCCCCGCGCACCTTCTTCTCTTTCAGCCGCCGCTTCACCGACCCGTAGGTGGGTTTCGTGGCGACGCGGCGTTTGGGGACCATTGTGGCGGACAGGACCAGCTCGGCCAGCCTCTCGCGGGCGATGTCGCGGTTGCGGGCCTGGCTGCGGGTGTCCTGCACAAAGATCACGATGGCCCCGTCATTCGTCCAGCGCCGTCCCGCCAGCCGCCGCAGCCGCCGTTTCACCGGATCGGGCAGGTTGGGGGACCGTTCCGCCTCGAACCGCAATTCGACCGCGGTGGACACCTTGTTCACATTCTGCCCGCCCGGACCCGACGCGCGGGCAAAGCTTTCCGTCAGCTCCCAATCGGCGATGGTGATCTGGTCGGTGATGCGCAGGGTCATGACGGGGCTCGTTCGATTTGGGGGGTGCGGCCGCATTTGGCTGCGCCAAACGCTTACCCGCACACGTCGAAAGCTACGCTTTCAACGGAAAAAGGGCTATCCGGTCTGGATAGCCCTTTCCTGAATGTCGGAGGTGGGTCGGTTAGGATCTCCACCTTGGGGTTAATTCAGCCAAGGGCTGCCTTAGCTGATCGCCCCCCAAGTTGTCCCGCCACACGTCTCCAGAACTTCATGATGCACTGGATCACCTCCTTTCAAATGTTTCGATACCCTCAGATTCGCACAGATTTGGTATATTTCAAGTAAAAATATACCACAGGTCGCGTTTATATTTGCGCCCGCTGCAAACGCCCAACAATCAGGCGGAACGGGAACAGGGCCAGCAGGGCGATGGTCAGCTTGACCCCCCAATCCGCCACGGCGAGCGACACCCAGAGCGGGACCAGCGGCCCTGCGTTCAGGAACGGCACGGCGTCCTGCGCCCAGATGATTTCATCCGCCGCTGCGGCCGACAGCCCGTTGAACGTCGCCGAAAACGCGATGGAGAAGAAGATCACCGTATCCACGGTGGACCCGACCAGCGTGCTGCCAAGCGGGGCTTTCCACCACGACCCGTCGCGCAACCGGTTGAACACGGCGATATCCAGCATCTGTGCCACGGCAAAAGCGGTGGCCGACCCGATGGCGACGCGCAGCGCGACGGCGGGGTATTCATACCCGTCGCCTTGCAGCATGATCTGGCTGCCGATCAGGCTACAGACAATCCCGACGACCAGCCCCGCGAACACGACCTTGCGCGCGGCTTGGGCGCCGTAGACGCGGTTCATCACGTCCGTGACAAGGAAGGCCAGCGGATAGGTGAACGCCCCCCATGTCAGAAGGCCGTCGAGGATCAGGAATTGCACAAGGATATTGGAGGCCACGACGATGGCGGCCATGGCGAGAACGCCGGGAAGGATGCGTGTCATTTGTAAGGTTTCCGTTTTGACAAGGGTGCGGCACTTGGCCCCCAAAGGGGACAGCGCGACGTAACGCCCGCCCGTCAGTCCGTCAACCGGTATTCCACGATCTCGGTCCGTTGGAACGCGCGGTAATTGTCGTCAGAGATCAGGGTCATCCGCAGGCCCTGATCGTCCTGCCAGACGCTGATCCCTTCGAGGTTGTCATGTGCACGGACCCGCGTTTGCAGCACCAGGTCTTCGCCGCCACCTGTCAGGTCGAACCGCCGGACCCGGCTGCGGAACCCGATCCCGAGAAAGTCACGCTCCAGCACGTAAAGCCGCCCGTCCGGCCCGATGTCAGCCCCCGCCACCAGAAACGCGCCCCGCCGTGGTATGTCGAAAGGCTGGTCCCAGACGCCGTTTCGCAGGCGGTAAACAGGGAAGGGCAGCGTCGCCACGCCTGATCGTTCGGGTATGGTATAAAGCGCGCCATCGCTGGCGATGGCCAAGGCTTCAAGCGATGCGTTCGTCTGCATCCCGTCAAAGGCAGGTGTCGTCACAAGGTCGGAGGCTGGCGCATCGATTGTGGCAAAGCTGCGGATGCCGTGAATCCATTCGAAGGATACATAGATCGTGCCGTCAGCGGCAATCGCCAGGCCTTCGCTGTCGCTTTCGGCGCGGGTCAATGCGCGCCCGCCGGGACCTGTCATCATAACGATGGGACCCGCCGTGATGCCGTTGATCTGTCCGTCCGTGCGATCAAACCGCCCACTGATGAAAACGGCACGGTCGCTGAGCGCGACAAAGCTGGTCCCGTCGTCCGATACTTCGATCGCGGAGAAGCCGCCAAAGCGCGGATCGTCCAGCGTCCAGTGATGGCTGCCGATCAGCACCGCCTCGGACCGGGCAGGAAGGGCCAGCCAGAGGGCAGCCAGAAGATAGGTCAGGCGCAAGGCGGGATCATTTCAATACAACGGCCATCAACCGGAGCCTAGCCGTACGCGGTTAAGATCGCTTTACCGCAATCAGTCGGAATTCAGTACGGCAAGGCATTGTCCGGGCAAGCTTGCCATCGTCAACTCGCCGCGTGGGGTCACGGGTGGCGCGGCAGGATCGCGTGGCGTTGGCGGCGGCGGGTTCAGGATGTTGTTGACCCATTCCTGTGCCTCGGCGCAGCCGTCACCGGGTGGTGGTGGGGCCTGATTGACGCAGGTCGCATCGCCCGCGGCGCAGTTCAAACGGACGTGGAAATGGTAATGATGCCCGTACCAGGGCCGGACCTTGTTCAGCCAGCTGCGGTCGCCGGTTGCGTTGTTGCACATTTCGACCTTGGCCCCCGGAAACACGAAAATCCGTGCTGTGCGCGGGTCGGATGCGGCCGCGCGGATCAGCGCCTCATGTTGCGGGGTCCAGTCACTGTTGACGTAGGCCCCGCTCGCCCGCCGCATGGTGATCGAAGAGATCGCCTCGCGTTCCGCACGCGAAAGGTCCAGCCGCGTTGCAGGCAGCATCCAGATATCGGCATCAAGGCCGGTCTGGTGGCTGGCGTGGCCAGTCAGCATCGGCCCGCCGCGCGGCTGGCTAAGGTCACCAACATAGATGCCGTTCCAGCCGGGCAAGGTCGCGGCAAACCGGCTGAGGTCCTGCACATAATCCACGGTGATCGGCTGCGCCCAGTTGCGGTTGCGCGACAGGCGCATCGCCTGCCATGTCGGGCCGGTTTCAGGCAGTTCGACAGCACCGGCCTGACAACCTTGCGCATAGGCACCCAGCGCGGCGGGCGCCTGCGCCGTCGGACGCGGGGCAGCGCCGAACAGCACTTTTGCCACCCGGTTGTCGCCCGCATTCTGCATCACCTCGACCCGTGGTGCAGGTGGTTCCTCGGGTTGGCAGGCCGCGAGTCCGAGGCTCAGGATGACTGCTGCTGCAATGCGGACCATGCGTCACGATCTCCGTTCTTGTTGACATAGCGTAGCAAGAAAAGCCCGATCATGAAAAGGAAGATAATCGGCAAAAAGCCCAATTGGTTGCTGCCCGTCATGATCGTGAAGATCGTGATCAGCGCGGGCGCAAGGAAGGCCGTGGCCTTGCCGGTCAGGGCGAAGAGGCCGAATGCCTCGGCCGGATGGTCGGGGTGGGTGTGGCGCACCATCATCGACCGCGACGAGGCATAAAGCGCGCCACCGGCCCCGCCGATGCAGACGCCGCAGAAGTAAAAGATAAGATCGGGGATCTGTGACCCTTCTGGCAACGGGATGCCAAAGATCGCCTCGCGCGACATGCCCACGATGATGACAGACACGCCGATCAGCACCCAGACGCAGGCCTTGATCACGGGTTTCGGGCCGTAGCGCGCATCGCCCAAGCCGCCAAGCCATGTCACGATAGCCGCCGCAATGGCCGCGATGATACCAAACACGCCGATCTGCTGTGTCTGCCAGTCCAGCACCAGTGCCGCATAGACCCCGCCGAAAGCGTAAACCGCGTTCAGCGCGTCGCGATAGAACATCGACCCCAGCAGGAAATTGAACAGGCTTTTGCGTTTGACGACCGAGCGGAGCGTGTCCATCAACTCGCCCGCGACGGCGCGCATGTCGGTAGACTTCCGTACGGCATTGGGATCGTCGCGGACATAAAGAAAGAAGGGAATGATAAAGATCACATACCAGATCGCGATGAACGGCCCGACCGACCGCGTGCCTTCGCGCAGGTCGGGGTCCAGCCCGAACAGCGGTGCATTGCCCAGCAGGGTGACACCCTGATCGTTTTCCGCCAGCAACAGCAGCATCAGGAACAGCGACACCACCCCGCCCCAATAGCCAAAGGCCGCACCCGACCCCGAGATGCGCCCCACCTCGCGGTCATTGCCCAAGGACGGCAGGATCGCGTTGACGAAGTTCAGCGCGCTTTCGGCGGCGATAAAGCCGATATAGAAGGTAATCAGGATCAGGATCAGCGACGCACCATCCGGCGTTAGCCCCCAAAGCATCCAAGTCGCCCCCACATAAACGACCGAGAAAAAGGCGATCCACGGGATCTTGCGCCCTGACCGGTCGGCAAAGGCCCCAAGAAACGGTGCGCTGAAGGCGATCAGCAGGCCTGCGACCGTCTGGCCTGCGGACCAGATCCATTGCGCGCGGGCGTTGGCGGCGGATTCCTCCAGCCCGGCACCCAAATAATATTGTGCGGCGACGACCGCGAAATAGGGGCCGAAAATGAACGTCAGGCCAAGCGTGTAAAACGGCTGCGACGCCCAATCGAACGCCATCCATCCCCAGATCCGTTTCTTGCTGACCATGACCTGCCCCTGCATCCCTTTTCAGGAACTAGACACTGCAAATCATGTCGCTGGCAAGACAAGGTTTAGGGTTGCGCGCCGTGATCGACAGGGGGCCATGGGCGCGTGCGGTCGGCGTCGATCCAGCCTTGCACCCAATCTGGCAGGCGCGGCTGCGGATCGCTCATGCCCATTTCCGCAAGCAGCCGTTCGGGTTTGACGATCCCGTTCCTGTCCGTCGCGGCAGAGCGATAAAGGATCTGCACCGCGCACTCTTGTCCGATCCAGATCGACTGGTCGAGATACATGAACTTGTCATCCCAGCCGATACATTTGCTGACCATGCGGAACCGCGTGAAGGGCCTGATCCGCTTGCGATACCGTACCGATGCACCCGCCATCGTCAGCCCCCAGCGATTGCGCTGCAACGCCGCCACCAGTCCGGTGCGGATACCAAGCCCTGTGCGCCCCAGATCCATGATCGTCAGGATGCGCCCGTTGTTCATCTCGAGGTAAACGTCGATGTCCTGCGGCCAGCAGCGGTGCCACGACACATGCGCGTCCATCGGCCCAAGCGCGGGCCTGCGCCGGTTGACGATGATTTCCTTCAGGGTGCGGACAACGGGATACATGCGACGCCTCTTGTTGATGCGCGCAGGGTGATCCTGCCTGACGTTAACGTCAACTTTGACCTTGGGGCAACCTTGGGCTTGTCGCGCGGGGCCGAAACGCTTAGGTCAATGCGACAGTTTCAAAAGGGCGTTTCTTCCATGCTTACCATCATCCAGGCCTTGCTTCTGATCATCGGCGTCGTGCGGTTTTTCGTCATCGCGCATTTCATCATGAGCTGGCTGATCCGGTTCGAGGTGCTGAACGTCCGCCAGCAATTTGTCGGGCAGGTGTGGTACACGCTCGAACGTGTGCTGGAACCGATCTATGGCCCGATCCGGCGGATGCTGCCCAACATGGGCGGGATCGACCTGTCGCCCATCGTGGTGCTGGTGGGTTTGGAAATCCTGCGCATCTTCCTGATCAACAACATGGGCATGTTCTTCTGATCGCTGACGCCCCGCCAAGAGACGGTTGCGCCTTGGCGGGTTTTGGCCGAAACTCTGTTCAAGACTGCAACAGAGGAGCATTGACGATGGGTGTTTTCGACCTTTCCCGCAAAAGTTTGGCCATCGTACTGTCGGCCCAACTGCTGTTGGCCACGCAGGCCGCGACGGTGGCACAGGCGCAGATGCTGGGGACGGACGTCGCCATCGACAGATATGCGGCACTGGCTGATCGCGGCCTGTTGCTGGACGAATTGCAGCGCGCCGAGGTCCGCGACCAGATCATCGACCTTGGTATCGACCCCGCCGAGGCAGAGGCGCGCCTTGCCGCGCTGTCCGATGCAGAGCTTGCGACGATCCTGACGCAGATGGAAAATGACAGCGCGGGTGCCGATATCGTGGGCACGCTGTTCACCGTCTTCGTCATCCTTCTTGTGACCGATCTGCTATGCTTTACCCGGGTGTTCAGCTTTACCCGTTGCGTCCGTTAAAGGTCTTTCTGGCTGGCGTGCTGGCCTTGCTGGCCGCCTGCGCCGCGCCATTCGATCCTGATACGCGGCTATCGGTCGATGTGCCGACCCGTGCAGAGATCGCGGGCGTGCCACTGATCCGGCAAGAGGCATTTTTCTGTGGTCCCGCATCGATCGCGATGGTGATGCAATGGGCGGGCGCGGATGTGACCCAAGACCAGGTCGCCGCTTTGGCCTTCAGCCCCGGTGCGGGCGGCACCTATACCGCCGACATGATCGGCAGCAGCCGCAGGCTCGGGCAGCTCGCCGTCGAGATCGGCACGTTTGATCAATTACTGGCCGAGGTCGCGGCAGGCCATCCGGTGATCGTGTTCCAGAACCTTGGCCTTGGGGTCGCCCCTGTCTGGCATTATGGCGCCGTGACCGGCTATGATTTCGATCGCGACGAGGTCTATCTCAACTCCGGCCAAGAGGACCGGATGGTCATGCCCTTCGCCGTGTTCGAACGGACGTGGCGGCGGGGTGATTATTGGGGGCTGGTCGTTTTGCCGCCGGACCGCCTGCCTGTCAGTGTGGGGCAGACGCAGGTCCTGTCGGCTGCGGCAGCATTGGAACGCGTCGGGCAGGCGAATGCGGCGGAAACGCTGTATCTGACAGGTGCCGCGCGCTGGCCTGACAATTGGCTGTGGCTTTTCGGGTTGGGCAATGCGCGCTATGCCCAAGGCGATCTGGCGGGTGCGCGCCGCGCGTTGCGGCAGGCACAGGCGCTGGCCCCTGACATCCCCGAAATCCGCGCCAATCTGGCGACGGTGACGGCGGAACTGTCCGGTTAGACTGGTCATGGCGCAAAACCACCGCTTGCGGTCGCGCTTGGCCTTTCCGGGCGGCGCGGCGCGTGGTCTATTCGGCCCATACGAAGCGGAGGCGCGCGATGTCCGACCAGATTACCTTTACCCTTGATGGTGCAACCGTCACTGCTGCCCCCGGCCAGACAATCTGGGAGGTCGCGAACGGGCGCGGTCTGGTGATCCCGCATCTGTGCCACAAACCCGCCCCCGGCTATCGGTCCGACGGTAACTGCCGCGCCTGCATGGTCGCCATCGAAGGCGAACGCACGCTGGCCGCATCCTGCATCCGCGAACCGCGCGACGGCATGGTCGTGACCACCAACCAGCCGCGCGAAGTGCAGGCGCGGCGCATGGTGATGGAACTGCTGGTTGCTGACCAACCGCCGCAGGCTGTGGCGCATGACCGGTCCAGCCATCTGTGGGACATGGCGGGCGCGCAAGGTGTGGCTGTGAGCCGCTTTCCCGCCAAGGCCGCGCATATCCCGCTGCTGGATGACAGCCATGTCGCGATGTCGGTGAACCTTGATGCCTGTATCCAATGCGGGCTCTGCGTGCGCGCCTGCCGCGAAGTGCAGGTCAATGATGTGATCGGCATGGCGGGGCGGGGTGGCACGGCCTATCCGGTGTTCGATATGGATGATCCGATGGGGGGATCGTCCTGCGTGGCGTGCGGCGAATGTGTGCAGGCCTGTCCGACAGGCGCGCTTTTGCCCGCGACGGTGACGGATGAAAATCAGCAGGGCGATACCCGCGATTACGACCGCGAGGTCGCCAGCGTCTGCCCGTTCTGCGGGGTCGGCTGTCAGGTCAGCCTCAAGATCAAGGCGGGCAAGGTCAAGTTCGTCGAAGGCATCAACGGCCCCGCAAACGAAGGGCGGCTTTGCGTCAAGGGGCGGTTCGGGTTCGATTATATCCACCACCCGCACCGCCTGACCAAACCGCTGATCCGCCGCGCCGATGCGCCCGCCAAGGGGCTGAACGTCGATCCCGGCAACTGGCAGACACATTTCCGCGAGGCGACATGGGACGAAGCACTGGACGCGGCGGCAAACGGCCTGAGCGCAATTGGTGGCAAGGGCGTGGCGGGCTTCGGTTCGGCCAAATGCACCAATGAAGAGGCCTATCTTTTTCAGAAACTCATCCGGCAAGGGTTCGGGCATAACAACGTCGATCACTGCACGCGGCTGTGCCATGCGTCATCTGTTGCGGCGTTGATGGAAAACGTGGGCTCCGGTGCCGTGACCGCGACCTTCAATCAGATCGAACACTCCGATGTTGCCATCGTCATCGGCGCCAACCCGATCGAGAACCACCCCGTCGCCGCGACCTATTTCAAGCAATTCGCCAAACGCGGCGGCAAGCTGATCGTGATGGACCCGCGCGGGCAGGCGTTGAAACGGCATGCGTCGCATATGCTGCAATTCCGCCCCGGTGCCGATGTGTCAATGCTGAACGCGATCATGCATGTGATCGTCGAGGAACAGCTATACGACCAGCAATACATCGCCGCCTATACCGAGAATTGGGCGGCCGAAAAGGCGCATCTGGCCGATTTCAGCCTTGAAAAGATGGCGGGCATCTGCGGGATCGACGCCGAAACGCTCCGCGATGTGGCGCGGACCTTTGCCGGTGCCAAGGCCGCGATGATCTTCTGGGGCATGGGCGTCAGCCAGCATATCCACGGCACCGACAATGCGCGCTGCCTGATTTCGCTGGCGCTGATGACGGGGCAGGTCGGGCGTCCGGGGTCGGGGCTGCATCCGCTGCGCGGACAGAACAACGTGCAGGGCGCGTCGGATGCGGGGATGATCCCGATGTTCCTTCCCGATTACCAGCCCGTCGGCGACCAAGGCGTGCGCAGCGCGTTCCAAGAGGTCTGGCAGCACGGCGAGATCGACGCCGCCAAGGGCCTGACTGTGACCGAAATTCTGGATGCCGTGCATGATGGTGATATTCGGGCGATGTATATCCTTGGCGAAAACCCCGCCATGTCCGACCCCGATGTGGACCATGCACGCGCGGCTTTGGCCAAACTCGACCACCTTGTCGTGCAGGACATCTTCATCACCGAAACCGCCAATTTCGCCGATGTGATCCTGCCTGCCAGCGCCTTTGCCGAAAAGACCGGCACCGTGACCAATACCAACCGGCAGGTCCAGATGGGCCGTCCCGCCGTGCCGCCGCCGGGCGATGCGCGCGAGGATTGGTGGATCACCGTGGAACTGGCCAAACGGCTGGGCCTGCCATGGACCTATGCGCATCCGTCCGAGGTGTTCGGCGAAATGACGCAAGTTATGGCGTCGCTCAACAACATCACATGGGACCGGCTCGAGGCGCAGAGCGCGGTCACCTATCCGTCGCTGTCGCCCGATGATCCGGGCCAGCCGATTGTCTTTGCCGACGGTTTCCCGCGCGAGAATGGCCGCGCCAAATTCACCCCCGCCAGCGTGATCGCGCCGGACGAGACACCCGATGCCGACTACCCGATGATCATGACCACGGGCCGCCAGCTCGAACATTGGCACACAGGGTCAATGACGCGGCGGTCGCGCGTGCTGGACGCGGTCGAACCCGAGGCGAATTGTTCGCTGCATCCCTCGACCCTGCGCAGGCTGGGCGTGGAGCCGGGCGGGATGGTCCGGCTGACCACACGGCGCGGCAGCATCGACATCATGGCGCGGTCCGACCGCGCCGTCGCCCCCGACATGGTCTTCGTCCCCTTCGCCTATGTCGAGGCAGCGGCGAATATCCTGACCAACCCCGCCATCGACCCCTATGGCAAGATCCCCGAATTCAAGTTTGCCGCCGTCAGGGTGGAGAAAGCGCAAAGCGAGGTCGCGGCGGAGTAGTGCAACATGTGGTCCATCAGTGATGATTGCGCATTACCACGGGCCATGGCGGTCGAAAATCACTCGTCCACTGTGCGGGACGACGCGGACCGCGATCATTCATGTTTGCATGTCCGCGTCCGGTTGGCTGTTGTACATCTAATGACTAAGGCGGACTATTGAAAATGGTCTGCGCGTTGGACTTAGATGAAGTGTCCGAAAGACGATATCTGGAAATGCTGATTGCGCTCTTGTTGAAGCGCGCATTCGCAAACTCATCAGAGTTCGAGCACAGTTGCATGTCCGCTGGCGAAGCCTTGGGGGCATGTTTCGAACATTTTGGCGCAGCTCGGAATGACGGATGGAAGATCCGTCTGACGATGCCAAAGGACTGGATACTCAACAAGGTTCGTCTAGCCCCAATGAGAGACCTGCCGACCTCGAGCGACGTTCTCGATGTGTTACTGACCTTCCTCAGCCAATACGGGACAGTCCCCAACCTGACTGACCCTTTCAAATCCGCTGACTTCGATCCAGAGGTATCAGGCGTTCTTCAAGAAATGAGGCTGATAGATGGCTAACATATAGCTCGTCGATTATTTTGGCTCTTTCTTGTTGATCATTACTTTCTGATGCCTGCTCGGGGGGGATGGGACGACAGCGTGCGCAAAGAGCTTAAGACAGTTTGCGAGCTGACTTGGAAAGATGCACCTGCGGAGTTCAAAGCTATCATCGAAGGTCGGTCTGATCGCCATCTTAATTGGGCGCAAAGCTACTTGGAAAGACATTGGAGGCATGGCCATTGGCTGACAGATCAACAAGAAGCTCGTTCAATTGTGACCACACACCATTTCCTGCCAACCATCGTTTGCAGCACTCTGATAAATCCAAACAAAGAGGTCTATGTTCCTAAAAGGTTTCTCTAAAACGGATAACTTGCCTTTATGTTATCATTGCAGACTTTAGGGCGCAGCACATCCTCAATCACTTTGGCACCAATCTGCCATTTGCGGAACCTATGCCCTGCATGAGCATTCTTGCTCTACAGACGCGATTATTCTCTCTGTCAGCGTTCCTCCAGTTTACATGCTCAGAACCAACGCTCTGTGCTGAAGGGCAAATGAACACATCCATTAACTGAACGCCCGTTCAAAAAATGATTTGACGGATGGCGTCATGGCCCGCAAGATCACCGCCAAGGCAGCGCGTTGCGAGGAGGCGACTCGCGGCCTTGGGTGGGAAAACCATCCGAAGGGAGGATCATCAAGATGCATGCACCCGCTGACGGCGGCCCTGTGACTATTCCTGACCTTCTGGCCCGCAACGTGGCGCGCCATGGGACAAAGCCCGCGTATCGGGAAAAGGAATTCGGCATCTGGCAAAGCTGGACCTGGGCGCAGGCAGCCGAACAGATCGACGCGCTGGCGATGGGCTTGCTGACATTGGGCGCGGATGCGGGCGACCATATCGCGGTGTCCGGTCGCAACCGCCCCGCGCTCTATTGGGCGATGGTCGCGGCACAGCGGATCGGCTGCATCCCCGTCCCGCTTTATGCCGAAGCCGCGGCCGAGGAGATCGCCTATGCGCTCGACCATTGCGGCGCGCGTTTTGCGGTCGTGGGCGATCAGGAGCAGGTGGACAAGATCGCCGATGTCCGCGACGGGCTGACCCAGCTTGAGCATGTGATCTACCTCGACGGGCGGGGTTTGCGCAAATACGACCATGCCGCAATGACCAGCTATGCCGATGTGCAAAAGGCGGGGCGCGCGTCGGGTCTGCTGGATCAGGTCAATGCGCGCAGTGCTGCGCGGACCTATGACGACACCTGCGTGATGCTATACACCTCCGGCACCACGGGACGGCCAAAGGGCGTGGTGCTGTCCAACCGCAATGTCATCGAGACCTCGAAAAACTCCGCCGAATTCGACCATCTGCGCCCCGATGACGAGGTGCTGGCCTATCTGCCGATGGCTTGGGTCGGGGATTTCATCTTTTCGGTCGGGCAGGCGATGTGGACGGCGTTCTGCGTGAACTGCCCCGAAAGCGCGGAAACGATGCAGCTTGACCTGCGCGAGATCGGGCCGACCTACTTCTTCGCACCGCCGCGCGTGTTCGAACAGCAGCTGACCAATGTGATGATCCGCATGGAAGATGCGGGGCGGTTCAAGAAATGGCTGTTCCACCGCTATATGGCCGTGGGGCGCAGGGTCGGGCCGCTTTTGCTGGATGGGAAAGATGTCAGCACGGGGGACCGGCTGAATTACCTGCTTGCAAAGCTTCTGGTGATCGGGCCGCTGAAGAATACCCTCGGCCTCAGCCGCGTGCGCGTGGGCTATACGGCGGGCGAGGCGATCGGACCCGAGATTTTCGATTTCTACCGTGCGCTGGGGATCAACCTGAAACAACTCTACGGCCAGACCGAAGCGACAGTGTTCATCACCCAGCAGCCGGACGGCGAAGTGCGGTCCGATACGGTGGGCGTGCCTAGCCCCGGCGTGGAGTTGAAGATCGCCGAAAACGGCGAGGTCTACTATCGCTCTCCCGGCGTCTTCGTCGAATACTACAAGAACCCGGAAAGCACTGCCTCGACCAAGGATGCGGAAGGCTGGGTCGCGACGGGTGACGCCGGTTTCATCGAGGAAGGGACAGGCCACCTGCGGATCATCGACCGTGCCAAGGACGTGGGCAAGATGGCGGACGGGCGGCTCTTCGCGCCCAAATACGTCGAGAACAAGCTGAAATTCTATCCCAACATCCTGGAGGCCGTCATGTTCGGCGCGAACCGTGCATTTTGCACGGCATTCATCAACATCGATCTGACGGCTGTGGGCAACTGGGCGGAACGCAACAACATCGCCTATTCCAGCTATCAGGAATTGTCGCAGCATCCGCGCGTGCTGGATATGATCCTCGGGCATGTGTCCGAGGTGAATCGTTCCGTCGCCGCCGACCCGATGTTGGCGGGCTGTCAGGTGCATCGTTTCCTCGTGCTGCACAAGGAACTGGATGCGGACGACGGCGAAATGACACGCACCCGCAAGGTCCGCCGCCGTATCGTGAAAGAGAAATTCCATGACCTGATCGCGGCGCTCTATGGCGGCGTGCCCGAGATCTACACCGAAACCGAAGTCACCTACGAAGATGGTCGCAAGGGCAAGATCAAGGCGACACTGGTGATCTGCGATGCAGAGGTCGCGGAGGAACAACACAAGGTGGCGGCGGAATGATGGACGGTGTTGCACCCTATGTGACCGCGGACGGCCGCCAGATCGGTGGCGTCTTGATGGACATGCGCGGCATCACCCTGCGGTTCGGCGGGGTTGAGGCGATCAAGAACATCTCTTTCGACATCCGCGAAGGCGAGATCCGCGCGATCATCGGGCCGAATGGCGCGGGCAAATCCTCGATGCTGAACGTGATCTCTGGGTTCTACCACCCGCAGGACGGCGAGGTCTGGTTTCGCGGCGAAAAGCGGCCACCGATGAAACCCTATCAGGTGGCCCGCCTTGGCATTGCCCGCACGTTCCAGAACATCGCGCTGTTCGAAGGGATGAGCGTGCTCGACAACATCATGACCGGACGGCTGACGCATATGAAAACCGGACTGCTTGCGCAGGCGATCTGGAAAGGCAAGGCAGAGGCCGAAGAGGTCGCAAACCGCGAGGTCGTGGAAAAGATAATCGACTTTCTGGAGATTCAGGCGATCCGCAAGACCCCCGTGGGCCGCCTGCCTTACGGGTTGAAAAAGCGGGTGGAGCTTGCGCGTGCGTTGGCCGCCGAACCCAAGCTCTTGCTGCTGGACGAACCCATGGCCGGCATGAACGTCGAGGAGAAAGAGGACATGAGCCGCTTTATTCTGGATGTGAACGACGAATTCGGCACGACGATTGCACTTATCGAACATGACATGGGCGTGGTGATGGATTTGTCCGACCGCGTGGTCGTGATGGATTACGGCCGCAAGATCGGCGACGGCACCCCCGACGAGGTGCGCAACAATCAAGAGGTGATCGACGCCTATCTGGGGGTGGCGCATGAATGATTTTGCACAGCAAAATCATCCCGGACATGATCCGGGATCGCAGCGCCCCTTTGCCGTCCTGGACCTGATCCGGGACCTCGACCACCAATCGCAAGAGTCCCCGGGTCAGGCCCGGGGCGGGGAGGCATGCCATGTCGGCTGATTTTCTTTACGGCATCGAAGTCGTCATCAACGGGCTGATGGCGGGTGTGCTTTACGCGCTGGTGGCGCTGGGCTTTGTGCTGATCTTCAAGGCCTCGGGTATCTTCAACTTTGCCCAAGGCGTGATGGCGCTGTTTGCGGCGCTGACGCTGGTCGGGATCATGGAGGGGCAGGTGCCTTTTGCGCATCTGATCAACGCGGTTTTCGGCACGAATATCCATCATTTCGGCTGGCAGGTGCCCGCGATCCTTGCGATTTTCATGACCGTGCTGGTGATGATCGCCTTTGCCTGGGCGGTGCAGCATTTCGTGTTCCGCCATCTGGTCGGGCAGGAGCCGATCATCCTGTTCATGGCGACCATCGGTCTGGCCTATTTCCTTGAAGGTGTGGGCGATCTGATGTGGGGGTCCAGCATCCGCACGCTGGCGCTGGGTCTGCCGCAGGGTGGGTCGCTCTGGGTCGAGGAGATGACGAGCGGGCTGGGCGGCGACGACTTCTACGGCTTCTTCATCGACAAGCTGGATATGGTCGCAACCCTTGTGGCGTTGGTGCTGGTCGCAGGGCTGGTCGCTTTTGCGCAATATACCAAGCAGGGCCGCGCGATGCGCGCGGTGGCCGACGACCATCAGGCCGCCCTGAGCGTGGGCATTTCGCTGAGCTATATCTGGGTGCTGGTCTGGTCGCTCGCGGGGATCGTCGCGCTGGTCGCGGGGATCATGTGGGGCGCGAAATCCGGTGTGCAGTTTTCGCTATCGCTGATCGCGCTGAAAGCGCTGCCCGTTCTGATGCTGGGCGGGTTCACATCCATCCCCGGTGCGATTGTCGGCGGCATGATCATCGGGGTCGGTGAAAAGCTGTTCGAATACACGATCGGCGCGCCTTATCTCGGCGGCGCCACGGAAAACTGGTTCGCCTACATGCTCGCCCTCGTTTTCCTCGTGTTTCGCCCGCAGGGACTGTTTGGCGAAAGGATCATCGAACGTGTGTGATGTGAGGGTCGGTTCAAAAGAACTTTCAGGCCTCCGGCGGGGATATTTCTGCTCGGACGATGAGAAAGGGACGTGTCATGCTGTATCGTGAGGCGGGCGATTTCAAGACATCCTATCAGGCGGACAGCCAGACCTTCCCGATAGCCTTCGACCGCTGGCGGTATTGGGCGGTGCTGGTCATCGCTTTTTGCGTGGTGCCTTTTTTCGTCAACGCCTATTGGGCAAACGCCATCCTTGTGCCGTTCCTGATCTACGCCATCGCGGCGATCGGGCTGAACATCCTGACAGGCTATTGCGGGCAGGTCAGCCTTGGCACGGGCGGGTTCATGGCGGTGGGGGCCTATGCCTGCTACAAGTTGATGACGTCCTTTCCCGATGTCAGCATCGTCATCCACATCATTCTGGCAGGCGGCATCACCGCCGCAGTCGGCGCGACCTTCGGCCTGCCGAGCCTGCGGATCAAGGGGTTTTATCTGGCAGTTGCGACGCTCGCGGCGCAGTTCTTTCTTGTCTGGATGTTCAACAAGGTCGCCTGGTTCTACAATTATTCCGCATCGGGCCAGATCACGGCACCCGAACGCTTTGTCGCGGGTGTGGCGGTAACGGGGCCGAATACCGCGCCTTGGGCGCAATATATGATCTGTCTGGTGTTCCTGACAGTCTGCGCATTGATCGCTCGCAATCTGACGCGCGGGACGATCGGTCGGTCGTGGATGGCGATCCGCGACATGGATATCGCGGCCGAGATCATCGGGGTGAACCCGCTCAAGGCCAAGCTGACCGCCTTTGCCGTGTCGTCCTTCTTTATCGGGATTTCCGGTGCGCTGTTCTTTGCGGTGTATCTTGGCGCGGTCGAAGTGGGCGAGGCGTTCGGCATCCAGAAATCGTTCCTCGTGCTGTTCATGATCATCATCGGCGGGCTCGGGTCTCTTTTCGGCAGCTTCGCGGGGGCGGCCTTTCTGGTGCTACTGCCTGTCGCGCTGAAGGTGATCGGTGTCGATGTGCTGGGCTGGCCGACCGATCTGGTCGCGCATCTGCAACTGGTGATCGTGGGTGGGCTGATCATGTTCTTTCTGATCAAGGAACCGCATGGCCTTGCGCAGCTTTGGCGGCTGGCGAAGGAAAAGCTGCGGCTTTGGCCGTTCCCTTATTAAAAAATACGGATCGGGGCACACCCCGGCACAAGCAATCTTAACCATTGGGAGGAGAAACCGATGAAGATGAAGACACTGGCCGCAATGGCCCTGGCCGGGTCCATGGCCGCAGGCACCGCGATGGCCGATCTGGTCATCCCGGACCTGAGCTATCGTACCGGGCCATATGCCGCGGGCGGCACGCCGTTCTCGGACGGCTATCAGGATTACTTCGCGCTGCTGAACGCCCGCGACGGCGGCATCGGTGGCGAGGCTGTCCGCGTGATCGAATGCGAGACCGCCTATAACACCGAGCGCGGCGTCGAATGCTACGAGGCGACCAAGGGCGAAGGTGCGCTGATCTATCAACCGCTGTCCACGGGGATCACCTATCAGTTGATCCCGCGCGCCACGGCCGACAATATCCCGCTGCACACGATGGGCTATGGCCGCACATCAGCCGCCAATGGCGAGGTGTTCAACTGGGTGTTCAACTATCCTGCGAATTATTGGGATGCCGCGTCGGTCGCCGTGAACTATCTGCTGGATGAAAACGGCGGGTCGCTGGACGGCAAGACCATCGCGCTGGTGTATCACAATTCCGCCTATGGCAAGGAACCGATCCGCACACTGGAAGAACTGTCCGCGATGCATGGTTTCACCCTGACGCAACTGGCCGTCGATCACCCCGGTCAGGAACAGAAATCGCAATGGCTCCAGATCCGGCGCGAACGCCCTGATTATGTCCTGATGTGGGGCTGGGGTGTCATGAACCAGGTCGCCGTGCAGGAAGCCGCGAATATCGGTTTCCCGATGGAGAATTTCATCGGCAACTGGTGGGCGGGTGCCGAACATGACGTGACCCCGGCGGGCATGGCCGCAAACGGTTATAAGTCGCTGAACATGAACCCTGTGATCGACTATCCGGTGCTGGCGGAAATCCAGAGCCTTGTGCATGACGCAGGCAATGCTGCAGGCGACGGGTCGCATCTGGGATCAGTGCTGTATGTCCGCGGCATGTATGCGGCAATGCTGGCTGCCGAGGCGATCGCCAAGGCGCAGGAAATCCACGGGGTCGCCAATGTCACGCCTGCGATGGTCCGTGACGGGATGGAGGCGCTGGAGATCACCAACGCCCGCATGACCGAACTGGGGATGGAAGGCATCGGGCCTGAATTCGCAGTGACCTGTCAGAACCACGGTGGCGCAGGCCAGGGCCTTGTGCAGCAATGGAACGCATCATCGGGTGTCTGGGAACCGCTTACAGGGTTCATTTCACCCGACGCATCGGTGATCGCACCGCTGGTGGCCGAGGATTCGGCAGCCTTCGCGGCTGAAAGCGGCATCACCCCCGGCTGTCTGTAAACACATCACCACGGGCGGCCTTCGGGCCGTCCGTCTTTCACGGAGACAGCGATGCCCGACACCAAAGAGACCCTGCTCGAGGTCAACAACATCGAAGTGATCTATAATCACGTCATTCTGGTGCTCAAAGGCGTGTCGCTGAACGTGCCCAAGGGCGGGATCACGGCGCTTTTGGGGGGCAATGGCGCGGGCAAGACCACCACGCTCAAGGCGATATCCAACCTTTTGCATTCCGAACGCGGCGAGGTGACGAAAGGATCGGTCATCTATCGCGGCGAACCCGTGCATCACCTGTCACCCGAAGCCTTGGTCAAGAAAGGCGTCGTGCAGGTCATGGAAGGCCGGCATTGTTTCGAACATCTGACGGTCGAGGAAAACCTGCTGACCGGCGCCTATACCCGCCGCGACGGCGGTGCGGCGGTCGCGGCCGATCTTGATATGGTCTATACCTATTTCCCGCGCCTGAAAGAGCGGCGCAAAAGTCAGGCGGGCTATACATCCGGCGGTGAACAGCAGATGTGCGCCATCGGGCGTGCGCTGATGTCGCGGCCCGAGACGATCCTGCTGGACGAGCCGTCGATGGGTCTTGCGCCGCAGCTTGTGGAAGAGATTTTCACCATCGTGAAGAACCTTAACGAGCGCGAAGGCGTGTCCTTTCTGCTTGCCGAACAGAATACCAACGTCGCCCTGCGGTTCGCGCATCAGGGCTATATCCTTGAAAGCGGGCGCGTCGTGATGGAAGGCCCCGCCGCCGAATTGCGCGAAAACCCCGATGTAAAGGAATTCTATCTGGGCATGTCGGACGAGGGCCGCAAATCCTTCCGCGACGTGCGCAGCTACCGGCGGCGCAAGCGCTGGTTGGCGTGATGCCTGCGCCATTCTGACAGGGCGCTATTGAATAGCAGTGCGTGCAGGGCCAGACCTGCCCCTATCCACGTCGCTGCATGGATGTGGACAGGAGACACTGATGACGACCTATTTCGACGATCTGGAAACGCGCACGCCAGAGGCCCGTGCCGCAGCCCAGCTTGACGCCTTGCGCGCGCAGATCGCGCTTGTCCGCGCGATGCCGGGGGCCTGCCTGCCCGATGTCGTGGTCACGTCGATGGCGGATCTGGCAAAGTTTCCGGTCCTGCGCAAATCCGACCTTGGTAATTGGCAAAAGGCGCAGCCGCCGTTCGGCGGACTGCATGTGTCCAACATGACCCATGTGTTCCAGTCGCCCGGCCCGATCTATGAACCGGGCGGGTCGTCGCATGATTGGTGGCGGTTCGGGCGGTTCCTGCATGCCTGTGGGATCGGCGCGGGCGATCTCGTGCAGAATTGTTTCGGCTATCACCTGACGCCTGCGGGCACGATGTTCGAGAATGGCGCGCGCGCTGTCGGTGCTGCTGTGCTGCCCGCAGGCACTGGCCAGACCGAATTGCAGGTCCGAGCTGCTGCCGATATCGGCACCACCGCCTATGCCGGCACGCCTGATTACCTCAAGGTGATCCTCGAAAAGGCGGACGAGATGGGTGTCGCCCTGAAAATCACCAAGGCCGCCGTGTCTGGTGGCGCGCTGTTTCCGCAACTGCGCCAGTATTACGCCGACCGCGGGATCGCCTGCCTGCAATGCTATGCCACCGCCGATCTGGGCCATATCGCCTATGAAACCGCCCCGGGTGAAGGCATGATCGTCGATGAAGGCGTGATCGTCGAAATCGTCACCCCCGGCACCGGCGATCCTGTCGCCCCCGGCGATGTGGGCGAGGTCGTCGTCACATCGCTGAACCCCGATTACCCGCTGATCCGTTTCGCCACCGGCGACATGAGTGCCGCGATGCCCGGCACCAGCCCCTGCGGGCGCACCAACATGCGGATCAAGGGCTGGATGGGCCGCGCCGACCAGACGACCAAGATCAAGGGCATGTTCGTGCGCCCCGAACAGGTGGCCGCCCTTGTGGCCAAGGTGGGCGCTGCGCGCGCCCGCGTGATTGCGGACCGGACGGGCGATGCCGACACGATGCAGGTCCATGTCGAAGGCACGGGGCTGGATGCTGCCACCATCGCCACGGCTGTTGTCGATATTCTGAAACTGAAAGGCGACGTGATCTGTTGCGCCCCCGGCACCCTGCCGCGCGACGGGCTGGTGATCGAGGACCGCCGCACCTATGAAACCTGACGACAAGGAAGACCCCCCATGCGCCGATTGATGCTTTCCACTGCGTTTGCCCTTTGTGCGGCACCGCTTTTGGCCGATGATGCCGCCCTGTTGATGGGTGTGGACCGCTACGAGGAATTCCGCCGTGTCGCGGGCGGTACCGATATCGTCGTGGGGATCAGTGCGCTGCGCAACGCGGGCTATGCGGTCAGTTCGCTGGAAAACGGGGCGGTGGCCGACATGCGCCGCCTGCTTGAGCGGCTGGCTGCTGACGCGGCTGATGCGGACAGGTTGGTTGTCGGACTGTCAGGGCGGTTCGTGACGGATGGACAGCGGACATGGCTACTGGCGTCGGATGCACCGGCGCAACCCAGCCTCTTTGCGCTTGATAATGCCGTGTCGATCGAGTCGGTGCTGGCCGTGCTGGCGCAGACACCGGGGCGCGCCGTGCTGGTGCTGGGGCTGGATGTCAGTGACGCCAGCCAGATCGACCCCTATCTGCGGCAAGGTTTGGGGAGTCTTGACGTGCCGCAGGGGGTGACCGTTCTTTACGGGCCGCCCAACGTGGCCGATAACATCCTGACGGATGCGGTGGCCGTGCAGGGGGCCGATGTGATGGAATTCGCCCGCAACACCCGCGCAGTGCAGGTGCTGGGCTATCAGCCCCGCAGCCTTGTGATGCAGGCGGATGTGGCTGTTGTCGCCCAACCGACGCGGCCCAACGACCCGTCGTTGCCGTTCTGGCAGGATGCACAGGCGGCAAATACCGCCGATGCGTACCGCGTGTTCCTGCTGGGCTTTCCTGACAGCCCCTATGCCGCCGAGGCCCGTTTGCGTCTGGACCAGATCGAGAACGACCCGGTGCGGCTGGCGGAGCAGATCGAGACAGCGCTGGCCCTGACCCGCGCCGAACGCCGCGCGATCCAAGGCAGCCTGACCCTGCTCGACTATGACACGCGCGGGGTGGACGGCATTTTCGGCCAAGGCACCCGCCGCGCGATCCGCAACTGGCAACAGATCAACGGTTTTGCGCAGACGTCCTATCTGACGGCCGAACAGATCAGCCGGATCGACGCGCAGGCCAGCCGCCGTCAGGCCGAACTTGACGCTGCCGATGCCCTTGCACAGGCCGAGGCGGACCGCCTTGACCGCGCCTATTGGGAAGAAACCGGCGCGCGCGGCACGCAGGCCGGATACCGCGCCTATCTGAACCGCTATCCCGACGGGTTGTTTGCGGATCAAGCCACGGATGCGCTGGTGCAAGAAGATGACAGCGTAGATCAGGCCCGCGCGCGCGAGGATGCGTTGAACATCAACCCCGTCATGGGGCGGCTGATCGAAAGCAGGCTGGACCAGATGGGCTATGATCCCGGCGCTGTCGATGGCCGCTTTGACCGTGACACGCGCAGCGCGATCGGTCGCTATCAGGCCCGCAGCAGCCTGCCAGCGACCGGCTATCTGGATCAGCCGACGCTGGCACGCCTGTTGGCGGATACGTTCGGGCGCTGACGCCCGAACCTTTTACTGGGCTGGCACGTAGCGTTCGACCAGCAGACGGATCAGGCCGACTCCGTCGTCGTATTTGCGCACGCCGATGATATAGGTGCCAGGCTGGACCCGTGCCGCGATCAAGCTGTCGAGCGATCCGCCGTAATCGTCGTTCTGGCCAATCTCGCGGCCCAGATCATCATAGACGACGAGGACAGGATCGGAATTGCTGTTGCCGATCGCTTCGATCATCAAAAGGCTGCTGCTGTCGACATCGACGGTAAACCACGATGTACGTGAACTGGCGTTGACATCCTGCCGGACGCGGGTGCCGAGAAGGCCCAGATCGGTCACCGGAACAGTCCCGTCGAGAGGCGGTGCCGCCTCTCCGCGGTCATAGATCGCGATCAGTGCCGCCGCCGGGTCATAGGCGCTGACAGAAAGGGTGATCGGCAGGGTTTCGTCGGACAAGGCCGTCACATTGATGCAATAGGTGCCCGCGGCCAGCGGTTCGGTCCGGTCGATCCGGGAATTCAGCCCGTCGAAGTCGTCGTTTTCGGTGATGTAATTCTCGGCGGCATCGTAAAGCGTGATCACCGGGTCGGCGGATTCATTGACGGCGGTGATGCTGATCGCTGTCGGTTCGTCCAGCGTGAAGCTCCAGTAAGGGGTGTCCGTGGCCGAACCGTTCACAGTCGACCCAAGGGGGCCGATCGGCACCGCCTCGGCGCAGCTCCCGCTGATGCCGGGATCACCTTGCGTGTTGATGCCGTCGGTCAGGGGTTCGTGTTCCTGACGTCCGATGCGGACGAATGCCGTCATCGGTCCGCCATCATAGCTGCGCATCGCCATGCAATAGGTGCCCGCCTCAAGCGAGGTTTCGGCGCGCGATGCGGCATTGCCACCTGAATCGTCGTCCGACAGGATCAGGCTGCCATCAGCGGCCAGAAGATCGATCAAAGGATCACCTGACCCGCGCCCAGCCGCTTCAAGCCGGACATCGGTGGCTTGGGACAGGCTGAACAGCGCGACATAGTCATTGCCGCCGAGGACAAGCGCCATCTGCTCGCGATAGGTGTCTGTGGTCGAAATGTCCGAGGAGGCTTCGTCCCCGCCGATCCACTGCCCGCCGGTGCCCGCCCCGCCGCACAGCGACTGCGCCAATACCGGCGATGCCAGACCAAGAAGGGCGATCGACATCGCCGTTGTTTTCAAAAGAGATTTACGCGCCATGACACTTTCCTATGCGACAATCAGATCAGACTTGCCGCGACGTTAGTCCAATTGTCGCACCCCTGACCAGCCTTCTTGAACGCAGGATCGGAAATTCCCGCCTGCAGCGGACTGGCGGCCAAAAAGAAAAAGGTCGCGCCCGGAGGGGTGCGACCTTTTTCGATCTGCTGCTGTTGCAGGTCTCAGCCCTGACGGGCCTTGAACCGGCGTTGCGTCTTGTTGATCACATAGACGCGGCCCTTGCGGCGCACGACGCGGCAATCGCGATGGCGCTGCTTGAGCGAGCGGAGGGAGTTACGGACCTTCATGGTGCGTGTCCTTCATGTCGCGGCGCGCGGATTGCGCCTTGGGTTGCATTAAGGCCAAGGTGGCCCGTGAAATCATGGTGGACGATACTGGGATCGAACCAGTGACCCCTTCGATGTCAACGAAGTGCTCTACCGCTGAGCTAATCATCCATGCCGTCAGCGGTCTGATGCGTCCTATAACGAAATAGGACGCGGCATGAACCGCGTCAGTCGTGCGGTCTATAAAAGGAGTCGGAACGGGGATCAAGGGCTTTTGCTCATTTCCATAAATGCGCTAGCTTGTACCCGTGAAGGAGTGTTTCGTTGCTGACATCGCCGTATCATCTTGCCGTCCCAGAGGGGCGCACGACCAGCGTGGTTTTCGCGTCGCCGCATAGCGGGCGCGATTATCCGGCGTCGTTTGTGCGCCGTGCAGTGCTGGATGCAAAGGAAATCCGGTCGTCAGAAGATGCTTTTGTCGATCTGCTCTTTGACACGGCGCCTTTGCACGGTGCGCCGTTCCTGACAGCGACAGCGCCGCGCGCGTTTCTGGATCTCAATCGCGGGCCGGATGAATTCGACCCTGCCTTGATCGAAGGCGCGCGCCGCAGCGCCCATAACCCCCGCATCGCCAGCGGGCTGGGCGTCATTCCGCGCGTCGTCGCGAATGGTCGACAGATCTATCGCGGCAAGCTGACGCTGGTCGAGGCGCATCAGCGGGTCACGCAGTATTGGCGGCCCTATCATGACCGTCTGCAGATGTTGCTGGATCAAAGCATCAATGACTTCGGCGAGGCGATCCTGATCGACTGCCATTCAATGCCGCATGAGGCGTTGGAAAACATGGGGCCGGCCGGTGCGGTCCGGCCGGATGTCGTGCTCGGGGATCGGTTCGGCGCGACGGCCTCGGGCGCGGTCGTCGATCAGGTCGAGGCGGCCTTTGTCGCGGCGGGGCTGAAGGTCGCTCGGAACATGCCTTTTGCGGGGGCCTACATCACGCAGCATTACGGTCGCCCTTCGCGCAACCAGCATGCCATTCAGGTCGAGATCGACCGCGCATTGTACATGGATGAAAAGTCTTTGACGCCAAGTCCCGGTTTCGCAGCATTCCGCGACCTGCTGGCAGGCGTGATCTCCGATCTGGCCGATATCGGACGCATCCAGAATCTGCGCGTCGCCGCCGAGTAAGGTGGATCATGATCCCCCTTACCGCAATGCGCGCCCCTTGATGATCGCGTCGGACCCGAATTTTTGCCGGATCAGGTCGGTGGCCTGTTCGGCCTTGGCCCGTTGGCCTGCGGCAGGGTCGAGCAGGTCGCCGGTGCGGTCCGCATCCGCCGCATGTGTGATCTCGGACAGACCGACCCCCAGCAGGCGGTAAGGCCCTTTCCCCGGCACCTGATCGAAGAGACCGCGTGCGGTGCGATAGATCGTATCGGCCAGTTGCGTGGGGTGATGCAGGCTTTGCCGTTTCGAGATCAGCCGGAAATCCGCCGTCTTGAGCTTGAGTTGCACGACCCGTCCCGCCTTGTCGGTCGCCTTGGCCCGCGCGCTGACTTTTTCGGCCATCCGCCACAAATGCCCGTCCAGAATATCCGGGTCGGCCGTGTTTTCGTGAAAGGTGGTTTCATTCGACAGCGTCTTGACGGGGGCATTGGGGCTGATCCGGCGCCCGTCCTCGCCGCGTGCGAGCGCATAAAGCCGCTCTCCCGTGCTGCCGAATCGCGCGTGCAGGTCGCGCCGGTCCCAGCGCAGCAGATCGTCGAAGGTGCGGATGCCCGCGGATTCGAGGCTGGCCTGCGCCGCAGGACCGATCCCCCAGATCAGCCGCACCGATCTGGGGCGCAGAAAGGCGGTGGTTTCATCCTTGCCGATGATCGAAAAACCGCGCGGCTTTTCCAGATCGGACGCGACCTTGGCCAGAAACTTGTTGTGCGACAGCCCGATCGATCCGGTCAGGCCCAATTCATCCTTCATCCGCTTGATCAGCCGCGCGAGCATCACCGCAGGTGGCGCGTGGTGCAGTTTCGCCGTGCCGCGCAGGTCCATGAAGGCCTCGTCCAGTGACAGGGGTTCGACCAGCGGGGTCAGTTCGTCCATCATCGCGCGGATCGCGCGGGATGCTTTCACGTAGGCATCAAAGCGCGGTTTGATCACGACCGCGTCGGGGCAGAGCTTCAGCGCCTGAAACATCGGCATGGCGGAGCGCACACCTTTGATCCGCGCCAGATAGCAGGCGGTGGACACGACCCCGCGCCTGCCACCGCCTATGATGACAGGTTTGTCGGCGAGACCCGGATTGTCGCGCTTTTCGACCGAAGCATAGAAGGCGTCGCAATCCATATGCGCGATGCCAAGGTCGAACAGTTCGGGGTGCCGTGTCACGCGGGGTGACCGGCAGGCGGGACAGCGGGTTTCGCTGTCGAAAGTGGTGAGGCAATCGCGGCACAAGGCAGGCATGGCCCATCATAGACCCCGCGATTGCATAAAAAAGAGACTTCTGGCCTCTGGCGGGGATATTTGTGCTCGGAAGATGCGGAATTTTGTTTGCGTGGGGGCGGTGATTCACCTATCGGTGCCGCATCACACGCCATCCGGGAGAGAACGGATGTCCGTCGCCGAAGGAGCAACCGCCCCGGTCACTCTCAGGCAAAAGGACCGGTTGGGGTGCAACACGCCGAAGAGTGGCCTTTGATGGTCCGCCGAAGGAGCAAGCCCCGCGAACTGGGTGAATCTCTCAGGCACAGCAACGGCGGGGGCGAACGCGCGCAAGCGCCAATGGCGGAGAAATGCCATGCCTTCGATTGCTGTTATCGGTGCCGGAATTACCGGCGTCACCACTGCCTATTCCCTGATGATCCGCGGGTTCGACGTGACGGTCTATGACCGCCAGCGTTACGCTGGGATGGAAACCAGTTTCGCCAATGGCGGTCAGCTCAGCGCCTCCAACGCCGAGGTCTGGAATCAATGGTCTACTGTGCTGAAAGGGATCAAATGGATGTTGCAGGGCGATGCGCCCCTGTTCGTGAACCCGCGTCCGGGCTGGCACAAGGTCAGCTGGATGATGGAATTTCTGGGCAATATCCCGAACTACAAGTCCAATACCGTCAAGACGGCGCGGCTGGCCGTCGCCGCGCGGGCGGGGTTGGCAGAGATGGCTGACAAATCCGGTGTGGATTTCGATTTCAGCCCAGCGGGCATTCTGCATTTCTACAAGACCGAACACGACCTGCGCCATGCCCGCATGGTCAACGGATTGCTGCGCGAAGGTGGCCTCGACCGCCGCGAGCTGACGGTGGCGGAGGTACTGGCGCGCGAGCCTACCCTGCGCGGCAATATCATCGGCGGTTTCTGGACCGAAAGCGACAGCACCGGCGATATCCACAAATTCACCGTCGGTCTGGCCGACTGGCTGCAAAAACAGGGTGTCACCTTCCGCCTGGGCGCGCCAGTGACGGACCTGCATGTGCGCCCCGACGGCGTTTATGTCGAAAGCGGGGATGAGACCCGCTTTGACGGGATCGTCATTTCCGCCGGTGTCGCCAGCCGCAAATTTGCGGCGATGTTGGGGGATCGTGTCAATGTATACCCCGTGAAGGGCTATTCGATCACCGTCAATCTGAACGATGCGGCCAGTCAGGCAGCGGCACCGACGACGTCGCTGCTGGACGACAAGGCCAAGATCGTCACCTCGCGGTTGGGCAAGACGCGCCTGCGCATTGCGGGCACAGCGGAATTCAACGGCGAGAACCGCGATATTCTGGAACGCCGCGTGCGCCCGCTGATCCAGTGGTGCGAAACGCATTTCCCCGAGGTGTCCACCGAGAATTGCGTGCCTTGGGCGGGCCTGCGTCCGATGATGCCAAATATGATGCCGCGCGTGGGGCCGGGCCGCAACGACCGCGTGTTCTACAACACCGGCCACGGTCATCTGGGCTGGACGCTGAGCCCGGCTACCGCCGACGCTATCGGCGCAACTGTCGCAGCCCGTTTCAAAAGCAACAGCATGGCGCAGTTTGAATTGAAATCGGCCTGATATGTGCCTAACTGTCGCTCAAGAAAATGTGAGGGATAGGTAAATGCCGATAGATCAATTTCTGGCCGAGTTTTTCGGCCAGAACGTACTTTACCTTGTACTGGCGGTCTTTATCGTCGTCTGCATCATGGCGGGCGTCCGGATCGTGCCGCAATCTGAAAAATACGTGGTGGAGCGCCTTGGCCGTCTGCAATCGGTGCTTGGCCCCGGGATCAATTTCATCGTGCCGTTTCTGGACCGCGTGCGCCATCAGGTCTCGATCCTCGAGCGGCAATTGCCCCCCATGACGCAGGATGCGATCACGTCGGACAACGTGCTGGTGCAGGTCGAAACATCGGTGTTCTACCGGATCATCGAACCGGAAAAGACCGTCTATCGCATCCGCGACGTCGATGCCGCGATCGCCACGACCGTGGCGGGGATCGTGCGGTCCGAAATCGGGCGCATGGAACTGGATCAGGTGCAGGCCAACCGCAGCCGGTTGATCGAGGCTGTGCGCGAACAGGTGTCCCAGCAGGTCGACGACTGGGGGATCGAGGTGACGCGCGCCGAAATCCTTGACGTGAATCTCGATCAGGCGACGCGCGCGGCCATGCTGCAGCAGTTGAACGCCGAACGCGCTCGCCGCGCGCAGGTGACCGAGGCCGAGGGCAAGAAACGCGCCGTCGAATTGCAGGCCGACGCCGATCTTTACGCCGCCGAACAGGAAGCCAAGGCGCGCCGCGTGCTGGCTGATGCGGAAGCCTATGCCACGCAGGTCGTGGCCGGTGCGATCGCAGAAAACGGGCTTGAGGCGGCGCAATATCAGGTCGCGCTGAAACAGGTCGAGGCAATCTCGAAAATGGGCGCGGGCCAGGGCAACCAGACAGTCGTGCTGCCGGCCAACGCGCTGGATGCCTTCGCCGATGCGTTCAAGATGCTGAAAGGGCGCTGAGATGCTGCTTTGGACGGAATGGTGGGTCTGGATGTCGGGGGCATTGATCCTTGCCACGCTGGAGGTCCTTGTCCCCGGCTATATCTTTCTGGGCTTCGCCATTGGCGCGGGGCTGATGGGGCTGCTGATCCTGTTGGGCGTATCGGCGACGGGCCTTGCGCTGACGCTCGTGATCTTCGCGGTTCTCTCGCTGTTGTCCTACATCGGAATGCGTCGGTTTTTCGGTATCCGCAAAGGACAGGTCAAGGTCTGGGAAACCGACATCAACGACTAATGCCGCGCAGGCTGCATGTCGGCAAGAATCGCAATGGCTGCCGCGCGCGGGTCATCCGCCTGCCAGATCGGGCGACCGACGACGACATGATCGGCCCCGTTTGCAATGGCGCGCGCCGGGGTCATCACCCGTTTCTGGTCGCCCAAGGCGGCCCCTTCGGGGCGCACGCCGGGCGTGACGATCAGCTTGCCTGCGGCTTCGGGCAGGGCGCGGATCATTGCCGCCTCTTGCGGTGACGCGATGACGCCATCGGCCCCTGCGAGAAACGCCAGCCCTGCGCGTTCCTGCACGAGACCCGCCACATCGCCCGCCTTGATGCAGGACGCATCCAGATCGTCGCGGTCGAGCGAGGTCAGGATCGTTACGGCAAGGATCTTCATCTCCGAGCCTGCCGCCCCCTGCCGCGCTGCGCGCACCACATGGGGATCGCCGTGCACGGTCAGGAAATCCAGATCGAATTGCGCAATGCCGCGCACTGCCGCCTCGACCGTGGCGCCGATGTCAAAAAGTTTCATGTCCAGAAAGATGCGCTTGCCCTGTTCCTGCTTGAGCTCGTTGGCCAGTGCCAGACCGCCGCCCGTCAGCATCCCTAGCCCGATCTTGTAGAAAGACACGGTATCGCCCAGCCGTGCGGCAAGCTCCAGCCCCGCCACGACGTTGGGTACATCAAGGGCAACGATCAGGCGGTCATCGGGCATGGCGGGTCCTTTCGCGGTTTCATGCGGTCTAGCCTCTGGGCAGGTCTTGCGCAATCAGTCCCGCCCACCCACCTATATCACGAGGCCCAATTGGGCATGTGCCGCAATGTCGGGCATGCCTGCCACCGGGCGCTTTATAAAGGAGAGACCCATGAACTTGGACAAGTTCACCGAGCGGTCGCGCGGCTTTATCCAGTCCGCACAGACGATCGCAATGCGCGAAAGCCATCAGCGGCTTACGCCTGAGCATTTGCTGAAAGCCTTGCTGGACGATGAGGAAGGCCTTGTCGCCAACCTGATCACCCGTGCCGGTGGCCGCCCTGCTGATGTGCTGGCAGGGGTCAACGCGAGCCTTGCCAAGATGCCCAAGGTGTCGGGCGATGCGGCACAGGTTTACCTTGATAACCTGACCGCCAAGGTCGTCGACGAGGCCGAGAAGATCGCCAAGAAAGCGGGCGACAGTTTCGTCCCCGTTGAACGCCTGCTGACCGCGCTTGCCTTGGTGAAATCCAACGCCAAAGATGCGCTTGATGCCGGTGGCGTCACCGCGCAGGCCTTGAATGCCGCCATCAATGATATTCGCAAGGGCCGCACCGCCGACAGCGCCAGCGCCGAGGACAGTTTCGACGCGCTGAAAAAATACGCCCGCGACCTGACCGAAGCCGCCGAGCAAGGCAAGATCGACCCCATCATCGGCCGCGACGAGGAAATCCGCCGCGCCATGCAGGTGCTGTCACGCCGGACCAAGAACAACCCCGTGCTGATCGGTGAACCCGGTGTCGGGAAAACCGCCATTGCCGAAGGTCTGGCCCTGCGCATCGTGAACGGCGATGTTCCGGAATCCTTGCGCAACAAACGCCTGATGGCGCTGGACATGGGGGCGTTGATCGCCGGCGCGAAATATCGTGGCGAATTCGAGGAACGGCTGAAAGCTGTCCTGAAGGAAATCGAATCCGCCGCCGGTGAGATCATCCTGTTCATCGACGAGATGCACACGCTGGTCGGCGCGGGCAAGGCTGACGGCGCGATGGATGCCGCTAACCTCATCAAACCGGCTCTGGCACGGGGCGAATTGCATTGTATCGGCGCGACCACGCTGGATGAATACCGTAAATATGTGGAAAAAGACGCAGCCCTTGCCCGCCGTTTCCAGCCTTTGATGGTGGAAGAACCGACCGTCGTGGACACGATCAGCATCCTGCGCGGGATCAAGGAAAAATACGAACTGCACCACGGTGTGCGGATTTCGGATAGCGCCTTGGTCGCCGCCGCCACGCTGTCGCACCGCTATATCACCGACCGTTTCCTGCCGGACAAGGCCATCGACCTGATGGACGAAGCCGCCAGCCGTTTGCGCATGGAAGTGGACAGCAAGCCCGAAGAACTCGACGCGCTTGACCGGCAGATCCTGCAATTGCAGATCGAGGCCGAGGCGCTGAAGAAAGAAGACGACAAGGCGTCCAAGGACCGGCTGGAAAAGCTGGAACGGGAACTTGCCGATGTGCAGGATCGCGCGTCCGAAATGACCGTCAAATGGCAGTCTGAGCGCGACAAGCTGGAAGATACGCGCGGGGTCAAGGAACGTCTGGACCGTGCGCGCGCCGACCTTGATATCGCCAAGCGCGAAGGCAATCTCGCGAAAGCGGGCGAGCTGTCTTATGGCGTGATCCCGCAGCTGGAACGGCAACTGGCCGAGGTCGAAGCCAACGACGACCTGATGGTCGAAGAGGCCGTGCGCCCCGAACAGATCGCCGAAGTCGTGGAACGCTGGACCGGCATCCCGATGTCCAAGATGCTGGAAGGCGAACGGGACAAGCTCTTGCGCATGGAAGAAGAGCTGGGCAAGCGCGTCATCGGCCAGAAATCCGCCGTGCGCGCCGTGGCCAATGCCGTGCGCCGCGCGCGTGCGGGGTTGAATGACGAAAACCGCCCGCTCGGGTCGTTCCTGTTTCTGGGGCCAACGGGCGTGGGTAAAACCGAGCTGACCAAGGCCGTCGCCGAATATCTGTTCGACGATGACAGCGCGATGGTGCGGATCGACATGTCCGAATTCATGGAAAAGCACGCCGTGTCGCGTCTGATCGGCGCGCCGCCGGGCTATGTCGGTTACGACGAAGGTGGCGTGCTGACCGAAGCCGTGCGCCGGCGCCCCTATCAGGTGATCCTGTTCGACGAGGTCGAAAAGGCGCATCCCGATGTGTTCAACGTGCTGTTGCAGGTGCTGGATGACGGGGTGCTGACCGACGGCCAGGGGCGGCATGTGGATTTCAAGCAAACGCTGATCATCCTGACGTCGAACCTTGGCGCACAAGCGCTCAGCCAATTGCCCGACGGGGTGGACGCCAGCGCCGCCAAGCGCGATGTGATGGACGCCGTACGCGCCCATTTCCGGCCGGAATTCCTGAACCGGCTGGATGAAACCATCATCTTTGACCGTCTGGCGCGGGACGATATGGCGGGGATCGTCACGATCCAGCTGGGATTGCTGGCCAAACGGCTTGCCGGGCGGAACATCAGCCTCGATCTGGATGAGGCCGCGCTGCGCTGGCTGGCCGACGAAGGCTATGATCCGGTGTTCGGGGCGCGTCCGCTGAAACGGGTGATCCAGCGCGCCTTGCAGGACCAGCTGGCCGAGATGATCCTTGGCGGCGACGTGATGGACGGCGATGTGATCAAGGTCACGGCCGGGGCGGACGGGCTGATCGTCGGTGACAGGGTCGCGACAAGCAGCAGGGTCGCGCCACCCAACCTGCCGCTGCACTGAGCCCCGCACAAAAAAGCCCCGGTCACTGACCGGGGCTTTTCCGTTCCAGGGAGAGGACAGGTCTTACATTGGTGGCAGGATCACTGCGTCGATGACGTGGATCACGCCGTTCGATGCGACGATGTCAGCCGTCACGACATTTGCGTCGTTGACGGTCACGCCGCCTTCGGTGCCGATCGTGATGTCAGCGCCGTTCACAGTGGTCGCGGTCATGCCATCCGACAGGTCGGTCGACATCACGGCACCCGACACGACGTGGTAGGTCAGGATTGCGGCCAGTGCTTCGGGATCGGCCAAAAGACCTTCGACAGTGCCTTCCGGCAGGGCTGCAAAGGC
This sequence comes from Yoonia vestfoldensis DSM 16212, assembly GCF_000382265.1. Lineage (GTDB taxonomy): Bacteria > Pseudomonadota > Alphaproteobacteria > Rhodobacterales > Rhodobacteraceae > Yoonia > Yoonia vestfoldensis. The sequence continues at coordinate 155,518 of NZ_KB907982.1, forward strand.
TTCGTCAGTTGGCGCAAACACGGTGAACGGGCCTTCGCCCTTCAGCGTCTCGACCAGACCAGCAGCCTCGACTGCGGCGACCAGCGTGGTGAAGTTGCCTGCGGCAATAGCGGTATCAACGATGTCCGCCTCTTGCGCGAAAGCTGCGGTCGACAGTGCGGAGGTTGTTGCAAGTGCGATGAAAGTTCTGCGTAGCATGGTAAATTCCTCTATATTTTGAGAATGCCTTGTCGCTGGCATCGGGCTTTTTACGCAGTGCCTTGCGTCTGGATCAGAGGGGAATCCCGCCCATGCGACTTGACGGAATTTCGTTGCGGGCTAAGCCGTCGCAATTTGCGATTTCAAATCACTGTGCTGTGAAAACTCGTGAAAATACCGTGCAAAACTGGAACATTTCAGCCTCTGGCAGCATCGTGAGAAACCATTTCATGATTATGTCGTATATATAGGTAACCGACCCGAAACGGAGACTGACAATGGCCTATCGCTGGAAGAACAATCTGACACCTGCAGATGTCACCCCAAAATCGGCTTACCTCAACCGCCGCCAGATCCTTGCGGGCACCGCAGGGCTGGGCGCCATCGGTCTGGCCCCGCGCGCGGCTGATGCGCAGGCTGGTCTGGAACCCAACACTCTCGAGGAAATCCGCAGCTATAACAACTTTTATGAATTCGGCACCGGCAAGGGTGATCCTGCCGCAAACGCGCATCAGCTGGTGACAGCGCCATGGTCGATCACCGTCGACGGCATGGTTGACCGCCCCGGCAATTACGCGCTGGGCGACCTGCTGGCCGGGCTGACCGTCGAAGACCGCATCTACCGGTTCCGTTGTGTCGAGGCGTGGTCGATGGTCATTCCGTGGAACGGGATCGAACTGGCTGACATCCTGAACAAGGTCGGCGTTCAATCGGGCGCACGTTATGTCGCGTTCGAAACCGTCGTGCAGCCCGAAAACATGATCGGTGTGCAGCGTCGCGTGCTGGACTTCCCCTATGTCGAAGGTCTGCGCATCGACGAAGCGATGCATCCGCTGACCATCATGGCCACAGGCATCTATGGCGAACCCATCGCCAACCAGAACGGCGCGCCGATCCGGCTGGTGGTGCCGTGGAAATACGGGTTCAAGTCGATCAAGTCGATCGTGCGGATCACCCTGACCGATCAGGAGCCGCCGATCAGCTGGAACATCGCCAACCCGCGCGAATATGGGTTCTATAGCAATGTGAACCCGAACGTGGATCACCCCCGCTGGAGCCAGGCAAGCGAACGGCGCATCGGCGGTGGCCTCTTTGCTGCGCGGCAGGACACGCTGATGTTCAACGGCTACCCCGAGGTCGCACCCTTGTACGAAGGTATGGACCTGTCGGTGTTCATCTGACGCCTGCGGACCTGATAGGACAAGCCATGACAGTCTCGGCAACGATCAACGGCGCTTTGCGCAAGGTTCCGGCATGGCCTCTTTATATAATAGCGGCTGCCTATACCGCGTGGGAGTTCTGGCGCGCGCTGAATCAGCAGGGCCCCTATCTGGTCGAGCCGATCAACGTGCTGGAACGCACCTATGGTGAAATCGCGCTGATCCTGCTGGTGGCGGGTCTGCTGGTTACGCCGCTGCGGCAATGGACTGGCGTGAACCTGATCAAGTTCCGTCGCGCGATCGGGCTCTGTGCCTTCTTCTTCGTGGTGGCGCATTTTTTGGTCTTTGCGGTGCTGGATGTCCAAAGCCTTGGCCGCGTCTGGACCGAAACGGTCAAGCGGCCCTATGTGACGGTCGGGATGCTGGCCTTCCTTTTGCTGATCCCCTTGGCGGTGACTTCGAACAACCTGTCGATCCGCAAGATGGGGGCAGCCGCTTGGCGGCAGTTGCACAAGCTGTCCTATGTCGCCGTCATCCTTGGTGCATTGCATTACCTGTGGCTGTCGCGCGGATTCCAGATCGAACCTCTGATCTATCTGGCGCTCAGCATCGGGCTGGTGGCGCTGCGCTACAAGCATGTCGTCTGGCGCAAACAGACCGCCTGAAGCCGATTCACCCGTATCGGGTATCCGAATCCGCGCGAGTCGCGGACAAAAGTGGCGGCGGCAGGACCGTTCAGGCGGGACACTTGTGGGTAAGTCTGAGGATAACCCAAAATCTGGTATGTTCCGTTTTCATTCCGCCTAACAAAATTGCAAACGGCCCTAGGGTCCGCGAACGGAAGTTACCCTAAACCCTTCAAAAAGCGGAAAAATTCGGGGTTGTCATAAAAAATGCATCTTTCCTGAAAAAACCACTTGCGGCTTGTGGTGAGTAACCGTAGAACCCCCCTCACCGGCGGCGCAGCGATGCACTGGCGGGGCGCTAGACGGGTTGGACGGGTCGGAAACGATCTGGAAGGTTCGGAGGCGTTAAGAAGAAAATCTGAGGTTGAAGGGCGGGCGCGCCGGAAGTTTAGGGCGCACTTGTTTCTTTTTGTCTCTACGCTGTTTGAAATTGATATATCTGAAGAGATATGTGGGCGGTTTGGTTCAGTTCGATGGATCAGACGTCTGTATATCAACGCCACTAGGATTTCGGTCCGATGATGTGGTGTCAGCTTCACTGTTTGGCGGCTTCTGGTAACTTTGGTTACTGAAGCACGAGAACAGAGAAACGCCATATGGTTTCAGTAAGGCCATATGGTGATGTGCAGAGGTTCGAACGTCAAGGATAGCGCAGCGATGTGCTTTCAACTTGAGAGTTTGATCCTGGCTCAGAACGAACGCTGGCGGCAGGCCTAACACATGCAAGTCGAGCGAGACCTTCGGGTCTAGCGGCGGACGGGTTAGTAACGCGTGGGAATATGCCCTTCACTACGGAATAGCCTCGGGAAACTGGGAGTAATACCGTATACGCCCTTTGGGGGAAAGATTTATCGGTGAAGGATTAGCCCGCGTCTGATTAGATAGTTGGTGGGGTAATGGCCTACCAAGTCTACGATCAGTAGCTGGTTTGAGAGGATGATCAGCAACACTGGGACTGAGACACGGCCCAGACTCCTACGGGAGGCAGCAGTGGGGAATCTTAGACAATGGGCGCAAGCCTGATCTAGCCATGCCGCGTGAGTGACGAAGGCCTTAGGGTCGTAAAGCTCTTTCGCCAGAGATGATAATGACAGTATCTGGTAAAGAAACCCCGGCTAACTCCGTGCCAGCAGCCGCGGTAATACGGAGGGGGTTAGCGTTGTTCGGAATTACTGGGCGTAAAGCGCACGTAGGCGGATTGGAAAGTATGGGGTGAAATCCCAGGGCTCAACCCTGGAACTGCCTTGTAAACTCCCAGTCTAGAGTTCGAGAGAGGTGAGTGGAATTCCAAGTGTAGAGGTGAAATTCGTAGATATTTGGAGGAACACCAGTGGCGAAGGCGGCTCACTGGCTCGATACTGACGCTGAGGTGCGAAAGTGTGGGGAGCAAACAGGATTAGATACCCTGGTAGTCCACACCGTAAACGATGAATGCCAGACGTCGGGGGGCTTGCCCTTCGGTGTCACACCTAACGGATTAAGCATTCCGCCTGGGGAGTACGGTCGCAAGATTAAAACTCAAAGGAATTGACGGGGGCCCGCACAAGCGGTGGAGCATGTGGTTTAATTCGAAGCAACGCGCAGAACCTTACCAACCCTTGACATCCTCTGACCGCCTGGGAGACCAGGTTTTCTCGTAAGAGACAGAGTGACAGGTGCTGCATGGCTGTCGTCAGCTCGTGTCGTGAGATGTTCGGTTAAGTCCGGCAACGAGCGCAACCCACATCTTTAGTTGCCATCATTCAGTTGGGCACTCTAGAGAAACTGCCCGTGATAAGCGGGAGGAAGGTGTGGATGACGTCAAGTCCTCATGGCCCTTACGGGTTGGGCTACACACGTGCTACAATGGCATCTACAATGGGTTAATCTCCAAAAGATGTCTCAGTTCGGATTGGGGTCTGCAACTCGACCCCATGAAGTCGGAATCGCTAGTAATCGCGTAACAGCATGACGCGGTGAATACGTTCCCGGGCCTTGTACACACCGCCCGTCACACCATGGGAGTTGGGTTTACCCGAAGGCCGTGCGCCAACCAGCAATGGGGGCAGCGGACCACGGTGAGCTCAGCGACTGGGGTGAAGTCGTAACAAGGTAGCCGTAGGGGAACCTGCGGCTGGATCACCTCCTTTCTAAGGATGTTTCTAGTATGATTTATGCGAGACCAACGCGCTCAAGTAGCGAAGCGTCAGCGCATGGAAAATCGTGAAACACTTAGCAGTCGGCAAACAAAGCCGGCATAACAGGCACTGCTTTTCCTTGCAGTGACCTGGAGCCAGGCCGTCCTCATATCTCTTCAGTTTGCAGTTTCGCTCAGTCGGCGAAACGCACCGTTTGGGGCGTTAGCTCAGCTGGGAGAGCACCTGCTTTGCAAGCAGGGGGTCATCGGTTCGATCCCGATACGCTCCACCATTTCTGGAGCATATCGTCACCTTAGGCAGCGCGCCTTCGGCGCGACACGCTCCACCACTGAAGTCTCTGACTTCAACCTCGTTGGGTCGGTAGCTCAGGTGGTTAGAGCGCACGCCTGATAAGCGTGAGGTCGGAGGTTCAAGTCCTCCTCGACCCACCAACAACTTGCATGACAGTTTGACCGTAAAGCAGCCTTGGCTGTTTTGCCGTCCAACTGGACGACTTGGCCTTCGGGTCATTTGACATCGTATAGAGAGATACAACATCAGAATAGAGGCGCCCCGCGTGAGGGGTGGCCAGACAGGCTGAGGTTCCGCATGGAACCTTTGACGCCTCGAAAATCTATTTTGTTCCAAGTCAAGTACACTAACCGGAGCAACAGTAATGTTGCTCGAACGATGCCAGTTGCTGAACCAGCGGCTGGCGTTGCAATGTATGCATTTTGATTAAGGGCCCTTTTGATACAAAAGGGAGGGCCCACAGAAGAAGCCTTGCTTTTTCTGGATCAAATCAAGCGCGAAAAGGGCGTTTGGTGGATGCCTTGGCAGTAAGAGGCGATGAAGGACGTGATACTCTGCGATAAGCCATGGGGAGCTGAGAATAAGCTTTGATCCATGGATTTCCGAATGGGGCAACCCACCTGATTGTTTGTTATTATTGCTCTTCGGAGCAGCTAATAATGAGCAAAACCAGGTATTTGTAGACTGAATACATAGGTTTACAAAAGCAAACCCGGGGAACTGAAACATCTAAGTACCCGGAGGAAAGGAAATCAACAGATACTCCCCTAGTAGCGGCGAGCGAACGGGGACCAGCCGAGCCATGAATGTGATTAGAATGTGTTGGAAAGCACAACCAGAGTGGGTGACAGTCCCGTATAAGAAGCATGATTGGACGTATTAAGTAGGGCGGAACACGTGAAATTCTGTCTGAACATCGGAGGACCACCTTCGAAGGCTAAGTACTCCTTACTGACCGATAGCGAACCAGTACCGTGAGGGAAAGGTGAAAAGCACCCCGACGAGGGGAGTGAAACAGTACCTGAAACCGAACGCCTACAATCAGTTGGAGGGTCCTTGAGACCTGACAGCGTACCTTTTGTATAATGGGTCATCGACTTAGTGTATCTAGCAAGCTTAAGCCGTTAGGTGTAGGCGCAGCGAAAGCGAGTCTGAATAGGGCGATTGAGTTAGATGCATTAGACCCGAAACCGAGTGATCTAGGCATGTCCAGGATGAAGGTTAGGTAACACTAACTGGAGGTCCGAACCCACACCTGTTGAAAAAGGTCGGGATGAGGTGTGCCTAGGGGTGAAAGGCCAATCAAACTCGGAGATAGCTGGTTCTCTGCGAAATCTATTTAGGTAGAGCGTCGGACGAATACCCTCGGGGGTAGAGCACTGGATGGGTAATGGGGACTCACCGTCTTACTGATCCTAACCAAACTCCGAATACCGAGGAGTAATATCCGGCAGACACACAGCGGGTGCTAACGTCCGTTGTGAAGAGGGAAACAACCCTAACCTACGACTAAGGCCCCTAATTCATGGCTAAGTGGGAAAGCAAGTGGGACGACCAAAACAACCAGGAGGTTGGCTTAGAAGCAGCCATCCTTTAAAGATAGCGTAACAGCTCACTGGTCTAAATAAGTTGTCCTGCGGCGAAGATGTAACGGGGCTCAAGCCATGAGCCGAAGTCTGGGATGCAATTTATTGCATGGTAGCAGAGCGTAGTGTGACATAGTTCCAAGCGTCTTTAATGCCCTTCGGGGTATATTGGACGCAGGGAGCTTTCTGTGAAGCCGGCCTGTGAGGGATCCGGTGGAGAGATCACTAGTGAGAATGATGACATGAGTAGCGACAAAGGGAGTGAGAGACTCCCTCGCCGAAAGTCCAAGGGTTCCTGCTTAAAGCTAATCTGAGCAGGGTAAGCCGACCCCTAAGGCGAGGCCGAAAGGCGTAGTCGATGGGAACCAGGTTAATATTCCTGGGCCAGGAGGATGTGACGGATCTCGAAGATTGTTTCCCCTTATCGGATTGGGGAGGCCGTTTAGAGGTTCCTGGAAATAGCCCTCCGCTAGATCGTACCCTAAACCGACACAGGTGGACTGGTAGAGAATACCAAGGCGCTTGAGAGAACCACATTTAAGGAACTCGGCAAAATACCTCCGTAAGTTCGCGAGAAGGAGGCCCGTTCAGAACGCAAGTTTTGGGCGGGGGCACAAACCAGGGGGTGGCGACTGTTTACTAAAAACACAGGGCTCTGCGAAGTCGTAAGACGACGTATAGGGTCTGACGCCTGCCCGGTGCCTGAAGGTTAAAAGGAGGAGTGCAAGCTCCGAATTGAAGCCCAGGTAAACGGCGGCCGTAACTATAACGGTCCTAAGGTAGCGAAATTCCTTGTCGGGTAAGTTCCGACCTGCACGAATGGCGTAACGACTTCCCCGCTGTCTCAAATGTGGACTCAGCGAAATTGAATTTCCTGTCAAGATGCAGGATACCCGCGGTTAGACGGAAAGACCCCATGCACCTTTACTATAGCTTCGCATTGGCATCAGGCACGATATGTGCAGGATAGGTGGTAGGCTTTGAAGCAGGGACGCCAGTTCCTGTGGAGCCTCCCTTGAGATACCACCCTTATCTTGCTTGATGTCTAACCGCGGCCCGTTATCCGGGTCCGGGACCCTGCGTGGTGGGTAGTTTGACTGGGGCGGTCGCCTCCCAAATTGTAACGGAGGCGCGCGAAGGTTGGCTCAGAGCGGTCGGAAATCGCTCGTTGAGTGCAATGGCAGAAGCCAGCCTGACTGCGAGACTGACAAGTCGAGCAGAGTCGAAAGACGGCCATAGTGATCCGGTGGTCCCGAGTGGAAGGGCCATCGCTCAACGGATAAAAGGTACGCTGGGGATAACAGGCTGATGGTGCCCAAGAGTCCATATCGACGGCACCGTTTGGCACCTCGATGTCGGCTCATCTCATCCTGGGGCTGGAGCAGGTCCCAAGGGTACGGCTGTTCGCCGTTTAAAGAGGTACGTGAGCTGGGTTTAGAACGTCGTGAGACAGTTCGGTCCCTATCTTCCGTGGGTGTAGGATACTTGAGAAGAGTTGCCCCTAGTACGAGAGGACCGGGGTGAACGATCCACTGGTGGACCTGTTGTCGTGCCAACGGCAGTGCAGGGTAGCTATGATCGGACAGGATAACCGCTGAAGGCATCTAAGCGGGAAGCCCCCTTCAAAACAAGGTATCCCTGAGGGCCGAGGTAGACCACCTCGTCGATAGGCCAGAGATGTAAGCGCGGCAACGCGTTCAGTTGACTGGTACTAATTGCCCGATAGGCTTGATTTGATCCAGTAATAGTAAGACTGGCGAAAAATCAGGATACATACACAAACACCAACAGTCGTATAAGACTTGGAACAAACAGAACGCCCGGTAGCTCGGGGCACCTTAACCAACACCATTGGAAAGAGGTGCCTCACAGCAACTGAGTGAGCTGCACATTTGCTACGCAAACGTGCCTTGCTCACCCAGATCGAAACCGGGTCGCTTTGATCTGGCGTTGTTTTTTTGGTTTGGTGGTCATAGCGCGAGCAAAACACCCGATCCCATCCCGAACTCGGCCGTTAAGTGCCGCAGCGCTGATGGTACTGCGTCTTAAGACGTGGGAGAGTAAGTCACTGCCAAACCTAATAAACATCGCAAAGCTTGCCTCACAGCAAGCGTATCTCTCTTACGATGCACCTAACCATAATTAGGTGCGCCACAATGGCGCGGGATGGAGCAGCCCGGTAGCTCGTCAGGCTCATAACCTGAAGGTCGTAGGTTCAAATCCTACTCCCGCAACCAAAAAACA
>NZ_KB907983.1 GCF_000382265.1 Yoonia vestfoldensis DSM 16212
CAAGCTGTATGAACGCACCAGCGTCATCATCACCACCAACCTGAGCTTCAGCGAATGGGCCAGCGTCTTTGGCGATGCCAAAATGACCACGGCACTGCTCGACCGTCTCACCCATCGCTGCCACATCCTCGAAACCGGCAATGACAGCTACCGCTTCAAGGCCAGCTCCGAAACAGCCAAGAAAAAGCGAAAGGAGACACCACCATTGACGCCATCATAATACGCAGATCATAACGACTGGGTGGGTCAGATCTCGATGAAAATGCCGGGTCAGTTCTCAGTGACAATCAACACCGCAAGGGCTTGATAACAATGACGGTAAATAACCAATGGCAGTCCCTAGGGGAATCGAACCCCTCTTTCCAGGTTGAAAACCTGGCGTCCTAACCGATAGACGAAGGGACCGCAGTTGGTGTCGCGCTTTTAGGCAAAGCCCGCAGCGCGCGCAAGGGGGAATTTGCGCTTTTTTCGGACTTCATCTCAATGCGCCGGTGCCGCATCCTCAAGCCGCAATTGCACTGATTGGCGACCTTGCCAGACATGCACTTCGATGCGTCCGGCCAGGTGAAAACGGGTGCCGTTATGGTGCAACAGGGCGGGTCCCAAAGGGCCGTCCATTGCACCGAAACAGATCGAATCGACCCGCGCACCCAACCCGTCGCCAAAGCTGATTTTGAGGTGGTTCTCGCCCACCTGCTTGGCGAAAAGAATCTGGCAGTCGGGAAAGGCGAAACGCGGCGCAGGCGCACCCGCCCCGAACGGCCCCGCGTCATCCAGCAAGGTCACCAGATCGACCGTCGCCGCCCCCGGCATCAGGATCCCGTCCAGCCGCAGATCGGCAGGCCCCAGCGTACCCGCCCCCTGTTTGTCGAGCAATTCCGCCAGCCGCGCCATCGCAGGTTCCAGCTTGTCCTGCGCAACGCTCAGCCCTGCCGCCATCTTGTGCCCGCCACCCTTGAGCAACAGCCCCTCGCTGGCCAGCCTTTGGATTGCGGCTCCCAGATCGATACCCGACACAGACCGGCCCGATCCCTTGCCGACACCATCCTCGAAGCCGATCACGATGGCGGGGCGGTTCGTGGCCTCTTTCAGTCGCGCCGCGACGATGCCCACGACACCGGGATGCCAGCCGTCGCCCGCCGCCCAGGCCAGCGGGCCATCCGTGCCCCGCGCCTTGGCCTGTGCGATGGCCACATCGCGCACCGCCTGTTCCACGGCGCGCCGGTCGGTGTTCAGCTGGTCGAGCATATCGGCCAGATCGCGCGCCTCTGCCGGATCATCGGTGGCCAGCAACCGCGCCCCCAGATCAGCCTTGCCGATCCGCCCGCCCGCATTGACCCGTGGCCCCAGGAGAAACCCCAGATGATAGGATGTCGGTGCCGCATCCAGCCCCGCCACATCCGCCAGCGCCGTCAGACCCACGCGCGCACGCCGCGCCATCACCGTCAGCCCCTGCCGCACAAAGGCGCGGTTGACCCCAACGAGCGGCGCCACATCCGCAACCGTGGCCAGCGCGACAAGGTCCAGCATCGCCATCAGGTCAGGCCCTGCGGTGCCCGCGTCCCGCAACTGCCGGTTCGCCTCGACCAGCATCAGGAACACGACGCCCGCCGCACAGAGATGCGCCAGATCGCCGCTTTCGTCCTGCCGGTTCGGGTTCACGACGGCCAGAGCATCGGGCAGCGTTTCCCCGCCAAGGTGATGGTCCAGCACGATCACATCCGCACCGACAGCCGCCGCGATGGGGCCGTGTGACAGCGTCCCGCAATCCACGCAGACAATCAGGTCATGTGCTGCGGCCAGTTCGGCCATGGCGGGCTCATTAGGACCATAACCTTCGTCGATGCGGTCGGGGATATAAAGCGTCGCGCGCAGTCCCATCTGCCGCAGCCACACGATCAGCAGTGCAGCCGAAGCCCCGCCATCCACGTCATAATCGGCAAAAATCGCAATGCGCTCGCGCCCTGCCACGGCCTGCAAAAACCGTGCCGCCGCCTTTTCCATGTCGCGCAGGCTACGCGGATCAGGCAGCAGGTCGCGCAGGGTTGGGGCCAGAAACAGTGCCGCCTCCTGCGACGGCACACCGCGCCGCGCAAGCGTCCGACACAGCGCGGGCGGCAGGTTGGTGGCCTGCCCCATGGCTTCGGCCGCGCGATCCTCCTGCACCGAAGGGCCGACCCAGCGGCGCCCCGTCAGCGACGCAGTCACTCCCAGAAACGCATGATCTTGTGGTTTGTTCATACGCCCATACTAGCAGGGCCGCTGCCCCCGCGCCACGCCCTGACTTCTTATTTCCAAAAATACTCCCGCCGGAGGCGGCGCGCCAGCGCCTCAGCGCACGGGATTGCGATAGATCATCCGCCGGACCGATCCGGTCTTGGACCGCATCAGGATCGTCTCGGCCGTCACGAACCCGACTTCGCGCTTGATGCCGGGGACCAGCGATCCGTCCGTGACACCTGTCGCGGCGAAAATCACATCGCCCGTCACCATATCGTCGCGGGTATAGACGCGGTCGAAATTGGTGATGCCAGCCTTTGTCGCACGCCCGCGTTCATCATCGTTGCGAAACAAAAGCCGTCCGAAAATCTGCCCGCCCATGCATTTGAGCGCCGCCGCCGCCAGCACCCCTTCGGGCGCGCCGCCGGATCCCATATACATGTCGATGCCCGTCAGATCGGGCTCTGCGCAATGCATGACACCGGCCACATCGCCATCGGTAATGAGCCGGATCGCGGCCCCCGTGCTGCGGATTTCGGCAATCATGTCTTCGTGGCGGGGGCGTTCCAGCACGCAGACGGTGATGTCCTTGGTCGAACAGCCTTTGGCGGCGGCCAGCGCCGACACCCGTTCGGCAGGCGACATATCCAGCGTCACGACGCCTGTGCGAAACCCCGGACCGATGGCCAGCTTGTCCATATAGACATCGGGCGCATGCAGCATCGACCCGCGCGGCCCCATCGCGATCACGGCCAGCGCATTGGGCATGTCCTTGGCGGTCAGCGTCGTGCCTTCCAGCGGATCAAGCGCGATATCGACGCCCGGTCCATTGCCGGTGCCGACCTCTTCGCCGATGAACAGCATCGGCGCCTCGTCCCGTTCGCCTTCGCCGATCACCACGACGCCCGCGATATCAAGCTTGTTCAGCTGGGTGCGCATCGCATCCACCGCCGCCTGATCGGCGGCCTTTTCGTCACCGCGCCCGATCAGGGACGCACAGGCGATGGCGGCCGCCTCGGACACGCGGGCCAGACCCAGCGACAGGTTGCGGTCGTTGAAATCGGCGGGCAGGGGCATTGGCTTTTCCTTCGGGTGGGTGCGCTCCCCGTAAACCCTGCTTGTGTCACAGTCGCAAGACTGTTTGCGCTAAACTGCCTCGATCCGGATCGCGACAGGGTCGCCCGACACGACACCGGTGTCCTTGAACGCGGCCAAAGCCTCGTCCAGTGCGGTGCGGGTCGTCTTGTGGGTGACGATCAGCACGGGTGCTGTGGTGTCGGCGTGGTCGTATTGGCGCATCCTGTCGATGGAAATGCCCGCATCGCCCAAGGCGCGCGCGACTTTCGCCAGCGCGCCGGGTTTATCCAGCAACTTCATCCGCAGATAATAGGGGGCGGGTATCGCCGCGAGAGCCGGGCGGGCGCGCCGCAGGCTGGTTGCGGGTTGGCCAAAGGTGGAAATCCGCACGCCGCGTGCGATATCCATCACATCGCCCATCACCGCGCTGGCGGTCGGACCTTCGCCCGCGCCGGGACCGCGCAGCACGATCTGGCCCACGGAATCGCCTTCGAGAACGACCATATTGGTGCCGCCCTGCAACTGGCCCAAAGGCGAGGTGTCGGGAACAAGGCACGGCGACATGCGCTGTTCCAGCCCGCGCCCGGTCATCTGTGCGACACCCAAAAGCTTGATCTTGAACCCCATGTCAGCGGCCTGCCGGATATCTTCGATGCTGACCGCACCGATCCCTTCCAGCTGGACGGCGTCGAAATCGACCTGCGTGCCAAAAGCGATGGCCGACAACAGCGCGAGCTTGTGCCCCGCATCAATCCCGCCGACGTCCAGTTCGGGGTCGGCTTCCAGATAGCCAAGGGCGTTCGCCTCGTCGAACACCTCCTGATAGGTCAGGCCCGCGCTTTCCATGCGGGTCAGGATATAATTGCAGCTGCCGTTCATCACGCCCATGATCCGCGTGATGTCATTGGCGGCCAGCCCTTCGGTCAGTGCCTTGACGACGGGGATACCACCCGCGACCGCCGCTTCGAACCGGACCACGCGGCCTGCGGCCTCGGCGGCTTCGGCGATGGCCTGGCCATGCACGGCCAGCAGCGCCTTGTTGGCTGAAACGACATCCTTGCCAGCGGCGATCGCCGCTTCGGTCGCGTGTTTGGCGGGGCCGTCATGGCCGCCCATCACCTCGATGAACAGGTCCACATCGTCGCGGCGGGCAAGGGCTGCGGGATCGTCCTCCCAGGCGTAGCCCGACAGATCGACGCCGCGATCCTTGTCGCGGCTGCGCGCCGAGACCGCGCTGATCGTGATCGCGCGGCCTGACCGCGCCTGCAACAGGTCGGCATGTTTCTGCACGATCCGCACGATCCCCACGCCAACGGTGCCCAGTCCCGCAATGCCGAGCCTTAAGGGGTGTGTCATGCTGTCAAATCCATATCTGTCGCGGTTTCGGGTGCGGTGTAGCGAATAGAGGCCATTACTGCAACGCGCCCGGATCAATCGCGCGCAGGGCGGCAGCGCGGCGTTGCAACGCCGCAATCCGGTCGTCCATGCCATCCGTTTCGGTGGTGATCAGGGCGGGCTGATCCGCCAGCGGTGCCAGACGCGGATAGGGTGCGCTCCGCGCGGCCTCGGTCACGGTGCCCTCCAGTGCGGGAATATCCGCGCAGGCGGCAAGGATCAGCAGAAAGGGCAGGGTGTGGCGCATGTGGCAGACAATAGACAGGTGCGGGACTTCGCGGCAAGTCGGGCTTTTCATTTGAAAGGCTGTTCAGTTACATGGCGGCATGGCGCGCAAGCAAGGGTCTCATTCCGATATCACCGGCCCACGGGTGCAGGACACGGCCCTGCGGCTGATCGCGCGGCATGGCTATGCGGCTGTGTCGATGCGCCAGATCGCGGCCGAGGTCGGGGTGCAGGCGGGGGCGCTGTATAACTACACCCCCGACAAGCAGACCCTGCTGTTCGACCTGATGCGCGCGCATATGCAGGACGTGCTGGATGCGCTGGCCGCCGCCGATCTGCAGGGCGATCCGCCTGCGCGGCTGGACGGGTTCACGCGATTTCACATCCGGTTCCATCTGCCGCGATCCGATCAGGTGTTCGTCTCCTATATGGAGCTGCGCAACCTCGCGCCCGAAAACTTTGCCATCCTTGAAAAGATGCGCCGCGACTATGAAACCGCGCTCGAGGATATCTTGCGCGACGGGGTGGCGGCGGGCGTCTTTGCCGTGCCGGATACACGGATCGCGACGATGGCGATCATTGCCATGCTGACCGGGCTCAGCCATTGGTACCGCGAAGGCGGACGGCTGGGCATGGATGCGATCGAAGAAATATACTGCAATCTTGTCCAGAACTCGGTCAGGCGCTGACGCGAAAGGTCATCCATGTTCCATCCTGATCACACCGGCGGTCATGCCACGGTCCATGCCTCCGAGGGGCGGCGCTATTTTGCCTGCGGGGTGATCTATGGCCTGGGTGGATTGCTGATCTATACCGCGCTGGCCCGCCCGCCGGATTTGTTCTGGCTGATCTTCCTGCTGGGGTTCGGTGGCGCGATGCTGTGGCTGGGCGAAAGATTGCGCCGCGCGACCCGGCTTGGCATCGTGCTGACCGAAACCGACCTGCGCGACACGGACGGCACCGTGCTGGCGCGGATGGAGGATATCGTGCTGGTGGATCGCGGCGCGCTGGCGATGAAACCCGCCAACGGCTTTACGCTGGTGCTGAAAACGCGTCAGCCGCGGGGCTGGTCGCCCGGCATGTGGTGGCGGATCGGCAAACGCGTCGGCGTTGGCGGTGTGACGGCAGCAGGCCCGGCCAAGTTTATGGCCGAACAGATCGCGTTGCGGATCAAGGCGCGGGACGGCTGATCAGCACAATTCGTCGCCGCTGGTCGGGTTGGCGAGTGTCGGATCGTAGCAAACCGCTGGCATGAACCGTGGCGAAATGACTGTAAACGTGCGCAACGCAATCGGGTTGAGGTTGGTATCCGAGAACGGCCCGATCCCCATCGAGAATGGCGCGACATAGTCGACTTCTGTTTCAACCAGGATCGACCGCGCACCGTCTGCCATGATCGGGAGTTGGTTTACCAAAGGCAACAATTTCGCGGTGTCCAGATTGTCGCCAAAGCCGCGATTATGGGACCAGCGCACGACGTAACGCCCGCCTGGCTGATCCCAGCTATACGCCGTCACACGGATGCGCGGCATGGTGCTGGTTTCGGACAGAACCCGCAGCAAGGATTGCATGGCGGTGATATATGTCGCGTCGACGGAGGACTTTTCGCGGCTGATCATGTCAGCCACGGTCAGACCTGCGCGGTTGCTTTTCGCTTCGGCGCGATAGGCGTCGAAATACACGAACGTAGACAAGAGCGCCCAAATCATGATCGGAACCACCAGGCACAATTCGATCGGGCCGTTGCCGCTTTGGTTCGTCTTGAAATTGCGTAGGGCTGACAGAAGCTGTTTCATGTTATTTACCGGAAAGGCTCGACAACAAAGGCCGACGTCGCAACAAGAGCATACGACCCGCCAGCGGCGGCACTCGTGTTTCTTTCGACGACCGCTTTGCCGATACCCGATGTTGGGATCACAGGATCGAAGCGCGCGCACGCGCGCAGGAAGAGCAGCCTGTTGTTGTTCGTGTTTGTGAACGCCACAGGGGGCTGCACGGCCGCACCGCGGTCAACGCAGGCGACTGTCGGGCTAGGGTCGACCCATGCGCGCGGGTCCAATTGGACCATTTCGATCTGCAGCTGATTTTCGCAGTCTGGGATCAGCCCGGCAGACGCGCAGATGCGCGTGCGCAGTGTGTCCGGCGTCGGCGTCGGCATCATTCCGATCCGCACATCTCGCACGGCCAAATCGACACCGCGTTCAAGAGCAAAGTGCCGCAAGGACACCATCCCGCTCTCGAACGCCATCAGAAAGATGAACATGAAGACAGGGAAGGCGATCACGAACCCGACCGTCACAGCACCTTCCTCGTTTCCAAGGAAGTCCCTGACATTGTTCCGCGCGGCCTGCAAAAGCGTCATTGCAGCAGTCTCAGCTCGGACACCCGCTGCGCGATGGTTTGGAACGCGGCATTCATCCCGGCAGCGTTCGTCCTAAAGTACATCGACGGATTGGATGCGCAGTCTCTGACATCGGTGTTGTTGATTTCAACCGCGACCGTCCACACTTCAACCTCGCGGCTTGAAGCCTTGGCACGGTTGCAAATGTTTTCGAAGCGGGTCTCGTTGGTCGACTGCGACGACAACAGGTACCGTCGGGACGAATGTGCCTGGATATGTCCATTGCTGGTATTGAGGTTGCGAAGATCGATCGGGTTATTAGGTCGTTCTTGGATCGTCATGTTCCCATCGGTCATCAGGACGATGATCTTGCGCGTGTCCGCCTCTTTCCAGGCAGAAGGCCGGTTGCTGAATGCAGACGGCACGACGTTCAGCGCGCTCAGCGCCTGAAACGCTGGCTGTGACGAAGGATCGAGCAAAGCGAGCGCCCACTTCATTCCGTAATGCGTGCCGGTTCCGTCATGCATCCGAATATTGTTAAGGAAAGTACGAGCTACTGCAGGATCGGCAACAGCATATCGGATCGACGACCTGTCCTGCGGGCACCAGCCAAAATCCATATCGTTTTGATACGCATAATACATGAAGTGCGGGATTTGTGCGCGGCCTGTGCCTGGCAATCCAGCAGTCGTCCAGTCGCTGTTAGACATCTCGATGCAGGACGACACTTGCGGGAAACGCTCATCATCGGGTGAAGGCACAATTCCGTCGGGGCCAGGGCCGAGGAAAGTATTGATCCTGACGGCGTTCAGGTGGTTGAACATTTCAGGACCCGGATTTACCGCACCGGCGTAGGGGATAATATTCAGAGATACGATAGGGTCCTTGCCGACGTACAACAGGCCGGTCGCTGGATCGATATTTGGCGCCAGCACGGTTTCAGCGAAGCCGATGGCGGCCTCTTGCATCAATTCGAAACGGCTTCTGCCGCCCACACGTTCACGCATCGAACCTGAAATGTCGAGTACGAGCGATATTTCGGCCTGTGACACACCTTCGGCTGCTGCCGACGCGGCAGGCGCCTGAAGCTGGTCGATCCCGATCAGCCGCAAGTAAAATGTATTCACGTCTAAAGCGGATTCGACCGTGACCGAACGTGTGCTCGCGGTTGTTCTGACAACTGGCGCGCCGACGATTGCCCCATCGAAACCCGCCTTCCGGAAGTAATCAATCACGACCGTGGCCGGGTCGGCCCGCTGTTCGCGGTCGGAGGCGGCCAGCACCGCCCGGTCCGATACAGACTGCAATTGTGCGCGCCGCGATTCGAACCGCATAAAGTCAACGGCCATCCCGGCCATGACGAGCATTGTGATCAAAAGCACGAGCGCCAGGATGAGAATACTGCCATCTTCATCACGACCGAACGCGCGCAGGCATCTGACCCGCCAACCCAGCTTGTCTGTTTTGTTTCCGGCATCCGCATGTGTCTGTGGCATATCCATCCTCGCGGCAGGCGACCGTCGTCGCGCCTTGGTAAGTATTCGTTCACCCTGCATTTAACACATCCCCCTGCCGTCTGTGACAAAAAATTGCAAGATCACGGCATCGGCACCGTTATTTGCAATGAGTATCTGCATATTGTAGCAAAATAATGGCAATTGTTTTCAGCAGCGAAACAAAGTTCAGCAGTCATTTGGCCGGAGGAGGTGGCGAATTGTGGGCGAATCGCCTCAATTTGACGGACCGCCTCTTTTTTCATCCCTATTTGTCGAATCATACCTATGCTGGCCTCGGGCCGTGACGCGCCCGATCAGACCCGGCGCAGGACCGGGCAAGGAAGGAAAGACAATGAACGCCCAAGACCCCGCGCAGGAACCCAGTTTCCGCGAATCCGTCGACCTGATGTTCAACCGTGCCGTCGCCCTAATGGACCTCAGCCCCGGGCTGGAGGAAAAGATCAGGGTCTGCAACGCAACCTATACGGTGCGTTTCGGTGTGCGCCTGCGTGGTGCGCTGCATACGTTCACCGGCTATCGGTCTGTCCATTCCGAACATATGGAACCCGTCAAAGGCGGCATCCGCTTTGCCCCCAACGTCCATCAGGACGAGGTCGAGGCGCTGGCGGCACTGATGACCTACAAATGCGCATTGGTCGAGGCGCCGTTCGGCGGCTCCAAGGGTGGTTTGCGGATCAATCCGGCCGACTGGAACGAACATGAACTCGAACTGATCACCCGCCGTTTCGCCTATGAGCTGATCAAGCGCGACCTGATCAACCCCGCCCAGAACGTGCCCGCCCCCGACATGGGCACGGGCGAGCGGGAAATGGCGTGGATTGCCGACCAGTACCGCCGCATGAACACCACCGATATCAACGCCGCCGCCTGTGTGACAGGCAAACCCACGAATGCGGGCGGTATTGCGGGAAGGGTCGAGGCGACAGGGCGCGGCGTGCAATACGCCTTGCGCGAATTCTTCCGCTACCCCGAGGATGTGGCCAAGGCGAACCTGACCGGGACCCTGGAAGGCAAGCGCGTCATCGTGCAGGGGCTGGGCAACGTGGGCTATCACGCGGCGAAGTTCCTGTCCGAGGAAGACGGCGCGCTGATCACCGCGATCATCGAACGCGACGGCGCCCTGCATGACGAAAAAGGGCTGAACGTCGAAACCGTTCGCGCCTGGATTTCCAAGAACGGCGGTGTCGCCAATTACCCGCATGCCAAACACATCGCTGACGGGGGCAAAATGCTCGAGGCGGAATGTGACATCCTGATTCCGGCCGCACTCGAAGCGGTGATCAACCTGTCGAACGCAGACCGCATCCAGGCACCCTTGATCATCGAGGCGGCGAACGGACCTGTCACCGCCGGCGCTGACGAGATCCTGCGCGACAAGGGCTGCGTCATCATCCCCGATATGTATGCCAATGCGGGCGGTGTGACGGTGTCCTATTTCGAATGGGTCAAGAACCTGTCGCATATTCGTTTCGGCCGTATGCAGCGCCGTCAGGAAGAATCGCGCCACCAGCTTGTCGTCGATGAGTTGGAACGGCTGTCGGCGGACAAGGGCCTCGGCTGGACCTTGTCGCCCGATTTCAAGGACAAATACCTGCGCGGCGCGGACGAGCTGGAACTGGTGCGCTCGGGGCTCGATGACACGATGCGCGCGGCCTATCAGGCGATGCGCGCGGTCTGGCACGGCCGCGATGACGTGCACGACCTGCGCACGGCGGCCTATCTGGTGTCGATCCGCAAGGTCGCCGACAGCTATCGCGCCAAGGGGTTGTAAGGGCTGCGGTGTCAGGTGGATCATGATCCACCTTACACCCGCATTTGCCCTTTCGGTCCGCCGCCAATACGCTAGACTTTGCGTATCGCGGCAAGGGGCAGGGCATGGGCTATTCGGGCTTTGGCATCATCAAGGAAGGGTTGTTCGGCCAGAAAGGCTGGAAACCGCTCTGGCGTGATCCAGCACCCAAGGCGCGCTATGACGCGATCATCATCGGCGGTGGCGGCCACGGGCTTGCCACGGCCTATTACCTTGCCCGCGAACACGGGCTGACCAATATCGCCGTGCTCGAAAAGGGCCATATCGGCAGCGGCAACATCGGGCGCAACACGACGATCGTGCGCGCCAATTACTTTCTGCCGGGCAACCAGGAATTCTATTCCCACTCGCTCAAGCTTTGGGAAGGGATGGAGCGCGAGTTGAACTACAACGTGATGCATTCGCAGCGCGGGCTGATCAACCTGTTCCATTCCGACGGCCAGCGCGACGCCTTCGTGCGGCGCGGCAATGCGATGATCAATCAGGGCGATGATGCGATCCTGCTGGACCGCGACGGCGTGCGCAGCCATCTGCCCTATCTCGATTTCGACAACGCGCGCTTCCCGATCTACGGCGGCCTGTATCACCCGCGCGGCGGCACGGCGCGGCATGATGCGGTGGCCTGGGGCTATGCGCGCGGGGCCGATCAGCGCGGCGTCGATCTGATCCAGAATTGCGAAGTCACCGGAATCGACATTGAAAATGGTGTCGTCACAGGCGTCCAGACCACGCGGGGCCCGATCAAGGCGCGCAAGGTCGGCATCGTCACGGCAGGCCGGTCGGGGCAGGTGGCGGCGATGGCGGGGATGCGCCTGCCCATCGAAAGCCATGTCTTGCAGGCTTTTGTCACCGAAGGGCTGAAGCCTGTGATCGACCATGTCGTCAGTTTCGGCATGGGGCATTTCTATATCAGCCAGTCCGACAAGGGCGGGCTGGTGTTCGGCGGTGATTTGGATTTCTACGCCTCTTACGCCGCGCGCGGCAACCTACCGATGAAAGAACACGTGATGGAGGCCGCGATGACCCTGATGCCGATGATCGGCAAGGCCCGCGTGTTGCGGTCATGGGGCGGGATCATGGACATGACGCCCGACGGCAGCCCGATCATCGACACGACACCCACCAAGGGTTTGTTCATCGATTGCGGCTGGTGCTATGGCGGATTCAAGGCCGTACCCGCGTCGGGCTTTGCTTTTGCGCATCTGATGGCGACTGGCCAACCCCATGCGACGGCTGCGAAATTCCGGCTGGACCGGTTCCGCACCGGCGTGGGGCTGATGGACGAAGAAGGCACCGGATCGCAGCACAACCTGCATTGAGCGTGGGATACGAGTATTTGAAGAAATGAGAATGAAGGCGGATCATGCGGATTGAATGCCCCCATTGCGGCGAACGCGACCGGCGCGAGTTCTATTATGTCGGCGATGCTGTCGCGCTCGCCCGGCCCGCACCCGATGCGGGGCCTGACGCCTGGGACGATTATCTGCACAACCGCGACAACCCCGCAGGCGACACAAACGATCTGTGGTATCACGAAGGCGGTTGCGGCGCGTGGATCGTGGTTTCGCGCAACACCGTGACCCATGCGGTCCACCGCACCAAACTTGCGCAAAAGGCCGCATCATGAGGCTGCGCAACCCCGGCCAGACCGTGACCTTCACCTTCGACGGCAAACCCGTGCAGGGCGTGCCCGGCGAACCTGTGGCTGCCGCTTTGCTGGCCAACGGGATCAGGCTGATGGGCCGGTCGTTCAAATACCACCGCCCGCGCGGCGTGATGACCGCAGGGTCAGAGGAACCCAACGCGCTGGTCACCGTGGGGCGCGGTGCGGCGCAGGACCCCAATATCCGCGCCACCGTGCTGGAGGTGTCCGACGGGCTGGAGGTTTTCAGCCAGAACGCCTGGCCCAGCCTGCGCCATGATGCGCTGGCGGTGAACGACCTGTTGTCGCCGTTTCTGGGCGCAGGGTTCTATTACAAGACCTTCATGTGGCCCGCATCGTTCTGGGAAAAGCTCTATGAGCCGGTGATCCGCCGCGCGGCCGGTCTGGGCCGGTTGAGCGGGCAGGCCAGCGCCGACTGCTATGAAAAGGCCTTTGCCTTTTGTGATCTTCTGGTGATCGGGGCGGGGCCTGCGGGGCTGATGGCCGCACTGACCGCAGGGCGGGCAGGTGTGGACGTGATCCTTGCCGATGAGGACAGCGCCATGGGCGGCCGTCTCTTGCGCGAGGTCGAGGATGTGGATGGCCGGCCCGCCGCGGCCTGGGTCGCGGACGTGCTGGCGCAATTGCGCGCCTTGCCCAATGTGCGGCTGATGCCGCGCACCACGGTGACCGGCGCATATGACCAAGGCACTTACGGCGCGCTGGAACGGGTTGCGGCGGCGGGAGCGCCGGTTGAGTGTTTCTGGCGGATCGTGGCCAAACGGTCGGTACTTTGCGCAGGCGCGCTGGAGCGGCCCATCGCGTTTCCTGACAACGACCGGCCCGGCATCATGCTGGCGGGGGCGGTGCGGGCTTATGTCAACCGTTGGGGTGTGGCACCCGGCCGGTCTGTCACGGTCTTTGGAAACAACGACGACGCGCACCGGACCGCGCGCGATCTCGCGGCGGCAGGGATCAAGATCGCGGGGTTGATCGATGCCCGCCCCGATGTGCAGGTGACGGCGGATTATCCCGTTTTCACCGGCGGCAGCGTGACAGCGACCGCCGGACGGCGCGGGCTGTCCAGCATCACGGTCGCGCATCAGGGCGGCACGCGGGTGATCCAGACGGATTGTCTGGCGATCTCGGGCGGCTGGAACCCGTCCGTTCATCTGACCTGTCACATGAACGGGCGGCCCCGGTGGCGCGACGATATCGCGGCCTTTGTGCCGACCCCTGATGCCATCCCCGGCATGGCGGTCGCGGGGGCCTGCAACGGCGTTTTCGAGACCGCCGGCTGTCTGCGCGAAGGGGCCGAGGTGGCCGCCGCCATCGCCCGCGACCTCGGGTTCACAGCCGAAGTGACGCTGCCCGTCGCCGAGGCCCGCGCCTATGCCATCGCGCCGCTGTGGGAAATCCCCGGAAAGGGGCGCAAATGGGTCGATTTCCAGAATGACGTGACGACCAAGGATATCGCGTTGTCGGCGCAGGAAAACATGCGCAGCGTCGAACATATGAAACGCTACACGACCCAAGGCATGGCCCCCGATCAGGGCAAATCGTCCAACGTGCTGGCGCTGGCGGTGCTGGCTGACCTTACGGGGCGCGGCATCCCCGAGACGGGGACGACGACGTTCCGCCCGCCTTTCGTGCCGGTCGGCATCGCCGCGATGGGGGCAGGCGGGCAGGGCAAGGGGTTCGCCCCCACCCGCCTGATGACCTCGCATCACGCGACCGTCGCTGCCCGCGCGCCGATGATCGAGGCGGGGCTCTGGTATCGCCCCAGCTATTTCCCGCTGGAGGGCGAGGTCAGCTGGCGGCAATCCTGCGACCGCGAAGTGGGCTATGCGCGCAACGCGGTCGGTGTCTGCGACGTGTCCACTTTGGGCAAGATCGACGTGCAGGGGCCGGATGCGGCTGCACTATTGGATTTTGTCTATACCAACCGCATGTCCACGCTGAAGATGGGCCGGGTGCGTTACGGGCTGATGCTGCGTGAGGACGGGTTCGTCATGGATGACGGCACCGCTGCGCGTCTGGGGCCGGATCATTTCGTCATCACCACCACCACGGCGGCGGCGGGGCAAGTGATGCGGCATATGGAATTCGCAAGCCAAGTGCTGCGCCCCGATCTGGATGCGCGCGTCCTGTCTGTCACCGACCATTGGGCGCAATTCGCCGTGGCGGGGCCGCGTGCGCAGGTCCTGCTCAACACCGTGCTCGATGACCAGATCAGCAACGAGGATTGGCCTTTCATGGCCTGCGGGACCGTGGGCATCGGCGGTGTCACTGGGCGGTTGTTCCGGATTTCGTTTTCGGGCGAGACCGCGTTCGAGATCGCGGTGCCCGCGCGGTACGGCGAAAGCCTGTTTCGGCAATTGGTGGCGCAGGCACGCACTTTGGGCGGTGGCCCCTACGGGATGGAGGCGCTGAACGTGCTACGGATCGAAAAGGGCCTCTTGACCCACGCCGAACTGCATGGGCGCACCACGGCCTTTGATCTGGGGCTGGCAGGGATGGTCAGCGCCCAGAAGGATTGCATCGGGCAGGCTGCTGCCAGCCGTCCCGGCCTGGTTGATCCCGCCCGCGAACGGCTGGTGGGCTTGCGCGCAGTGGAAGAGGGGCGGCGCCTGACCGCAGGCGCGCATCTGTTTGCCAAGGACGCCAAGGCCGTGACCGCCAATGATCAGGGCTATGTCACATCCGCGTGCTATTCGCCGACGCTGGATTGCTATCTGGGTCTGGCCTTTCTGAAGAACGGCCCCGACCGGCATGGCGAGGTGATCCGCATGGTCGACCATTTGCGCGGTGTGGATACATTGGCCGAGGTCTGCCATCCGGTGTTTTTCGACCCCGAAGGAGGACGCGCCCGTGGCTAGACTGATCGCACTAGGCGCTTTTGGCGATCTGTTGCCTCTGCAGGTGGGCGATGTGACCTGCACGGAAGTGGTGCGCGAGACGCTGTTTTCGGTCGCGCCCTATCGCGGCCAGCAAAAGGCGGTGTCGGCCGGGTTGAAAACGCAGCTTGGCCTGACCCTGCCTGCCGTCGGGCGGCGCAGGGCCGCGGGTGACGTGATCTGCCAGTGGATCGGGCATGACGCGTGGATCGTCAGTGCGCCAGTGACGCTCGACGGGTTGGCGGCAGTCACGGATCAATCCGACGGTTATGCCACGCTGGAGATCACGGGGGCATCGGTCGAGGCGGTGCTGGCGCGGCTCGTCCCGCTTGATCTGCGCAGCGCGACGTTCAAGGTCAATCACACCGCCCGCAGCCTGCTGGGCCATCTGCCGGTCAGCATCACCCGCACAGGGCCGCAGGCCTTCGAGGTGATGGTGATGCGGTCCATGGCGGCGTCTTTGGTGCATGATCTGCAAGAGGCGATGACAGGCGTGGCGGCGCGCGGATCGGCCTGACGCTGCGCGCCAGACCGAGGCCTCCGGCGGGGATTACGTCAAATCGCGTTTCACGCGAATTGACGGGCTCGGAAGATGCAAAGGCCTTTTCGGTTGATAGTAGCCCTTGGAAAGCAGGGGCAAAAGGCGGATACTGCGCGCATGAGCCTGCCACCCGGATTTCTGGACGAATTGCGCAACCGGCTGTCACTTGGACAGGTCGTCGGGCGCAAAGTCATGTGGGATACCCGCAAATCGAACCCCGGCAAAGGCGATCTCTGGGCGCCGTGCCCGTTCCATCAGGAGAAAAGCGCCAGTTTCCACGTCGATGACCGCAAGGGGTTCTATTATTGCTTTGGCTGCCACGCCAAAGGTGATGCGATTTCCTTTGTCCGTGAAACCGAGAACGTCGATTTCATGGGGGCGGTGAAGATTCTGGCGGGCGAAGCGGGCATGCCGATGCCCGAACGCGACCCGCAGGCGCAGCAAAAGGCTGATCTGCGCGGCCAGCTGGTCGAGGTGATGGAAAAGGTCATTAAATGGCACCGCCTGCAATTGCAGACGGGGGCTGCGGCCGAGGCGCGCGATTACCTTGCCCGACGTGGTCTATCGCCCGAAGCGCAGGCGCGCTGGGATATCGGATTCGCGCCCGCACATGGCGGCGCGCTGGCGTATCTGACCGCACAGGGGGTGGACCCCAAGCTAGTGATTGCAGCAGGGATCGCCGCCGAAAGCGACCGGGGTGGCGCGCCTTACGACAGATTCCGCGGGCGGATCATCTTTCCGATCCGTGATGCGCGGGGGCGGGCCATCGGCATGGGGGGCCGCGCGATGGACCCCAACGCGCCTGCGAAATACTACAATTCACCCGAAACGCCGCTGTTCGACAAAGGCCGCAGCCTGTTCAACCACGGCCCTGCGCGCGAGGCGGCGGGAAAGGGCAAGCCATTGGTCGTGGCCGAAGGCTATATGGATGTGATCGCTTTGTCCGAGGCGGGGTTCACCGCCACGGTGGCCCCCCTTGGCACCGCGATCACCGAGGATCAGCTGCGCCTCTTGTGGCGGATCGCACCCGAGCCGATCATCGCCCTTGATGGTGATACCGCCGGTCTGCGCGCGGCGATGCGGTTGATCGACATCGCGCTGCCGCTGCTTGAGGCGGGGCAGAGTTTGCGTTTCGCGCTGATGCCGCCAGGGCTGGACCCTGACGACGTGATAAAGACGCAAGGCGCGGGGGCGATGCAGAAACTGCTGGATGCCGCGATCCCGATGGTGCGTATGCTCTGGGAGCGCGAACTTAAGGCAGCGCCGACCGAGACGCCAGAGCAGAAGGCGGCCTTGAACCAACGGATCAGGGCGTCAATCAGCAAAATAAAGGATAAGGAACTTCGCCACTACTATGGCGAGGCAATGAAAGAGTTTCGACGCATCACGTTTCAGACAAACTGGGCGCCGGAGTACAGGCCAAAGGGCAAGAGGCTTGGCGGTGGTGCTACAGTTGAAGCGAAGAGATCGGTACTTGCTGCTGATCTTGATCGTCGGGGCCTGGAGAGGATCAGGGAAAGGATTGTCCTGGCAGTTTGCATCAAGAAGACGGAAATGATTGCCGTTTTCGAGCAGGGCTTGGATACATTTGAATTTCTGGAAGGAAGACACCAGGAACTCGCCCTTGCTCTCGTCAGTTTGGGTCTATCCAACAATGATGTCGATGTTCTGTTGTCGTTGGGAGCAATGGGCTTCGCCGACGAAGTGGCCAACATACTTGCCGATCCGATGGTAAGGATTAACCCGTCTATGAAGGCAAACTGCAAAGCAGAGGTCGCCAAGATGACGGTTGCAGAGCAGTTGGCGATCTTGAGCGCGGATCGAGGGCATCGCCGTGAAATGCGCGATGCGGAGGAGGATATGGATGGTCTGGTCGATGAGGGGCTTACTTGGCGGCTTATGCAGGCGAATCGTGCTAGATTTGACGCTTCGGGCGTGTCGCTGGACGAGTCTGTCGAATTTGAGAGAGGTTCAAACGGTCTAGCACTCAGCAAAGATGAGCGCAGCAACCTTGAAAATCTAATCGCAGCTATCAACTTCAGTCCTATAAAGAAGCGGAACCCATGACACGGTCGAGCAATTCAGCTGCATTTAAGCGCGAGCTGAAAGCAACGGGGCACGGATGAAAAAGGACGAGCGCAGTGCATTCGATCAATTGCTCGACCAGATCAATTTTGCCAAGGGGCAGGGCCGGCCTAGGTCATGACATGGCAACAGAACTGAAAAACACGCGGTCGACTGCTTGCGGTTCACGCCGATGCAGGGTTGATTCGGATCAGACCGAATCAGCCGAATCACCCTGGCTGCGTAACGACGACTTGGAAGGGTCCCTTTGATGGCTGCGAAAGACACCGATGATCGCAAGGACAACGACCAGGATGGGGATATCAGCCTTGATATGAGCCAGGCCGCGGTCAAGAAGATGATCGCGGATGCGCGTGAACGGGGCTACATCACTTATGACCAGCTGAACGCGGTCCTGCCGCCGGAACAGGTGTCCTCTGACCAGATCGAAGACGTGATGTCGATGCTGTCCGAAATGGGCATCCAGGTCACCGAGGAAGAAGAATCAGAAGAAAGCGACGATGGCACCGGCGGCACCGATATCGCCACCGTGTCGGGATCGCGCGATGTGGCCATCGGCGGGGCCGAGGCTGAAAAGCTGGACCGCACCGATGACCCTGTCCGCATGTATCTGCGCGAAATGGGATCGGTCGAGCTGTTGTCCCGCGAAGGCGAGATCGCCATCGCCAAGCGGATTGAGGCCGGACGCAACACGATGATTCTGGGGCTGTGCGAAAGCCCGCTGACATTCCAGGCGATCACGATCTGGCGCGACGAATTGCTGTCAGAGGACATCCTGCTGCGCGACGTGATCGACCTCGAAACTACCTTTGGCAACCAGTTGGGCGAAGAAGGCGATGTCGAACCTGTCGTGGGCGCCGCCCCTGTGTCCGAGGACAAGGGCGACAGCGGCACCGAACTGGACGCCGACGGCAACCCGATCAGCAAGGACGACGACGACGAGGACGACGATCAGGTCAACATGTCGCTTGCTGCGATGGAAGCCGCGCTGAAACCGCGCGTGCTGGAAACGCTTGAAATCATCGCACGCGGCTTTGCCGAACTGTCCGACATGCAGGATGCGCGGATGTCCGCGACACTGAACGAGGATTCGTCGTTTTCGACCCGTGACGAGGAACGCTATCAGACATTGCGGTCCGAAATCGTGGTGCTGGTGAATTCGCTGCACCTGCACAACAACCGGATCGAAGCCTTGATCGACCAGTTGTACGGCATCAACCGCCGGATCATGTCGATCGACAGCGCGATGGTGAAACTTGCCGATCAGGCCCGGATCAACCGCCGTGAATTCATCGACGAATATCGCGGGCGCGAGCTTGACCCCAACTGGCTGGAACAGATGGCCGACAAATCGGGGCGTGGCTGGCAGGCGCTGGTCGAAAAATCCACCGACAAGATCGAGGAATTGCGCAACGATATGGCGCAGGTCGGTCAGTATGTCGGGGTCGACATCACCGAATTCCGTCGCATCGTCCAGCAGGTGCAAAAGGGCGAAAAAGAAGCGCGGCAGGCGAAGAAGGAAATGGTCGAGGCGAACCTGCGTCTGGTCATCTCGATCGCCAAGAAATACACCAACCGGGGCCTTCAATTCCTTGATCTTATTCAGGAAGGCAACATCGGCCTGATGAAGGCCGTCGACAAATTCGAATACCGCCGCGGGTATAAATTCTCGACCTACGCGACATGGTGGATCCGCCAGGCGATCACACGGTCCATCGCGGATCAGGCGCGCACGATCCGTATTCCGGTCCATATGATCGAGACGATCAACAAACTCGTGCGCACCGGCCGCCAGATGCTGCATGAAATCGGCCGCGAACCCACGCCAGAGGAATTGGCCGAAAAGCTGCAAATGCCGCTGGAAAAGGTCCGCAAGGTGATGAAGATCGCCAAGGAACCTATTTCGCTCGAAACGCCGATCGGCGACGAGGAAGACAGCCAGCTTGGCGATTTCATCGAGGACAAGAACGCGATCCTGCCGCTGGACAGCGCCATTCAGGAAAACCTGAAAGAAACCACGACCCGCGTGCTGGCCTCCCTGACCCCGCGTGAAGAACGCGTGCTGCGGATGCGGTTCGGGATCGGGATGAACACCGACCACACGCTGGAAGAGGTCGGCCAGCAGTTCAGCGTGACCCGCGAACGCATCCGCCAGATCGAGGCCAAGGCGCTGCGGAAGTTGAAGCATCCCAGCCGCAGCAGGAAATTGCGGTCGTTCCTGGATCAGTAAAACAAAAACCCCCGGACCAAGGTCCGGGGGGTTTTTCTTTCAGTTCCGCGGCATCAGGAAAATCTCGCGCACGGCGGCCTGTTCCGATGCGGTCAGCGCGTGCATCACGGCGGCGGCCACATCCTCGGGCTGGAGCTTGTCGGGTTTTTCCTCGTCAAAAAACGGCGTGTTGACCATGCCGGGGGCAACCACGGTGCAGCGGCCACCCCAGTCCTTCATCTCCTCGGCCAGATTGCCGGCAAAACCGTGGACGAACCATTTGGTCGCGCCGTAAACCGACCCCGGCAAATGCACGCGGCCTGCCGCGGAACCCGTCAGAACCATATGCCCCTTGCTGGCGTGCAGATGCGGCAGTGCCGCCTTGACTGTGCGCAACAGGCCTTTGATATTCAGATCGACGATGGCATCCCATTCATCCAGATCGCCGTCTTCGGCCCCGAAAGTGCTCGTGCCGCGCCCGGCATTGGCAAAGGCCGCGTCAAGCCCGCCGAACCGGTCGATCAGCGCGGCGATGGCCTTGGTCTGGGCGTCGATGTCCAGCACATCGCCGGGCAGGGCCATGGCCTGATCGCCGATTTCGGCGGCCAGTGCGTCAAGCTTGTCCGCGCTGCGGGCAAAGAGGCCCACATTCCAGCCGCTTGCGGCGGCGGCGCGGGCGGTTGCGGCGCCGATCCCGCTCGAGGCGCCAGTGATGAAAACTGTCTTTGGCATTGGGTTTCCTTTCTATTGCTGCTGGCCCAACGCCCGAGACAGCAATTCGTTGCCGACCTGCGCAGGCCGCGACGGCATTGTCGCAAGATGGCTACTGTATCTGGGGGGATGAAATCCCCCCTACCCAAAACCAAGGCGGGTTCTTATAGTGGCTGTGGATAAGTGGGGTCAGGCCCCAACAGATAGCCCAAAGGACCTCATATGCGCTGCCCTTTTTGCGGAAACGTCGATACTCAGGTCAAGGATTCCCGCCCCGCAGAAGACCATGTCGCGATCCGGCGCAGGCGGTTCTGTCCGGCCTGCGGCGGGCGGTTCACCACCTATGAGCGCGTGCAATTGCGTGATCTGGTCGTGATCAAATCCAATGGCCGGCGCGAGGATTTCGACCGCCAGAAGCTCGAACGCTCCATCCGTATCGCGCTGCAAAAGCGCCCGGTGGAACCCGAACGCATGGACCAGATGATCAGCGGCATCGTGCGCCGGCTGGAAAGTCTGGGCGATACCGATATTCCGTCAGGCACCATCGGCGAGATCGTGATGGAAAGCCTGGCAAGGATCGACACGGTCGCCTATGTGCGGTTCGCCAGCGTCTACAAGAACTTTCAGGCGGCGGATGATTTCGACAAATTCGTCAGCGAATTGCGCCCGATCGCAGCCAAAGAAGACGAGTGACCGACGCCCGTTACATGGCTCTTGCGCTGCAACTGGGGCGGCGCGGGATGGGGCGTGTCTGGCCCAATCCGGCGGTGGGTTGCGTGATCGTCAACCATGGCCGGATCGTCGGGCGCGGCTGGACACAGGATGGCGGACGCCCTCATGCCGAGGCCGTGGCACTGGCACAAGCCGGTGCGGAGTCGCGGGGGGCGACGGTTTATGTCACGCTGGAACCCTGCGCCCATCATGGCAAGACCCCGCCCTGCACCGAGGCGCTGATCGCCGCTGGTGTGGCGCGTGTGGTGATTGCGGTCGGTGATCCTGATCCGCGCGTCGCGGGGCGTGGGATCGCGATGCTGCAACAGGCCGGGATGGCGGTGGATGTCGGGCTGCTGGCTGATCAGGCCCGCGCGGATCATGCTGGCTTTCTGTCGCGCATCATGGGGGGGCGTCCTTTTGTGACGCTCAAGCTGGCAGGCACGCTCGATGGCCGGATCGCCACGGCAAGCGGCGAAAGCCAGTGGATCACAGGACCAGAGGCGCGCCGTGCTGTGCATATGATGCGTGCACGCCATGACGCCGTGATGGTCGGTGCAGGCACGGTGCGTGCGGATGATCCGGCGCTGACGGTGCGCGGCCTTGGCAGCCTGCGCCAGCCCGTGCGCGTCGTCGTCTCGCGCGCGATGAAGCTGCCGGTGACCAGCCAATTGGCGCAAACGGCGACACAATCCCCGGTCTGGTTCTGCCATGGGGCCGAGGCGGATGTGGCGGCCTGGGTGGACCTTGGGGCGGTCAGCCTGCCCTGTGCGGTACGCGCGGGCCAGGTCGACCCCGAGGCGATGATGCAGGCGCTGGCGGGCGCCGGGATCACGCGGGTGTTCTGCGAGGGGGGCGGTATGCTCGCGGCCTCCTTGCTCAATGCGGGGCTGGTCGATGATCTGGTGGTGATGACCGCAGGCCGCGCGATCGGCGCCGAGGGTACGCCCGCGCTAGCGGCGATGGGGATCGGGCGGTTGGCGGACGCGCCGCGCTTTGTGCTGGCGGATCTGGCGCGTCTGGGCGAGGATGTCATGACGCGCTGGCGGCGGGTCTAGGGTTTCACGGGGCGCAGCCCCGTACCCCGGAGTATTTTTGGAAAAAAGAAGTCAACGCCACAAGGGGGCGAAGCTGGCGAAGAGGCCCTGCAGTTTCGCCGCTGCGCGGTTGAAGCGCGGGGCGGGCGGGATGTCGTCATGTTCGAGCCGGTCGACGATCACTTCGACCGGGCAGGGCAGGCCGCTGACCGGATCGCGGTAGCGCGGATAGGCGATCAGCGCGGCATGGACGAGGGCGGTCAGGTCCACTGCCGCATTGCGCCGTGCCAGCGGCATCGCGCGGTCATCGGTCAGCCCCCAGCCTGCGTAGAATGGCATGCCCAGACAGGTGACGGGACGGTCGTGCAGCAATGCCTCGAACCCCAGAAGCGATGTCATGGTCCAGACTTCATCGCAGGCCCTGATGGCGGCGATCGGATCGGCATCGTCCAGCACCAGATCGGCCCAGTCGCGCGGGTTGGGGACATGGCCGGGGCGCAGTTTCGCGCGCACGTCGGGGTGCGGTTTGTAGAGGATGACGGCGGCGGGGTTGGCGGCGCGCACCGCTTGCAAGAGCGCCGCGTTGGTGCGCACCTCGCCTGCGCCAAGCCGGATGCTGGCGTCATCCTCGACCTGGCCGGGGACGAGGATGCGTCGCCCTTTGGGCAGGTCGGGCAGCGGGGAGCTTTGCAGGTTGTATTTCGACAGGCCCGCCGTGGTGATCCGCGCGATCAGCGCCTGTGCCCGGTCGCGCGCAGCAGGGTCGAGCGTGTCCGACCCTGCGATCAGCGCCTCAAGCCCGCTGGGGCGGGTCGCGTCGTAGTAGATCCCCAGATCGTCCAGCACCAGGGACAGCGGGGCAATCAGATCCGCGCCCAGACCGCGCGAGCGCAGGAAGCCATCCTCGACCAGCGCGGCGTCGCCGCCAGCCTTGCTGGCCCAGCGCATCAGGCGGCGGTTTGACTGTTTGGCCAGCGTCACGGCCTTGGTGCCGCGCGCGAACCGCACCCTTTCGGGCTGGCCGAAGAAGTGCTGCAATGGCTTGCGTTTCCACAGCCGCATGTCGGCGGCGACCCAGCCGCGATGATCGTCCCGCCAGGCGCGGGTCAGCGCGGACAGGGTGGCGGTCGCTTCCTCGAAGCTGCACAGCCGGTCGTTATAGGGGTCGTACCATGTGGGATAGAGGATCATCGCGCCTGCGAACAATTGCGCCCGGGTCAGACGGCGCTGCCGGCGCTGGACCGGCTTGCGGTCGTCTGTCAGCCCCCAGCCCACATAGAAAGGCTGGCCGAAGACGACGGGTTTGTGACCGGCAAGGACCGCCTCGAACCCCAGTTGCGATGTGACTGTATAGACCGCAACCGCCCCCGCCAACAGCGCCCAAGGCGAGACGGGTCCGTCACACAGGCTGATCCGGTCGCTGGCATCGGCGGCGGTGAAATAGCCCGCCTTGTCGCCTGCCATCGTTTCGGGATGGGTTTTGATCACGATCCGCTGGCCGGGGTGTTCGGTCTGGGCGAAGAACAGCATCTCGCGGAAGGTGTTGCTGTCCGCACCGCTCGCGGTGATGCTGGCATCCTTGCGGGTCTGGTCGACGACCAGCACATAGCCTGCCTCTGGCACGGGGGCGGTGGGATCGAAACAGGTGTATTTCGACAGATCGTCCGCCTGAAGTGCTGCAATCCCGGCCTTGGCGCGGTTCAGCAGGGCGGTGTCATCAAGCGGATCCTCGGTGAGGATCGTTTCCAGATCGGACACGGTCGTTGGGTCGAAATGCACACCGCGCCGGTCGATGTTCAGCCCGATGGGCAGATCACCCGACCGCCCCGGCCGGACAGAGCGCAGGAAACTGTCCTCGACCCGGACAAGGCCCGCGCCTTTGTGGCGTGCCACAGCCTCGCCCCGCGGGGCGGTGGGGCTGTGGCCCCAGACGCCGATCAGGTCGTCCGGTCCGGGCGCGCCGAGCCGGATGTCATAGCCCGCCAGCGTCAGGATGCGCCGGATTCGGGGCTGGGTCAGGAAACCGCCCGAATAGACATAGAGGTTCTGACGCTTTTCAACCGGCATTGCGGCACGTTATGCCAGCGGCGACCCCTTGACCAGCGCGCTAGGAGGCGAGGCGCAGGTCGTGAACGTCGTCATCGTGTTGCTTGCCAGCATATGGATCGCTCTCCGCCAGCATCAGGGGGACAAGCTTTGTGATCAGGTTGCGGCGGCCTTTGGTGGAATAGAATCCGCCCGGCACTTGGCTTGTTTCAAGCAGAAACTGCCGGAAATCGCGGTACGCCCGCGTGTCTGGTCTGCGCGCGGCAGTGAAAAACGCAGGGAGTGGCTGGTCGGACACGAAGTCCGGCTTGTCGTAGACGGCCGTCCCGAAAATCCGCAAAGGGATGCCGCGCCAAAGCACCTGCTGGCCAGCGGTCGAATTGATCGTGACCGCCGAACGCGCGGAATCGAGCAGATGCGCCAGCTTTCCACCGCGCACGTAATGCACGCGGTCAGCAATACCGCGGGCGATTGCGGCCTGCCGGATCAGGCGGCGCAGGGGTTTGCGCCCGTTTTCCAGCGGATGCGCCTTGAGCACGAGGTGATGCGCGCGGGGTGCGCCTTTGGCGAACCCCGCGACAACGACGTCGATGAATGTCTCCATGTCGCGGAACGGCGAATGCATCTGAAAGCTCGAATCATGTTCGAGTTGCAGCAGCGCCAGATGATAGGGGCGGCCGCGCACCTTGATCCGCAGCGTGGCCAAACCCCGCAGCAACGCGTGAAACGGCATCATCATCAGGCGGCGGGAATAAAGCCGCGCCTCTGTCCGCACGGGCAGGGCGCGGTGTGGGCGGAACTGCGGATAGCGCGCGTTACGGAACATCACGAACCAATGATACAGAGCGCCGTAAAAGATATGCTGGCGCATGTCGCCCCAATGGGCGGGTGGCGTCGGCATGTCGCGCCCATCCCGGGCCAGATGTGCGCGCATGTCCGCAACGGTCAGATCGCGCAAGCGGGAATGGCCGTTGCTGCCGTCGCGTTCATAGGTGATCCAGTAGGGGCGCAGATAGCCTTCCTCGAAGACATGGATGCGCAGGCCTGCGGCGCGGGCCTGGCGGACCGCCTCGGCATGGACGGGGCGGGTGTCGCCGTAAAGCACGATGTCGGTGATTCCTTTGTCGCGCAGGATCGTGGCAAGTGTTGCGGGCCATGCTGCAAGGCTATCGCGGAACGGCAGATATCCCGGTGCCCCCCACCAGAAGGCCGCGTCGCCAGCATTGAACCCCACGCGCCACACTTCCGCACCAGATTTGCGCAAGGCCGCAGCCATCTGGCGAAAGAATGGCCCATGCGGCCCTTGCAGGAAAAGAAAGCGGCGCTGGATACTCATACCATCCTACTGACACACGAAAAACAACCACGTGTTAACACCGCAATCTGACTGGAATGCGGCATCGCGGCAAGCGGCTTGTCTTGCCTGCCCTGCGACAAGCCGCTACGTCAGGACCAAGCGGAAAGGAAAGCCCATGTTTACAGGAATTGTCACCGATATCGGCCACGTGCTGGAACTCGAACAGCGCGGTGATCTGCGCGCGCGGATCGGTACGGGCTATGATGTGGCGGGCATCGATATCGGCGCGTCAATCGCCTGCAACGGGGTGTGCCTGACGGTGATCGCGCTGGGGCGCGACCCGCAAAACTGGTTCGACGTGCAGATTTCGGCGGAAACCGTGGGGGCCACGAATGTCGGCGGCTGGACAGTCGGCAAACGGCTGAACCTTGAACGCGCGCTGAAGGTCGGGGACGAGTTGGGCGGACATATCGTGTCGGGCCATGTCGATGGCGTGGCCGAGGTGGTGGCCATGCGCGATGAGGGCGACAGCACCCGCGTGACGTTTCGCGCGCCCGAACCGCTGGCAAAGTTCATCGCGCCCAAGGGGTCGGTCGCGCTGGACGGCACGTCGTTGACCGTGAACGAGGTCGCGGGCCGCGATTTCGGGATCAATTTCATCCCCCATACCAAAACCGCCACGACGTGGGGCGAGGTTGCGGTGGGTGATCTGATCAATATCGAGATCGACACGATGGCCCGCTATGTCGCGCGGTTGCAGGACTACGCCTGATGGCGGGGATCGGGCATAACTCCGGCCTCTCGCAGGAGCCGGGGCACAGCTGGCGCAAATTCGCATGGACCAAGGCACGGCAGGATTTGCTGCCTGTTCTGCCGATCGAGGTGGTGCGCCTGCGCGTCAAACGCGCCGCCGAACTGGGCCTGCCATACAAGACTTATGCCGGGATCCGCGCCAGCAACGGCCATGACCTGATCGGGTTTTTGTTTTCTAGCAATGCCTTGCGGGTGCCTAGCTGTGGGCAGGCAATGCCGGGGGACCGCGCGGCGCGGCTGGAAACGTTGGTCAATACCGCCCGCCACGGCCTTGCACACCGGCCTGTCACACCCACGCATCTGGCGGGGCTGGCGGGCATCGACCGCGCCTTTGCCGCCCCACGCTTTGCCGACAGCTCGTCTGCCATGCGCCGCGATCTGGATCAGGTGACAGGCACGCTGCGCCAGCCTGCCGACCGTTTTGTGCTGGTGGGCGATACCGATTTCGAGCGGGAATGGGTCGCGGCGGCCCGTCTGGCAGGCTATGTCAGCGCCGAGGCTTTCTTTCCTTAAGCCACCCTGCGCCCTGCGCCCCTTTTCAAACGGTGGATGCTGGGCTATCTGGCAGGCAACCAAGCTGCGGGGTCGCCTATGTCCATCACTTTCGAAACGCCGGGTCCGGTCGAACTGGACTGGTCCGATGCGATCAGCAAGATCGAGGACATCATCGACGATGCCCGCAACGGGCGGATGTTCATCCTTGTCGATCACGAGGACCGCGAGAACGAAGGCGATCTGGTCATCCCCGCCCAGATGGCGACCCCCGACGCGATCAACTTCATGGCCAAACACGGGCGCGGGCTGATCTGTCTGTCGCTGCCCGGCAGCCGCATCGACGCGCTGGGCCTGCCGCTGATGGCGTCCAACAATTCCTCGCGCCACGAAACCGCGTTCACCGTCAGCATCGAGGCGCGCGAAGGCGTGAGCACTGGTATTTCCGCCGCCGACCGCGCGCGCACCGTATCGGTGGCGATTGACGCGTCCAAGGGTGCTGCCGATATCGCGACACCGGGCCATGTGTTCCCGCTGCGCGCGCGCGAAGGTGGCGTGCTGGTCCGCGCGGGCCATACCGAGGCTGCGGTCGATATCGCGCGGCTGGCGGGGCTGAACCCGTCGGGCGTGATCTGCGAGATCATGAAGGAAGACGGCGAAATGGCGCGTTTGCCGGACCTGATCGCCTTTGCGCAGATGCATGGGCTGAAGATCGGCACGATCAGCGACCTGATCGCCTATCGCCGCCGCCACGACAATCTGGTCGTGCTGCGCGACAGCCAGACCATCACGTCGGAATTCGGCGGCGACTGGGAAATGCGGATTTTCGTCGATGAAACCCAAGGGGCCGAACATATCGCGCTGATCAAGGGTGATATCACCACGCCGGATCCGGTGCTGGTGCGGATGCATGCGATGGACCCGATGCTGGACGTCGTCGGTGTCGGTCCCAAGGGGCGGCGCAACGAATTCGGCGATGCGATGCAACTGATCGCCGACGAAGGGCGCGGCGCGCTGGTGCTGCTTCGTGACCTGCATATGAAACTGGACGCGAGCGAAGAAGCCTCGCCCCACACCCTGCGGCAATACGGGCTGGGCGCGCAGATCCTGTCGGCGCTGGGCCTGCATGCAATCACCCTGCTGACCAATTCGCCCAAGCCAAAGGTCGTCGGCCTCGACGCTTACGGTCTTGAGATCGTCGGCACGCGCAAAATCTCGGAGATTGGCTGATGGCCGGACCCACACACCATATCCTGCCGCTGCCGGAATTCGACAAGCCGGTGAAAATCCTGATCGTCGCCTCGCCCTATTACAAGGACATCAGCGACCACCAGATCGCCGGTGCCGTGGCCGAGATCGAAAAGGCCGGTGCCACGCACGAGATTGTGCATGTGCCGGGCGCGCTGGAAATCCCCACCGCCATCGGGATTGCCGCGCGGATGAGCAATTTTGACGGCTATGTCGCCCTTGGCTGCGTGATCCGGGGCGAGACGACGCATTACGATACCGTCTGCAACGACAGTAGCCGCGCGCTGCAACTTTTGGGGTTGCAGGGGCTGTGCATCGGCAACGGTATCCTGACCGTGGAAAACCACGCGCAGGCGGCGGTGCGTGCAGACCCCGCGCAGATGAACAAAGGCGGCGGGGCGGCGGCGGCGGCGCTGCATCTGGTGGCGCTGGCGCGCAAATGGGGCCGCGCTGAAAAAGGCGTGGGCTTTACCCGCGACATCCTGATGGCAGGTAATACAACCGCATGACGATCTCCAACAACCAGCGCCGCAAGATGAAATCAGCCGCACGGTTTTATGCCGTGCAGGCCCTGTTCCAGATGGAAGCCACCGGACAGACCGTCGAAGGGATCGTGCGCGAATTCGAGGATCACCGCTTTGGCGAGATCATCGACGATGTCGAACTGGTGGAAGGCGATGTCGATACCTTCCGGCGTATGATGGACCGCGCTGTCGATCTGCAGGCCAGCATCGACCAGATGACCGACCGTGCGCTGGTCGCCAAATGGCCCATCGCGCGGATCGACCCCACATGGCGCGCGCTGTTCCGCGCCGCTGGGGCCGAACTTTTGGACAAGGACACGCCGCCCAAGGTCGTGATCAGCGAATTCGTGGCCGTGGCCGAGGCGTTTTCGCATGACGGCAAAGAGCCGAAATTCGTCAATGCCGTGCTGGACCATATGGCGCGCGAGGCGCAGCCAGAGGCGTTCTGATCCGCAGCGAGCGTCGCGCTAAAAAGGTCGGGGCCTCCGGCGGGGATAACTGGGCTCGGAAGATGGTGGCACTTGTTTTCCCTGATGCATGGCTTAGCTCTTGTTCATAGGGAGACGCTGCCATGACACATGATCACGAACCGGACCTGATGCGGCTTTACCTGCGCCATTGCGCCGTGGGCTTTGTGATCGCGGCGGGGTTTGTCGCGATGCTGCTCTGGTACGATGTGGCGCGGCTGGGCAGTCTGGTGGCCAATTCCGATATCGGCTGGCTTGCCGTATTCCTGCTGTGGTTCTTTCACGGAACCGTCTTTGGCGGCGTGCAATTTGCCATTTCAATCATGCTGAATGCCGAGGATGATGACGACGACCAGTCCGGTGGGCAACTGATCCCGATCCGTGTGACCGCGCAGTCGCGGCGCGGGCGTTAAGCGACGGGCACCACATCTGCCGTAGCGGTAGCTAATCCCGAGGACCTGTTTTTACAGGTGGGCGCCAGATAGACTGACCAGGGCCAGAACAGAGCCAGCTCCCTCGGAGTTGCTTAAGGCCACTGGATTTGTACCGATGGTATACATGCAGCGCAGAAACCCGTCTGACCCACAGTTAGGGCGCGGCGCGCGGTTGCACAAGTGGGGCGAAATTATTCTTCGATTTCACCGCGGATCAGCCAACCATTGCGACCGACCATTGTGGCTGGCGCGTAGCCCAGCAGGATCCGTTCGGCCAGTCCGATGGTGAGCAGCGCCATGCAGACTTCGAAAAATGAGATACCGACAATCAGCGACATTTTCTGCATTCCTTCCGTAACGCGATCTGTATCGCAACCAAACCAGACCAAAACGTGACGTTGGCAAGGTATTCGGCGGACAAAGACCGCCTTGCTGACCCAATCACGCCACAATCCCCCTGTGCACCTGACCGGTGTTCGACAGGCAGGTTTCTGAAAATAAAAGAAAAACTGTGGTCCATTCCAGAGCGTGCGGCGTTGGTACGCAAAATGCGCCGCATTTGATGAAAGCTTTTTTCACAGCGGGAAGAATCACATCCCCCTCGCCACCTCACCGGGATTGCAATGTGTTCACCTATTGTTCAGTATGTCGCCATGCCATCCGTGTCGACATCCCCCGCATTGCAGCCCGGTCAAAGTCTGGCCCGTGGCGTCTGCCGCCATCTGCGCGGCCACAATTTCGTCAGTGTCGAGGAATTGGTGCCAGCCCCCGGTTTGCGCGTCGATGTCATGGCGCTGGGGCCGAAAGGCGAAATCTGGGTGATCGAGTGTAAATCAAGTCGCGCCGATTTCCAGACCGACCGCAAATGGCAGGGCTATCTGGATTGGTGCGACCGTTTTTTCTGGGCGGTGGGCAGCGATTTTCCGTTGGACCTGCTGCCCGACGACACCGGGCTGATCATGGCCGACAGCTATGATGCTGAAATCCTGCGGATCGGGCCGGACCGGCCTTTGCCCCCCGCGCGGCGCAAGATGGTGACGCGGAAATTCGCGCGCCATGCCGCAATCCGTGCGCAGATGGCGCGTGATCCGGGGTTTGTCAGCGCTTTTTGACGGCGCGCGCGGCCTGGGCTGCGGCGCGGATCTCGTCGGCGATTTCTTCGGCTTCCTCGGGTTCGAAATCCATCGGAATCTCTATGTCGCCCGCCTCGACGAAGATGCGCACCATGCCCAGTTCGGTTGGGCCGATCTGCATGTTGGCCTCGATATCGCGTTCGTTGTTGATACCCATGATCTGTTCCTTGATGACTTTCGCCTGCCTACAGCGCCGCGTAATCGCTTGGCAAGGGCCGCGCGCGAAAAGCCGCGACTAGCCCTTGCAATCACACGGTCATGCCGCTAAATCCGGCGCCAGTGCCGCCTTAGCTCAGTTGGTTAGAGCGCTTGATTGTGGATCAAGAGGTCGCTGGTTCGAGACCAGCAGGTGGTACCACCCCCTTTTCAGGCCGCAGATGTCGACGGAGAACCAGATGGGGCCGACCCTGATCACCTTTACCATCGCTGCCAACCCGCCGCCGCGGCTGGACAAGGCGCTTGGCCGGGATGTACCGGATGATGCCGCCCTCAGCCGGTCGCGTCTGGCGCGGCTGATCGCGGATGGCGCTGTGGCGGTGGATGGTGTGGTCGTGACCGACCCGCGTTTCCGCATCAGCGAAGGCGCGCAGGTCGCCGTCACCATCGAGCAAGCGGTTGAAAGCCATATCGGGGCGGAGGATATCACGCTCGAGGTGGTGTTCGAGGACGAGGACCTGATCGTCATCAACAAACCCGCCGGTATGGTCGTGCATCCCGCCCCCGGCACACCCGAAGGCACGCTGGTCAATGCGCTGATCCACCATTGCGGTGACAGCCTGTCGGGTGTGGGCGGCCTCAAACGCCCCGGCATCGTGCACCGGATCGACAAGGACACATCCGGCCTGCTGGTCGTCGCGAAATCCGACCGCGCGCATCATCATCTGGCCGACCAATTCGCCGACCATACGGTCGAACGCCGCTATATCGCGGTCTGCTATGGCGTCCCCGAAGCGAACGATCCGCGCCTGCGCGGGATCAAGGGCACCAGTTTCGAGCCCGGCAATATCCTGAAAATCCAGACCCGGCTGGGGCGGCACCGCACGGACCGCCAGCGGCAGGCGGTGTCCTTTACCGCCGGACGCCATGCCGTGACGCGCACGCGAATCCTCGCCCCTTTGGGCACGCCGCCGGTTGCGGCCCTGATCGAATGCTGGCTCGAGACAGGCCGCACCCACCAGATCCGCGTGCATCTGGCCCATTGCGGCCATGCGCTGATCGGCGATCCGACCTACGGCAGCCGGCGCAAGATGTCGCCCAAAGCACTGGGCGAGGCAGGGGTGGATGCCGTTGCCGCTTTTCCGCGTCAGGCGCTGCATGCGGCGACCTTGGGTTTCGTGCATCCGGTGACCGAGGAATTCCTTGAATTCGAGGCCCCTTTGCCCGCCGATATGCAGGCTCTGCTGACCGCGATGAGTGCTGCGGTCTGAAATACCGGATCGCATGTGCGTGAGCGCACCGAAAGATGGCTCGCAAAAGTGAACTGATTGGTTCATATTGAGTTGACCACAAGTAAAGACCGACACTTGAAAATTGGCCGCAGCGCGACCACATCCATGTTAAGCCTTTATACATAACGGAGGGCACGACAGTGAGCGACTATAAAAATCTTCCCGCACCAACCCCGGAAGGCGGCCTGAACCGCTATATGCAGGAAATCCGCAAGTTCCCGATGCTGGAACCCGAAGAAGAATACATGCTGGCCAAACGCTGGGTGGACCACGAAGACACAGAAGCCGCGCATAAGATGGTCACATCGCACCTGCGTCTGGCTGCAAAGATCGCCATGGGCTATCGCGGCTATGGCCTGCCGCAGGCCGAGGTGATTTCCGAGGCGAACGTGGGCCTGATGCAGGCGGTCAAACGGTTTGACCCCGAAAAAGGGTTTCGCCTTGCGACCTATGCGATGTGGTGGATTCGCGCCTCGATCCAGGAATATATCCTGCGGTCCTGGTCGCTGGTGAAGATGGGTACAACATCGGCCCAGAAAAAGCTGTTCTTCAACCTGCGCAAGGCGAAAAACCGCATCGGTGCGCTGGAAGAAGGCGATTTGCGCCCAGAGAACGTCAAACAGATCGCGAACGATCTGGGCGTGACCGAGGATGAGGTGATCTCGATGAACCGGCGCCTGTCGGGGGGCGACGCCTCGCTCAACGCGCAGATCGGGTCGGATGGTGAAGGGTCGATGCAATGGCAGGACTGGCTCGAAGACGACAGCGCCAATACCGCCGCCGATTACGAGGAACATGACGAACTTGACGCGCGTCGCGCCTTGCTGGCCGAAGCAATGACCGTGCTGAATGACCGCGAAAAGGACATTCTGGTGCAGCGCCGCCTTGCCGACGAAACTGTCACGCTCGAAGATCTCAGCGCGCGCTATGACGTCAGCCGCGAACGGATCCGCCAGATCGAAGTGCGGGCGTTTGAAAAGCTGCAGTCGCGCATGACGCAGCTTGCGCGCGAAAAAGGCATGCTGGAAAGCGCCTGAGCTTTCCCGCGACCTGTCGTCCGTATGATCCCCGTCGGAGCCTCCGGCGGGGATATTTTTTGCTCGGAAGATGGGAAAGGGGCGTGGCACCAGCCGGATGATAGCGCTACCATTCCCAAAAGGGAGACTGATATGACACCAATCCGCTGGGGCATCCTGGGTGCCGCCGATTTCGCCCGCCGTTTCATGGGCCCCGCCATCCATGCCGCCAAAGGGGCCGAGCTGTCCGCGCTGGCCACATCCAGCCCCGACAAGGCGGCGGGTTTCGCCGCCTTCGCCCCCGGCATCACGGTGCATGACAGCTATGACGCGCTCTTGGCCGATCCGGCGGTGGATGCGGTCTATATCCCGCTGCCCAACCACCTGCATGTGGACTGGTCGCTCAAGGCGCTGGCGGCGGGCAAACACGTCTTGTGCGAAAAACCCATGGGGCTGGCGGCGGCTGATTATGACCGGCTGATCGCCGCGCGCGATGCGGCCGGGCTGCTGGCGGCCGAGGCTTTCATGATCGTGCATCATCCCCAATTCATCCGCGCGCGCGACCTTTACGCCCAGGGGGCGATCGGCAAGCTGATGCATGTCGACGCGACCTTTACCTATAACAACGCGGGTGATATGACCAATATCCGCAACCGCCCCGAAACCGGCGGTGGCGCGCTGCGCGATATCGGCGTCTATACCTTCGGGGCGGCGCGGTTCGTCAGCGGGCAGGAACCCGATGCCATCACCCACGCCGAGCTACGGCTGGAAAACGACGTCGACGTCTTCGCCCAAGTCGCCGTGACATTCCCCGACTTCGCCTATTCCGCGCTCGTCTCGATGCGGATGCACCCGCGTCAGCAGGTCACCTTTCACGGCGACAAGGGCGTCATGCGCCTGACCTGTCCGTTCAACGCCAATGTCTTCGATATCGCACAACTGACGCTGGAAACTGATGGCAGCAGCATCATCACCGAACGCTGGCCGGGGGTGAACCATTACATCCTGCAAGTCGAAAACTTCGGAAATGCGCTGCGCGGCGAGGCGGATTACCCGTGCCCGCTGGAATTCTCACGTGGCACGCAAGCCATGATGGACATGGTCTTTGCGGCGGGCGCGCCGCGCTGATCGCGCGCCCTTCCGACTTCTTTTTTCCAAAAATACTCCCCCGCCGGAGGCGCTGGCGTTACAGCACCTCTAGCTCGTCGATCATGCTTTCGATCAGCGCCAGCCCTTTGTCCCAGAAGGCGGGGTCGGAAGCATCGAGCCCGAACGGCGCCAGCAATTCCTTGTGGTGCTTGGATCCGCCCGCGCGCAGCATGGCGAAATACTTGTCGCGGAAATCGGCGTCGCCTTCTTCGAACACGGCATAAAGCGCGTTCACCAGACCGTCGCCAAAAGCATAGGCATAGACGTAAAACGGCGAATGCACAAAATGAGGGATATAGGCCCAGAACGTTTCGTAGCCTTCGGCAAAATCGAACACGGGGCCAAGGCTTTCGGCCTGCACCGACATCCAGAGCGCGTTGATATCATCGGGCGTCAATTCGCCTTCTGCCCGTGCAGCATGCAGCTTGCATTCGAAATCATAGAACGCGATCTGGCGCACCACGGTGTTGATCATATCCTCGACCTTGCCCGCCAGCAGCACCTTGCGGTCCTGCGGCGTCTTGGCATTGTCGAGCAATTGCCGGAAGGTCAGCATCTCGCCAAACACCGACGCCGTTTCGGCCAGCGTCAGCGGGGTGGAGGACAAAAGCTCGCCCTGTTCGGCGGCCAGCACCTGATGCACGCCGTGCCCCAGCTCATGCGCCAGCGTCATCACATCGCGCGGTTTGCCGAGGTAGTTCAGCATCACATAGGGATGCACCGGCGTCACCGTCGGATGCGCGAAAGCGCCCGGTGCCTTACCGGGTTTGGTGGCGGCATCGATCCAGCCCTTGTCGAAAAACCGGCCCGCGATGTCGGCCATGCGCGGATCAAAGCCAGCGTAGGCGGTCATCACCGTGTCGCGCGCCTCGTCCCAGCCGATCACGCGGGTCTGCTCCATCGGCAAAGGTGCGTTGCGGTCCCAGACTTGCATCCGGTCCAGCCCCATCCATTTTGCCTTCAGCGCATAATAGCGATGCGACAGGCGCGGATAGGCTTTGACGACGGCGTCGCGCAATGCCTCGACCACCTCGGGTTCGACATGGTTGGCAAGATGGCGCGCGGCCTGCGGACTGGGCATCTTGCGCCAGCGGTCGCTGATTTCCTTTTCCTTGGCCAGCGTGTTGTGCACGCGCGAGAAAATCTTGATGTTCTCGCGGAAA
The DNA here is from genome assembly GCF_000382265.1 of Yoonia vestfoldensis DSM 16212. Lineage (GTDB taxonomy): Bacteria > Pseudomonadota > Alphaproteobacteria > Rhodobacterales > Rhodobacteraceae > Yoonia > Yoonia vestfoldensis. The sequence continues at coordinate 35,649 of NZ_KB907983.1, forward strand.
ACGGCGGTCAAGGCATGGGTCGCCGCCTCGCGTTTCGTGCGGTCCTGTTCGGTCAGCAGGTTCAGCGTGCTCTCGAGGTTCAGCACCTCGCCATCCACGACGAATTCCAGCCCCGCCATCGTTTCGTCGAAAAGACGGTTCCATGCGGCGGCACCCACGGTCGATTGGTCGTGCAGAAACTTTTCCAGTTCGTCCGACAATTGATGCGGCTTCATCGCGCGCATCCGGTCGAACACGGGCTTATAGCGCGCCAGATCGTCGTTGTCGGCCAGAAGGCCTGCAAGATGCGCGTCTTCCAGGCGGTTGAACTCCAGCCCGTAGAACACCAGAGGCGTGGTAAAGCGGGTGATCTTGTCCTGACAATCGGCCATGAATTTGGCGCGGTCGCTGTCGGTCGTGATCTGGTAGTAGCGCAGACCCGCAAACGACATGATCCGCCCCGCGATCACGTCGATCTGTTCATAGCGCCGCACTGCCTGTAGCAGCCCAGCCGCATTCAGCGTCGCAAGCTTGCCTTCGTAATCGGCGGCAAAGGCCGCGCATTCTGTTTCCAGCCACGCCAAGTCGCGCGTGATCTCGGGGCTGTCCGGGCCGGGATAAAGATCGGTCAGGTCCCATTCGGGCAAATCGCCAAAGGCCTTCTTTCCGGTGACATTGGCATCATAGACGGGGTTTTGCATGGCGCGGCTTTCGTTGCTGTTTGATGGCATACTTAGGGTGTCGCGCGGCGGCATGGAACCCTGTCAGCCGTAAAGCCGCAGCATTTCGCGCAGATCATCGAGCGTATTGGCCTCGGCCACGGGTTTGTCCTGCCGCCAGCGCAGCATCCGCGGAAACCGGAGCGCGACGCCCGATTTGTGCCGCGGGCTTTGATTGATGCCTTCAAAGGCGATTTCGAACACATGCACGGGCGGCACCTGCCGGACGGGGCCGAATTTTTGCAGCGTGTTCTTGCGCACCCAAGCCGTGATCTGGCGGAATTCGGCATCGGTCAGGCCGGAATAGGCTTTTGTGAAGGGCACCAGCGCATCGCCGTCGCGCACGGCGAATGTGTAATCGGTGAAAAGATTCGCCCGTCGTCCGCTGCCCGCTTGCGCATAGATCATCACGGCATCGATGGTCAGCGGATCGACCTTCCATTTCCACCAATCGCCTTTCTTGCGGCCTGAAAGATAAGGGCTGTCGTGGCGTTTGAGCATCAGCCCTTCGGCCCCCACGTCCCGCGACTGGCTGCGTGCGGCGGCCAGATCGTCCCACGTGCCGAACGGCACCTGCGGCGACAAGCGCAGGGGGGTGTGGGTTGAAACCTGCGCAACAAGCCCCGCCAACGCCGCGCGGCGGTCGGCAAAAGGCAGGTGCCGGATATCGCGGCCGTCCTGTTCCAGCAGATCATAGGCCATCAGGATCACGGGCGCCTCGGCCAGCAATTTGCGCGGCACGGTCTTGCGCCCGATGCGTTTTTGCAAGGCGGCAAAGGGCAGGGGGGCGCCGTCCGCAAAGGCCAGCACCTCGCCGTCAATCACGGTGCCGTCTGGCAGAGCATCGCAGAGCTGGGCGAGCTCGGGAAAGCGGTCGGTCATCAGGTCTTCGCCGCGTGACCACAGATAATGCGTGCCGCCGCGCAGGATGAACTGCCCCCTGATCCCGTCCCATTTGCGTTCCGCCGACCAATCGGCAGGCGGGCCGAGGGCCTCCAGATCCTCCAACCCGTAGGCCAGATAGAACGGATAGGGGCGCGACGCGTCGGTGCCGGGATCATCCGCCTCGATCAGGCTGGTCCAGGTGACGCTGTCGGGCGTCCAGTTGCCCATCAGTTTATGAGTCAGCTCCGGTTCGGGCTGGCCTGTCGCCTGTGCCAGCGCGCGGGTCATCAGTTTCGCGCTGACGCCGATGCGGAAACCGCCGGTCAAGAGCTTGGTGAACAAGAACCGTTCCGCAGGCGGCAGCCGGTCCCATGCGGCGATGATGCCGGCCTTGCGCGCGTCTTCGTCCTGCGTGCCCAAGGCGCGCAGATGCATGATCCAGTAGGTTAGGCTTTCGTCGCTGGTGGCGCGCGGCGGCGGCAGCACCAGCGCGATGGTTTCGGCCAGATCGCCCACGATGCTGTAGCTTTCCTCGAACAGCCAGTCGGGGAGGCCTGCCACCTCTGCCGCCCAGAGCCGCAATTTGGAGGCGGTGATCACCCGCTTCGGCCTGCGTCCGGTGAACAGGGCGGTGGTCCAGAGCTTGTCGCTGTCGGGTGCTGTGCGGAAATAATCGGCCAGTGCGGCGACCTTGACGCTGGTCTTGGTGCTTTCATCAAGCTGGGCGAAAAGGGCGGCAAAGGCTTTCATGCCGCATCCTCGGCGGCATCAAACCCTTCGCCTTGATAATCCGTGCTGACGACATGCGCGTCATGGCCCTGATCGCGCAGCCATTGCTGAAAGGCAGTGGTATAGCCATGGGTGACAAAGATTTTCTCTGCCCCCGTTGCGGTGATCGCCGCGTTCAGGCCTGCCCAATCGGCATGGTCGGACACGATGAACCCCCGGTCCGCCGCGCGTCTGCGCCGCACACCGCGCAGGGCCATCCAGCCGCTGGCAAAGGCGGTCGAGGCAGGCCCGAACCGCCGTGCCCAGGGCGTGCCAAGCGCGGAAGGCATGGCCAGCACCAAAGCGCCGGGGTGGGTTTTGGCGGTGACATTCGCATCGACGCGGGTCGTGGCGGGCAGGGGGATACCCTGCGCGCGCAGGACCTCGTTCGTGTTTTCCACCGCGCCATGCGTCAGAATCGGGCCGATGGCAGGGTCAAGCAGGCGCAAGAGCCTTTGCGCCTTGCCCAAGGCATAGGCCCCCAGGATCGCGGTCTTGCCTGCGGCCGCACACTCGGCCCACCAGCGGTTGATCTGGCCCTGCAAGATATCCTGCGGCGTCCAGTTGAAAATGGGCAGCCCGAAGGTGCATTCGGTGATGAAGGCGTGGCAGGGGACGGGGACGAAAGGTTCCGACAACCCGTCATCCACCGTCTTGTAATCGCCCGAGACGACCCAGACCTGCCCTTTGACCGCGATGCGGATCTGCGCCGATCCCGGCACATGGCCTGCGGGGTGGAACGACACTGTGGCATCCCCGATTTGCTGTGCGGTGTCATAGGCAATCGTCTGCACCGCGATATCGCCCAAGCGATGCCGCATGACGGCGGCGGTCCGGGGCGTGGCCAGATAGCTGTCCATCCCCCAGCGGGCGTGATCGCTGTGCGCATGGGTGATGAGCGCCCGTGGCACGGGGCGCCAGGGGTCGATGTAGAAATCCCCCGCAGGGCAGTAGATGCCGCGGTCGGTGAAGGTGAGCACATCCGTCATGAGTGACAGATAGGGTTTGTGGCCGCCCTGCCAATGGCATGCTTACGTGGCGGCGGCGAGACCTGAGCCTCCGGCGGGAGTATTTCTGGAAAAAAGAAGATGTGGACGGTGTGGCTAGTGATGCGCGTCGAAATGGGCGATGATTTTCGTGGTGACGCTGTCGCGCATCTCGGGCGTGTCCATCAGCATTTCGTGTTGGCCGCCCTTGATCTCGTGCAGCACACCGCCCGGCCAGCGGGCCATGCGGGTGCGGATGGCGGCGGGGTCGACGATGGATTCCTTGCTGCCCAGAAAGGTGATGCATGGCGTGGCGGGCGAAGGCAGGCGGGCCAGAGCGCGCATCTCTTGCAATGATTTGTTCAGCCAGCGCAGGGTGGGCCCGCCGAGGCCGAGCTCCGGATGGGCTTTGATCTGGCCGCCCAACGCGGCATAGATTTCGGGGTCGTTGGTCAGCATGTTGCCGGCAAAGGGCTGTTGCAGCGGATAGCTGGTGGCGGATTGGCCGGGGACGACCTTTTCGTCGAATTTCAACGTCAGGCTGAGTGTCGAGAGGCCCCATGCAAAGCTGCGCGTCGCGCGCGGCATCTGGATGCCCCACATCGGGGCGGAAAACATCACTGCCGCGACGTCGAGGCCATTGGTCAGTGACCGCAGCCCGATGCAGCCACCCATCGAATGCGCGATCATGAACCACGGACGCGGCAGGCCAAGGTCGGCGGCATGGGCAAGCAAGGCCTGCACATCCTGCTGATAATCCGCAAAATCGCCGATATGGCCCAGATCGGTGTCAGCGATCAGCCTATCGGCCAGTCCCTGCCCGCGCCAGTCCACCGCGAGCGTGGCATATCCTGCTGAAGTCAGCGCCTGCGCGGTGATTCCATATTTTTCGATGTATTCGGTGCGGCCCGGAAAGATCAGCACGGTGCCCCGTGCGTTGTCCACCGGCCAGTGACCTGCGCGGATGCGCCTGTTGTCGCCAGTGGTCAGCCAATGCGCGGCCCCGTGCGCGGGGCCGTTCGCGATATCATCGAAAAACGGGGCCGCAGGTGACATCAGGACAAAACGCTCGTCAGTTTCATCGCCATGCCCATGTCGCCGTCAACGCTCAGCTTGCCTGTCATGAAGGCGGTTGTCGGGTTCAATTCGTCGTCAAGGATCGCCTTGAACACATCCGCGGTGGCGGTCAGCGTGACGTCGGCGTCATCATCGGCGGCGCGTGCACCGCTTTGGTCGATGATGATCGTGCCTTCGTTTTCAATGACGAATTTGGCGCTGCCGTCAAAACCGTTGCCGTCCATCTTGGCGTTCAACTGGGTGACGGCTTCGTTCACTACATCGCTCATGATTTTGATCCTCTCGTGATGATTTGCGGCAGGCAGGCTCTGGCGTCCGCCGCATGATGCGCTACACTCATGCTATGATGGTTCATCTCTTTCGCTTCAAATGTATCGTTGCGGCACTTGTGCTGGGCTTGGGTCTTTCGCTGCCTGTGGTGGCACAAACCGACCGGCTCGACCAGCTTTTCGCGGAATTGTCGCAGACCGATGAAGAAGGATCGTTGCGGATCGAACAGCAGATCATCTCCGAATGGAGCAAGAGCGGGTCGGCGTCGATCGACCTGCTGTTGCGGCGTGGGCAGGATGCGCTGGATGATGGCGCGCCTGATGCAGCCCTCGATCATTTCTCGGCGCTGGTCGATCATGCGCCTGAGTTTGCCGAAGGCTATTACCTGCGCGCCACGTCTTTTTATCTGCTCGATGAAATCGGTCCCGCCATGGCCGACCTTGAAGAGGTCCTGACCCGCAATCCGCGCCATTTCGAGGCGATGCGCGGGCTGGCGGTCATGATGGAAGAAACTGGCAGACCCGAAGGTGCGCTTGAACTTTACGACATGATCCTTGATATCGTGCCACATTCCGCGCAGGCCCGCGACGAACGCGCGCGCCTGCAACAACAGTTAGAGGGCCAGGCGATCTGACCGCCCGGCCCTGACGGGGACGAAAATGCAAGGTTCCCGGATCACGGCCGTTCTCGGGCCGACCAATACAGGCAAGACGCATTACGCGATCCAGCGGATGCTGTCGTACCGGACCGGCGTGATCGGTCTGCCGCTGCGCCTGCTCGCGCGCGAGGTTTATGACCGCATCGTCGCGATCAAGGGGCCGGGGGTTGTGGCCCTTGTCACCGGCGAGGAACGGATCGTTCCACCGCGTGCCGCCTATTGGGTTTGTACGGTCGAGGCGATGCCCGACGGCATGGGATGCGATTTTCTGGCTGTCGATGAAATCCAGCTCTGCGCCGATCCCGAACGCGGGCATGTGTTCACCGACCGGCTGCTGCATGCGCGGGGCTTACATGAAACCCTGTTTCTGGGGGCCGAGACCATGCGCGGCGCAATTGCCGCCCTTGTGCCCGGCGTGCAATTCATGGTCCGCGACCGGATGTCCGAGCTGACCTATACCGGATCGAAAAAGATCAGCCGGATGCCCGCACGGTCCGCCATCGTCGGGTTTTCGGTCGACAACGTCTATGCCATTGCCGAACTTTTGCGCCGCACCAAGGGGGGTGCCGCCGTCGTCATGGGCGCGCTGAGCCCCCGCACCCGCAATGCGCAGGTGGAAATGTACCAGAACGGCGATGTCGATTATCTTGTCGCGACCGATGCCATCGGGATGGGGCTGAACCTTGATATCAGCCATGTCGCGTTTTCGTCGCTGACCAAATATGACGGCCGCCGGATGCGGCATCTCGAACCGCAGGAACTCGCGCAGATCGCGGGCCGTGCGGGGCGGCATATCGAGAATGGCACGTTTGGCGTGACAGGCGAGGCACCGCCCTTGGACGCTGCCGTGGCCGAGGCGATCTGCAACCACCAGTTCCGGCCGGTCGCCAAATTGCAATGGCGCAACAGCCGGTTGCAGTTCGGATCGGTCAAGCGGCTGATCGGATCATTGGAAGACCGGACCGATAACCCGTGGCTGACGCGGGTGCGCGAAAGCGACGATCTGGCCGCGCTGAAGGCGCTGGCGCTTGATGCAGAGGTCGCGGCGCGCGCCACGGACGGGCCTTCGGTGAAACTGCTGTGGGATGTCTGCCGCATCCCCGATTTTCGGGGCATTTCGGCGGGCGAACATGCGGGATTGCTGACGCAGATCTACAACGATCTGCATCAGCTTGGGCATGTCTCGGCCAATTGGTTCGCCTTGCAGGTGCGCCGGATTGACCGCACCGACGGGGACATTGATACTCTGTCCAAGCGGCTGGCCTATATCCGCACGTGGACCTATGTGGCCCAACGCAACGGCTGGCTGCTTGACGATTCCCATTGGCGCGATGAAACCCGCGCTGTAGAAGACCGTTTATCAGATGCGCTGCATGGCGCATTGACGCAAAGATTTGTGGACCGGCGGACCAGCATCCTGCTTCGCCGGCTCAAACAAAAGGAGAGCCTGTTGGCCGAGGTGAATGAAAAAGGTGAGGTGACCGTCGAAGGCGAATTCGTCGGTCGTCTGGAAGGGTTCCGTTTCCGCATGGACAAGGCGGGCAGCCCCGACGAGGCGAAAACCCTGCGGCAGGCGTCGCAGCAGGCGATTGCGCCGCATCTGCATCTGCGCGCGGACCGTTTCTATAACGCGCCCGATACAGAGATCGATTTCACCGAACAGGGCGGCCTCATGTGGGGCGATCAGGCCGTGGGCAAGCTGGTGTCGGGGTCGGACCCGCTGAAACCCGGTGTCGCGGTTTTCGTCGATGACGAGGCAGGCCCCGATGTCGCAGCCAAGGTGCAGCGCCGTTTGCAGCATTTTATCGACCGCAAGATCGCGACAGGATTCGAGCCTTTGCTCGCGCTGAAAAATGACGACACGCTGACAGGGGCGGCCAAAGGCTTTGCCTACCGGATGGCCGAACATTTCGGCATCATCCCGCGCGGCGATATCGCCGACGAGGTCAAGGCGCTGGAACAGGACGCGCGGTCTGCCTTGCGCAAGCATGGCGTGCGGTTCGGCCAGTTCACGATTTTCCAGCCTTTGCTGCTGAAACCGGCACCCACCCGCCTGCGCCTTGTGCTATGGTCGCTGGCCCGTGACCTGTCGGAATTCCCGCAAAGCCCGCCGCCCGGTCTGGTGACGGTGCCGGCCGCCAAGGATGCCGTGCCCGGCTATTACGCGATGGCAGGCTACCGTGCCGCGGGCGAACGGGCGATCCGCATCGACATGCTGGAACGTCTGGCTGATATGCTGCGCGACAAGGACAGCCGTGGCGGTTTCGAGGCGAACCCCGACATGCTGTCGATCACTGGCATGACGCTGGACCAGTTTGCCGATTTGATGGCCGGTCTGGGCTACAAGGCGGAAAAAGCGGAACGCGTTAAGGTCAAGGCCACGCGCGCTGATGTGGCGGGTGATCCGCCGACCGAAGTTCCCGTCGAAACCCCTGATCAGCCCGCCGATGCGCCCGCAGAGCTGCCTGACGATACGCCGCAGGAAATGCCTGCCGACGCACCTGTCGAAACGCCCGACGCCCCCGAGATGGAGGTGTTTTATACCTTCACCTGGGGCGGTCGCCCCGCCCGTGCGGCGCGGCCCGAGAACGCGCGCGCCAACGACCGCCCGCGCAGCAATGGCAAGCCGAAAGGCAAACCCAAAGGCAAGCCGCAGGCATCTGCGCATAAACCTGAGCGGTTTCAGGCGAAGCCCAAATATGAAAAGCCGATCGATCCCGACAACCCCTTTGCCGCCGCTCTGGCCGGGTTCAAGAAAGATTGACCGATGCGGCGCGGGTCACGATCCGGCTGGATAAATGGCTGTGGCATGCGCGGTTCTTCAAATCGCGCAGCATCGCCGCCGGGATCGTGACCGCGGGCAAGGTGCGCGTCGGTGGCACGCCTGTCAGCAAACCCGCCCGCGCCGTCGGGGCGGGCGATGTGCTGACCTTCGTGCAGGCCGATGTCACGCGGGTGATCCGCATCCTTGACTGCGGCACGCGCCGTGGTCCGGCGCCCGAGGCGCAGGCGCTTTACGAGGATTTGACGCCCGTCACGGTGGCGGCACCCCAGACCCCAGGCAGCGACCGCAAGGGGCGCCCCACCAAGAAGGACCGCAGGGATATGATGACGCAGCGCGGGATGGATGACCCTTTCACGCTTGAATGACCGCGCGATCCGTTTTAGCAAGCCTGCGAAGAATTACGGATGACCCCATGACCTATATCGTCAACGACAGTTGTATCGCCTGCAAATACACCGACTGCGTCGAGGTGTGCCCGGTGGATTGTTTCTACGAGGGCGAGAACATGCTGGTCATCCACCCCGACGAATGTATCGATTGCGGCGTATGCGAACCCGAATGCCCTGCCGACGCGATCCGCCCCGATACCGAACCCGACATGGAAAAATGGGTCGAGTTCAACCGCAAGTATTCGGAAATGTGGCCGGTCATCATCACCAAGAAAGACCCGCTGCCCGGTGCCGCCGAGATGGATGGCCAGCCCGACAAGATGCGGCTGTTTTCCGAAGCCCCCGGCGAAGGCGGCTGACGCTAACTCTCTGATCCCAAAGGATTGCTGTGCGCTACGAAGGGACGCTTTCGAAGGACGCGTTTTTGTGGTATGATTCTGTCAATGACGCGAACGATTTGATCCTGCCAAACGTACCAAACCCGTTGGTGACCCTTTGTTACCGACGGTTTTTTGTCGCCTGATGTGCCGGATTGCCATGAAAGGACAATCATGACCAAGAAGAAAAGCGAATTCAGCCCCGACCAGTTTGTCGTCTATCCGGCGCATGGCGTGGGCAAGATCGTCTCTGTCGAAACGCAGGAAGTCGCGGGCTTCGAGCTTGAGATGTTCGTGATCGCCTTCGAGAAGGACAAGATGACCCTGCGCGTGCCGACGCACAAGGCATCCGATGTGGGCATGCGCGCACTGGCGACGCCCGATGTGGTGAACCACGCGCTCAAAACGCTCAAGGGCAAGGCCAAGGTCAAAAAAGCCATGTGGTCGCGCCGTGCGCAGGAATACGAGCAAAAGATCAATTCCGGCGACCTGATCGCCATCGCCGAAGTCGTGCGCGACCTGCACCGTCAGGACGACCAGCGCGAGCAAAGCTATTCCGAGCGGCAGCTGTACGAAGCGGCCTTGGAACGCCTGACCCGCGAATTCGCCGCTGTGGCTGGCGATGACGGGAATGCGGCAGCCGCGCAGATCGGGTCTGTGCTGGTGGGGCGTGCGGCTTAAGCGTCTGTGAGATGAAGAAAAAGCCGCGCGAGAGAGCGCGGCTTTTTTTATGGCGTTTTCGCGCGTGGCGTCGCGATGACGCACTAGGATGGACGCGGATTTTGACGTTGCCGGTCGTTCTGTAAATTCAGTCTGACACCCAAGCAGTTCTGGCCCAAAGCGGACCATCGGCACAATGTGGATGAAGGTCAGGTGTGCGGGGCATTGCTGCCGTTCGCTTTTTCTCGATGAACGGCTGGTTCTGCTAGACAAAGCTTATTTCAGTCGCCGCGACACTGCTTATCAATCCGCCAGTGTTCACAGCACTATAGATCGATCTTGGCGGGCGGGCAGCCTTGTCAACGTTGCGCTGCACCCAGTTTCTGACTTCCAACGTCTTCAACGACTGCGACAGGGCGCGATCCGTGATTGTTGGCAGGTTTCGTTTGATATCATTGAAGTGACTTGGCCTATGGATCGTTGTGAGCACAGGCAACGTCCATGAGCGGCGCAGCAAATCCTGATCTTCGTCAGCAGTAATACTCTGAATTCTATGGGCGATGGCAGCGGCGGAAATGCCAAGCTTTGTCAATCTAAACTCCGGCCGCAGCGGGTGGCCGTATCCGGGGTTTCGTTCCAACAGTCCGATTGAGATCAAGTGCTCCATGCTTTGCGCGAAAGCCGTCCTGCTCGCGCCCGTTGCGGCCAACAGCGGCGCCTGACGCCCGGCAGTGCCTGCATGCAGGTTCGCCAAAATAGGAATGGCCCAAGCTCTTGATGTAGTGTTGACAAACGTCTCTATGTCCATAAAGTATAGTTAATACATTTTCAGTCAAAAGGAAAGACAATGTCACTCATTTCGTTGAATGAAACCATCACGATTTCGATTTCTGTCAAAGACCGCCATTCAAGTGCTGATTGGTATAAAAGCATGCTCGGGTTTGACACGATCTACCATTCAGATGAGGCGGGGTGGTCAGAGCTTCAGACCAATACAAAAGGGGTGACGCTTGGACTGGGCGAGCATACCAAGCCTGCCCCCGGCAACTGCGTTCCCGTTTTCGGTGTCGCTGATCTGGATACGGCGCGGCAAAAGCTGGAACAGGCCAAAGTGAGATTTGATGGCGAAACAGATATCGTTGAAGGCATGGTCAAGACAGCAACTTTCTATGATCCAGATGGCAACGCAATGATGCTCGCTGAAGATTTGACGGGAGGGTCATGATCAGATTTCTGGCCCAATAGCAGCCCTTCAGACAATCTACAGTATCCGACACTATGGCCTCATTCCTGCCCTTCGCTGCAATCAGCGCCAAGGACCCTCCATTCAAATCAGGTGATTTCTTGACGCGATAGTTAAAACAACTGTCTAGCCGTCACGCGGCGGGGTCGGTTCTGAAACCAAGTCAAACGCCAACCCCGTCCCCATTCACAATGCCCGCCAGCCGATATCCGACCGGTAAAACCCGCCCGGCCAGTCGATGCCTTGCGCCATTGCATAGGCCTTTTCATGTGCCTCGGCGAGGGACGCACCGCGCGCGGTGACGTTCAGCACGCGCCCGCCATGCGCCTCATATTGGCCCTCCGCGCGCTTGGTGCCTGCATGGAACACCATGTGGAAACTGTCCTCGGGCAGCAGGTCCAGCCCGCCGATCACGCTGCCTTTGGCGTAATCGCCCGGATAGCCGTTGGCCGCCATCACGATGGTCAGCGCGTGGTCATCGGCCCAGTTCACGCTGACCTCGTGCAGGCGTTCTTCGGCGCAGGCTTGCAGCAAATCAAGGATCTGGCCCCCCAGACGCATCATCAGCACCTGACATTCGGGATCGCCGAAACGCACATTGTATTCCACCAGCCGTGGCTGGCCGTTCTGAATCATAAGGCCGCAGAACAGCACGCCCTGAAACGGGGTGCCGCGCCGGGCCATTTCATCCATCGTGGGCTGGATGATTTCCTTCAGTGCCTTTTGCGTGACGGCGTCCGTCATCGCGGGGGCGGGCGAATAGGCGCCCATGCCGCCCGTATTCGGCCCCTGATCGCCGTCGAAGGCGCGTTTGTGGTCCTGCGCTGTGCCCACCGGCAGGATCGTCGTGCCGTCGCAGAGCACGAAGAACGACGCTTCTTCGCCCTCCATGAATTCCTCGATCACGACAGCGGTGCCAGCGGGGCCGAAACTGCCGTCGAACATATGGTCAAGGGCGGCCAGCGCCTCGTCCAGCGTCATGGCGACGACGACGCCTTTGCCTGCGGCCAGACCGTCGGCCTTGATGACGATGGGCGCGCCTTGCGCCTGCACGTAGGCGCGGGCAGGGTCTGCTTCGGTGAACCGCGCATAGGCGGCGGTGGGCGCACCTGCCGCATCGCAGATTGCTTTGGTGAATGATTTCGACGCCTCCAGCTGCGCTGCCGCCTGCGACGGGCCGAACACAAGCGTGCCTGTGCGGCGCAAGCGGTCCGCGACACCGGCGGCCAGCGGGCCTTCGGGGCCGATGATGACGAAATCGACAGTGTTTTCTTCGACGAAATTGGCGACAGCATCGCCATCGAGGATATTCAGATCGGCGCAATCCGCAATCTGCGCGATGCCCGCATTGCCCGGTGCCACGATCAGCCGGTCGCATTTGGGGTTCTGCTTGATCGCCCATGCGAGGCTATGCTCGCGCCCGCCGCTGCCCAGAATGAGGATGTTCATGGGGTCTCTCCGCCGTTGAAAACTTGGGGCGGTCTTAGTCACGGACGGCGCAGATCACAAGGCCGGGCTTGGCCTTTGGGCGGCGGCACCTTAGGGTTCGGCCCAAACTGCCCAAGGATCACTCCGATGATGGATTTGTTCGAAGACGGCCCCGCCGACAACACGCCCGAATATTCCGTGTCCGAGATTTCGGGGGCTGTCAAAAAGACCATCGAAGGAGGCTTTGCCCATATCCGCGTGCGCGGCGAGTTGGGCCGGATTTCGCGGCCGTCGTCGGGTCATATCTATCTGGACCTCAAGGACGACAGGTCCGTGCTGTCCGCCGTCATCTGGAAAGGCCGGGCCAGCGCCCTGACGCACCGCCCCGAGGAAGGGATGGAGGTCATCGCCACCGGCAAGCTGACGACCTTTCCGGGCCAGTCGAAATACCAGATGATCATCGAGGATATCGCGCCTGCGGGAGCCGGTGCCTTGATGGCGATGCTGGAAAAGCGGCGCGCGATGCTGGCGGGTGAAGGGTTGTTCGATACGGCCCGCAAGAAACCGCTGCCCTATCTGCCCGAGATCATCGGCGTCGTCACATCGCCATCGGGGGCCGTGATCCGCGACATCCTGCACCGCCTGCGCGACCGTTTCCCGCGCAAGGTGCTGGTCTGGCCGGTCGCCGTGCAGGGGCAGAAATGCGCCGCCGAAGTCGCCGCCGCCATCGACGGGTTCAACCGCCTGACACCGGGCGGTGCGTTGCCACGGCCCGATCTGATCATCGTGGCGCGCGGCGGCGGGTCGTTGGAGGATCTCTGGGGCTTCAACGAAGAAATCGTGGTGCGTGCGGCGGCGGCATCGGACATTCCGCTGATTTCCGCCGTGGGGCATGAAACCGACACCACGCTGATCGACTTTGCCGCCGACATGCGCGCGCCCACGCCGACGGCGGCGGCGGAACTGGCGGTGCCAGTGCGGATCGAACTCCTCGCCTTTGTCGACCAGCAAGGCGCGCGGCTGGTGCGGGCCTTGTCCAATGGCGTGCAGACCCGCCGCCAGCGCCTGCGTGATCTGGCGCGTGCCTTGCCGCAGGTGGACACGCTGGTCGATGGCCCACGCCAGCGGCTTGATTACCTGTCCGACCGGCTGCCTGCGGCCTTGCGGCAGGCGGCAGCGAAAAAACGGCTGCAACTGAGCGATGCCGCCCTGCGCCCCGCGATCCTGCACCGCCGACTGGCCGAGGATCGCAGGCGGCTGGCCACCTTGTCCGACCGCCTCGCCCCCGCCTTGCAACGCCGGACCCGTGATGCGGCGACAACGCTGGAACGGGCGGGGCGCGGTTTGCGGTCTGATCTGCTGCGATCGCGTCTGGACCGGCAGGCCGACCGGCTGGGTATTGCTCTGCAACGGCTGTCGGACCGGGCGACGCGCCAACAGGCGGAACGGTCGGCACGGCTTGCCGCGCTGGACCGGCTGCGCGAAACGCTGGGCTATATGGAAACGCTCAAGCGCGGCTATGCCGTGGTGCGCGGGGACGGGGCGCTGGTCACGGATACGGTCGGTGCGGCCAAGGCCGGCAATCTGGAAATCCAGTTCGCGGATGGCCGGATCGACGTGCGTTCAGGACGATAGATCGTTGCAGATCAAGGGTTCATCCGCATCGGTTTCAAAGATGATGGTGCCGAAGGGCACATTGGTAAATTCTGCCCTGATCCTGCCGTTTTCCAGATAGGTCGCCCAGCACTGGGGTTCGGGATTGTCCTCGTAGCGAAAGCAGATATCGCCCTTGCTTTCGTACCAGACGCCGTATTTGCAGGTGCCGTCGAAGGCCGACCACATCACGCGGCGGCCTTGCAGATAGGCTTCGATCCCGTAAAGCGGGTTGATGTCGGTGTGGAATGTGATTGTGCGGCCAGTGACATGGGCGTCGAATTCCTCGGCCGACATCTTGTCCTGTGCGGCGGCGGGTGTCGCCAGCAGCAAAAGCAAAAGAAAACTACGCATCGCGCCACCTGTCGGCCAAAGGGTCCATGATCCGCCGCCACAAAGGCGGCACCAAAGCGATGCTGGCCATCAGCGGCAAAGGTCGCGGCAGTATCGGCGCATCGGCAGGCAGGTCAAGGGCGGGATAGGCGCGGGCAGGGTGCGCGTGATGGTCCGAATGGCGCGTCGCGTTCAACAGCATCGCGGAGGAATATTGATGCGGGCTGTTCCAGCTATGGTGTGCGGCGACAGGCTCGGGTTTGCCCGCAGGGCTGGTCTTGCGCAGCAGGCCATAGTGCTGGACGTAATCCGACAACAGCAGTTGCGTCTGCGCATGGCCCGCAAGTGCCACGTAAAGCAGCAGGCCCTTGGTGCCACCCAACAGATAGGTAACAGCGATGAAAACCGCGCCGCCGCCCAGATAAACCCAGTAAGGATTGCGCCACGCGGGTCGCCCGATGCGCGCCAGCCGTGCTTTCTCGGCCGCATAGCCGCCTTTGAACGACCCGACCCACGCGCGGATCATGTAGCGGTAGAACCCTTCGCCCCTGCGCGATGTATTGGGGTCGCGGCGGGTGGCAACATGGCGATGATGCACCAGCAAATGCGCCGATGTGTGATGGCCGAACAGCAGCGAGATATAGACCCACATCCCCAGCCGGTGCAGCGCGCGTTGGGGGCGGTGGATCAGTTCATGCGCGTTGGCATTGCTGACCTGTCCGAGATAAAGGCCCACGGCAAAGAACAGGGCGATCTTTTCGCCGCGGTCCAGCAGATCGCCAGCGAGGGCCACAACGACCAGCGGCAGCAAGGCCAGATGCACCAGTGCGAGCAAGACCGACAGCGCTGTGCCCGTTGCATCGGCGCTGCTCCTGTCCTCGGGCAAGAGCCTGTCGGCCAGCGCGGTCACACCCGTCAATACCACAAGCGCCATCAGCGGCCAGACCCCGCCGTTGAGGGCTGCAAACGCGATCCCCCCCGCAGGCAGCAGGCTGGCAAAGGCGAAAAGGGCGGTCTGGCGGGTCATAACCGCGCTGTAGCACGGCTGGCGCGTGCGATTAAGCGAAACCGCACCGCTGCGCGCTTTGGCCCCGCAGGTGTCGCTTTTGCGTGGTTCACGGGGGGGCCGCGGGCTATGCTGCGCCAAAAGCGGAGGACTGCGGACATGGCCAAGGACAACCAAGACGGCATCTGGAAATCCGGCAAAGGCAAGGGGCGGCACACGCCCAAAGGCCGCCAGTTGGACGATACGGCTTGGGCAGAGGTGCGCGCGTTGCTGGGGGACCGCCCGCGCCGCCGCGATCTGCTGATCGAATTCCTGCATCTGATCCAGGACGACTATGGGCATCTGTCCGCCGCCCATCTGCGGGCGCTGGCCGAGGAGATGCGCCTGTCACAGGCCGAGGTCTACGAGGTCGCGACCTTTTACGCCCATTTCGACGTGGTGAAAGAAGGCGAGACACCGCCCCCCGCGCTGACAATCCGCGTTTGTGACAGCCTGTCCTGCGAACTGGCGGGCGCGCAGGCGCTGAAATCGGCACTGGAGGACGGGCTCGATCCTGCGCAGGTGCGCGTGCTGCGCGCGCCTTGCATGGGGCGCTGCGATACCGCCCCCGTGTTGGAAATCGGGCACAACCACATCGACCATGCGACCCCTGAAAAGGTGCAGGCCGCGATTGCGGCGGGTGACACCCATGCGCATCTGCCCGACTACCAGACCCTGGCGTCCTACCGCGCCGATGGTGGCTATACCGTGCTGGAACGCTTGCGCGCGGAAGGTGACTGGCAGGCGGTGCAGGAACTGGTGCTGGCCTCGGGCCTGCGCGGATTGGGCGGTGCGGGCTTTCCGGCGGGCAAGAAATGGGGCTTTGTGCGTGCCCATGCTGGCCCGCGCTATCTGGCCGTGAACGGGGACGAAGGCGAACCCGGTACGTTCAAGGACCGCTATTACCTCGAACGCACGCCGCATGTGTTTCTGGAAGGCATGCTGATCGCCGCCTGGGCGGTCGCGGCGGAGACCTGTTTCATCTACATGCGCGACGAATATCCCGCCGTGCTGGAGATCCTGCGCCGCGAGATCGCGGCACTGGAAGCAGCGGGCATCGTCGCTCCGGGTTTTATCGACCTGCGGCGTGGCGCGGGGGCCTATATCTGCGGCGAGGAATCCGCGATGATCGAAAGCATCGAAGGCAAGCGCGGCATCCCCCGCCACCGCCCGCCCTTCGTCGCCGAGGTCGGCATCTTTGACCGCCCGACGCTGGTGCATAACGTGGAAACGCTGCTTTGGGTGGCGCGGATCTGCCGCGAGGGGCCGGAGATCCTGAGCGGCGTGGAAAAGAACGGGCGCAAGGGGTTGCGGTCCTACTCCGTCTCTGGCCGCGTGGCGCGGCCTGGCATGTATGTTCTGCCAGCGGGGTCGACGATCACCGATATCATCGCGGCGGCGGGCGGCATGGCGTCGGGCCATGTCTTCAAGGCCTACCAGCCCGGTGGTCCGTCCTCGGGGCTGTTGCCTGCAACGCTGGATGACATCCCGCTCGATTTCGACACGTTGCAGCCGCATGACACCTTTATCGGGTCGGCCGCCGTTGTTGTGCTGTCGCAGCAGGACCGTGCGCGGGATGCCGCGCTGAACATGCTGCGGTTTTTCGAGGATGAAAGCTGCGGGCAATGCACGCCCTGCCGTGTCGGGTGCCAGAAGGCGGTGCAGCTGATGCAGGCCGACCAATGGGACCGCGCCTTGCTGGGCGATCTCTGCACGGCGATGGCGGATGCGTCGATCTGCGGGCTGGGGCAGGCCGCACCCAACCCGATCCGGCTGGTGATGCGCCATTTCGCGGACGAAATCTGAGGCTGCCTGCGGCTTTGCCGCAGTTGCGGCGCTCCGCGCAGGGATATTTATGCTCGGAAGATGGGGGCGCGTGGTCTTTTCAATTCCGGGCGGAGTGGCTAGGTCTTTCCCCAGAAGTCATGAAAGGCTGTTCCGATGGCGTTCTTCAGCAAGCTCAAAGAGAGGATGTTCAAATCCTCAGCCAGGATCGACGCAGGTCTCGATGCGATCGTCGCAGAGCCTGCGCCGAAGCCCGGCCTGATCGGGCGGCTGTTTGCGGATACGAATGTCCAGCGCCGGAACCTTGACGATGCCATGCTCGAAGAGCTCGAGGATTTGCTGATCGCGGCCGACATGGGGGTCGAGACCGCGCAGCGCGTCACCGCCAATATCGCCGAAGGGCATCTGGGCAAACGTGTCTCGGTCGAGGAGGTCAAGCGCCTGCTGATGGCTGAAGTGGTGCGGATCATGGAACCCGTGGCGCGGCCACTGCCGATCTATGCCAAGACCCCGCAGGTCGTGCTGGTTGTGGGCGTCAACGGATCGGGCAAGACGACGACGATCGGCAAGTTGGCCAGCCAGTTTCGCGCAGCGGGCAAGAATGTGGTGATCGCGGCGGGCGATACGTTCCGCGCCGCGGCGGTCGAACAATTGCAGGTCTGGGGGCAGCGCGCGGGCGTGCCCGTGCTGACCGCGCCCGAAGGGTCTGACCCCGCCAGCCTGGCCTATGATGCGATGACCAAGGCGCAGGCCGATGGGGCCGATCTTCTGATGATCGACACCGCCGGGCGGCTGCAAAACCGTGCTGATTTGATGGAAGAGCTGTCCAAGATCGTGCGCGTGATCCGCAAGAAAGACCCCGATGCGCCCCATAACGTGCTGTTGGTGCTGGATGCGACGACCGGGCAAAACGCGCTGCAGCAGGTCAAGGTGTTCCAAGACTTGGCCGCCGTGTCGGGGCTGGTGATGACCAAGCTCGATGGCACGGCCAAAGGCGGTGTGCTGGTGTCGCTGGCTGACAGGTTCGGCCTGCCGATCCATGCCATCGGCGTGGGCGAGCAGATCGACGATCTGGCGCCGTTCGACCCCGAGGAATTCGCAGCCGCCCTTGTCGGTCTGGACCTTTAGGCCGCGTTGGACACGCTCGCCGCCTATCTGATTGCCGTCGCCGGCACGCCGGAAGGCGCGCGGCTGGCCACGATCCTTGCGCTTGTGTCGGCGCTGGCGCATGCGGTGTTCGGGGCTTTGCAGAAAGGCCGTCACGACCCGTGGCTCACACGCGGAGCGATCGATTTCTGGCTGGTGGTGTTTTCGGCGCCTGTGGCGCTGTTTGTCGTGCCTTGGCCCAATGCCGCGACGGCGCTGATCCTTGTCGGCGCGGTCGGCATCCATTTTGCCTATAAGGTCGCGATGGCGCGGGCCTATGAAAAGGCGGCCTTCACGGTGGTCTATCCGGTCGTGCGCGGCACGGGGCCGCTGGTCACAGTGATCGCGGCAACTGTGTTTTTCGGCGAGCGGTTCACGGGCATGCAATGGGTGGGGGTCGCCTGTTTGTCGGGGGGCATCCTGCTTTTGGCGCTGCGCAATCTGAGCGAGGAAAAGCTGGATCCCGCCGCCCTGCGGGCGGGGCT
This sequence comes from Yoonia vestfoldensis DSM 16212, assembly GCF_000382265.1. Taxonomy (GTDB): domain Bacteria; phylum Pseudomonadota; class Alphaproteobacteria; order Rhodobacterales; family Rhodobacteraceae; genus Yoonia; species Yoonia vestfoldensis. The sequence continues at coordinate 54,320 of NZ_KB907983.1, forward strand.
GGCCTGGGCCGTGGCGGGTGGGTTGCTGGTGGCGATCTATACGACCTATGACGCGTTCGGTATCCGGCAGGCCCCCGATCCTTTCACCTTTCTGGCGTGGTTCTTCTTTGTGACGGCACTTGATTTCCCGCTGTTGGCCCTGCGCCGTTACCGGCTCATGGCGGCGCCGCCTGTGCTGGCCCCGCTGATGTGGCGCGGGGCGATCGGCGCGCTGGTGGCTTGGGTCAGCTTCGGGGGCGTCATGGTCGCCACCATGGTCGGCAAGGTCGGCGAGGCCGCGGTCCTGCGCGAGACGTCCACCGTTTTTGCCGCCTTGATCGGCTGGTTCATCCTGCGCGAAAAAGTAGGTCCACGCCGCCTGTTTCTGATGACACTGGTTGCCTTGGGCGCGGTGATCGTGGAAATGGGTGGCTGAAGGAGATCAAGATGGCCGCAAGACAGATCAATCCGGTGTTGAAACAGGTTCTGGAACTGGGGCCGACGCTGGCGTTTTTCCTGATCTACCTGCGCATCAAGGATGAAACCTATACGATCGGAGGCACGGATTACACGGGGTTCATTATCGCGGCGCTGGTTTTCGTGCCGATCCTGCTGGTGGGCATGGGCATCCTGTGGATGCTGACCGGCAAGCTGAGCCGGATGCAGATCTTCACCGCCTTCATGGTCATTTTCTTTGGTGGGCTGACAGCCTGGTTCAACGACGAGCGGTTCTTCAAGATGAAGACCACCATCGTCTATGGCGCGATGGCGGGACTTTTGGGGATCGGGCTTTTGCGCGGACAAAGCTATCTGCAATATGTGATGGAGGAATTCCTGCCGATGCGCCGTGAAGGCTGGATGATCTTCACCAAGCGGCTGGCGTTGATCTTTGGCGTGCTCGCGGTCGCGAATGAAATCATCTGGCGCACCCAATCGACCGAAACCTGGGTCAAGCTGGAAACATTCGCCTTTCCTGCCGTGCTGTTCGTCTATCTGTGGATCCAGATCGTCGGGCTACAAAAGTACCTGATCGAAGATCCGAGCCAGTCCAAGGACTGAGGCGGATCAGCGCATTTCGGCAAACCGAAACCCGACCTGTCCGGGACCATAATGCGCCCGCGCATCGCGCCGGTAGCGCAGGGTGTCGACCTGATGGTCGGTCAGGGCGGGACGGAACACGATGCCCATCGTCCCATTCACCGACCAGCGGACGACGGCATCGACCCGCTGGTGCAGGATGCTGATCTGCACCTTGTCGCCGCGTGCGATGCCGCTGATCCCCGTCAGGCGCGCGCCAGTCGCGTTGACATCGGTGACTTGGCCCTGTTGCTCCCCGAAACGGGTGTGCAAGGCCACAGGAAAGGTCGTCGGATAGCGGTGTGGTCGATATTGCATGATAGCACCCGAGTCTCTCGTCTGCCCTCACTCTAGCGGGATGGGTTTAACAAACGGTTACCGGTGCAGGGCCCGCTCTGACGCATCGCCATTGACGCGGGTGCGCTGGCGGCGTATGCGGAAACCCGTGGTGATTTGTCTCCGGATTGCAGGCCACGTTAAACATTCTGCTAAAAAGGTGGCGGGTTTGCAGACCCCGATACCTTTGCCGGTGTCGGGGTTTTTTCATGCGCTGCGCGCGCGGGGGCAGAAGATGAGTGATTGGAAAAAACGCACCAAGGCCGTGCATCAGGGCATCCGCCGCAGCCAGTATGGCGAGGTCAGCGAAGCCATCTTCATGACGCAAGGCTTTGTCTATGATAGCGCCGAGGCTGCCGAGGCGCGGTTCATCAAGACAGGTGACGACGAATTCATCTACGCCCGCTACGGCAACCCCACCGTCGCAATGTTCGAGGACCGGATCGCCGCCCTTGAAGGGACCGAGGATGGCTTTGCCACGGCTTCAGGCATGGCTGCGGTGCATGGCGCGCTGACCTCCATGCTCAAGGCGGGCGATCATGTCGTGTCCGCACGCGCGCTGTTCGGGTCGTGTCTTTACATCCTGCAAGAGGTGCTGACGCGTTACGGGGTCGAGGTGACGTTCGTCGATGGCACCGATCTGGGCGCATGGCAGGCCGCGATCCGGCCCGATACCAAGGTCGTGTTCTTCGAGAGTATCTCGAACCCGACGCTGGAAGTCGTCGACATCAAGGCGGTCGCCGAACTGGCCCATGCGCGGGGCGCGCTGGTGATGGTGGACAACGTGTTCTCGACCCCCGTGTTTTCGGACGCGGTGGCGCTGGGCGCGGATGTCGTGATCTATTCCGCGACCAAGCATATCGACGGGCAGGGGCGGGCCTTGGGCGGGGTCATTCTGGGCACGCGCGATTTCATCCGTGGCACGGTCGAGCCGTTCATGAAACATACCGGCGGGTCGATGTCGCCGTTTACCGCATGGCTGATGCTCAAGGGGCTGGAGACGATGGACCTGCGCGTGCGTGCGCAGGCGGCCAGCGCGCAGCATATCGCAGAGTCGCTGGCAGCGGACGGCGCGGTGCGCGTGATCTATCCCGGTCTGCCCGATCATCCGCAACATGCGCTGACGATGGCGCAGATGGGGTCGGGCGGCACGGTTCTGGCGATTGATGCCGGATCGAAAGACGCGGCCTTTGCCTTGCTGAACCGGCTCGAGATTTTCACGATCTCGAACAATCTGGGTGATGCCAAGTCGATTGTCACCCATCCCGCAACAACGACGCATCAGCGGCTGGATGCTGCGACGAAACAGGCTTTGGGGATCACCCCGGGCCTGATACGCTGCAGCATCGGTCTGGAAGACGCGGACGATCTGTTGGGCGATCTGCGGGCCGCGATTGGCGGGTAAGAGTGTCACATGCTGCAGCGTATCAAGGATGAAATCGTCTTTTGCGCTGTCGGTCTCTGGATTATCGGCACGATGCGGCGCGAATGGCTGCGGCTGGTCTTTCGCCAACTGAAATACGGGCTGCTGCGCGTGCGGGTCGCGGTGCCGCGTCTGGCGAACGAGAAATTCCTCTGGCGCAAGGCCTTTGACCACGACCCGCGCTTTGCCATCGTCACCGACAAGCTGGCGGCCAAGGACTGGGTCGCCGCGCAGGGGATCGCGGCCATGATGCCGCAGACCCTGTGGTCGGGCACTGATGCCAATGATATCCCCGACGACCTCTGGCAGCGGCCGATCTATATCAAGGCCATGCATGGCTGCCAGATGAACATCCCGGTGCTGACCCCGCCCGAGGACCGCGCCGCCGTGATCGCGGCCGCCAATGCCTTTGTGACCCGCGAACATGGCGCGCGGCAGCGGCAATGGGCCTATAGCCAGGTGCCCCGCGCCCTGATCGCGGAAGAGGTGATCAGCCCGGGCACGGAACTGATGGAGGTGAAGTATTACACCTACGGCCCTATCGTCGAACAATTCATCCTGCGCCGGGCTGGCCCGCCGGTGACGGCTGCGCGCTGGCTGCGGCAGGCGGATGGCAGTTTCATCCGGTCCAATCAACCGACGGTCATCAGCAAGATCATCGACGGGACGCCTCTGCCCGACGTGGTTTACAAGGGGCTGGCGCTGGCCGTTGAAATCGGCGCGCTCTTTGACCATATGCGGGTAGACACCTTGATGGACGGGGACGACGTCTATCTGGGGGAACTCACGGTCTACAACATCGCGGGACGGGTGCATCTGCACGGGGACAAGGTTGACGATTACCTCAACCGGTCATGGGACCTGCGGCGCAGCTGGTTTCTGTCGATCCCGCAGCCGGGGTGGCGCGGTCTTTATGCCGCAGCCTTGCGCCGAAAACTGGACCGGACGGCGCTGGCTGGCAAACCGACCGCAATTCCCGCAGGATAGGTGCGATCCTGAGCACACGGTTCTGGCGCCTTTTCCACAAGGGACGACACAGCGATGACCGACCTGCGCGCCGATTTGTTACGTTTCTGCCGCAGCATGTCTGGACATGCGCCGCAGCCGCGCCATCTTCGCAAGGCGGATGCACCACGAGAGGGTCTAGATATGAATATCCACGCACGCGACATGGACCGTCAGCCAACGCGCTCCGACGCCGAAGCAGCCCTTGCGCTTTTGCGGCGCTGGGCGGGCGATGTCACGCCCGAAGAAGTGGCGACGCTTGATCCACTGGTATCGCGTCTGATCCCCGGACAAGAAGTATCGAACTACCCCGCGCTTGCCCGCGCCTACCCCGAGGATTTCGCGGTGGACGAGGCCTACAAAGCCTCCATGCCCGACCTGCAGAATGGCCCGTCCAGCCTGATCAAGGGTGCCAAGCGGCAGATCCAGCATGTCGGCATTTCCAACTTTCGGCTTCCGATAAGGTTCCGTACCCGTGACAACGGTGATCTGACGCTGGAAACCTCGGTGACGGGCACCGTGTCGCTGGAAGCGGAAAAGAAGGGCATCAACATGTCCCGCATCATGCGGACATTCTACAAACATGCCGAGGAAACCTTCAGCTTCGAGGTGATCGAACGCGCGCTTGATGCCTACAAGACCGATCTGGACAGTTTTGACGCCCGCATCCAGATGCGGTTCAGCTTTCCGATGAAGGTGCAAAGCCTGCGGTCGGGGCTGGCTGGCTACCAATATTACGATATCGCATTGGAACTGGTCGAAAGTGCCGGTGTGCGCAAGAAGATCGTGCATCTGGATTACGTCTATTCCTCCACCTGCCCCTGTTCGCTGGAACTGTCCGAACATGCCCGCCAGTTCCGCGGGCAACTGGCCACGCCGCATTCGCAGCGGTCGGTCGCGCGAATCTCGGTGCTGGTCGAAGACGGCCCCTGCCTGTGGTTCGAGGACCTGATCGAACATGCCCGCGCTGCCGTGCCGACCGAGACGCAGGTCATGGTCAAGCGCGAGGATGAACAGGCGTTTGCCGAACTCAACGCCGCCAATCCGATCTTTGTGGAAGATGCGGCACGTCTGTTCACTGAACAGTTGCAACTGGACCCGCGCGTGTCCGATTTCCGCGTGATCGCCAGCCATCAGGAAAGCCTGCACAGCCATGACGCGGTGTCGGTGCTGACCGAAGGCGCGACCTTTGCCGCCGAAAGTCTTGATCCACGGCTTTTCGCCTCGCTTTTCCACGTCGGGTGACAAGGTGCAGGGTGGGTCCCGACCCACCTTACCACCAGCCCTTGAAGCCCCCCGTCTGCGCGCATAGTGTCGGGGGCAATGATGAAGTCGGACATTCGTCCAGCAGAGAGGCATGACCATGCAAGACCCCGTCGAAACCTACATGAACCTTGTGCCCATGGTGGTCGAACAGACCGCACGCGGCGAACGCGCCTATGACATCTTTTCGCGCCTGCTGAAGGAACGGATCATCTTTCTCAACGGTCCCGTTCACGACGGGATGAGTCAGTTGGTCGTCGCGCAATTGCTGCATCTGGAATCGGAAAACCCGAAGAAGGAAATCAGCATGTATATCAACAGCCCCGGTGGTGTCGTGACCTCGGGCCTGTCGATCTATGACACGATGCAATACATCAAGCCCAAGGTCAGCACGCTGGTGATCGGGCAGGCGGCCTCCATGGGGTCGCTTTTGCTGACAGCGGGGCATCCCGGCATGCGCTTTTCGCTGCCCAACAGCCGCGTCATGGTCCACCAGCCATCGGGCGGCTATCAGGGACAGGCGACGGATATCATGATCCACGCCGCCGAGACGCAAAAGCTCAAGACCCGTTTGAACGAAATCTACGTCAAACACACCGGCCAGCCGCTGAAGAAAGTCGAAACCGCGCTGGAACGCGACAATTTCATGTCGCCCGAAGAGGCCAAGGACTGGGGCCTCATCGACGAGATCGTGGTGAACCGTGAAAAATCGTCCGAGTGATTTCGGGATGTTCACCATGCTGAAAAAGTGACCAGAGGGCAGGTCATTTTGACATTGTAGACCTTGGCGGGCTGTCCTAGTGTCAAAGCAGGGCAGCCCGTTCAGGTTTTGGCGGGCCTACAGGCCAAGAGGGTTGATATGGCGACGACGACCGGAAACGACAGCAAAAACACGCTTTACTGTAGCTTCTGCGGCAAGAGCCAGCATGAGGTGCGCAAGCTGATCGCCGGTCCGACGGTGTTCATCTGTGATGAATGCGTCGAACTCTGCATGGATATCATCCGCGAGGAAACCAAGGCGTCAGGCCTGAAATCCGGCGAAGGTGTGCCCACACCGGCCGAAATCTGCAGCGTTCTCGATGATTATGTGATCGGGCAGGTCCATGCCAAACGTGTGCTGTCTGTGGCCGTCCACAACCATTACAAGCGCCTGAACCACGCTGACAAATCCGATATCGAATTGTCGAAATCCAACATCATGCTGATCGGGCCGACCGGCTGCGGCAAGACGCTGCTGGCACAGACGCTGGCGCGCATTCTGGACGTGCCGTTCACCATGGCCGATGCTACCACCCTGACCGAAGCCGGTTATGTCGGTGAGGATGTCGAGAACATCATCCTGAAACTGCTTCAGGCCTCTGAATACAACGTCGAGCGCGCACAGCGCGGCATCGTCTATATCGACGAGGTCGACAAGATCACCCGCAAGTCCGACAACCCCAGCATCACCCGTGATGTCTCGGGTGAAGGCGTGCAGCAGGCCCTGCTCAAGATCATGGAAGGCACCGTGGCTTCGGTGCCGCCGCAGGGTGGGCGCAAGCATCCACAGCAGGAATTCCTGCAAGTGGACACGACCAATATTCTGTTCATCTGCGGCGGGGCTTTTGCCGGCCTCGACAAGATCATCGCGCGGCGCAGCAAGGGGTCCGGCATGGGCTTTGGCGCGGACGTCAAAGACGTGGACGAACGCGGCATCGGCGAGGTGTTTCAGGATCTCGAACCCGAGGATCTGTTGAAATTCGGCCTGATCCCCGAATTTGTCGGCCGTCTGCCTGTGATCGCCACGCTGACCGATCTGGACGAAGACGCGCTGATCACCATCCTGACCAAGCCCAAGAACGCGCTGGTCAAGCAATACCAGCGCCTGTTCGAGCTGGAGAACACCAAGCTCACCTTCACCGAAGATGCGCTGACCGCCATCGCCAAACGCGCGATCAAGCGCAAGACAGGCGCGCGCGGGTTGCGGTCGATCATGGAAGGCATCCTGCTTGACACGATGTTCGACCTGCCCGGCATGGACACCGTGACCGAGGTCGTCGTGAACGAAGAGGCGGTGACATCCGACGTCGCGCCCCTGATGATCCACGACGATGTGAAGAAAAAGGAATCCGCGACAGCGGGTTGACGCATCAGCAATGGTGGCTCCCGGTCCATGGGAGCCTCCGGCGGGGATATTTTCTTCTCGGAAGATGCGGCAGGGTCGGCGCGGCTGCACAGGGCAGAGTACTGGACCTTTCTGGCGCGATAGGGCATGACAGCCGCAGTTTACCGGAGACGCAGCATGGGCCTTGGTCATTCAATCAAACGCATTTTCACGTGGTGGGACGGCCAGACCTATGGCACCCAGCTGTGGACCAGCCGCAAAGGGTTGCGGGTGGGTGAAGATCAGCAGGGTAACATCTATTACCGCAACGCTGACGACAGCCGCCGCTGGGTGATTTACAACGGCGAAATCGAAGGGTCGCGCGTCAGCCCCGACTGGCACGGATGGCTGCACCGGACATGGGATGAACCGCCGACAGAGGCGCCCCTGTCGCACAAGACCTGGGAAAAACCGCATCAGGCGAACCTGACCGGCACGGTCGCGGCCTATGCGCCTGCCGGGTCGATCCGCCGTGTGACGCCAGCTGACCGCAAGGATTACGAAGCCTGGACGCCTGAATAGGGACGTGATGCGCCTTTTTGCGACTTTTGCCTGTCTTTTGCTGTCCGCCCCGCTTGCCGCCCAAGAGGTCGTTTCGGGCATTGGCGGAGAGATCCGTGTTCTTGACAAGTTGACAGGCGCCGTCACTGATCTGACGCTTGCCAATGGTCAGTCCGAGAGCATCGGTGTCTTGTCGGTCATGTTGGGCGACTGCCGTTATCCCGCAGATAACGTGGCAGGCGACGGATACGCCAGGCTGATCATTCACTACCGCGACAGCGTCACGCCGATCTTTTCGGGCTGGATGCTCGCATCATCCCCGGCGTTGAACGCATTGGATCATCCGCGCTATGATGTCTGGACGTTGCGCTGCATGACCGCGCTTGATGACGGCACTGCATCCGAGAACGCGGCGGATTGAACGACGGCGGCTGCCAGTTGCTGGTGATATTGTCGGCGCGGAATCTCGATCGCACCCAGACTGGCCAGATGCGGTGTCAGGAATTGCGTGTCGAAGAGCACGAACCTCCCCCGGCGCAGATTGTCGATCAGATAGGCCAGCGCGACCTTTGACGCATCGGTTGCGCGGCTGAACATGCTTTCACCGAAAAAGGCAGCCCCGATGCGGATGCCGTAGACGCCGCCGACCAACCTGTCGTCCTGCCAGACCTCGACCGAATGGGCGTGGCCCTGTTGATGCAGGCGCAGGTACAGATCACGGATCGTCGGGTTGATCCATGTCTCCGGGCGGTCCGCACAGCCGTCGACGACATCGGCGAAGGCTGTGTCGAAACTGACGCGGAAATGCCCGCGCCGGATGCTGCGTCCAAGGCTGCGGCTGATACGGAACCGGTCCAGCGGAAAAACGCCCCGCATCCGCGGATCGACCCAGAAAATATCCGGGTCGTCGCGGCTTTCGGACATCGGGAACACCCCCAGACGATAGGCTTGCAGCACAAGCGCGGGCGTCAGGGGAAGGTCCGTGTCCCGCACGTCAGGACAGGTGGGTTTCCAGCCAGTGTTCCAGCCAGTGGATGTTGTAATCCCCCGACTGTACGGCCGGTTCCGCCAGCAGCGCATGGAACAATGGGATGGTCGTGTCCACGCCATCGACAATCAGCTCGCCCAAGGCGCGCCCCAGACGCGCCAGCGCCTCTGGCCGGTCCCGGCCATGCACGATCAACTTGCCGATCAGGCTGTCGTAATAGGGCGGGATGCGGTAGCCATCATACAGCGCGCTGTCCATCCGCACGCCAAGACCGCCCGGCGCATGATATTGCGTGATCGTGCCGGGGCAGGGCGCGAAATTGGGCAGTTTTTCCGCGTTGATCCGCACCTCTATGGCGTGGCCGTTGATCTTGAGATCGTCTTGCGTGAACGACATCGGCAGGCCGGAGGCGACGCGCAGCTGTTCGCGCACCAGATCGACGCCAAAGATCGCCTCGGTCACGGGATGTTCGACCTGCAAACGCGTGTTCATCTCGATGAAGTAGAATTCATCGTTTTCGAACAGGAATTCGATCGTGCCCGCGCCGATGTAGTTGATCGCAGCCACGGCATCGGCGCAGACCTTGCCAATGCGCGCGCGCAATTCGGGGGTGATGATGGGGCCGGGGGCCTCTTCCAACACCTTCTGGTGGCGGCGTTGCAGCGAACAATCGCGTTCGCCCAGATGCACGGCATTGCCCTTGCCGTCGCCGAACACCTGAATTTCGATATGGCGCGGCGTGGTCAGGTATTTCTCGATATAGACTTCGTCGTTGCCAAAGGCGGCTTTCGCCTCGGACCGGGCGGAATGAAAGGCTTTTTCCATGTCGGCGGCAGTCAGCGCCACCTTCATGCCGCGCCCGCCGCCACCGGCCGTGGCCTTGATGATGACGGGATAGCCGATCTCCTCGCCCACGCGCTGCGCATCTTTCAGCGTCGGCACGCCGCCGTCCGACCCGGGCACGCAAGGCACGCCAAGCGCCTTCATCGTGTCCTTGGCGGTGATCTTGTCGCCCATGATCCGGATATGTTCGGCGGTGGGGCCGATGAAGGTCAGGCCATGATCCTCGACCGCCTGCACAAAGGCCGCGTTTTCCGACAGAAAGCCGTAACCGGGGTGGATCGCCTGCGCGCCGGTGATTTCACAGGCGGAAATGATCGCCGGAAACGACAGATAGCTTTGCGCCGAAGACGGGGGGCCGATGCAGATCGCCTCGTCGGCCATGCGCACATGCATCGCGTCGCTGTCGGCGGTGGAATGTACGGCCACGGATTTCACGCCCATTTCGCGGCAGGCGCGCACGACACGCAGGGCGATTTCGCCCCGGTTCGCAATCAGGATTTTTTCAAACATCGCAGCCTCTATTCGATGATGACAAGAGGTGCGCCGAATTCGACAGGGCCGCCGTCTTCGACGAGGATGCGGCGGACCGTGCCCGCGCGGGGGGCGGGGATATGGTTCATGGTTTTCATGGCTTCGATGATCAGGATCGTGTCGCCTTCGCGCACGCTTTGCCCGATCGTCACGAAGGGGGCGGCGTTCGGTTCCGGCGACATGTAGACGGTGCCGACCATCGGGGATGTCACGGCACCCGGATGGCTGGCGGGGTCTGCCGTGCTGCTGGCAGCGGGCGCCGCGGCGGCAGCTTGTGCGGCGGCCACCGGTGCGGCGGCGGGTGCGCTGGCCTGCACCATGGTCTGGGTATGGCGGCTGACGCGCACGTTCAGGCTGTCGTTTTCGCCGTAATCCCGCTTGACCTGCAGTTCTGTCAAATCGTTCTGGCGCAGCAATTCTGCCAGCGCCTGAATAAAGCTGACATCGCTATCGTGAGAGGTTTTATTGCTCATTTGATCCTCGGCCCGTTGCCCATCGTTCAATGCCCGTTTGATACGGGCTTGTCACATCCTGTCCGCTTATAGGGTAAGCGGACCATGGTGGGAAGCGGCAGAGGCGCAAAATGCGCAACCTTGCGTCAAGGTTTCAGGATTCGGACCGGTCGCTTTCGGCGGGCAGCAGGCCTGCGGTATCGGCGTCGGGTTTGTCGGCAGGCAGCATCGGCACCCCATAAGGGCGCAGTACGCGGTCATCGGGCAGTATTTCGCCGGGGTCTTCGGCAAAGCCGCCATCCTGCAATCGCGCAGCGACCGCCTGTGCCACAAAAGGGCGTTCCGGCGGCAATGTGGCTGGTGCCTGCGCCGATCTGACCGGGGGCACCACAGTATCGGGCACCTGCCGGGGCTGTGCAGCATAGGGCACGGCGGCTGGCGACGTCGGCGTCATTTGCAGCGAAGTATCCATGGCTCTCATCCATAGCGGGAAAGATATTGCCACAGAATCCTCCTTGAACCTGAACAAGACGTTAATGGCGCTGGGTTTGTTGCCTTGCATTTTAACGGTTTGCGGCCGCCGCTATGTCAAGGTTGTGACCTCCTGTCGGTAAATCTTGTCAATACGGCCGTGCCGTTCCAGACTGTGCCAGCAGATACCAGGCAGGATCACATGACCACACAGCGCATGACCGGCACGCGGATCCGCGAAAAGCGGATGGATCTGGGGCTGCGGCAAGCGGCCGTGGCCGAGGCCGTGGGCGTATCGCCGTCTTATCTCAACCTGATCGAACATAACCGTCGCCGGATTGGCGGCAAACTCCTTGCCGATATCGCCCGCGCGCTTGGTGTGGAAACGCACAGCCTGTCGGACGGCGCTGACCGCGACCTGCTGGATCAATTGCGCAACGCTGCGGCGCTTGCAGGAGACAGGGCCGAGGTCGCGCGCGCGGAAGAACTCGTCGCGCGGTTTCCGGGCTGGGCGGAGCTGGTCACAATGCAGGCGCGTCGTCTTGCGTCGCAGGATGAACGGGTGCGCGCGCTGACCGACCGGATGGCGCATGACCCGTTTCTGGCGACGGCGCTGCATGACTTGATTTCGGCGGTCACATCGATCCGGTCGACGGCGGCGATCCTTGTCAGTCAGGAACAGATCGACGCGGATTGGCAGCGGCGCTTTCACGAAAACATCCACAACGACAGTCTGCGCCTTGGCAAAAGCAGTGAGGCGCTGATCGCCTATCTGGATGCGCCCGAGGAATCGAACCAGTCATCGGACACCCCGACAGGGCAGGTTGATGATTTCCTCGCGCGCAATGGCTATCATCTGGCTGCGCTGGAAGATGGCAGCGCGGCACCCGGCGATATTGTGGCGCAATCCGGGCTGACAGGGGCAGCGGCGGCGCTGCTTGCCGGGATCTGCGCGCAATACGCCGCGGATGCGCAGGCCCTGCCGCGCGTGCCGTTCGCAGAGGCCGCCGCCGCATGTGGCTATGATCCTGCCCAGCTTGCCGTGCAATTCGGTGTTGATTTCGCGACGATCCTGCGCCGTCTGCCGTGCCTGCCCCCGGATGCCGGGCATCCGCCGATGGGCCTTGCGGTTTGCGATGCGTCGGGCGCGTTGCTTTATCTCAAGCCTGTGCCGGGCTTTGCGATGCCTGCGACAGGGGGGGCCTGCCCGCTCTGGCCATTGTTCGGGGCGCTGAGCCGCCCCAGCCAGCCGCTCCGCGCCGAGGCGATCTTGCCCGGACCCGCCGCCCAACGCCTGTTGTGCTATGCCATCGCGGTGCCGATGGCGGTGCCGCATTTCGACATGCCGCCGGTGTTGCGCAGCACCATGCTCGTTCTGCCCGACATGGCCGAAGGCACAGCGCAGCCGGTGCCGGTCGGGGTGTCCTGCCGCATCTGCCCGCGCGCAGCCTGCGCCAGCCGCCGTGAACCGGCCATCGTCGGGACGGCAACTGCGCTTTGACAGCCTGCACCGAAAGGGTGATAGTCGTGCTTAGGGAGGCCGCGCGCCAGCGTGGTGACATATGGGGAGGCGATGAGATGGGCAAGCGCGTCCTTCTGATCGAGGATGAGCCGAACATCATCGAGGCGATCGGTTTCATCCTGTCGCGCGACGGCTGGACCGTCTATACACATCAGGACGGCCATACCGCGATGGCCAAGGTGCTGGCGCTGCCGCCGGACATGATCATCCTCGATGTCATGCTGCCGGGGCGCAGCGGCTTCGAGATTTTGCGCGAATTGCGCAGCACAGACGTGACCAAGGACATTCCCGTCATGATGCTGACCGCCCGCGGTCAGGAAAAGGACCGCGACCTCGCCTTGCGGCTGGGGGCCAACCATTTCATGACCAAGCCCTTTTCCAACAGCGACGTGCGCGACTATGTGCGCGCCATGATGGACGCATGAAACCGCCCGCCAAACCGCCCGTGTTTCTGGAGCGGGCCAGCTATCGGCAGCGGCGGCTGGGCGATGCGGGGCGGTTCCTGCCCGTGCTGGGGGCGGTCTTGTGGCTGATCCCGTTGCTCTGGGCCTCTGACGGCCCAGAGACGCCGTCCAAGGCGGGCATGGTCACGTATATCTTTGTGATCTGGCTGGTGCTGATCGGACTGGCCGCCGTGCTGTCGCGTCTCTTGCCTGACACCGACCAGCCATCCGACGACACGCGGCGGTAATGGTTTCCTTCAATATCCTGATCCTTGTGTCGCTCAGCTATGTCGCGGTGCTGTTCTGGGTGGCGTTTCTGGCCGAGAGGCGGGCAGCGACAGGCCGTGCGAACTGGCTGCGCTCGCCGGTGATCTACACCCTGTCGCTCAGCATATATTGCACGGCCTGGACCTTTTACGGCGCCGTCGGTTATGCCGCGCGATCGGGGCTGGAGTTCGTGACGATCTACCTTGGCCCGACGCTGGTGATGGTGGGCTGGTGGTGGGTCCTGCGGCGGCTGGTGCGGATCGGACGGGCGCAACGGATCACGTCGATCGCCGACCTGATTTCGTCGCGCTTTGGCAAATCGCGGCTCTTGGGGGTGATCGTCACGCTGATCGCCGTGGTCGCGGCCACACCCTATATCGCGCTGCAGATCCAGTCGGTCACCCTGTCCTTGGCTGTCTTCGCCGAGCACGAGGGCGCCTTCTGGACCGACGGCGATTTTGCACGCGCCGCGATGTGGTTCGCGGGTGGGCTCGCGGTCTTTACCATCCTGTTCGGCACCCGCAACCTTGACGCCAACGAACGCCACCACGGGATCGTCATGGCCATCGCGGTCGAGGCGGTCGTCAAGCTTTTCGCGCTGGTCGCGGTCGGCGTTTTTGTCGTCTGGGGTCTTGGCGGCGGCGCTGCGCAGATGATGGCGCGGATCGACGCGGCAAATCTCGACCTCTGGGACCAAAGCGGGAGCCGCTGGGTCGGGCTGATCTTCGTGTCGGCGGCGGCCTTCATCTGCTTGCCACGCATGTTTCAGGTGATGGTCGTCGAGAACGACGACGAATCCCATCTGCGCGTCGCAAGCTGGGCCTTTCCCGCCTATCTGCTCGCGATGAGCCTGTTCGTCGTGCCCATCGCCGTGATGGGGCTGGAACTGATGCCCGCAGGCAGCAACCCCGACCTTTTCGTGCTGACCCTGCCGCTGAGCCAGGGCGCGAACGGTCTGGCGATGCTGTCGTTTCTGGGCGGGTTTTCGTCGGCAACCTCGATGGTGATCGTGGCGACCATCGCGCTCGCGACGATGGTATCGAACCACATTGTCGTGCCTTTGTGGTTCGCGTTGCAGGATGACCAGCAAGGCGCGTTGCCGGGCGATGTGCGCCAGTTGACGCTGCTTGCGCGGCGGCTGTCCATCGCAGGGGTGCTGGCGCTGGGGTTCATCTATTACCGGCTGTCCGGGGGCGGGACGGCGCTGGCGGCGATCGGGCTGATCTCTTTTGCCGGATCGGCGCAGGTGCTGCCTGCATTGATCGGCGGCATCTTCTGGCGTGGGGCGACGCGTCCTGCGGCGGCGGCGGGTCTGCTGACGGGGCTGGTCGTCTGGCTCTGGACGATGTTCCTGCCAAGCTTCGGCCCCGGTGCCGTGATCCCGGCTGCGGTCTTTGCCGATGGGCCTTTCGGGATCGGCTGGCTGCGTCCAGAGGCTCTTTTCGGGATCGGCGGGATCGACCCCCTGGTCCATGGCATCCTGTGGTCGATGCTGCTGAATGCGGTGGTCTTTGTCGGGGTCTCTCTGGTGACTTTCCCCTCGCCGCTCGAACGGCTGCAAGGGGCGCAATTCGTCAATGTGTTCGATCATTCCGCGGGCACGCGTACCTGGTCGCGGCCTGTCGCAGATGCCGAAGACCTGCTGCTGATGTCCCAGCGGATCATCGGCCGGACCGAGGCACAGCGGATCTTTGCCCGTGAGGCCGCCCGCCAGGGCACGCCCGGCCGGTTGCCCAAGGCGACCCCTGATTTCATCGCGCGGCTGGAACGCGAACTGGGCGGGTCCGTGGGGGCCGCGACCGCCCATGCGATGATCGGGCAGTTGACGGGCGGCAGCGGCGTGTCGGTCGAAGACCTGATCGCCGTGGCCGATGAGGCGGCGCAGATCCTCGAATATTCCAACCGGCTGGAGGCGAAATCCGCCGAACAGGAAGCGACCGCGCGCGCGCTCCGCGATGCCAATGCCAAGCTGACGGCGCTCTCGATCCAGAAAGACGCTTTTCTCAGCCAGATCAGCCATGAATTGCGCACGCCGATGACCTCGATCCGGTCGTTTTCGGAAATCCTGCGCGATGGCGGGCTATCGGCAGAGGACCACAGCCGGTACGCGGGCATCATCCTCGACGAATCGATCCGCTTGTCGCGGCTGCTGGACGATCTTCTCGACCTGTCGGTGCTGGAAAACGGGCAGGTCGTGCTGCGCCCGCAGACGGGGCGGCTGTCGGCGTTGCTGGACCGGGCCATTGCGGCTGCGGGTCTGCACGAGCGTAACCTGACCATCCTGCGCGACCGCGATGCCGAGGATATTGAGATCACCGCCGATCTGGACCGTCTGGTGCAGGTGTTCATCAACCTGATCTCGAACGCGGCCAAATATTGCGATGCAAAGAACCCCGCGCTGACGATCCGCATCAGTCGCGCCAAAGGCCAGCACCGGATCGATTTTCTGGACAACGGCATCGGGATCGCGGCGCAGAACCAGGAACTGATCTTCGAAAAATTTTCGCGCCTTGCCGATGAATCCAAGGCAGGCGGCGCGGGCCTTGGCCTTGCGATCTGCCGCGAGATCATGCGCCGCCTGCAAGGCGATATCATCTACCTGCGCGGCACCTCCGGCACGGCATTCCGCGTGACCCTGCCGATGGTGTCCGAACCGGTCGCATCTTAGCGGAAAAGTAACCTATGGCGGCCTAATCTCGGGCAGACCCAAGGCAGGCGCATGACTGACAGCTCACATATCTCCATTCTGCGGCGAATGGCGGGGCAGGCCGTTGGTGCAGCCCCCGCCAGCCCCCTGACCACATCGCGCGCCGTGAAACTGGCGCTGGTCAAGGCGGCGACCGATGCGGCGGGCCTTGTGCTGCGGGTCGCCAGCACGGCGGATGACGTGGGCCGGCTGGATGACTTGCTGGGCCGGCTGGATCCGGGGCTGATGCTGGTCGGGCTGGACCGGCAGGGTGCATTGGCTGGTTTCGTCAGTATCGACATGCAATTGCGCGCCGCCGTCGTCGAAATGCAGACAACGGGCCGCTTGCTTGACCTTGCCGCCGACGACCGCCCTGCCACCGGCACCGACAAGGCGCTGTGCGATCCGTTGCTTGCGGCGTTCCTGACCGCCTTGCCCCCGGCGGTGACGGGCACTGCCTATGAAGGCTGGGTCGATGACGTGACCCCCGGTGACCGGCTGGCCGACAGCCGCCTTGCGGGATTGCTGCTGGCCGACGGGGACTACCGCGTGTTGCGGATGACTGTCGAGCTGGGCACCGGCGACCGCCAGGGCGAGGTGATGCTTGCCCTGCCGACGCTGGCCGCGCCGCCAGCCCCCGAAACAGCGGCCCCTGTGGTCGATTGGGATACAGCCTTTGCCACTGCGGTGCAGGATGCGCCCGCCAGCCTGACGGCGCGGCTGCACCGTTTCAAGATGCCGCTGGGGCAGGCGCAATCCTTGCAGGTGGGGCAGGTCGTGCCGTTGCCCGGCTGTACCGTCAATTCCGTTCGGTTGATCGCGCCGGATGGGCGGTCCGTGGCGCAGGCGAAACTCGGGCAGCTTGCGGGCCACCGCGCCGTGCGGATCGAACTGGCACCCAGCGCGGAAATGCATGATCTTGTCAATGATGGCGGGTCCGATATGGCGCTGCCGCATGATCTGAGCGCCGGATCAGAGATGGACATAATGGCAGACGTCTGAGGGCAGACACCTGCGCAAAAACTGAAGCCGACGCTGCAAGATATATTGTAACTGACAGATAAGAAAGGATAAAAAGCAGCATAATTGTGCGCACCCGGTCCGGTCCGCTAGTCTGTGGGCATCGTCACCTGCGGAGTCGCCAATGAAAACACTTGTCATCCTGACCCTTTGTCTGATCGCGCTTGGTGCCACGGCGATTGCTGTCGGTGCGTTTCTTCCCGCCACGCGGGACGGCACGGCCATGCGCAGTTTCGACGCCGCGCCGGACCTTGTGCGCAGCGTCATCCGCGACATTGACAGCCAGCCTGCATGGCGCGCCAAGGTCGCGGCCATCGCGCCGGGGCCAGACGGCAGGTGGACCGAAGTCACGACCGACGGCGAAAGAATCACCTTTCAGATCGTCGAGGACAGCGCGACCACGATCGCCTTGTCGTTCGAAAGCACGCGCGGATATATAGGCCGCTGGGCGGCTGATTTGACAGCGGCCGGGACGGACAGGACCTTGTTGACAGTTACGGAACAGGCGACCACCCCGTCGCCAATCGGTCGCATCCTGTCGCGGCTTTTCTTTGATCCCGTGGCCTTTGCCGCTACTTATCTCGACGAACTCGGTGCCGAGGTCGCACGGCGCAGCAGCGACAGAGGTGACAGATGAAGACCCCGACGAAACGCCCGACCGACTGGCGGAAACGGTTCGACAGCGCAAAGCCACCCAAGACGGTGCTGCTGCACACCGATTTCGCCGGGATCAAGGCGGGCAGCATGATGTATATCGGATCGCCCGGCGTTTTCGCCAATTACATCGCCCGAATTCCGGCGGGACAGACACGCACGATCAGCCGGATGCGCAACGAACTTGCCCGTCGCAACGATGCGGTGGCGACCTGCCCGGTGACGACGGCGATCTATCTCAAGGTCGTCGTCGAGGTGGCGCTTGACGACATGGCCCACGGCAAGCCGAGCGATGCGGTGGTGCCGTTCTGGCGCGTCATCGAACCGGGCAGCAAGATCGCCAAACGCTTGTCCTGCGATGACAGCGTGATCGCGGATTTGCGTGCGATCGAGGCGGCTGGCGGGCCCGACGATTGATGACCGAACGAACGCTGGAGAGGCCGGAAATGACACTTATCCCCACGCTGACAACCGCGCGGCTGCGGCTCCGGCCGATGACGTTCGACGATTGGACGCCATATGTCACGCTGATGACCTCTGATCGCGCCCGCTACATGGGTGGGCCGTTCTCGATCAATGGCGCTTGGGGCATGTTCTGCGCGGATCACGCCCAATGGGACCTGTTCGGTTGCGGGGCCTTAATGGTGGAGGCGCAGGCAACCGGAGCCTGCGTGGGGCAGGTAGCGATCAACGCAGGCCCGCTGTTTCCTGAACATGAAATTGGCTGGATGGTGTATTCCGGCCATGAAGGGCAGGGTTTCGCCTTCGAGGCGGCGACCACCCTGCGTGACTGGGCCGCGCATGACCGGGGCCTCGCGACGCTGGTCAGCTACGTCGATCCGGCGAATGTCCGGTCTTGCCGGCTTGCAGAACGAATGGGCGCGACGCTGGATGATACGGCGTCGCGCCCTGATCCGGACGATCTGGTCTACCGGCATTTCGGCTGAGCGGCGCTTACGCTTTCGCGAGCGTGTCCAACTGCCCGCGCATGCCGCCAAGATCGTACCCGGCCTTTGCAGTGGCGGCGATGATGGCATCCGTCGGCATCTTGCCCGCTTGCCCCAGCGACCACACGATCGACGATCGCGTGCCTGATGCGCAATAGGCCAGCACCGGACCTGATGACGCAGCAGCGGCAGCCATCTGGGCGTCGACCATACCCATGTTGAGGCCCTGATGGGTCACTGGGTTGATGGCAAAGGCAATCCCTGCCGCCTCTGCCGCAGCTGCGACCGTTGCGGCCTGATGCGATGGCGGCACTTCGGCGTCGGGCCGGTTGCAGATGATCGTGGTGAAACCGGCAGCCGCGATCGCCGGTATATCCTCGACCGCGATCTGGGGTGTGACCGCATAGTCGGGGGTGATGTGTCGGATATCCATAATCGTCCTCTTATGTTGCGGGCAATGCGCGGTCGAAACGGACCCGCAGCCCCGGTGTCAGCACCATACCTGTCAGCATCGCGATCACAAAGACAAGACCGCCCGCGCCGCCATAGCTGAGAGAGGCGATGGCAGGCCCAGGGCACAACCCGGCAAGACCCCATCCCGCACCGAACAAGGTCGATCCGATCACGAGATTGCGCCCGATCCGTGGTTCGGGCGGTGTCGGGAACGCGGCCGCCAGCACGGGCTTGCGCCCGATGGTGAACCGCCACGCGATGGCCATGGGAATGATCGCCCCGCCCATCACGAAGGCCAGCGTCGGGTCCCAGTCGCCGAACACATCCAGCCAGCCCTGCACCTTGGTGGTGTCGGTCATGCCCGAAATCAGCAGGCCCAGCCCGAACAGGCTCCCTGTCAGAAAAGAAACAACGACGCGCATCAGATCACCCCCAGCACATGTTTGAACAGGACCATCGTCAGACCGCCCGCGCCGATATAGAAGGCCGTCGCCACGATGCCGCGCAACGACAGACGCGAAATCCCGCAGACCCCGTGGCCGGACGTGCAACCATTGGCCAGCCGCGTGCCGATACCCACCAGCAGGCCCGCCGCGATGATGACGACCCAATTGCCGGTCAGGTTCGTTTCCGACCCGCCGATGGCCGCGGCGGCGATGGCCGGCACGATGAACAGCCCCGCGATCAACGCGGCCCGTTCCTGCCAGTCACTGCGCCCGCTGCCGTCGACCAGCCCGCCGATGATGCCAGAGGCCCCCATGACGCGGCCGTTGACCAGCAGGAACAAAGCCCCCGCCATCCCGATCAGCCCACCGCCGATCAGGCCCAAGATCCAGTCTTGTTGCATTGTCTTTCCTTATGTTCTTGCGATCAAAGCTGGTTGATCGGCACTTTGAAATAGCGCGCGCCGTTGTCTTCGGGTTCGGGCAGATTGCCTGCGCGCATGTTGGTCTGCAGCGATGGCAGGATCAGCCGTGGCATGCCTAGTTGCGCATCCCGCGTGGTGCGCATCGACACGAAATCCTCCAGCGGTTTGCCCGCGCCGACATGGATGTTCATCGCCTTCTGTTCGCCAACGGTGGTTTCCCAGGCGAATTCATCGCGACCGGGGGCCTTGTAATCATGGCCCACGAAAATCCGCGTCTCGTCGGGCAGGGCGAGGATTTTCTGGATCGAATTGTAAAGATCTGTCGCCGACCCGCCGGGGAAATCGCAGCGCGCTGTGCCGAAATCGGGCATGAACAGCGTATCGCCGACAAAGGCGGCATCGCCGATCACATAGGTCAGGCAAGCGGGCGTGTGGCCGGGGGTGTGCAGCACATCGGCGCGCAACTGGCCGATGTGGAACGTGTCGCCTTCCTTGAACAGCGCATCGAATTGCGATCCGTCCCGCTGGAATGCGGTGCCTTCGTTAAATATCTTGCCGAACGTGTCCTGCACGATTGTGATATTAGCGCCGATGCCGATCTTGCCGCCCAGATGCTCTTGCAGGTAGGGCGCGGCGGACAGATGGTCCGCATGCACATGGCTTTCGAGGATCCAGGCGACGCTGAGCCCCTGATCCTTGACCCAGGCGATGATCGCGTCAGCCGATGTCGTATCGGTGCGCCCTGCGGCGGGGTCATAGTCCAGAACGCTGTCAACAATCGCGCAGGCGCTGCCTTGCGGCTCGCGCACCACGTAGGAAATCGTGTTGGTGGCTTCATCGAAGAAGGCTTTGACTTCAGGTTTCATGTTGATTCTCCTTTGTGAACATAGAATAAGGGTTCCTGAAAACATTTCAATGTTGGAATGTGTAAAAAATGCCTGTAGGGTTACGCTATGAGCCAAGCAACCGATTTCCAACTGGATCCGATGGATGCCGCAGCGAACGAAGCCGCGGATCTGCTCAAGGCGTTGTCCAACGCGGGGCGTCTGCGTATTCTTTGCGCGCTGGTGCCGGGCGAAATGTCGGTGGGCGATCTTGAAAAGGCGCTTGGCGCCAGCCAATCCTATGTGTCGGGCCAATTGCTGCGGTTGCGCAGCGAAGGTCTGGTGTCCTGCACCCGCGACGGGCGGAATATCCGCTACCGCCTGGCGGATCCGCGTGTGCGCCCCCTGCTCGAACGCGTCTACGAGATTTTCTGCCCCGTCGCATAGGCTGCCAGTTCGGCCCTTGCGACCTGCCTGCGATGCACGGCGTCCGGCCCGTCCGCCAGCCGCAGGGTCCGCAGATGCGTCCATTGCCGCGCCAGCGGGGTATCCTGCGACACGCCTGCCGCGCCGAACATCTGTACCGCCATATCGGTGATCTTCAGCGCCACGGCGGGGGCCACAACCTTGATCTGGCTGATCCATGGTGCGGCGGCGCGTTTGTCGCCTTGGTCCATCATCCACGCGGCCTTAAGGCAGAGCAGGCGGGCCTGTTCGATCTCCATCCGCGCGGTGGCGATCAGGTCGTAATTTTCGCCCAGTTCCGCCAGAGGCTTGCCGAATGCCGTGCGGCTGACCGACCGTTCGCACATCAGCGCCAGCGCCTTTTCGGCCTGCCCGATGGCGCGCATGCAATGGTGGATGCGGCCGGGGCCAAGGCGGCCTTGCGCGATCTCGAATCCGCGCCCTTCGCCCAGCAGCAGATGGTCGGCAGGCACGCGGACATTGTCATAGCGGAAATGCATATGGCCGTGGGGGGCGTCGTCGTGGCCGTACACCTCCATCGCGCGCAGCTTGATGATGCCGGGCGTATCAGCAGGGACCACGATCATCGCATGGCGCTGGTGCTTGGGCGCGTCATCGCTGGTGCGTACCATGACGATATGCACCGCACAGCGCGGATCACCCGCACCAGTTGCCCACCATTTCTCGCCGTTCAGCACATAATCATCGCCGTCGCGCACGCAGGTCATGGCGATATTGGTGGCATCCGAACTGGCGACATCGGGTTCGGTCATCAGATAGGCCGACCTTATCTCGCCCGCCATCAGCGGTTTCAGCCAGCGGGTTTTCATCGCGTCGGTGCCGTAGCGCGCAAAAACCTCCATATTGCCGGTGTCCGGCGCATTGCAGTTGAACACCTCGGCGGCAAGGTGGCTTTTGCCCATTTCCTCGGCCAGATAGGCATATTCGACGGTGTTCAGGCTGGGACCATCGCGGAACGTGTCCCAGAAATTCCACAGGTCGCGGTCCCGCGCCTTGGCCTTCAGCCCTTCCAATATCTCGGTCTGGCGGGGCGTGAATTGCCAACGGTCGCCGATACCGACCTCGGCCAGAAACTCCGCATCGAGTGGTGCGATTTCATCCGCGATCATCGCCTTGACGGCGGCAAGCACGGGTTTGAGCCGTGCGGTCTGTCCCAGGTCCATGATGATCCTCCCCCGACGTCATGGTGCATTGCAGGCGGGCCGTGTCAATCAACGGCTTGCGCTACTTGGCGTCACATGGCCCTATCGGGGCATGAACGAGGCGGCAAAAGATATCGGCATGTCCCTTGCAACACTGGACAGCACCCTTTCGGTGGCCGTGCCGGGGTTTGCAGGCGCGCAAGAGGTTGCCAAATTCGGCACAGGCCAGTCGAACCCGACCTATCTGATCACCGCCGCCAGCGGGCGCTATGTCTTGCGCAGCAAGCCGCCCGGCGACCTTTTGCCCTCTGCTCATGCTGTGGACCGCGAGTTCCGCGTGATGCAGGCGCTGTCTGGCAGTAAGGTGCCGGTGCCGCGCGTGCTGCATCTAGCCGATGCCGATACATCCCCCAGCGGGCGCGCGTTTTTCGTCATGGATTATCTGGACGGGCGCATCTTCTGGGACCCTGCCTTGCCCGAGGTGCCGCAGGCGGATCGTGCCGCGATCTATGACGCGATGAACGCGGCCCTTGCGGGTTTGCATGATGTCGACGTCGCAGCCGTCGGCCTGTCGGATTTCGGCAAGCCCGGCAATTATTTCGCCCGCCAGTTGGACCGCTGGTCCCGGCAATATCTGGCCAGCGTCGCTGAACCGACGCCCGCGATGGCGCAGATCATGGCGTGGCTGAAACAGGCGATGCCCGCAGATGACGGGCAGGTGGCGCTGGTGCATGGCGACTGGCGGCTCGACAACATGATCTTTGCGCGGGGCAAGCCTGACATCTTGGGCGTGCTCGATTGGGAATTGTCCACGCTGGGCCATCCGCTGGCGGACCTTGCCTATCAATGCATGCAATGGCGGCTACCCAATGACGGCCGGATGCGGGGCCTTGGCGGGATCGACCGCGCGGCCCACGGCCTGCCGACCGAGGCGGAATATGTCGCAGCCTATGCCGCCCGGCGCGGCCTGCCTGCGATCGACAACTGGGCGTTCTATCTGGTGTTCGCGTTCTTCCGGCTGGCGGCGATCCTCGCGGGGGTTGCGGCGCGGGCAAACAGCGGCAACGCGTCAAACCCCGAACAGGCGCGGGCCTATGGGCAGGCTGTCCCGGTGCTGGCAGCGTTGGCCTTGCAGGTCATCGAAGACGGTCCTTAGCCCAGCATCACGCCGACGACGACGGTCATCAATCCGATCACCGATACGAACAGCGCCCCCAGATTGATCGGCAGCACCTTGGAAATGCGCGCGCGCAATTCAGCATCGGGTAGTTTTGCGCGCTTGGCTTTGGTCACCATCACAATGCTGTAGCCGATCCCGATCAGGCCGATCACCGACAGCAATGCGCCGATCAAGACAACGATTTCCATCATGCACCTCGTCTGTTTGGCTTGCCCTAGCGCGGCGGCGGGAGTTGCGCAAGGGTTGCGGGTCCACAGGCCACGGGCTAGGAAACGGCAACCCCGCGAGGAGAGCGCCATGAACGATTCCGTCATCGACACGACTTCAAACGTTGCCGCCGAAGAGCTGCGCCAGTTCATCGAACGGTTCGAGCGGCTGGAGGCCGAGAAAAAAGACATCGCCGACGCCCAGAAAGAAGTGATGGCCGAAGCCAAGGGGCGCGGTTACGACACCAAGGTCCTGCGCAAGATCATCGCGATCCGCAAACGCGACGCCAATGATCTGGCTGAGGAAGAAGCCGTGATGGACCTTTACATGTCCGCGCTGGGCATGTCCTGATCAATCATCGGAACGGCAGCAGCAATTCGACTCCCCGCATCGCGTCGATCACGGCAAGGTCCTGTTCGTAGAGGTCGGTCAGTTGCCCGACAAGGGGCGCGTCAAGTTCGGGCAGATCGATGTCTTCGTCGACGACATCAACCACTGCGTGTTCCGCCCAGATCGCCGCAATCATGTCGTGCTTGTCGGCATCGGTCGCAAACGGCGTCCGTGCAAGACCGTCCGCCAGCATCGCCTGACCTTCGGGGTCCAACAGCCCCGCCAACAGATCGGTACCGCCGGTGATGTGGCTTTGCAGGCTGGCTCCGGACAG
Organism: Yoonia vestfoldensis DSM 16212; assembly: GCF_000382265.1. Lineage (GTDB taxonomy): Bacteria > Pseudomonadota > Alphaproteobacteria > Rhodobacterales > Rhodobacteraceae > Yoonia > Yoonia vestfoldensis. Next base: position 78,695 of record NZ_KB907983.1, read on the forward strand.
GCGGCGGATCAACTGGTCCCAGAGCAGCGGCGAATCCTCGTTGCACCAGATCGTCAACGGCGTGTCGGGTGCGCCCTGCCTGATCCGGCGCACCACGTCGGACCAGCGGATTTCCTCGGGGGCCAGAACGCCGAGGGCGGCACCAAGGTTGACCTGCTGCACCCGGCGCATCGCGTCCTGCAGGAAACCGGCCGGGTTGCGGATCGCCATGAACAGGCTGATCTCGTCATCGGGGAAAAGGCGGTGCAAGCCGCGGGTCTTGGTTTCAGCCTGCGGATAGAACACGCCATGTTCGAAAATCCGGTTCGGGACGCAGATGAAATTTTCGTTGCTCAGGACCAATCGTCGCAGATCGTCGGTATCGGTGATCGCATCCAGCAGGATGTCGCGGGCGTCGGGATGCGGGTCGGCACCGGCAAGGCCTTGAATTGCCTCTCGGATCAGGCTGCGGTATTTGCCGGGTCCTGGTACGGCAATGCCCTGTTGCCACAGCACATCGGCATTCTTGAGGACCGATTTCAGCAAACGGTCTTCGTCGGTGCAATGCGCGCCGATATGAAAAGCGATCTGCATGTGGCGTCCCCGGTTTTTTGCTGCTGTACAGCATAAGCCGTATTCTGGACAGCGAAACCCGTTTCGACTAAGCGGGTTGGTATGTCCGATCAAATAAGTCAGATTTCCATCTCGCGGCCAAGCCGACGCCGGATCGACCCCTGGTCGGTCGGTGCGTTCGTCATCGCCGCAATGGTGATGATGCCGATCATCGCGGTGATCTGGTTCGCGCTGACACCGACCGAAAACATCTGGCCGCATCTGATCAGCACGACGCTGCCGCGCTATCTGTCCAACACCTTCGTGCTGATGCTGAGTGTCGGGGCCATCACGGCGGTGGTGGGCACGGGGGCTGCATGGATCGTGGTGATGTACCGCTTTCCGGGGCGGGCAGTGCTGCAATGGGCGTTGCTGATGCCGCTTGCGGTGCCGGCCTATGTGGGCGCGTATGCGTTGGTCGATTTCCTGGAATATGCAGGCCCGGTGCAGACCGCATTGCGTGATGCATTCGGCTGGCAGACACCACGCGACTATTGGTTTCCCGCGATTCGTACCCGTGAGGCAGCGATCGTGGTGCTGAGCGCGGCGCTTTATCCCTATGTCTACCTGTTGGCGCGGGCCGCATTCCGCGAACAATCCGGTGCGGCGTTCGAAGTCGCGCGCGCGCTCGGGGCAGGGGCCTGGGGCCGCTTCCTGCGGGTCGGGCTGCCGCTCGCGCGCCCTGCGATTGCCGCCGCCGTCGCCATCGTGATGATGGAAACGGTCAACGATTACGGCACGGTCGATTATTTCGCCGTGCAGACGCTGACGACAGGTATTTTTTCGGTCTGGTTGCAGGCGGGAAATCTCGGCGGCGCCGCGCAGCTCGCCGCCACGATGCTGAGCGTGATTGTCCTGCTCGTGCTTGCCGAAAAGCTGAGCCGTCGCAAGATCCGGTTTTTCGGCTCGGCGCGGGGCGCGCGGCCCGTCGCGCCAGAGCTTTTGTCAGGCTGGCGGGCCTGGACCGCGACAGCGCTGTGTCTTTTTCCGGTGCTCCTCGGCTTTGTGCTGCCGCTGGCCGTGATCCTCAGCCATGCGTTCAATGCCGATACCTGGTTGACGCCGGGTCTGCGCCGCGCCGTCATGCATACCGTGACGGTCGGCGGGATCGCCGCAGTGCTGACCGTCGCGGGGGGCGTTTTCATGGTCTATGGTGTGCGGATGTCGCGGCACCGTCTGCCTGCGCTTTTGATGCCCGTGACGGCGATCGGCTATGCCGCGCCAGGTGCGGTGCTGGGGCTTGGCATCCTCGTGCCGCTGGCGTCCTTCGACAACCGGCTGGCCGATGCGGTGGTCGCAGCGGGGTTCAGTGATCCGGGGCTGATCTTCACCGGCTCGGCGGCGGCGCTGGTGCTGGCCTATATCGTGCGGTTCTTCGCCATCGCTCAAGGGGCGGCAGATGCCGCGTTGGGGCGCGTGTCGCCCAGCTTGCCGATGGCGGCACGCTCTCTGGGGCGGACGGCAGGCGGGACCTTGCGTGCGGTGCACATGCCGCTGGTGCGTGCCTCGCTGGGGTCCGCGCTGTTGCTGGTCTTCGTCGACATCGTCAAGGAACTGCCCGCCACCCTGTTGCTGCGGCCTTTCAATTACGAAACGCTGGCGACGCGGGTGCATGCAAAAGCTGCTCTGGAAAACCTGTCAGAAGCCGCACCCGCCGCGCTGATGATCACGCTCGTGGGGCTGGCGGCGGTGGCCTTGCTGGCGCGCACCAACCGCTGACGACAGGCGACAGAGATTTTGCATATTTTCCGCCAGATCGGCATTGCCAGAGAGCATTTCTCCCTGCTATACGCCCGCCACCGGGGCGGTTAACCCCGCACCAGTGCCCCTATAGCTCAGCTGGTAGAGCAACTGATTTGTAATCAGTAGGTCCGCGGTTCGAGTCCGTGTGGGGGCACCATTTTCCGAATGATCATCAAAGTCATCATGGGCGCGACACACCTGCGAATGTTGTGATCGGCTCGCTGTGCGCGGCCGGTCTGTCAGGTCGGCGCGTGAACGACGGGGTCAGGCGCCGACGAGCGGCACAGCGTTCTTTGCGTGGCGCTCTGACAGGTTGCGTCCTTGTCGTCCGGGGACAAGATGGCGTGCCGCGATCGCCCGGTGACCGTCGTCTGCCAGTTCCGGAAACAACGCCATGATTTCCGCCCGCGCTGCGGGGCTGACAGCTTTCAGTGCCTCTGCTCCGGTAAACAGCGATTCGGTCAACGCGCCGTTGGAAATGACGATTTCATGCTGGTCGAACAGCAGGTGGACATAGGTCACAACCCCGGCGTCCGCCACCTGTTCTATGCCATCAAGCCCGCGCAATTGTTTCGCGGCAACCAGCACCTCGGCCGCGTCGAACATGCGTTGCGCCACTTTCGACCGGACCAGAATACGATGTTGCGGCGAGACCAGCAGATCTTCGGCAGGCTGGTTGTTTCCCAGTGCGCCGGCCTTGATCCGGATCGGGCAAAGAGCGGGGCAGTCCGCAACATCGATAGTGACCTGACCCGTCCAGCGCAACGGTTTGGCCCCATGGTCCAGCGTCGTGACAAGCTCGCCGGGGCGCAATGTCTCGACCCGGCGCAGGTTGTCCGGCGTGACGATCAGCGTGCCTGCGGTAAAGCAGGGCACAAAATTATTGACGGGCCGGTCCTGCAAAAAATTCACCGTCGTGGCGTTTTCGATGCTGTTGAGCCTGATCGACCGGATCGGCCCGGCTTCTAGCCGCGCGATATCCGTTGCCGAGATCGAGGGTGCCAGGAACAGGTCGCCGCTTGTCGTCTGGATCAGGCGCGCGGCGATATTGGCCGGTGGGCGCCCGTCGGCATAGGTGATCGTCGCAAGGTAATAGACGGCGGTGTCGTGGGTATAGATCTCCGGCGTTCCGTCCCGGTTCAGATCGATCCGGTAGGTATCGTTGCGAAAGCTATTGTCGTTGTCCATCACCGCCTGACCGGCGTTCAATGTGCCGTTGGGCTGCACGATGGCCTGGGCCTGATAGACTTGGCGGTTGAGCGGGTCGGCGGCAGACCCGAATGTCCGCCCGACAAGCCCGTTGGCGTTTTCTGCCACGATGTTGCGGTTGTTACCGCTTCCTTCCGTCGGGTCGAGAAACAGACCGGGATTGCCCAGATAGATCACGTTCCAAGTCGTTGCCATCGCGCCTTCTTTCTGTGTGCTGCATCACCCGCAGCCACGAAAGCACAGGCCAAAGAGTTGCACGCTGCGCTACAGCTTTTCGAGACGCGCGGGAATGTAGCGTATGCATCTGCTGGCGGTGACGTTGCGACAGACAAGCGGTGGCTTTCATCATGCGGTGCGCTAGCTTTGACGGGTCTGACCAAGAGAAGAACCCGATGCCCCCCCTCCCACGTGAGAACGTCCAGTCCTATCCGCGTCCGCCCGCACTTGAAGCCGTGCCGCAGCGGGTCCTGATCCGGTTGGGCGGTGTGATCGTGGCGCAGACGACGCGGGCCTTGCGGGTGCTCGAAACCCATCATGCGCCGACCTATTATCTGCCCCCAGAAGATGTACAGGCGACCCTCCGCCCTGCTGCGGGCAGCAGTTTTTGCGAATGGAAAGGCGCTGCGCGGTATTTCGATGTCGTCGCAGGCGACACGACAGCCCTGCGTGCTGCTTGGGCCTATGCCACCCCTACCGCGCGGTTCCTGCCACTGGCAGGCTACATCGCCTTCTACGCGGCACAGATGGACGAGGCTTGGGTCGGCGATCTGCGGGTGACGCCGCAGCCCGGCGATTTCTATGGCGGCTGGGTCACGCCCAATCTGGACGGGCAGATCAAGGGCGCACCCGGCACCCGTCACTGGTGACGCTTAGGCGTCGCCCCGCAGCGCGGCCACATGCGCCCAGACGGCCGAGATCACGACAGAGCCTTCGCCGACAGACGAGGCGACACGTTTGACCGACCCCGCGCGCACGTCGCCAACTTCAAAAATGCCCGGACAGGACGCCGCATGGTCGCCATCGGTGATGACAAAGCCCTTGGCGTCCAGATCGACAAGTCCCGCCAACCAGCCCGTATTGGGTGCCGCACCGACCATGATGAACAGGCCAGCGGCGGGCAGGTGCCTTTCGCCCGACGGATCGCGGAGTGTCACGCCGTCCAGCCGGGTGTCACCGTGCAGGGCGGTGACCTGCGCGTTGAAATGCAGCGTGATCGCGGGGTTCTTGCGGATCCGTTCGATCAGGTAATCCGACATCGACGCGGCCAGCGAAGGGCCGCGCACCACCAGATGTACCTCTGCCGCGCGGCGGCTGAGGTACATCGCAGCCTGGCCCGCTGAATTGCCGCCTCCGACGATCACGGCGGACCGGCCCTGAACATGCCGCGCCTCAAGCTCGGTCGCGGCATAGGACACGCCCGCGCCTTCGAGGTCTTCAAGCCGCTCGAGCGGCAGGCGCCGGTATTGCACGCCGGTAGCGACGACGATGGACAGCGCGTTGACCTTGACGCCGTCATCAAGCGTGACGCTGAACCCGCGCGCGGCAGGGGCCACACCCGTCACGCGGCGCGGCACGGCAAAGCGGGTGCCGAATTTCAGCGCCTGAATTTCACCACGCGCACACAGGTCTGCCCCTGAAATGCCGGTGGGAAAGCCCATGTAATTCTCGATCCGCGACGATGTCGCTGCCTGTCCACCGACGGCGAGTTCATCGACCACCAGCGCGCACAACCCTTCGGCACCGGCATAGACGGCTGCGGCCAGCCCCGCGGGCCCCGCGCCGACGATCACGACGTCGAAGGCGGCATCCGCCTCGACCGCGAGGTCCAGCCCCATGTGCCGCGCCAGCATCCGCGGTGTCGGATCGGTCAGCACTGTGCGTTCGCCCAGCACCACACCCGGCCCGTCGGACGGAATACCGCACCGCGTGGCGAGCGCCAGCGCCTCGGGGCTGCCGATGGCAAGGGCCCGGAAAGGAATACGATTCTGCGCGGCGAAGGCCTCGATCCGGCCCACGGCGCGGTCATCCTCAGCGCCGATCAGGGTCAGCCCGGCCTGCCCGCTTTCGATCAGGCGTCGGCGGCGGGCGGCCAGAACCGTGATGATGATATCGCTCATCTCGGGGATGTCGGCCATCGCCTGCAACATCGCGGCGCGCGGCACCCGAATGGCGGTCAACGCGGTCTGGGCGCGGTTCGTCAGTTGCGCAGTCCCGCCGCTGAGAAAGCTCATCTCGCCGGTGAATTGCGTCGGACCCAGCGTTGCATTGCCATAGCGCGTCCCGCTGACCTCGTCCTAGGCGGCGGCTTCCCCTTCGAGGATATAGAAGATCGCCTCGTTCGTGGCGCCGAAAGTGACCATGGTTTCGCCTGCCGCGAAATGCACGATCTCACCGATGCCGCGCAGATGCGCAACATGGGCATCCGACAGCGGGGTGCGCACATAGGTCAGCAGGTCGACGGCAGCGCTTTCCATGGGCCCGGTCCTTTGCGGCGAATGCTTTCGTGTGCGCTAGCATATGCCGCGTGACCGATTTGGCAATCCTGCAAGGGACGGGGTGGCCAGCCTCAGAGCACCATCCGCAACAGCGCCTGCGACGGCTCTGCGGTTACCGGCAGCCCCTGCGCGCGCTGGAAGGCCTCGATCGCGCGGGTGGTGTTTGCACCGATCACGCCGTCTGCGCCTTGCGTGTCGAAGCCGCGCCGCGTCAAACCGTTCTGCAATGCGATGCGGTCCGGTTTGGTCAGACCGAAACGGTCGGGCGGAAAAGGCATCCGCAACGGCCCGTCGCCTGCGATCCGGTCGGCCAGATGGCCCACCCCGATCGCATAGGCATCGGAATTGTTGTAGCGTTTGATCGCGCGGAAATTGCCCGTCGTGCTAAAGCGCGGCCCGCCCGGTTGCGGTTCCAGCGCGCCATTCGGGTCCTCGCGCCCCCAGCTTGTGCCGGTCTGCCAGCCGCTGCGGGCCAGATAGTTGGCGGCACTGGCCAGCGCGTCGGACGGATCATCCGCCCAGATATCGCGCCGCCCGTCGCCGGTGAAATCCACCGCGAATTGCGCGAATGTCGTGGGGATGAACTGCGTATGCCCCATAGCACCTGCCCATGATCCGGTCATGCGCGCGGGGCTGATGTCGCCCGCCTGCAGGATGCGCAGGGCCGCCAGTGTCTGGGCCTCGAAGAACGCGCCGCGACGGCCTTCGTAAGCAAGTGTCGATGTGGCCGCGATCACCGGAATGTCGCCTTGGCGTTCGCCGTAAAAGCTTTCCAGCCCCCAGATCGCGGTCACGATATAGCGGTTCACGCCATAGCGCGCCTCGATTGCGTTCAGCACGGGCGCATGGCGGGCATAGGCGGCGCGGCCTTTGGTGATCCGTTCGTCAGAGGCGGCGATGGCCAGATAATCCTCCAGGCTGCGGCGGAATTCGGTCTGGTTGCGGTCGCGCGTGACGACACCGGGCAGAAAGCCCGCGTTGCGGAAGGCCGCGTCAAAGGTCGCGGGTGACACGCCCTGTGCCGTGGCCCGCCCGCGAAAACCGGCCACCCAGGCGTCATAGGCCGCATCGCGCTGCGGCAGCAGATCGGGTGGCGTCGTATTGGCGGCGGGCCGGGCCATTGTCACCGTCGTGCGCGGCGTGCTGGCGCATCCGGCCAACAGGCTTGCGCCGAGGCCCGCGATGATGAAACGTCTGTTTGTGGTCATGTGCTGCTCTCGTTCTGTTCTGTTTTCTGCGACCTTACCGGCTTATGGCACAGGTACAATCCTGCCTTGGCGGGGCAGGCGGCGCCTTGCCGCAATTTACACAAAGTTTTGCATTCAGGTCTGCCCAAGGCTCTGGCATGTGACAGCACAAAGAGGAGGGCCGACAGGGTGCCAGTGATTATCTGTGCCACATGGAATATTCACCGCGCAAAGGGGCGCGACGGCCGCGTCGATCCCGGCAGGGTGGCCGAAGCGATCACGCGCGACCTCAGCCCGCTTGGCCGGCAGCAGGTGCTCGCCTTGCAAGAGGCCGATGGCGAATGCCCGCCGCATGCAGGTATCCTTGATCTTGAGCGGATCGAGGCAGAGACAGGCCTGCGCCATGTCCACCGTGACGCCCATATGCGCTGGGGGCCGCAGAGCCACGGTTTTCTGGGGTCGATCCTGTTTCTGGACCCAGCAATCACCGTCACGGCGCTGGATGTCATCGACCTGCCCGGCCATTGCCACCGGGGCGCCGTTGTCGTCGAAACACTGCAAGGCGGGGTCGCCTGCCGGATCATGACGATGCATCTGTCACTGTCGCAGCCGTTGCGGATCGTGCAGATGCGCATCATCGGGCAGTACCTGCGCCGCCGCCCCGCGATGCAGACCCTGCTCTTGGGCGATTTGAACGAATGGCGGCCGTGGTCAGGGCTTGCATTCTCGCGGCGCCTGCTCGGGCGGCAGTTCGCAGGCGGGGTCAGGCGGACTTTTCCGGCGCATCGCCCCCTTTTGCCGCTTGACCGGATATTGTCGGACAGGGCAGGGGCGGTGCAGGATCTGCAGGTGGTGGACACGCCTGCGATCCGCGCGGCGTCCGATCATCTGCCGCTGACGGCGCGGGTGGCGCTGGCGTAAAAGGGGCGCTGCCCCTTGCCCCGGACAGGTCCGGGACAAGCTGAGTATTTGCGGAAAAAAGAAGTCGTTAGGTGCGCCAGAACGGCCAGATGCGCCCGAAGACGCCGTCGCGCAGCACCAGCGCGTGATGCAGCGCCGCGCCGATATGCAGCGCCATCACCGCCAGCAGGACGTAGCGGCCGTAAAAATGCATCGATTTGGCAATTTCCGCGATGGCCTCGTTGCGCGGCAACAGCGGGTGCAGCCCCACGGCACCGAGCGCTTCGATCGGGAAACCGCCCATCGAGACGCGCACATAGCCGGTGATCGTCATGAAAAAGACCATGACGTACAAAAGGATATGGGTCATCCCCGCCGCGTTTTTCTGCCATGCCGGCATGTGGGCGGGCAAAGGTGCGGGCGGATTGACCGCGCGGTAGATCAACCGCACCACCATCAGCAAAAGGATCAGCACCCCAAGGTTCTTGTGCAGAATGAATAACGCGTTCTGTGTGCTGCGGTCCAGCCCGTCGGACACCATGATCCCGCCTACGGGCAGCATCACAATGATCGCGATGGCCAGACTCCAGTGCAGAACCCGTGCGGGGATGCGATAGCCGTTTTGCATGCAGAACTCCTTTTGTGTCAGCAAAGGATGGTCGCGCGTTTGTGTCAACCCGGCACATGATCGCCGTTGACTTGCCCCGGACGATGCTATGTCTGGTCATATGGTTGTTACACTTGCCCAAAACGCCGAAAAGGCACATCGAGGCCGCAAGGCACATGATCCGTTGCTGGCGCGTTTCTGCCTGCTGGCATTGGTGAACCTGTGGCTGCTTGCGATGCTGGTGTTCGGGCTTTTTGGCGCGGATCGCCCGGCATTCTGGACGGGCGGCGCGCTGGCGTTCGGGCTGTATCTGGGGCTGAACGGGGTCCTGCTGCGCGGCCTGATCCGCCATTATCCGCATGAACGTCTTGGGCTGTGCAACGTTGTGACACATTTCCGGGCAACGCTGACCGCCGGGCTGGCTGCGGTGTTGCCCACCGCGCAGGCCCTGACCACCGATCCTGTCTTGGCATGGAGCGTTGTGGCCATCGCCACGATCGCGCTGGCCTGTGACGGGATCGACGGCTGGGCCGCGCGCCGGTCGGGGCTTGCCAGCAGCCTTGGAGCCCGGTTCGACATGGAAGTCGATTCACTGCTTGCGCTGATCCTGGCCCTGATTGTCTGGCAGACCGGCAAGGTCGGGGATTGGGTGCTGTTCTTGGGGCTGATGCGCTATCTTTTCGTCGCGGCGATGTGGCTGATGCCATGGCTGAACCGCCCAACGCCGCAGCGTTTCAGCGGCAAGCTGGTGTGCGTCATCCAGATCGCTGCGCTGATCGCGCTGCTTGCCCCTGTGGTCACCGGGCTTTGGGCTGTCGGATTGGCTGGCACCGCCCTCGCGCTGGTGATCTGGTCCTTTGGCGTGGATATCCGCTTTCTCTGGCAGACGCGGGCCGCATGACCCTTGCGCTGCGCCGCATCGCCGGATTGGCGGCCGCCGCTGCCTTGCTGCATCTGGTGCTGATCCAGCCGAACCATCCCAATGCGATGACATGGGGCGCGCTTTGGCTTTTTCCGTTGGAACTGCCTGTGATCCTTTTGGCGCTGCTGGCCTTGCCGGGCCGGGCGCTGGTGTTTCGCGCCCTGCTGATCGCGGTGCTGAGCCTTGTCGTCATCCTCAAGCTGGCGGATTACGCGAATTTCATGGCCTACAACCGCGTGTTCAATCCGGCCACCGACATGGGGCTGATCCGCGCGGCCTATGAACTTGGGACAGGCGCGCTTGGTCCTGTTCTGGGCAATCTGGCGGCGGTCGCGGCGGGGGTGGTCCCGTTCGTTCTGGCAGGCACGCTCTGGTGGGCGACGGGGCGCTGGGTGCGGTTGCAACCGCCACCGCGCTGGGCGCTGCTGTGGCGGGGCGGCTTTGGCGCGCTGGCGGTAGTCGCCGCCGCCGTGATGGTGGGCCAGATCGGGGCGGCCAAAGGGCAATGGTCGCTGCCCGTCAAGCCGCTGGGGGCCGCGTTTTCCGCGCGGCTGGCTTATGACCGTGTGGACCTTTACCGCGCGACGCAGGCCGAGCTTGTGGCCTTTGTCGCAGCCGCGGAAAACGATCCTTTCGCCGCGGCAAGCCCGCTGTTCGACCGGCTGGCTGGCCGAGACGTCGTGTTCATTTTCATCGAAAGCTATGGGCGCGCGAGTTTCGACAACCCGCTTTACATCCCGACCCACAGCGCAACCCTGCGCGCCGCGGAAACAGAGCTGGCACAGATCGACGGCATCGCCATGCGCTCGGGCTGGATGACCGCGCCGATGACCGGCGGGCAAAGCTGGCTTGCGCATACCTCCGTCGCCTCTGGCCTCTGGATCAGTAACCAGATCCGGTATCGTGCGCTGCTGGCCAGTCCGCGCAAGACGCTGTTCCAGCTGGCGACCGAGGCGGGCTATCACACCGCGACCGTGGTGCCTGCGATCACCCGCGACTGGCCCGAAGGGCCGCGCATCGGGTTCGAGACGATTTTGGCAAAGGATGATCTGGGCTATCAGGGCCTGCCCTTCAACTGGGTGACGATGCCCGACCAGTTCACGCTGACAGCCTATGACCGGCTGCTGGCGCAAGCGCCGCGCGACGGGCGGCCGCTTTTTGCGGAAATCTCGCTTATTTCGTCACATGCGCCTTGGGTGCCGGTGCCCGAGTTGATCGACTGGGACGATGTCGGCGACGGCACCGTGTTCAACGAGATCGCGCAGTCGGACGATCCCCCCAACGTGGTCTGGCGCGACCATGACCGCGTGCGCGACCAGTATCGCAAGGCCGTCGATTACGCACTACAAACCAGCCTGTCCTATGTCGCGCGGCAGGGCGAGGATATGCCGCTGTTCATCATTCTGGGCGATCATCAGGCGGCGGGTTTTGTAGCGCAAGGCCCCAGTTTCGACGTGCCGGTCCATTTGATCGGCCCGTCAGAGGTCGTCGCTATGATCGACCAATGGGGCTGGACGCCGGGCCTGTTGCCCGACGAGACGCTGTCCGCGTGGTCGATGGACCTGTTTCGCGACAGGTTTTTGCGGGCCTATTCGACGGGGGTGCCGTAGGGGGGCTATGCGGACTAAGCTCACGTCTGAGTAGACGGTTGGAAGGTCTGCACCCCCCCTTTCCGCCACTCCAACATAGATGTACGAAGTTACCGACACACCCTAGAGCCACCAGAGTAAAAATGTATTCAACCTCCGAAGCTAAGCGACTACTTTGGTTTCACTTATTAAACCTCACGATATCAATACCGGTCGCGCTTGTACTGCCGTTGAACATATCTGGCTTCAACGTAGCCTATCTATTTTTTCCTTTGAAAGTAATCGCGCTTCTTTACTTCAACGAGTTTCCAGCGAAGAAAGACCCATTCAGCGTTGCATTCTTTACCATCGCTTGTATTGAGATCGCTTTAATGTTTCTGACAGGTTCCTTCTCCATCTTTACCTTCTTGACCTGACGCTTTTGATTGAGGAGGTATTTTATGCTTATCTGGGCCGTTTGCCCGCTGCTCAGCATTCGGTAGGTCGGGTCAACAGCAGACTTGCGGCGGTGCAGCGTGCCAATTTACACCCGACCGGCATCAGTGCGGCACAAAGCCGTCCTTGCCTGAGATCTGATGTGCCCGTAAAGTTTCCCCATTCGGGATCAGGGTCAGAATGGCACTAATCAAATTCTGCGTCATAGCTGGCCTAGCCACGCTCCCAATTCCAATCTTCGGATTCTTTGGGTTCCGTAGGTGGAAGGCCCATTATGGTCAGAATGGGTCACCTTCAGAATATTTTTGGCGATATATCAACGGCAAGCGCGCAACGGACGATCCGTGGCCCGTCTTTGCTTTAAAAATGGCAATCTTTCTAGTCTGGTTCATGCAGGTTACATCATTGCTAGGATGACGGGCATGGTAGGTCAGGGCTCAAAGCCGCCATCTGAATCCCGCCCTCATCCCCCACTACCCCTTCACCGCCCCTGCCATGATCGCCCGCACGATCAGTCTTTGCAGCGCAAGGAACGCCGCCAGCGCGGGCACCACCGCGACGAGGCAAGCAGCGGCCAGCAGTTGCGTGGTGGAGGCCGAACTCGACCCTGCGAAATTATAGATCGCCACGGCAATAGGCAGTTGCCCGTCGCGGGTCAGCAAAATGAAGGGCACCAGAAACTGCGACCAGCCCATGATCATGTTGAGGATGAAGGCCGAGGCCAGCGCGGGTGCCGCCAAGGGCAGGGTGATCCGCATCAGGATGTCCGCGCGGTTGCAACCGTCGATGGCGGCGGCTTCCTCCAGCGCGGGCGGGATCGTGTCGAACCCCACCTTGATCAGCCAGACCGACAAAGGCACACCGATCGCCATATAGACCGCGATCACCGACAGATGGCTTTCCAGCATCCCCAGCCGGTCGAGATAGCGGTAAAGCGGGATGATCACGACCAAGGGCGAGATCATCTGCACCATCAGGATACCGACCATCAGCGGCCCCTTGCCGCGGAAAGTGAACCGTGACGCGGCATAGGCGGCAGGGGTCGCGACGATCACGGCCCCCAAAGCCCCCAGCGCGCAAAGCTTGACCGCGTTCCACAGATACGTGCCAAAGGCCCCGTCAGTTAGGATCTGGCGGAAATTGTCCAAGGTTGGGGCCTCGGGGATGAAACGTGCAGCGCCCAGATAAACCTCGGCCGGGGTGCGCAGCGACAGCGACACCAGCCACAGAAGCGGCATCAGGAACAGTGCGGCCAGCACGATCCCCGCCAGATACGTCAGCATGTCGCCAACGCGCGGGGTCATCGCGTGCCCTTCCGCATCAGCACGGCAAGATAGACCAGCGTCAGCATCATGCTGATCGCCAAGAGCAGAACCGCCAGCGCCGACCCGCCACCGAGATCGTAGCTATAGAACACGCGGTTGAAGATGTTGAGCGACAGGACCTCCGTCGCGCGGCCCGGCCCGCCGCCTGTCAGCGCAAGGATCGTGTCGAAAGTGTTCAACGTCTGGATCGTCACAAGGATCGTGTTCACCAAGATAGCACCCCGCATCTGCGGGATCGTGATGAACAGGAATTGCGCCGTGGGGCTGGCCCCGTCCACCGCTGCCGCCTCATAGAGCACCGGATCGACCGCACGGCGGGCGGCGTAAAACACGATCATCGAAAAGGCCGAGCCTTGCCAGACATTGGCGATCACCGCCGACAGCATGGCGTTGCCCGGGTCCGACAGCCACGCGACGGGGGCGAGCCCGATCAGGCGCAGCAGGGAATTGACCGCGCCGAACGGCGCCTCGGACAGCAGCATCTGCCAGATCAGCCCGTTGGCGATGCCGGGGATTACCCAAGCGGCCAGCACGATGGTCCGCAACAGGCCCATCCCCCACAGCCCCCGCCTGTCGCCGCGCACCAGCAAGAGCGCGATGGCCAACCCCATGGCTTGCAGGCTGACCACGCTCAGCAGCGTGAACAGCCCCGTATTGCGCAGGATCACAGGCAGGCTGTCATCGCCATAGGCGCTGGCATAGCCATCCAGCCCGTAGCCCGTGACCGGCCGCAACAGCGTCGCATCGCTGAAACTGAAACGGATCACATCCGCGACGGGGATCAGGAACACCCCGCCCAGCACCAGAAGGACAGGCGTGAACCACAGCCAGATGCGCCGGTCCCCCGTCATGGTTTACAGCCGTTCGTAGGCGGCATCGACCGCAGCGGCCGCGGCATCAAGCGCATCCTCGGGCGTGGCAGCGCCCGACAGCACATCACCCAGCAGGATCTGCAACTGGTTGCTGATCTCGGGATAGATCGCCGCACCGGGACGGGCGACACCGTTCACGAGCGCTTCGGCAAAGGCGTCGTATTCTGGCCCGTCGAACGTGTCATAGGCGTCATAAAGGCTCGCCGAGGTGGGCAGCAGCCCTTGGAACGCATTGCCTTCGGTGGCGTAGATTTCATAGGCCATGCGCGCGCAGATCTCGACCGCGGTCGGATCGTCGCTGAACGCGCCGATGGTCCAGCCGCCGGTGCCGGTCGCACGCTGGTCAGCAGTGGGGCCGGGCAGTTCGGACAATTCCCAGTTGGCGAATTGATCGGCGGGCAGGGTGCCGCGCAGCTGGGCAAATTGCCAGTTGCCGCCGATGAACATACCCGCGGTGCCTGCTGCAGCGGCGGCGTTGAATTCATCGTAGTTGATGATCGTCGTCACCCGCGAGGGCGCGGCACCGGAATCGACCAGCCCTTTGTAGTAATTGATCGCGGCCAGCATCTTGTCGCGGTTGTCGCCTTCGTTGAATACGGGCCGGCCTTCGGCATCGACCAGTTCACCGCCCTGCGCCCAGAATGTCGGCAACCAGTCGAATGCCGTGCCTTCCCAGCGGCCGCCGTTGAACAGCACGCCTTCGCGGCCCGCCGCGACAGTAGTCAGGGCGGCGGCTTGCAGGTCGTCCCAAGTGGCGGGGGCGTCCGGCACCAAGGACGTGTCACGGTACAGCACTTGAAGGCTGGTGAACCACCACCAGGCCAGCACATTGCCCTCGGCATCGGTCACGCCGTCGCGCACGAAGGGGAACAGATCGTCGATCTGGGCTTGCGTGAAATGGGCATTCATCGGCGATAGCACGCCTGCCGATTTGAACAGCCCCAGCTGAGAGCTGTCGATCATCGCGCAATCGGGGCCACGGCCCGCGCGCACCTGTTCCAGCATCCGCGCCTGTTCCTGTCCGATATTGTCGGTCTGCAGTTGCGTCTCGATCCTCCAGTCGGGGTAATCGGCCATCAGGGCGAGAAACTTCTGTTCGAAGAATTCGCGCGTCGCATCGTCCGATGAATAAAGATCAAAGGCCGTCAGGCGAAAGGTCATGACATTGGGCGCATCCGCCGGGCCGACACGGTCGCGCGTGATCAGGTCTTGCGGCAAAGCGGCAGAGGCGGTCAGCGCGAGGGCTGCGGACAACGGATAGGCAAGGGTGTGGCGCATAGGGTAACTCCTGTTGGTATTATTGTCAGGTCAGACGCTGGCCGGTCTGCGGGTCGAACAGATGGGCGCGGGTCATGTCGGGTTGCAGGCAGCCGGTCGCACCGGGGCGCAAATCAGGACGCGGATTAAGCCGGACCCAGACCGGCCCCAGCGCATCGGTCTGCCAGAGCGCCAGCGTTTCGGCACCCAAAGGTTCGAGCAGTTCCAACCGCGCGGGCAGGCCGGTGCTTGCCAGCCGCAGCGCCTCGGGCCGCAGGCCAAGCGTGACAGGGCCGCGATGGGGCGTGGCGGGGGCGGGCAGGCGCAACCCGTTGCCCAACGTCAGCGCGGTATCGGTCAGCACGCCATCGGCAAAGGTCATTGCAGGCGCGCCGATGAATTCCGCGACAAAGCGCGACACCGGTGTGTTGTAGATTTCCATCGGGGTGCCGATCTGCTCGATCCGGCCCGCGTTCATCACGACGACCCGGTCTGCCATCGTCATCGCCTCGGTCTGGTCATGGGTGACATAGATCGTGGTGGTGGGCACGCGGGCATGCATCCGCTTGATCTCGGTGCGCATGGTCAGGCGCAGGCGGGCGTCAAGATTGGAGAGCGGTTCGTCGAACAGAAACAGGCGGGGATTGCGCACGATGGCGCGGCCCATGGCGACGCGCTGCTTTTGGCCGCCGGACAGATCGCCCGGCATCCGGTGCATCAGATCGGTCAGTTCCAGCGCGCGCGCGGCCTCGGCCACGGCGGCCTTGGCCTCGGCGCGGGACACACCCCTGCGGCGCAAGCCAAAGGCGATGTTTTGCGCGACGGTCATATGCGGATAAAGCGCGTAGTTCTGGAATACCATCGCCACATCGCGCTGGGCCGCACCCTGGTCGTTGACCCGCTTGCCCGCAATTTCGATATCGCCAGAGGTCGCGGTTTCCAGCCCCGCAATCAGACGCAGCGTCGTGGATTTGCCACAGCCCGACGGGCCGACGAGCACCACAAATTCATCCGCTGCCATATCAAGGTTGATACCGGCAACGGCGGGCGGGCCGGAAGCAAACCTTTTGACCAGGTCGCGCAGGCGCAGCGTGGCCCCTTGGGGTGTCTTGTCGTGCATCGGCGCTGTTTGCGGCGCTTGGATCGTCACATTCATCACCCGAACATAGCCGTAACCCCTCCGAGGTCCATAGAATCCGTTAAATGAGAGACCAGCGCTTGCAATTCCACGCAACTGGCAGATATCTCAGCCAATGTCAGAACGCCCCGATCCCGATCCAGTTCCGCGCCGCAAGTTTTTTGGGGCGGCTTTGCGCGTGATTGTCACGCTCGCCATCCTTGCACTCCTGTGGCATCTGACCGATGGGCCGCAGGTTCTGGCGTTGTTGGCGCAGACCGAATGGCTCTGGCTGCTGGCCGCCTTGGCCACGGCGCACGGGCAGGTGCTGTTGTCCGCGCTGCGCTGGCGGCTGACGGCGGCGCAACTGGATCAACCGCTGCGCAGGCGCGATGCGATCGGGGAATATTACCTGTCGCAATTCGTCAATCTGGCGGTGCCTGGGGGTGTGCTGGGCGATGCGGGGCGCGCTGTGCGCCAACGCCATCAGGCGGGGATGCTGCGCGCGGCACAGGCTGTGGTGCTGGAACGGCTGGTCGGGCAGGTGGCGCTGTTCGCGGTGCTTTTCGGCGGGTTCGTCGTGGCCATCACCGTGCCGGGCGGTCTGGTGTGGCCGGGTTGGATCACCGAGGCGATCGGTTGGCTTGCGTTGTTGCTGGTGGGTCTTGTGGTGCTGGGGGCGATCCTTGCACGGGTGCCCGGCCCCGTGGCGCGTGCGACGGCGGGGTTTTTGACGGCGCTGCGTCTGGGACTGCTGGCGCGCGGGGTCTGGCCGCGTCAGGTGGGCCTCAGCATCGCGATTGTCGCCTGCAATCTGGCAAGTTTCGCGTTCTGCGCGTTTGCCACCGGCACCGACCTGCCTTTCGTCGCTGTGGTGACGATCCTGCCCCTGATCCTGACCTCGATGATGATCCCGCTGTCGGTGGGCGGCTGGGGCCTGCGCGAAGGGGCCGCCGCCGCGATCTGGCCTGTCGTGGGCGCGCAGGCCGAGGCGGGGATCGCGGCCAGCATCGCGTTCGGTCTGGTCATTCTTGTGGCAAGCCTGCCGGGTGTCTGGGTCCTGCTGGCGCAGCGCCGGCGTCCGGCTGTGTCCAGCGCGCCAGAATAGCCGCGCGCTCGCGCAGGACTGGGCCTGGGTCAAGCGTCTGCGGCGTGGCGAACAGCCAGCCCTGCGCAGGTTTCGCCGTCGCCGCGATCAGCAGGGGGGCGGCGATCATCGGGGCCAGCACCGGCAAGAGCCACAGCAGCACGCCGGTGGCATAGACCAGCGTGACCAGCACCCCGATACAGCCTGCCGACACGATCCAATGCGATGCCAGATAGGCCTCGCGCAGGGTCATGGCACCGCCGTCACGGTCTTGCGCGGGCCAACCGCCGTCGCGCCCGCGCATGATCTGGGCGATGGCGCGCAATTGATACATCAGCAGTACGGGTGTCAGCATCGACAGGATCAGCAGTTCCGCAGCGGCCGATGCGGTGCTGCGGACCACCCCGCCAAAAGCCCGGGTTCGCCCGCGCAGGATTGCGTCGCAAAGGTTCAGCAGCTTCGGCAGCACCAGAAGGACGATCACCCCGACCATCAGCCCCAACGCGATGGCAAAGTTGGTCTGGGTCACGACAGGCAGCGTCCAGGCATCCAGCCGGATGCGGACCGTGTCGGTCGCAAGCGCCTCTGTCAGCTTGCTGGTCAGCACGAAACCCATCCAGACCGGCGCCAGCAGATAGGCGAAAATGCCTTGTATGAAAACAAACCTGCTCCATCCCGAAAGTCCCTGCACGGTCACAAGGCGCATGTGTTGCAGATTGCCCTGACACCAGCGCCGGTCGCGTTTGGCGTGGTCGATCAGGGTTTCGGGAGTCTCTTCATAGCTGCCTTGCAGATCGGTATCGAGCCTGACCGTCCAGCCGCCGCGTGCCATCAAGGCGGCCTCGACGTAATCATGGCTCATGATCGGGCCGCCAAAAGGCGGCGGTCCGGGCAGGTCGGGCAGGCCGCAGCTTTGCGCGAAAGCACGGATGCGGATGATCGCGTTATGCCCCCAGAACGGACCGGTGCGCCCTTGCAGCCGCGCCAGCCCACGCGCAAAGACCGGCCCGTGAAACGCGGCGGCGAATTGCATCAGACGTGCGAAGCGCGACCGCGCGTTCACGACGACGGGCAGGGTCTGCAACAGCCCCAGTGCGGGATCGGCCTGCATCCGCAAGGCCATGTCCCGCATGGTGCGCCCTTCCATCATGCTGTCGGCATCCAGAACGATAGCGAAATCATAGGCCGCACCCGAACTGCGGATGAAATCGGCGATATTGCCTGCCTTGCGCCCCTCGTTGACGTCGCGCCTGCGATAAAAGATGCGGCCTTGCCCGCCGGTGTCCTGCACCAGCCGCAGGTACCAGTGGCGTTCGCGCGCGGCATGGGCATCGTCACGGGTGTCCGACAGGATGGCGAAGTCAAAGCCTGCACCATCCGTCACCTGCCGCAAGGACCTGTCCATAGCGGCGATGCGTGAAAACGTGGCGGCGGGGTCCTCGGCGAAGATGGGCACAAGCACCACGACGCGCGCTTTCAATGGTCCGGTCACGGGCAAAGGCGCGCGCGGCGCGGCGACAAGACCGACAATGGCAAGAGCGGCCCCCCATGCCAGCCAGAATGACGCCACCAGCACCAAAAACGCGCGAAAAAGGTCCAGTGCGGTGATGCCGCCGATTGTCCCGAAGACAAGGAACACGCCGCTGGCGGTCATCGCCGCGATGCCACATCCGGCAAGTACGACGAAACGCGCGATCATCGGAGGAGCGTCGCCGGACGCAGCCATCTAGAGCCCCGCGCGCTGCGCGATGGCACCCCAGAGCCGCCAGAGCAGGCCTGACCTGTCGGCAAGCCCCGCCGTCGTCAGGTCCTGCGGCGCAAAGGCCATCGGCGCATGCGGCAGCGCACCCTGCGTTTTGCCGTCGGCGTCTGCCGGGACGCCAGGCAGATCACGTCCGCGATGATGCGGCGTCCTGTCCTCATACGGCGACAATCTGGCAGGCGGCTGCGCCATGGCATTCCTTGCGTTCGTCGCGCGACTGGTGTGGCCGCGCAATCTGTGCGTCCGATATCGGCGGCACGGTTGCGGTTGTGGTGGTGCGCAGGTCCAAGAGTCAGGCCTGCACCGCCATCCGATGTCAGATAGTCCTGCGATTTTGTTTGGCCAGTCCTGCGCGGATGGCAATTTCGTGTGTGACGGGTCGCAAACAGGACACCCCGGTCCTACCGGGCAGGATACCGTCGGCACGGAACGCGATCAAAGGATGGAGCCTCTTGTCCGACGCCATGCCATCGACAGCCGCAGTGGCAATACCGGCGTACCGGCAAGGTGTTCTGCTGGTCTTTGCGGCAGGCGTGCTCTGGTCCACGGTCGGCCTTGGCGTGCGGCTGATCGAGGATGCGCTGGTCTGGCAGATTCTGCTTTATCGTTCGGTCAGCCTGTCGGTTTTTCTATATCTCGTCATCCGGCTGCGCAGCGGGCAGGGCGTCTTGGCGCAGGTCCGGCGAAGCGGGCGCGCGGGGGTGGTGGCGGGGCTGGCGCTGGTCGCGGCCTATGCAGGCGGGATCTATGCGATCCAGGCCACATCGGTCGCCAATGCGATGCTGCTGTTTGCCACGGCACCGTTCATGGCCGCCGTGCTGGGGCGCGTCCTGCTGGGCGAACCCGTGCGCCGGGCGACTTTGATCGCGATCGGCCTGGCGCTTGCGGGGATCGCGGTGATGGTCGCGGACCAGTCGGGCGGCGTGACGTTGCATGGATCGCTCGCTGCCTTGGCCTCGGCGCTGGGTTTTGCCGTTTTCACCGTCGCGCTGCGCTGGGGCAGGGCGTCCGAGATGCTGCCGGCGGTGTTCCTGTCGGGTCTGTTCGGCATCGGTGTCACGCTGGCGATCTGCCTGTGGTTGGGCCTGCCGCTGGTGTTGTCGCCACGCGACGGTGGTATCTCGATGGGCATGGGCGTGTTTCAGGTCGGCGCCGGGTTGATCCTCTACACGCTCGGCTCGAAAAGCCTGCCCGCCGCAGAGCTTGCATTGCTGTCATTGGCCGAAGTGTTGCTTGGCCCGTTCTGGGTCTGGGTGTTTCTGGGCGAGGCGGCGGGGGTCAATACGCTGATCGGCGGGGCCATTCTGCTGGGGGCGATCGCGGGCAACGCGCTGTCCGGCAAAAGGCGCAAGCCGCCGCTGCGCGTAGCGCCCTGACGCGCGGCCGCCGGAACCTTTGCCTTTCCGAAACACTATGTTAGCGTGGCGGCTTGCCAAGCGCACTGCGCGCCGCGCGACCGGAAAGTTTCGGGGGAAAGGATTCATGTCCACACTCAAATCGATCTGGCGGACAGGTGGTGCCGTGCTGGACACGGCCGGGGAAAAGAACCTTGGCCTGATCGCGGCGGGGGTCGCCTTTTTCGGGATGTTCGGGATCTTTCCGGGGCTGGCCGCGATCATCGCGATCTTCGGGCTGATGGCGGACCCCGTGGTCATTGCCGATCAGTTGACGCTGATGCAGGACATTATCCCCGACGATGCCTATCGCTTGCTGGAGACCCAGATCAACGGGCTGGTCGATGCGCCATCACAGGCCTTGGGATGGGCCACGTTCGTGTCGATCCTCGTGGCGCTCTGGTCGTGCCGGGCGGCTGTCGGCGCGTTGATCGGCGGGCTCAACGCCATCGCGGGGCAAAAGCAGCGCAGCAGCCTGCGGCAGGTGGTCGTGGCCTTCAGTCTGACCATCGCGCTGGTGTTTCTCGCGATCATTGCCGTGAATGTCGTTGTCGTCCTGCCGATCGTGATGGCGTTTCTGCCGATCCCGACTGGCACCGCCTGGCTGCTGGAAGGTCTGCGCTGGGTCGTGGCACTGGGCGTGCTGCTGACGGCGCTGGGGCTGCTTTACCGCTTTGGTCCGGTCCGGATCGAAAGCCGCGGGCGCTGGGTCACGGTGGGCGCGCTGGTCGTGATCGTCTTGTGGATCGCGGCCTCGGCGGGGCTGTCGTTCTACCTGACGAATTTCGCAAGCTACAACGAGGTCTACGGCTCGATCGGGGCGGTGATCGGCATGATGCTGTGGCTTTATGTCAGCGCCTATCTGATCCTGCTCGGGGCGGCGCTGAACATGCATGTGCATGGCAGACGCGCCCGCGCGCCCGAGGCCGCCTAGCGGTCCGGGCCCTTGCGGGCCTCGGTGCCTCCGGCGGGGATATTTTTACTCGGAAGATGGTGTCAGGTGACAGCCGCCTTTTGCCGGAATTCCGCCCTGTCCCAGAGCTTGTCGGTCATCACCTTGGTGATGATCTCGACCGCGCGGGCCACGTCGCCTGCGTCGATGAAAAGCGGGGTAAAGCCAAAGCGCATGATGTCGGGCGCGCGGAAATCGCCGACCACGCCTTGCGCGATACAGGCCTGCATCGCGGCATAGCCGTCGGCGAAACGGAACGACACCTGCGATCCGCGCTGCGCGGGGTCGCGCGGGCTGGCCAGCGTCAGCATGGGGCAGGTGGCTTCTATGCCTGCGATGAACTGGTCTGTCAGCGCGATGGAGGCTGTGCGGATGTCGTGCAGATCGACCTGGTCCCAGATGTCGAGCGAGGCATCAAGGGCTGCGAGTTGCAGCACCGGCGGCGTGCCGACGCGCATCCGTTCGATCCCCGTGCCGGGGCGGTAGCCGGGTTCGAAGGCGAAAGGGGCGGCATGGCCGAGCCAGCCCGACAGCGCAGGCTGGCAGCGGTCGATATGGCGGGGGGCGACATAGATGAACGCGGGCGCGCCCGGTCCGCCATTGAGGTATTTATAGGTGCAGCCCACCGCGAAATCGGCGCCGCAGCCTGCCACATCGACGGGCAGCGCGCCTGCGGAATGGGCAAGGTCCCAGATCGTGATGGCACCTGCGTCATGGGCCTTTTGCGTCAGGGCGGCCATGTCATGCATCTGCCCCGTGCGGTAATCGACCTGCGTCAGCATCAGCACGGCAAGATCATTGTCGATGTGATCCGCCACATCCTCGGGGGCGACTACACGCAATTCATAGCCGCGGTCCAGCGACCGGATCAGCCCTTCGGCCATGTAGATGTCGGAGGGGAAATTGCCGCTGTCGGTCAGGATCACCCGCCTGTCAGGCACCAGATCAAGGGCGGCTGCCAGCGCCTGATAGACCTTGACCGACAGCGTATCGCCCAGAACCGTATGCCCCGGTTCCGCCCCGATCAGCCGCCCGATCCGGTCGGCATAGGTGGTGGGCTGCGCCATCCAGCCCGCGCGGTTCCAGCCGGTGATCACCATCTCGCCCCATTCGCGGGTCACACAATCAGCGATCCGTGCGGCGGCGGCGCGCGGCAATGGCCCCAGCGAATTGCCATCCAGATAGATCATGTCGGCGGGCATCTGGAACATCGCCTTGGTCCGGGAAAAATCGCGAATGAAACTGGTTGTCATACCTGGCCTCCTGAAATCTGGATCGTTTGCCCGTTCACGCTGCGCGCGCCATCCGAACACAGCCACATGGCGGCGGCGGTGGTCTCGTCCACTTCGAGCAGGCGGCGGTGGCGGTTGCCTTTGGCGATCAGGTCGACAGCGCCCGCCTCGTCCACGTCAAAGCTTTTCATCAGGCTGGGCAACTGGTTCTGCACGATGGCCGTATCCACATAGCCGGGGCAGAGCGCGTTGAAGGTGACAGGGCTGCGCATGTATTCCTCGGACAATCCACGGATCAGGCCGATCACGCCGTGTTTGCTGACCGTATAGGGCACCGCGTTCTTGAGGCCCCGCACGCCCGCGATTGAGGAGACGACGATCATCCGCGCGGGCATGTCGGGCGGCAGACTGGCCAGCGCCGCCTGAAAGGTCAGGAACACACCGTCGAGGTTTGTGGCCATCGTCTTGCGCCAAGCGGCAAGCGAGGTTTTCGCGAAAGGTCCGCCTTCGGCAATCCCCGCATTGGCCACGCAAATCTGCACGGGGCCGCGTGCGGCGGCGGCATTGGCGATGCCGTCACGTACGGAGGATTCGTCATCCACATCCATCACCAGCGCATGCAGGCGGGGGTGGGTTGCGGCGACCTCTGCCAGTCTCGCGCCATTGCGGCCTGTGATCGTGACCTCTGCGCCTGCCTCGGCCAAGGCCAGTGCGATGCCTTTGCCGATGCCCGTCGCGCCGCCTGTCACCAGCGCGTGTTTGCCTGCATGTTCCATGATGACTCCCCCGTAGTTGCGCCTATGCTACCTGCACGGCGGGCATGGACAAGGGCAAAGCGGCGGGTCACAACGTCAGCTATGAAATGGATCGACATTCCTCCTGTCTGGCTTGTGCTGGCGCTTGTCATGGCGTGGCAGATCAGCGTGCTGCAGCCGCAGGTGCTGGCCATCAGCCATCCGGCGCTGGACTTGCTGGGCGGCCTGCTGGTGGGCGCTGGTCTGGTGCTGATGCTGCTGGCCGTGGCCGAGATGCGCAAGCGCAAGACCACGGTGATCCCGCATATGGAAGCGGACGCCTTGGTCACGACGGGGGTGTTTTCACGCAGCCGCAATCCGATCTATCTGGGCGATGCGCTGATCCTTGCGGGGCTGGCCCTGCGCTGGGATGCGCCTGTCGCGCTGCTGCTGGTGGCCTTGTTCGTGGCGACGATCACGCAACGGTTCATCGTGCCCGAGGAAAACCGCCTGCGCCGCAAGTTCCGCGCCGATTTTGCGCGCTACTGCGAAAAGACCCGCCGCTGGCTGTGACTGTTAGCGCACGACAGGAACGGACTTTGCAGCCCTTCCCTTGTGAAACAATCTTTCGCGCGCTAAGTCGGATTTGACTGCTGACACAAATATGGGGGATGGTCCGTGAAAATCGGCACACCAAAAGAGATATTTGCCGGCGAAGACCGCGTTGCCATGACGCCTGCTTCGGCGAAAGACCTGCAAAAACTGGGCTATGACTGCGTGATCGAAACCGGGGCCGGTGTGGCTGCGGGCTTCACCGATCAATCCTACAAGGAGGCCGGGGTCGAGGTCGTCAAGACCGCTGCCGCCCTCTACAAGGCCGCCGATATCATCGCCAAGGTCCGCCCCCCCGAGGATGTCGAGGTCAAGCGCCTGCGTGAAGGCCAGACGCTGATTTCCTTCTTCTATCCCGCGCAGAACAAGGATTTGATGGAGGCCGCCAACGCCAAGGGTGCGACCGTCATCGCGATGGATATGGTGCCGCGCATCAGCCGCGCGCAGAAAATGGATGCGCTGTCGTCGATGGCCAATATCGCGGGCTATCGCGCCGTGATCGAGGCGGGCAACAATTTCGGCCGCTTCTTCACTGGCCAGATCACCGCCGCAGGCAAGGTGCCGCCCGCCAAGGTGCTGGTCGTAGGCGCGGGTGTCGCAGGCTTGGCCGCGATCGGGACGGCCACGAGCCTAGGTGCGATCACCTATGCTTTCGACGTGCGTCCCGAAGTCGCCGAACAGGTCGAATCGATGGGTGCACAATTCGTGTTCCTCGATTTCGAGGAAGAACAGCAGGATGGCGCCAAAACGGGCGGCTATGCCTCTGTCTCCAGCCCCGAATTCGCGGCGGCCCAACTGGCCAAGTTCCGCGAAATCGCGCCTGATATGGATATCGTCATCACCACGGCGCTGATCCCCGGCCGTGATGCGCCGGAGCTGTGGACGCCCGACATGGTTGCCTCGATGAAGCCCGGTTCGGTCATCATCGACCTTGCCGCCGAACGCGGCGGCAACTGCAAGCTGACGGTCAAGGACGAACGGATCGTCACCGACAATGGTGTCATCATCATCGGCTATACTGATTATCCCAGCCGGATGGCGGCACAGGCCTCGACGCTTTATGCCACCAACATCCGCCATATGATGACCGACCTGACACCCGGCAAAGACGGTGTGCCAGTGCACAACATGGAGGACGACGTGATCCGGGGTGCCACGGCGACCCATGCGGGCGCGATCACCTTCCCGCCGCCGCCGCCCAAGATCAACGCCATCGCGCAGGTCGCCAAAAAGAACCAGCCCAAGGAATTGACGGCGGACGAAAAGCGCGCCAAGGAAACCGCCGATTTCAAGACGCAGACCCGCAATCAGGTCACGCTGCTGGTCGTGGGTGCGGTGCTGCTGCTGGGTGTCGGTCTGGTGGCCCCCGCCAGCTTCATGCAGCATTTCATCGTCTTCGTGCTGGCGGTCTTTGTTGGGTTTCAGGTCATCTGGGGTGTGGCCCACAGCCTGCACACGCCGCTGATGGCGGTGACGAACGCGATTTCCTCGATCATCATTCTGGGTGCGCTGACGCAGATCGGGTCGGGGTCGTGGCTGGTCGTGTTCCTTGCGGCATTGGCGGTCTTCATGACCGGCATCAATATTTTCGGCGGCTTTCTGGTCACACGGCGCATGCTTGCCATGTTCCAGAAGTCGTAAAGGGGTAAAGAGCAATGGAATACGGTTTCACAACAGCGGCCTACGTCGTCGCGGCAATTCTCTTTATCCTCAGCCTCGGCGGTCTGTCCGGGCAGGAAAGCGCCAAGCGCGCGGTCTGGTATGGCATGGCGGGCATGGCGCTCGCGGTATCGGCCACCTTGTTCGGCCCCGGTGCGGGGCTCTGGTTTCTGTCGCTGATCCTGATCGCGGGTGGTGGGGTCATCGGCTATCAATTGGCGACCAAGGTGCAGATGACGCAGATGCCCGAACTGGTCGCGGCGATGCACAGTCTTGTCGGTCTGGCCGCCGTGCTGGTGGGGTTCATCGCGCATTTCGAGATTGTGCGCGTGGCAGCACTGATTGCCGAATTCTCGGCCCTTGGCGGCTTTCCGCCAGAAGCATTTGTCTGGCCTGCCGCAGGCATGGTCTTCGAGAATCCCCGCGCGGCGGAGTTGGCTACTCAACTGCGCAATCTAGGCTCGTTTGCGTCGCTGATAGCACAAAAAACCGTGGTCGAGATCAATATCCTGCGGGTCGAATTGTTCCTTGGTATCTTCATCGGGGCCATCACCTTTACCGGATCGGTCATCGCCTATGGCAAGCTCGCGGGCAAGGTGAACACCGCCGCTGCGAAACTGCCCGGCGGGCATATGCTCAACGCCGGCGCCGCTGCGGTTTCGGTGCTCTGCCTGATCTGGTATTTCAACACCGGCGGTTTCTTCCCGCTGTTCCTGATGACGCTGGCCGCACTTTTCATCGGCTATCACCTCATCATGGGGATCGGCGGGGCGGATATGCCTGTCGTCGTGTCGATGCTGAACAGCTATTCGGGCTGGGCTGCAGCGGCGATCGGGTTCAGCCTTGGCAATGATCTGTTGATCGTGGTCGGCGCGCTGGTCGGCTCCTCCGGTGCGATCCTGTCCTACATCATGTGCAAGGCGATGAACCGCAGCTTTGTATCGGTGATCTTGGGTGGCTTCGGCGGGCCGCAGGGGGAACAGATGGCGGTCGAGGGCGAACAGATCGCCATCGACAGCGATGGTGTCGCGACGGCCTTGAACGAGGCCGACAGCATCATCATCATCCCCGGTTACGGCATGGCCGTGGCACAGGCGCAATCGGCGGTCGCGGAACTGACCCGCAAATTGCGCGCCAAGGGCAAGAATGTCCGTTTCGCCATTCACCCCGTCGCGGGCCGTTTGCCGGGCCACATGAACGTGCTGCTGGCCGAGGCCAAGGTGCCCTATGACATCGTGATGGAGATGGACGAGATCAACGATGATTTCCCCTCGACCGACGTGGCCATCGTGATCGGGTCCAATGACATCGTGAACCCTGCCGCCCAAGACGACCCCAACAGCCCCATCGCCGGGATGCCGGTGCTGGAATGCTGGAAGGCCAAACAGGTGTTCGTGTCCAAGCGCGGGCAGGGGACCGGCTATTCCGGCATCGAGAACCCGCTGTTCTACAAGGAAAACACGCGGATGTTCTATGGCGACGCAAAAAAGTCGCTGGACGAACTGCTGCCCAAGATTGATTGATTTTGATGCGCTGAAAAGAAGGCCCGCCATCACGGCGGGCCTTTTGCCTTGCGTGGGGCGGATGTTTGGGAATGGCTGCATTGGGCCGATAGTCCTTGATGCTGAACGGTGCGCGAATGTCTGCTGTTGAGCAATAGAAGGAATAATGTTCACTATGTTCGGAGCTAGGTTGTCAGAGTTGAGCACGAATAAATCCAATGGATACTTCAAGATTTTGAAGACACTCGAAAAATGGCCGATGCACTTGATCGGCTGGAAATCCCGTACACGTGCCACAAAGTCGTTCCATTCGTCGGCGAACTGACACCGGTTCCTATGATCGACGACCCGAATGCCGTTGTCATGTTCGGTTCATATACCTTGTGGCGGTATGCACAGGCTAAGGATCTTAAGCCCGGCGTCTTCAAGATTAGGCCTTTTGTGCAAGAAAAACCGTGGCATCCATTCCTTCTTAATGGCGCGGACGCTCTTTTCTTAACGCTGCGAGATGTTCCGGAACAGCTTCGCGACGACGGGAAAAACTGGTTTCTGCGCCCAGTTGAAGACAGTAAAGAAGTGCCTGGAAGGGTAATGACTGCAGGTGAAATCATTGGCTTGGCTAACAAGGTGCTCGCTCTGACGGAGCACGAGATACCCAAGGGCTCGCTGCGTCACGATACAGAATTGATGTTCACTGAGCCCGTTCGCATTCTCAAAGAATGGCGGCTCTGGGTGGTCAGAGACGAGATTGTTACTTTCTCACTCTACAAGGAGGGATCACGCGTCGTTTATCGGCATGAGATTGATGACGATGCCCTAGAGTTTGCAGGGGCTCTAGTGATGGCAAACCCGGATTATTCCTCCGCCTACGTTGTCGACATCTGCCGCACCGACCATGGACTTAAGATGCTCGAAACGAATTGCATCAATGCGGCAGGTTTCTATGCGGCCGACCTATTGAAACTGGTGTCGTCAATCGACGCATTCTCGGACGGCCGCGTTAGAAACTGACATTCGCGCATGTGCAGCGAATTCACACGTCGTCCGCAACGGGACATCAGCTAGGCGTAAGAATAGCATATCGTGCGCACCCACGAGATGACTTGGCGGGATTGAGGCATTGAACCTCTTTGGACCCACCCCCATCCGCCCACCGCACCGGCCCGCCATCACGGCGGGCCTTTTGCGTTTCAGACCAGATAGGTGTTGAACCACGCAACCGTGCGGTCCCACGCGAGTTCCGCCGTTGCCTCGTCATAGCGGGGTGTGCTGTCGTTGTGGAACCCGTGGTTCACGTCGGGATAGATGTGAGCCTTAAAGATCTTGTCGTTCTCGATCAACGCCGCCTCGTAAGCAGGCCAGCCTTCGTTGATACGTTCGTCCAAGGCGGCATAGTGCAATTGCAGCGGCGCCTGAATGCGCGGTACGTCTGCCGCAGCGGCCTGACGCCCGTAGTAAGGCGCACCCG
The DNA here is from genome assembly GCF_000382265.1 of Yoonia vestfoldensis DSM 16212. GTDB lineage: Bacteria > Pseudomonadota > Alphaproteobacteria > Rhodobacterales > Rhodobacteraceae > Yoonia > Yoonia vestfoldensis. The sequence continues at coordinate 107,346 of NZ_KB907983.1, forward strand.
CCGCCATTTCGGGATAGGCCACGGCAAGCGCGTTGACGACCCCGCCACCATAGCAGAACCCGACCGCGCCCACCTTGCCGGTGCTGTCGTCGCGGCCCATCAGGTGTTCGAACCCCGCGAAAAAGTCGTTCATCAGCAGTTCCGGGTCCACCGTGCTTTGCAGATCGCGCCCTTCGGCGTCGTTGCCGGGATAGCCGCCTACGGATGTCAGCCCGTCGGGGGCCAGCGCCATGAATCCCGCCTTGGCCAGACGGCGGGCGACATCCTCGATATACGGATTCAGCCCGCGGTTTTCGTGGATCACCAGCACGGCGGGCAGGGGGCCTGTCGCCGCGGCGGGTTTCACCAGATAGCCGCGCACCTCGCCATGGCCTTTCGGGGACTGATACATGATGTATTCCGGCACGATGTCGGGGTCGTTGAAGCTGACCTGCTCGGCCAGCGCGTAATTGGGGCTGAGCATTTGCAACAGCGCCATCGCGGTCATGCCGCCGACGGCAAACCGGCCCGCCTTGTCCAGAAACTCGCGTTTGCTGATTTTGCCGTGGGCGTAGAAATCATAAAGATCCAGCAGATCCTGATCGAAATCCTTGGCGGTCATGCGGGTCATCGTGGTGCCTCCTGTTGGGATGGCCGACCGATTGCCGACCTTGACGCAAGGTTAGGCCGGAACGGTCGCCGGGCAAGTCACAAGGGTGTTGGGTGGTTTCGGTTGCCACAGGCTCTTTGGTTGACTATATTTGTCGGGAATAGGAGTCGCAGATGTCGTCCACCGCCCATACGCAGCCGCCCGTCGACCCGATCCGGCATGTCGTCCGCAGTGCCGGGCGCAGGGCCCGTCTGAGCGGCATGACCACCGGAGACCCGATGCAGGACCTGCTGGCCGCCCTGCCCGAGGCGCTGGGGCGGCGGATGAAGTTCCACGAGCCGACGGCGGCGGAAAAATCCTTTGACGAAATCTGGCTGGAAAACCTGCTTGATGCCGTGCGCCAGAACGATGTGGCGCGCTATCGCTTTGCGCTGCACAGTCGGATGTCGCGCGAACGGGCGTCGCGGTTGCATTTTCTGATCTGCAAGGCCGCTCATGACGCGGGCACCGGAACGGGCCGCAGTTCCGCAGCGCAGCAAGCCTGACCGCGCAGGGAACGATACCAGCGACCAGAACGTTATTCAAACAACCAAAGGAGATCACAGATGACACAGACAGCCACAGACCTCAGCCCCACTGCACAAACTGCCATCGCCGACGCGCTGAACCAATGTGTCGCAGAGACTCTTGTGACGACGATGCTGGCGCAGAATTTTCATTGGAACGTAAAAGGCATGGCCTTTGGATCGCTGCACGCCTTGTTCCAGGACATCTATGAAGACCATTTCGCGGGTCAGGATGAACTGGCCGAGCGGATCAGGGCGCTGGATGCCCATGCCGAAGGCACGCTTGCGGGAATGATCAAACGATCCAAGGTCGCTGAATACGAAGGCGACGCCGATGACCGCACCATGGTCAAGACGTTGCAACAGGCCCAGGAAACACTGGCCGCGACGATTGCCGCCGCAGGCGAACTGGCTGCCGAACATGGCGATGCGCTGACCGAAGACCTGTGCATCGCACGCGGTCAGACGCATGAGAAATTCGCCTGGATGCTACGCGCGCACCTGGCCTGATCAACCGACGTCTTCGGGAAAAGATGCGCCTTTCTTGGCGCATTTTTTTTCGTAGGCGCGCCGCCAATGGCCATATTTGCCCATGATCGCCTGTTGCGCCATCAGCATGGTCACAAAAGCCGCCCGATACGCGGGCTTTTTCAGCGCCTTGAACATGGATTTCTGCGCTTTGGTCATCGAACAGCCGATGCAATGGCCCTCGCGGCGAAACTTGCACACGTCGATACAGGGGGACGGAGTCTTGGCGGCCATGGTCTGATACTCGCTGATGATCGCGAATATCTGACTATTTCTGTCGGTTATGTCAATCGCCCTGCGCTCACAAACCTCTGATCTTGGGGTCAAGCGCGTCGCGCAACCCGTCGCCGATGTAATTCACCGCGAGCACCGTCAGCGAGATCGCAAGGCCCGGCCAGATCACCCGTTCGGGAAAGGCGGTCATGCGGTCCACACTGTCGAACAGGATCTTGCCCCATGTCGGGAAATCCGACGGAAATCCAAGGCCAAGGAAGGACAACGCCGATTCCGTGATGATCGCGGTCGCCAGACCCAGTGTCGCGGATACCATGATCGGCGACAGCACGTTCGGCAGCAGGTGCCGCGTGATGATCCGCCGCGATGGCGTGCCGATGCTGCGCGCGGCCAGCACGAATTCGCGTTCCTTCAGTGCCATGATATCGCCCCGCACGATCCGCGCGGTCTGCATCCAGCTTGTGATGCCGATGCCAACGACGATCAGGATGAAAATCCCGTTCTCGGGTCCGAAGGCCGCGCGCAAAGGATCGCGGAACAACAGCATCATGACCAAAAGCAAGGGCAACAAGGGCAGCGCCAGCACAAGATCGGTGAACCGCATGAGCAGCCCGTCCGCCTTGCGGAAATAGCCCGCCAGCACACCGACCAGCGTGCCGATGAAAACGGCGAGGATCATCGCGGTCCAGCCCACGGCCAGCGAGATCCGTCCGCCCTGCATGATATTGGCCATGATGTCGCGGCCAAGGTTGTCGGTCCCCATCGGATGCGCCCAAGACACCTTGGCGTCGCTGTCGAAGAGCATGTGATAGATCGGCCGCACATCCTTGTTGCGGATATCCAGATCGCCGGGGTCGACCCCCCAGAGGGTCGGCCCAAGGGCCGCAAAAAGCGTGATGAAGGCCAAAAACCCAAGCCCCAGAACGGCCCCCTTGTGGGTGCGGAACTGCGCCCAGACGTCAAGCCATTGGTTGCGGGGTTTCGGCGCGGCCGCGGGCGCGCTGGTTGTCAGGTCACTCATAGCGAATCCTCGGGTCGAGAACACCGTAAAGCACATCGGCGATCAGGTTCATCAGCACGATCAGCACGGCCAGAAGGAAGGTGATCGTCATCACCATCGGAATGTCGGACCCTTGCAGCGCCAGGATCAGCAACTGGCCAAGCCCGTTCACCTTGAAGATCTGTTCGGTGATGATCGCCCCGCCAAAGATCGACGGGATGCCGAGCGCGATGACCGTCACCACGGGGATCATCGAATTGCGCAAGACGTGTTTCAGCACGACGACACTTTCGCTCATGCCCTTGGCACGTGCGGTGCGGACGTAGTCCTGGCTTAGGTTGTCGAGCATGGAGGCGCGCATATAGCGGCTGACCTGGGCTGTGGTCTGCAAGGCCAGCACCATGACGGGCATCACCATCTGCATCATCTGCTGCTTGAACGTGTCCCATGAATTGACGACCAAGGTGGTGTCATAGATCGACGGCAGCCAGCCCAGCTGCACCGAAAAGATCACGATCAGCAGCACGCCCGAAAAGAATGGCGGCACCGAAAAGCCGATCATCGACACGAAAGTTCCGGCTTGGTCAAAGACCGAATATTGTCGGTACGCGCTGATGATCCCGATGGGCAGGGCGATCAGCACGCCCACGACATAGGACATGCCCACGACCCAGAGCGTCTGCGGCAGCCGCTGTGCGATCGTGTCGAACACCGGGCTGCGCGACTGAAAGCTGATGATGCGCTGCTTGCCTTCGGCGAAACTGGTGCCAAAGGCCTGATCGATCCAGTGTTGCGGTTCCACGATGAAAAACTGGTTCAGCCAGAGCAGAAAGCGCACATACCACGGCTCTCCCAGCCCGAGCGCGATGCGCATCGCCTCTTTCACCTCGGGGGGGATAGTCAGGGGCATTTGCGCCATTGGATCGCCGGGGGCGAGTTCCAGCAACATGAAGATGACGAAAGCGATGAACAGAAGCGTCGGGATGGATATCAGCAATCTGCGAAAGGTGTAGATCAGCATTGCAACGCCTCGGGTCAGGGCTGTGAAAAGTTGAGGAGAAAGGCGCGTCCCGGACCTGATCCGGGACCTCTGCACCGCTGCGGTGGCAGAGGCCCCGGCGCGGGGTCCAGGGCGCGTTGGTTCTTTATTCCGCGATACGGAACCAGTCAGCGACGTTCCACAATTCGCTGTCCCATGTGTTCAGGACAACACCGCCGAGGCTGTTGGCATGGGCCGACACACGGCCACGGTCGACCAGCGGCACGATGACCATGCTGTCCTTGGTCAGCATGTCGTTGAGCTGGCGCGCAATGCGGCCGCGTTCGTCGATGTCAGCGGTCTGCTGCAATTCGGCGACCAGCGCGTCATAGGCGGGGTCACAGAACCGGTTGATGTTCTCGCCCTGCCACTGCGTTTCGGGGCGGGGTGCCTTTTCGCAGGTATAGCCGGCCAGATAGGCCTGCGGATCGGTGCCGTCGAAGTTGTTGGCATACATTTCCACGTCGGCGTAGAACTTTTCGAACGTATCGGGCGACCCCGGGTCACCGCCGAAGAACACCGACGAGTCGATGTTGCGCAATTCGGTTTCAACGCCGATCTGGTCCCACATGTCCTTGATCAGCGCCTGGAAATCCTGCCGCACGGCGTTGGTGGATGTCTGGAACAGGATGTTCAGTTCCACGCCGTCCTTGTCACGGATGCCGTTGCCGTTGCTGTCGATCCAGCCTGCTTCGTTCAGCAGGGCATTGGCCCCGTCGATGTCCTGCACAAGGCAGCCCGTGTTGTCGAGCGAGGCATAGATTTCCGGCCCCGGCACAAGGTTACAGGTCGCGCGGCCAGCCTGACCGTAGCCCACCTCGACCAGCAATTCGCGGTCGATCGCCATGGACAACGCGCGACGGACGTTTTCATCCGACAGGAAAGGATGTGGTTCCGCTGCGGTGGACCGTGTTTCCGGCGGCAGATCAGGCGACGGGTTGGTCAGGTTCATCTCGATCCGTTCGACCAGCGTGCCAAACGCAGACACGGGCGTGCCCATGCCGGCGGCTGCCATCGACTGGATCACATCGGGGGCAAGTTGCAGGTTCCACGCGTAGTCGAATTCGCCTGTCTCCAGCACGGCACGGCCCGCTGCTGTCGCATCACCGCCGCCTTTGAAGGTGACGGTTGCAAAGGCCGGTTTGCTGGCATCGCGGTAGTTGGGGTTGGCTTCGAGCTGGATCACGTCGTTGGTGCGGAAATCCGTCACCACGAAGGGGCCTGTGCCGATCGGGCCAAAGTTGGCGTCGGTGCATTCAGGGGCACGTGCGCCAAGGCAATCGGCGAATTGCGCCGCTTGCAGGATCGGGGACTGGCCGCCCACCATCGGACCATAGGGGTTCGGCTGTGGCGTGGCGAATGTGATGCGGATCGTGCGGTCGTCCACGGCTTCGACGTTTTCGACACCGTTGTATTTGGACAGCTGCGCACAGCCGCCTTCGGGATGCATGCAGTATTCGGCGGTGAACACGGCATCAGCGGCGGTCACGGGTGTGCCGTCGGACCACAGCAGCCCTTCTTTCAGGGTCCATGTGATCGTGGTCAAGTCTTCGGAGACGCCGCCGTTGGCGACGGTCGGGATATCCTCTGCCAGATAGGGGACCAGCGCGCCGGTGTTGTCATAGCGCGCCAGCGGCTCGAGGATGATCGAGGAGGCTTCGACATCCTTGGTGCCGCCCGACAGGAACGGGTTCAGGATGGATGGCGCCTGCCAATAGATGATGTTGAGGTGGCCAGAGCTGCCACGGACGCCGTCATGCTCTTGGGCGAATGCCAAGGGCGTGAATGCGACCGCTGCGGCGGCACCCATCAGGGCTGTTTTCAGTTTCATTTGGTCTTCTCCTTGTTGACGCTCTTATGCCCCGGTCCCTGCCGTTTGGTCGGCAGTGGTCGTGGTTTCGTTATACAGGTGGCATGCCACAAAGCGGCCGGGCTGGACCTGCCTGTAATCGGGCTCGATCTCTTTGCAGAGATCCATCACCGCCGGACAACGGGTGCAGAAATTGCAGCCCTTGGGCGGGTTCGATGGGGATGGCACGTCACCCTGAAGGATGATCCGCCCCGATGTGCGCGCCAGCGCCGGGTCCGGTTCCGGCACGGCGGACAACAGCGCCTTGGTATAGGGGTGCAGCGGGTCACGATAAAGCGCCTCCCGCGGGGCAAGCTCGACGATCTTGCCCAGATACATCACCGCCACCCGCGTCGCGATATGGCGCACCATCGACAGATCGTGGCTGATGAACAGATAGGTCAGGCCGAACTGTTCCTGCAAATCTTCGAGCAGGTTTACGACCTGCGCCTGGATCGACACGTCGAGTGCGGCGATCGGTTCGTCGCAGACGATGAACTTGGGGTTCAGCGCCAACGCCCGCGCGATCCCGATCCGCTGGCGCTGGCCACCGGAAAACGCATGTGGATAGCGCTTGGCGAATTTGCGGTTCAGCCCGACCGCATCCATCAGCTCGGCAACCTTGGCGGTCTTTTCGGCCATGCTGAGGCTGGTGTGTTCGTCCAGCGGTTCGCGGATGATCGCCTCGACCGTCATGCGCGGGTTGAGCGAGGCTTGCGGGTCCTGAAACACCATCTGCATCGTCGGCCGGATCGGGCGCAGCTTGGTCTGCGACATGGTTCCGATCTCGCGGCCATCGATCGAAATCTCGCCCGCCGTGATATCGTAAAGCCGCAGCACGGCGCGCCCGCAGGTGGATTTGCCGCAGCCCGATTCGCCGACTAGACCCAGCGTCTCGCCTTCCATCACGTCGAAGCTGACGCCATCGACGGCCTTCACCTCGCCCACGCGGCGGCGCAGCAGGCCCGCATGGATCGGAAAATGCATCTTGAGGTCGCGCACGCGCACCAGCGGTTTGGGCGTGTCGTCAAGCATGGCGTGGTGCCCCCGTGCGCGCATCATAAAAACAGGCCGCGTCATGGCCATGGCCCACGTCATAGCGCGGCGGGTTTTCCACCGCGCAGCGCGCAAAGGCCACGTCGCAGCGCGCGCGGAACGGGCAGGCATCTGGGGCGGCCAGCATCAGGGGCGGTTGCCCTTCGATCACCGTCAGCCGTTTGGCGCGTTCGCCGCTGATCGAGGGAATCGTTTTCAGCAGGGCGCGGGTATAGGGGTGCTGGGGGTCGCGGAACAGGTCCGCGACGGGCGCATGTTCGACGATCTGCCCGCCATACATGACCAGCACACGGTCCGCGATACCCGCGATGACACCCAGATCATGCGTGATCCAGATCACGGCCATGCCCAGCTTTTCGCGCAATTCCTGCATCAGTTCCAGAATCTGCGCCTGAATGGTCACATCAAGTGCGGTCGTCGGTTCATCGGCGATCAGCACCTTGGGGTCGCAGGCGAGCGCAATGGCAATCATCACGCGCTGGCGCATGCCGCCGGAAAACTGGTGCGGATAATCATCAAGGCGGCGCTGCGCATCGGGAATGCCGACAAGTTCCAGCAATTCACGCGCACGGGTGGCGGCGGCGCGCTTGCTCAGCCCCATGTGCTTGCGCAGGGGTTCCATGATCTGCATGCCGACGGTGTAGACGGGGTTCAACGATGTCATCGGGTCCTGAAACACGAATCCGATCTGCCCGCCGCGCACCGCACGCAGCGCCTGAGGCTTGATCTTCAGCAGATCCCTGCCATCGAACATGACGGTGCCATGCCGGATTTCGGCAGGCGGCGAGGGCAACAATCCCAGAAGCGACATCATCGTCACCGATTTGCCCGATCCGCTTTCGCCGACCACACCCAAAAGCTCGCCCGGCTTCAACGAGAAGCTTACATTGTTGACGGCATGCACTTCGCCGCCACGCGTTCTGAAAACCGTTTTCAGATCCTGCACATCCAGCACAGGCTGGGCCACATTGGGCATCTAGAACCTCCCCGGGCGGTCCATTTTTTGTTTTTGGCGTCAAGCCCGTAGTGGACTCGCGATTGACAGACGCTATCATTAAAATCGGTTCCCGCAAGACGATTTCTGTTTGAAGCCCGGCGCGGCGCGCGCAACAGTGCACGTGCTGGCCGTTTGCGCGATGCAGGTTGTGGATGGCGGAATTATCGGCAGCAAAGGAAGGACATTCATGGATTTGACCGCACGCCAGTTGATGGACAGGCTCGTCGCCTTTCCGACGGTCAGCCGCGACAGCAATCTTGAACTTGTTGATTTCGTTCAGGAATATCTGGCGGATTTCGGAATCGACAGCACCATCGTGCCCAATGACGACGGCAACAAAGCCGCGCTTTACGCCCATGTCGGCCCTGCGGTGGATGGCGGGGTCGTGCTGTCTGGGCATACCGATGTCGTGCCTGTCGACGGGCAGGCATGGGACACTGATCCTTTTGTCGTGACCGAAAAGGACGGCCGCCTTTACGGGCGCGGCACCTGCGACATGAAAGGCTTTGACGCGCTGGCCCTTTGGGCGATGGGGCAGGCGGCGCAGCGCGGGGTGAAACGCCCGCTTCAGATCGCGCTCAGCTATGACGAAGAGGTCGGCTGCACAGGCGCGCCGCCCATGATCGACCATATGGTCAGCCATGGCCTGCCGCGTGCGGATACCGTCATCGTGGGCGAACCCTCGATGATGAAGATCGTGACCAGCCACAAGGGTGCGGTCGGTTTCCGCATCCATGTGCGGGGATTCGAGGTGCATTCCTCGCTTGCCCCCACGGGTGTCAGCGCGATCATGATGGGCGCGCGCCTGATCGACTGGGCGAATCAGGTGAACGCCGAAAATGCCGCAGCCGCGCCCAGCGAACTGGCCGCGCAATTCTTTCCGCCCTACACGACGCTGCACGTTGGCACGATTGCGGGCGGCACTGCCAACAACATCACTGCCAAGGATTGCCGCTTCGTGCTCGATTTTCGGCTGGTCCCGGGCGAGGATATCGCCATGTGGGAAACCCGCCTGCACGCCAAGATCGCCGAGATCGAGGCCGATATGCGGGCCGTGCGGCCAGAAACCTTTATCACCGCCGAGAAATTCTTTCACGTCCCCAGCCTTGTCCCCGAACAGGACGGCAGCGCGGAAAATCTGGTCCGTCGCCTGACCGGCGAAAATGCCAGCAGCGTCGTCAGTTACGGCACCGAAGCCGGACAGTTTCAGGACCACGGCTATTCCGCCGTGATCTGCGGCCCCGGCGACATTGCACAAGCCCACCAACCCAACGAATATGTCGGCGTGGCACAGTTCCAGCAGGGCGAGGCCTTCATGGCCCGCCTTGTCGATCTGCTGGCCGAATAACCCCTAGGAGAAAATGATGCCCGTCAAGAACCGCTTTGCCGAATTGCTGCCCGAAATCACCGCCTGGCGACGGGACCTGCACGAAAACCCCGAAATCCTGTTCGAGACGCACCGCACATCGGCGCTGGTCGCCGAAAAGCTGCGCGAATTCGGCTGTGACGAGGTGGTCACCGGCATCGGGCGCACCGGCGTCGTCGGCGTCATCAAAGGCAAGACGGATACATCCGGCAAGGTGATCGGCCTGCGCGCCGATATGGATGCGCTGCCGATCCTTGAGGCGACAGGGCTGGCCTACGCCTCTAAAACCCCCGGCGCGATGCATGCCTGCGGCCATGACGGACATACTGCGATGCTGCTGGGGGCGGCGAAATACCTGTCCGAGACGCGCAACTTTGACGGACAGGTTGTCGTGATCTTCCAGCCTGCCGAAGAAGGCGGCGGCGGCGGGCGCGAGATGTGCGAGGACGGCATGATGGACCGCTGGAACATCACCGAAGTTTACGGCATGCACAACTGGCCGGGCCGTCCGGTGGGCAGCTTTGCGATCCGTCCGGGTGCGTTTTTCGCCGCGACCGACCAGTTCGAGATCATCATCGAAGGCAAGGGCGGCCATGCCGCCAAGCCGCAGGAAACCGTGGACAGCACGCTGGTCGCGGCGCATGTGATCACGGCGCTCCAATCCATCGCCAGCCGCAATGCCGACCCGGTGGATCAGGTTGTCGTGTCCGTCACATCGATCGAATCGTCGTCCAAGGCGTTCAACGTCATCGCCCAACGCGTGCATATGAAGGGCACGGTGCGCACCATGTCCAAGGGCATGCGCGATTTGGCCGAAAAGCGGCTGAAAGCGATCAGCGAAGGCACGGCGGGCGCGTTCGGGGCCGTGGCCGCGATAAAATACCACCGCGGCTATCCCTGCATGGTCAACCACGAGGACCAGACCGCCTTTGCCGCCGAAGTCGCGCGGTCGGTGTCGGGCGGTTGCGAGGATGCGCCCTTGGTCATGGGCGGTGAGGATTTCGCCTTCATGCTCGAAGAACGCCCCGGCGCCTATATCCTTGTCGGCAACGGCGACGGCGCGTCCGTGCATCACCCCGAATACAATTTCAACGACGACGCGATCCCCGCAGGCTGTTCGTGGTGGGCCGGGATCGTCGAACAACGCATGCCCGCCGCCTGATGTGGGAAGAGCGTTACAGCGCCAGCAATGACTACCTGTTCGGCACCGCCCCCGCGGCGGTGCTGGCGGATAATCCGTGGCTGGCGCTGCCGGGGCAAAGCGTGCTTTGCGTGGCAGACGGCGAAGGGCGCAACTCCGTCCATCTGGCGCAAAGCGGCATGGCGGTGACGGCATTTGATCTGTCGCAGACTGCCGTGGGGCGGACAAAGGCGCTGGCCGACAATGCGGGTGTGGCGGTGCAGGCGCATGTGGCGGGCTGGGGCGATTGGGATTGGTCGCAGCAATTCGACATGGTCGCCGCGATCTTCATCCAGTTCGCTGACCCTGCTTTGCGCGCGCGCCAGTTCGCCGACATGACCCGTGCGCTGCGCCCGGGTGGTCGGCTGTTGCTGCATGGCTACCGCCCCGAACAGATCGGGCGCGGCACTGGCGGGCCGCCATTCGTCGAGAACATGTATACCGAAGCCATGCTGCATGACGCTTTCGCAGGCTGGCACATCGAACGCTGCGCATCCTACGACCGCCACCAACAGGCAGGCAGCGGCCATGTCGGGCCTGCCGCCTTGATCGATTTCATCGCCCGCAGGCCAGAGGCGTCACCGCCCGTCTGATCACGCTTCACCCCTTGCGGGATTGCCGCTAGGCTGCACAAGTCCTGAGAGGAGAGAAATCCATGCGCCACCTGCTTGCCGTTCTGATTGCCCTTTTGCCAATCGTCGCATTCGCGCAGGGCAGCAGGACTGTCTCGGGGCAGGTCAGCTATCTGGACCGCATGGCGTTACCGCCCGATGCGGTCCTGCTGGTCGAGGTGTTGGGGACCGATGGCCGCCTGATCGCCGATGCGCGGATGCCGACGGACGGACAGCAGGTTCCTGTCCCGTTTGCCGTGCAGGTCAGGGCGCAGTCCGACGTGATCCTGCGCGCGGGGATCATGCTTGGCTTCGATCTGGTCTGGCTGGGCGATCCGGTGATGGCGGTGGGTGACGCGGGTGTCGATCTTCAGTTGTACCGATATCAACCGCTTGGTTTCACCGCGACCTTCCGCTGCGACGATCTGGTCGTGCGGACGGGGTTCGCCGGTGACAGGCTGATCGTGGACACAGGCGCGGCACGGCTGGTGCTGGACCCTGTCCCAGTCGCGTCCGGCGCGCGCTTTGCGGCGGTGGACAGCGACACGTCATTCTGGTCACGGGGTGATACGGCGACAATCACACTGAACGGCACAGACGTGCCTGAATGCCGTCTCAGCTTGCCGGAACCACGCACTGCCTATACCGCACGCGGCAATGAACCGTTCTGGACGGTGACAGTGGACGCGGGCGCGCTGACGCTGACCCGGCTCGGGATGGAGGATCTGACGCTGCCGGTCACCGAGGCGACGCTTCAAGAGGACGGCGCGATCATCGTCATCGCCACAGACAGCGAAAGGGGGCAGCGTGCGGTGCTGCAGCGCGATGCGATGATCTGCCGCGACAGCATGACAGGGCTGCCCTATCCCGAGACGGTCAGCCTTGCGATGGGCGACGAGATGATCACCGGATGCGGTGGCAGCGTGGGTGGCCTGCTGCAAAAGCGGACATGGGTCGTGGACCGCATTCTGGACGAGGATGTCCTGTCCAGCAGCCGCGTCACGCTTGGCTTTGATGCGGGTGGCCGTGTCGCCGGATCGAGTGGTTGCAACCGATGGTTCGCAGGCTATCAATTGACGGGCGAGACGCTGAATATCCGCCAGTCCGGCGCCACCATGATGGCCTGTGCCGGTCAGGTCATGGCGCAGGAACGGCTGTTCTTTGCCGCATTGGCGCAGGTCACTGGCTATGACATTGACGACGGCGGCGCGCTGGTGCTGCTGGGGCCGGACGGGCCGGTCATCACGGCACGCGCCGCCACAGACGGCAGCGCGCCTTAGCCCCCCGTATGGCTCATGTGGCGGCTGACCTGACCGTCGACCTTTTGGCGGGAATAGTCGAAATCGTGGCCTTTCGGCTTCAGGGCAATCGCCGCACGGATCGCTGTTTCCAGATCGTGGTCGGCCTCTGACCCGCGCAGGGGCGCGCGCAGATCGGAATGGCCTTCCTGCCCAAGACAGGTGTATATCTCGCCGGTGCAGGTGATCCGCACGCGGTTGCAGCTTTCGCAGAAATTATGGCTCAGCGGCGTGATGAACCCGATCTTCTGGCCGGTCGCATCCACGCGGACATAGCGCGCAGGCCCGCCGGTACGGTCGGGCAGATCGGTCAGCGTGCCGCGCTGCGCCAGCCGCGCGCGCAGGTCTTTGAGCGACCAGTACTGCCCGATCCGGTCCTCGTTGCCGATATCGCCCATCGGCATCACCTCGATAAAGGTCAGGTCCATATCGCGCGACGCGCACCAGTCGGTCAGGGTGAACAACTCATCCTCGTTGAAGCCTTGCAGCGCCACGGTGTTGATCTTGACCCGCAGTCCCGCCGCCTGTGCCGCGTCGATCCCGCGCAAAACCTGCGGCAGCTTCCCCCAGCGGGTGATCCGCGCGAATTTCGCCTCGTCGAGTGTATCCAGCGACACGTTGATCCGTCGCACACCGGCGGCGTAAAGGTCGGTTGCGTATTTTTCCAGCTGGCTGCCGTTGGTCGTCAGCGTCAACTCGTCCAGCGCGCCGCTGTCCAGATGCCGCCCCATGGCGCGAAAGAAGGTCAGGATATCGCGCCGTACCAAAGGTTCGCCGCCCGTGATCCGCAGCTTTTTCACGCCCAGCCGCACGAAGGCTGAACAGAGCCGGTCCAGTTCTTCCAGCGTCAGCAGGTCTTTTTTGGGCAGGAAGGTCATGTTTTCCGACATGCAGTACACGCAGCGGAAATCGCAGCGGTCGGTCACCGACACCCGCAGGTAGGAAATGGCGCGCGCGAATGGGTCGATCAATGGGGCATTCATAGGGTCCAAGCTAAGGATGGGCGCCCCATTGCGCAAGCGGCGCGAGAGGCGTTGCACCCCCGTTGCGTGCACAATATCGTGGCACCATGAAAAAAATTCTGATCCTGCCGCTCATCGCGCTTGCCGCCTGTGAAATGCCCGCTGTCGAGGCGCCCGTCGCAGAGGAGGTCGCGACGATCCCCGCCATGACGCTGCCACCGGCGCCACCCCGCACGGCGCGCACTGTGGAACAGTTCGACACCACATCAGCCGCCGAACGGCAGGCCGCGACGCAGGTATCGGCGGGTGGGGCAGAGATTGGCAATACCATTGCCACACTTGGGTCACCGACCGAACCGGGCATCTGGCTGAAAACGCCGCTGGTGACCGCCGTGACCCAAGGCCGCATCCGCTATCAGGGTCGCACGATCAACGCTGAACTGCGTCCTTCAGGCGGGGCGGCGGGATCGGGCAGCCAGATCAGCCTTGCCGCGATGCGCCTGATCGAGGCACCGCTGACAGGGCTGGTGGACCTGACCGTCCTGCGTTGATCAGCCCAGCCGGTGCCGCGCGGATTTCAGCGCGTAGGGCTTCAACGCCGCCCCATTCCGGTCGACAAAGGCCTGCGCCGTGGCGGGGTCGTGTTTGGCAAGGCTTGCGAGCCAATCGACAAGCGCTGTCTGGATCACCTTGTGCGGATCACCGGCAAGCTGCCCGGCCCAGTCCAGCGCGCGGTCGCGCAGCGCCAGATGGGCGGCTTTGGGGTTGTTCTGCTTGGTCCATGGCAGGGTAAAGGCCAGCACCGCTGCCTTCGTCCACAGATGATCCGCCGCAACCCAAGGTTCCAGCGCATCAAAGCGGGCAGGGTCCGCCACCAGCCGTTTCTGCCCGGCGATGGCAACCTGTTCGGCAATGGCGGGGCCATCACACTGCGGCACCCACGCCACGATCATGTCCCATGCGCCGGCATCATCCGGCCTGATCCGCGCCTGCGTCAGCAGTTTCGCGGCCGCGATCCGGCCTTCATGCACGTCGCTGGCCCAGAGTTCCGCTGCCAGCCCCAGCCGTGCTTCCAAATCTAACGCGTCGCGCCAGTCCTTGACGATGGCGTTGATTGCGGGCGTCGATACACCCAGATAGGTACGCTCCACCTTGTGATGGCGCGCCATCTCGGCGGCCTTTGCGGGGTCGGTGCCAAGGGCGGAGAGTGCGTCGTCAACGGTCATTCGATCACTTTCGTCGGCAACCCGTCCAAGGTGGTCTGGTTGCGGTCTTTCCAATAGGCTGCAATCCCCTCTGGCCCCTTGTCCTCGGTCCAGTGGCGCAACGTGTCGCGTTCGCTGACCTTTTCCATGAACGGCACGGCATAGCCGCAGGAGGTTTGCACCATGTCGATCGTCTGCACATAGATTTGCCGCGCGCCGGGCAGGTTGGGCAGGCGGGCGGCAAAATCGGCCCACTCCACATCGCGCGGATGGATCGCACGCGCTGTGCCATAGGTGCGCAGGATCTGCGGTTTCTTGTCGAAACTGCACCACATCAGCGTCATGCGCGGATGGTCCAGCAGATGCCCCGCCGTTTCATTCCCGCTGCCGGTGGCGTTGACATAGGCGATGGTGGTCGCATCCAGCACCCGCAGACTGTCCATCCCCTTGGGCGAGATATTGACCTTGCCATCGCGCGCCGCCGTGCCGGTGAAAAACATCGGCTGTGCCGCGATGAACGCCTGATGGGCGTCCGAGAGTTCTGCAAATTGCTTGCCCATTATTCCACCGTCACTGACTTCGCGAGATTGCGGGGCTGGTCCACATCCGTCCCCTTGGCGATGGCCGTGTGATAGGCCAAGAGCTGCGCAGGCAGCGCATAAAGGATCGGCGCAAGGAACGGATCGACAGATGGCATCAGCAGCGTCTGCCAGACACCGTCGCCTGCCTCTGCCGCACCTTGGCTGTCGGTGATCAGCAGCACCTTGCCGCCGCGCGCCATGACTTCCTGCATGTTCGAGACGGTCTTTTCAAACAGGCTGTCGCGCGGGGCCATGACGATGACCGGCACATGCGGATCGACCAGCGCGATGGGGCCGTGCTTCAATTCGCCGGATGCATAAGCTTCGGCATGGATATAGCTGATTTCCTTCAGTTTCAGCGCACCTTCCAATGCCAGCGGGTACATCGCCCCGCGCCCAAGAAACAGGATATCGCGCGCCTCGGCCAGATCGCGGGACAGCGCGATGGTGCGGTCCTCGATCCCCAAGGCGGTATTCATCAACCCCGGCAAGCCGCGCAGGGCGGCCAGTTTGCCCGCAAGGCCGGCATCGTCGATCCGGCCCCGCTGGCGGGCGGCATGCAGCACCAGTGTGGCCAGCGTCGTCAGCTGGCAGGTGAACGCCTTGGTCGAGGCGACGCCGATTTCCACGCCCGCAAGGATCGGCAGCGCGATATCGCTTTCGCGCGCGATACTGCTTTCGGGGACATTGACGACCGATACGATCTTGCTGGCCTTGCCCGCCATATAGCGCAGGGCGGCAAGCGTATCCGCCGTTTCACCCGACTGGCTGACGAAAATCGCCATGGTGCCCTCGGTCACAGGCGGTTCGCGATAGCGGAATTCAGAGGCGACATCGACCTCGACCGGCAGGCCCGCCACCTGTTCAAACCAGTATTTCGCAACCATGCAGGCGTAGAAAGCCGTGCCGCAGGCGACCATGGTCAGGCGGTTCACTTCGGTGAAATCGAGGCCTTCGGGCAGGGTCATCGCGGTTGCATCCGCGTTGATGTAATGGTTCAGCGCCCCTTGCAGCACTTGCGGCTGTTCGGCGATTTCCTTGGCCATGAAATGCTTGTAGCCGCCTTTGTCCACCGTCGCCGCGTCGATATGGATCTGGCGCTGGTCGCGGTTGGCCAACTGGCCCGCCGCATCGCGTATTTCGAGGCTGTGCCGCGTGACGATCGCCCAATCACCTTCTTCCAGATAGGTGATCCGGTCAGTCATGGGGGCGAGCGCTATGGCATCCGAGCCCACGAACATCTCGCCATCGCCATGCCCGATGGCCAGGGGTGACCCTTTGCGCGCGGCGATCAGCAGGTCGTCATGCCCTTCGAACAGGAAACACAGCGCATAGGCCCCGTGCAGGCGGGCGATGGTCGCCTCTGCCGCGTCGCGGGGCGACATGCCTTGGCTAATGAAGTGATTGGCCAGCAAAGCCACGGTTTCGGTATCGGTATCGGTTTCATGCGCGATGCCAACGGCGGCCAGATCGGCGCGGAGTTCGCGGAAATTCTCGATGATCCCGTTGTGCACGACCGCGACACCGCCGGATTTATGCGGATGCGCATTGCCTGCATTCGGCACACCATGCGTGGCCCAGCGGGTGTGGCCGATGCCGGCCTTGCCTGCGAGCGGGTCATGCACCAGCAAATCGGACAGGTTCACGAGCTTGCCCACCGCCCGCCTGCGGTCCAGCACATCGCCGTTGATCGTGGCAATGCCCGCGCTGTCATAGCCGCGATATTCAAGCCGCTTCAGCGCCTCGACCAGCAGGGGGGCGGCTTCGTGATTGCCCAGAACGCCAACAATACCGCACATCTTAGTGACCCTTCGTCTTTTTCGCGCGCAGCTTGTCGAACAGCCGCACCGCAAAGCCTGCTTTGTTCTCCTGCCGCGCCCGCGCGACGGCCAGATCGCCCGGCGGCACGTCGCGGGTAATGACCGATCCGCTGGCCGTCATCGCCGCATCGCCCACGCTGACGGGGGCAACGAGCATTGTGTTCGACCCGATGAACACATCCGCCCCAATACTCGTGTGGTGCTTGGACACGCCGTCATAATTGCAGGTGATCGTGCCTGCGCCGATATTGCTGCGCGGCCCGATCTCGGCATCGCCGATATAGGACAGGTGGTTGACCTTGGCGCCTTCGGCAATCACGGCATTCTTGACCTCGACGAAATTGCCGACGCGGGTGTTTTCGGCCAGTTCCGCACCGGGGCGCAGGCGCGCGTAGGGGCCGACGATTGCCCCGCGCGAGACATGGCAGCCCTCAAGATGCGAAAAGGCGCGGATCGTGGCACCGGATTCGACCGTCACACCGGGGCCGAACACGACGTTGGGTTCGATCACCGCATCGCGCCCGATCACGGTGTCATAGGCGAAATAGACCGTTTCGGGGGCGATCAGGGTGACGCCATCGTCAAGTGCGGTCATCCGCGCGGCGTTCTGAAACAGGGCTTCGGCCTGTGCCAGCTCGAACCGCGAATTGATGCCCAAGGTTTCCGCCTCGGCGCATTCGACGACGGTCGCCGTCAGACCACGCGCTCGGGCGATGGCGACGATATCGGTCAGGTAATATTCGCCCGCCGCATTGGCATTGCCGACAGCAGCGACCAGATCGAACAACGTCGCGGCATCGGCGGCGATGACACCCGAATTGCACAGGGTCACGGCGCGCTCTGCCTCTGTCGCATCCTTGTATTCGACGATCCGGTCAAGCTGGCCATCGTTCAGGATCAGGCGGCCATAGCGGGCAGGGTCCTCCGCCTCGAACCCCAGAACCACGATGTCATGGGTCCCTCGGGCCTCCATCATCGCCTCCAGCGTATCGGGGCGGATGAAGGGCGTATCCCCAAAAAGCACCAGCGCGTCGCCGTCGAAATCCGCAAGCGCCGCTTTGGCTTGGGCTACCGCATGGGCCGTGCCCAGCTGTTCGGCCTGCACCACGACTGTTGCATCGGGATCATAGGCAAGGGCGGCCTTTTCGACCTGTGCGGCTTCATACCCTGCCACAACCACGCGGCGCGCAGGGTCCAGCACCATCGCGGCCTGCATCGCATGCACCAGCATCGGCGCGCCCGCGATCGGGTGCAGCACCTTGGGCAGGTCCGAATTCATGCGCGTGCCAAGCCCCGCGCCAAGGATAATCACTGCGTTTGCCATATCTGCCCCATTATTCATTGCCTGCGTTCTACTGGCCTTTTCGATTATCACAAGGGCAGGGGCTTCACATCAGTTTACAGCGCGTTACAGATGGCGGGACCGCAGCATTGAAAGGCCGCCCATGCGCACCGTGATTTTCGACCTCGACGGCACGCTTGCCGATACCAGCGGCGACCTGATTGCCGCGGCCAATGCCTGTTTCCGCGATCTGGGGCTGGGCGATATGCTCGACCCCGCCACTGACGCCGCGACGGCGCTGTGTGGCGGGCGGGCGATGCTGCGTCTGGGGTTTTCGCGCCTGCAAGGCATCGACGAGGCCGAGATCGACCGCCAGTATCCCCTGCTGCTGGAGGCCTACGCGCAGGCCATCGACGTGCACACCGTCCTTTACCCCGGCGCCATGGAGGCGGTGATGGCGCTCAAATCCAGCGGTTACGCTGTGGGGATCGCCACCAACAAACCCGCCGCCCTCGCCGAAACCCTGATGCAAAGCCTTGGCGTGCGCGACCAGTTCGCATCCCTGATCGGGGCCGATACGCTGAAGGTGCGCAAACCCGACCCCCTGCACCATATCGAGGCGGTGCGCCGCGCAGGCGGTGATCCCGCGCGGTCCCTGCTGGTGGGCGATACAATCACCGACCGCGACACCGCGCGCAATGCGGGTGTCCCGTCCGTGCTTGTGACCTTCGGGCAGGGCAGAGAGACCGTGCTCGCGCTCGAAGCGGACGCCATCATCGACGATTTCGCCGACCTGCCCGCCGTCGTCGCGCGGCTGATCGGATAGCGCCCATAAATCGTGCAGAAATGACTCGACAGGGCGACCCTGACATGGCTACAACTGAACAAGCGTTCAATTAACCGCAGGAGCAGGCCGATGTTTCACGCCTCCATGACGTTCGATCTGGGCGAGGATGTGAACGCCCTGCGCGATATGGTCCACGACTGGGCGCAAAGCCGCGTCAAACCGATGGCCGCACAGATCGACCGCGACAACCTGTTTCCCACAGCCCTTTGGCGCGAAATGGGCGATCTGGGGTTGCTAGGCGTGACGGTCGACGAAACCTATGGCGGTGCGGGCATGTCTTATCTGGCCCATACCGTCGCGATCGAGGAAATCGCGCGCGCCAGCGCCTCGGTCAGCCTGTCCTATGGCGCGCATTCCAACCTTTGCGTCAACCAGATCAAGCTGAACGGGACCGAGGCACAAAAGGCGAAATACCTGCCCCGCCTGATTTCGGGCGACCATGTCGGTGCTTTGGCCATGTCCGAGGCAGGGGCCGGGTCCGACGTTGTGTCGATGTCGCTGCGCGCCGAAAAGCGCAACGACCATTACCGTCTGACCGGCAACAAATACTGGATCACCAACGGGCCGGACGCCGACACGCTGGTCGTCTATGCCAAGACCGACCCCGCCGCAGGATCGAAAGGCATCACCGCCTTCCTGATCGAAAAGGACATGACGGGCTTCAGCACGTCCCCTCATTTCGACAAGCTCGGGATGCGCGGGTCGAACACGGCGGAACTGATCTTCGACGATGTCGCCGTCCCGTTTGACAACGTGCTGGGCGAGGAAGGACGCGGCGTGCGCGTTCTGATGTCCGGCCTTGATTACGAACGCGTTGTGCTGGCAGGGATCGGGCTGGGGATCATGGCCGCCTGTCTGGATGAAATCATGCCCTATCTAGCGTCGCGCAAGCAATTCGGCCAACCCATCGGCAATTTCCAACTGATGCAGGGCAAGATCGCGGATATGTATACCGCGATGAATTCCGCCCGCGCCTATGTCTACGAGGTGGCAAAGGCTTGCGACCGGGGCACCGTCACCCGTCAGGATGCGGCGGCCTGCTGTCTTTATGCCTCCGAAGAGGCGATGAAACAGGCGCACCAAGCGGTGCAGGCGATGGGCGGGGCAGGGTTTCTGGCGGATGCCCCCGTCGCACGCCTGTTCCGCGATGCCAAGCTGATGGAGATCGGCGCTGGCACATCGGAAATCCGCCGGATGCTGGTGGGCCGCGAATTGATGGGGGCGATGGGATGAAGATCGCAACGCTCGCCCTGATACTGCTGCCCTGTGCGGCGATCGCGCAGGACGACTGGCTTTATGCACCGATGGTCGCGGCCTGCCTGTCCAGTGGCGATGCGGCGTGTATCGGCGACGCTGCGTCCATGTGCATGGCGGATGAGCGTGATGGGGACACCACCGTGGGCATGTCGGGCTGCCTTGCCGGCGAAGCGGGCGCATGGGACGCCCTGCTGAACGCCGAATATGCCGCAGCGCGCGATTTCGCCCGTGCGATGGATGCCGAAGAGGCAGAGTTTTTTCCCGAATACGCCGTCCGCGCGGATCAGGTGCAAGTCGCACAGCGGGCATGGATCGCGTTCCGCGACGCCAATTGCGCGATGCAATATGGTGTCTGGGAGGCAGGCTCGATGCGCCAGATCGCGGGTGCGGATTGCCTGCTGGAAATGACCGCTGCGCAGACTTTTGCCCTGCGCGACTATCACAACGTGCCATGAGACGCTGGATGTTCTTCATTCCCTTTGCGGGGCTCGTGGTAGTCGCCGGGATCGTCGGCTTTCGCATGGGGCAGGTGCCCGGCGAGACTGAGATCATCGACAGCTATGCGGCCATCTATCTCGGGATGGCGGGCGATGGTGCCGCGCCGACCGATTGTGCCGCCACGACGCATCCTGACCCGGCGGTCCGTCTGGTCATCAATTGCGCCAATCCCAATGGCCTGACCACGACCTTCTACGTGGGCCCCCGTGGCGAGGCGTTACCCGAACCGCAGGGGCCATCGACATGACCGACCGCGCCAAGCATGAAGCAGCCCTAGCGCAGGTGGCCGAGGCCGCAGCCGCCGCTGCCTTGGGCGGCGGGCAGACAGCGCGCGACCGTCATGTCAGCCGGGGCAAGATGCTGCCGCGCGACCGCGTGGCGGGCCTGCTCGACCCAGGATCGCCGTTTCTGGAAATCGGCGCGACAGCCGCGCACGGGCTTTACGACGGCGCCGCCCCCTGCGCAGGCGTGATCGCGGGCGTGGGGCTAGTGGGCGGCGTGCAGGTCATGGTTGTGTGCAACGACGCCACCGTGAAGGGCGGCACCTACTACCCGATGACGGTCAAAAAGCACCTGCGGGCGCAAGAGATTGCCCAAGCCTGCCGCCTGCCTTGCGTCTATCTGGTCGACAGCGGCGGGGCCAACCTGCCCAATCAGGACGAGGTTTTCCCCGACCGCGACCATTTCGGGCGCATCTTTTATAACCAGGCGCAGATGTCTGCACTGGGCATTCCGCAGATCGCCGTGGTGATGGGGTCCTGCACCGCAGGCGGGGCCTATGTGCCCGCCATGGCCGATGTGTCGATCATCGTCCGCGACCAAGGCACGATCTTTCTGGCGGGCCCGCCCTTGGTCAAGGCCGCGACAGGCGAGGTTGTCAGTGCCGAGGCTTTAGGCGGCGGCGATGTGCATACCCGGCTGTCCGGTGTCGCCGATTATCTGGCCGAGGATGACGCCCATGCGCTGGCGCTGGCACGGCAGGCGGTCGCATCATGCGCGGTGCGAAATGCGTGCAACGTCGATCGGTTGCCATCCGAACCTCCTTCCGTTGATCCGGCGACCCTGTTCGACGCGATCCCCGCTGATCTGCGCACGCCCTACGACATCCGAGAGGTGATCCGCCGCATCGTGGACGGATCACGCTTTGACGAATTCAAGGCGCGGTTCGGCGAAACGCTGGTCACAGGCTTTGCCCATATCGACGGTTGGCCCTGCGGGATCATCGCCAACAACGGGGTGCTGTTTTCGGAAAGCGCGCAAAAGGGCGCGCATTTCGTCGAATTGTGCAGCCAGCGGCGCATTCCGCTGGTGTTTCTCCAGAACATCACCGGCTTCATGGTCGGTCAGAAATACGAGAACGAAGGCATCGCGCGGCATGGCGCCAAGATGGTCACAGCGGTGGCCACAACGAAGGTGCCCAAGATCACGATGGTCGTGGGCGGATCGTTCGGTGCGGGCAATTATGGCATGGCAGGAAGGGCTTACAGTCCGCATTTCATGTGGTCTTGGCCCACGTCGCGGATTTCGGTGATGGGCGGCGAACAGGCCGCAGGCGTGCTGGCCACGGTCAAACGCGACGCCATCGAACGCGCGGGTGGTGATTGGTCGGCGGAAGAAGAAGCCGCCTTCAAGCAGCCCACGATTGATATGTTCACGGAGCAATCCCACCCGCTCTATGCCTCGGCGCGCCTCTGGGACGACGGGATTATCGACCCGCGCAAATCGCGCGAGGTGCTGGCGCTGTCGCTGGCGGCAGCTTGCAATGCCCCGATAGAGGAGACACGTTTCGGCGTGTTCCGCATGTGATGTTTGACAAGATCCTCATCGCCAACAGGGGCGAGATTGCCTGCCGGATCATCCGCACAACCCGCGCGATGGGCGTGCGCACGGTTGCGGTCTATTCGGATGCCGATGCTAGCGCGCTGCATGTGGGTCTCGCCGATCAGGCGGTCAGGCTTGGCCCTGCGCCCGTCGCGGACAGCTATCTGCGGGGCGATCTCATCGTCCAGGCCGCGCTGGATACGGGCGCGCAGGCCATTCATCCGGGCTATGGTTTTTTGTCCGAAAACCCCGATTTTGTGGATCAGGTCACGCAGGCGGGGCTGGTGTTCATCGGCCCGTCCGCAGATGCGATCCGCGCGATGGGGCTGAAGGATGCGGCCAAGGCGCTGATGGTCAAGGCCGGTGTGCCGGTTGTGCCCGGCTATCATGGGGCCGATCAGGATGGGGCGTTCCTTGCAGGCGAGGCCGCGAAAATCGGCTATCCCGTGCTGATCAAGGCCGTGGCGGGTGGCGGCGGCAAGGGGATGCGGCTTGTTGAAAAGCCAGCCGATTTTGAGGAACATCTGGCCTCTGCCCAAGCCGAGGCACGCAACACCTTTGGCAATCCCGCCGTGCTGATCGAGAAATACATCACCACTCCGCGCCATATCGAGGTGCAGGTCTTCGGGGACGGCACAGACGCCGTGCATCTGTTCGAGCGGGATTGTTCGCTGCAACGCCGCCATCAGAAAGTGATCGAGGAAGCGCCAGCCCCCGGCATGACACCTGAACTGCGCGCAGCGATGGGGCAGGCGGCGGTGACGGCGGCGAAGGCCATCGGCTATGCCGGTGCGGGGACCATCGAATTCATCGTCGATGGCGCCGGCGGGCTGCGCCCCGACGGGTTCTGGTTCATGGAAATGAACACACGGTTGCAGGTGGAACATCCGGTGACCGAGGCGATCACCGGCGTCGATCTGGTCGAATGGCAGCTGCGTGTGGCGGCGGGTGAACCTCTGCCCGTGAGGCAGGACCAGCTGGCGATCACCGGCTATGCCTTCGAGGCCCGGCTTTACGCCGAGGATGTGCCGGCGGGGTTCTTGCCTGCGACCGGCACGCTCGACCATCTGGCGTTCCCTGACGGCGCACGGATCGACAGCGGTGTCGTTGCAGGGTCGGAGATTTCGCCTTGGTACGATCCGATGATCGCGAAGGTCACGGTGCAGGGTGCGGACCGTGCGAGCGCTTTGCGCAAGCTGCAAGCGGCCTTGGACGCGACCGAGGTGGCGGGGACGGTCACGAACCTTGATTTCCTGCGTCTGCTCGCCCGTGATGCTGATTTTGTGGCGGGCGATGTCGATACCGGCCTGATCGCGCGGGGGCAGGACAGGCTTTGTGCGGCACCTGTGCCGGATGCGCAGGCCATTGCTGTCGCGGCGGCGGTCGCGGCGGAGATTCCCGCAGGCTCGCTCGTGGGCTTCACGCTCTGGGAACCGCTGGTGCGGCGGATCGTGCTGGAGCAGGGCGATGCTTTGCATGAGGTGGGCCTGCAGGTGCTTGGCCCCGATCATATCACCGCTGACGTGGCGGGAGTGCAGGTCAGTTTGCGACGGCATGGGCAGGATTGGGGGTTGCGTGCCTTGCGGCATGGCGTGCGGCAGGTCAGCGTCTTTGGCGCGCAGACAATCACGTTCAGCATCGTCGATCCGCTGGCGCGCGGGTCCGACATGGCGGGTGGTGACGTGGTGCTGGCACCCATGCCGGGGCTGGTGCGCGAGGTCGCGGTGCACGAGGGCGATCATGTCGTGCAAGGCGCGCGCCTGATCGTGCTGGAAGCGATGAAGATGGAACATGTGCTGCGCGCGCCGCGTGATGGTGTGGTGGCCAGCGTGTCCGTCAGAGCGGGGGATCAGGTCGCGGCAGGTGATCTGATGGTGGCCCTTGCCCCGATCTGACGCAGGGGGCGCTGCCCCCGCCCCGGATTTCATCCGGTGCTCCCCCGGGATATTTGGGCTCGGAAGATGGGAGAGTCGATGACATTTGTCAGGTTGCATGAGGTCGGCCCGCGTGACGGGTTGCAGAACGAAAAACGCGTCATTCCGGTGGCCGAGAAAGTGGCCTTGATCGATCTTCTGGGCAGGTCGGGGCTGCGCGATATCGAGATCGGCAGTTTCGTCAGCCCCAGATGGGTGCCGCAGATGGCCGACACGCCGCAGGTCATGGCAGGGATCACGCCGGTGGCGGGGGTGCGTTACGCGGTGCTGGTGCCCAATCTGCGCGGCTGGGACGGGTTCATCGCGGCGCGTGTGCCGGGGGTGACCTACGAGGTGGCAGTGTTTGTCGCGGCCTCCGAGGGGTTCTCGCGCAGCAATCTGAATTGTTCGGTGGCGGAATCGGTGGAACGGCTCGTGCCGGTGGTCGCAGCGGCGCAGGCGGCGGGAATCGGCTTGCGCGGCTATATTTCCTGCGTGACGGATTGCCCGTTTGACGGCCGGGTCGCCCCCGAGGCTGTGGCGAAGGTTGCGGCGATGTTGCGCGGGCTTGCGCCGATGCCTGTGTCGCTGGGCGATACGATCGGGAAAGGCACGCCCGTCACGGTCGCTGCGATGCTGGATGTGGTGCTGGAGGTTGTGCCCGCCGATCAGCTGGCGGGCCATTTCCATGACACGGGCGGGCAGGCGCTTGCCAATATCGAGACCGCGCTGGACAAAGGTCTGCGCGCGTTCGATTCGGCGGTGGGCGGGCTTGGCGGCTGTCCTTATGCGCCGGGGGCGCCGGGCAATGTGGCGACCGAACAGGTGCTGGACCTGTTGCATGGCGCGGGGTTCGAGACGGGCATCGACACGGCGGTCATCGCCGAGGCTGCGGCACTGGCAAGGAGGATGCGATGATCGATCTGGATGTCGACGGGCGCGGGGTGGCGACGCTGACGCTGGCGCGCGCGGACAAGCATAACGCGCTGTCGCAGGACATGATCGACGCGCTGACGCAGGCGGCCCGGCGGATCGCGGCGGACAGCAGCATCCGCGTGGTTGTGCTCGCGGCAGAGGGGCCGACATTCTGCGCAGGCGGCGATCTGGGCTGGATGCGCGACCAGATGGCGGCGGATACAGCGACACGGCGCGCGGCGGCGACATCGCTGGCGCGGATGCTGGGGGCGCTGAACACGCTGCCGCAGCCGGTGATCGGGCGTATTCACGGCAATGCGTTCGGAGGTGGCGTCGGGCTGGCCTGCGTCTGCGATGTGGCGATCGGCGTGCAGACCGCGCGGTTCGGGCTGACCGAAACGCGGTTGGGGCTGATTCCCGCGACCATCGGCCCCTATGTGCTGGCGCGCATGGGCGAGGCCAAGGCGCGGCGCGTGTTCATGTCGGGGCGGCTGTTCGATGCATCCGAGGCGCTAGCGCTGAACATTCTGGCGCGCGCGGTGCCGGCGGATTCGCTGGATGATGCGGTTGAGGCCGAGGTCGCACCCTATCTGTCCTGCGGACCAGAGGCGGTCGCTGCGGCCAAGGCTTTTGCCCGGTCGCTGGGTCCTGTGATCGACGCGGCGACCATTGTGCGGTCCATCGACGCGCTGATCGTCTGCTGGGACGGGGCCGAGGCGGCCGAGGGCATTGCGGCCTTTTTCGACAAACGTTCGCCACAATGGCCGGGATTGACCTGACGAAAGGTCTGATTTCGGTCGCAGTTTGGGCTGATTTGGCGGGTCTAGTGCCAGGGCAGGAGAGATGCCCATGCCCTTTGAATGGCCAGATGCGGAACAGATGACCTACCGGCTGTGGCGGTTGCGGCGCTTGTGGGTGCTGTGTGTGATGGTGCCTGCCGCTGTGATCATGGCGGCGGCCGTTCCGCCTGCGCTGGGCAGTCTGGCTATCCTTGTGATCGCCTGTCTGGTGACGGCGCATCTCGTTCTTTTCCCCAATGTCGCGCATGAAACGCTGGCGCTGTCGCTTTCGCTGACCGGGCTGGTCGTGGTTTTGCCATCGGTGCAGGGGCTGGCCGTTCTGGCACCTGTCGATCATGTGCAGGCCGCCACGGTGCTGGCGACGCTGCTTGCCGTGGTCACGACGGCGGCGGTCATGGCGCTGCTGGCGCAAGTGGTGCAGGTTCTGGTCCATTGCGGCCCCGTCATACGCTGGCGCCTTGTGTCGCGGATCGACTTGCCCTGCTCGGCGGGGGTCGCGCAGCGGCAATACGCCTTGCAACCACAGACACGGCGCGGGCGCATCCTGACCGGGCAGGTCGATGCGCAGGGGCTGTTCGAGGTCGCCGTCGCCTCGGCGCAGATGGCCGATCCGGTGCATCCCGATCAGCCGCTTGTCGTGCGGGTCGCGGCCAAGGTCCTGCACGCGGCACAGGGCCAGCATGATGTGATGCTGATCCAGTCGTGTGGCGCGGTCACGGTGACATCTCAGCGGTTCGTGCCGATGCCGGGCGGGTGCCGCGTGACACTGACCGACATGCCCGGCGATTTCACCGCTGGTCTGTATCTGCTCTATTGGCTGACCGACCAGCAGGGCGATACCCTGCAAGAGACGGCGGACATGATCACAGGTGCCGCAGAGCGGGCGAATGGCCTTGCGCATGGCGCATCGTTCCTGTCGCTTGCAGGCCTTGTCCTGTCCCCTTCGGAGCCTTTGGCCGACCGCGCGAAATAACCGCGTTCACGGCGCTGCGACACCGCACTCGGTTGACCCTTGCAGGGTGCAGCGGTATGGAGCGGGTAGCCAACGAAGGGCGCGCCGGACTCTGCGCCTTTTTGAAAGGAACGCACTTTGCCTGATATCGTGTCCAATTACCTGCCAATCATGATTTTCCTGGGCCTCGCCATCGGGCTGGGCCTGATCCTGATCCTGGCGGCGGCGGTGATCGCCGTGCGCAATCCCGATCCTGAGAAGGTGTCGGCCTATGAATGCGGGTTCAATGCGTTTGACGACGCGCGGATGAAATTCGACGTGCGGTTCTATCTTGTGTCGATCCTGTTCATCATTTTCGATCTCGAGGTCGCGTTCCTGTTTCCATGGGCCGTGGCCTTTGGCGACATCAGCATGACGGCCTTTTGGTCGATGATGATTTTCCTTGGCGTGCTGACGATCGGCTTTGCCTATGAATGGAAGAAAGGGGCGCTCGAATGGGAGTGATGACCGGAACCGCCGTGGGGGCCGACAAGGAACACGGCGCGCAATTGCTGAATGCGGAATTGCAGGACAAGGGTTTCCTTGTGACCTCGACCGCCGATATCATCAACTGGGCGCGCACCGGGTCGCTGCACTGGATGACCTTTGGTCTGGCCTGTTGTGCCGTCGAGATGATGCACACCTCCATGCCGCGCTATGATCTGGAACGTTTCGGGACGGCACCGCGCGCATCCCCGCGCCAGTCCGACCTGATGATCGTCGCAGGCACGCTGACCAACAAGATGGCGCCCGCCTTGCGCAAGGTCTACGACCAGATGCCGGAACCGCGTTACGTCATTTCGATGGGGTCCTGTGCGAATGGCGGCGGTTATTACCATTACAGCTATTCGGTGGTGCGTGGCTGCGACCGGATCGTGCCCGTCGATATCTATGTGCCGGGTTGCCCGCCCACCGCAGAGGCGCTGCTGTACGGCATCCTGCAATTGCAGCGCAAGATGCGCCGCACCGGCACCATCACGCGCTGAAGGAACAGATCATGACCGAAGCCTTGCAAGAACTCGGCGCACATCTGGACATCAAGCGCACCGATTGCGTGCAGTCCTACGAGGTGGCGCATGGCGAGCTGACGGTGACGGTGTCGCCATCGTCGCTGGTCAGTTTCGTGGAATTCCTCAAGAATGACGCGACCTGCCTGTTTTCCTCGCTGGTCGACATCACGGCGGTGGATTATCCCAGCCGCGCCAAGCGGTTCGATGTGATCTACCATTTCCTGAGCATGTATCAGAACCAGCGCATCCGCGTCCGGGTCCAGATCCGCGAAGAGGATATGATGCCCTCGATCATTGGCGTGCATCCCTCGGCCAACTGGTTCGAGCGTGAAGTCTTCGACATGTTCGGCATCCTGTTTTCGGGCCACCCCGACCTGCGCCGCATCCTGACCGATTACGGCTTTCGCGGGCATCCTTTGCGCAAGGATTTCCCGACAACGGGCTATACCGAGGTGCGCTATGACGAGGTGCAGAAACGCGTCGTCTATGAACCCGTCAGCCTTGTGCAGGAATACCGGCAGTTCGATTTCATGTCGCCATGGGAAGGCGCCAAATACGTCCTGCCCGGTGACGAAAAGACCAAGCCGGAGGCGAAAGGCGAGTGACCCAGCCTGCGGTTCTTTACTGCGTCGGCGCGACCAAGGCGGGGACCTCTTGGTTTTACCGCCTGCTGCACGATCATCCCGATTGCGCGCTTCCCGCAGTGAAAGAGGCGCATTACTGGGATACTTTTGCCGCCCCCGACCGTGACAAGCAACTGGCGGCGTTCCATCTGCGCCTGCATGACATGCGCGCGGCAAAGGCCGAGGCCCGAGCTGCCGATCGCGGGTGGCAGGTGCGCAACCTCGACCGGCGGATCGCCGACATGAATGCCTTGATCGACGTCGTGGCTGGTGATCGTGCGGATGATACGGCCTATCTGGACTGGCTGACCGCGGGGCGTGGGGACGCCCGGCTTTATGCCGATATCACGCCGAATTACGCCACCATGCCCGATGCGTTGCTGGACCGGATGGTCAAGGCCACGCCACTGACCAAGGTGATCTACCTGATCCGCGACCCGCTGGACCGCCTGTGGTCGCATATCCGCATGCAGGCGCGGCGCCAGCGGCAAAGTCACGAAATATATGAAAAGAAGGCGAACAACATCCTTTACCGGATGTTGAACCGTGGACAAGAGACGCATATCCTCGACCGTGGTGATTATGCGGGTGTGATCCGCAAGTTGCGTCGTGTGGTGCCTGCCGACCGGCTGCTTGTCGCTTTCGCTGAAACGCTGCTGACGCCCGAGGGGCTGGCACGGGTCTGTGCCTTTCTGGGGATTGCGTCCGTGGATGTCCCCGCCAAGGCGGTGCATGACGGCAAGCCGGTGATGATGCTCGAAAAACTGCGGCCACGTGCGCAGCAATTGCTATTCGAACAATACGACTGGGTCGCGCGCAACGTCGGCCCCTTGCCGGCGAACTGGCAGAACAATTATGTAAGGATGACAGCATGATGGACGGCGATATCCGCGTGAACACCTATGACGACGGGTCATCCGATGCGCTGACCGGCGAACAGAAGATCCGCAATTTCAACATCAATTTCGGCCCGCAGCACCCTGCGGCGCACGGTGTGCTGCGTCTGGTGCTGGAACTTGACGGAGAGATCGTCGAACGCTGCGATCCGCATATCGGCCTGCTGCACCGTGGCACCGAAAAGCTGATGGAAAGCCGGACCTATCTGCAGAACCTGCCCTATTTCGACCGGCTGGATTACGTCGCCCCGATGAACCAGGAACACGCCTGGTGTCTGGCGATCGAACGGCTGACCGGCACGATCGTGCCGCGCCGTGCGCAGCTGATCCGCGTGCTTTATTCCGAAATCGGGCGCATCCTGTCGCATCTGCTGAACGTGACGACGCAGGCGATGGACGTGGGCGCACTGACCCCGCCGCTGTGGGGGTTCGAAGAACGCGAAAAGCTGATGATCTTTTACGAACGGGCCTGCGGCGCACGGTTGCACGCGGCCTATTTCCGCCCCGGCGGTGTGCATCAGGACCTGCCCGATCAACTGGTCGAAGATATCGACGCCTGGGCTGTGACCTTCCCCAAGGTGCTGGACGATATCGACAGCCTGCTGACCGAAAACCGCATCTTCAAACAGCGCAACTGCGACATCGGCGTTGTCACCGAACAGGACATTCAGGATTGGGGTTTCAGCGGTGTGATGGTGCGCGGGTCCGGTCTGGCCTGGGATTTGCGCCGTGCGCAGCCTTATGAATGCTATGACGAATTCGAATTCCAAGTCCCTGTCGGCAAGAACGGTGATTGTTATGACCGCTATCTGTGCCGGATGGAGGAAATGCGCCAGTCCACCCATATCATCCGTCAGGCGTGTGAAAAGCTGCGCGTTGAAAAAGGCGATGTGATGGCGCGCGGCAAGATGACCCCGCCCACCCGCGGCGAGATGAAAACCTCGATGGAAGCCCTGATCCACCATTTCAAGCTTTATACCGAAGGTTTCCATGTCCCCGCAGGCGAAGTTTACGCCGCGGTCGAGGCGCCCAAGGGCGAATTCGGTGTCTATCTGGTGGCCGATGGCACCAACAAACCTTACCGCGCCAAGCTGCGCGCGCCCGGCTATCTGCATCTGCAGGCGATGGATTACATCGCGTCGGGGCATCAGCTGGCCGATGTTGCGGCGATCATCGGGACGATGGATGTTGTGTTCGGGGAAATCGACCGATGACGATGGAACAGGTCGTCCTTGGCGCGGTCGTCGCGATAGGCTTTTTCCTGTCGGCGGCAGTGTCGCGGTGGTTTCGGCGGCCTGTCGCCGGTATCATCTTTGGCGGCGTGGCGGGCATTGCCTTATCCGTCGCCGTGTTAAGCTATGGGCTGACCGAAGTGGTCGGGCGTGACGCTGCCGTTGTTGCCGAATGATCCGGCGCAATCGGCCGTTCTTCTCTAACCGAAAGATAACACAATGATCCGCCAGTTTCCCCTTGTCGCCTTTGTCGCCTTGTCGGCCTGTGCCTATCCGATGATGATGCCTGCCCCGACGCCGATACCGACTGTGACGGTCGCACCGCAGCCGGTGCCGAACGTCAATCCGGGATCGGCCAAGGACCGTTTCATCGCCGCTGTCACTGCGAACGGCTGCGAACTGACGACCGCGAATACCCAGACCGTGTTGGCCAGCGCCACCCTGTCGCAACAGGACATGGCCCGCATCATGACCGAATTGCGCGCCGAAGGCCGGGGCGAGATCGGGGCCGATGGCCGGTCGTTCCGCGTGACGACAGGCGCCTGCATCTGATCGCAAACGCCTTGCCCGCCGTGGTGCTTGTGCTAATGGGTGGGCTGAACATCGGCGGGTGACGCCCCGCCGTTTTGAACGCGCCACCGCCCGGCGCTGCCACGATGACAGGGATGACCTGATGCTACGCCGCCTTTACCACGACCAGCCCGCAACCTTTGCCTTCACTGATGCCAACCTCGCTTGGGCCAAGGCGCAGATGAAGAAATTCCCCGAAGGGCGTCAGGCCTCGGCGATCATTCCGATCCTGTGGCGCGCGCAGGAACAGGAAGGCTGGCTGACACGGCCCGCGATCGAATATGTCGCGCAGATGCTGGACATGGCCTATATCCGCGCGCTTGAAGTCGCGTCGTTCTATTTCATGTTCCAGCTACAGCCTGTGGGATCGGTCGCGCATATCCAGGTCTGCGGCACGCTGTCCTGCATGATCTGCGGCGCAGAGGACCTGATCGGCGTTTGCAAGGACAAGATCGCCCCAAAGGCGCATAGCCTGTCGGCGGATGGCAAGTTTTCGTGGGAAGAGGTCGAATGCCTCGGGTCTTGCGCCAATGCGCCGATGGCCCAGATCGGCAAGGATTATTACGAAGACCTGACCGCCGAACGGCTGGGCGAGATTATCGACGAACTGGCCGCGGGCCGCGTACCGACACCCGGCCCCCAAAACGGCCGTTTCGCGGCAGAGCCCAAAGGCGGGCTGACCTCGCTCAAGGAATTCACCACCGGCAAGGCGCAACATAACGCCAGCGTACAGGCCGCCGTCGATATCGGCGACACGGTCAAGCGGATCGACGGGACAGAAGTGCCGTTGCTGACGCCGTGGATCAAGGACGCGAAGAAACCGAAACCACCTGCCGCCAGCAAGGCGCGCAAAGACCCCAAACCCTCTGCCGACGCACCCGCCGATGCAAGCGGCGTGACCAAACAGGAAGCGCAGGCAGCGTCCAAAGGCAGACCCGTGTCCAAGTCCAACCCCGAACCAGCGGGCACCGAGGAAAAGGCGGTCGAGAAAAAGCCGCGCGCCAAGCGGGCGCCGAAAAAGCCCAAGGAATAGGCTCCGGTCAAGGCCACACCTGCCCCATGTCGGGCGGCTTGCACAAAAAATTTACGCAACGCCGCCATTTCAGGTAGAAGTCGAAGGGTATGCCGTGCTGTGATCATTTGACGCAGAAACGGACCAGCCGATGCAGACTTGCACGACTGACCACCTGAGAGGAGAATTGAGAAGATGAACAACACTGCACCGATCTGGATGGGGATCGCCGCGATTGCGGGCCTCGTCTTTATTGTCGCGCTGGGCGTGGCCTATGTGCTTTACGACCTTGGCTTGAACGGATCCGTTTTCGTGGCCGTCGTCGTTTCGGGCATCGCGGCTGTCGCGCTGGCGCTTGGCTGGCGCCCCGCACGCAATGCGCATCACGCGGCTGCCGTGGAACCCACAATGCCTGCCAAGACGACCGCACCCGTGGCTGACCCCGCACCAGCCGCTGCCGCGCCTGCGCCGACACCGGCCGCGACCGTGGCAGAGGTGACACCGATTCAACCGAACGTAACGCAAGCCGCAGGCAAAAAGCCCACGATGCTGGCCGCCGCGCGCAACAACCAACCCGATGACCTCAAGCAGATCAGCGGCGTCGGGCCCAAGCTCGAACAAACCTTGCACGGCATGGGCATTTTCCACTTCGACCAGATCGCAAGCTGGGGCCCGGACGAGCTGGCCTGGATGGACGACAACCTGCAAGGCTTCAAAGGCCGCGCCAGCCGTGACGGTTGGGTCGCGCAGGCCAAGGCGCTGTCCGGCGGCGCATAAGGATCAGCATGGCCCGGCATGGAAACACATCAGAGGCGAAGGCCGGACAACGCGTCGCGTTGACGGTCGCCGCCATTGGTGTTCTGTGGGTGCTGGTCACGATGATCGGGTCCGAATACGGCTGGTCCAACCGGACCCAGGCTTTTTTTGACCTTGCAGCGCTGGCCGGTTTCGGCTTTGCGCTGTGGCAGACATACAAACTCTGGCGGTCACGCCGGAACGACAAGGGCGAGAACTGATGCTCAAGGATCAAGACCGGATTTTCACCAACCTTTACGGGATGCACGACCGCACGCTGAAAGGCGCGCAGGCGCGCGGCCATTGGGATGGCACGGCTGACATCATCAAGAAAGGCCGCGACTGGATCATCACCGAGATGAAAGCCTCCGGCCTGCGCGGTCGCGGTGGTGCGGGTTTTCCGACCGGTCTGAAATGGTCCTTCATGCCCAAGGAAAGCGATGGTCGCCCCGCCTATCTGGTGGTCAATGCCGATGAATCCGAACCCGGCACGTGCAAGGACCGCGAGATCATGCGCCACGACCCGCACACGCTGGTCGAAGGCTGCCTGATCGCGTCTTTCGCGATGAACGCGCACGCCTGCTATATCTACATCCGCGGCGAATACATCCGCGAGAAAGAGGCGCTGCAGGCGGCCATCGACGAGGCTTATGCCGCTGGTCTGGTGGGCAAGAACGCCGCCAAATCGGGCTGGGATTTCGATATCTACCTGACCCACGGGGCAGGCGCTTATATCTGTGGCGAGGAAACCGCGTTGCTTGAAAGCCTTGAAGGCAAAAAGGGCATGCCGCGGATGAAACCGCCATTTCCGGCGGGTGCGGGCCTTTACGGTTGCCCGACAACCGTGAACAACGTCGAATCCATCGCCGTCGTGCCCACGATCCTGCGCCGTGGCGGTGGCTGGTTCGCAGGCATGGGTCGCCCGAACAACGCAGGCACCAAGCTCTTCGCGATCTCGGGCCATGTGAACAACCCCTGTGTCGTCGAAGAGGAAATGTCGATTCCTTTCGAAGAACTGATCGAAAAGCATTGCGGCGGCATCCGTGGCGGCTGGAACAACCTCAAGGCCGTGATCCCAGGCGGGTCATCCGTGCCCTGCGTGCGCGGTGAAAACATGCGCGACGCGATCATGGATTTCGACGCGCTCAAGGAAAAGGGGTCCTCGCTGGGCACCGCGGCGGTCATCGTGATGGACAATTCCACCGACATGATCAAGGCGATCTGGCGGCTGTCGAAATTCTACAAGCACGAAAGCTGCGGCCAGTGTACCCCCTGCCGCGAAGGCACCGGCTGGATGATGCGCGTGATGGCACGTCTGGTCGAAGGCAACGCATCCGTTGACGAGATCGATATGTTGTTGGACGTGACAAAACAGGTCGAAGGCCATACGATCTGCGCATTGGGTGACGCGGCCGCCTGGCCGATCCAGGGGCTGATCAAGAATTTCCGGGACGAGATCGAGGACCGGATCAAACACAAACGTATCGCGGGGATGGCAGCAGAATGATGATCCGGGGTTTGATGATGGGTGCGGCGCTGACGCTGGCCGCCTGTTCCACGGGCTCCGGCCCTGCGCGTGAACTCAGCGATCCGGCCGTGCAGCGCCTGCTGAACATGCCGACGCCGGAATATTATGCGACGCTGACTGTTGCCACGCAGGTCGCGCAGAACTGCGCGCGCTATCGCTATGACGCCGAGCTTGATTCCCAGATGAATGAACGCCGCAATGAATTGGGCCGTGGGTCGCTGTCCGCCAATTCGCAGCGCAACGCGATCGAGTTGGAAACCGACGTGATGCAGCGCAGTTTCGGCGTCAAGCACGGGGTCGAATTGCAAGGTACCGACCTGTGTCCTGCTGCCGACGCCGAAGTGCTGGAAGGCTCCGCACTGAGCGCCATGCTGGTGCCGGTCTGATCGGCTGACAATTCGTGACGCTGTCGAAAGGTCGCGCCCCGGCGCGGCCTTTTTGCGTTGGGGGGCGACCGTAGACCATGGGTGTGTCGGCTATGCGGACATTGCTGTCGTTGATCTTGCTCAGACCGATGTCAGCTCTTCAACGCCAACGGCTTCTCCGAAACGAAATACACCTTGCTTGAAGCAAAAAACGGGTATATACCCGCAATATGGATGATATATGCATTTGCACAGCTCTTCGGCAAGCCGCAGCGCAAAGCACAGCTCACTACGACGCGGTGCTTGCCCCTTCCGGCATAAAGGTAACTATGTTCCGCCTGCTGCGGCGAATTCAGGCAGCCAAGTCCATCTCGATCACCGAACTGGCCGAGATAGTTGGCCTTGACCGCAGTACATTGGGCCGCAACCTGCGCGTTTTGGAAAAGCAGTCCCTTGTCGAGATGGGAACCGGCGAGGACGCTCGGGCACGTCAAGTGTCGTTGACTCGCGCTGGTCAAGAAAAGCTGCGGGAGGCGGTTCCTCTTTGGCGAAAAGCTCAGCAAGAATTTTCACAGATCATAGGGGCGGATACATTGGCGGTTTTGGACCGTGTGATCGACCAAACCGGCGAAGAAGAACAGGCGATGGGAGGCAAGGCATGACGACGCAAACAGCTGAAAAGTGGCACGGGGCGGGCGTTGCTCTTGTCTGCGGTGCCTTGATCCTTTTGATCTCGCTCGGCGTGCGACACGCTTTCGGGCTCTTCCTACAACCCGTGAGCATGGATCAGGGATGGGGGCGCGAGACCTTCGCGTTCGCCATCGCGCTGCAAAACCTCGTTTGGGGCGTCAGCCAGCCCTTCACCGGCATGTTGTCTGATCGCTTCGGGGCCAAGCCAATCGTGGCCACCGGTGCTGTGCTCTATGGGGCTGGTCTTTGGACGATGAGTGTCGTCGGCGGCGAGGCCGTTTTCATCCTTGGCGCTGGCGTTCTGATCGGGCTGGGCTTGTCCGGCACTACATTCCCGGTGATCTTTGCCGCAATCAGCCGCCTTGTGGCGCCGGAACGGCGGTCGCTTGCGATGGGGATCACAATGTCCGTGGGCTCTTTCGGGCAGTTTGCGATGCTACCGGTTTCGCTTGGGCTGATCATTGCCTTTGAATGGCAAACCGCGCTGGTGGTCCTATCCATTCTGGCCCTTGCCATCTTTCCGCTCGCCTTCGGTATCCGCAGCGTTCCCGCCCCTGTTGCAAGCGCTGATGAAGACGTGCCGTTCGGCCAGGCCCTGCGCGATGCGTTCGGCCAGCGTGACTTCTGGCTATTGTCACTCGGTTTCTTTGCCTGTGGTTTCCAAGTTGTGTTCATCTCTGTGCACTTGCCCGCCTTCCTTGCGGATGAAGGGGTCGGCAATGGTATCGCAACCATCGTTCTGGCGCTGATCGGGTTGGTGAACATCGCAGGCACCTACTACGCAGGGCTCTGGGGCGGACGGCATCGCAAACCGATGCTGCTCTCATGGATTTACCTCGGCCGCGCAGCAGCTATCGCAGCATTCGTACTCCTGCCGGTCACTGCAGCCTCTGCCTACATCTTCGGCGCGGTCATGGGGCTGTTCTGGCTCTCCACCGTCCCCCTGACGAATGGCACCGTTGCCGCTGTTTTCGGCATCAAACACATGTCGATGCTGGCGGGTATTGTCTTTTTCGCCCATCAGCTTGGATCATTCGCTGGCGGCTGGATGGGCGGTTGGCTATATGACCGTTCCGGTAGCTACGATATTGCGTGGGGCATAGCAATTGGGTTGAGCATTTTGGCAGCTGTCCTGAACTGGCCGATCACGGAACGTACGCTCGCTCAGCGAAGGGCGGTGTCATGAGCGGGCCTTCAATAGTCCAAGTGATCGCAGGAGTGTTTTTCCTGATACTCATGACAACACTGTTTCAACTCTATCAGAATCCACTGTTCGAGATTTATCTGTTCAGCTGGGGGCTATGCTAAGGCAGCTCGCCAGAGCGGCCATTGGTGAGTGTAGCAGCTTCGGTGAGTCCGGGCTTATTCCGTTGAAAAACTCTTGTTGATTTGTGGCTTGGTCGCTGATTCACTTTCGTTAGTGAAGCGGGGGGATCTGCGATGTTGGGACCAAGACAAGAGGCGCAGGGCGCATTGTTTTACGAGTTCTCGATAGAGGATCATGTCCCTCAGGATCACCTGCTGCGATCCATCGACCGCTTCGTGGATTTGACAGGTATCCGCCAGCATCTGGCTCCGTTCTACAGCAATACCGGCCGCCCCTCCATCGATCCCGAGCTGCTGATCCGCATGCTCCTGATCGGGTATTGCCTGGGCATCCGGTCGGAGCGGCGGCTCTGCGAAGAGGTGCATCTGAATCTCGCATACCGCTGGTTTTGTCGCCTCGATCTGGCGGATCGGGTGCCAGACCATTCCAGCTTTTCGAAGAACCGCCACGGCCGGTTCCGGGACAGCGACCTGTTGCGTCACGTGT